>CAVVNQ010000010.1:0-159358 GCA_963749705.1 uncultured Chloroflexia bacterium | reverse complement strand
CGAGGCAGGGACATTTTCTGGCCGAGTCGTCGTCATGTTCGCCACCCAGGCGCTGGTCGCCGCCGTAGGGGTCATCAACGGCATCTTCTTGGCACGCCTGCTCGGCCCGTCCGGGAAGGGTGACTACTACCTCCTCATCCTCCTGCCGACCACGATGATGGTGGTGCTCCAGCTCGGGCTTCCCCAGGCGTTCCAGTACTTCGCGGCCCGGGGTCAGACGTTGGGGCTGATCAGGAAGTCGTTCGCGTTCACGGCGGCGCTCACCGTCCTGGGATTTGCGATCGTGCTCGCCCTGCTGCCTGTGCTCCTGCAGAAGATCCTCCACGGGCTCGATATAGGCCTAGTCCTCTTCGCGTTCCTCGTGCTCCCGCTTCTGCTGCAGGCACCGCTCGCAGCCTCGATCGTGATTGGCCGTCAAGCCGTCCGCCCGTATGCCGCTGTCTACATCGCACAGCCGGTGACGACCATGCTGCTGCTCATCCTGCTGGTTGGCGTCATGGGCCTCGGAGTGCCGGGCGCCGTCGCGGTGTTCGTCGGCGTCGCCCTCGTCAACAACATCGGTTTCGGTCTCGCGGCGGCGTTCGTCGCCCGCAGGGTGCCGCAGCCCAGCGTTGCCCCACTGCGCGGGCTCGTGAGCTATGGCCTTCGGTTCTACGCGGGGAGCCTCTCGAGCTTCTTCAGCTACCGCACCGACACGTACCTGATCGCGCTACTCATCGCGAATCCAGCCGAGCCGCTCGGTTACTACAGCATGTCCGTCGCCCTGGCCGAGATGATCTTCATCTTTCCCAAGGCGGTCGCCACCGTCTTCTTCCCGCATGTGGCCGGGTCGGCCAGGGAGGATGCGGATCGCCAGGTCGCGATGGTGTCCCGCGTGAGTCTCCTCGTCTGCGCTGTGTTCGCCCTGCTGCTCGTGCCGTGCGCCTTGGTGATGATCTGGGCCGTGCTGCCGGCCTTCCAACCGTCGATCGTGCCATTCCTGATCCTGCTGCCAGGTGTGGTCGCACTCAGCGGCGCCAACGTGGTCGGCGGGTACGTGACGGGCATCGGCCGGCCCGGTATCGACTCCACCGTCAGCATCGTTGCGCTGACGGTGAACGTTGCGGCCAATCTGGTGATCATCCCGCGGTTCGGGATCATCGGTGCCGCCGCCACGTCGCTCTTCTCCTACACGCTGTCGTCGCTGCTGCTGACCGCTGTGGCTGCGCGCTTCTCCGGGGTGCCGCTGTGGCGGTTCTGGGTTCCAACACCGGCTGACGTCCGGTTCGTGCTCGCCACGAGCGCGGGCCTCCTCCGGCGCCTGCGCAATGGCGCGCGGGGCTACCTGCAGGCGCGGCGGGCGGCTGGCGGCTGAGCTCCGGCAGCGGGCGGCCAGCCGTCCTCGCCGCTTGCGTGCCAGCCTGGGCCATCCCGGGCGCCAGGTTTCGGTGGGCCACGCCGTTGACACGACGCAAGGAGCAATGCATATGCTAGGAGCCGAGGCTTTGGTGGGTTCTCGCACTTGAGGCCCGGGGGATCTTCTGCGGTCACCACTCCAACGGCACTTGGCCGCCTCATGCGAGGGGTGAGATACGGCGTGGCCGCGAGTCGGGAGACAGGTGTGAGCACGATTGCGAGAAGCGGGCAGACAGACGAAGCCCGCGTCGAGGCAGGCTCATCGTCCGGGGCCCGGCGCCAGCAAACCCACGAGTCGGCCGGCCCAAGGGTCAGCATCGGGCTTCCCGTCTGGAACGGCGAGGTATTTCTGCCGAAGGCACTCGACTCGCTGTTGGCGCAGACGTTCACGGACTTCGAGCTCATCATCTCCGACAATGCCTCGACTGACGCGACCGAGGAGATCTGCAAGTCGTACGGTGCTCGTGACCGTCGGATCCGCTACTACCGCAACGACGAGAACCTCGGCCTGCAGGCCAACACGCAGAGGGTCCTGGACCTGGCGACGGCGCCATTGTTCATGTGGGCATGCCACGACGACATGTGGGATCCCACCTATCTCGCAAAGATGGTCGCGGAGCTCGATCGCGATAGCTCGCTCGTGCTCGCCGGCAGCAACACGGCTTCAATTGACGAGCGGGGCACGCTGCGGACGTTCTACGATCACCGCCGCGTCTACTTGCTGGACACGCAATTCGAACGAGCACGTCGGATGATCTCCGAGCATCCGCAGGGGGGGCACGCTTTCCTCATCGTGGCTGTCATGAGGACGAGCGTCGCGCAGCGCCTCAGCCTCGCGGATTTCGACGCGATCAGCAACCTCAACCGGGGGAAATACGCGTGGGACAAGCGGGCCCTCTTCAGGCTCCTGTTCGAGGGTCGCTTCTACGTCTCCAAGGAGACGATGTACTTCCACCGTGACGTCAACGACGCCTGGTGGGGCCTGCGCAAACCCGCGGACACGTCGCTGCGGGCGAAGCTGCGCCGCGCCGCGCAGCACTCGCTCGACCTGCACGACTACTTCGACACCCTGCGGCGGACCGTCCTCAAGAGCAAGCTGACACCGGGCGAGAAGACTTCGCTCGTCGCACTGACCGGGGTGCAGGAGCTTCGGTACCTGGCCGCCTTCTACGTGGCGCGACTCGGGCTGCCGTCGCGTCGCAGAGGCTAGGGGATCCGCAGGACCTTGCGGGCTGGGCGAGGCGAGGTCAGATCACGGCCTTGTGGACGACGAATCCCTCGGCGAACCCTTCGGGCGCCCGTGATTCGACGCCGCGCAGGCGCATCAGGCCTTCGAACACGTCCGGAGTGAACCATGGACGGCCCGCCTGGCTCGAGAAGGTCCGCATCAGGATGTCGATCTTGCTCGCCACCGTGGCGCGTGTCAGCGGCGCGTAGAGGTTGGCCATCCCCAGATCGCCGTCGAACTTGGGGATCTCGTACCCGAGCACGAGGTGGTCGCGGAACTCGGTTGCCACGAGCTCGGCCAGCAGGCGGTGATCCTGATGAGCGTCATCGCGGCGCGGAGCGAGGACCATGTCGTACGGTTGCGCGGCCACCTCGCGAATCACGCCCTTGACCTCGCGGTAGGCGGCGGGCAGGAACCCATCCTCGAACCCCTCGATGCGGACGGCAACATCCGGAACGCCCGCCAGGATCGCCGTGGCGCCTGCTCGCGCCTCGTCCACCCGAGCGCCTTCTCCCGCCATGACCAGCCAGGTGACCGCGTCGACCGCCCCGGCCGCGACGAGCCGAAGGAGCGTGCCACCGCATCCGATCTCGATGTCGTCAGGATGGGCGCCGACCACCATCACCCGCAGGCCGCGCTCCGGAAGCCGAAGATGAAGCACGCCGATCGTCTCAGCCGTGCGCCGGCACGCGGATCCAGCGAGTCCACGGCGCCGTGCCAGACTCGTACAGGCTCTGGAGGAGCTGGGCCTCCTTGAGCGTGTCCATCGGCGCCCAGAACCCCTCGTGGCGATAGGCGACGAGGCGACGGCGGGCGATCAGCCGTCCAAATGGTTCCTCCACGAGCTCCTCGTCGGACTTGATCTCGTCGAAGATGCCCTGGCGGAACATGAAGTGCCCGCCGTTGATCCAGATCTTGGACTGCTGGACATTGGACAGGCGGGTCACCCGGTCGTCGCCGTCCATCTCGACCAGATGGAAGGTGTAGGACGGCCGGACGGCCAGGAAGGCCGCGGTGTGCTCGGAGGCCCGGAAGCGTGCGATGAGGTCGTTGATCGGAGCGTCGGTCAGCACGTCGCCATAGTTCGCAAGGAACATCTCCTCGCCCTCGAGATGGTGTCGGACCGCGACCAGGCGCTGGGCGATCGTCGCCTGCAACCCCGTATCCGCGAAGGTGATCCGCCAGTCAGCGATGTCCTGCGACAGCAGCTCGATCTCCCGACCGCCACCCGCGAGAACGAAGTCGTTCGACAACGCCTCGTTGTAGCGGAGGAAGTACTCCTTGATGGCGTCGGCCCGATAGCCGAGGCACAGGATGAAGTCGCGGTGCCCGAAGTGAGCGTAGTAGCGCATGACGTGCCACAGCACGGGTCGGGGACCGATCGGCACCATCGGCTTGGGGATGTTCTCGGCGTACTCCCGCAGCCGAATGCCCTGGCCGCCGCAGAAGATCACTACCTTCATGGTCGGTGTCCCTTCGGCTGCCCCGGTTGGATGACCTCGAGCGTCGGAATGGCCACCATGAAGCTGCCGCCCCAGCCGGCGACCGCGTCGCCCAGCTGATCGATGATCTCCGTCCGCAGATTCCACGGCAGGATCCAGACGACGTCTGGCCGTGCCTCCAGCAGGGTGTCGGGTGCGTGGATGGGGATCCGCGTGCCGGGTGTGTATCGCCCGTGCTTGTATGGGTTGCGATCCACGATGAACGGCAGGAGATCGGGCCGGATCCCACAGTAGTTCAGCAGCGTGTTCGCCTTGCCCGGCGCACCGTACGCCGCGACGGATCGGCCCTGCACACGCTGCTCGATGAGAAACGTCAGCACGTCCCGTCGGACCTGCTCCACGCCTTCCCCGAAGGCCTGGTAGCCACGCGGGTCGCCAAGGCCGGCCTGAAGCTCCTCTTCGATCGCTGCCGCCACCGCAGCTCCTTCCGACCGTCCCAGCGCATGCTGGACGTGCACACGGAGCGAGCCGCCGTGGGTTGAGAGGCGCTCGATGTCGACGATCCGCAGCCCGTGGCGCTCGAACAGGGCTCGCAACGAGAGCACCGAGAAGTACGAGAAGTGCTCATGGTAGATCGTGTCGAACTGGTTCCCTTCCATGAGCCGCAGGAGGTGAGGCACCTCGATCGTGAGGAGACCGTCATCGGCCAGCAGGATCGCCAGTCCGGCGACGGCGTCGTTGAGGTCAGGGATCTGGGCCAGCGTGTTGTTGGCAGCGATCAGGTCGGCGCGCAACCCAGAGGCTACGAGCTCCTCGGCGAGGTGGCGGCCGAAGAAGCGAACGAGCGTCCTCACGCCCCGCGCCTCGGCATCTCGCGCCACATTGGCTGCCGGCTCGATTCCCAGCACCGGGATCCCGCGCTGGGTGAAGTTGGCGAGCAGGTAGCCGTCGTTGCTGCCGATTTCGGCGACCAGACTCGAAGGACCCAAGCCGAGGCGCTCGACCATCGCGTCGGCGTAGCGGCGAGCGTGGGCGAGCCAGGAGTCGGAGAAGGAGGAGAAGTAGGCGTAGTCGCTGAAGATCGACTCGGGCGCGACGTATGTGGGGACCTGCGCGAGAAAGCACGTCTCGCAGACCTCGACCCGGAGTGGATAGAACGGCTCCATTTCGTCGAGCTGGTCCGCCCGGAGAAACCGCTCGCACAATGGCGAAGTGCCAAGGTCGACCATGGTGAGCCGGAGCGGCTCACCGCAGGATCGGCAGACGTGCCCTGCGGGCAGGGACGCCGCCAGCGCAGCCGAGTCCGTCGGACGCAGAGCCAAAGGCGGTCTCCCTCTCCTGGCAGCCACACACCCACCGCTGATACGCAGCACGGCATCGCTGCGGCCTAAATGGCATCGCTGCGGCCTAATAGTAGACAATGCCGAGGCCGACGCGACGCTGGCGATCGATTGATGCCCGATAGAGGACCATGCCGTGCCCGAACGCCAGCAGCCCGACCATAGCGACCCGGTGGTCGTCCTCGGCGCGGGCATGGCCGGATTGGGGGCCGCCTTGCGCCTCCGGGACGCTGGCGTCCCGTTCCGCGTATTCGAAGCCGCAGCGGCGTACGGCGGCCACACCGCGAGCGTCCGGCATCCCGACGGGTTCACCTTTGACGACGGTCCCCACGTCTCCTTCACCAAGAACGAGCGGGTGCGGGCGCTGCTGACCTCGTTCGTCGACGGCGCGGAGTGGACCCAGCCGATGCACATCAACAGCTACTGGAGGGGCCTGTGGCTGACACACCCCATCCAGATGCACCTCCGCGAGCTGCCGCCCGAGCTGGCGGTCCGGGTGCTGATGGACTTCGTGGAGCTGCCGCCGGCGCCCGACCACATCGCGAACTACGAGGAGTGGCTGCTCGCCTCGTACGGACCGACCTTCGCCACGACCTTCCCGATCGTCTACGGCACCAAGTACCACACGACGCCGCCGGCAACCCTTACCACGAACTGGCTCGGGCCCCGCATGTACCGGCCGAGTCTCGCCGAGATCCTCGAGGGTGCGTTGGGCGTGGAGCGGCCGAGCACCCACTACGTCACCGAGTTCCGGTACCCGCTCGAAGGCGGTTTCGTCAGCTACCTCCGGCCGTTCGCAGGCATGACCGAGCTGCGACTCGGGCACGAAGTGACGGCCGTCGACCCCGTGGCCCGCACGGTGACGTTCGCGAACGGACGCCGTCAGCCATACTCGTCGCTCGTCTCGTCGCTGCCGCTGCCGGTGCTCGTGGAGCGTCTGACCAGCGCGCCGGAAGATGTCCGGAGGGCCGCGCAGCGCCTCTCGTTCTCCAGCGTCGTGATCGTGGACCTGGGTGTGGCTCGCGACCACCTGTCCGACACCCCCATCTCCTATGTCTACGACGAGGACATCGTGTTCGCGCGGCTCAACTTCCCGTATCGGCTCGCACCAGGCACGGTGCCCGCTGGGGCAAGCTCGGTACAGGCGGAGATCTACGTCTCTGAGCGGTACAAGCCGCTCGCCGGCCAGCCCGCAGACTTCATCCCGCAGGTGATCGCGGACCTCACTCGCATGGGCGTGCTACGCGCTGACGACCGCATCCTCCATCGGGACGCGCACCTGACTCGTTTCGCGAACGTCATCTACGACCACGATCGTGACGCCGCGCTGGCACCCGTCCTCAGCCATCTGAGCAAGGTCGGCATCGCCACGTGCGGCCGCTACGGCGAGTGGAGCCATCACTGGACCGACGAGTCCTTCGTCAGCGGCGAGCAGGCAGCCGAGGCGGCCCTCGCGCGTCTCGGGACGGGATCGCTCGCCGTTCGTTAGCCGCCCGCCAGGTTGCGCACAATCGCGGCATTGGCGACCGGGTCGCCGGACAGCTTGATCACGTTGAACCCGTGCGTCTCCCGTATCGCGTGCAGTCGTTCGACAACGGCTGCGAGGGTCCCCACGAGCACCGCCGGCGACCGCAAGGCGAGATCCGGATCGGCCAACAGCCGCCGGCCGAAGGACGTCGGCTCCGCGGACGACGGCGCGGGGCCGTCGATCAGATGACAGGCGTAGATCGTGAACTGGAAGTCGACGGAAGCGGCCGGTCGACCGGCGGCCTCCAACGCCGACCGGGCGATGGCAACCTTGGCCGCGATGGCAGACTCGTCGAAGTCCTGGGCGATTGCCCCTGGATCTTCGCCAGCCGGCAGGCGCGCATGGATCCCGATGATGTCCGCGTGGCGGGCGGCAACCCCGAGGATCTGCGGGCCGCCGCCGCCGATCAGGATCGGCGGATGCGGCACCTGGACCGGCCGCGGCAGTCCCTCGGCGGCTGCGATCCGATAGTGCCGGCCAGTGAAGGACAGGGATGGTCCTTCGAAGAGGCCCTTGATGATCATCACCGCCTCTTCGAGCCGGGTGATCCGCACGCTGGCGGACTCGAACGGCAGGCCCGCGGCGGCATAGTCCTCCGGGCGCCAGCCCGCACCGAGACCGAGGTCCAGCCGCCCGTCGCTCAGGCGGTCGATTGTCGCCGCGGCGCGGTGGAGGAGCACCGGGTTGTGAAGCCCGCTGGCCAGGACGAGTGACATCACCCGGAGGCGCGATGTCGCCGAGACGATCGCCTCCATCGCGGCCAGGGCGTCGAGCTGCCAGCCGCCGGTGAGATGCTCGGACACTGTGACCGCGTCGAACCCAAGGTCTTCGATCTGCCGGAGCTCGTCACGCCAAGCGCCGATCGACCCGGCAAGCCTGGGCATCGGTGCGAGGAAGCGAAACGGGCGCGTCATCTCCCGGCCCGGTTCGGCCGCGGTATTGTCCGCAGGCGCGGCAGGGGCGTGACCAGCCGGCAACCCCAGTCGTCCACGCGAGCGAGCTCCTCGGCAATCTCGCGCGCCCATGTCCACGCGAGCACGAGCACCTCTCGCGGCCGGGCCGCATCGAGCGCCGCAACTGGGTGCACCGGAACCCCCGAGCCTGGCAGCGCCAGCCCGTGCTTGCCGGCTTCGCGGTCCACCGTGAATGGGAGAAGGCCGGCGTCGGCTCGCGCGAGGCTCAGGATCGAGACGGCCCGACCCGGGGCGCCATAGCCGACGACGACGGTGCCCGACCGGGCCGCGGACGCGAGGTGCTCGTGGATCCGCTCCCCGACTTGCGCAGCGCGGTCGCCAAGTCGTCCGAGGGCATCCGGATCGGTCACGCCATGCCGGTCGTCCGACGCCACCAATCGATCGAGGGATCGCTGCGCAACCTTGAAGTCCCCGCCCGCGCGGGCCAGGACGCGAAGCGTGCCGCCGTGCACTGGATCTCGTTGCGCCGCCACGATCGCCAAACCCTGTCCGGCGAGCAGCGATGCGAGCGAGGCCAACGAGAAGTAGCTCCGGTGGGCGTGGCCGAGCACGTCGAACAGGCCACGGCGCAGGATCGCGCCCAGGTCGAGGGTCTCAATCGCCACCCAGCCTCGAGGCGCGAGCGCGTCGCGGACCCGGCTCGCCATGGCCGCAACGTCGTCCACGTGCGCCAAGGCATGGTTTACGAGCACGAGCGCAGCGCCTCCGCCGCTCGCGATCCGGGCAGTTGAGGCCGCGCTGCCCAACGCGTCGCCGATCGTCCGGAGCCCATCGCCATTCGCTGCCCCCGCGAGGTCGGCGTGCTGTTCGTGGCCCAGGACGGCCATGCCTGCCTCCGCATACGGCTGGAGCGCCGCGCCGTCCCCACTCGCGACATCGACCACGAGGCTCCCCGCCGGGAGACGGGTCAACTCCATCACCTGATCCGCCCACGCGACGAGGTGGGCGGTGCTGGCGCCTGGTCGCCGACGACCATGACCGTGTCGGCTCGCGGCGAGGGTGGCCACCACGACCGGATCCGAGATGGCCGGCCGCGGGACGGCGTCAAGTTGGGCGAGGCCGCAGGAGCGGCACAAGACGATCCGGACCGGCACGAGCGGAATCGATGAGGCGACGCGCGGCGCGACCGGGTCATCGAGGAGCGGCTGCGGTCCGAGGTCAAGGGCGGGCGACCCGAGCGGGATCCCGCAGGCTCGGCACGGCCTCGCCGATCGTGTCTCCGGGATCGAGGCCGTCACGTGCAACTCCTGCCCACGGCGAGCGGGTGGCTTCGCCTAGGTCGCAGAATAGCGGCATGCAGCCGTTCTTCACCGACGCCTTCGCTGGTCGCCGCGTACTGGTCACGGGACACACCGGCTTCAAGGGATCCTGGCTCAGCCTGTGGCTTGCCCGCATGGGGGCCACGGTTGCAGGGTACGCGCTGGAGCCACCGACTCACCCGAGCAACTTCGAGGCGTCGCACGTGGCCTCTGTCGTCGCGGAGCACCACATCGGCGATCTGCGTGACCTGCCGCGCCTGACCGAGCTCGTCGCTTCGTTCCGGCCGGACGCGATCCTGCACCTCGCCGCCCGGACCGTGGTGCTCGAGGGGTATGCCAATCCGGTGGAAGCGTTCTCCACCAACGTCATGGGCACCGTCGGCCTGCTCGAGGCCGTCCGTGCCGTCGGACGGCCCGTCGTGATCGTCGCCGTGGCCACGGACAAGGTGTACGCGAATGACGAGGCGGGGCGGCCGTTCCGCGAAGGCGACCCGCTCGGCGGACACGATCCGTACAGCGCGAGCAAGGCCGCAGCCGAGCTTGTCGTCGACGCATACCGATCGTCCTTCTTCCCGCCGGGATCGATCCACTCTCACGGTGTCGCCCTCGCCTCGGCCCGCGCCGGCAATGTGATCGGCGGCGGGGACTGGACGCCGCATGGCCTGGTTGCGGACGCCTTTCGGGCGCTCTTGGCAGACCAGCCCATCAGCATTCGCCACCCGGAGGCCATCCGGCCGTGGCAGCATGTTCTCGAACCCCTGGCCGGCTACCTGCGGCTGGCAGCTCGCCTGATGGGGCCGGACCCGGCACCCGCCTGCCGCGCGTGGAACTTCGGCCCGGGACGCGTCGGATCAGTCGATGTGCGGCATGTGGTCGAGGGGCTCATCGCGGGCTGGGGTCGCGGGACTTGGGCGCAGCCGGACGACGATCCCGGACCCGCCGAGTCGATGGTGCTTCGGCTGTCGTCGGGCGCCGCACGACGCGATCTCGGCGCGGTACCGGTCTGGCCGGTCGATGTCGCCATTGCCCGAACTGCAGCGTGGTACCGCTCGTATGCCGCGGATCGAAGTGCCTCCCAAGGCGCCTGCCTCGCCGACATCCATGCGTATGAGCGTGACGCGCGCCGCAAGTCGGCTTGATCGCGGCGCCACGCACAGTCGTGCGGGCCGCAGCAAAGAACGGCCGGCTCCGTCTCCGGGGCCGGCCGTCCGGAAAGCGCTCCCCGACGGCGGAGTGATCGCCAGGCGCGGTGCCGACGGGCCGAGGGTCAGTGGAGCGAGTCGCCGATGAACGTGACCGCGGCGGGGCTCGCCCCAAGGGTGCTATAGAAGCCGCGGCTCGCCGAAGCAGTCGAGACGACGTTCTTGAGCAACAGGACCGAGCCCGACGCCGCGCCCTCGTACCGGACCGCGAACTGCTTGGCTCCGGTGATCGTCGCGCCGTCAATGGTGATGTTCCGCAGGGTGGGGTCCCACAGGATGACGGCCTGATCCGTGCCGGTGACGTGCATGTTGCGCACCGTCACGTTGTAGACCCCCGGAGCCCCGGCGAGCTGCTGCGTATAGAAGTGGAGCGCCGAGTCCAGCCCGCTCGAGGAGGCGTTGACGGTGAGGCCGTCGATGAGGATGTCGTGCGCGCCGGGTGTCTTCGCCGCGCTGAAGTAGATCGCGTGATCCCCTGACATGCCATATGGGTTGTCGGAGGTGACCGACTCCTCGAACGTGATGTCGCGAAGGGTGATGTGGTACGGCGCGACCGGGACGACCGATCCGTTCTGGCCGAACACGATGACGCCGGTCTGGGTCGGTTCGCCATTGGCGAACCGGAAGCCCTGCCACGTTTGGTCGTGGACGCCGTCGCGGAAGTCGAGGGCAGACCACCCCGTGGCTCCGCCGCCCGAGAACGTCACCCCGCCGATGGTCTCGGAGCGGACGAGGACAGGGTTGGTGCGCCCGGCGAAGCGCTGGTCGATCCAGAGGCCAGTGCCCTGGTGGCTCGCAGCGTCGGGAACGACGTACGTCCCATTCGCCACCACGATCTCGGTGACCGTGTTGTCCGCCAGCGCCGTGAGCAGCGCCTTGATCGAGGCTACCTTGACCGACCCGCTGGGACTGTCGGGTGTCGCCGTCGGGGCGGTCGTGGGCTTCGGCGTCGGGGCGGTCGTGGGCTTCGGCGTGGGGGCAGTGGTGGGCCTCGGGGTGGGGGCAGTGGTGGGGGCAGTGGTGGGGGCAAGCGTCGGGGCGGTCGTGGGCGCCAGGGTGGGCGTCAGGGTCGGGGCGGTGGTAGGTGCGAGGGTGGGCGTCAGGGTCGGGGCGTCGGCAGGCGTCGGGGTGGGCGCAATGACCTCGGCGGCCGGAGTAGCGCTCGGCGCAACGGCGTGCCCTCTACCGTTGCCGTTCGAATGCCCGAAGGCGGCGCCTGACAATGCTGACTCCGTCGCCGATGGCTTCCGGCCGTTGTTCGAGGCGGTGACTCCGACGAACGGAACGATCAGGCTCGCCAGAACGACCAACATGACGCCCGTTGAAAACCAATCGCGAAGGCGCCGTCCCTCGGGGCCACGGGCGAGCTTGACGGGATCGCCGCCATCCGAGATCCAGCGGGTTCCATCCCAGAACATGGTCACATACCTTCATTCGGCAACCCGGCTGACTCTGAGAGTCCCGTGGCTTTGCGGCCCCGCCTCGCGACGGGTGTGCCGTTTCGTGGAGAGCCTGCGGTTCGCGGGCGGTCCCGGATGCCCGCTCCGGCTCATGCAAACCGTAGTCGCCCCCGCCCTCCAGCGCACTGAGTAAGGAGTACTGCGAACCGCGGCCGACCGTTCCGATGAAACCCACCCTCAGGGATCACCACCCCGTACGTTCCACCCATGCCCATCCGCCACGGCCCACTCGAGTGAGGTGAGCTTGCCGCGATTGGTCACTTCCTGGCGCCCTGCGATCACCACCCGATCGCGGGCGGATTGGTAACGGAACGGCCGATTGTCATGCGGTGGCATGGGTTGGCCACCGACCCGGTCTGGCCGGGCTCGGTCGCCGGATCCTCCGCGTCAGCTCAGGCCGACTCGCACCGATCGGTCACGACCAATGCGTCCACCGCCACCGCCGCATTCGGCCCGGCAATCACCGGGTTGAGGTCCACCTCGAGCACCCCGGGGTTGTCGCCCAGGAACCGGGCAACGGCGGTCACGAACGCCGAGAGCGCACCCATGTCGATCCCAGGCCGGCCACGAATGCCCCTCAGGAGCGCCGCCCCCCGCAGCCGCTCGAGTCTTGCGCGAGTCACCGCCGGATCAACGGGCGCCAGGAGCACGGCGATGTCATCGAGCACTTCCGTGAAGATGCCGCCCAGCCCGACCAGGACTGCCGGCCCGAAGACCGCGTCCCGGCGGCCACCGACGATGATCTCGACGCCAGCCGGCGCCATCGGCTCGACGAGCAGGCCGCGGACGGTGATTGGCGCGTTGGCGCCACCAGCGCGCGACGCCGCTTCGGCCAGCTCCCCGACCGCGCCCCGGACCGCCGCCTCATCGGCCAGACCGAGCCGGACCGCGCCCGCCTCGGTCTTGTGCGCGAGGCCGACCACGTCCAGCTTGAGCGCGACCGGCCCGCCGCCCAGCGCCCGCCAGGCCGCCACCGCCGCGTCCCGGTCGAGCGGCACCGCGATGAACGGCGTGACCGGCACGCCCGCCGCGCCCAGCCGCTCCAGGCTCTCGCGCTCGGGCAGCGTGACCCGGGCGTCGGGAGCGCCAGTCCGATCGTTCGCGAGCGGACCAGCGTCATCATCCTCCCCCCACATCACGTGGCTCGTGGCAATCGCCGGCCATTCGGCACGCCGCGGACCACGCGCAAGCCGGTCGGCGCGCCTCGCCTCCCACCAGGCCAGCCGCGCGATCGCGCACAGGGCCTCGACCGCGCCGCGGACCATCGGGATCCCGCCCGCCGCATCGAGCACGGCCTTGGTCTCTCCCGACACGTCCCCCGACGTCAGCGACACGTACACCGGGAGCAGGCCCGGCCGGTCCTCCGTCGCGCGGATGAGCGCCCGGCTCACATCGAGCGCCACCTCCACCTCGCCGGCCAGGTCCCGGTACGGGGAGTCGTGGACCACGGCCAGCACGTCGTACGCGCCGGAGGCGGCGAAGGCCTCGAAGCACGCCTGGTACGCGATCGGCGCATCGTCGGCGCCCCAGGGATCGAGCGGGTTGCCGATGTAGCCCATGGTCGGCAGGTCGCGCAGGATCGCGGCCCGCGCAGCCTCGGGGACCGGCGGCAGGTCCAGGCCGACGCGCTCGGCGAGGTCGGCGACCAGCGACGCCTCGCCGGTGGACACGGTGATCACGCCGGTCCGCCCGCGCCCCACGCCGCGACCCAGCCGGTCGGCGCCCGCGATGAGCTCAGCCTGCTCGAGCAGCTCGTCGAGGTCGTGGCAGCGGATGATCCCGGCCGCCTCGAACGCGGCGTCGGTCACCCGGTCCTCCCCTGCCAGGCTGCCGCTGTGCGCGATCGCGGCCTCCTGCGCCTGCTCGGATCGGCCGACCTTGACGGCCAGGATCGGCTTGCCCATGGCGAGGGCCCGGTCCGCGAGCGCCAGGAACCGCTCGGGCCGCTTGAACCCCTCGACGAACAGCATGACGGCGTGGGTCTCGTCGTCGTCGAGGCAGTAGTCGAGGTAGTCGCAGATGTCGAGCACCGTCTCCGCCCCGACGGACACGATCCGGCTGTACCCGATCCGCGTGCCCGGCGCATGGATGAACGCGTCGGTGACGCTGCCGGACTGGGCGAGGCCGGCGACGTGCCCGCGGGCCAGCCAGGGGTTGACGTCGCCGATGTAGTTGGAGCTTCGGGTCGTCCAGTCGACCATGCCCATGCAGTTCGGCCCCAGCAGCGCGATGCCGTGGGCGCGCGCGATCTCGCCGACCTGCCGCTGCATCTCGGCGGCGGCCTCACCCCCTTCGACGACACCCCCGCCGGGGATCACCAGGCTGGGCACGCCCGCTTCGGCGGCATCCTGCGCGAACCGCGCGGCCCGAAGCGGGTTGACGGCGAGGATCACGGTGTCCGGGCGCTCCGGCAGGGCATCGATCGACGGCCAGCAGGGCGATCCGTCCACCTCCGTGTAGTTGGGGTTGACGAAGTGGCAGCGGGTGTCGCTGCCCATCAGGACGAGGTTGTCGCGCATGGTCCGCGCCAGCGACGACCGGGGGCTCGCCCCGACGACCGCGATCGAGCTCGGCGCGAACAGCGGGCGGAGGTCGATGGCCGGCGGACGCACGGGCGGGGGACGCACGGGCGGGCGGCTCAGCCGACGACCACGCCGACGCCCCGCTTCTCGAGCGCGCGAGCGATGACCATGCGCTGGATCTCGGACGTGCCCTCCCAGATCCGGTCCACGCGCAGCTCGCGCAGGAACCGCTCGGCGGGGAACTCGCGCATGTAGCCGCGGCCGCCGAACACCTGGACCACGCGGTCGGCGCAGCGGTACGCGGCCTCGGACGCGAACAGCTTGGCGATCGATGCCTTCGCGTGGACCACCTTGGCGTTGGCTCCGCTGTCCATCAGCCAGGCGGCCTCGCGCGTGAGCAGCCGGGCCGCGGCGGCGTCGGCCGCCGAATTGGCCAGCGGGAAGCTCACGCCCTGGAAGTCGTAGATGCGCTCGCCGAACTGGACCCGCCCCGTCCCCCACTCGACCGCGAGCGTCAGCAGCCGCTCCATCGCGCCGCTGCACCGGGCGCCGATGTGCAATCGCTCCTCGACGAACCACTCGTTGGTCATGGTGTCGGCCTCGCCGATCGGTCCCAGGACCGCGTCCGCCCCGACCCGCACGTCGGTCAGGGTGAACTGCGGGTGGCGATCGGCGAACGTGTGCGTGTAGTCGGGGTCGTGGGACAGGGTCACGCCGGGCGCGTCGTAGTCGACGAGGAACAGGGTCGGCTTCCGCTGATCCCCGTCGAGCAGGTGACAGTGGAAGATCATGAAGTCCGTGTCCGACGGCCCGGTGACGAACCACTTCTCGCCGTTGAGGACGTACTCGCCCGTCGCCGGATCGTGCACCGCGGTCGAGGCCAGCGTCCGCGCATCGGAGCCCTGTCCAGGTTCCGTGATCGCGTAGCTCACGTTGCGCTCGCCGCGCAGGCACGGGTCGAGATACCGCGTCCGCTGCTCGGGGTTGCAGTGGATCAGCGCGTTGTAGGCGCCCGGGATGAAGCTCCACAGGCCGCCGGTGGCCTGCCCCAGCTGCTCGTGGACCAGCACCTGCTCCAGCGCGGACCAGCCCTGGCCGCCGGTCTCCCGCGGCAGGCTGCCGCCGTGGAGCCGGAGCTCGATCGCCCGCTGCCTGAGCTCCCCCACAGTCTCGGCTGGAAGCGTGCCCCGGTTCCGCTCGAACTCGGCCTCGAGGGGCTGGAGCGAGTCGACGACATAGGTGCGAGCCCGGTCTCGGAGATCAGCCTGTACGGCGGTGAGGGTCAGGTCCATGGCGCGGAGTGTGCGCGACGCCACCCCGACTGCGAGCGAGGGTCGCGGCGCCCGGGACGCCGGGGGTCAGGTGGCCGGGTCGACGATCTCCCCTATTGGGGCCAGGCGAGCACCATCAGCCGCAGCTCGGTCATGTCCTCGATCGACCAGCGCAGGCCCTCGCGACCCAGCCCCGAATCCTTGACGCCGCCGTAGGGCATGTGGTCGATCCGGTAGGTCGGGATGTCGTTGACGATCACGCCGCCCACCTCGAGCTCGTTGAAGCTCGTCCAGGCGTGCGCGAGGTCGTTGGTGAACACGCCGGTCTGGAGGCCGAAGTAGCTGTCGTTGACGCCCGCGATCGCCTCGTCGATGTCGCTGAACTTGAACGCGACCACGAGTGGGGCGAACGCCTCCGCCGAGCACACCTGGGCCCCGAGCGGGACATCCGTGAGCACCGTGGGCGGGAAGAAGGTGCCGTTGGCCGTGCCGCCCAGCAGCACCTTGCCGCCCATCGCCTTCGCCTCGTCCACCCAGGCCTGCGTGCGCAGCGCGTTGCGCTCGTCGACCATCGGCCCGACATCGGTCGTCGGATCCGCCGGATCGCCCTGGCGGAGCGCCGCGGCCGCCGCGAGGAACCGCTCCATGAACGGGTCCCAGACGTCCTGGTGGACGTACATCCGCTGGACGCTGATGCATACCTGGCCGCTGTACGCGAACGCGCCGGTGATGATCCGCTTGACCGCCCAGTCGAGGTCGGCGCTGCGGTCCACGATGACGCCCGCGTTGCCGCCCAGCTCGAGCACGACCTTCTTCTTGCCCGCGCGCTCCTTCATCTTCCAGCCGACCGCGGGGCTGCCGGTGAACGTGAGCAGCTTGAACCGCTCGTCCGACACCATCCGGTCGCCGAGCTCCCGGCTCATGGGCAGGATGCTGACCATGCCCTCCGGGATCCCCGCGGCATCGATGATCTCGCCCACGGTGAGCATCACCAGGGGGTCCTTGGACGGTGGCTTGAGCACGATCGTGTTGCCCGCCGCGATCGCGGGCGCGATCTTGTGGACCGCGAGGTTGAGCGGGAAGTTGAACGGGCTGATCCCGGCGATCGGCCCGATCGGGAACCGGCGGGTGAGGCCCACCCGGCCCTTGCTGCTGGCCATCAGGTCGAGCGGGATCATCTCGCCCGTCATCCGCTCCGCCTCCTCGGCGCCCAGCCGGAAGGTGAGCACCGCGCGGTCGACCTCGACCAGCGCGTCGCGGATCGGCTTGCCGGCCTCGGCCGAGAGGAGCGCGCCGAGCTCCTCGCGACGCGCCCGGATCCCGGCGCTGATCTCGCGCAGGATCCGGCCGCGCTCGTAGGCGGGCAGCTTGCGGGTCACCTCGAACGCCCGGACCGCGGCCTGGACCGCCTCCTCGTACTGCTTCGGGGTTGCGCTGTAGGTCGCGCCCGCGGGCTCACCCGGCCGGGCCGGGTTGTCGATGACGAGCGAGTCGGGCGAATCCACCCAGCGGCCGGCCAGGTAGATCGGGTGCGGGGTGGTGGCGGTGATGGTGGCCATGGCTGGCTCCTGGCGCGATGTCGGGCGGCATTCGATGGCCTGATTGTAGGCCTGCATCCGCGACACAAGCCGCCGGTGAGCGGCCGGCGACATGCTTGGCGCAGGGGCGGGGAACGCAGTCCCGCCGCGATCGAGAGGCGAGATTCGCGGACCGGATCCGGCGCGCCGCCGGCCGCGATGTCGCCGCCGTCAGTCCTCGGCGGCTCGCGGGTACGTGCCGAGGATGCGCACGACCTCGGTCTCGCGGCGCAGCGCGGCGAGCGCGTCGGCGCACCGAGGTTCGCCCGGGTCCGCGTCCAGGTCCACCCAGAACAGGTACTCCCAGCGCGAGCCACGTTCGGTCCACGGTCGGGACTCGAGCCGCGACAGGTTCAGCCCTCGCTCGGCGAACGCCCCCAGCGAACGATGGAGCGACCCGGGCACGTTGCGCACCGCGAACACGAGGGTCGTCTTGGCGGCCCCGGCCACGGCCGCGGGGTCGGCGGCGGCGCGCACCGTTGCCTGGTCGCCGGCCCGGGCGATGACCGCGAACCGGGTCCGGTTGTGGTCGCCCGACTGGATCCCGTCGGCGAGGATCTCGAGACCGTAGATGCCCGCAACCCGCGCGGACGCGACGGCCGCCGTGCCCGGCTCACGACGATCGGCGACCTGCTTGGCCGCGCCGGCGGTGTTGTACGTAGTCTGGATCGTCCACGGGCGCGATCGCAGGAACTCGTCGGCCTGGGCCAGCGCCGCCGTGATCGAGTACACGCGCTCGATGGTCTCGAGCCGCTCCCCGGGCAAGGCGAGCAGCGCGAGCCGGACGGGGACGCTGACCTCCCCCACGATCGGCAGGTCGAACTCGTACAGCAGGTCGAGATTCTCGCGGATGGTGCCCAGCAACGAGCTCTCGACCGGGACCACGCCGGCATCGCAGCCACCGTCGCGCACCGCTTCGAACGCCGCGCGGAACGAGCCGGCGGAGTGCGCGTCCGGATCGCGGAAGAAGCGCAGGACCGCCTCCTCGGCAAAGGCGCCGGGCTCACCGGCATAGGCAACGCGGAGGGCCGGCTCGCGCGCCGCGCGCGCGGCAGGATCGGGCCCGGGCACCGCGGCTACCGGTTGAACCACTCGGTCGTGTCGATCGGCCGCGCCTCGTCGTCGAACTCCGCTCCCTCGGCCGCGTCGACGTCGGTGCGACCGTGAGCCCGCGCGGTGCCGGCATCCTCGGCTGCCCCCGTCCACGACTCCGCCGCCAGCATCTGGCTGATCGCCGCGATGTACGCCTCGACCGACGCGGCGATCGTGTTGGTGCTCGATATCTCGCCGTTGAACAGGCCATCGGCCCGGGCGCCCGTGGCCGCCGGCGGCGGCGCGATCCGGACCGTGACCCGTCCCTCGGCGTCGGGCCCCTGCGCGAGCGCGTGGACGTCGTACGCGAGCAGCAGCGGATGGCCACCGAGCACGTCGGCCAGTGCCCGGTCCACGGCCTTGTACAGCGCGTCGACGGCGCCGTTGCCCTCGGCGGAGGCCTGCCAGTCGTGGCCGCCGGCGCGGATGACCACGGCGGCGCGGCTGTTGGCGTTGCTGCCGGCCGTGACCGTCCAGCGCTCGAGGCGGATGGGGACGCGGGGCACGCTGTCGCTCATGGTTGACCTCCCGGTGCGGCGGGTTCGATGTCAGGTGCCGGCGAGCCGGCAGTCGCCGACCCGTGGCCGTTGGTCGTCGTGAAGTGGCGTTCGTCGCGTCGACGCACCTCGGTGCCCGACTTCCAGATCGCGTACTCCAGCGAGTCCGCGAGGGCCTGCGCCGATGCCGCGATGATGTTCGTGTCGCTGCCCATGGTGGACCAGGTCTTCGATCCGTCCTGCGAATCGATGATGACGCGCGTTCGCGCCGCCGTGGCGGTCGTTCCGTCGAGGATCCGTACCTTGTAGTCGACGAGGTGGACGCCGTCGAGCACCGGGTAGAACGCGCGCAGCGCCTTTCGCAGCGCGCCATCGAGGGCGTTGACAGGGCCGTTGCCGTCGGCCGCGGTGTGCAGCACCTCGCCGCCGACCTCGACCTTGACCGTGCCCTCGGCCAGCAGCTCCCGGCCCTCGCGCTGCTCGACCAGGACGGTGTAGTCGAGGATCCGGAACGGCGGCGTGTACCCCGGGCTGTGGCGCCGGATGAGCAGCTCGAACGACGCCTCGGCGCCCTCGAACGCCTGGCCCTCGCTCTCGAGCTGCTTGATCAGCCTCGACAGCTCCCGGGCGTCGAGGACACCCTCGAGCTCGAGGCCCAGCTGGCGCGCGCGGATCGACGTGTTGGCCCTGCCACCCAGCTCCGACACCACCAGGCGGCCGGCGTTGCCCACCGCCGTGGGCTCGACGTGCTGGTAGCTCCGCTCGACCTTGGCCACCGCCGCGCCGTGGACGCCGCCCTTGTGGGCGAACGCCGAGCGACCGACGTAGGGCTGGTAGTCGTCGGGGGTGACGTTCGCGATCTCGGCAACGGATCGGCTGAGGTCCGTCAGCGCGGCCAGGTCGCCGCCGCCCGCCGGGCTCAGCGCGTTGGGCGTCTTGAGCGCGAGGTTGGCCAGGATCGAGACCATGTTCGCGTTGCCGCAGCGCTCGCCGTAGCCGTTGATCGTTGCCTGGACGTGGCGCACGCCGGCCTGGACCGCCGCGATCGAGTTGGCCACCGCGAGCTCCGCGTCGTTGTGGGTGTGGATCCCCCATGTCACCGCGGGCGCGACCGGGTCGGCCTCCAGCGATGACCGGACATCGCCCACGATCCGGACCAGCTCGTCGGTGAGGGTGCCGCCGTTGGTGTCGCACAAAACGAGCGTCCGTGCCCCGGCCTGACGCGCCGCGCGAAGCGTCGCCAGCGCGTAGTCACGGTCCGCTCGGTAGCCGTCGAAGAAGTGCTCGGCGTCGTACACGGCCTCGCGGCCGTGGTCCGCGATGAACCCGACCGAGTCCGCGATCATGTCCAGGTTCTGCGACGGCGTCGCACCCAGGACCTCGGTCACGTGGAGCAGCCAGCTCTTGCCGAAGATCGTGACCACCGGGGTCTCGGCCGCCACCAGCTCGCGCAGGTTGGGGTCGTCCTCGGGCCGGTTGGACCGGTGGCGCGTGGATCCGAACGCGGCCAGCTTCGCGTGCTCCCAGCGCTGGCGGCGGGCGGCCGCGAAGAACTCGATGTCCTTGGGGTTGGAGCCCGGCCAGCCGCCCTCGATGAACGGGAAGCCGTACTCGTCGAGCATCCGCGCGACGCGCAGCTTGTCGGCGAGCGACAGCGTGATGTTCTCGCCCTGGGTGCCGTCGCGAAGGGTCGTGTCGTACAGGATGACCGGGGCGTCGGTTCCGGTCACGGGATCGGGTCGGGTCATGCGGTCTGGGTCCAGTGGCCCGCTGCGGGTGGGTCGTCGACTCGGCTCGGCCGGTGCCCCGCCGTCAGGCGGTCACCGGCCGGCGAATTGCGATCCGGTCCCCGATGATGCGGGCCATCTCCGTGGTGCCCACGATGCTGAGGTCGGCGGCCGCAGTGGGATCCGTCGGGGCCAGGTCCCGGGTCCGGAAGCCGTCCTCGAGCGCGCCGGCGACGGCCGCCTCGATCGCGTCCGCGGCATCGGCCCGGCCCAGCGACCAGCGCAGCATCATCGCGGCCGACAGGATCGTGCCCAGCGGGTTGGCGATGTCCTGGCCGGCGATGTCCGGCGCCGAGCCGTGGATCGGCTCGTACAGCCCGTGGCGGCCGTGCGCGGTCGACCGGGTGCCGAGCGATGCCGACGGGAGCATCCCCAGCGAGCCGGTGATCACCGCGGCCTCGTCGGACAGGATGTCGCCGAACAGGTTCTCGGTGACGATGACGTCGAAGGTCGCGGGGCGGCTGGCGAGGACCATCGCCGCCGAGTCCACCAGGCGGTGCTCGAGGGTGACGTCCTGGAACTGCGCGTGCACCTCGTCGGTCACCCTGCGCCACAGCCGCGACGTGGCCAGCACGTTCGCCTTGTCGACCTGGGTCACCTTGCGCCGGCGGTCGCGGGCCAGCTCGAACGCGAGGGTCACGATCCGCCGGATCTCGCCCTCCGTGTACCACAGGGTGTCGATGGCCGCCCGGCCCTCGGGCGTGGCCCGCTGCTCGGACGGCCGGCCGAAGTACAGACCCGAGGTGAGCTCGCGCACGATGAGGCAGTCGACGCCCTCGAGCAGCTCCGGTCGCAGCGGCGACGCCGAGATCAGCGACGGGCTGACCGTGATCGGCCGCAGGTTGGCGAACAGGCCCAGCCCGCTGCGCAGCGCGAACAGCGCCTGCTCCGGGCGAACCGTGGCGTCGGGATCGTCCCACTTGGGACCACCGACGGCACCCAGCAGCACCGCGTCGGCGACCCGGCACGCCTCGACGTCCTCGGGCCGGATCGCGACGCCGTACGCGTCGATCCCGGCGCCACCCACGACGAGCTCGTCCCAGGCGAGCCCGAACCCGAAGGCACGCCCGGCGGCCTCGAGGACCGCGACGGCGCCGGCCACCACCTCAGGCCCCACCCCGTCGCCGGGGATGAGCGCGATGCGGTAGGTCGTGACCGGGACGTCCCCGTCCTTCGCCGTGCCGCCCGTCCCCGGTGCGCCGTCCGTCACGGCAGCTCCTCGCCCGTCCGGCGACCGACGAACGCGACCTCGACGCCGTTGATCTCCGCCCCGTGGAGCTTGTTCGCGGCCACGAGATACGCCTCGAGCGAGGCCTCGATGATGTTCGTGGACAATCCGTGGCCGGTGACCACGAGCGCACCTGGACCCTCGTCCGACGAGCGACGGCAGCGCACCAGGACCTGGCCCTGCGCGTCCTCGCCCGCCGACACGGCCTTGATCTCGTACTCGGTCAGCACCGGGTGCCAGCCGAGGACCGGCCCCACGGCCGAATCGACGGCGGCGAACAGGGCGTTGACCGGGCCGTTCCCGGTCGCATCGGCGGCCTTCGCATCGCCCGCGATGACGAGCGAGACGCTGCCCACCGAGTGCCCGCCGCTGGACGAGCTGATGCTCCAGCCCAGCAGCTCGATCGATCGCGGCACGTCCGACTTGCGCTGCTCGACGAGCGCGATCAGGTCGGCGTCGGTGACGTCCTTCTTGGCATCCGCGAGCGCGATCGCGTCCCGGTAGATCTCGTCGAGCTGCTCCGTGTCGACCTCGTGCCCCAGCTCGCGCAGCTTGCCCTGGAGCCCCCGGCGGCCGGACAGCTTGCCGATGGACAGGGTGCTCCCCGACAGCCCCACGGACTGTGGCGTCATGATCTCGTACGTCAGCGGGTTCTTGAGGAACCCGTCCTGGTGGATCCCGGACTCGTGGGCGAAGGCGTTGGCGCCGACGATCGCCTTGTTGGGCTGGATCGCGAACCCGGTGAGGTACGAGACCAGCCGCGACGCGGGCGTGATCTGGTCCGTCTGGACCTGCGCGCCGAGCTCGGGGAACTGGGTGGGCCGCGTGCGCAGCGCCATCACCACCTCTTCCAGCGAGGCGTTTCCCGCCCGCTCGCCCAGCCCGTTGATGGTCACCTCGACCTGGCGCGCGCCCGCCTGGACGGCGGCCAGCGTGTTGGCCGTGGCGAGCCCCAGGTCGTTGTGGCAGTGGACGCTCACCGTCGCATCGCTGCCGACCCGGTCCACGACCGTGCCCACGAGGCGCCCGAACTCGGACGGGATCGCATAGCCCACGGTGTCCGGGATGTTGACGGTCGATGCACCCGCCGTGACGACGGCTTCGTACACCTGGAGCAGGAACGCCTCCTCGGTCCGCGAGGCGTCCTCCGCGGAGAACTCGATCTCGGCATCGGGGCCGAGCTCCTTGCGCGCCCAGGCGACCCAGCGCTGCGCCTCGGCGAGCGCCTGCTCGCGCGAGATCCGGAGCTTGTGCTTGAGGTGGATGTCGCTGGTGGCGATGAACAGGTGCAGGTGCGGGCGCTCGGCGACGCTGATCGCCTCCACCGCGCGCTGCGGATCCCCGTCGCGGCAGCGCGCGAGGGCGGCGACGGCGATCCCGCCCTTGATCTCCTGCGCGATCCGCCGGACCGCGTCGAAGTCGCCGGGCGAGGCGGCCGGGAAGCCCGCCTCGATCACGTCGACGTTGAGCCGCGCGAGCTGTCGGGCGACCTCCAGCTTCTCGCCGGCGGTGAGCCCGGCGCCGGGGGCCTGCTCCCCGTCCCGGAGCGTGGTGTCGAACACCCGGACGGTGCCGGCGGCGACGCCGCCACCGAAGCGTGGCTTCGTCTCCTCGAAGGTCATCGCTTGCCCTCCCCGGTCCCCGCGGCGCTGGCCACGGCCTGGGCCTGACCGGCGTCGACCACCACCGGCTTGAGGAACGGCATCCGGGCGCGGAGGTCCGCGCCGACCTGCTCGATCTGGTGGTCGCGGTCCTGCTGGCGAAGTCGAGCGAACTCGCGCCCGCCGGACTCCTGCTCGGCGACCCAGCGGGTCGCGAACGAGCCGCTCTGGATGTCGGCGAGCACGTCCTTCATCGCCGCCTTGGCGCCTTCGGTCACGCGCGGGCCCGAGACGTAGTCGCCGTACTCCGCGGTGTCGCTGACGCTGAAGCGCATGAAGTTGAGGCCACCCCGGTACATCAGGTCGACGATCAGCTTGAGCTCGTGCATCGTCTCGAAGTAGGCGAGCTCGGGCTGGTAGCCCGCCTCGACCAGCGTCTCGAACGCGGCCTTGACGAGCGCCGAGACGCCACCGCACAGCAGCGCCTGCTCGCCGAACAGGTCGGTCTCGGTCTCCTCCTTGAACGTGGTCTCGAGGACGCCGGCCCGCGTCGCGCCGATGCCGCGGGCGTAGGCAAGCACGCGCGCCCGGGCGGTGCCCGACCCGTCCTGCTCGACCGCGAACAGTGCCGGCACGCCGCCGCCCTGCTCGTACACGCTGCGCAGGAGGTGGCCGGGGCCCTTGGGGGCGACCATCCCGACATCGACGGCAGCCGGCGGCTTGATCAGCGCGAACCGGATGTTGAAGCCGTGGGCGAACATCAGCAGTGCCCCGGGCTTGAGGTTGGGGGCGATGTCCCGCTCGTAGACCGCCCGCTGGGCGGTGTCGGGCACGGCGATCATCACCACGTCCGCGGCGCGGACGGCATCGGCCGTGTCGAGCACGCGGAACCCGGCGGCCTCGGCGAGCGCCCGGCTCTTGGACCCGGCGGCGAGCCCGACGACGACCTCGACCCCGCTGTCGCGCAGGTTGAGGGCGTGCGCATGGCCCTGGCTCCCGTAGCCGATGACCGCGACGGTCTGGCCCTCGAGCGCCGACGGATCCGCGTCCGCGTCGTAGTACATCCTCGCCGTCATCGCTTGAGTGCCTCCTCGATCGATCCGGCGCCGCGCAGCATCACCACCGCGCCCGTCCGAACCATCTCCTTGATCCCGTACCCGCGCAGCAGCGCGACCAGGGCGTCGATCTCGGCCTCGGTCCCCGTCGCCTCGACGATGACCGACTCCGGTGCGATATCCACGACCCGCCCCTTGTACAGCTCGACGATCTTGATCACCTCGGCCCGGTTGGCGTCGGTCGCGCGCGCCTTGATGAACGCGAGCTCGTGCTCGACCAGCTGCTCCGCGCTGACGTCCTGGACCTTGAGCACGTCGACCAGCCGGTAGAGCTGCTTGGCGGCCTGCTCGACCGCCACGTCGTCGCCGTGGAGGGTCAGCGTCATCCGGCTGATGTGCGCCTTGTCGGTGCGCGACACGGCCAGCGAGTCGATGTTGAAGTTGCGTGCCCGCATCAGGCTCGCGACGCGGTTGAGGACGCCCGGCTTGTCGAGCACGAGCACGACCAGGATGTGGCGCCGCGCGACGCCGCTGCCGGGGATGGCCCGGGGCGGCGGGGCGACGTGGGCGGGCTGCTCGTCGGTCGTGCCCGGAACGGGTTCGGTGCTCATTCCTCGGGCACCCCCCAGGTCTCGATCAGGTCGGACAGGCCCTTGCCGGCCGGCATCATCGGGAACACGTTCTGCTCCTCGGCGATCTCGAACCAGATCAGCGCCGGCCCGTCGATCGCCTGCGCCGCCCGGATCGTCTCGTCGACCTGGTCGGTCCGGGTCGCCTTGAACGCGGGGATGCCGTAGGCGTCGGCGAGCTTGACGAAGTCGGGTCCCGGCAGGTGCGAGGAGTGGTAGTTGCCGGCGTACACGATCTCCTGCCACTGCCGGATCATGCCCAGCTTCTTGTTGTCGAGGAGCGCGATCTTGACCGGGATCCGGTCCGCGGCCAGGGTCATCAGCTCCTGGCTCGTCATCTGGAAGCCGCCGTCGCCGACGATCGCCCAGGTCTCGGCGTCGGGGTTGCCCAGCGCGGCGCCCATCGCGGCCGGCACCGCATAGCCCATCGTGCCCAGCCCGCCGGACGACAGGTGGCTGTGCGGCCGCCGGAACTTCGCGTAGCGCGCCAGCCACATCTGGTTCTGCCCCACATCGGCCACGTAGGTCGCCACGTGGTCGGTCAGGTCGCCGATCCGGCTGACCACGAAGTCGGCGGACAGGAGGCCGTCGCGCCAGGCCCCGGAGCCGTGCCATGTCGCCGCTTCCGACTCGCGGCGCCACTCGGCCAGCTCCGCGTGATAGTCGGCGCGGTCTGCGGGGTCGACCTCGGGAACGAGCCTGGTGAGGCCCGCGAGGACGTTGCACGCGTCGCCCACGATGGGAACCTCGACCGCGACGTTCTTGCCGATCTCGGCCGGGTCGATGTCCGCGTGGATGATCCGGGCGTACGGGGCATAGGTCCGGACGTTGCCGGTGACCCGGTCATCGAAGCGCATCCCGATCGCGATCAGCAGGTCTGCGCTCTGGATGGCCCGGTTGACGTGCTTCCAGCCGTGCATCCCCATGTAGCCGTAGGCGAGCGGATGCTCCTCGTCGATGGCACCGATCCCGAGCAGCGTCCAGGCGACCGGGATCTGCGACTTCTCGGCGAACGCTCGCAGCTCGTCCCACGCCTCGGCGATCAGGACGCCATGGCCGGCGAGGATGAGCGGCCGCCTGGCCGCCGCGATCTCCCGTGCGGCCAGCTTGAGCTGCTTCGGATGGCCCTCGATCGTGGGTCGGAAGCCCGGCAGCTCGGCGACCACGTCCTCGAGGGAGGGGTGCTCGACACGTGTCTCCTGCTGGAGGGCGTCCTTGGTGATGTCGATGTGGACCGGGCCGGGGCGGCCGCTCCGGGCCAGGTGGAAGGCTTCGGCGACGACCCGCGGGATGTCGTCGGCGTTGCGGACCAGGTAGTTGTGCTTGGTCATCGGCAGCGTGATGCCGGTGATGTCGATCTCCTGGAAGGCGTCCTTGCCCAGCAGCGCCGCCGGCACGTTGCCGGTGATGGCGACCATGGGCACCGAGTCCAGCTGGGCCGTGGCGATCGCGGTCACCAGGTTGGTCGCGCCCGGGCCGCTGGTGCCCATGCACACGCCAACCCTGCCGCTGGCGCGGGCGTAGCCGTCCGCCGCATGGCCGCCGCCCTGCTCGTGCCGCACGAGCACGTGCCGGATCTCGGGGTAGTCGGCCAGGATGTCGTAGATCGGCAGGATGACGCCGCCGGGGTAGCTGAACAGGACGTCGGTGCCCTGGCGCACGAGCGCCTCCATCAGGGCGTCGGCGCCGATCCGCGTCCGCTTGCGCGGCCGGACCTCGTGGAGCATCGCCTTGCGAGCCCGCTCGACCGCCGCGGCCGTGGCGGTGCCGTCCGCCGGCACGTGGCTGCGCCGTTCCGGCGGGCTGGCCGCCGATTGCCCTCGCGTCATCGTCATTCGTCAGGCCCTCCGCCCGGGTGGTCCCGCGACCTCCCGAACATGCAAAGACCCTCGCCACCCGGCGAGGGTCCCGTTGGTTCTCGGTTGGCGCTTGCGCCTAGTGGCGCTCGTCCCTCCGCGTCCCTCCGTTCTCCCGCCGGGAGCCGGTAATGAGGAGCCCAACAAGGCTGTCAAGGCCGGCAAGGAGCGAGCGGAGAAGGTCGAGCAGCAGGGAGCTGTGGCCGTCGAGGTCGCGCAGGGGCACGGTCACGCGGCGGCCATCCGACGTCACGACGACGGCGACTGCGTGGCGATCCCGACCCTGGAAGAAGTCCAAGCGACCTGGCTCCTGTTCGCCCGCCAGTGGCGGGTCCGGGAAGTCTAGCCGCCATCGGAAGGGTGCGCAACCGCCCCCGTCGATGCGCAACCGAGCGAGCGCCTCGGCGGCGCGGGCACCGGCGCTCACCCCTGGCCGCGTGGATCGGCGATCACCCCGGGGCGTCAGGATCGGGCGGCCCTGGTCGCTCTGACGCCTGGACGGCGTCAACGCGACGGATCGGACGCCGAAACACGCAGCTTCGATGCCTCTCGGGGATCATTCCGACCATCTGGCGCGGAACGCGACGCCCCGGCAGCGTCGGCCGATCGGGAACGCGCCAGCGGGTCAAGCAACCGGGGCCGTCCCAACGCCGAGTTGCGCCACGTAAGTGCCAGGCAAGTCCCAGCCGGTTTGATGAAGCGATGAGCGGCGCACGACGCGACGGAGCCTGGCGACGTCGAGCCATGCGTGCTCGCAACGGACTGGCGGAGGATCTCCTGCGACTGTGCGAGGACGCCGGCGTCTCGCAGCGTGCGCTTGCCCTCGGGTCAGGCGTCTCCCAGGCCTACATCGCTCGCATCCTTGCCGGAAGATCGGCTCCCAGCATCGAGACCTACGCGCGGCTGGCCATCCCGCTTGGAGCGGACCTGAGCGCCCGCCTCTACCCGACCACGGGGCCGACGATCCGCGACCGGCACCAGGCCAGGATCCTCGAGGGCCTGCTCGGCACCATCGACAAGCGTTGGCACCCGTTCACCGAGGTGGCCGTGCGTCGGCCGGGAAGGGGGTGGATCGATTGCGCACTCCATGACGCTCGGGCGCACGTTCTCGTCGCCGCCGAGATCCAATCCGGCCTGCCGAGGCTGGAGCAGCTGATCCGGTGGTCGACGGAGAAGGCGTCATCGCTGCCATCGTGGGACGGGTGGCAGCAGTTCGAGGTCGCCCCGGCCGTGTCCCGGCTGCTCATCGTGCGCCGCACACGTGCCACGGTCGAGGTCGCGAATGACTTCGCCCGTCAGATCATGGTCGCGTATCCGGCGCATCCGGACGACGCGCTCGCGGCCCTCACCGGGGATCGGCCGTGGCCAGGCCCCGCCCTCGTGTGGGCCCAGCTGGATGCCCATGGCGTGCGGTTGCTGGGCCGACGATGACCGGGACGCGGTCGGGGCAACGCTGCGCGCAGCCACGCCAATGCGAGAACGAAGCCGGCTGGATGACGCCCCGGGGGCGTCGCGGATCGAGTGATCCCGGCTCGAATGATCGCTACCAGGAGACACGGCAACGCATTTCGGTCGCGGCAGGTGCCGCCTTGATGCCTCGGAGGGATCACGGTACGGACGAGGCGCTGGTCCTGACGCCCCGGGGAGCTCGGCGCAGGCGCCAGCTGCGCCCCGGGGAGCTCGGCGCAGGCGCCAGCTGCGCCCCGGGGAGCTCGGCGCAGGCGCCAGCTGCGCCGCGGGGCCAGCTGCGCCACGGGGAGCTCGGCGCGAGCGCCAGCTGCGCCCCGGGGGATTGGCGCGAGTACCCATGCACCGGACACCGGGACCGGGTCCTGACACGAGCGCTGCTACGCTGTCCGTTCACTCGGAGCCGCAGCAGAGCAGATCCCCGCCATGAGCAGACCCCGCACCCTCGTCGAGAAGATCTGGGACGACCACGTCGTCGCCCAGGATCCGGGGGCGCCAGCCGTCCTGGCCATCGATCTCCACCTCGTCCACGAGGTCACCAGCCCCCAGGCGTTCACGGGCCTGCGCCAGCGTGGCCTCGGGGTCCGGCGGCCGGACAAGACCGTGGCGACCGCCGATCACTCGACCCCGACCACGCCGCGCGGCCTGCCGATGCTGGACATGCAGGCCGCGGCGCAGATCAGCCAGCTCGAGACGAACTGCCGCGACTTCGGCATCCCGCTCCACGCCTTCGGTAGCGACACCCAGGGCATCGTCCACGTCATCGGTCCGGAGCTGGGCCTGACCCAGCCGGGCATGACGATCGTGTGCGGCGACTCGCACACCGCAACCCACGGCGCGTTCGGCGCGCTGGCGTTCGGGATCGGGACCAGCGAGGTCGAGATGGTCCTCGCCACGCAGACGCTGCTCCAGCGCCGGCCGAAGACGTACGAGGTCCGCGTCGACGGGCGGCTCGGCGCCGGCGTTTCCGCCAAGGACATCATCCTGGCGCTGATCGCCCGGATCGGGATCGGCGGCGGCACCGGCCACGTGTTCGAGTACCGCGGCGAGGGGATCCGCGCGCTGTCGATGGAGCAGCGGATGACGATCTGCAACATGAGCATCGAGGGCGGCGCGCGGGCCGGGCTGGTCGGCCCCGACGAGACCACCTTCGACTACCTCCACGGCCGCCGGCATGCCCCGCAGGGCGAGGCGTGGGACGCCGCCGTCGCGCGCTGGCGCGAGCTGCCCACCGACGACGGCGCCGCCTTCGACAGGTCGATCGTGATCGACGCGAACGAGCTCGAGCCGATGGTCACCTACGGCACCAACCCGGGCATGGGCATCCCCGTCACCGGCCGGGTGCCGAGCCCCGCCGATGCCGATGATCCGGTCGCGCGCCGGGCGATCGAGCGCGCGCTGGAGTACATGGGTCTCCAGCCGGGGCAGGCGCTCGCGGGCCAGCCCGTGGACGTGGTGTTCATCGGCTCGTGCACCAACAGCCGGATCAGCGACCTGCGGCTTGCGGCCGGCGTCCTCAAGGACCGCACCGTGTCCAGCGGCACCCGCCTGATGATCGTCCCCGGCTCCCAGCAGGTGAAGCGGCAGGCCGAGCGGGAGGGACTGCACGAGATCTTCCGGGCGGCGGGCGCCGAATGGCGCGAGTCGGGCTGCTCGATGTGCATCGCGATGAACGGCGACCAGCTGTCACCCGGGCAGTACGCGATCAGCACGTCCAACCGGAACTTCGAGGGCCGGCAGGGCAAGGGCGGGCGGACGTTCCTCGCGTCGCCGCTGACCGCTGCGGCCTCGGCGGTGAGCGGCGTCGTCACCGACCCGCGGACGCTCCCGGGGGTCGCCGACCTGGTCACCACCGGCGGAGGGTACTGAGGTGGCCGAAGGCTTCCGCTCCTTTGCGTCGAAGGTCGTGCCGCTGCCCGCGGAGAACGTGGACACCGACCAGATCGTCCCCGCCCGCTATCTCAAGGTGACCGACAAGGAAGGCCTCGCCGACGCGCTGTTCTGCGACTGGCGGTTCGCACAGGACGGCTCGCATCGCGACCCGACGTTCGTGATCGACCGTCCCGGGATGTCCGGCCGCCGGATCCTGCTGGCCGGCGACAACTTCGGCTGCGGCAGCTCCCGCGAGCACGCACCGTGGGCGCTCCGGGCATGGGGCATCGAGGCCATCCTGTCGACCTCGTTCGCGGACATCTTCCGGAGCAACGCGCTCAAGAACGGCGTGCTGCCGATCGTGGTCGATCCGGACACGCACCGGCGACTGTTCGAGCTGCTCGACGACGACCCAGACGCGGAGCTGCGGGTCGACCTCGCGGAACAGGGCATCCTGCTGCCGGACGGATCGACGATCGACTTCGACATTGATCCGTTCTCCAAGATGATGCTGCTGGCGGGAACCGATGAGATCGGCTACGTGGTGGCCAGGGATGACGCCATCGCGGCCTGGGAGGCCGCCCATCCGCCGCGGGTGGACACGCGGCTTGGCACGTCGACCGGCGCCGGCTGACGGCCGAGCCGTCGGGGACCCGGAACCGATCGAGACGCGGACGCGTCTGCTGGGTATGGCTCGACCCGATCGCCTGCTCCTCGCTCCGGCCCTCGGCCTTGCCATCCTGCTCGCCGCGTGTGGCGCCGGATCCGTCGGCCCTTCTGCGTCATCCCCCGAGACCGGCACGCCGGAGCCGTCGGGCGTCGCCGCCTCCCCGATGCCCACGGCCGTCGCACCGGGCGACCCCGGCGCACCCGTCCAGAGTGGTCCGGGTCAGACCGGCGGCGGCGTTCCGGGCGACCCGGGCAGCGGCGTGAGCGGCGGCGGCAGCGGCTTCGATTCCGGTCCCGTCGGCCCTCCCTCGGATGCCGAGGCCACGCTCGTCTCGCCCGTGAGCGGCCTGTTCGACGTCCACGACATCGGCGTCGTCGCGCTGAGCGCTGGGGTCGACGGACCGAACGTCACGGTCCGGCTCTCATGGTGGAGCGGCGTCGCGCCGTGCAGCGTCCTGTCCACGGTCGATGTCGCGCGCGACGGGACGACGTTCACGCTCACGGTGCGCGAGGGCAGCGCCGCCCGCGACGTGGCGTGCATCGACATCGCGGTGTACAAGGCGACGCTGGTCTCGCTTGGTCCCCTCGACCCCGGTACGTACACCGTGCGCGCCTCCGGCGACGCCGCGCCGATCGAGGTGGTCGTCGGCGGCTGATCGCCCAGCGATACGCGTGCCGCGAACCTCGTCGATACTCAACGCGTGAACCTGCTCGACGTGGCCGCGCTGATCCTGATCGTGTTCGCCATCATTGCCGGCTTCAGCAGCGGCGCGCTGCCCCAGCTTGGCGGCATCTGCGGCGCGCTCGCCGGGCTGCTCGTGGCCCTCGCGGCAGCGCCGTGGCTGGTCGACGTAACGCACACCCTCGAGCCCATCCCCCGGGCGCTGGTCGTCCTGGGCGTGATCATCGGCGCCGTCGCCATCGGCGAGGGCGTCGGATCGGCGGTGGGCCATTCCGCCGTCGCGCGGCTCGGACGCGGCGTGATCTCGACCATGGAACGTGCGATCGGCGGCGTCATCGGGGCCGCCCAGGCGCTGCTGATCATCTGGCTTGCCGGCGGCCTGCTCGCGGCGGGCCCGATCCCGACCCTGGGCCGCGTGGCATCGAACTCGGTCGCGGTCCGGACGCTCGACGGGTTCCTGCCACCGGCGACCGAGGTCGTGGGCGAGATCGCCGCCGCCCTCGACACCTCGGGATTGCCGGACGTGTTCGTCGGGCTGGAGCCGATCCCGCAGTCCCCGGTCGCGGTTCCCACCGACGCCCAGACCGCCGCGATCGCCGGTGCCGCCGCGCGCAGCACGGCCATGATCTCGAGCCGCGCGTGCTCGTCGCTGATCACCGGCACCGGCGCGATCATCGCCCCCGGCTACCTGGTCACCAACGCTCACGTCGTGGCGGGCGCAACGACGATCCGGGCGAAGATCGGGTCGACCGTCGTCGATGCCACGCCCGTCATGTTCGATCCCGACTTCGACATCGCGGTCCTCCACGTCGCCCATCTCGACGGCGCCGCGCTGCGGTTCGCCAACGTGGATCCGAACCGGGGGCGCGTCGGCGCTGCCCTGGGCTACGCGGGCGGTGGGCCGCTGGTGATGCTGCCTGCCGCGGTGGCGGGCGACTATTCCGCCACCGGACGCGACATCTACGGGCGCGGTCGGATCACCCGCGACATCCTGGAGCTCCGCGCGGGCGTCGAGCCGGGCGACTCGGGCGGGCCGTTCATCCTCGAGGACGGGACGATCGGCGGGATCGTGTTCGCCGAGTCGCGCACCGATTCGCAGGTCGGGTATGCGCTGACGGCGACCAGTGTCGCCGTGCGGATCGCGCCCGCGTTGAGCCGGACCAGCGAGGTCAGCGTCGGCGACTGCATCCGCTGAGCGCCGCCGGCCGGCGCGGGACTGTCGGCCGGCGCGGGACTGTCGGCCGGCGCGGGACTGTCGGCCGGCGCGGGACTGTCGGCCGGCGCGGGACTGTCGGCCGGCGCGGGACTGCGGCGACAGCGTGGCCGGTCTCGGCGCCATACTTGCGTGTACGACCGGCACCCCGATGCACGCCGATGCACCCGCGAGGACCCGATGACCGCCGACCGACCGATCCCCTACGGCCGCCCGACCGACCCCGGCAAGCGCCACAGCCACGCCCTGACCGACGGCCCGGACCGGGCCGCGGCCCGCGCCATGCTCAAGGCGGTCGGGTTCACCGACGATGACCTGGCCCAGCCGATCATCGGCGTCGCCACGACCTGGATCGAGACGATGCCCTGCAACCTCAACCAGCGCCGGCTGGCCGAGTTCGTGAAGGCGGGGATCCGGGCCGCCGGCGGCACGCCCATGGAGTTCAACACGATCTCGGTCAGCGACGGCGTGTCCATGGGCACCGAGGGCATGAAGGCATCGCTCATCAGCCGCGAGGTGATCGCGGATTCGATCGAGCTGGTCGCGCGCGGCCACCTGTTCGACGGCCTGGTGTGCCTGGTCGGCTGCGACAAGACGATCCCGGCCGGGGCGATGGCGCTCGGTCGCCTCGACATCCCGGGCCTCGTCCTCTACAACGGCACGATCATGCCCGGCACCTACAAGGGCAGGCCGGCGGACGTGGTCACCGTGTTCGAGGCGATCGGCGCCTACCGGGCGGGCAAGATCACGCTCGACGAGCTGTACGAGGCGGAGAACGGGGCATGCCCGGGCGCGGGCGCCTGCGGCGGGCAGTTCACAGCCAACACGATGTCGACGGTCATGGAGTTCCTGGGGCTGTCGCCCGCCGGGCTCAACGGCATCCCGGCCGAGCACCCGACCAAGGAGGAGGCCGCCAGACGCGTGGGCGAGCTGGTGATGACGCTGGTCCACCACGACATCCGGCCGTCGCACATCGTCACCCGCAACGCGCTCGAGAACGCGATCGCGTCGGTATCGGCTACCGGTGGCAGCACCAACGCGGCGCTCCACCTGCCGGCGATCGCGGCCGACTTCGGGATCGCGCTGACCCTCGACGACTTTTCGGAGGTGGCCGATCGGACGCCGTTGATCGCGGACATGCGGCCGGGCGGCCGCTACGCGGCGGCCGACATGTACGAGGCCGGCGGGGTCGCCCTGGTCATGCGCGAGCTGCTCAAGCGCGACCTGCTCCACGGCGACGAGAAGACGGTCGACGGGCGGACGATCGCGAAGATCGCCGCCGACGCCGTCGAGACGCCGGGCCAGCAGGTCGTCCACCCGATCGAGACGCCGATCAAGGAGACCGGCGGGCACGCGATCCTGAAGGGCAGCCTGGCGCCCGAGGGGTCGATCGTGAAGCTCGCCGGCCACGAGCGCCGCTACCACAAGGGTCCCGCGCGCGTGTTCGACTCGGAGACCGAGTGCTTCGCCGCAGTGCGCGAGCGGCGGATCCACGAGGGCGACGTGGTCGTGATCCGCTACGAGGGACCTGTCGGCGGCCCGGGCATGCAGGAGATGCTGAGCGTGACCGGAGCGCTGGTTGGTGAGGGCCTTGGCGAGAGCGTCGCGCTGCTCACCGACGGCCGGTTCTCCGGCGGCACGCACGGGCTGATGCTCGGGCATGTCGCGCCCGAGGCGGCGGTCGGCGGCCCGATCGCGTTGGTCGAGGAGGGCGACACCATCGTCGTCGACGTCGACGCGAAGCAGCTGAACCTCGAGGTTTCCGAGGCCGAGCTGGCCGCTCGCCGAGCGCGCTGGACGCCGCCCGCGCCGCGCTACACGACCGGCGCGATGGCCAAGTACGCGGCGCTCGTCTCGTCGGCGTCGGAGGGCGCGATCACCAGCGGCGCGCAGCTGCGCCGGACGCTGGCCTCGAGAACCGCGGGCCCCGAGGCGCGATGACCCCCGCCTCCCGTCCGGGCCCCGTCGGCTTCCGCGTATCGGCCACCGAATTGACCGGGCTCGACTGGTCGAGGATCGACGCGACCTGGGCGCTTGCCGGCGAGCTGCCCGTGTTCTCGGCCGGCTGGATGAGCGACCACCTCTCGGACGCCAGCCGCGAACGCAACGGACCCGCCTTCGAGTCGCTGACCATGGCCGCTGCGCTGGCACACCGGGTGCCCGGCAAGTGGGTGGGTATCGTGGTCCTGTCCAACACCTTCCGGCACCCCGCCGTGCTGGCCAAGTCGGCGACGGTGCTCGACAACGTGACTGGCGGGCGGTTCATCCTCGGCCTGGGAGCCGGCTGGCACGAGGGCGAGCACGACGCGTTCGGGATCCCGCTGCCGCCATTGCCCGAGCGGTTCGACCGGTACGAAAGCTCGCTCCGGGTGCTGACCGCGCTGTTCTCGGACGAGGCGCGGACGCCGCCGGGCGTCAGCCTCGACGACCCCTTCCACCCGCTCAGCAACGCCACCAACGAGCCGGGCCCGATCCGCCCCGGCGGCCCCCCGATCTGGCTGGGTGGTCAGAAGCGACGCGGGATCGCGCTCACCGCTCGCTACGCGGAGGGCTGGCCGATGCCCGGCAATCGACCGGGAGACGTCGACTACTTCGCAACGAAGCGCGACGAGATCCGGCGGGCGCTGGAGGCGGCGGGCCGGGACCCCGATGCGTTCACGTTCGCGGCCCAGCTTTCGTGCGGATCGACCGCTGCATCCCGTCGCGCGGCGCTCGACACCTCGCGCGCGTTCGTCCGCGCCGGCGCCAACCACGTGATCCTCGGCGTTCCGGCGGCTGTCGCGCCCGACGGCCTGCGAGCGGTCGCGCGAGAGGTCGCGGAACCGTTGGCCGAGTCGTCGCCGCTGGCTCGCCGCGGATGACCATCGAGCTCCGGACCGTGGGCGCCCACGACGACGCGTCCCTGCGTTCGTTCGTCGACATCGTCAACGCGGTCACGCCCGAGGATCCGACCTCGGTCGACGAGCTTCGGTGGGAATACGACACGTATCCGGGCGGCGTCCGCTTCCTCGCCTCGCTCGAGGGCACGCCGGCGGGTGCCGGCTCGGTCGGCCGGATCTACATGTACGAGGCCACGTTCGAGCTGTTCTGGCTCACGCTCGGCGTCCTGCCGGCCGCCCGCCGCCGAGGCATCGGGACGGCGCTGTGGGTGGCCGCGTCGCTGGTCGCGCGCGAGGCGGGCAAGACGGGCTTCGAGACGAGCCTGTCCGAGGCACAGGACGAGGGGGTGGCGTTCCTCAAGCACCGCGGCTTCGAGATCACCGAACGCAACAAGATGGTGAACCTCGACCTGCGGGGGATGGTTCCGCCGGCCCTCGATCCGCCGGTCGGGATCGAGATCACGTCGCTCGCCGAGCACCCGGAGCTGGAGCCCGCGCTGCACACCGTCGCCGTCGAGGCCTACCCGGACGTCCCATCCGCCGACGAGCCGTTCACCAGCGGCACCCTGGAGGAGTTCCTCGCCCGCGACGTTCGACGCGACAGCATCCCCCGCGACGCGTTCGCGATCGCGCTCGACGCCGCCTCAGGCGAGGTCGTCGGATGGGCGTCGCTCCGGTTGGCGCCCGGCTCCTCGACGCTCGCCTGGCACGACATGACGGCGGTCCGGCCCGCATGGCGCGGCCGCGGGATCGCCACGGCCCTCAAGCGCGCCACGATCGCCTGGGCGATCGCCCACGGCGTGGACACCCTCGAGACCGGCAACGACGAATCGAATGCCCCGATGCGCGCGGTGAACGCGCGTCTCGGCTATCGCCCCATGCCGGACCTGCTCGTGATGCGGGGGCCCCTGGCGCCGCTCCAGCCCACAAGCCGCGGAGGATCGACGGCATGAGGACGTGGCCCGACGACTGGGACGATCGCCGACGCGGCGTGGGCTGCGGTACAAGCGCGAGGTCGCAACGTTGCGCGCGATGTTCGAGGGGCTGGGCTGAGAGCGGCTGAGCGACCGCGGACGCACCCGCCTGGCGCGAAGGTTCGCGTGGCTCCGGAGCCCGGCATACTTCCCCCGTGACCTCCATCGACCTCAACGGGATCCGGCTCCGCAACCGCCTCGTCACGTCGGCCAGCCTGCTCGGCTATGGGGCGTCCAGGCGCAGGCTGATCCTGTACGGCCTGTCCCCGATCGCGCAGTGGGTTCCACTGGAGCGGTTCGGCGCGGTGACCACGCGCACGATGACGCTGGGGCCGCGCGAAGGCCATTTCACCTTGCGCGAGGACTGGGGGCTGACCGAGGCCCCGGAGATGCTCCGCCTCTACGGACGGGCGCTGCGCAGGGTCGACGCCGGCTGGCTCAACGCATTCGGCTGGTCGAACATCGGGATCGAGCGCTACTTCGACGAGTACTTCGAGCGAACCGCCGGCCTCAACCGGATCATCAGCGTGGGCGGCTTCAGCGCGGACGAGATCGAGCAGCTGATCGAGACCGTCAACGAGCGGGTGAAGCCGGGCGAGATCGCTGCCGTCGAGCTCAACGCCTCGTGTCATAACGTCAACTTCCCGTTCGGCGAGATCCTCGAGGAGAGCCTCAACCGCGCCGTGCCCAGGAGCCGCCATCCGGTGATCCTCAAGGTCTCGCCCGACGAGGACTACCTGTGGCAGGCGCGGCTGGCCGAGCAGTCCGGGTGCGCCGGGATCACGGCGATCAACACCGTCAAGGGCCTGCGGCTCGATCCCGACACGGGCGAGCCGTGGCTCAAGAACCGCTTCGGGGCGGTCAGCGGGCGGGCGATCAAGCCGATCGGGCTGCGGGTGGTCGCCGAGCTGCGCGACGCCGGGATCCGGCTGCCGATCATCGCCAACGGCGGGATCCGCGACTTCGATGACTGCCGCGAGTACTTCTGGGCGGGCGCCGATGCCGCCAGCCTGGGCAGCGAGGTGTGGCTGAAGCGGATGCCCCTGTACGTGCTCGGACCGCTGGAGGGGCTGCGGGTGCGGCGCCTGATCTCGCGCGTCGCGGCGTACACGCCCCCGGCCGCGGCGCCGCACTGGGAGGCGCGCGCGCCGCGTCCCGAGGGCGCTCCGGTGGGGGCGCCATGACCCTGCCCCGCGTCGCCGTCATCACCACCGGGGGCACCATCGACTCGCTGGGCACCGATCGCCTCGACCTGGCCGCCTACCTCGAGACGGGTCGCCGCCTCGAGCCCGGCGCGCTCGTCACCGGCGTCCCGGAGCTCGCGTCGATCGCCACGGTGGCCGAGGTCCAGTTCCGGCGTGTTCGCGCGCACGCGATCACGGACGACGACCTTGCCGACCTCCATGAGCTGGTGACCGGCATCCTCGACCGTGGCGAGGCGGACGGGATCGTGATCACGCACGGCACGAACACGCTCGAGGAGACCGCGTGGCTCCTCCACCTCACGGTCGCGGGCGAGGCACCGATCGTGGTCACGGGCGCCATGCGACCCGCTTCCGCGATGTCCGGTGACGGCCAGCTCAACCTGCTCAATGCCGTCCGCGTCGCTGCGTCGGCCGAGGCCCGCGGTCTGGGGGCGCTCGTGGTGCTGGACGACACGATCCACGGCGCGCGTGACGTCACCAAGTCGAACACGCTGCGGACCAATGCGTTCAGCGACGGCGCGGCCGGCCCGCTCGGCTGGACCGACAGCGACGGCCGGGTGGTGCTCGCCCACCGGCCGGGACGCGGTAGCGCGCTCCACGACAGGTTCGCCACGACCGACCTGCGCTCGCTGCCGCGGGTGGACATCGTCGTCACCTACCAGGGCGCGGACGGCGCGCTGGTCGATGCGGCCGTCGCGGCCGGTGCGCAGGGGATCGTGAGCTCCGGAACCGGTGCAGGCGCGCCGACCCCGGGCGAGGTCGAGGCGCTCGAGCGGGCGGCCGGCCGGGGCGTCACCGTGTGCCAGGCGTCGCGCGTGGGCAGCGGTCGCGTGCCACGGGTGCCCGCCCTCGTCGCGCGCGGCTGGCTGGCGGCCGACGACCTCCAGCCCTGGAAGGCGCGGATCCTGCTGCGCCTGGGGATGGCCTCGACGCGAGATCCGGACGAGCTGCAGGCGCTGTTCGACAGCCGATGAGCCCGAACGGCATGATGGTCCCGTGACCGACACCGCTCATCACGACCCCGCGCCGCAGACCCCGCTGCCACCGGACCCGGTCCAGTACGACGCGGAACGCAACGTCCACGCCCGCAAGCGTGGCCTCCAGCAGCCCTACATCGCCGGCGGGACGGACCCGGAGATCGGCGAGACGCTGCAGCGGGAGCGCCGCTACCTGCGGATCCTGGTGGCGATGGCGCTGGGCATCGTCGCGCTCGGGTTCGTGCTCGGGATCGCCGGCGCCCTGGTCGGCGTGCCGGTGTACTGACCGGTGACCCCGGCCCTGCCGTCGGTTGCCGTGGGTGAGGCCGGATGGTCGGCGGCGTACGCCGACCTGGTCGCCTTCCTCCGGGACCTGATCCGGATCCCGTCGATCAACCCGCCCGACCCGCCCGGCCCCGAGCTCGATGCCGCCCGGCGCATCGCGGACGAGCTGGGGCGCGCGGGCATCGCCACGGAGATCATCGAGCCGTTCCCTGGCCGGGGCATCGTCGTCGCGAGGCTCCGCGGCGATGGCACGGGCGGCGAGCCGCTGCTCCTGCTGTCGCACCTCGACGTCGTCCCGGCAAATCCCGAAGGCTGGACCCATGCCCCGTTCGATGCGGACATCGCGGACGGCTACCTGTGGGGTCGGGGCGCGGTGGACATGAAGTCGATGGTCGCGCTCGAGGTCGGCGTGCTGACGCTGCTCGCACGACGCGCCACGGACGCGGGCCTCGACCCGGCGACCGATCCCATCCCCGGGCTGCGGCGCGACGTCCTGTTCGCGTGCACCCCGGACGAGGAGGCCGGCGGTCACCAGGGCGCGGGCTGGCTCGTGGACAACCGCCCCGAGACATTGCGCGCGGTCGCTGCCCTCAACGAGGCCGGCGGGGTTTCGGCGGAGGTGGCGGGGCGTCGCTTCTACCCGATCCAGGTCGCCGAGAAGGGCTTCGAGGTCTACCGGATCACGGTCCGCGGCACCTGGGGCCACGGCTCCATGCCACGCGAGGACAACGCCGCGGTGATGGCGGCCGAGGTGGTGACCCGGCTCGCGCGACCCGGCGAGCCGCGCGTCACGGACGCGGTCCGCCGCCTGCTCGCCGAGGTCGCCGCCGCGCTGCCGCCGTCCGAGGCACAGCTGGCCGCAGCGATCGGCGGTGACGATCCGCGCCGGAGCGACGCCGCGCTGCGTACGCTGTGCGACCCGATGTACGCGCGAGCCCTGCGCGCGCTGCTTCGGGACACGATCAGCCCCGACGTGATCCACAGCGGGATCAAGTACAACGTGATCCCCGGCGAGGCGACCATCGAGATCGACTGCCGGACGCTGCCCGGCACCACCGAGGGCGATGTGCGCGAGGAGGTCGTGGCGCGACTCGGCGACCTTGCCCCGTATTGCAGCGTCGAGCACACGATCGGCGCCGTCCCCGTCGAGGCGCGGGCAGACGGCGAGCTGTACGACCTGCTCGCCGCCACGATCCGGGCGCACGACCCCGACGGGATCCCGGTTCCCGCCCTTGCCCCGTTCGCCACCGATGCCAAGCACCTGGTCCGGCTCGGTGTGCCGGCCTACGGGTTCTCACCGCTGCGCCTCGACCCCGAGGAGCGGTTCCTCGAGCGGTTCCACGGCGTCGACGAACGCGTCGGCCTGGACGCGCTCCGCTGGGGCCTGCCCGTGCTCTACGACGTGGTCGCGACGTTCTGCGGGTGACCGAGCGCGCTCAGGTTCGGTTGTCGCCGGGGAGGACGGTGATGCTCTCCGGGCACGATCTGCAACGGAAGATTCGGTGCTTCGCCCAGCTCCGCTCCTCGTCGCGGTCGGCGGGATTCGGGTGCTCGTGGTCCTCGACCAGCTCGGACCAGGTGCCGTCGGCGTGGCGGTGCTGAAGCTTCAGGTCCGCCTCGAGCATGTGCTGCTGTTCCATCAGTGTCTCCTCGGACAGGGTGTGGTGCCCTGGTTCGGTGCCCCATTGTCCACGGAGGAGCAACTTGCGGGCGTGGTCGCGTCGGGCCGGTCGTGGTCGAGCCGGTCGTGTCGGGCCGGTCGTGGTCGAGCCGGTCGTGTCGGGCCGGTCGCGTCGGACCGGTCGATGCACAGGGTTCGGTCGCTCGGTGCCGCCACCGCGAACGGCGCGGTGCGGGTCGTCCTCGCCCGCCGGTCGCCGCTACCGGGTGTCGAGGGGCGCGGTGTCGTCCGGTCCCGAGGCCACGCCCGTGCGTTCCCATTCCGCGTACCGCGCCACCACGCCGTCATCGTCGACGATCAGCTCCGCCTCGAACGTGCCGCTCGCATATCGATACGTGAGCTCGTCCAATCGGGAGTAGGTCTGGGCGGCCTTCTCCACTGACAGCTCGGGAAAGCGGACCCACGCTGCCTGGATCGTCTTCGACCGTCCGACGCCGAGGCGCAGCCGTCGGATGGGCAGCGTGTTGGTCGACGGGCTGCAGCCCAGGTCGACATCGATGCAGCCCCTGAGCGCGCGGGCGGGCGCGCCGTTGACGGACCAGTTGCCCTTCGCATCCCGGTCCAGCGTGAGCGTCCGCTGGGCAAACCCACGCAGATCGCGGACATGGACGGCCGTGGTTTCCCCGGTGGCGCCGACGAGGACCCGGTACTCGATCCGGATCGGGACACCGCGATCCGCGCCCATCACCGTGCCGACGAGGGACAGCCCTTCGTTCCGGAACGTGATCGTGCAATGCTCGTCCGCCCGGATCTCGTCCGAGCGGCGCCAGGACACGCGTCGGGTGCTCATGCTCCCGAGCGTGCGCGCGAGCCGCGGGCCGTGTCAATCCGTCGAGGGTTCGCCGCCGTCCTGACGCGCGGCGCGGCGCGGCGTCAGCCGCCGCCGCGGACCAGGCGCCCGCGGCGCGAGATCGCATGCGTCGCCAGCGCGGCGACGCCCATGGCCACCAGCGCGCGCTCGCTGCGTGGCATCGGGCGAACGGCCGACAGGAACTGCTCCGCGCGGGCCCGGTCGACCATCCGCAGGACCGCCTGGCCGCGCGGCGTGAGCCACACCGAACGGAGTCGAGCGTCATCCTCCTCGCGACGGCGCTCCACGAGACGCCGCTTGACCAGCCCGTCGACCAGCCGCGAGGTCGCCGACGGCGACCGCCCGATCGCTTCAGCGAGATCGGCGACCGTGGTCGTGGCGCCCTCGGCCAGCACGTACAGCGCCGCCAGCTGCGTGAACCCGAGGTTGAGCTCGCCCAGCTGGTAGGCGAACCCGACGACGAGCTCGCGCCACAACGCCCGGCCCATGGCCACCCGCTCGGAGATCTGGCGGACGTTCTGGATCCGCATGCCCGCCGCGACGACTGGCGCCGAAAGGTCTGCCTCGAACACGCGCGCGATGACCCGGCCGGGGGCTCCGCGCCGGCGTGACCGGAGGAGCGCCTCGGGCAGCTCCGGTCCGGCGGCGGGATCGCTCGAGCGAACGCGGTACCGGCGAGCGCGGATCGGCGGGGCTGGCTTGTCCGATGGCTCGCTCACGACCTGAATCTCACCGCCTGAGCGTACGTTCGGCCCGAGAATCCTGCAAGCGTGCATGGACTTGCGACGAATTGCCACGGACCCGGCGTACGCTCTGATCCGATGAGCCAGATTGCCTACGTCTTTCCCGGCCAGGGCAGCCAGGTCGTCGGGATGGGCCGTGCCCTCGCCGAAACCTCGCCCGCGGCCGCTGCCGTGTTCCAGGCCGCCGATGCGGCGCTCGGCGAGCCGATCAGCCGGCTCGCGTGGGACGGGCCCGAGGACGTCCTGAACCGGACCGAGAACGCCCAGCCCGCCCTGCTCGCGGCATCGATCGCCTACCTGGCCGCCGTCCGTGCGCGCTGGGCGGAGCTCGAGATCGACGCCCCGGCCCCCGCCTTCGCAGCCGGCCACTCGATGGGCCAGTACTCGGCGCTGGTCGCGGCCGGTGCCCTGGATCTCGCCGATGCCGTTCGGCTGGTCCGGGAGCGCGGGCGCCAGATGCAGGCATCGGGCGCCGGACGCGAGGGGCGGATGGCCGCGATCATCGGCCTCGACGACGCCCGCCTGCCCGAGCTCGTCGCGCAGGCGTCGGCGCACGGCGTGTTCGGCGTTGCGAACCGGAACTCGCCGGGCCAGGTCGTCGTGTCCGGGGAGCGGCCGGCGGTGGAGGCGTCGCTGGCGATCGCGAAGGCGCTCGGCGCGCGCCGCGCGCTGGAGCTTCCGGTCTCGGTCGCCGCGCACTCACCCCTGATGGCGCAGGCCGCCGATGCCATGCGCGGCGTGCTTGCCGGGATCACCTTCCGCGACCCGGAGCCGCCGCTGGTCGCGAACGCCGATGCGCACCTGATCACGACCGCCGACGCCTGTCGCGCCGAGCTCGTCGACCACCTCACCACCGGCGTCGACTGGGTCGGCGCCGTCGAGGCGATGCAGGCGCACGGGATCAGGACCTACATCGAGATCGGGCCCGGGCGCGTCCTCACCGGCCTCATCAAGCGGATCGCCGTCGACGCCGAGGTCATCGCCCTCGACGACCCGGCGTCCGCCGACCGGCTGACGATCCCCTTCGCCGACACGGCGGAGATGGACGCCGCCACCGAGCCGACCGCCTGACGGCGGTCCCACCGAACCAACCGAGAGGAACCCGTGCGCCAACCCGATTTCACCCGCCGCGTCGTCGTGACCGGCCTCGGCGTCGTCAGCCCCGTGGGCAATGACAAGAACACTGCCTGGTCCAACCTCGTCAATGGCGTCTCGGGCCTGGGCGAGATCACCAAGTTCGACCTCACGCCGTATGCCCATCGCTGGGGCGGCGAGGTCACGGGCTTCAACCCCGGCGACTGGATGGAGCCCAAGGCCGTCCGCCGCAGCGAGTCCTCGATGTGGTTCGGCGTGAGCGCCGCCAAGCAGGCGATCGCCGACGCGGGCCTCGAGATCACCGACGCCAACCGCGAGGACATCGGGGTCGTGTTCGGCTCCGGAGCCGGCGGCCAGAACCTGATGATCGACAACTGGCGGATCCTGGCCGAGCGCGGCCCGGACCGGGTCGCGCCCACCTTCATCGCCAACGGCCTGGTCGACTCGACCTCCGGGATGATCGCGATCGAGACCGGCGCCATCGGCCACAACATCTGCATCGTGACCGCCTGCTCCACCGGCACCAACTGCGTCGGGGAGGCGGCCGAGACGATCCGCCGCGGTGACGTCCACACCGTGATCGCCGGCTCGACCGAGATGCCGCTGCTCGAGGTCGCCCACGCCGGGTTCGGCAACATGCGCGGCCTGGGCTCGCCGCGCCCGGGCGAGCCGCTGACCGACGTCAGCCGCCCGTTCGACCGGTCGCGCGACGGGTTCGTGCTCGGCGAGGGTGCGGGCGCGCTGATCCTCGAGGATCTCGAGTACGCGACGGCTCGTGGCGCCCGGATCTACGCGGAGGTCGTGGGCTACGGGTCGGCCGCGGACGGCTGGGACATGATCCAGCCGATCGATCGGGGCACCGGCTCGGCGCGCGCGATGAAGGTCGCGCTGGAACGCCGTGGCGTGCCAGCCGACGAGGTCGACGTCATCAACCCGCACGGCACCTCGACCCCGGTCGGCGACAAGCGCGAGGCTGAGGCGATCTGGACCGTGTTCGGCGATCGCTCGGCCCGCGACCGGCACTCGCTGGCGGTGACCGGGACCAAGTCGATGACCGGCCACATGATGGGTGCCGCCGGCGCGTTCGAGGCGTTCGCCACGGTGATGACCGTTGCCGAGCAGCTCGCGCCGCCCACGATCAACTACCGCGAGTTCGATCCCGAGGCGGACCTGTGGGTCACGACCGAGGCCACCCCGATGCCGATCCGGTACGCGCTGTCGAACAACATCGGGCTCGGCGGCCACAATGGCGCGATCATCTTCAAGCGCTGGGACGGACGCTGACCCTCGCCCCGCTACAATCCGGGCGACGCAACCCCAGCGTCGCCCTCGTCTCCAGAAAGGTGCGCCGTGCCCTCCCCTGACCTCGCGCGCCGAGCCGTCGTCACGGGTCTCGGAGCGGTCATGCCCATCGGCAACGACTTCGAGACCTACTGGTCGAACCTCCAGAACGCGGTGACGGGCACCCGGCTCATCCGCTCGTTCGACGCCAGCGAGTTCGAGGTGCGCATCGCGGCCGAGGTGCTCGACTTCGACCCCGCCTCGGTGATGGAGCCCAAGATGGCGCGCCGGATGAGCCGCTTCATCCACCTCGCCATGGGTGCCGGCAAGCAGGCGGTCGTCGACAGCGGGATCGACTTCGCGGCGATGACGCCCGAGCAGCGCGACCGTGTGGGGGTCGTCGTGAACACCGGCGGCGGCGGCATCGAGGCGATCATCGAGGGCACCCACGTCCACGACACCAAGGGGCCCCGGTTCGTGTCCGCGTTCGCCGTTCCGGCGCTGTCGGGCTCGATGGCCGGCTGCATGCTGTCGATGGAGTACCACCTGACCGGCCCGGTGATGACCCAGGTGGCCGCCTGCGCCACATCTGTCATCGCGTTCAACGACGCGCTGCGGCTCATCCAGACCGGCGAGTGCGACGTCGTCCTGGCGGGTGGGTCGGAGGCACCCATCGTGCCCATGGGCGTGGCCGCCCTGTCGAACATGACCGCGCTCTCGAAGCGCAACGACTCGCCCGAGACCGCATCGCGCCCGTTCGACCTCACCCGCGACGGGTTCGTGCTGGGCGAGGGCGCCGGCGTCGTGGTCATCGAATCCGCCGAGCACGCGCTCAACCGCGGCGCCACCCCGATTGCCGAGGTCATCGGCGGAGCGTTGACCGCGGATGCGTTCCATATCTCGGCGCCCGACCCGTCCGGTCGCGGACAGGCGCGCGCGATGACCAACGCGCTGCGCAACGCGGGCGTCGCGCCCGACGAGATCGACTGGATCGTGGCGCACGGGACGTCCACATCGCTCAACGACTCGACCGAGACGACGGCGATCAAGGCGGCGTACGGGTCGGCGGCGGCGACGCGCGCGATCAGCTCCCCCAAGTCGATGATCGGTCATCTCGTGGGCGCCGCCGGGATCGCCTCGGCCCTCGCCGCGCTGGGCGGGATCCGCGACGGCGTCATCTCGCCCACCGCCAACCTCCACACGCCGGACCCGGCGTGCGACCTCGACTACGTGCCGCTCGTGGCGCGCAAGGCGAAGGTGGACACGGTCGCCGTCAACGGGTTCGGCTTCGGCGGCCAGAACGCGGTCGCGATCTTCCGCCGGTTCGAGGTCTGACCCGGCCCGGATCCGTCGTGCCCGGGGCCGGTCAGCTGCGCAGCGAGCGCCCCTCGTACCCCTCGAGCTTCGCGATCGTCGCCTCGGGGACGGCGCGTGGGCGGGCGGTGGCGTAGTCGTACAGCACCTGAACCGCCTCGGCCGTGGCGACCAGGCGCGCCGGGCCGCGCGCGGACGAGCCCGCGGTGATCCGGTGCTCCAGCGAGAACGACGAGCGCCCGACGGTCCCCACCCGCGTCTCGACGGTCAGCGTCTCGCCGAAGAAGGCCGGCGTCCGGAACGCGACGTGGATGTCGGCCAGGATCAGCGACTCCTCGGCCCCGTGCGTGGGCAGGCCGACGGGCTCGCCCGTCGCCGATTCCCAGTACGCGATCCGGGCGGATTCGCAGTAGGTCAGGAACCGGGCGTTGTTCACGTGGCCCATCGCATCCGTGTCGCCGAACCGGGTGTCGATGACCATTCGGTGGGGAAAGTCGCCGGGCAGGTCGCGAGGATCCGGCTGGACGTCGATGCGGATGCGCGTGGCGGGCCCCGGCGAGCCGGGGTCGAGCGGGGAATCGGTCACCGCCGGAGTCTACCGGCTGGGCGCCGTCAACCCGGGACGACGGTCAGGGTGCCGACCATGCCCGCCGCGGCGTGGCCGGGGATCGAGCACATGACCCGATAGGTCCCGGGCGTATCGAGCATGAACCGGAGGTGGGACGTCTGGCCGGGGCGCGCCGGGACGTCGAGGTTCGCGACCCCCTCGATCATCCAGTCGTGGACGACCGTGTCCCGGTTCGTGAACTCGAGGACCACCCACTCGCCCGCCGTGACGTGCAGGTCGGCGGGCACGAAGCGCATGTCGCGCGCGGTGACGTCCACGTGCGGCAGGCCGGCATCGATCGCGCGGTCGGCCGCCAGCACCCCGCCGGCGAGGCCCAGCCCGAGCACGGCGACGCCACCCAGGAACACGGCATCCCGCGCAAGCCCGAGCGGACCGCGCCGCAGCTGGGCCACGTGCCCGGGCCGGACGTCGATCCCCCGCAGCCGGAGCGAGTTGGTCACCACGCTGACCGATGACAGGGCCATGGCGCCGGCGGCCATCGCCGGGTTGAGCGCGATGCCGAATGCCGGGTACAGGGCGCCCATCGCGATCGGGATCAGCACGACGTTGTAGGCGAACGCCCAGAACAGGTTCTGCCGGATCACCCGAACGCTGGCTCGCGACAGCGCGATGGCCGATGCCACCAGGCGCGGGTCCCCGCCCACGAGCGTGACATCCGATGCCTCGATCGCAACGTCGGCACCGGTGCCGATCGCGACGCCGAGATCGGCCCGGGCGAGCGCCGGCGCATCGTTGATGCCATCACCGACCATGGCCACCCGGTGCCCGTCGGCCTGGAGGCGCCCGATCGTCGCGTCCTTGTCCTCGGGAAGCACCTCGGCGATCACGTGGTCCGGCGCGATCCCGACCCGGCGTGCGACGGCCTCGGCCGTGACCCTCGCGTCACCGGTCAGCAGCCATACGTCGATGCCGGCCTCACGGAGGTCGTGGACGGCCGCAGCCGACTCGGGCTTGACCGGGTCCGAGACGGCGATCAGCGCGGCCGCCGTGCCGTCGATCCCGACGTATACGACCGTGCCACCCTCGGCGGCGGCCGCCTCCGCGGGTGCGCGCAGCGCCGAAATGTCGATGCCCGCCTCCGCCATCAGCCGCCGGCTGCCGACGATCACCGCGGACCCGTCGACGGTTCCGCGGACGCCGCGTCCGACGACCGCCTCGAACCCCTCGACCTTGTGGAAGCCGAGCTCGGTCTCGCGCGCCCTGCGCACGATCGCCTCGCCCAGCGGGTGCTCGCTGCCCGTCTCGAGCGAGCCCGCGAGGTCCAGCACCCGGTCCGGCGTGAGCCCCGACCCGGTCGCCGGGTGCGGCACGTGGATGACCGACGACACCGCCGGGCGTCCCAGCGTCAACGTGCCGGTCTTGTCCATCACCACGGTGTCGATCCGCCCGGCGATCTCGAGCGCCTCGCCGCCGCGGACGAGGATCCCGGCCTCGGCGCCCTTGCCGGTGCCGACCATGATCGCGGTCGGGGTCGCGAGGCCCATGGCGCACGGGCACGCGATGACGACGACGCCGATGAACGCGGTGAGCGAGAGCGTCAGCCGCGGCTCGGGACCCAGCACGAACCACAGCACGAACGTGAGCGCGGCAACGACGATCACCGCGGGCACGAACACCTCGCTGATCCGGTCGGCAAGCCGCTGGATCGGCGCCTTCGATCCCTGGGCTCGCTGGACGAGCTCCACGATCCGGGCGAGCGCGGTGTCGCGGCCGACGCGCGTGGCGCGCATGACGAACGAGCCGGTCGTGTTGAGGGTGGCACCGATGACCTCGTCGCCGGTCGCCTTCGTCCTCGGGAGCGGCTCCCCGGTGAGCATCGATTCGTCGACCGGTGACGTGCCTTCGACGACGACCCCGTCCACCGGCACCTTGTCGCCCGGGCGCACCCGCAGCAGGTCGCCCGGGACGACCACCGCGAGGTCGACGTCCTCCTCCACGCCGTTTCGCAGCCGGCGCGCGGTCGTTGCCTGGAGCCCGACCAGCCGCCGGATGGCGCCGGTCGTACGGCCCTTGGCACGTTGCTCGAGCCACCTGCCGAGCAGGATCAGGCCGATGATGATCGTGGCGCTGTCGAAGTAGGACTCGGCGCGCAGCCCAGCCTGGTGGATGATCCCGGGCCACATCGTGACGAACACGGAGTACCCCCAGGCGGCCGAGGTGCCGACGGCCACCAGCGTGTCCATCGTCGCGCCGCCGTGTCGTGCGGCCCGCCAGGCGGCCCGGTAGAACCGGCCACCGGCCCAGAACTGGATGAACGTCGCCGGCCACAGGATCAGCTTGTTGAGGTCCTCCATCGCCACCAGCGTCTGGGGGGCGAACATCAGGACCATGATCACGACAGCGGACGCGATGGCGACCAGCGCCTGGAACAGCGTCTGGCGCTGCGCATGCTCGCGCTCGAGATCGTCGGCGCTGACCTCCGCCTCGAGCGAGGTGGCCATGGCCCCCACGTCCGCGGACGGCTCGGCCTTGACCTCGTAGCCGGCTGCTTCGACCGCCCGGACCAGCTCGTCGCGCCCGACGAGCGCCGGGTCCACGAACACGGACGCTCGCTCGGTGGCGAGGTTGACCGCGGCCTGCTCGACGCCGGGGGTCTTGTTGAGGAACCGCTCGATCCGGTTGACGCATGACGCGCAGGTCATGCCCTCGATCGGGAGGACGATCTCGATCGGCTGGGGCGCAGTGGGGAGGGACGCGGTGTTCGTGCTCATCTGATACTCAGGGGGAGTATATCGCAGGGGCTGCTTCCCCCGGGCCGGCCCGTTCGGCCCGTCGTGGCCGGCCGAATGGACCTGACGGGGTCAGAACGGTCCGCCGGCACGCGACTGCGCAATGCTCGCAGCGTCAGCGGGCATCCCCGCGAACCGGGTCGGGGGCGTCCGCGGCCGGGGTCATCGGGGCGCTTCCAGCGCGATCCCGCGCATTGCCCAGACGTAGCTCGCCGACGTGATGACCGCCGCCCCCGCGGCGATGGCCAGCGCCCCGATGTACGACTCCGGTGTCGTCGCACGGTCACGGATCAGGTCGCCCAGCGGCGCCGGGTCGACCAGGGCGATGCCCAGCCCCGCGGCGCCGGCGACGACCGCGATGAAGCCGAGGATGCCGGCGACCGTCGTCGCCCCGCCGCCGAACCCGCTGCCCCACGAGCGCCGCGGCATCCAGCCCTGGGCACGGACGAGGACCGCGGTGACCACACCGGCCCACGCGAGCGAGATCAGCAGGCCTCCCACCACGTCGGCCAGGCGGTGCCAGCCGGTCGTGATCGTGCTCAACCCGACCGCGGCGCTGAGCAGGGTGGCGCCGATGGAGACGAGGACCCGCAGCCGGCGGGGTGCGACCAGGATCGTGGCGAACCCGAGCGACGCCGCGAGGGTCACCGTGCCGCTCGGGAAGCTGTTCCCGTACGCGTAGCTCGCCGTCCCGATCAGGTCGGGCCGCTCGAGGACGTCCTTGAGCAGCTGCGCGGTCAGGTTGGATCCGCCCAGGACCGCGAGCATCGCGATGGCAAGCCCGACCCCGCCGCGTGCGAGGGCCAGCGTCAGCAGCCCGAGCGCGGCGGTGGCGACGAAGGCGAGGTCGACGGCGGCCAGCGTTTCGGTCGCCGCGCCCGTGACGGCCGGGTCTGCGGCGAACCGTCCGTACAGGACAAGGTCCGCGAGCCGCTGACCCGTGAAGGTCTGGGTGGTCCCGACCCAGACCACCGCGCCGATCAGGGTGGAGCCGAGGCCGAGCAGCATCAGCCGGCGGACGCTCTGCCCGGCGGTGGCGACCGGGGTCCGATGGCCACGGAACGTCGGCCGTCGGAGTCGCATGACATAGGGGCGCCGCATGGGTTGATTGTGCCCCTCCCGGTCGTCCGGGTCAGCGCCCGCCGGCGGCCCGGCGGGTGTCGCGGCCGACGGCGGCCCGATCAGCGTCGGCGGGTGTCGCGGCCGACGGCGGCCCGATCAGCGTCGGCGGGTTCGTCGCCCTGCCACGCGAGCCACGTCTCGGGCTCGATCCGCGGTCGCGCGATCCAGGCGGCGCCGCCCCGCAGCGCGATCTCGGGTGGGAGCGGGTGCGACAGGAAGAACGGCATCGACTCCGTGGCCCCGTACGCCCCGACGTCGAGCACCGCGACCAGGTCGCCGGGATCGGGCAGCGGCAACAGCGCATCCTGTGCGAGCACGTCGAGACCCGAGCACAGCGGCCCCGCGATCGTGACCGGAAGGCGCTGGCCGGCCGCGGCCGAGGCCGTCGAGGCCATGACGGTCGGGGCGGCCGTGGTCGTCGCACCGCCCGAGAGGACGCGGACGCGATGCTCCTGGCCCACCAGCACCGGGCGCAGGACATGGTGGATCCCGCCGTCGACGATGACCACGTGGTGACCGCCGACCATCTTGCGGTCGACGACCCTGGCCACGTAGGCGCCGGCGGGCGCCACCAGGTACCGGCCCGGCTCGAGCAGGACGCGGGCCTCCCTCGTGACATCGTCCCTGAGCATGCTCGCCTCGAGCGCCGCCAGGCGAGACCCGACGGCAGCCAGGTCGAGCCCGGCCTCGTGGGGCTCGTACGGAACGCCGAGCCCGCCGCCCGCATCGACGAGCCGGAGACGGAACCCGGTCGCCACCGACAGCTCGCGGGCGGCGCGCACCGTTGCCTCGACATGGCTGGCGACCGCTCCGCCGTCGAGCACGTTCGAGGCGCCGAACACGTGAAGCCCGAGCACATCGAGCCACGACGACCCGATCGCCTCCGCGGCGCTCGCCCGGACGTCCACAAGGTCCATCCCGAACTTGCCCGCGCCGTCGTCGCCGACGAGGCGCACGCGCTCGAGCGGGGCTGACGCCGTGGCGGCGGCGCGGAGCAGGATCGGCTGGCGACGGCCGAGCCCCTCGGCGATCCGGGCCAGTCGGCGCAGCTCGCCGGGCGATTCGACGGTCACGGCACGAACCCCGACGTCGACCGCTGCTGCCAGCTCCTCGTCGCGCTTGCCCGGTCCTGTGAACACGATCCGGTCCGCGACAAACCCCGCCCGAAGCGCATGCCCCAGCTCGCCACCCGACGCGACGTCGGCGCCCAGCCCCAGCCCGGCCAGGTGGCGCATGACCGAAAGGTTCGGGTTGGCCTTGACCGCGTAGGCGAGGTCGAACGATGCCGGCAGCACGGATCGAAGGGCCGACACCTGGCGTGCGACGACGTCGAGGTCATAGACGTACAGCGGCGTCCCGTACCGGTCCGCGAGCGCCGCCGGATCCTGGCCGCCCAACCGGCCGCCGCGCAGGATCTCGTTGCGCGCGGGCGGCCGGCCGCGACGCGGGACGGGCGCAGCGTTCCGGGCGGGCGCCGGCCCGGGCTGGCGGACGGCACTCACCGGAGCACGTCCTCGAGCGCGACCCGTGCATCGGTACCCGGGTCGCGGTCCTTGACCAGCAGCGCGACCGAGATGGACAGCCCGTGCTCGCCCGCAAACGGGCCGTCGACCCGCCGGGACCCGGGCACGACCACCGCGCCCGGCGGGATGGCCAGCGGGGCTTCGGGTGTGCCGGTCAGCACGCGCTCCCGAACGAGGTCGTAGACGCGGCTGGTCCCGGTCAGCACGACTCCCGCCCCGATGACCGCGCCATGCCCGACCAGGACCCCGTCGAGGAGCCGGCAGCCCGCACCGACGAAGGCATCGTCCTCGACGATCACGGGACGGGCCCCGGGCGGCTCGAGCACGCCCCCGATCGACACGCCGGCGGCGAGGTGGACCCGGGCGCCGACCTGGGCGCACGAGCCGACGAGCACGTGGGAGTCGACCATGGTGTCCTCCCCGATCCAGGCCCCGATGTTGATGAACGATGGCGGCATCACCACGACGCCCGGCCCAAGGTGGACGCCCGCACGGATGCTGGTCCCGCCGGGCACGATGCGCCACGGCCGGCCCGCATCGAGCGCCGCCGTCGCGAGCGGACCATCGATGAGCGGCTTGGACGGGAGCCCCACCCGATCACGGAAGGCAAGGCCCCCACCCGCGGTCGAGGTGACCGTGCGCCGGTCGCGGAAGCAGGTGAGGATCGCGGCCTTGACCTCGGGATCGGTGCGCCAGCCGCCGGGTGCCGACGAGTCCGGCACGGCGGCGCGGCGATGCCCGGCATCGAGGTCGTCGAGGATCGAGGACCGGGTCTCCGCGCGAACGGACGGCGCGGTCACGCGACGGCCGCCGTATCGGCGGTGGTCCGCCCCACCGAGCGGGCGACCGGCTGGCGCCCACCGCCGTCCACGAGCCCCAGCGATCGGAGCAGCGCGACCAGGCGCTCGCGCGGCCCGTCGTCGAGCGGGAGCAGGGGTGCCCGCAGGTCGTCGCGCTCGAGCAGCCCCATCGCGACCATCGCGGCCTTTGCGGGAACCGGGTTGGGCGCGCCCTGGAAGTTGGCCCGGAACAACGGCAGCCAGCGGTCGTGGATCGCGCGCGCCCCGGCCCAGTCGCCCTCGAGCGCGGACCGGACGAGGGCGGCCACGTCGCCCGGGATCTCGTTGCTCGCCACGGACACCACGCCGTCGCCGCCCATCGCCAGCACCGCCAGCATGGCGGCGTCGTCGCCGGCGAGGACGGCGACGTCCCGGGGCCGGTCGCGGCAGATGACCGCGATCTGTTCGATGTTGCCGCTCGCCTCCTTGACCGCGATCACGCGCGGGTGCTCGGCGAGCCGCAGGAACGTGTCGGCGGTGACGTTCGAGCCCGTCCTCGACGGCACGTTGTAGACGACGATCGGCAGCCCGCCCTCGTCGGCGACCGCGCGGAAGTGGGCGTCGAGCATCCGCTGGTCCGGCCGGTTGTAGTACGGGGTGACGATCAGCGCGGCGTCGGCGCCGAGGGCGGCCGCGCGGCGGGTGGCCTCGATGGTCGCGCGGGTGTCGTTGGTGCCGGTGCCGGCGATCACGGGGACCCGGCGCGTCGACCGTTCGGCGATCGTGGTGATCGCGATCTCGATCAGGCGCTCCCGCTCGCCGGCGGACAGCGTGGGCGCCTCGCCGGTCGTGCCGACCGGGACGAGGCCGTCGATGCCCGCCATGGCCTGCCATGCGACGAGCCGGCGATAGGCAGCCTCGTCGACTCGGCCGTCGGCGGTGTATGGCGTGACGAGCGCGGTGAACGCGCCGCGAAGGCGGGGCTGGACGTGGGTCGAGGCAAGGGCGGTGGGTCGGGTCGTGCGGGTCATGGCGGTTCTCCTTCGGGTCGGCTGTCAGGCGTGGACGGCGGCGGGAGCCGCCGCGAGCAGGTCATCGACGACGTCGTCGAACGAGTGAAGGCCGGGCTCCCGCGATTCGCGGACGAGCCAGCGGGCGGCTTCGAGCGCGCCGTCCGCGTATGCGGACCGGTCGCGGGCCGCGAGGCGCAGCTCGACGACCTCGCCCGGTCCATCGAACGTCACGAGGTGCGTCCCGGGCGCCGCGCCCGCGCGGATCCCCACGACCTCGAGTGGCCGGTGATCGCCATCGGGCTCGATCGACCAGCGCGGATCGGCGGCCGAGATCCGGCGGGCCAGCGCCCTCGCCGTCCCGGACGGCCGGTCCGCCTTGCCCCGACGATGCCACTCCACGATCGATGGCTCGAACGTCCCGGCCGACGCATACCAGCCGGCCGCGACCTCGACGAGGCGCAGGAACAGCGCCGCGCCGAGCGACAGGTTCGGGGCGACGACCGCCCGGGCGCCATCTGCCAGCAGCAGCGAGCGCACCGTCGGGATATCGGCGTTCCAGCCGGTCGCTGCCAGCACGAACGAGCGGTGCCCGGCCGCCAGCGCCCGGGCGACGTTGCCGGCGACGGCCGACCCGTCGGAGGCATCGATCGCGACATCGGCCGATGGCAGCCGCTCGAGACGGCCGGCGCCGGACCTGCCGACCATGATCGGCGCCGGCCAGCCGGCGGCCGTGGCCGCGCCGGCGATCGCGCCGCCCAGCCGGCCAGGGCCGAAGATGAGGAGCTGCATGCTCGAACGTCCTTCCGCGTTTGGGCGCGGGTTCCGGAGGTCCGAGAATCACAAAGGCCGCGGCACCATCGCGGTGTCACGGCCCCTCGGCGCCTCCGGTCCCGGAGGCCCCGATGATCGTCGCTCGCGCGCCGTCAGAGCCCCAGGGCCCGAGCCTTCCGGCGGGGCCGCCAGAGCTTCTTCTTGGCGTCGAAGCTGACGGTGATGCGCAACATTGCCGGCGCAGTGTGCCCCATCCAGCCAGCACGTGCAACCATTTCCGGATGACGCCACGCGATCGCCAGCGACCGCCGGAGGACGCCGGGCTGGCGACCGCCGTGATCGACGGACCGTGGGGCCCGGTCCGGATCGCCGCCGGCCCCCGGGGCGTGGTCGCCGTGGCGATGCTGTCGAGCGGCGGCGAGTTCGAGGCAGGTCTCGAGCGGCGGCGGCTGCGCCTGGCGGAGCCGCTTGCCGCGCCGCCCGCGGGCACGGCCAGGACCCATCTCGAGACGGCGATCGACCTGATCGGTCGCGCGATGGCCGGCGAGCCGGTCCCGCTGGACGCCGTGGCCATCGACATCTCGGACCGCTCCGATTGGGACCGGCTCGTGCTGGGGGCCGTCCGAGCCATTCCGCGCGGCCAGGTCGCAAGCTACGGCGAGGTGGCCCGCCGGATCGGCCGCCGTGGCGCCGCACGGGCTGTCGGGGGCGCCGTTGGCCGCAACCCGGTCGGGCTGCTGATCCCCTGCCATCGCGTGATCGCCGGCGACGGCACGCTCGGGGGCTACGGCGCGGCGACCTGGGGTGGCGTGGAGGCGGCGCTCGCGCTCAAGCGCGAGCTGCTGGCGCTCGAGGGCGTGAACCTCCAGCGCTGAGGGGCCGCGGACCGTACACTCTCCGCCAGCCCAGGCGCCCCGGCTCCGTCACCCGTTGCCGCAGAGAGAGGCGCACTGGCCAGAGGGACGACCGAGAATGCGGCACACGACCGGGCATCCGTGCGGGGACAGGTCATGAGCGAGGCCACGCCGGCCACCCAGCCGATCTCCCCGACCGCGGTGTTCAGGAAGCGCGATTTCCGGCTGATGTGGCTCGCGCAGCTCGTCTCCACGGCCGGCTCGTCGCTGACCGACCTTGCCGCCGCGATCTACGTCTACGACAGGACCGGCTCCGCCTTCCTGGTCGGCGTCACGCTGATGGTCACGGCCGTGCCCAGCCTGATCGTGGGCCTCGTCGCCGGCGTGTTCGTGGATCGCTTCGACCGGCGCTCGATCATGCTCGCAAGCAACCTCGGACAGGCGGTGATCGTCGCCTCGATCCCGTTCCTGATCGGGCTCGACGTCTCGCTGCTGTTCGTCGCGCTCCTGGTCAACGCGGGCGTCAAGCAGTTCTTCGACCCCGCCTACGAGAGCATCATCCCCGAGATCGCGAGCGACGAGGAGCTGGCCGCGGCCAACGCCTACCTCTCGATCGCCTCGTTCGGCTCGACCGCGATCGGGTTCGCGGGTGCGGGTCTGCTGGCGTCGGCGTTCAGCATCTACTGGGCATTCTGGATCGACGCCCTCACGTTCCTGTTCTCGGCCGGCTGCATCTGGCTGCTCCGCGTCCGATCGAGGATCGAGGTCGAGGAGGAGACCTCGGTCGGCGTGGTGATCACCAACCTCAGGTCCGGGATCATGACCATTGCGCGCACGCCCATGCTGCGCTCGCTGTTCCTGCTCGGGGCGCCGATCTTCTTCGTGTTCGGGCTGTGGAACGTCCTGTTGCTGCCGATGGCCATCCGGGAGCTCCACGCGACCGAGTTCGAGTACGGGATCCAGGAGGGCCTGACCTCGGTTGGCTTCGTGCTGGGCAGCCTGTTCATGGCCCGCTACAGCGCCCGCCTCCAGACCGGGCTGTGGGTGTTCGTCGGATCGGCGGGCATGGGCATCGCCAGCCTGCTCTATGCCGCCTCGCCGGTGATCGGGGTCGCGATCGCGTTCGCGATGATCAGCGGGTTCTTCAACTCACCGACGTCCGTTGCCCGCCAGACGCTGCTCCAGCGCAACACGCCGCGCGAGATGCGGGGCCGCGTGTTCTCCGGCCTGTTCGTCATGCGCGACGTGATCTTCCTGGCCGGGATGGCATGCGCCGGGCTGGCCGACGTGCTCGACGTGCGCCTGCTCCTTGGCTTCGTCGCGCTGGTGACCCTCGCGGTGGGCATCGCGTCACTCGTCGCCCCGGGCGTCGGACGGCCGGCTGCCGAGTGGCGTCGCGGGCTGTCGGCGCTGCGCGCGGCGCGGGTGACGGGTGACGTCGTCGTGCGACCGGCGACGCTCGCCGACTTCGACCGCCTGGTCGGCCGGCTGGCCACGTTCAGCCTGTTGAACGCCTCGCAGCGGGCGGCGTTCATCAAGGATGCGGTGGTTCGCGAGGTCCCCGAAGGCGCCCGGCTCGTCATGCACGGCGAGCAGGCCAACGCCGCGTACTTCATCCTCAAGGGCGAGGCCGCCGCCGGCGTCCCCGATGCCGAGGGTGGCTATCGCGGGCTGTCGACGATGGGCGCGGGCGACTTCTTCGGCGAGATCGCGGCGCTCACCGGCAGCGCGCGGACGGCGGACGTGGTGGCCTCACGGCCGAGCACGCTCATGGAGGTCCCCGCCGACGCCCTCCGCGGCGTCATGGACGTGCCCGAGGTGAACAAGCTGCTGCTGTCCACGCTGACCGAGCGGCTGCTGCGCACGAACCAGCCCGACCTGCCGCGCCTCGCGTCGATGGACCAGGCCGCCCTGCGCGACCTGCGGACGAAGGTGCCGACGGTCGAGTCACTGCCCAAGGCGTACTCGGAGAGCTGAGCCGCCGAGGGCGGGCCGGCGCCAGCCTAGGAGCGGGGGACGGGCCGCATCGGGTAGACGCCCACGACGATCGGCGTGCACGGGTCCAGCGACAGCTCGTACCCGACGTCGCCGCCGGAGAGCAGCTCGGCCATCAGCCGGCCCTCGGGCGACGGGAGGCCGATGTACAGGCGCTCGCCGCCCACGCGGATCGGCGTGACGTCGTCCTCGACACCATTGATCCCGAACCTGCGACGCAGCTCGTGCATCGGCACCCAGGTCCGGCTCTTGATGAACCGGCGCAGCTGGGCGACGGTGCAGGTCGGGCGGGCATCGGGCGCGGCGGCCGGCATCCCCGGCGCCTCGTCCCGACCGGCACGATCGGATGACGCGGGGCCTGCGGCCGGTTCGGCGCGGAGGTGCCCCCGCTCCCGCGCATCGGCAACCGCCGCCGGGCGGTCATGCGCGATCGCGGACCCGGTGATGACCTCGGGCGGATGCAGCTCGAACGGCTGGGGCTCCGGGATCAGCGATGCCGCAGGATCCGCCGGGGAGAGCGGCTCCGTGGTGGCCGCGAACGGGCGGTCCGGCGTGGCGCTCGCGGGCCTGGCGGACCTGGGCGACCCGTGCGCATGCGGGGATCGACCGTGCCGCGCGCGGCGGCTCATTGGTGCGGATCACGCGGACGGAGGGTCCGCGCGGGAAGGATCGACATGGCTGGGCTCTGACGTCCGGTCGAGGTGGCGACCGTTCGAGGGATGATACCGCGCCATGGCCCGATGCGCCGGTGGCCGGACGACCGGCGTGCGCGTCAGCCGTCGACGACGAGGAGGCCGCGGGGTGCCTCGTTGAGCACGAGCGGTCCCGTGTCCCCGCACACGACGATGTCCTCGATCCGCGCTCCGTACCGTCCCTCGAGGTAGATCCCGGGCTCCACCGAGAATGCCATCCCGGGCTCCAGCGCATGGGCGCTGCCCTCGACGATGTACGGCTCCTCGTGGCCCTCGAGCCCGATCCCGTGCCCGGTCCGGTGGAAGAAGCTCGGGCCGTAGCCGGCGTCCGTGATGATCCCGCGGGCGACGGCGTCGATCCGCTCGGCCGCCACACCCGGGCGGACCGCCGCGGTTGCCGCTGCCTGAGCCGAGCGGAGCACCTCGTACAGGTGCCGGAACGGCTCGTCGGGACCCGACCCGGCGTCGCCGCCGGTGACCCACAGCGTGCGCGTGATGTCGCTGCCGTAGCCGGCGACGGTGCCGCCGATGTCGAGCACGATCGGGTCGCCCGGGGAGATCACCCGGTCGCCCGGATCGTGGTGCGGAGACGCGCTGTTAGGGCCCGAAGCCACGATCCAGAACTCGGCCCCGTCGTGCCCCTCGGCGACGAGCCGCTCCCGGACCTCGCGCGCGACGTCGGCCTCGGTCCGCCCCACGAGGCGCCCGGCCGCGATCGCCGCAACCACGCGATCGGCCGCCTGGGCCGCGCGCCGGAGGAGCTCGATCTCGTCGGCGTCCTTGCGCATCCGGAGCCCCGCGAGCACCGCCGAGGCCAGCGAGAACGCTGCCCCGGGAAGGACGCGCTGGAGACCGAGCACGAACGCCGCACGCAGCCCGTCCGACACCGCGACGGCATGCACGCCGGCCGGATCGACCCGGCACGCCTCGGCCAGGCGTGCCGCGACCAGGTCCAGCGGATCCTCGGTCTCCTCCCAGGTCACGACGACCACCGCGCCGCCGACCGTCGCGGGGCAGGTCCGCGCCGGCGTCGCCTCGAGACGAGGGGCGATCAGGGTCGCCGGCGCCTCGTCGGAGGTCGGCAGGACGAGCAGGGTCAGCCGCTCGAGCGCCATCGCGTCGTAGCCCGTCAGGTAGCGCAGGTCGGCCCCGACACCGACCAGGAGGCCGTCGAGGCCGGCGACCGCGGCGGCCCGGCGGGCGCCCGCGAGGCGTTCGGCGTAGCGCGCGGCGGGGATCCCGTCGCGAATGCTCATGCTCGTGGGTCCTCGGGTGTCAGGCTCGCCAGCCACGCCGCCAGCACCCGATCGCCGCGCTCGAACAGCGCCCGGTAGGGGTGCACGCGCGACGCGCCGGCGGCGATGGCCGCGCGCCGGAGCTCGGCGTCTTCGTGCGGCGCCAGGGCGATCGCGGGCACGCCGCCCGTCGCCGCGGCGCGCAGCACCTCGAGCGGATCGTAGGCGCGTGCGGACGTATCGACGATCACGCCGTCGGCATCGGACATGCCCGTGATGACCGCGTCGGTCGATCGAACGGCCACGGGATCGGCACCCGCGCGGCGCAGGCCGTCCGCCAGCCGGGTCGACCAGATCAGGTCGTCCGCGACGACCGCGATCCGCGGCCGCCGGTCACCGGCGGCGCCGCTCACCCCAGGAGCGAGACGATGTGGCGGAACACGTCGGCCGCGGTCAGGACGCCGGTGGGGCGGTCGCCCTCGACGATGGGCAGGTGTCGGAAGCCGCCGACGGCCATCTTGTTGATCGCGACCGCGACCGTGTCCTCGTGCCGCAGCACGACGGGATCGGCGGTCATGAAGTCCCGCACCTTGAACAGGCCGAGCCGCTTGTCGACCGCCTTCACCGAGGCATCCCGGTCGGTGAAGATGCCGATCAGGCGACCGTCCTCGCACACGAGCAGGCAGTCCGAGTCCGACCCGTGCATCGCGCGGATGGCGTCGGCCACCGGGAAGCTCGGCTCGACGATCTGCGGGTGCTCGATCGGGAGGGCGTCGACGCGCTCGCTCAGGACGTTGCCGTCATCCTCGGCCAGGGGCGGCCGAATGTCGCTGCTGGCGAGGTCGGCGCCACAGTTCGCGCACAGGGCCTCGCCCTCGAAGTTGTCGTGTCGGCAGACGGGGCAGAGCATCTGGCTACTCCACGGTCCAGGTCTCGCCGGCCAGCAGGACCTGTTCGAGGTCTCCCTCGCCGGACTTCTCGATGGCCTTTTGCATCTGTGCCTCGAGCAGGTCCGAGAGGATGGGTCGATCGACGTCGCGGAGCACGCCGACCGGGACGGGGAACTCCGGCCAGAACATCCGCGACAGGATGAGCGCGAGATAGGGATCCTCGGCGTGCGCGTCGTGGACGACGAGGTCGTCCTCGGTGACACCGTCCTCCCCGATGGTGACCACCTCGGGATGCAGGCCGTTGAGCCGGATCCCCTTGTCGCGGTCCTTGCCGAAGATCAGGGGCTTGCCGTGCTCCAGCACGAGCATCCGATCGTCGCGCACCTCGCGGTCGGTGAACTCGCGCCACGCGCCGTCGTTGAAGATGTTGCAGTTCTGGAGCACCTCGACGAACGACGCGCCGCGGTGGCGGCCGGCGCCCTCGAGCGTGTGCTGAAGGTGCTCGGTGTGGTTGTCCACGGTGCGCGCCACGAACGTGGCCTCGGCGGCCAGCGCGATCGTGAGCGGCATGATCGGGCGGTCGATCGAGCCCAGCGGCGTGGACTTGGTGCGCTTGCCGAACTCCGACGTGGGCGACGTCTGGCCCTTGGTCAGGCCGTAGATCCGGTTGTTGTGCATGACCATCGTGAAGTCGACGTTGCGGCGCATCGAATGCAGGAAGTGGTTGCCGCCGATCGACAGCGCGTCGCCGTCACCGGTGATCACCCAGACCATGAGGTCCGGCCGCACGATCCGCAGCCCGGTCGCGAGCGTGGCGGCGCGCCCGTGGATCGAATGGAACCCGAACGTGTTCATGTAGTAGGGCAGCCGGCCCGAGCAGCCGATGCCGGAGATGAACACGATGTTCTCGCGCGGCACGCCGAAGTCCGGCATGACCTTCTGCGTCTGGGCGAGGATCGAGTAGTCCCCGCAGCCCGGGCACCAGCGGACCTCCTGGTCGGACACGAAGTCCTTCCGCGTCAGCTGCACCGGCTGCGTGTCGAGCAGGCCGGGGATCGCGGAGTGGCCGGTCGCCTTGTCGGTCATCGGGCAGCCTCCCCCTCGTCGAGCACGCGCTGCGCCTCGTCCACGATCTCCTGGATCCGGAACGGCTTGCCGCGAACCCTGCCGTAGCTGATGGCGTCGACCAGGTACCGGCCGCGCAGCAGGAACCACAGCTGGCCGAGGTTGATCTCGGGCACCAGCACGCGCCGGTAGCCGCGCAGCACGTCGCCGGTGTTGGCGGGGAACGGGTTGAGGTACCGCAGGTGGGCGTGGGCCACCGAGCGCCCGCCCGCCTGGAGCCGCTCGGCGGCGCTCCGGAGCGCTCCGTAGGTCGAGCCCCAGCCGATGATCAGCAGGTCGCCGTGGTCGGGTCCGAACACGTCGAGCGGCGGGATGTCGCCGGCGATCCGGGCCACCTTCTCGGCCCGCAGCAGCGACATCCGGTGGTGGTTGTCCGGGTCGTAGGACACGTTGCCCAGGCCGTCCGCCTTCTCGAGCCCGCCGATCCTGTGCTCGAGCCCTGCGGTGCCGGGCACGGCCCACGGCCGGGCGAGGGTCTCGGGATCCCGGGAATACGGCAGGAACGTCCCCTCGCCGCGGACGGCGTTGGCGACCGAGATGTCCGGCAGGTCGGCCAGGGACGGGATCCGCCACGGCTCCGCCCCGTTGGCGACCGATGCGTCCGAGAGATACGCGACCGGCGTCATGTACTTGAGCGCCAGGCGCGATGCCTCGATCGCCATCGAGAAGCATTCACCCGGGGTGGCGGGCGCCACGATCGGCATCGGCGACTCGCCGTTGCGTCCGAACATGACCTGCATCAGGTCCGCCTGCTCGACCTTGGTCGGCAGGCCGGTCGACGGTCCCGCGCGCTGGACGTTGACGATGACCATCGGCAGCTCGGTCATCACGGCCAGGCCCATGGCCTCGGTCTTGAGCGCGAGGCCGGGCCCGGATGTGCCGGTCAGTGCCAGCGCCCCGCCGTACGCCGCGCCGATCGTCGCGCCCATGGCGGCGATCTCGTCCTCGGCCTGGAACGTCTTGACCCCGAACGCCTTGTAGCCCGAGAGCTGGTGGAGGATGTCCGACGCCGGCGTGATCGGGTACGAGCCGTAGAACAGCGGGCGCTTCGCGGTCTGGGCCGCCGCCAGGAAGCCGAGCGCCGTCGCCTCGTTGCCGGTGATGTTGCGGTACGTGCCGGGGGGAAGCTTTGCCTTCGGCACCCGGTACGTCGTGTGGAACATCTCGGTCGTCTCGCCGTAGGCGTAGCCGGCCTTGAGTGCCCTGCGGTTCGCCTCGGCGATGACCGGGCGGGCGCCGAACTTCTCCTCGATCCAGCGGAGCGTGGGATCCATGCTCCGCTCGTACAGCCAGAACATCAGTCCCAGCGCGAAGAAGTTCTTGGTCAGGTCGACCTGCTTGCTCGACATCTCGAGCCCGTCGAGCGCCAGCGCGTTGAGGGTGCTGATCGGCACCTCGAACAGCGTGTACTGCTTGAGCGAGCCGTCGGTGAGCGGGTTCTCGGCGTACGCGGCCTTGCTCAGGTTGTGGGCCGTGAAGGCGTCGCGGTTGACGATCAGCGCACCGCCCGCCGGCAGGTCGCCGATGTTCGTCTTGAGCGCGGCCGGGTTCATCGCGACCAGGACGTCGGGCGCATCACCCGGGGTGTGGATGTCCGATGCCGAGAAGCTGATCTGGAACCCCGACACGCCGGGCAGCGAGCCCGCGGGCGCACGGATCTCGGCGGGGTAGTCCGGGAACGTGCTGATGTCGTTGCCGAACACCGCGGCCGTCCTGGTGAACTGGGTCCCGGTGAGCTGCATCCCGTCGCCGGAGTCGCCGGCGAATCGGATGGTGACCCGGTCGAGCTCCTGGACGTCGTGCTCGATCGGTTGTGCCGGTGTCGTCATCCGCCCTCGGCCTGTTCGATCTGCTGGTGCGGCCGCGGCGGCAGGTTGAGCATCTCCTCGGGGAACGACTCGGCCAGGTACTTGAGGATGTCGATCTGGCGCACGACCCCGGTGAGCTTCCCGTCGTCGTCCACGACCGGGACGTTCCGATAGCGGCCCTGCTGCATCAGCACCAGCGCGTCGCGAACCGTGCCATCGACGTGGAGCGTATGCGGGTTCGTGGTCATGTAGTCCTCGACCGGCGCATCGACGTCGACGCCGGCCGCGACATCGGGGCCGACCAGGCGCCCGAACACATCGCGCTCCGTCAGGACGCCGACCAGGCGACCGTCCGCATCCGTGATGAACACGGAGTCTCCGGTGCCGGTGCGCTGGATCGCGAGCAGGCAGACGGCCAGCGTCGTGCCGGGCCCGACGGTCACGGGCTCCCGGCGTCCGACGACCATGAGCGGCTCTGCCGCGAGGGCGGGAACACGCGCCAGTCCGGCGCGCTTGATCAGCTCAGCCACGGTCCCCAGTGTACGCGGAGTGCCGATACCTCGCGGCCGCGGTCGGCGCCCGCGACGGGCGGCACCGGGGTCTCCGCTTGGGTACCCTCGGCGCGTGGACCGAACCCGCCTCACCGGCATCATGCTGGTCGTCGTCAGCGCCATCGCGTTCGGCTCGGGCGGCCTGTTCGCAAAGCCCGTGTATGCCAGCGGAGTCGACTGGCTGACCCTGATGGCGTGGCGGTTCGCGATCGCCGGCGGCCTCGCGTGGGTCGTGCTCCTGGCGCGGCCGGCCGCCCGCCGCGCGCTTGCCCGGCTGCCGCGCCGGACGATCCTCGCGACGATGGCGTTGGGCGTGCTGTACGTGGGCAACACGGCGACGTACTACGCCGGGATCCAGACCGTGCCGCTCGGGCTGTCAGCCCTGATCGTCTACCTCTACCCGCCGGTCGTCGCGGTGCTCGCGCTGCGGCTGGGCCGGCGCCTCGAGGGGCGGCGCGCATGGGCGGCGCTGGGCATCGCGGTCCTGGGCGTCCTGCTCGCGGTGGGCGGCATCGACAGCGGCACGATGCCGCCGGCCGACGGCTTGATCGAGATCGTGGTCTCGCCCTTGATCTACGCGGTCTGGATCATCCTCGCCGCCCGCCTCTCGGGCGAGCGCCGGGATCGCGTCGGCAGGCAGGCGGACGACGGAGCGGCCGCCTCGGCGATCGGGGCCGTGATGCTGACGTCCACCGCGACCGTGTACTGGGTGGTCACGCTCTCGATCGGGCATCCGGTGCTGCCGGCCGCGATCCCCGGCGACGCCTGGCCGGGGATCATCGCGGTCGCCGTGATCGCCGGGTTCGTGCCGGTCCAGGCGTTCTACGCCGGCGCGCAGCGACTTGGCGCCGCCCAGGCAAGCCTGGTGTCCACGGTCGAGCCGTTGTGGACGATCGCGGCCGCGGCCGTCCTGTACAGCGAGCGCCTGGAGCCGGTGCAGCTGGTCGGCGGTGCGCTGATCCTGGCCGGCGTGATCCTGTCCCAGACGCACGCCAGCGGCAGCACGGCCGGGCGCGACCGCCGCCCGCCGCTGCCGCAGCCGATCGTGCGGCTGTCCGAGGAGTAGCGGGCGCCCCGGGCTCAGCCGAGCGCGGCGCGCGATTCGGCGGCCGCGGCCCGGACGCCGGAGATGAGCATCCCCGAGTCCGATGCGACGCCCAGGAACGTGAACCCCTGGGCGAACGCCGCCGGGACGGCGGCCGGGTCGCGCAGCAGGATCCCCGCCGACTTGCCGTGCATCCGGCAGGCGGCCACGACACGGTCGAGCGCGGCCACGAACGCCGGATCGTCGATCTCGCCCGGGATCCCCATCGAGTGCGACAGGTCCGCCGGGCCCACGAACAGCACGTCAACCCCCTCGATCGACGCGAGCTCGCCCGCCGCCTCGACCGCAACCATCGACTCGACCTGGAACACCCCGAGCACCTGGTCGTTGACCTCGCTCAGCGTCGGGTGGGGTCGCTGGCTGTAGCCGGCTCCGCGGGTGGCCGGTGCGACGCCGCGGATGCCGTCGGGCGGATAGCGCATCCAGCCGACGGTCTCGGCCACATCGGCCACGCGCTCCAGTCGCGGGATCATCAGGCCGTCGGCCCCGAGGTCCAGCGCCCGGCCGACCCGCAGCCGCTCGGCCGAGGCGACGCGCACCAGGGCGGCGGTCGGCGTTGCCTGGATGGCGAGCAGCTGCCCATGGAGCTCCGCCTCCGACCCCATGCCGTGCTCGAGGTCGACGATGATCCAGTCGAACCCGCCGCGGCCCAGCAGCTCCGCGGCAACCGCGGACCCGAGCGACGCGAACACGCCGATGGTCGCCTCGCCGGCGAGCACGCGATGGCGCAGCGCCGCGCGCGGCGGGATGAGCTCGAGACCGGTCGGATCGGACATGGCCTGATGATGCCGCAACCGCAGGTCAGCCGTTGCGGCCCCGGGCGTCGACCGCCCAGTGCTCCGCGCGCCCGTCCGGCTGGACCGCGACGAACGACGCCACGAGGTCGATCACGGGGCAGATGTGGTTCGGCACGATCGCGATCACATCGCCCGGCACCGGAGCGGCGGTCGTGGCCGGCAGGGATACGACGCCGTGATAGTCGTTGACGCGCTCGATCACGGCACCCGGCCAGCCGGCGAGGAGCCCGTAGCCCTCGACGAACGAGGGCAGGTCCTTGGTCAGCGCCTTGGCCCCGGCGTCGACCACGAGCCGCTCCCGCCCGGCCGAGACGACGGTCGCCGCGACCACGGCCGCGATGCCGTCGGCATCGATCGCGTCGAGGGCCCACTGCTGGCGATCGCCGAGCACGTAGGTTCCGGCGCGTATCTCGTTGACCCGCCCCTGCGCCGCGAGCGTCCGGGTCGGGGTCGATCCGGCGCTGATCGTCCGCACCTCGAACCCGGCGGCCTCCAGGGCTCGCGCCCCGGCCTCGAGCGTGGTCGACTCGTCGAGCGCGGCGGCGCCCGCGGCACCGGGACGGTAGCCATGGCCGCCGTGCGTGAACACGCCCTCGACATCGAGACCCGCCCGGCTGGCGGCGATCGCGACCTGGACGGCGTCGCCGGGGGTCGCGACGCCCGTCCGGTGACCACCCGAGTCGAGCTCGACGAGGACCCGCAGCCGGCGGCGGGATCCGCGGACCGCTGCCGCGAGCCGCTCCGCGCCCGCCGCCGAATCGACGCCGACGCGCACGTCCGACGTGTCGTGGAGCGCCCGCAGCCGGGCCGCCTTGGGGCCGTCGGCCCAGACCGGGTAGGCGATGAACAGGTCCCGCAGACCCGCCAGCGCGAACACCTCGGCCTCCCCCAGCGTCCCGACCGTCAGCCCCGCGGCCCCGGCCTCGAGCTGCATCCGGGCGATGCGGACGCTCTTGTGGGTCTTGGCGTGCGGCCGCAGCCGAACGTCGCGGGCATCGAGCGTCGCCTGGAGCCGCTCGATGTTCGCCTGCACCCGGTCCACGAACACCACCACGGCCGGCGTGTCGAGCCCCGGCGGGAGCGCGGGCAGCGGGATCGGCTTGGGCGAGCGGACATCGGGCACGCCGGCAGGATACGCGTCGTGCGCCGCCGCCTTGCGCCGGGTCTGCGCATCGGGCAAGGTGACGGGGTCCAGCCACAGCCCGGAGGGCCCATGTCCCGGAGCGTCCTCATCGTCGACGACGAGCAGCACATCCGGCTGCTGATCGAACAGGCGCTCGAGGACCTGGTGGACGACGGCGTGGACCTGTACACGGCGGCCGACGGCGACGAGGCGCTCGCCGTCATCGAGGCACAGCGCCCCGACCTCGTGTTCCTCGACGTGATGATGCCGCGCCGCAACGGCCTCGACGTGTGCCGCGCGGTCCGCGGCGACCTCGGCATGCACGACCCGCATATCGTGCTGCTCACGGCGAAGGGCCAGGCCGACGATCGCGAGGCCGGCATCGCCGCGGGTGCCAACCGCTACCTGACCAAGCCCTTCGACCCCGATGAGCTGATGACGATCGCACGCGAGGTCCTGGGCGAGGCATGACCGAGCTGCGCCGCCTCATCGTCCGGCACCGACACGTCGCGCCCATGGTGTCGGCGCTGCTGGCCGGCATGGACGCCGGGGTCCGCATCCTCGACGCCGACGGCGAGGTGGTCCTGGAACGTGCCGGCGCGGCCGCCGGCGAGGCGCGCCACGCCGTGACCGTCGACGGCGAGACGCTGGGCTGGGTCGAGGGCGGGCGCACCGCCCGCGGCGTCGCGGCCGTGCTGTCGTACGCGGCGGCGCGGGAGCGTGACAAGCGGGCGCTCGCGACCGAGGCGCTGGAGCGGTACCGCGAGCTGTCGCTGATCTACGACCTCGCGGCGATCATCGGCGGCCACACCGATCTCGAGCCGATCGTGGACACCGCCGTCGCCGAGCTGTCGCGGCTGCCCGGCGACGCCCGGGGGTTCCTGCTGCTGGTCGGTGCGGACGGCGCGCTTCGGCCACCGGAGGGCGTCGATGCGGGAGACGGGCCCGTCCTCGCCGGCCGGCTCGGCGATGGGATCGTCGGCACGGTCGCCGCCACGGGGACCGCCGAGGTGGTCGAGGACATCGCGTCGGATCCGCGGGCGAACGACGCCGAGCGTCGGGCGCACACGGTGGTCGCGGCAGCGCTGCGCGCCGACGACCGGACGATCGGGGTCGTCGGGGCGACCGGGACCGGCGCGGCGTTCCGGGCCGCCGACCTCAAGGTGGTGACGGCCATCGCCGCGCTCGCCGGACCGGCGATCGGCCGCGCGCTGGCGGCCGGCGCGGGAGCGTCGCGCGGAGCCAACCACTGAGCTTCCGCGCCGAACGGTCGGCTCCGATCCCGCGCGGGCGCCGCGCGCCAGGTGGCGGCGAGGCAGACCTGCCGGTGCAGGAGGACCTGCGCCGGCGTCTCGCCGAGCTGTCCGGGATCAATGCCATCGGGATCGCGCTCGGGTCGACGCTGGACCTGGAGACGCTCGTCGATCGCGGGCTGGCCGAGATCGTCGGGCGCCTCGGCTTCACGCGCGGGCTGATGGCGCTGGTGGACCCGGCCGGCGGCACCGTCGGCGATTGCCGCGTCGCGGGCGGGCCGCCGGGCGTCGGGGTGCTGGTCGCGGACCTGCGGGTCGCCATCGGGGACGAGGACGCCGCGCTGGCCCGGCTGGCGCGAGCCGACGGTCCGCTGCGGTTCCACGACGCGGACCACGACGTCGACGATACGACCCGGCGGCTCGCGGCGGTGCTCGGCGCGACGGGCTTCATGGGCACGCCGATGGTCACCCAGGGGCGGGTCGTGGGGGTCCTGCTCGTCGACGACCGCCGCGAGGGCCGGGCCCTCGAGCCGACGGACGGGCCGCTGCTGTACACGGTCGGCTCGCTGTTCGCCGGCGCGATCGAGTCCGCCCGACTGTACGCGCAGCTCGAGGCGCAGAACCGGGCCCTCGAGGACCGCGTGGCCGAGCGGACCCGGAACCTCGTCGAGGCGATGGCCGAGGCGCAGGAGGCGCGTGCGGCGGCGGAGTCGGCGAACGATGCCAAGAGCCGGTTCCTGGCCAACATCTCGCACGAGCTGCGGACGCCGCTCACGTCCGTCGTCGGGTTTGCGAAGCTGAGCCGGCGACGCCTCGAGGAGGTGGTGGCTCCGGTGGTCCCGTTGGGCGAGCCGAAGGTCGAGCGTGCGCTGCGGCAGGTCCGCGAGAACCTCGGGATCATCGCCGCCGAGGGCGACCGGCTCACGGTGCTGATCAACGACCTGCTCGACCTCGCCAAGATCGAGGCGGGGCGGCTCGAGTGGCGCATGGCGCGGATCCAGCTGGAGGATGTCGTGCGCCAGGGGCTCGCGGCGACGGCCTCGCTGTTCGAGGTGAGCGGGCTGACGCCCGAGGTCGTGGTCGCGGACGGCCTGCCGGCCATCGAGGGCGACCGCGACCGGCTGGTCCAGGTGCTCATCAACCTGGTATCCAACGCGGTCAAGTTCACGCCGGCCGGGACGATCCGGGTGCGGGTGGCGCCCGATGGCGACCAGGTTCGGGTCGAGGTGGCGGACTCGGGTCGCGGGATCCCGGAGGCCGACCAGGAGCGGATCTTCGAGCCGTTCCGCCAGGCGTCGGACACGCTTGCCGACGGCCCGAAGGGCACCGGGCTTGGCCTGCCGATCTCGAAGCAGATCGTCGAGGCGCACGGCGGGACGATGGGCGTCTCGTCGGTCGTGGGCGCCGGCAGCACATTCTGGTTCCGCATCCCCGCCGCACCCGGGGCGGACGCGACGACCTGAGTCGCGATCGGTCCACCTGGAGCAGCGTCACGGTTCCCCGCCGGCCCGCCCGGACGTGGTGCGGCGCCGCAACTCCGCCTTAAGGCGAGTGGGTACCAGTACCAACGGGTCATTCCTCCTGGTACCGCGGAGCGCGTACGTTCGGATCCCTCCTCGCGAGGGGCCCACCTCGCACTCATGGGAAAAGGAAACATCATGAAGCCCACGCTCAAGTGGTACGCGCACCGCGCCACCCTCTTCCTCGGCAGCCTCGCCGCGTTCGCCTTCGTGATCAACGGCGCCAAGCGCTGGTAGCCATCCGCCTCACCGCCGAGGCCTGAGCCGCCGGGGGCCCACCCGGCGGCTCTTGGATTCCCGGGGGCGGCGCTCGATCGGTCGTCGATTGCGGCTCGATCGGGCCGAGGCGCAATCGGTCAGCCGCGCCGGCGGTCGGTCAGCGCCGGCGCTCGGTCAGCCCCGGCCGCGCTCCCGCCACAGGTTCCGGATCAGGAACGACACGTTGGCCGGGCGCTCCGCCAGGCGACGCATGAAATACGGGTACCACTTGTCCCCGAACGGCACGTAGACCCGCACCGTCCAGCCGGCGGCAACCAGCTGCTCCTGCAGGTCGCGTCGCACGCCGTACAGCATCTGGAACTCGAATGCGTCGCGCGCGATCCCCTCGGCCGTCGCGACCTCGATCGCCCGCTTGATCAGCCGCACGTCGTGGGTGGCGATGGCCGGGTAGCGTCCGGCACGCATGAGGCGGAGCATCAGCGTCTCGTACGAGGCGTCGACCTCGGCCTTGTCCTGGAACGCGACGCCGGCGGGCTCCTTGTACGCGCCCTTGCACAGCCGCACCCGGCCGCCGGCTGCGATCACCGACTCCACGTCGTCGGCCGTCCGGCGCAGGGCGGACTGGAGCACCAGCCCGACGTCGGCAGGCGACGCCGCTCCGCCACCGCCGGCGTCCGCCGGCCGGACATCTCGCCACAGCGCGAGCGTGTCGTCGGTCGTCGTGTGGTCCTCCATGTCGATCCGCACGAATGCGCCGGTCTCGACCGCCCGGGCAACGATGGCGCCGATGTTCTCGCGGGCCAGGGCGGGGTCGAGCGCGAGCCCCATCTGGCTGGGCTTGAGCGACACGTTGCGGTCGAGGCCGCGCGCCGCGAGCGCGTCGAGCGTGTCCAGGTACCGACCGGCGGCCGCGCGCGCGTCCTCCTCGCGGGTCACGGATTCGCCGAGCACATCGACCGTCGTCCGCATCCCCTGCGCGTGCAGGCGCTCGATCGCGGGCAGGACCTCGTCCAGGGTCTCACCGGCGACGAACCGGCGGACCATCGGGCGGGTGATCGGAATACGGGTCGCGAGCCGGCCGAGGGACCGGCGGTGGGAGAGGCTGAGGAGCGTGGAGCGCATCGCGCGCTCGGCGAGGTCGCTCACTGTCGGGTGGTGTCCATCCGGGCGAGGATATCGCGGAGCCGTCGCGCCGAAAGGGAGCATGGACGCTAGATTCCGGGCCATGCGGTCCTCTGGATCCTGCCCGCGATGACGGTCCCCGACCTCGGCGCCGGCGTCCTCGACGTGGTGGCGCGGTCCGCGATCGTCTACGTGGCGATCGTCGTCCTGCTCCGCATCGCCGGCAAGCGCGAGGTGGCCCAGCTGTCGCTGCTCGACTTCGTGCTCCTGCTGCTCATCGCCAACGGCGTCCAGAACGCGATGGTCGGCTCCAACGTCACGGTCATCGGCGGCCTGACGGCCGCGGCGACCCTGGTCGTCATCGACCGTGGGCTGGGCGAGCTGCGCAATCGCTGGACGTGGTTCCGAAGGACCGTGGAAGGTGAGCCGCGGCTGCTGATCCGGGACGGGGTGGCCCTGCGCCGCGCGATGCGCGAGGAGTCGATCAGCGAGGCGGAGCTGCTGTCGGCCCTCCGCCAGCACGGACTGCTGCGGATCAACGAGGCCGCGGTCGCGGTGCTCGAGACGAACGGCTCGATCAGCGTGATCCCGAAGACGGACGGCACGCCACCGGCCGGGTAGCGAGGGACTCGTGCCGCGCACCGGCGGCCGCCAGGTCAGCTGCCCTTGGACCGCCGTTCGCGGGGCTTCGAGGGTGGTTCCGCGACCTGCGCCTCGATCTGGTCCCCGAGCTCGACCGTGCGCCGGTAGGCCGCCCAGACCGCCTCGCTCAGGACGGTGCGCAACCGGCCGGACTCGAGCTCGTGGATGGCCGCCGCACTGGTTCCGGCGGGCGAGGTGACCATGTTGCGGAGCACGGCGGGATGATCGCCGGACTGCTTCGCGAACCGGGTGCTGCCCTCGAGCGTCTCGATCACGAGGTCGTGGGCGATGTGACGCGGAAAGCCGAGGTGGACGGCCGCATCGATCAGCGCCTCCATGACCAGGAACACGTACGCGGGTCCGGTGCCCGAGACCGCGGTCGCCATCGCGACCCAGCGCTCGTCGTCGACCTCGAGCTCGGCGCCGAGCGCACCCAGCAACGCCTCCGCCTGGGCCCGCTGGTCGGCGGTGGTGGCGGGGGTCGCATACCACACGGTCATGCCGTTGCCGATCCGGGCCGGCGTGTTGGGCATTGCCCGGACGACCTGGTCGTGGGCCAGCGTCGCCGTCAACGCCCGGGTGGTCGGGCCCGCGAGCACGGACAGCACCAGCTGGCCTGCCCTGAGGTGCGGCCCGATCTCGCGTCCCACGCGGGCGAGCATCTGCGGCTTGACCGCCAGGATGACCACGTCCGCGCCGGACACCGCCTCGACGTTCGAGGCCACGGTCCGGATGCCGTGCGTGCCGGACAGGGAGTCCCGGCGCTCGGGGCGCGGGTGGCTGGCGATCACCTGGTCCGGCGTCACCAGCTTGCCGCGGAGCAGCCCGACGATCATCGCCTCGGCCATGACGCCCGAGCCGACCGTGGCGATCGTCCGATTCGCGAGCGGTGACATCGCGCCGGAGGATAGCACCGGGCTCCCGCCGCTCAGGCGGCGACCGCGCGGACGAGCACGAAGAACCGACCGGTCGTGGTGAGCTCGATGCCCGCGAACCCCGCCCGTGCGAGGGCCGCCTCCAGCACGGCCGGATCGTGCCAGGTCCAGTCGAGACCCGCGGGGAGGCCGGCAGCCGGATCCGGTCGCAGGTCGATGACCGCCAGCCGCCCCCCGCGGCGCAGCCGGGACCGCAGCGACCGGACCGCGGCATCGAGCCCGGCGCCCCGCACGCGCCCCAGCAGGAACGCGGCGACGACCGCATCCGCAGGGCCCGTGCTTTCCGCATGGCCATCGGCGGGCGCCCACGGATCCTCGACATGGAGGTGCGCAAGCAGGCGATGCGCGACGAGCCGCTCGCGGGCGCGGTCGAGGGCATCGCCGTCGGCGTCCGAGGCATGCAGCTCGCCCCTGCCGGCGAGGAGGGGCGAGAAGAAGCCGACGCCGGCGGCCGGCTCCTCGATCTGCCCCGAGATGGGCGCCTCGTCCAGCCACCGGGTGACGACGTCGAGCTCCGCGTTCCAGGCGGCATCGTGGATCGCGCCCCGCTCGAACTCGCCCCGCCGCAGGAACCAGTCGTCGGGCAGGGCCATCGCCGGCGGGCGCAGCGCGCGGTGCGGCGCGCGCGGCCCTGTTGATGCCGGCACCGGGGCCACGGCGGGGGCCACGGCGGGCGCAACGGCAGAGGCCGCGGCGGGGGCTGCGGCGGGATCCGCGGCGCCGGCCGCCGCGCGCTGCTCGATCGCCGTCCGGAGGCGTCCACGGAGGAAGGTGTTCGTGCCGGCCTTGCCGAGGCAATCCGGGCACAGCTGGGCCCAGCCCTCGAGATCGTCGGCGCCGCGCACCGACCAGGTCGTACCGCACCACAGGCAGTCGAACCGGGTGCGGTGGGGCATGGCCGGAGAGTACGCCGGGCGCCGGCTCAGCCGACCCTGGCCCAGCTGTCGGGCGGCGCCATCCCGTCGAACGCGAGCGGGTCGATCACCTCCGCCAGGACCTCGATCCCGTCCACGACCCTGGGACCCGGGCGCGAGAAGTAGGCCGACCCATCCACCGCATAGACGCGCCCGTCCTGCACCGCGCGCAGGTCGTGCCACCCGGCCGGGCGCGGCAGCTCGCCCCACTCGCGGACGGTGCGCTCGAGGTCGAACCCGCACGGCATGAGGACGATGATCTCGGCGTCGACCTCGCGCAAGGCGTCCCAGCTCGTCTCTGACCGAGTGGTCGCCCTCGTGGCCCAGCAGCTCCCAGCCGCCGGCCCGCCGCACCTGCTCGGGAACCCAGTGGCCGACCGCGAACGGCGGGTCCAGCCATTCGACGGCCACGACGCGAGGCGGGACGAAGCCGCCCTGCCGCCGCGAGCCCACGATCTCCTCGACCGCCCGGAGGCGCTCGCGCAGCTCCTCGACCAGGCCCACGGCCTCGTCCTCCGCCTCCGTCATCGCGCCCACCGTCTGGATCGAGTTGAGGATGCCTTCGATCGACGTGGGCTCCAGGCTCACGACGCTCACCTCGCCCTCGAGCCGCCTCGCGACCTCGCTGACCTCGCGGTAGCCGACGGCACACACGCGACACAGGTCCTGGGTCAGGATCAGGTCCGGACGGAGCTCCTCGAGGGCGGCCACGTCCAGCACGTGGAGCGACTCGCCGGCCGCGACCGATCCCTCGACCTGCCGGTGGATCGCATGCGACGAGGCGACCGACAGGTCACGGGCTGCCGTCGTGACCACGCGGATATCGCGCACCGCCGGCGGGTAGTCACAATCGTGGCTGATGCCGACGAGCTCGCCTCCGAGCCCGAGCGCAAACACGGTCTCGGTCGCCGAAGGCAGGAGGGAGACGATTCGCACGCGATCAGTCTACGGGCGCGCCACGAAACCGCTGCCGGGTGCGCCGTGGGGGCTGGGCTCCGGGCCAGGGGGGTGCCGCGGACGATCAGGCCGGTTTGAGGGCGTCCATCATGGCGCGCGCGGCAGCCTTGTCCGTGAACCAGGTGGCGTCGATCGCGGTGTACTGCGCCCACTCGGCCGGGAGGCTCTCCTCGGGGAAGATGGCGTTCACCGGGCACTCGGGCTCGCAGGCGCCGCAGTCGATGCACTCGTTGGGATCGATGTAGAGCTTCCGGTCGACGCCCTCGTCGTAGTGGATGCAATCGACGGGGCAGACCGAAACGCACCCGGTGTCCATCACGTCGACACAGGGCTCGGCGATGACGTACGTCATGTCAGAAGCTCTCCTGGAAGAAGATCGAGGGCTCGAGGCGCGGGAGCGACCGCGCAACGCACAAGAGGGTACACCGGCACGCCGGAACCGGGCATCGCGTGAGCGCGCGCAGGGCCGCCAGCCGCCCTACGTCGCCCCGCCGTCGGAGTGAGTCGCCGGAAACGGGCCGGCGTCAGCCACCCGGGCTGGGCACGGGCAGCGCGGGCGGGCTCGCGAGCGGCACACCGGCAGCGTCCACGAAGCGGACCGCGACCACCATCCCCTTCTGCCAGTGGCCGGGGATGTGGCAGCCGACGAACCAGCCGGCGGCCGTGGAGGCGGCGTCGGCCGGGACGGTCCAGGTCACGTCGACCCGCTGGCCCGAGCCCACCACCACGCGGACCCCGCGGAACCCCGGCGGCGCCGCGACGAATGGCGTGGGGCCCGGCGGGCTGCCCGCGGTGGCGTCCTCCGCCGCCTCCCAGGCGAGCTGCTCGCCGAGATCCCCGATGATCGCCTCGTGCGTCTCCAGCCCGCCATTGACGACATGGAGCAGCACGGTCTCGCCGGGCACGAGATCGACCACCGACGGCACGAACGCGTAGTCGTGGGCAACGATGTTGATCTCGCGCGGCGATGCGCTCGTCCCGGGCGTGATGGGCGGCGTGCCGGGCGGTGCTGCCGCGTCGCAGGACGAGGCTCCGAGCGCAGCCGCGACGGCCAGCAGGAGCAGCAGCGGGAATCGGGCGGGTGACGAACGCATCGCGCCATGATGCGTCAGGTTGCGCCGATGCCCACCCCGCGGGATTGCGCTTGACACTGCGAGGCGGGGGCCCGTAGCGTGCGCGCCACCTCCAGCGGCGGCCGGGTCCACGAGCGGCACCGCATCCGTCACAACCCGCCGCTCCGCCCGGCGGCGGACCAGGAGACCGGACCCAGCGTGACCACGCAGCCAGCGGACATGGCGCAGACCGAGCGGGATGACGGGTCGCGGCACGGCGATGCGGGTCTGGCCGTCCAGCTCGAGCGGGTCGAGAAGCGGTTCGGCGACGTCGTGGCCGTCAACGGCATCGACCTCGAGATCGCGGACGGCGAGTTCTTCTCGATGCTCGGTCCATCCGGCTCCGGCAAGACCACGACCCTGCGCATGATCGCGGGCTTCGAGGTCCCGACCGCCGGCCGCGTCCTGCTCCAGGGCCGCGACGTCACCCGCCTCGCGCCGTTCGAGCGCGACGTCAACACCGTGTTCCAGGACTACGCGCTGTTCCCCCACATGTCGGTCGCCGACAACCTTGCCTACGGGCTCCTGGTGCGCAAGGTGCCCAAGCCCGAGCGCCAACGACGCGTCGCGGACGCGCTCGGCATGGTCCGCCTCGAGGGCTACGACCGGCGAAAGCCGGGGCAGCTGTCGGGCGGTCAGCGCCAGCGGGTGGCGCTCGCGCGAGCGCTCGTCAACCGGCCCCGGGTGCTGCTGCTCGACGAGCCGCTGGGGGCGCTCGACCTCAAGCTGCGCGAGGAGATGCAGCTCGAGCTGCACCGGATCCAGTCGGACGTCGGGATCACGTTCGTGTACGTGACCCACGACCAGGAAGAGGCGCTCACCATGAGCGACCGGATCGCGGTGTTCAGCAATGGCAGGATCGAGCAGGTCGGGACCCCGGCCGACGTCTACGAGCGCCCCGCGACGCGCTTCGTCGCCGGGTTCGTCGGCACGTCCAACCTGCTCCGCGGCGACGCCGCCGAGGCGATCGTGGGCCGTCGGGGCACGTTCACCGTCCGGCCCGAGAAGATCCACATCGCCGGCCCCGAGGAGGCAGCCGGCGCGGACGAGATCGTGGCCCGGGGCCGGATCCGGGACGTGATCTACGTGGGGTCGGACACGCGGTACATCGTGGCGCTCGACCAGGGCGCCGAGCTCGTCGTCACCCAGCAGAACCTCGCGACCTCGTCGATGGAGGCCCTGGCGGCCCAGGGACGCGAGGTCGCGCTGGTCTGGAAGCGGGACCATTGCCTGCCCATCGCGGATGGGCGGCCAGCGGAGGAGGAGAGGACCGAATGACCAAGCGAAGGATCCTGGCCCTCGGGGCGGTCGCCGCCCTGATCGTCGGGGCGTGCGGCGGATCGAGCGGCACGCCGGCGCCCAGCCTGCCCACATCGGTGGGCGATGGCGAGGGCGCGCTGTCCGTCCTGGCCTGGCCCGGCTACGTGGAGAACGGCGGCACGGACCCGACCGTGGACTGGACGACCCCGTTCGAGCAGGCGACCGGGTGCAAGGTCGACATCCAGGTGTTCGGCACGTCGGACGAGGCATACACGCTGTTCTCGACCAACCCCGACAAGTACGACGTGATCTCGGCGTCCGGTGACGCGAGCCTGCGGCTCGTCCGGGCGGGCTTCGTGCAGCCGGTCAACGTCGACCTCGTGCCCAGCTACGCGGACATCTTCGATGCCCTCAAGAACAAGCCGTACAACACCGTCGACGGCGTCCACTACGGCATCCCCCACGGCCGCGGGTCGAACCTCCTGATGTGGCGGACCGACGTCGTCACGTCGGCCCCCAGCTCGTGGACCGCGATGTTCGACCCGAGCTCGCCATACGCGGGCAAGATCTCCGTCTACGACGCGCCGATCTACATCGCCGACGCTGCGGTGGTCCTGATGGCCACCAAGCCCGACCTGGGGATCAAGAACCCGTATGCGCTCGACGACACGCAGTTCGGCGCCGCGGTCGACCTGCTCAAGCAGCAGAAGCCGCTGATCGGCCAGTACTGGGTCGACTACACGAAGCAGATGGACGCGTTCCGCAACGGCGACGCGGTCATGGGAACCACCTGGGAGGTGATCACCAACCTGCTCAAGGCGGAGGACCCCGCGGTGCCGGTCGAGATCGTCAAGCCCGTCGAGGGCGCGACGGGGTGGTCCGACACGTGGATGATCAACAGCAAGACCAAGCACATCAACTGCGCCTACAAGTTCCTCGACCACATCGTGTCGCCGGACGTGAACGCGCAGGTCGCGGAATGGTTCGGCGAGGCACCGGCCAACAGCAAGGCGTGCGGCAAGACGTCCGACCCGAGCTTCTGCGACGCGTACCACGCCAACGACGACGCGTTCTGGCAGGACGTGTGGTACTGGCAGACCCCCGAGACCACCTGCGTCGACGGACGCACCGACGTGACGTGCAAGGGCTTCGACGACTGGGTGAAGGCCTGGACGGACATCAAGGGCTGAGAGCCTCGTCATGAACCCCAGCGACCCGGGGTCCCCTCGCAGGTCCCCGGGTCGCGGATCCCCGCGAACCAGCTGATGACCAACCAGGAAGCTTCCGCGCCCGCCCCGCCGGCCACCGGACCGCGACGCCGGCTGGCCGGCTGGCTGCACCATCACGCCGGCGCCCGCCTGGCCGGCCTGCTCTCTGCGCCCCTCGCCTGGCTGGGCATCGCCTACCTGGGATCGCTGCTGATCCTGTTCCTCAACGCGTTCTGGGGTCGCGATCCGTTCACGAGCCTCGTGATCCGTGAGTTCACGCTCGACAACTTCACCGAGCTGCTGACCAGCGACACCTACCGCCTGGTCACGCTGCGGACGGTCGGGATGGCCGCCGCGGTCACGGCGACATGCGCCGTGCTGGCGTTCCCCATCGCCTACTACATGGCCCGCATCGCATCGCCGCGGACGCGCGGGCTGCTGGTCGTCGCGGTCCTGATGCCGCTGTGGGCGAGCTACCTCGTCAAGGCGTACACATGGCGGCTGATCCTGTCCAACGACGGCGTCCTCAACTGGCTGCTGCGGCCGTTGGGGCTGAGCGGGCCGGGGCTGGGCGACAACCTGATCGGGCCGTGGCTCGTGTTCACCTACCTGTGGCTGCCGTACATGATCCTGCCGGTGTATGCCGGCCTCGAGCGGATCCCAACCTCGCTGCTCGAAGCGTCCGCCGACCTCGGCGGCCGGTCCTGGATGACGTTCCGCCGGGTCATCCTGCCGCTGACGCTGCCGGCCGTCGTCGCGGGCTCGATCTTCACGTTCAGCCTGACGCTCGGTGACTACATCGTGCCGGGACTGATCTCGACGACGCAGTTCATCGGCAACGTGATCTACGCGAACTTCGGCGCGGGCAACTTCCCCCTGGCCGCAGCATTCGCGCTGGTGCCCCTGCTGATCATGACCGTGTACCTGGTCGTGGCCCGCCGGCTGGGCGCGTTCGAGGCGCTGTGATGGCGGCAAGGTTCCTGCTCCGCTCGATCACCGCCCTCGTGCTCGCGTTCATCTACGTGCCGCTGCTGCTGGTCGTCGTCTATGCGTTCAACTCGAGCGGCACGTCCGCGTGGCCGCCGTCCGGGTTCACGACGACCTGGTTGCTCGATGCGCTGGCGAACACCGGCCTGCGCGAGGCGTTCATGACGTCGGTGACCGTCGCCCTGGGCGCCACGGCGATCGCGCTCGTGCTGGGGACGCTGGCGGCGCTCGCGGTGGCCCGGTATCGGTTCTTCGGTCGCGAGACCATCTCGTTCGTCGTCATCTTCCCGATCGCGCTGCCCGGGATCGTGACCGGGATGGCGCTCAGCACGACGTTCGCGACGGTGGGCTTTCCGCTGGGCATGGCGGCGATCGTGGTCGGCCACGGGACGTTCTGCATCGTGCTCGTCTACAACAACGTGATCGCCCGACTGCGGCGGGTCTCGCGCTCGTTCGAGGAGGCGTCCGCGGACCTGGGCGCGGACACGTTCATGACCTTCCGCAAGATCACGTTTCCCGCGATCCGCAGCGCGCTGATCGCCGGCGGCCTGCTGGCGTTCGCCCTCTCCTTCGACGAGGTGATCGTGACGATCTTCACCGCTGGCGGGACCCGGACGCTCCCGATCTGGATCTTCCAGAGCTTCCGGCTCGCCAACCAGGTTCCGCTGGTGAACGTCGCCGGGATGGTCGCGATCCTGCTGTCCGTGATCCCGGTCTACCTCGCCTCGCGGATCACGTCCGACGGCGGTGCGATCGCGGGCGGGCGCGGCTGATCCGGGGACACCGGCGGCGGGCCCGAGCCCGAGCGATGGCGCCGGGCTACCAGCGGCGGCCGTGCTCGCAGCGACCCAGGTCAGGACTGGCGGTCACCATCGCTTGGCTCCCTCGATGAGGACGGCCAGCGCGAGCGCGAGCGCCGGCGCACCAATTCGGACGGCGAGGACACGGCGCACAACGGCGTCCATGGGCACAACCTCCACCCGGCGGGCCAGGCATCGACCGCACGCGCCGATCCCTCCGAGGAGTGCCCGATCGATGGGTGCGGGCTGGCAGCATCGCGCGCGCCGCTTATCTGCGACTTACGCGTGCTGGACCGTTGCTCGAATGTGCCAGGGTCGCCGGTCTCGGGTCCGCCTGCCGCCGCCGTCAGTCGACGGTCAGCGTCTTGGACAGGTTGCGCGGGAAATCGGGGTCGAAGCCGCGCAGCACGCTCATGTGGTACGCGAGCAGCTGGAGCGGCAGCACGGCGAGCAGCGCGGTCACCTGGGGGTCGGCGGCCGGGAGCGGGATCAGGTCGTCGCCGTTGGCACGGAGGCGCGCATCCTCCTGGGCGATCGTGATCGTCCGCGCCCCGCGCACCCTGACCTCGTTGATGCCGCTGACGATGAGCTGGACGTCGTCGGGGCCGGCCGCGAACAGGATCGGGTAGCCCGCGCTCACGGCAGACAGGGGTCCATGCTTGAACTCGGTCGAAAGCATCCCCTCGCAGTGGGCGTAGGTGACCTCCTTGAGCTTGAGGGCGCCCTCGAGCGCGATGGGGTAGGTGGCTCCGTAGCCGAGGCAGTAGAGATCGTCGTGGTCGGCCAGCTCGGCCGCGAGGGCCTCGACCTGCGCCGCAACTGACGCGATCGTCGCCTCGATCAGGTCCGGAACGCTCGCGAGCGGCGCCAGGTCGCGCTCCGCCAGCCGATGGGCGAGGTACAGGAACGCGATCACCTGGTTGGTGAACGTCTTGGTGGCCGGCACGCTGATCTCGAAGCCGCAGCCCAGCGGCAGGCACAGGCGCGTCTCGCGCGTCAGCGCCGAGCCGACGACGTTGGCCAGGCCGAAGCTGGTCATCCCCCGGCGCTCCGCTGCCTCGAGCGCGTTGAGCACGTCCTTGGTCTCGCCCGATTGGCTCACGAAGATGCCAACGTCGCCCGGCCCGACCCCCGGGGCGTACTGGGCGATGAACTGGGGCGCGAGGACCGGGATCGCCACGCGCCCGGCGAGCTGCGCGAGGTATACCGAGCCGAGCATCGCTGCGTGGTAGCTGGTGCCACAGGCGACGAGGAAGAGATTGCGCGCGCTCCGCATCTGCTCCACGAGCGGCGCGACATCGGCGCTCGCGTCGAGCAGGTGGAGCAGCTCGCGAGCGACCTGCGGCTGCTCGTGGATCTCCTTGGCCATGAAGTGTGGGTAGCCACCCTTCTGGGCCGCCTCCATGGTCTCGGTGACGAGCTCGACCGGTCGGTCGACGAGGCCCCCGTCCGCGACCGAGCGGACCTCGACACGGTCCGCCCACAGCGTCACGATCTCGCCGTCGCGCGGACGAACGACACGCCGGGTGAGGGGCAGGATCGACGGCAGGTCCGACGACACGCAGGTGAAGCCGTCGCCGATGCCGACGACCATCCCCGAGCCCTTCTTGAACGCGTACAGGCGATCGTCCTGCGCCCGGCCGATGACGAAGGCGTAGTCGCCCGCGAGGTCGTCGTAGGCATGGCGGATCGCGTCGATGGGCGCCTCGCCGCGCCGGAGGTAGCGCTCCACCGCGTGGACGCAGGTCTCGCCGTCATTCTCGGAGCGGACGGTCATGCCCTCGGCCGTGAACTCGGCCATCAGCTCGAGGTTGTTGACCACGTTGCCGTTGTGGGCGCCGCACATCCCGCCGTCCGAGTCGAGGTGCGGCTGGGCGTTGCGCGGCGACGGCTCGCCGAAGGTGGCCCAGCGCAGCTGCGTGATCCCGCGGCTGCCACGCATCTCGCGCAGGCCGTGGCGCTCGGCCACCGCATCCACCTTGCCGACGTCCTTGCGCAGGTCGATCGCGCCGTCGCGGAAGGTGGCGGCTCCCACCGAGTCGTAGCCGCGGTAGGTGAGCCGCTGGGCGGCCTCGACCAGGATCGGCCCGAGAGCCACGTCCCGGTTCGTGACGTAGCCAAAGACACCGCACATGCGAGGGGTCGTCCTCCTACGATGCCGGTGTCACATGCCCTGGGGTTCGTACGCCGGATCGAGGTACTTCTCGGGATCGTCCTTGAACTCGAGCAGGCAGCCCTTGCCGCAGAACCAGTAGGTCTTGCCGTCGTGCTCCAGCGACAGCTGCGACGTCTCGGTGTCGACGTCCATGCCGCATACAGGGTCCTTGACGATGGCCATCGCGATCTCCAGTGGGTTCAGTCGGTTGTCGATGCTGGCATCGAGGCTACCGCAGCCCGAATGGATCGGCCGAACGGCCCTCCACCGTGCGGACGGCCGGGTTGTAGCATCGGCCACCATGGACGATCCGACCACCATCGCCGACCGCCGCGCCGCGCTCCTGGCCGAGCGGGCCCGGGTCGTCGGCGAGCTCAGGGAGCTCCGGATCGAGGCGCCGGGCCCGATGACCTACGGCTCGCAGGCCGCGGCGGCCAGCCACGTCGTCGACCAGCAGCGCGATCTCGCCCTGCGCGATCGCAACGAGCAGCACCTGGCGGCCGTCGAGGCCGCCCTCGAGCGCCTCGAGGCCGGCACCTTCGGACGCTGCACCTCGTGCCACCGGGCCGTCGGTGAACAGCGGCTCGACGCGCTGCCCTGGGCCGCCCTGTGCATCGAGTGCCAGCGCGCCGTCCCACGTCGATGACCGACGAGCGTCCCCTGCCGGACCTCGTCGAGCTGCCCGCCATCCGCGCCGCCGCCGAGGCGCTGCGGGGCGTCGCGCTCCGGACGCCGCTGGTGCCGTTCGGGCGCCCGGAGCTGCGCCAGTGGCTCAAGGCCGAGTCGCTCCAGCCGATCGGCGCGTTCAAGCTGCGCGGGGCCTATGCGGCGGCGGCCGCCCTGTCGACCGAGGAGCGGGCGAACGGGCTGATCACCTACTCATCGGGCAACCATGCCCAGGGCGTCGCCCGCGCCGCGCGGCTGTTCGGCGTCCCGGCCGTGATCGTGATGCCGTCGGACGCTCCCGCGCTCAAGCGAGCGAGGGTCGAGGCGGACGGCGCCGAGATCGTCGTCGTCGGTACGGCGAGCGAGGAGCGTCGGCGCATCGCGGAGGAGATTGCCGCGGCGCGTGGCCTGGCGATCATCCCGCCCTACGACGATGCTCGCATCGTGGCCGGCCAGGGCACGGTCGGCCTCGAGATCGCGGAGGACATGCCCGACGTGGCGGCGGTCCTGGTGCCGATCGGTGGCGGCGGCCTTGCCGCCGGCGTGTGCGCGGCGATCACCGCGCTCGCCCCGGCTGCACGGTTGATCGGCGTCGAGCCGGCGCTCGCCGCCGACGCACGGGACTCGCTCGCGCAGGACCGGATCGTCGCCTGGCCGGCCGAGAAGGTGAGCCGCACGATCGCCGACGGCACCCGGACGCAGTCGATCGGCCGCCTCAACTTCGCCCACCTGCGCGCACAGCTCGATGCGGTCGTGGTGGTCAGCGAGGACGAGATTGCCGCCGCCGTGCGGCTGGCCGCGGAGGAGGCCCGGCTCGTGGTCGAGCCGTCCGGCGCCCTGTCCATCGCCGCGATGCGGTTCCATGCACGGGAGGCCGGGCTGACGGGGATCGATGGATCCATCGTCGGCGTCGTGTCCGGCGGCAACGTGGATCCCGACCGGTACCGGGCCTACCTCGAGGCGCCGATCCCGCGCAACGCCTAGGAACCGCCCCGCTCCCCGGCTTCCGCGGCCCGACGCGCCGCAAGCGCGATCTCGCGCTCCCGGATCGCGGCCCGCTGCGGCTCCAGGCGGCGCTCCTCGCCGACCGTCCGCCGCTCCTCGTCACGCATCCAGACCGCGACCAGCAGGAGCACGGTGGCGAGGAACGCGAAGTCGCCGCCCAGCCACATGATGGCGCCCGCCAGCTGCTGGTCCTCGAGCGGCGTCGGGCCCCACGCGCGCACGATCGTCGCGTAGTGGTGGTAGAGCGGGGTGGACGCCATGTAGACGGCGACCGCGAGGAACGTCATCTGTGGCATCTGGATGCCGGCGTACATGATCCGGACCGCGGAGCTCATCCGCCAGGGTGACGGGTCCGGGCCGACGATCGGCCACCAGAACAGCAGCGCCGAACCCAGGAACAGGGCGTGCTCCAGCATGTGGACCGGCACGTTCTCGAGCGACAGGTCGAACAGCGGCGAGAAGTGGGTTCCCCACATGACCGCCGCGAACAGGACCGCGGCGACGACCGGGAACGACAGTGCCCGCAGCACGCGCGAGTGCAGGACCGGCAGGATCCAGCGATGCCGCGTCTCGGCCGAGGTCGCGCGCAGGATCAGCGTGATCGGCCCCGCGTACAGGAGCAGCGGCGGGGCGATCAGCGTCAGCAGCAGGTGCTGGACCATGTGGTCCGAGAACAGCGTCGTGTCGTACAGGCCGACCCCCGAGTCCAGCGCGAAGAGGATGGTGCCGATCCCCGCGAGCCAGGCAACGGTGCGGGCGCGCGGCACCGGGTTCCGGGATGCGCCCGGTTGACACGGCTGACGCCGGCCCGCCACAGCAGGATGGCGGCCAGCGCCGGCAGCCACACGGTGGGATCGAACGACCAGTCGAGCAGGAACGAGAGCGCCGTCGGCTCGCCCAGCTGCCGGCCTCCGTGGGCGAGCGCGACGGGCACGGCGAGCAGCAGGCCGCTCGCGACCGCGAGCAGGAGGCCGATGACGCGCGCGCCGACCGACCCGGCCGACCGGACGACGACCAGGGCCGGTCGCGCGACGGACGTGAGGGCGCGGGCGGGGCGATCGGGCGGTCGCTGCAGATGAGGAATCACGCCCGTATTGTCCCGCGATTCGCGACACGACCCCGCCGCGGGCGCCCCACCTGCCATTCGGCAGGGGTGGATGGTCCATCCGGACCCCCCGCGCCGCGATCCTCTTGTATGATGCGCGCGTCCGGCGCCCCCTTTCCGGGCGGCGCGCGTCCCCGGACGGCGACCTCCAGCTGCTTGACCGCGGTCAAACGTTGATCGCGGCAAGAACATACGAGGAACCCGATGTCGATGCCCCCCCGGTCGAGGACCGGGTCCGGCGCCCTTGTTGCCGGACTGCTCATCCTGTTGGCCATCGCGGTCGCCGTGATCGTCCTGTACGCGTCGGGCGCGACGCTGTCCGGGGTCTGGGACAGCTTCTTCCCGGTGGCCGGCGGTGACGGGGTCACCGATCGATCGCACAGCACCAAGTCCCTGTACGACATCGTGTTCTATATCGCGGCCGCGATCTTCATCCTGGTCGAAGGCGTGATCGTGTTCACGGTCTTCCGCTATCGACGCAAGCCGGGCGACGATGAGCTGCCGCCGCAGATCCACGGCAACAACCTGGTCGAGATCATCTGGACCGCGATCCCGACGGTCATCGTCGCGTTCCTGTTCGTGATGTCGTGGCAGACCCTCAACACGGTCGATGCGAAGACGCCCAGCGACATCTACGTGCGCGCGGTCGCCGCGCGGTTCCAGTGGTCGTTCGACTACCTCGACGGGCCCGATGGCCCCGATGCCAAGGTGCTGTTCTCGCAGGCGCTTCCGGTGGGCGACACCGGCGGCCTGTTCCTGCCCGTGGGCGAGCCCGTCCAGGTGAGCCTCCGCAGCCTGGACGTGATCCACGCGTTCTACGTCCCCAAGTTCCTGTTCAAGCGGGACGTGATCCCGGGCAAGACGAACACGTTCGACTTCACCGTGGATGAGGCCGGCACGTATCGAGGTCAGTGCGCGGAGCTGTGCGGCCCGTTCCACGGCTCGATGGTGTTCGACGTCCACGCGATCCCGAAGGCGGACTTCGACACCTGGCTCCAGCAGCAGATCGAGGCGGCGAGCGCGACGCCGGCGCCGGCCGCGTCGGGCGCCGCCGAGGGACCCGTGGTCGAGCTCGCCGCGCAGAACATCGCGTTCTCGACGGGCGATCTCCAGGCGCCGGCCGGCCAGCCGTTCACGATCCATTTCAAGAACGACGACGCCAGCGTCCCGCACGATGTCGAGATCAAGGACGGGAGCGGCAAGGTCGCGTTCAAGGGCGACATCATCACCGGCCCGTCGGATACCAACTATTCCGTCCCGGCCCTCACGGCTGGCACCTACACCTTCCAGTGCACCGTTCATCCGAACATGACCGGCACGCTCACGGTCCAGTAAGGGAACAGGGATGGCCACGACGACCCTCAACCCCGCCGCTCCAGCCTATCGAAGCGGCCTGTACGCATGGCTGACGACCACCGATCACAAGAAGATCGGGATCATGTACCTGGTCAACTCGATCCTGTTCTTCCTGGCCGGAGGGATCCTCGCGCTGGTCGTCCGGCTCGAGCTCGCCCAGCCCGGGATGCAGCTCGTGAGCGAGTCGTTCTACAACCAGGCGTTCACGATGCACGCCTCGTTCATGCTGTTCCTGTTCATCATCCCGATCCTGGCGGGGTTCGGGAACTACGCCGTCCCGCTCCAGATCGGGGCGCCGGACATGGCGTTCCCGCGGATCAACGCGCTGTCGTTCTGGCTGCTGCCGCTGGGTGGCGCCCTGATGGCCTCGGGCTTCCTCGCTTCGGGCGGCGCCGCGGCGTCCGGCTGGACGGAGTACCCGCCCCTGGCCGGTGCGAAGTTCAACGGAGCGGGCACGGACCTGTGGATCGTGGGGCTCACCCTGATCGGGACCAGCTCCATCCTGGGCGCGGTCAACTTCCTGGTCACGATCTTCAAGATGCGGGCGCCGGGCATGACCCTGTTCCGGATGCCGATCCTGGTGTGGACGGTGCTCGTCACGAGCGTGCTCGTGCTGATGGCGACGCCGGTGCTCACCAGCGCCCTGATCATGCTGTTCATCGACCGCAACTACGGCGGCAACTTCTTCGATCCGGCGAACGGCGGCCAGGCGGTCCTGTACCAGAACGTGTTCTGGTTCTACTCGCACCCGGCGGTCTACATCATGATCCTGCCCGCGATGGGCATCGTGTCCGAGGTGCTGCCCGTCTTCTCGCGCAAGCCGCTGTTCGGCTACAAGGCGTTCGTGTTCGCGACGGTCGGCATCGGCGCCCTCGGCTTCTCGGTGTGGGCCCACCACATGTTCACCACGGGCTCGGTGTTCCTGCCGTTCTTCAGCCTGATGACGTTCCTGATCGCCGTCCCGACGGGCGTCAAGATGTTCAACTGGATCGCGACCCTGTGGCGGGGCAAGCTCACCTTCGCGACCCCGCTCCTGTTCGCGATCGGCTTCCTGACGCTGTTCCTGATCGGTGGCCTCAACGGCGCGTTCTCGGCGGCGGTACCGGTGGACTTTGCGCTCCACGACACCTACTGGGTGGTCGCGCACCTGCACTACGTGCTGTTCGGCGGCTCCGTGTTCGGGGTGTTCGCCGGGATCTACTACTGGTTCCCCAAGATGACCGGCCGGATGCTCGACGAGACGCTGGGCAAGATCCAGTTCGTGCTCATGTTCGTGGGCTTCAACCTGACGTTCTTCCCGATGCACCAGCTGGGCCTGGCCGGGATGCCGCGGCGGATCGCCGACTACGCGGCCAACGCGGGCTGGAGCGAGCTCAACCTCGCGGCGACCATCGGCGGGTTCGTCATCGCCACCAGCATGCTGCCGTTCTTCTGGAACGTGCTGGTCTCGCTGCGCAGCGGCAAGATCGCCGGCGACGACCCGTGGGGAGCGAACACGCTCGAATGGGCGACCTCGTCGCCGCCGCCCCCGTACAACTTCGACCACCTGCCCGAGATCCGCTCGGAGCGCCCGGTGTTCGATGCCCGGCACGGCCGGGTCGCGGATCACTGAGGAGGGCGAGACGATGACCGCAGACGCGCAGGTGATCACCACCGCGGACCACGCCCCGGCCGACGCCCATGGGTCCGGCGGGATCGGCATCCCGGTCCTGGGGATGCTCCTGTTCATCACCTCCGAGGTGATGTTCTTCGCCGGGCTGTTCGCCGCCTACTTCAGCATCCGGGCGAGCTTCATCGACACCGACGGGATCCACCGCTGGCCGCCGAGCGAGTTCGCCGGGATCCTCAACCCGTTCCGCCTGACCACCGAGCACGGCGATCTCAACCTGATCCTGCCGGCGACCCTGATCCTGATCACCTCCTCGTTCACCTGCCAGATGGGCCTGTGGGCGATCGGGCGTGACGACCGGCGGGGCTTCATTCGCAACTTCGCCGCCACCGTGATCCTCGGCGCGACCTTCCTGCTGCTGCAGGCGTACGACTACGGCGTCCTGTTCCACGAGGGCATGACGATGGGCTCGGGCACGTTCGGCACCACGTACTTCACGCTCACGGGCTTCCACGGGGCGCACGTGTTCGGCGGCGTGCTGATGCTGTCGGTGGTGCTCTACCGGGGCATGGCCGGGCAGTTCTCGGCCCGCCACCACGACATGGTCGAGGCGACGTCGATCTACTGGCACTTCGTGGACGTCGTCTGGATCCTGCTGTTCTCCACCCTGTACCTGCTGTAGCCCGCGACGGAGAAGGACCCATGAAACCCCGCCGCGCCGCCGCCGTCGGTATCCTGTTCCTGGTGATCGCCGCCTTCTACTGGGTGTTCCCGACGATCGTCGAGCCGGATCGTGTCGACTACGCCGGGCTCACGATGCTGATCGCCCTGGGCGCCGCGATGTCGATCATGGCGTACGTCCTGTTCGCCGGGTTGAAGCGGAGCTGACGCACAACCGATGCTCGAGGAACTCTGGAACGGCCTGATCGAGTTCACGCAGCCGTTCGTGGTCCCGGACTGGGGATCGCTGATCCAGCTGCTGCCGGTGTTCCTCGCAGGGTTCGTCGGCCTGTACGTGAGCTGGACGGCGTATCGCTTCGCGACCGCGGCGCCGACCCGGCGCGGGATCCGGCGCGTGGCGCCGGTCGCGCCCGACGGCGTTCACATGCCGGGCCCGACGTTCGCACCGCCGCTGGCGGCGTTTGGCGTGTTCATGCTGATGTTCGGGCTGTTCGCCGGGGGGATCTGGCTCGCCGTCGGCGTGCTGATCCTGGCGATCACGCTCCTCTACTGGGGTCGTGAGGCGCTCCGGGACTACGACCATGTCGCGTCGGCGCCGACCGCGCACGCCGCGATCGGCGCCCTCCCGGCGCCTTCCGATGGCGTGCCGCCCGCGGGGGTCCACATGCCACCGCCGTCCTTCCGGCCGCTGCTGCTCGCGATCTCGATGACGATCCTGGTCGGCGGGATGGTGATCGGCGGCTGGGCGCTGCTGGCCGGGATCATCGCGCTGGCACTGACCCTGCTCGGCTGGCTGCGCGACGCGCGCCGCGAGTACGTCGCCGTCGAGACCGCCGACCGGACGGGGCACCTCGACCTGGGCGGGGCACCCACGTGGCCCAAGGCGACGTTCTCCGCCCTCGCGCTGATCGTCGCCGGCGGCCTGCTGCTCAGCTCCGGCGTGCTCCCCAACTCGAACCAGGGCGCCACCGCCAGCGGAGCGCCCGCGGCCGGCGGCGGCGGAGGCGGCGCGGGCGCGTCGGCCGGCGCACCCGCGGGCCCGAGCCTGCCCGCGGCCGACGCGTCCATCGGGGCAGAAGGCATCGCCTATGACGCGACCACGCTGACCGTCCCGGCCGGCAAGCCATTCACCCTCGCCTTCGACAATCGCGACGCGGGGATCCCGCACAACGTCGCGATCCATGACAGCTCGGGCGCAGAGCTGTTCAAGGGCCAGATCATCACCGGTCCCAAGGTCATCGTGTACCAGGTTCCCGCCCTGCCGGCCGGCACGTACACGTTCGTCTGCTCGGTGCACCCGAACATGACCGGGACCGTCACGGCCCAGTAGGCCCACCACGTCCCGGGCAACCACCACACGAACCCTCACCGCGGGTCTCGCGGTCATGCTGCTCGTGGTCGCGGCGTGCGGCGGTGGCTCCCGCGGGGCGACGACGGGCGACCCCGCCCCGCAGGTGACGGGCACCGCGCTTGACGGCACGCACGTCGACCTCGCCTCGTACCGGGGCCATCCGGTGATCGTCAACTTCTGGGCGTCGTGGTGCACCCCCTGCCGCGAGGAGTTCCCGCTGTTCAAGGAGCGCCTCGACACCCTCGGCCCGACGGACGGGCTGGCGATCATCGGGGTGATGTACAAGGACCAGGCAGACCTCGCGCAGCAGTTCCTCGATGACTTTGGCGCGACCTGGCCGACGCTCCCCGATCCGGACGGCAAGCTCGCGGCCGAGTACCACGTGGTGGCGCCGCCGCAGACGTACTTCATCGATTCCGAGGGAGTGCTGCGGGGCCTGCAGGTCGGCCAGGTCCTCGCGTCGGACTTCGACACCCAGTACGCGAAGATCCGGCCGTGAACGCCGTGCCCGGGGCAGGCGCGACGCCAGCGACCAGCGACACCGTCGCGCGCGAGCCCGCCGCGCGCGACGTCGCGGTCCGCGCGGTCGATGTCGGCAAGGCGTACGGGCGCCGGGACGTGCTGACCGGGGTCTCGTTCCAGGTGCACCGGGGCGAGCTGTTTGCGCTGCTCGGTCCCAACGGGGCCGGCAAGACGACCACGGTCGAGATCCTCGAGGGGTACCGGCGGATCGACACCGGCTCGGTCGAGGTGCTGGGCCTGGATCCCGTCCGTGACGGCGCGCGGCTCCGGCCCCGGATCGGGCTGATGCTGCAGAACGGCGGGATCGATCCTCGGACCACCCCGCGCGAGGCACTCCGGCTGTACGCGCGGTTCTACCGGGACCCCGAGAGCCCAGACCGGCTGCTCGAGCTGGTGGACCTCGGGCAGGTCGCGACCACCCGGTACCGCCGGCTGTCCGGCGGCGAGAAGCAGCGGCTGGGCCTGGCCCTCGCGCTGCTCGGGCGCCCGGAGCTGCTCGTCCTCGATGAGCCCACCGCGGGGATGGATCCGGCCGCGAAGCAGGCGACCCGCGAGCGGATCGCGTCGCTGCGTGAGGCCGGCACGACCATCCTGCTCACGACCCACGAGCTGGGCGATGTCGAACGCCTCGCCGATCACGTGGCCGTCCTGGATCGCGGGCGCCTGGTCGCCTACGGGACGCCCGCCGAGCTCACCGGCGCCGGCGCGCCGCGGGTGAGGTTCCGGTTGTCGTCCGCGCTGCGCGACGGCGACGCGGCGTCGCTGGCCGCGGCAGCCCTGGCCGCGGCGACCGCGCCGCACGGTGGCGCGACAGGCGGCGGCCCCGCGGGCGAGGTCCGCCCCGATGGCGGTGCGCCGCGGGTCGTGGCAGCCGGGCCAGGTGGCGCATACGAGCTGGCCGGCCTCGACGGACCGCCCCGCCCGGAGCTGGTTGCCGCGCTCGCCGCATGGTGTGCCGAGCGCGGGCTGTTGATCACCGAGCTCCGCGTCGGTGCCGCCAGCCTGGAGGAGCGCTATCTCGAGCTGGTGGGCGCGGACGTCGCGTCTGAGGACGGCGCGTCTGCAGGCGGCACAACCGGGGACGGCGCGAAGGGGAACGGCGAATGAGCGGGTTGCACGGGACCCGCCCGGCACCCGCCCCGTCGGTCGTCGGTGCCGGGACGCCGGCGCGTCCGGCGTCGTGGCTGCGGATGGCGTCGGCCCTCGCGGCCTACGAGCTCCGGCTCGTGCTGCGCCGCGGCGAGGGACTGTTGATCACGTTCGTCATCCCGGCCGGCGTGCTGCTGGTGTTCAGCGCGTTCGACACCAGCGGCGGGGTCGACGCCGGGCGGCCGGTCGACCGGCTGCTGCCGGGCTCGATCGCCCTCGCGGTCATCGCCGCGTCGCTGGTCTCGCTCGCCATCTCGACCGGCTTCGAGCGCCAGTACGGCGTGATCAAGCGGCTGGGCGGCAGCCCCGCCGGGGCTGGGGTCGTCGTCGCAGCCAAGACGGCATCGGTCATCGCGGTCGAGGTCGTGCAGATGATCCTGCTGGTCGGCATCGCGGTCGCGACGCTGGGCTGGACCGCCGGGCCCGGGGCGTCGGTCCCGCTGACGCTCCTGGCGCTCGTGCTGGGGACCATGGCGTTCGCCGGCCTCGGGCTGCTGATGGCCGGCACGCTCCGCGCCGAGGCGACCCTCGCGCTCGCCAACCTCCTGTTCCTGGTCGCGCTCGTCCTGGGCGGGATCGTCCTCCCGCTCGAACGGCTGCCCGGGGCGGTGGCCTCGGTGTCCGAGGTACTGCCGGCGGCCGCGCTCACGCGAACCCTGGGCATCGGGCTGGGATCGGTTGCCGGAGACGCCACCGAGCCGCTGGTCATCCTCGCCGGCTGGGCCGTGCTGCTGGTGGTGCTGGCCGCGCGCAAGTTCCGCTGGGATTGAGCCTGAAACCCGCCACCGCTGACGCCCACCACAGCTGGAGTGATCGCATGGATGTCGCCGACAGCCACGACGTGATCCGCGTCCACGGCGCGCGCGAGAACAACCTCAAGAACGTGAGCATCGAGATCCCGAAGCGCCGGCTGACGGTGTTCACCGGCGTCTCCGGCTCGGGCAAGAGCTCGCTGGTGTTCGACACGATCGCCGCCGAGTCACGACGGCTGATCGACGAGACCTACTCGACGTTCGTCCAGGTGTTCATGCCCACGCTGGCACGGCCCGACGTCGACGTCCTCGATGGGCTGACGACGGCGATCATCGTCGACCAGGAGCGGCTGGGCGCGAACCCGCGCTCAACGCTCGGCACCGTCACCGATGCCAACGCGATGCTGCGCAGCCTGTTCAGCCGTCTCGGCAAGCCGTACATCGGCGGGCCGACCGCCTTCTCGTTCAACATCCCCACCACGCGGGCGAGCGGCGTCATGACCGGCCCCAAGGGCGAGCGGAAGATCATCCAGGACGCCGTCTACCTCGGCGGGATGTGCGCCGAGTGCGAGGGACGGGGCACCGTCTCCGACCTCGACCTGTCCGTGATCCTCGACGAGTCGAAGTCGCTCGCCGAGGGCGCCATCCTGGTGCCGGGCTACACCCCGGATGGCTGGATGGTGGCGACGTTCATCGAGTCCGGCTTCTTCGACCCGAGCAAGCCGATCAAGGACTACTCCGCAAAGGAGCGTCACGACCTCCTCTACAAGCAGACGGTCAGGATCAAGGCCAAGGGCATCAACGTCTCCTACGACGGCCTGATCCCGAAGCTCCGCAAGTCGATGTTCAGCAAGGACGTCGACGCCCTGCAGCCCCACAAGCGGGCGTTCGTCGAGCGGGCCGCGGTGTTCAAGACCTGTCCGGCCTGTGGCGGCAGCCGGCTCAACGAGGCGGCGCGCTCGTCGAAGATCAACGGCCTCGGCATCGCCGACGTGTGCGCCATGCAGATCACGGACGCGGCCGAGTGGCTGCGCGCCGTCGACGACTCGGGCGTTGCGCCGCTGGTCGCCGGCCTCCTCCACCTGTTCGACTCGTTCATCGAGATCGGCCTCGGCTATCTCTCGCTCGACCGCCCCTCGGGCACCCTGTCCGGAGGAGAGGCGCAGCGGACGAAGATGGTTCGCCACCTGGGGTCGGCGCTGACCGACGTCACCTATGTGTTCGACGAGCCCACCATCGGCCTGCACCCGCACGACATCCAGCGGATGAACAGCCTGCTCCTCGAGCTGCGCGACAAGGGGAACACCGTGCTCGTGGTCGAGCACAAGCCGGAGACGATCGCCATCGCCGACCGCGTGGTCGACCTCGGGCCCGGTGCGGGCACCGGCGGGGGCACGGTCTGCTTCGAGGGGACCGTCGAGGAGCTCAGGGCCTCCGCCACCCTCACCGGCCGTCACCTCGACCAGCGGGCCATGCTCAAGGACACGGTCCGGACGCCGACGGGGCGGCTCGAGATCCGCGGCGCCGACACGCACAACCTCCAGCACGTCGACGTCGATGTCCCGCTCGGGGTGCTGTGCGTCGTGACCGGCGTCGCCGGGTCCGGCAAGTCCTCGCTCGTGCACGGGTCGATCCCGGCCGGGGCGAACGTGGTGTCGATCGACCAGGGCCCGATCCAGGGCTCGCGCCGGAGCAGCCCCGCGACGTACACGGGCCTGCTCGACCCGATCCGGACCGCGTTCGCCAAGGCCAACGACGTCAAGCCGGCGCTGTTCTCGTCGAACTCGGAGGGCGCCTGCCCGACCTGCAACGGCAACGGCATGATCTACACCGAGCTCAGCTTCATGGAGACCGTGGCGACGCCGTGCGAGGACTGCGGGGGCAAGCGCTTCCAGCCGTCCGTCCTGGAGCTCCGCCTGGGTGGATTGAACATCGCCGAGGTGCTCGACCTGCCGGTCGCCGAGGCGCATCCGTTCTTCGCCCAGGGCGCCGCGAGGACACCCGCGGCGGCGGCGATCCTGGCACGCCTCGAGGACGTCGGGCTCGGCTACCTCAAGCTCGGCCAGCAGCTGCCGACCCTGTCCGGCGGCGAGCGACAACGGCTCAAGCTGGCCACCCGGATGGCCGAGAGAGGCGGCATCTACGTCCTCGACGAGCCGACGAGCGGGCTCCACCTCGCCGACATCGACCACCTGCTGGGCCTGCTCGATCGGCTGGTCGACGCCCGCAAGTCCGTCATCGTCATCTCGCATCACCAGGCGGTGATGGCGCATGCCGACTGGATCATCGACCTCGGACCCGGGGCCGGCCACGATGGCGGCCGGATCGTGTTCGAGGGCACCCCGGCCGATCTCGTCGCCGCCCGGTCGACGCTCACCGGCGAGCACCTCGCGGCCTACGTCGGCATCCCCGATCGCCGCTGACCGTCGCGGCCTAGCCCGAGCAGTACTGCGCCTGCTTGCCGATCGCCCGGTAGGGGCAGTCCGCCATGTCGATCAGGTACAGAAGGGCCGCGCGGTTGCGCGCCGTCTGCGAGGCGATCTTCTCGTCGGGGGGCTCGTGGTCCGCATGCGAGCTCACCTGCTCGGTGGGATACAGCTCGAACGTGAACGAGAAGATGTGCTGGCGGCCGTACATCCAGTCGATCTCGTCGCCGTCGGTCGGGTACAGGTCGCTCGACTGCTCGGCCGTGTAGCCGTTCGTCCGTGCCATCGCGCGACCCATCGCCACGAACGTCGCGTGGTCGTCCGCGGTCATGTCCGACGGGACGTTGGTGTACGTGTACCCGTACGGCCACAGGATCAGCTCGCCGTTGGTGTGGAGCGTCACGTGGGTCCGGATCTGCTGCTTGCCGTCGACCACGCGGCTGAGCACGAAGTCCCGCACCGCCCGGGCCTCCGGCGTGCTGAATGCCGACGGGCCCCGGTAGTTCCACGCGGACGGGCTGCCGGATGACCCCCCGCAGCAGGCCCAGCGGTAGTCGTAGTTGCGATTGATGTCGGTGCCGATCGCGCTCGAACCGGGGGTCGGCTGCCGGTTCTTGCGCCAGCCGCGGTAGCCGGTCGGGAGCAGGTCGTAGGCCCAGCCATCTGGATTGACCGCGAAGATGATGTAGATCTCGCGGGTGTCCACGAGCCGGCGCACGGTCGCGTCGGAGGCATAGTCCGCGGTCAGCACGTGGAGCAGGTAGAGCGCCTGCTCGATGGTCAGATGCTCCCGGGCGTGGTGGAGGGCGTCGACCAGCACCTCGGGCTCGGCCTCATCGGTGTCGACGTTGTCCGAGATCTTGGCGGCCCAGATCTCGCGGCCCTGGTAGCTCTGACCGATCGAGAACACGCGGACGAACCCGGGGTACGAGACCTCGGCCGTCTGGAGCGCAAGGAGCATCTCGCCCGGATCGTGGTACCGGGAGTCGTAGGCGGGGTAGGTCGGCCCCGGGGGTGGGAGCGTGAGCCGGCCGTCGGACCACGCCGCGGCCTCGAGGGTGAGCGCATCGGGCACGCGGCTGGGACCGCCGGCCACGATGATGCTGGACGGCCTGGCGCTGATGATCGCGTCCCGGGTGGGCGGGGGCAGGAAGTCCGGCCGGGCCAGCAGGATCGGGCGCCCGTCGACCGCCGCCAGCGGGGCCGCGGCCACGGCATCGGGGAACTCCAGCCCGCTGACGAGGATCACGCCGGCGGCGTCGGGGGCGAACCGGGCGGCGACGGCCGCGGCCGTGGCGAACCGGTCAGGGCCGGAGACCCGCTCGACCGTCGGCCCCAATGCGGCGATCGCGGTCGCAACGCTCGCGCTCACCACGCCCGTGCTGCCGACGATCACGACGTGTTCGGGATGGAGCCGCACGAGCTCGTCCCGGGTCGGCGTGGGCAGCCTGGTGGTTCGCGTGAGGAGGATCGGCGCGCCCAGCGTGCCCGCGACGCCGCCCGCCGCAAGGGCGTCGGGGAAGTTGCCGCCCAGGGCGACGAACGCGATCGCAACGCCCGGCGAGAACGAAGCGGCCGAGATCGCGGCCGCGGTCGCATACCGATCGGGACCCGACAGGCGCTCGAACGGAACGTCGGGCCCCAGCAGCTCCCGGGCACGGTCGATGACGGCCTCGCTCACCGCGGACGGTCCGCCGGCGACCACGACCCGCCCGGGATGGAGCCGCACCAGCTCGGCCTCGACGACCGACGGCAGGCCGTCGGGTCGGGTGAGCAGGACGACCCCGCCGTCGCGGCCCGCGACCGGACCGACGGACAGGGCGTCGGGGAACTGGGCACCGGAGGCCAGGGCCACCATCGGCGCGCCGCCGTCCGGGAACAGCCGGGTGGATACGGCAACGGCGGTCGCGTAGCGGTCCGGCCCTGCGACCCGCTCGATCGAGACCGATGCGGGCGGGGTCGCGGCAGCGGTCACATGGCTGCCCATCGGGACGAACGCCAGCGCGAGCAGCGGAGCCAGCCAGCGCACGAGACGTGCCGGACGTCGACTCGCCGAGCGCGCGTGATGGGGCGCGGCGCGGGTCACCGGACGAGCTGGCGAGGCGGGACGCCGGATGCCATGTCCATAGGGTGGCGCCCAACCCGTCTGTCGGTCAATGCCGCGATCGTCCGCCGGGTGAGCGGGACAAAAGAAGAACCCCGGGGTGGTCGGGTCCCGGGGTTCAGGAGAATCGGATTGGTTGCGGGGGAAGGATTCGAACCTCCGACCTTCGGGTTATGAGCCCGACGAGCTGCCGCTGCTCCACCCCGCGAAGGCTTAACACTCTACCGGCGATCGGGGATTCCGTCAAAGTCGACCCGAGCCGACGAGGTGCGCCGCTCCGGGCGCGAGCCCGTTCATGCCTCGCCGGCGATCGTCGCGCCGGGCTCGTTCGCCGACGCCGGGGCGCTCGGGTGGCGAGGCTGCATCGCGGCGTAGAGCGCTCGACGTCCGAGCAGCAGGCCGAGCAGCAGCGCCACGCCCGTGCCGATCCCGGCCGCGAGGAACGGGTAGCGGAGGTCCGCCTCGGCAAGGACGCCGGCCAGCAACGAGGCGACGATCGTGCCGATCGTGCCCGCGGCCCCGAACAGTCCCTGCGCCGTGGAGCTCCGGCCGGGTGGCGACGCACGGGCAACGAGCAGGTACAGGGCCGGCGAGGCAAACGCAAAGGCCGTTCCCTCGACCAGTCCCAGCACGACCATCCACCACACCTCGGGCACGAGCGGGTAGAGCACTCCGCACGCAGCGACGCCGGCCATCCCGACCACGAGCGCGACGAACCCGCCCTGCTGGTCGATGAACCGGCCCGTGACCGGCGACAGCACGAGGATGGGCAGCGCGAACGTGAAGAAGGTGAGGCCGATCGCGGCCATCCCGGCGCCCAGCGATGTCAGGTACAGGCTCCACACCACCTCGTACGAGCCGCCGGCAAAGAAGCTCCCGACATTGAACGCGATCGCCGCCACGAGCAGCAGGTTGAGGATGCTCGGCGGCCGCGTGGCGGCGTCCGGCTCCCTGGCGGCCTCCGCGGCCGTGTGGATGCCTCGCTCCAGGTCCGGGACACGCGCACCGACCAGGACCGCCGACACCACCAGCGCGATGCCGGCGACCCAGAACACCACCGTGGGCTCGTTGGTCAGCGCGGCCGCGAGCCCGCCGATCGCGGGCCCGATCATCAGGCCGCCCATCTGCGCCGCGCCGTACAGCCCGAACGTCTCGCCCTGGCGCTCGGGCGCGTTCGCATCCACCAGGTAGCCGCGGGCGGCCGGGTCGTAGATCGAGGCCGCCATGCCCGACAGCGCGCGCACGGCGATGAACGCGACGGGCCCCGCGACGAACAGCGGGGCGACCGCGAACGCGGCGGCGAGCACCAGGCCCAGCATCATCAGCGCCTTGCGTGACGCACGATCGGCGAGCCAGCCGAACACCGGCTCGCCGACCAGGCGGGCGGCCGGCCAGCCGGCGACCACGATCCCCAGGGTCGGCAGGTCGACGCCGTGGGTCGTGAAGTAGATGGGCAGGATCGGGAGCAGTGCGCCGAAGCCGACCCAGATCGTCCCCTCGGCGAGCAGCAGGGGAAGGATCGGGCCCCAGGCGGCCAGCCAGGTGCGGACGCGGTCGGTCACGGGCGCTCCATCACGGGGAGGCGGTCATGGTATCCGAGCAACGGTCGCCATCCCGTTGCGGCCCACCGCCCGGGACTGCGCCGGCCCTATGATGCGAGGGCGATGTCGCCAGCCCTGCTGCTCACCCTCCTCGTCGCCGGCCTGGTGGCGCTGATCCCCGTGTGGCGGCTCCACGTCGCCGGGTGGCCGCCGCGATCGCTGTTCACGGCCTGGATCCTGTATGCCGTCGGCATCCTCGTCGCGATCCGCTTCCCGGGGCCGATCCGGGTCCTGATCCCGGTGATCGTCCTCGCCTACGTGGCGCCGTTCGTGGCCGGACCGGAGCGGCTGTCGCGGGTCCTCAACGGGCGGCCGCGCCCGCGCGGGGTCGTCATCGATGTCACGCCCAGACCCGCACCGGGGCTGCCCGAGCCACCGGCCGATCGCGACGAGGAGCCGCCGACGGGCTGAGCTCGGGTCCTCCCCGCCCGCACGCTGCGCACGGGCCGCATGCCGAACGCCCGCGTTGCCCGCCGCTCGCGGCGACCGGGCCGCACGGCGTCCCGCCAACTCGCTATCGTCGGCGGGTGACGCATCCGACCTTCGATCGTGCCCCGTGGCACCTCGACCCGACCGTGTCCTACCTGAGCCACGGCAGCTTCGGCGCCTGCCCCGCCCCGGTGCTGGAAGCGCAGCGCGTGTGGCGCGAGCGAATGGAGGCGGAGCCGGAGCGATTCCTCGCCCGCGAGCTCGAGGGTCACCTGGACGAGGCGCGCCGTCTGGTCGGCGCCTTCATCGGGGCAGACCCCGAGGGCATCGCCTTCGTGCCCAACGCGACCACCGGCGTGTCGACCGTCCTCGCATCGCGGCGGTTCGAGCCGGGCGACGAGCTGCTGGCCGGCGACCACGAGTACAACGCGACCCTCAATGCGATGCGAGCGGCGGCCGAGCGCGACGGCGCCCGCCTGGTGATCGCGCGGATCCCCTTCCCGACCCATGACCCCTCGCAGGTGGTCGAGGCATACGTCGAAGCGGTCACCCCCCGGACGCGGTTCGCGCTCGTGAGCCAGGTCACCTCGCCCACGGCGCTGGTGCTGCCCGTCGCCGCGATCGTCCGCGAGCTGGACCGGCGCGGCGTGGACACCATGATCGACGGCGCTCACGCCCCGGGGATGGTGCCGCTCGACGTCAACGCCATCGGGGCCGCCTACTGGACCGGCAACGGGCACAAGTGGCTGTGCGCGCCGAAGGGCGCCGCGATGCTGTTCGTGCGCGCCGACCTGCGGACGGAGATCCGGCCACTGGTCATCTCCCACGGGCTCAACGACGAGCGTCAGGACCGGACGCGCTTCCGGCTGCTGTTCGACTGGGTGGGCACGCTCGACCCGACCGCGATCCTCGCCCTGCCGGCGGCGATCCGCTACGTGGGCGGCCTCCACGAGGAGGGCTGGAGCGGCCTGATGGCGGCCAACGCGACGCTCGCCAGGCGAGGCCGCGACGTGATCTGCGCCGCCCTGGGGGTGCCGGCCCCGGCCCCCGACGTGATGCTCGGATCGATGGCCGCGATCCCGCTGCCGGGGATCGCGCCCAGCCGCGCGGCCGCCCGCCGGTTGCAGGCGACGCTGTTCGACGAGGACCGGATCGAGGTGCCCCTGTTCGCCTTTCCGGTCCCCGCCGCGCTCGAGCCGGGCGCCGCCCCGGCATCGATCATCCTGCGCATCTCGGCACAGCGCTACAACCGGCCGGACGAGTACGCCGCCCTGGCCGAAACGCTGGTGAACCGGCTCCGGAAGCCGTCGTCGCCCCGGTCGCTGCTGGGGCGGATCCGGCGAGGTTGATCGCGGGCCGGACGCTCAGCGTGCCTGGGCCGTGGAGCGTCGCCAGCGGCGCGGGCGACTGGCAATCGCCCTACGTCCTCGTCGGCGCCCCCGCCGCCGCCGTCGCCTGAGGCCGGCGCCGGGGACCGGGCGAGCCGTTGCGTCCTCCGGCCCCCGGCCCTACCGTTGACCATCAAGCCCACCACCGGAGAGCTCCCGCGCCCCATGTCCAACCCGCGTCCCGCTGCCACCCCCACCCCTCCGCCGGCGTCGCTGCCCGCCCTCTATCTCGGCCATGGCGCGCCGCCGCTGCTGGACGACCCGCTGTGGATGGCCCAGCTCGCTGGCTGGGCCAGAGATCTGCCGCGGCCGACGTCGGTGCTGATCGTGAGCGCCCACTGGCAGACCGCGCCGATGGCGATCGGCGCGACGACCACCGTGCCGCTGGTCTACGACTTCTACGGCTTCCCGCAGCGCTACTACGATCTCCAGTACCGGGCGCCCGGCGCCCCGGAGCTGGCGGCGTCGGTGCGATCGCTGATGCCCGCCGGTGAGTCGATCCTCGATCGCCCGACCCGCGGCCTCGACCACGGCGCCTGGGTGCCGCTGATGGCGATGTACCCGGATGCGGACATCCCGGTGCTCCAGATGTCGATGCCCGACCTGGACCCGCGCCACCTGTTCGACGTCGGCCGACGGCTGGCACCGCTGCGCGACGAGGGTGTCCTGATCGTCGGCAGCGGGTTCATGACCCATGGCCTGCCGTTCATCGGCGAGTACTTCGCGGGCAAGGCCGGCGCGCCCCAATGGTCGGTCGAGTTCGATCGGTGGGCGGCCGAGGCGCTGGAGCGGGGCGACCTCGACACGCTGTTCGCGTTCCGCGAGAAGGCACCCGGGATGCCGTTCGCGCATCCCACCGTCGAGCACTTCGCACCGCTGTTCGTGACGCTGGGCGCGGCGGCGGCGCCCGACGCGCCGCCGCGAACGGCCATCGACGGCTTCTTCATCGGGCTCTCCAAGCGGTCGTTCGAGGCGCGCTGATCCGCTCGGGTCGGCATGACATGCCGCCGGAACGCGACTGGTCACGGCCCTGTCCACCGTGTACATTGCCCTCGCCCCTGGTCGCTCATCCCCCCGAGCGATCAGGGGCATTTGCTCGCCCAGCGTGTGGGGTCGGCCCGCATTCGCCGACCGCGGCCGGACCTTTGACGGGTCGCGGTCCCGTGCGCGGGGTGCGATCGTGATCGTCGCCGCGGCGCGCGACCCGTTTGCTCGCGAGGCCCTGAGCGCTCACAGCCGGCCCGGCACGTCCAGGCCGTCCGCATCGCCAATCGCAAGTCCTGAGGACGGTCAGATGCCAGGAGTCAGTCTCTACGCCGTGCTCCAGGTGGTTCCGTCGGCCGAGCCCGAGGTGGTCCGCGCCGCCTTTCGTGCCCTCGCCCGCAAGCACCATCCAGATGCGGGGGGCGACGGGCGGGTCATGGCCTCCCTGAACGCAGCCTGGCACATCCTGGGCCAGGCGGAGCTGCGGCACGCCTACGACCTCGAACGCGCGCGGGCGCGGGCGGCCGCGCATCGGCAGGACGACCGGCCCGCCACCGCCGATCAGGGTCCGGCCCGCCCGACCGGCGCGCACCAGCCGCCGCCGGGCACCGGCACCGTCCTCGACTTCGGGCGCTACGCCGGCTGGTCGATCGGGAGCCTTGCGATCAGCGACCCCGACTACCTCGAGTGGCTCACCCGGACCTCGATCGGCCGCTCGTTCAAGCGCGAGGTGGACGCGGCCCTTGCCGCCCGAGCCCAGGCCGCAGAGCTGCTGCGACCGCATGTCGATGCGAGATCGGCCCGAGGCGCAGCGCACGGCTGGTTCCCGCGCTGACCCGCCCGGTGCCGCCCCACCCACCGAGCGCTGGTGAGCCCGCTGGGATTCGAACCCAGGACCGGAGGATTAAAAGTCCCCTGCTCTGCCACTGAGCTACGGGCCCGGCCGCGACCGTATCACGTCCGGATCGGCGGTTCCCGACGCTCCGAGGTCCCAGGTGGACGTTCCCACCGGCCCACCCTGGACGGCACCGGCGCTCCGCCAGTGGACGAGGGACGCGACGTCAAGATCGGACGATCGACCCTTGACCGGGCAGGACCACCCCGCCCACCATGAGCGCGGGAGGCCGACGATGACGATGTACGGTCGGAACGACGGGACCCGAATGGCCGCGTGGTCGGCCGAAGAAGAGCGCAGACGTGCGAATGAGCGAGCCGCCAGAGCGCGACCGCATGCCGCCGAGGACGCCGAGGACGCTCAGCGGCGCGGCGTCCGCTGGCGCGGGCGGACCAGCGCGATCCTCGGTCGGCTCCGTCGGGCCCTTGGTCGCTGATCGAGGTCCGAGGTCATCGGACGCGTCCCGGATACCCGACCCGCGTGGCGAGCTCACCGACCCGCGGTGATGCGCGGAGGCTCATCACGAACCGGGGTGGCTCAGCGCGATCGCTTTGCCCGCCTCGGCTTTGGGGCCGGCGCCCGAGCGTCGTCCGTCGGGGCGGGCGGCGTCTCCTGTCGCGCCTGTCGCGCCTGTCGCGTCGCGACGGTCGCCATGGCCGGGACCGAGCGTTCGTCGTGGATCTCTGGGGTCACGACAGGCGGAGTCAGGGGCAGAACCGGCTTGACCGCGGCCGCGCGGGCCTGTATCGCCGTCCGCGAGGCACCCCCGGCGGCCGCGTAGCGCGGGCAGTCGACGTGGGCGGCGGCGAGGCATGCGGCCCCCTGGTGGGCGAGGCTGATCGACTGCCTTGGACGGTTGCCGGACACGAGCCGCCCGATCGAACGGACCAGGCTCGCCTGTTGGCTGGACGACGCGTGGCAGACGTTGCCCGGTGCCGGGAAGTCGAACCACGTCGTGGGGTCCTGCGGTAGCCCCAGGAATGGACACACCGTCAGCCCGTCCGTTGCCGCAGGTTGGTCGGCTGCGGCGTCGGCCATGACGGGTACGCCGACCCGCTCAAGGTGTGGTCGGTCCGCTGCCTGCCCTGCCGAGGCCAACGGCGAGGGCACGGCCGGGGGAGGCGGCAGTGGAAGGCGGGTCTGGGGCGGCGGCGTGACCGACGGCGCCTCAGCCCCCTGCGCCATCACCGGGACCGGCGGCCGCTGCGGCGTCGCCATCCTGACGGGAAGCTCCAGCTCGTCCCTCGGCCCTCGGCAGCTGTAGCACTGCTTGGCGTCGCGACGGTTGAGCGATCTGCAACCGCGACAGACCCAGGTCGCCGCCTCGTCGACGACCAGGGGCCCACGATCCGCCGGCGCGAACTGCCAGGTCGACGCAGACCCGGGATCGTCCGCCTCGAAGGACCGCTGCTCGCTTCCGCGGGAGGCGCGAACGATCAGCCAGATCGCGGTCGGGCCCCAGAGGAGCGCGACGATGATGACCAGGGCGGTTTCGGCAGGCACGAGTGGCGAACCCTCCAAGCCCGAGCATACCTCGCAAGGCGCGCGTGCCTGTCAATCGCGGCCGGCCGATCCGCGGCCGAGATCACGTTCTGCGTTGCCTCGCAGCAACGCGGCGACATCGGGCTGGCCCGATCGCGCAGCGCCCTCGCACGGGCGGCAGACCCGCCGGTCCCGCACGGGCCGCCAGCCGCTACGGCAGCAGTGAGGTGTCGACCAGCTGATCCACCGTGACCGGGTTGGGCACCAGGCCCAGCGACGTCATGAAGTCCAACGACTGCTGCCAGCCCGCCGTATCGATGGCACCGTACGGCGCGCCGGTCCGGGTGTTCTTCCAGGTCGCGATCGTTGCGTCCAGGATCTGGCGCTGGAGCGCCGGGTCGGTCGCGAGGTCCGGGACCACGGCAAACGTCGCGTCGAGGCCCTTCTGGGGATCCGCGGCGATCTCGTCCATCGCCCGCAGCGTCGCCGCCGTGAACGCCCGCAGCGCATCCGCCTTCGAGGCCAGCGTCGCCGTCCCCGTCACGAGACCCGGACCGGGGAGCGGCACGATGCTGTCCACGGTCAGCACGACGGTGTCGATGCCCGCCTGCTTGAGCTGGATGGGCTCGTTGTTGGCGAAGCCGGTGGCGGCATCGACGGCGCCCTGCTGGAGCGCGGTTGCCTGTCCGAAGTCCGGGTACAGCACGATGTCCGCGTCGTCGGGTGTCATCCCGGCCGACTGGAGCAGGGCCTGGAGCATGATCCACGAGGAACCGTACTTGCCGGGGATCCCGATCTTCTTCCCGCGCAGGTCAGCCGCAGACGCGATCCCCGACCCCGCCCGCGCGACGACGATCGACGGGAACTGGCCGTAGATCGTGGACGTGTAGACGACCGGGATGCCCTGGCTGACCGCCGGGATGACGGACGTCCCGTCACCGTTGCCGATGTCGACCGCACCCTGCCCCAGCAGCGTGATCAGGTCGGGGTCGATCTGGTTCTGCAGCGTGACGTCGAGGCCGGCCTCACGGTAATAGCCGGCCTGGTCGGCGAGGTAGAACTGGGCGAACTGGACGCTCGGGATGTAGCCCAGGCCGACGGTCAGGGTCACCGGCGCCGATGTTGGGGTCGGCGTCGCCGGGCTGGGCGTCGGGGTCGCCGAGCCGCAGCCGACGACGATCATGGCCAGGGCAGCGAGGGCGGCGAACGGCCGCATGGAGCGGCGATCAAGCGCGAGCACGGGCGAGCAATCCTCCTGGGAGTTCGGTTGGGCTTGGGTCGAGGCTCATCGATCGCCGACCAGCCGTCGCTCGACGAGCACCATCACGAGGTACAGGGTCACGCCGATCATCGCGAGCATGGCGAGGGCAGCGAACATCAACGGGGTGTCGAACAGCGAGCCGCGCGCGATGTTGATGAGCACGCCCAGGCCCTTCTCACCGCCCGCCCACTCGCCCACGATGGCGCCGATCACCGCGAGCGTCACGCCGACCCGCATCCCGCCCAGGATCGCGGGCAGCGCAGCCGGGATCTCGACCCGGGCGATGACCTGCCAGCCGGTGGCCCGGAATCCACGCGCCATCTCGAGCAGCCGCGGATCCACCGAGCGGATGCCGACCATGGTCGCCACGGCGACCGGGAAGAACACGATCAGGGTCGTGATCACGAGCTTCGACATCAGCCCGTTGCCGAACCACAGGACGATCAGCGGCGCCAGGGCAAGCACCGGCGTGGCCTGGGCGGCCACGAGGTAGGGGCTCAGCAGCCGCTCGGCAAGATGGGAGCGAGCCAGCAGCACGCCCACGGCGAGGGCGACGGTTGCGCCGATGGCAAAGCCGAGCAGGATCTCGACCAGGGTCGTCTCGACGTGGGGCAGCATCGTGCCCTCCGCCCAGGCGCGCACGAACCGTTCAGCGACGGTCCACGGTCCCGGCAGCACGAACGACTTGAAGCCCGACACGAAGACCACGAGCTGCCACGCGACGAGGAACACGCCCGCGCTCAGGGCCACCGGCCACGCGCGGGCCACGAGGCGGCCACCCGCGGGCCGAACCTCCGGGCGTGCCTCCGGGCGTGCCTCGGGCCGCGTCACCGCGTCCGATGGCGGGGCCTCGACCGTCGGCGCACCGGCGCCGGTCACGGCCGGGCGAGCGTCGCTCATCGGCCGCCGTCCTCTGGGCGGAACGGATCGAACCAGGCGGGGGTCCCGGGCTCGGTATCGGCGTGACGGTCCACGGCAGCCGGTCGGGATCCGGCGGGCATGGCCGGCGGCTCGGCCATCGCGATCCGGTCGTCGGTGGTATCGACCAGGTGCGCGCGGACATCTGCCGCGACCGACGACACGAACGCCGAATTGAGGTCCGCGACGCGCCGCGGACGCGGCAGGTCGACGGGGATCTCGGCCACGACGCGGCCCGGCCGGGGCGACATCACGAGCACGCGATCGGCGAGGAACACGGCCTCGGGGATGCTGTGCGTGACCAGCACGATCGTCGTCCCGGTTCGCTCCCACAGGCGGAGCAGCTCGGCGTTGAACCGCTCGCGGGTGAGCGCGTCGAGCGCGCTGAACGGCTCGTCGAGCAGGAGCACGCTGGGCTCGAGCGCGAGCGCCCGGGCGATGGCCACCCGCTGGCGCGTCCCGCCCGACAGGGTCGTCGGCCTCGCCGTCGCGAACTCGCGCAGGCCGACCAGGCCGAGGAGATCGCTCGCGCGGGCTGCCTGCCGGTCGCGCGGCCAGCCCGCGAGGTCCATCGGGAACCGGACGTTGCCTTCGGTCGTGCGCCAGGCGAGCAGCCGCGGCTCCTGGAACACGAGCCCGACGCGCGGATCCGGGCCGGTCACGGGGTCGCCATCGAGCGTGACCCGGCCGCCGTCCGGTGCGATCAGGCCGGCCAGCACCCGCAGCAGCGTGCTCTTGCCGCAGCCATTCGGCCCGATCAGGGCGATGACCTCGCGCGGCCGCACCTCGAGGCTGACGCGGTCCAGGACGTGGACGGTTCGTTGGCCGTGGAACGTCAGCGAGACGTCGTCGACGCGGATGCCGGCACCGGGGAGCGGGGCGTGCGCGTCGCGGGACGCGGTCGGGGCCGCCGTCTTCGCCGTCGCCATTCGCCACCTCCGTCACGATTCGTGTCGCAACGGGGCAGGAGGCGCTCGAGCACGATCCCGGGCGGGACGTGCCGGCCCTGGCCTTCTCTCATCCGGACTGTACCGTCGGCTCCGGCGGGCGAGGTGACCCTCGCCTCGGATCTGCTGCACTCCCCGGGCCTGCGCCCGTGGAGCCGCTCGTGGGCTCGTCCCGCGTCGCGGGACCCTACCACCGGTCGGGATTCGCACCCTGCCCCGAAGGCTCTGCCCGCGATCCTACCACCAGCACGGCGGCGGGCTCGCCGCGCGGTCCTGGGCCCGGCGGGCTCCCCCACGCGGCCACGAGCCCGACGGGCTACCCGATCGCCGACGATCGACCAAGGGCGTCCACGCTCGGCCTGAGCGCCGGGTAGAGATCCCGGTACACCCCGAACAGGTCGTCGTACCTGGCCCGGGTCGAACCATCCGGCTCGATCCTGCGGGCCACCCCGGTCATCGCGATCACGCCAGCCTCGAGGTCGCTGACCGCGCCCACGCCCGCTGCCGCCAGGATCGCCGCGCCCAGCACGGCCGTCTCGGCGACGACCGGGATGATCGCCGGGACCCCCAGCACGTCCGCCTTGATCCTGGCCCACAGGTCCCCCGGGCTCGGGCGGCCTGCAAGCCGGAGCTCGCGCGCCGGGGCCCCGGCGGCGGCGAGCGGCGCTGCGACGTGACGCATCGCGAACGCCGCCCCCTCGAGCACCGCGCGGAACAGGTGCGCACGGCCGTGGGCCAGCGTCAGCCCGACGAACGCTCCGCGCGCCCTGTCGTCGAAGATCGGGGCGCGCTCGCCCGCCAGGTACGGCAGGAACACCAGCCCGTCCGATCCGGCGGGCACGGCGGCCGCCTCCGCGAACAGCTCGTCGACCGACCTGCGGTCACCCAGGACCGGACCCCGGAGCCAGCCCACCGACGCCCCGAGCGCTGCCATCGCCCCGCCCACGACCCAGCGACCGGGCAGCGGTGCCGGCGCCCGGTACAGCCCGGCCACCGGCAGCTCGATGGGCGTGTCCGCGTAGATCCCGATCCCGCCCGAGGTCCCGGCCGTGTCCACCGCATCGCCCGCAACGCGCAACCCGGCGCCCAGCATGCTGGCGGCGCCGTCGTTCACGCCGGTGATGACGGGAATGCCCGCCGCCAGCCCCAGCGCCGAGGCCGCGGCGGGTCGGAGGTGCCCCAACAGGGACCCGACGGGCCTCGGCGGCGGAACCTGGTCCGCTCGCACGCCCGCCGTGTGCAGGTCGCCGGGCGCGATGGCGGCCTCGTGTGCCTGGAGCGACGTGGCCGCCACGCCGGTCAGCCACAGGCCGAGTGCGTCCCACGCCGTGAGCATCCAGGTCGTCTGGGCCGTGGCAACCGGATCGTGCTGCGCGACCCATTCGATCTTCGGCAGCAGCCCGAACCCGGTTCCCCGGACCCGGCGATCCTGCCACGTGATCGCGGCGCGCACCGGGTCCCCGGCCGCATCGACGAGGGCGAGCGTCGGGCCCTGTCCCACGCCGCACACGGCCAGGACGTCGGCGTGCGACACGTCGATCGCCCGGACCGCCGCCGTGATCGCGGCGTACCAGTCGCGCGGATCCTGCTCCGCGCGGCCGTCGGGCGCCACGTCCACGCGGCAGGCGGCCCGGCCAAGCCCGATGAGCCGGCCGTCGAGCCCGATGAGCGCAGCCTTCGCCTCGGTCGTCCCGAGGTCCAGGCCCAGGACGGCGGGGATGCGCTCAGGCATCGGCCGCGACGTCCTCCGGCAGCAGGAACCAGCGCAGCGCCTCGAAGTCAGGGCCGACATCGCCCTCGACGATCGACGGCTCGACCAGCGCGCGCGGCGGCTCCGCCAGGAACGCACGTGCCTGGTCGAGATAGTCGGCGAGCCGCGCCTCAGGCTCCCGGTGGCGATGCGCCGAGTAGGCCATCCGACCGTCCGCGTACGACACGTCGCGCAGGCTCAGCGGCGGCTCGGGCTGCCCGGAGCGGTGCCGCCACATCCCGGTCGATGGCTCGAACCGGTACTCGGGCAGCAGCCGCCAGCCCTCCCGGGCAACGAGGTCGACGGCATCGAGGATGAACTCGAACACCGCGTCGCTGATGAAGTAGTTGAAGTTGACCCGGACCCAGCCCGGTTTGATGCCCTCGCAGCCGCGCTCGATCTCGCGCTCGAACTCGTGCGACGTCTCGACATCGATCCCGAGCAGCCGGTGGCCGTAGGGTCCCGCGCACGAGCAGCCACCCCGGGACTGGATCCCGAACAGGTCGTTGAGCAGCGCGACCACGAAGTTGTGGTGCAGGTACCGGCCGTCGAGGCGGCGCCCCGGGCGGTGCCCGGGGCGGACGACGAACGACACGATCGACAGCCGCTCGGCCTGGTGGCTGCCCAGGATCTCGATCGAGGGGTTCGCCTCCCACCGTTCCATCGCGCGCTGGATGAACGCGTGCTCGCGGTCGCGGATCGCATCCACCCCGACCGCCGCCTTGAGCCCGAACACGAGCCCGGCCCGGATGGACTCGACGATTGCCGGCGTGCCGCCTTCCTCACGGTGCTCGATGTCGGCGAGGTACACGTGCTCGGTCGGGTTGACGTACTGGACCGTACCGCCGCCGGGGACGCTCGGCACCCGGTTGGTGAACAGCTCGCGGCGCGCGACGAGGACGCCCGGGGTCCCCGGCCCGCCGATGAACTTGTGGGGGCTGATGAACACCGCGTCCTTGTACGCGAGCGGGTCGTCCGGCGGGTCCATCTCGATCGACACGTAGGGCGCCGCGGCGGCGAAGTCGAACAGCGACAGCGCTCCGTGCTCGTGGAGCAGGCGCGAGATCGCGTACGTGTCCGACACGATCCCGGTCACGTTGGAGGCGGCCGAGAAGCTGCCGATCCTGAGCGGCCGGTCCGCGTACCGGGCGAGCTCGTCGGCCAGCTGTCCCAGGTCCACCAGGCCGTCGCGATCCTCGCGGATCGTCACCACGTCCGCGATCGACTCGCGCCATGGCAGCTCGTTGCTGTGGTGCTCGAATGGCCCGATGAACACGACCGGTCGCTGCTCGGCGGGGATGCGCGACCGGAGGTCCCAGCGGTCGTCGAGGTCTGCCGGGATGCGCAGCTGGAGCACGTCGACCAGCCGGTTGATCGCACCGGTCGAACCCGATCCGCAGAAGATCACGGCGTGCCGTGCGGGGTCACCGCCGACCCCGTCGAGCACGAGCCGGCGCGCCTCCTCGCGGAAGCGCGTGGTCTGGAGGCCCGTGCCGGACGACTCGGTGTGGGTGTTCGCGTACAGGGGCAGGACCGCGTCGCGGATGTAGTCCTCGATGAACGACAGGCTCCGCCCGGAGGCGGTGTAGTCCGCATACGTGACCCGGCGGACCCCGTAGGGCCCGGCGACAGCCTCGTCGTCGCCGATCATCGACGCCCGGACCAGGTCGATCAGCGGGTTGGGGCGCGCCTCGGCCGGTCCCGGCCGGGTGAGGTCCGCGGATGCGGCGTCGACGGGCGTCTTCATGTGCGGAGCAGTCTATTGGATGGGCGGCAGCGGGCCGTACCCTGCCGTGGCGCGGTGCCGGCCATCGTGGTCATGTCGGGTGGGACCCGGCAGTCGCCCGACGGTCGTTACGGGATCCGGACCTTCGCCAGGTCGTCGAAGCGATAGCGGTCGAGGTCGACGTTGCCCGAGATCCCGGGCACGGTCCCGCTCGAGGTGTACTGCCAGAACGTCCAGCCGTTGCCGCCCCAGTTCTCGGCCGGCACGGTGGGCGCGGATCCGGTCGTCCAGTGCGCGATCCACAGCGTCTGGTAGCCGCCGGTTGCGAACACCGTGGTGCCGCCCAGGTACTTGGTCCAGAACGCCGGCGAGAAGTACAGCATCGCGCGCACGCCCGTCCGCTCGTACACCCGGTCGAGGTATGCCTGGACCCACGCGGTCAGGTCCGTGACCGACAGCCCGCCTGATACCTCGAGGTCGAGCACCGGCGGCAGGTCGCCGCTCGCGGGCTGGGCCGTATCGACGAAGTGATCGGCCTCGGCGGCGGCATCGCCCGGCGTGGCATCGGGCTGGGCGAAGTGGTAGGCACCGATCACGAGACCCGCCGCATTGGCCTGGGCTCGGTTGGCGGCATAGGTCGAGTCCGAGAAGTCGGTCGATTCGGTGGCCTTGAGGAACGCGAACGTGCGCCCGGACCCGGCAACCGCGGCCCAGTCGATCGGGCCCTGCCAGTGGCTGACGTCGATGCCCTCGATGTACGTCGGGCTGGGCGACGGCGTGGGGGTCGCGGTCGGCGTCGGGCCGGGCGTGGATGCCGGTGTCGGGGTCGGCGTGGGTGTCGGAGTCGGCGTCGGGGTTGGCGTCGGCGTGGGCGTGGGCGTGGGCGTTGGTTTCGGTGTCGGGGTCGGGGTTGGTTTCGGCGTCGGGGTCGGGGTTGGTTTCGGTGTCGGGGTCGGGCTGGGCGTGGGTGCCGGGGCGACCGTCGCAGTCTTGAACAGGCTCGTCGCGGCGTAGACATAGCTCACGCCGTACAGCGACGAGACGGACCGGCCGTTGACGGAGGTGATCCGGTACCAGGTGCTCGCACTGACCGTGGAGCCGGTGCACGACGTCTTCCAGGCTCCGCCGCTGACCTTGGCCGTGGCGACGACGATCGTGCCCGACGCGATCTTCGCCTTCGACGTCGCGGCCGTGGTGGCGCTGGTCCGCAGGTTCACCGCATCGCAGCGCGCCGCCAGCGTGGTCGAGGTGCTCGAGGTCGACGAGGTCGTGGTCGACACCGCCTTGAGCAGGCTCGTTGCCACGTAGAGATACGAGACCCCGTAGCGCGACCGCACGCTGCGGCCGTTGATCGATGACACCCGGTACCACGTCCTGCCTGATGCAGCTCGGCCGCCGCAGCTCGTCCGCCACGAGCCGCCGGTGACCTTGGCGACCACGACCACCCGGGTCCCGGCGGCCAGGCGAACCTTGGTCGTGGATGCGGTCGTCGGACGGGTCCGGAGATTGACCCCGGAGCACGCCGTGGTCATCGTCGACGCGGCCAACGCGGGTGCCGGGGCCATCGCCTGGATCGACGTGACCGCCACGAGGAAGGCGACGACGACGGCGAGACGCACGAGGAACGGCTGACGAAGGTGGATGAACACGGCCTCTCCCTGCGGGATCCCCAGTGTGCCCGAGGTCCCGGCGACGGCCACTCCCCCGATCCGGTCATTTCGTCCGGTCATCGGTCATGGTGCGGACAGACGGGCGTACGGGCGAGCGCCGGTACAATCTCCGGGTGTCAAGGTTCTTCTCGCTCGACGACGCCAATGCCCTGGTTCCCGAGCTTGCGGTGGTCGTCGAGCGCCTCCGTGACCAGCGGGACGAGCTGGTCGGATTGCGCGATGCCTACCGCGAGCGCGAGAGCATCGTCGTCGGCGAGACGATCGCGGAGACCCCCGATGCCGAGGCTGACGACGCCGAGCTGCGGCGGCTGCGGCTCCGGATGCGCGGCATCGTCGACCAGATGCAGGCCGACGTCGCGTGGCTCGACGAGCGATCGATCGTGCTTCGCGACATCTCCACCGGGCTGCTCGACTTCCCGGCGCTCGCGAGCGGCCGCCAGGTCTGGCTGTGCTGGCGAATCGGCGAGGCGAGCATCGGGTTCTGGCACCGGCACGACGAGGGGTTCGCGGGTCGCCGGCCGCTCGCGCACCTGCCGGACGAGGCAGCCCGCGCCTGAGCGCGTCCGCACGCGCTTGTCGGTCCTCCGCGACCCGCGCCGCTACACTCGCGCGCATGCCGACCGCGCCTCGTTCCAATCGCCGGGTCACGATCCGGCAGGGGGACCGCGACAAGGCGTACCGCCCGCTGCCGGAGGAGACGCGACGGGACGCCCTCACGGCAGGCCTCGCGGCATATGCCCGGGGTGACTTCTTCGCGGCGCACGAGATCCTCGAGCCTGCCTGGATGGGCAGCGATGACCTCGCGGAGCGGGCCCTTCACCAGGGCCTGATCAAGGTCGCGGCCGCCTACGTGCACGCGGTTCGCGGCAATCCCGCAGGCGTCGCGAGGAACCTCGACGGGGCCCGTCGCCACCTCGCCCTGGCCGTCGATGCGGCCGATGCCTGGGGTGTCGACGTCACCCGCCTCCTCGCCGACGTGGACGCACGCCTCGCGGATCCGCAGCTCGCCGAAACGCCACCCGCCATCCGGAGGACCGCAGCCGAATGAACCGTCCCCAGGGGATCCCCGCCCTCGACCCGCTGTATGCCGACATCCGCCGCAGCGACCCCGTGCGACCGGCGGTCGTCCTCGACGTCCGCGAGCGCGACGAGTACCTCCAGGTCCGGATCGAGGGATCGCTGTTCATCCCGATGTCGCAGCTCGGCGCCCGTCTCGACGAGGTGCCCAGGGATCGGCCGGTGCTGGTGATCTGCGCGACCGGCAACCGGTCGGCGAACGTCACGGGCCACCTGCTTGCGTCCGGCTGGACGGACGTTGCCAACATCGCGGGTGGCATCAGCACCTGGGAGCGCATGGGGCTGCCCGTTGCGCGCGGACCGGTCCAACCCGCGGACGGATAGCGGGTCGACGGCCGGACGGGACGCTGCGGCACGCGTCGCGGTGTCTCGGCCGCGAGCGATCCGATCTCGCCCGTGCGCCGGCTCGGCCGCAGGTAGCCCCGCGGCACCCGGATCAGGTCCGGCGGCGCCGGCGGTTGCCGATCATCTCCCGGACGCGCTCCTTGTGCGCGAACGCCCAGCCGATGAGCAGCAGCGCGACGAAGTTCACGGTCCCGGCTCCCGCGGCGCTGAGGTAGCCGAGCTGCTGGCCGATCTCGCCACTCAGCTTGAGTGCCGGGATCGTCGCGCCCAGGACGCCCAGCTGGAAGAACGGCTCCTCCGGCGCGAGGTACGCCCTGGCTGCGGAACCCGTCAACCCGGAGGCCGTCCGGCCGCCCACGATGAACGCGTACGGTCCGGCCGTGAACGCGGCGCCGCCGTCGATGCCCTGCCCCAGGTCGAGCTGCGAGAGGTGATGCCACTCGGGGATCACGCCGTCTGCGTCGGGGGTCGCCCACCACGTCTCGGGGCGCGCGCCGGTGGAATCGCTGCCACCCTGGACATAGAGCGCGCCATTCGCGCTGAACGAGGTCGCGTTGGTCCGGGCCGCCGGCAGGTTGGTCTGCTCGCTCGCACGCCACGCGGCCGAGATCGCGTTCGGGTCGTCCGTCGTGGCCGACGGTCCGCCGACCAGCCCCTGCTGGACGGTGGCCACCGGGCCCGCCGCGTTCCGTCCGCCGATCAGGAAGATCACCTCGCCCACGTGGATCGCGGTGCCATCGACGTTCTCCTCGAACAGCGACGACTGGTCGGTCCAGGCCTGGAGCGCGCCGCTCTTGTCCTGCTGCGACTTCCAGACATTCGTGGTCGGCCCGTTGGCGTCGGCACCACCCATCACGACGATCCCGTCGGACACGGCGACCGCCGAAGCCCCGGCTCGCGGCGCGGGGAGCGCGATGGCGTCCTCCGGCGTCCATTCGCCGAGCACGCCGTCGTTGTCGACCGTGATGCTGAACACCGTATTCGTCGGCGCTCCCGTGGCATCGGCACCGCCGATCACGTACAGGGTGCTGCCCACGACCACGGATGCCGCATCGGTTCGTGGCGCCGGCAGGCTCGGACCGGCCGTCCACTTGTCGAGGTTGCCGTCCCCGACCGGGTGCGACACGAACACGGTGTCCGTTGCCGCGGTCCCGTCACTGCCGCCGACGTAGAGGTAGGTCTTCCCCAGCGCCGCCGCCGCTCCGTCGGTCCGGCCGGCAGGAAGCTGGATCTCGGTGGGCGACGGATGCCATGGGAGGGTGGCCCCGACCGGGGCCGGGCAGGGCAGCGTCTCGTTCGCCGGCGGGCAGAAGTTGATCGGCGACCAGCCCAGCAGCCCGACATCGACGGTGCGCTGCACCGTGAAGTAGTAGGCGCGGTCCGGGATGTAGCCCAGCAGGACGATGAGCATGATGAACCAGAAGAAGGCCTTGACCGAGGCCCAGCCCCAGCCGTCGGCGTCGAACACGCCGAAGAATGCGCGCCGGCGGGGTGCCGCGGCGGGGCGCGGAGCCGGAAGCAGCGACTGCGTCATCGGTCAGCCCCCCACCGTGAGCGTGCCGGTCATGTTCGGGTGCACCGTGCAGGTGAACGTGTAGGTGCCGGCGGGGAGCGCCGGGACGTCGTAGGTGACGGTCGTCGGCCCGGTGACGATGTCGCCCTTGAACACCTCCGTGCCCGACGGATCCTTGATCGCGATGTTGTGCGGGATCCCCGCGTCCTTGTTCTCGAACTCGATCTGGAACGCGCTGTCGGCCGGCGCGCTCAGCGAGCCGTTCTCGAACGCGATGTTGAGCGCGCTCTCCTTGACGACCGTGCCCGATGGCGCCTCGGATGCTCCCGGCGCGCTGGACGCCCCGGGCGACGCGGAGGCGGCGGGCTGGCTGAACTCGTCGGACCAGCAGGCCGGGAACGGCGTCGCGCCCGGGTCCGGCTTGTAGTTGGGATCGACCCAGCCCGTGAACGTCTTCTCCTTGCCGGTCGCGGGGTCGATCACGGGCTCGAACAGCGACGCGTCGAGGACCGTGTAGGTCTGATCCTTCGACGCCCGGATGAAGTTGATCAGGTCCTCGATCTGCTTGTAGTTGAGCGGTCCGGGCGGGCTCCCGGTGTTGGACCAGATGGGCATGATGCTGTTCGGGTTGCCGCAGGCGTACCGGCCGCCGACCTGGAGCATCGTGTGGATGTAGGCCGGGTTCAGGTGCGCGAACAGCTTGTCCTGCCGATTGAGGGTCGGCCCCTTGCCGCCCTCGCCGTTGACCCCGTGGCACTGCGCACAGTTGGCCTGGTAGATGTTGTAGCCGCGCTGGATCGACGTGACCTGCTGGGCGTCCGCCTGCTGCTGGAGGCGCGCCTCCGACAGCCCGCCGGGCAGGCCGAGCTCATAGAAGTAGTACGCGATGACGAACAGCGCCACGACCGTGACGGCGAGGAATCCGACCCAGCGCGCGTTGGCGGACTGCCGGACGATCCTCGCGGCGCGGTCTGGCGTCAGGTCGTTGCGGTGGGCCGACGGCGGCGCGGAGAAGCGCTCGGCCGGGACCGGTGCGGACGACGGCCGTGGGGCGGGCAGGCGCTCCTCGGGCGGGCGGCCGGGCTGGTCGGTCATCGGTCTCCTCGGTGGGCGGGCGGGGTCACGGGCGGCTCAGATGCAGCCGGTCGGGGTGCGCGGAGGGATGATCCCCGGCTGGCCGACCGCGACCGGCAGCGGACCGAGGGTGATCTTGCCGGTGTTGATGATCAGCGTGCCATCGGGATCCACGCGGGTCGCGAAGCGATCCATGCTCCGGGGGGCAGGTCCGTACTGGGGCCCGAGGGCCTTGATGCCCAGCCGGTCGTAGCGCGATCCGTGGCACGGGCATTCGAGCCAGAAGTTCTTGATGCACGGATTCGGCTTGCAGCCAAGGTGCGGACATCGCTGGTACAGCGCACGGACGTTCTCGGCGGTGCCGTCGCCGGTCGTGTCGCTGCCGGGGATGAACCGCTGCTGCGACGGGTCGATCAGGACCACGAAGGCCTTGGCCTCCGAGTAGTACGCGGGGAACCCCTGGTCGACGGGCAGCGATGCGTTGGCGAGCTTCACGTCGTCGAAGGTGCCGATCTTGACCTCGCCGCCGAACTTGCCCTCGAGGTTGGGCCACAGGAAGCCGATCGTCCCGGCGGTGACCTCGAGCAGCCACAGGCCCATGCCGGCGGCCAGCGAGCCGCGGAGCAGCTCGCGCCGGGAGACGCCCTGGACCTGCTCGTGGCGCAGGGCCTTGATGGCTTCGGTCGTGAGGGCCTGCGACTTGTGGACGGGCTCGACGTGGTAGTTGCTCATGCGCGGTTCCTTCGGATCAGAGGGCGAAGTGAAGGCCCGGTGTCCCGATCGAGAAGAACTCGAGGTACGGGATGACGAACGAGTAGCCGGGACCCCGGAAGAAGATCGCGACGAATGTCAGGAACAGCCCGAGCGTGCACAGCAGCGAGAACAGCACGACGGCGGTCTTCCGATCCGAGGGACGGTTGGCGTGGATGTTGCCCCGGTCGACGAACGGGAGCGCGATCCCGCCGAGGGCCACGAACGTCGGCACCATCACGCCCGCCACGGTGGGATGGAAGTAGGCGAGCAGCTCCTGCAGCCCGAGGAAGTACCAGGGGGCCTTGGCGACCGCCGGCGTGACGTTGCCGTTGGCAAGGTCCTCGAGCGGGGCGTTGATGAACAGGCCCATCAGCAGCAGCAGGATGCTCATCATGGCCGCCGCGAGGAACTCGATGCTGACCAGGTGCGGCCAGGTCATGACCGTGTCGTCGGGCTCCTTCTGGACCCGCACGACGGCGTCCTGCTTGACCAGGGCCAGCAGGCGGTACGGGCGCGCCGACATCGGCACCCGCTGCTTGTCGATCTCGGTCCTTCGAGCCGGGTCGACCGGCAGGACCACCCGGCTCTCGGACGGCTTCTTCGTCTCAGTCATCGAATGAGCCCTCTGGGCCGCTAGGAGCCGGCGAGTAGCGAAGGCGCAGGGGAGCACCCGAGCGAGCGCACTCAGTGGTGCGTGAGCGAGGGGCGGAGGCGACAACGCGGCGATGGCTGGTCATAGCGGTCCCGAGATCCCTCCATCTTTGCGGATGCGCCAGAAGTGCACCGCCAGGAACACCGCCGCAACCAGCGGGAACACCATGATGTGGAGCACGTAGAACCGCAGCAGCGTGTTCTGGCCGACCTCGATCCCACCCAGCAGCAGCAGCTTGGTCGGGGTGTTGAACAGCGGCGCGTAGCCGGCCATGTTGGTGCCGATCGTGATCGCCCAGTACGCGATCTGGTCCCACGGCAGCAGGTAGCCGGTGAAGCTGAGCAGGATGGTCAGGTACAGGAGCACGACGCCCACGACCCAGTTGAACTCGCGCGGCGGCTTGTAGGCCCCGTGGTAGAAGACCCGCATCATGTGCAGGAACACGAAGAACACCATCAGGTGGGCGGCCCACCGGTGGATGTTGCGGGTCAGCAGGCCGAACGCCACCCGGCTCTGGATGTCCAGGATGTTCGAGTACGCCTGCGTCTCCGACGGGATGTAGAAGAACATCAGGTACACGCCGGTCACGGTGAGCACGAGGAACAGGAAGAAGCTCAGGCCGCCCAGGCAGAACGTGTAGGCGAACTTGACCGCGTGCTGCCGCACGCGCACCGGGTGCAGGTGCAGGAACACGTTGTTCATCACCGCATACGCCCGCGACCGCTCGTCGTTGGGGTACGGGTTGCGGAACAGCGATCGCCAGACCGGGCTGCGGCGGATGCTCTGATCGACCCGCTCCAGGAAACTCACCTGGCTCCTCCTGCCACGCCGGCCGTTCCGGCGAGTTGGGCATCACGGTACGACTCCTTGTAGAGCCGCCCGTCGCTCGAGATCTCCTGGAGCTCGAACCGCTCCATGGTGATGGCATCGAAGGGACAGCGCTTGACGCACAGCGCACATCGGATGCACCGCTCCTCGTCGAGGATCATGGCGGCCCCCTGGGACCAGCCGTAGGACTCCTCGATCTCGGGCTGCAGCCCCTCGGTCTTGAGCTGGTTCACGTCCACCATGTGGATGACCCCCTCCGGGCAGACGTCGGCGCACGCGCCGCACAGCACGCACCGGAACGGGTCGAACCAGATGTTGTAGTTGCACATCAGGCAGCGGGTGGACTCGGCCACCGCCGCGGTCCCGTCGTATCCGAGCTCGACGGGGGTCGTGAAGTTCACCGTCGGATCGGTGGACGGCATCCGCGCGGGCAGCTCCACCATCGGGATGTGCTGACGGGGCAGGACGTCGTACAGCTCCGGCATGTCATGGCGCCAGGAGCTGGTGATCTTGACGTTCGGGCTGACCGTCACGTCGGTCCGGCCGGCGAGGTACCGATCGACGGCGTAGGCCGCCTTCTTGCCGTGGCCGGCCGCCTCGATCAGGGTGGTGGGCCCGGTCACGAAGTCGCCGCACGCGAACACGCCCCGGATGTTCGTTGCGTACGTCGCGGGGTCGACCTTGAGCCGCCCGCGGTTGACCTCGAAGTTCGCCTCGACAGGGAGGAAGCTCAGGTCGGCCGCCTGGGAGACCGCGGGGATCACCGTGTCCGCGGGGACCACGAACTCGGATCCCGGGATGGGGATTGGCGACCGGCGGCCGGAGGCGTCGGGCTCGCCCAGCCGGTTTCGGATGAACCGCACGCCGGTCAGCCTGCCGTCCTCGCCGGTGAGCTCGATCGGGCTGACCAGGAACTCGAGGTTCACGCCCTCGCGCTCGGTCTCGCCCAGCTCCTCCTCGTCCACGACGAGCTCGGACCGCGTCCGGCGATAGGCGATGGTCACGTTCTCGGCGCCGTAGCGAAGGCTGGTCCGCGAGCAGTCCATGGCCGTGTAGCCGCCGCCGATGACCACCACGTTGCGACCGACGGTCAGGTCCTGGCCGAGGTTCGCCTTCTTCATGAAGTCGACGCCGTACTGGACGCCGTCGAGGTCCGCACCCGGCACGTCGAGATACACCGGGTTCATCGCGCCGGCCGTGATCGCGATCGCGTCGTGGTCGCGCTGGAGATCCTCGAACGGGATGTCGATGCCGATGCTGGTATCGAACACGAACCGCACGCCCAGCCGCTCGACCAGGCGGACGTCCATCTCGATCGCCTCGCGCGGCAGCCGGAACGCCGGCACCCCGACCAGCATCGTCCCGCCCGCGAACGGCAGGCTGTCGTAGACGGTCACCCGGTATCCGCGGGTGGCCAGCTCGCGGGCGACGGCAAGTCCCGCCGGACCGGCGCCGACGACCGCGACGCGCTCGTCACGAGGCGTGATCTGGGGCATCACGTCGGGGATCCCGGACGCCTCGTGCCATTCGACCAGGAACCGCTTCATGGCCCGGATGGCGAGCGGCCGATCGATGTCACCGCGGCGGCACGCGCGCTCACACGGCGCGGAGCAGACGTACGAGCACATCGCAGCGACCGGGTTCGGCTCGCGCGACAGGATGTACCCCTCCTCGAAGCGTCCCTCGGCGGCGAGGTTGAGGTAGCCCCGGCAGTTGGTGCCGACGGGGCATGCCTCCTGGCATTCGATGTTGCATTGAAGCCAGGACGCGTCGACCGGTTGAACGAGAAATTCCTGGGACTGGTCGATGGCCACGAAGCGGACGTGCCTTTCCAGCGATGGCTCGGCAGGGCGACGGAAAACGAAGGCGGCGCAGCCGCCGCCCGTGCGTTGGAATCTACCAAGCCACGGCCGCACGTGCACGGCGGCGCAGGCCAACCGGCCCGTTTCAGAGGGCCACCAGGCCGTCGGTTGGCCAGCCGGGCGGTCCCAGGTGCCGCGCGGCGACCGCCCGACCGGTCCGCGGCCATCCGCGGACCGGGGCGCACCGGTCTGTGGCCTGTCGGGCCACGAGAACGCCCATCCCCAGGTGATCGGCCGGGTATGCGGGTGGATTCGTGGCCTCACAGCCAACGGAAGTCCGCTGCAGCAGGGTCGCGGACCGCATCCGGGCGCCAGATCCCTCGTCCACGGGCCGCACGGCGGTTTCGTGGCGCCGCAGGCAACGGTCGATCCAGACGCCGTGGCGTCGTCAAGTTGACGACGCCACGGGCCGCAGCTACGCTGGCCGCGTTCGACAGGCTCCCTCTCGGGCGCCCCAAGGAGGCACGTGAGCCCCTCCGAGATCGCGTTTCTCGCCATGGGCCTCGCGGTCGGCGCCGCGTTCGGTGCCGCGCTGTTCGGGGTCCGACGCAACCATCCGGCCCGTCGCCGGGAGGTCCGGATCACTGTCTCCCCGAACTCGATCGTCCCGCGTCGCGCGACGACCCTGGCGTCCGCCGATCCTGCCGCCGGGCGGATCCTGATACCCGGCTCGCCGGGAGACGACGACTGGCTCGAGCGCCGCCTTGCCGGCCTCACCGGAGACGGCCGGCAGCGCACGAGCAGCAGCGGCCGCGACCGCGCCGCTCGAACGCGTGTTCCATCCGCCCCCGCCGAGATCCACGCGGCGGCGGTCGCGGTCCCGGTGGGCCGAGGCGCGCCGCCGGACGTTCAGGCCACCGCCGCACCGGATCGGGTGTCGCGTGACGCCGATCGCGTGCCGGCGGGGGTCGCCGTGCGCGCGAGGCCGACGGCGGCGGTGAGGCCCGGAATCGGTCAGACTGCGGTTGCGATTCGCATCGATCCGGAGGCGCCGAATGCAACAGCCATCCCTTCGGGCGCACGCGTTGCGCCTGTCGCGATGACCGCCGAGGAGCCCCCCGGGGACGCCCCAGGGGAGTCTGCGAGCGCCAGCACCCCTGCCGACGGCCCCGAGGCGGGGGACGACGCCAGCGCGACCTGCGCGACCGAGCGGCATCTCGTCCGCGAGCGGTGTGCGCTTGCCGATGCAGCCCGCGAGCAGGCACGACGTGCCGCCGAGGCGCTGCGCGAGGCGCAGCGCGCCTACGACGAGCTCCGAGAGCGCGTCGAGCAGGCGCAGACCCAGTCTGATCCGCGGGAGATCCGCGCCTCGAAGGACGCGCTGCATCGGGCGTTCCGGTCGGCCAGGGCGAGCGCCACGAGCCCCGAGCAGGCCGAGGCCGCGGCCCGCGAGTGGCTCACCCAGGTCAATCGCCTCAACACCGCAGCGCGGGACGCGGCCCACACCGTCCAGGCGGGCGGTGCGCAGCTGCGCGAGCTGCTGCCCGGCCTGGATCGCGTCGCGGTCGAGGCGGACGTCGCGCGGATCACCGCCGAGACCGCGGACGCGGCCTGCCACGACGCCCGGACCGCGCTGGCCCGATGCGAGGAGCAGGCGATCCGCGCCGCCAGCCAGTCGGCGGCCGCGGCGGCTGCCGTGGCCGCTCCCGAACGCGTCGCCTCGACCCTGGACGGCGTGTGGCCGACCGAGCGGGAGGAGCCCCTTCCGGTGCCCGCCGACGTGCTCGCCAGCGACAGCGACTCGGCGCCCGTGATCCGGATCCTGCGCGGCGACCGGCAGGCGCTCGAGCGTCTGGTCGCGGTGCTCGCGGAACCGGGACCCGAGACCGCCCCCGAGTGGCAGCTGCGGATCGCCGGCCTGGTGGACGCGATCGTCGCCCGCGCGATCGAAGCGGGGTACCTGCGGCTGCCCGAGGACGGCTTCTGGGGCCTGTTCAATCGCCGCGAGCAGCGAGAGATCGTTGCTGCGCTGTCGGCGCTTGGGTACCGGTTCGACGGGATCGGTGGCTTTGCCGACGGTCGCGTCCCGGCGCAGCGGGATCTGTCGCTCGCGGTCGGCTACGCGGGGCTGGACCGGATGCGGATCCGGAACTGGCCTCGGGAGTCCGAGCTGGCCGGCCTGTTCGCCGAGGCCTCGGTGGCCGCCGACGAATGGCTGGTCGACGAGGCCGGGGACCTGTCGCTCGGCCGGATGGTCGACGCGCTCGGCGGGCGAGCAGCCGAGCTCGCCGATGTCTGGAACGCGTGGGGCCGGGTCCGTCCGGCGCTGATCGGCGAAGGCTGAGCCCGCCGCCCCTGGTCAGGCCCCGGTCGCGTCCGTTGCCTCGTCCGGCGATGTCTCACCCGCCGGCGGGGTCGTGTCGTCGTCATCGTCGATCACGATGACGCGCAGCGCCTCGGCAGCCTCGACGCCCAGTGGCTCGCCCTCCTCGCGGGCCCACTCCCGGATCCGCTGCTCCAGCTCCGCCGGGCGCCGGAGCTGGCTGGCATGCGCGCGCAGGGCGTCGAGCTTGCGCTCGAGCGTGCCGCTGACGTCGATCCACGCCGAGGGCTGGTTCGACCAGAACAGGTACAGCCGGCGGACGCGGTGCGGGGCAAGCCCGTCGCGCGCCAGCCACGGGAAGGCCATGGCGTTCCTCGCAGCCGGGTAGACGGCATCCACGGCCGCGATCCCCGCCGCCCGGTGGTCCGAGTGGTTGACGCCATGGTCCCCGTGGAACAGGGCCTCCGGGTCGACGGCAAGCACGGCATCGGGACGGAAGGTCCGGATCTCGCGCACCAGCTGCTCGCGAAGGGCGAGGTCGTTGGCCAGCCCGCCATCCGGCTGGTGGAGGAAGCTCACGCCGGCGTAGCCGATGATCGCCGCCGCGGCACGCTGCTCGACCTCGCGCACCGCTGCCAGCTCGAGCGGATCGGTCGTCCAGTCGTCGGCGCCGGCATCGCCACTGGTGCAGCACACGAGCCAGCCCTCAGACCCTTCATCGATCCACCTGGCGGCCGTCGCCGCCGGCCCGAAGTCGGCGTCGTCGGGGTGTGCCACGATGACCATGAAGCGCGCCGGGCGCCAGGGGTGGGAGCGTGCGCGGGCGTCATCGGGCATGTCGGCGGGACCTCGCGATCGCGATGCCGCGGGACCGTTCTGGCGGTCGGGATTGCAGATGCATTGCAGTTCCTGTTGTGCTACTTTCCGATCGAGGCTTCGCTCGTCTCCCCCCACGAGCGAAGCCTTCTTTGCTGCCCGTGGGTCAGTCGCCGCGCTCGCGCATCGCCGTCTGGAGCGCCGTCAGGACGAGCGCCGCGTGGCCGTCCGCCTTGACCTTGGGCCACACGGTCGCGAGCCTCCCATCCGGATCGACCAGGAAGCTCGAGCGGACGATGCCCATGTAGGTCCGACCGTAGTTTTGCTTCTCCTGCCAGGCGCCGTAGGCCTCGGCGACCGCATGGTCGACGTCCGAGAGCAGTGTGAACGGCAGGGTGTACTTCGCCCGGAATGCGGCGTGGCTTGCGGCGTCGTCCGGGCTGATCGCCCAGATCTCGGCGCCGATGGCCAGCACGTCCTGGTACAGGTCGCGGAACTGGCAGGCCTCTGTGGTGCACCCGGGCGTGTCGTCGGCGGGGTAGAAGTAGACGACGGTCCACGCGCCGCGCCGGTCGGCAAGGCTGTGGATCGTGCCATGCTCGTCGGGGAGCGAGAGCGGGGGCGCCGGATCACCGGCTGTCGGCATGGTCATGACACGGAGGATAGCCCGCTCCGGATTGCGGCGGTCTCGATGACCACGAGCCGTCCCCGGCGCACCGTCACGGCGGCATCCGCTCGGAGGCGAACGTTCGACAGGCCGCGCGCCGGACCGATCAGCAGCGGCTCGTCGACGAGCGCGTAGCGGAGGCCACGCGTCGTCACGCCGTCCACGTCCCCGGCGAACGGAAGCAGCGAGACGAGCGCGCCCGGGCGCCCGGCCAGCCGGCGGGTGACCGGCTGCCCCTCCGGACCCGGGGCGGCGATGAGCGTGACGCGCGAGCCCGCATCGAGCAGCACGACGTCGGCCGTCGCCAGCGCCGGGTGCGCGAGCAACCACAGGTTGGCCAGCGCATGGTCCAGCCGCGGGCCGCCGAACGCGCCGAGCACCGTGATCCGGGTGGCGCCGCGGGCGACCGCGGCGAGCATCGCGAGCTCCGCATCCGACTCGTCCTTGGTGACGGCGGCGCGCTCGATGGGCAGACCCCTGGACGCTGCCTCCGCGACGAGCTCGGGGCTGAGCGAGTCGAGGTCGCCGACCAGCAGGGTGGGCGTCAGCCCGGCGACCGGCGCTCGGGCGAGGCCACCGTCGGCGGCGATCACCTCTCCGATGCCCTCCGCCCACCCGGGCCACGCAGCGTCCAGCTCCACCCGGGTGGGCACATCGCCGTCCGCGACGACCACGACATGCCGGGCCGCGCCCGTGGCTGCTGTTTCGCGCCGGTCTCCGTTGGGCATGCAACGGATCGTAGCGCTCGGACCGCGCGTTCAGAACGCCGCGTCGTGTAGACTCCCGGCCGTGCCCGAGACCCCACCCAACGCGCCGATCCAACGGGTCGTCGATGCCGCCGCCCGCAAGGGTGTCGCGCTCGACATCAGGGTCTTCTCCGAATCGACGCACACCGCGGAGGAAGCGGCCGCGGCCGTCGGCGCCGAGCTGGGCCAGATCGTCAAGTCGCTGGTGTTCGCCGCGCCGCGCGAGGACGCCACGATCGAGCCGATCCTGTGCCTCGTCTCTGGTCCCAACCGCGTGGACCTGGCACGGCTGGCCGCCGTCTCCGGCGAGCCCGACGTGCGGCGTGCAACGGCGAACGAGGCGCGGGAGCTGACCGGGTACGTCATCGGCGGCATCCCCCCGATCGGCCACCCCCGCGCGCTGCGCGTGATCATGGATCCCGATCTCGGCCGCTTCCCCGTCGTGTGGGCTGCCGCGGGCACGCCGACCGCCGTGTTCGCGGTCCCGCCGGCGACTTTGCGGATGCTGGCCAACGCGCACGTCGCGCCCATCTGCGAGGAGCGCCGGCAGGCCGACGTCCTGGCCGAGGGAGCCGGTCTCGGGAACCCGCCCGCAGCGCAGAACGCCGGCGCGTAGGCGCCGGACATGGCTCCCGAGCCCGGCCACGCGGTCATCCAGTTTCCCGGTGGCATCCGGGCGAGCATGCGCTGGGCGGGCTCCGGCCAGTCCGCCGCGGTGTTCGCGCTGACCGAGGCGGGCGGGTCGCTGGTCGATCTCGGCGACCTTGCCGGGCCCGACCCCGACGCGCGCTGCCGCGCGGAGATCCGGGTGGAGACGCCGGGCGGGCCCTGGACGGTTCGTCTCGCGTCGCTCATCAGCGATGAGCCGGCCGGCCTGCTGTGGGACACCGAGGCGCTGCTCGTCGTCAAGTTCGGGTTCCACGCCTACGCGTTCGAGGCCCGGTCGGGCGAGCTGCGCTGGAGCCATCGCTCCGCCACGCCGATCCTGGTCGTCCTGGGATCGTCGAGGCTGCCGCACGTGATCGTGCAGGCGGAGATCGAGACGTTCGCCATCGAGGCTGACGGGGATGTCGCCTGGCGAGTCGCCCACTCCGACGTCGTGACCGGCGCGGAGCTCGTGGGCGGGCGGCTGGTCCTGACCAGCTTCGACGACCAGGTCCGGGCGATCGACCCGCGGACGGGCCGCGACGCCGGCTGAGGCGTGCGTCCCGGCTGTCCGTCGAGCCCGCGCTGTGGACGGCCGGTGGACAGATCGGGAGGACGAGGCGGTCCGGGGTGGATAAGCGCATTGACCCCGGCACCGGCCGAGCGTAGCGTTGGATGCAGCCCGAAGGGGCCGAGCGATGCTAACGGCGGCGATGACATCAACGCCCACGCGTCGAGTAGGTTCCTTCGGGCGTATTGATTCCCGGCGCTTGGTTCGCCACGGCTCCGGCCCGGGGCGGCCGGTATGATCGCCGGGTGATCCCCCAGGTCCTGATCGCCGCCGGTGTCGTCGCGCTCGCCGGCGGCTGGGTGGCGTTGCGGCGCCTGGGTCCCAACGCTCGCCTTGGCCGGATCCTCGCGGCCACGCCGCTGATCGGGATCGCGGATGCGCGCGCCCTTGCCGGGAGCGGGCGGCCGCGGTACGTCGCGGTCACCGGACGGATCGAGGCGGACGCGGAGTTCGAGGACGAGCACCAGCGGCCGCTCGTCTACCGCCGCACCCGGCTGGAGCGCGGAGGCGGGTCCACCTGGACGGCCCTGGAGGACGTCCGCGAGGCGGTGCCATTCGAGCTCTCCGAGGGCCTGGACACGATCGGGATCGACGGCGGCGACCTGGACGACGGGCTGCTCGTGGTGATCCGTGAGGCGGAGGGCACCGCGGGTGAGATCCCCGACCGGGTGCCGGCGGACCTGCCGCCCGAGACGCCGGTACGACTTCGCGTCGAGCAGCTCAGCAGCGTGGAGCATGCGCTGGCGCTGGGCGTGCCGACGGTCGACCCGGAGCGGGGACCGATGCTCCGGCCGGGCATCGGTCGCCCCCTGATCCTGACCAACCTCGAGCGCGCCGAGGCGATGCGGCTGCTGGCGGCGGATCACCGGCCAGCAACCCTGCTCGCGTCGGCGCTCCTGGCCCTCGGGGTCGGGCTCATCGCCATCGCCGTTGCCTGGGGCCTGGTCGGTGCCGTGGGCACCGCGCTCGTGCCACCGGCGGTCCTGGCGGCATCGCCGGTACCCACCACCGCGGCGCTCGGCGACCCCCGGAGCTCGGGCCAGGGTCCGGGCCTCGTCGGCGACCCGCTCGCGGCCATCGTCGCGGTCGTGGTGATCGCGGCACTCGCCCTCGTCGCGACGCTGCTCTACGTGCGCGCGACGGGCGGTCCGCGGCGGGACCGGCCCGAGCCCTGACGCAGGCGCCGTCGGACGGCGACGGAGGCACCGGCGCGACCCCGCCGTGTCCTGGCGCGCGCGCCGCGGGCGCGTCATGGGAACATGGTCCTATTGTCAACTCCTGTGAAGCAGGCGAGAGTCGCAGCCGATGGCGCAGCTTGACAAATCCCACACCGCCACCACGAGTCCCCGGGCCGCACGTCCCGGGGACGCCACGCTGACCGTCACGCGGGCGGCGCGCATCCTCGGCGTGCACGCGAACACCGTGCGTGCCTGGAGCGACGCCGGACGCCTGCGCTACTACCGGATCAACGAGCGCGGCGACCGGCGGTATCGCGAGGCAGATCTCCAGCGGTTCCTTGCCGCGGCCGCGTCCGGCCCCCAGATTCCCTCCGAGGCGTCCGTCGCCGGCCTTCGCCAACCGCGGCAGCAGGCCGCCGTCCCCGCGTCGCTCACCGAGAGCCCGGCCGGGTTCGACCTGCTCGCGGACCTGGCCGAGGTCGCGTCGCTGCCGAGCGGCCTCGATCCGGCCCTGGATGAGGCGTGCGAGCGGATCCGCTCCGTGACCGGGGCGGCGCTGGTCGGCGTCTGGGAGCACCGGCCGGGGGGGCTCGTCGCTCGCGCGACGGCGACGGAGGGTCCGGGGACCTGGCCGTCGCGATCGATCCCGGCCGATCCCAACGTGATCTCGATGGCGCTCGAGACGTCGGAGCCGGTGCACGCTCGCCCCGGGACCCCGGGCCCGCTGCCCGTGCTCGGGATGGGCACCGACGAGCTGGCGGTCGCCATCCCCGGCGGCAAGGTGCCATGGGGCGTGCTGGTCCTGGCCGGTGCGGTCGAGCTCGGGCCGGACGACGGTCGCCGGCTTGCCCGGGCGATCGCTCGGACGCTGGGCGTCCTCGTCCGGGGAGCCGGCGCCGCCGAGCAGGCCACGGGCCGCCTGCGTCGATCCGAGGCGCTGCGGCGCGTGGCGACCGACCTCGCGTCCAGGCTTGACGTTGGCGACGTGGTTCGCGACCTCAGCGATCATGCCCGCGTCCTGTTCGGCGCCGATCGCGTCGCCGTGGTCCTGCGGGATGCCGAGGGACGCGTGTCGTCACCGGCGGGAACGGGCTTCTCGGAAGCCTTCCTCGCCGCAGCCCGCGACATCGAGGTTGCCCGGGTCGTGCCGCATGACATCCCGGCCCGCCGGCCGGTCATCGCGGCCGGCCCCGACGCCCCGCGGTCCGCGAGCCCGCTTCGCTCGCTCGCCGTCCAGGAAGGCGTCGACACGCTGCTGGTCACGCCGCTCGTCGACGGACACGACCTGCACGGGATCCTGTACCTCGCGCACGATCGCGCGTACGACTGGCGGGAGGTCGACCTGGACGCTGCCGAAGGGCTGGCGGGCGATGCGGCCGTGGCCGTCCGCTCGGCGCGGACCTTCGGGCGGATGGCCGCCTGGGCGGCGCAGCTGCAATCCATCCAGCGCCTCGGGGCACGCCTGTCCGGGCTCACCGAGGTGGGCCAGATCGGCCATGCCATCGCCACCGAGCTCCGCGAGCTGATCGAGTACCACAACGTGCGCGTCTACCGGATCGATGGGTCAGACCTCGTCCCGGTCGCGATGCTGGGCCAGGTCGGCGAATACTCGGACGAGACGCCGGACCAGCTGCGGACCCCGCTCGGCCAGGGGATCACCGGCTGGGTCGCCCGCTACCGCGTGCCCCAGCTGGTCGACGACGCGGCCACGGATCCGCGAGCCGTCACGATCCCGGGCACCGAACCGGACCTCGATGAGTCGATGCTGCTGGCGCCGATGGTCCACGAGGGCCAGTGCCTGGGCGTGCTCGTGCTGTCCAAGCTCGGGCTGCGCCAGTTCCAGGAGGACGACCTCCGCCTGCTCGTGATCTACGCCTCGTTCGCGGCCCAGGCCATGGCCAACGCCGATGCGACCGAGCGGCTCCGCCGCCAGTCGGCGACGCTCGAGCGGCAGCTGCGCACCCAGCAGGAGCTGCTCCGGACGACCGAGTCGATCCTGACCACGCTCGACCGGATCGCCGTCCTGGAGCAGATCACCGAGAGCCTCGGCTCGCTCGTGTACAGCGACAACATCGCGATCGAGGTCGTCGAGCGCCCGACGGGCCTCCTGGTCCCGCTGACGGCGCGCGGCATCCATGCCGACGAGTTCCTCGCGCCCTGGGAGCCTGGCGAGACCGGGATCGCGACCTGGGTCGTCGACCACAACGAGCCGGTCCTCATCCACGACGAGCGCACCGATCCGCGCGTCAACCACTTCCGCTCGACGGGCGAGCTCGACGGCAGCCTGATCGTGGTGCCGCTGATCGGACCGCACGGCGCGTCGGGGGTGCTCACGCTCGAGCGCCTGGGCATCGAGGCCCGGTTCGACGAGCAGGAGTTCGAGCTGGTCAAGCTGTTCGCGGGCATCGTGTCGATCGCGCTGCGCAACGCGGAGACGTTCCAGGCTGCCGAGATCCGGGCTCGCACGGACGACCTGACCGGGCTCCTCAACCACGGCACGTTCAAGGACTGGCTCGGGCGGAGCGTATCCGCGGGCGACCCGTTCGGCCTCGTGATGATCGACCTCGACGACTTCAAGGCGGTCAACGACACGCTCGGCCACCAGGCCGGGGACCGGCTGCTGCGCGAGATCGCGGCCGCGATCGTGGCCGGCGCACGGGACACCGACGCGGTGTTCCGCTACGGCGGCGACGAGTTCGTGGTGATCCTGCCGCGCAGCAGCGCCGCCGGGCTGGCCGCCGTCGCCGACCGGATCGGGGCCGCGGTCGGAGAGGTTGGCGCCGCCGGCACCGGGTGGACCGCCGACGGTGTCCAGGTATCGGCGTCCGTCGGCACCGCCTCATTCCCGGACGACGGGGACGACGCGGAGGCGGTCCTGCTGGCCGCCGACCGCGCCTGCTTCGTCGCCAAGCGGCGCGGGCGGGGCCACGTCGCAACGGCGGCCGAGACCGCGGCGCTGGCCGGCAGGTTCACGCTGTCCGAGCCGACCCCGGTCGATCCGCCCTCGGCAACGCCCGCATAGCCGGGCGCGGTCGTCGAGGCGTCACACTGCGGTGGTGATCCGAGCCCGGCGACCGCAGGTCCGCGCCTCGAGGCTCCTCGCGGTCGTCATCGCCGTGGGCGCGCTGACGGTCTCGCTTGCGGGGTGCCTGCCCGCCTCGGTGCGGCCGACGCCCACGCCGGGACCCACCCCGACACCATCACCGACCCCCCTCCCCACGCCGTCGCCATCGCCGGCGCCGCCGACCCCCACGCCGGAGCCAACCTTTGCGCAGTACACGGTCGTCCGGGGCGACACGCTGCTCTCGATCGCTCGCCGGTTCCAGACAACCGGGCGCAGCATCGCCTACTGGAACCGGGACCGATACCCCGGCCTGGATCCCGAGTCGGCGGACTACGACCCGAACACGCTCCAGCGCGGCTGGGTGCTGAGGATCCTGCCCGGCCAGGAGTACCACCCGCCGATGGACGAGGGTGAGACACCGGACCCGACCATCGAGCCCTCGCTCCTGGCGCCGTCCGACGGGCCGTCGAGCCCGGCGCCGGAGGCTGCGGCCCAGGGCACCTGACGCCGGGCGCCTGAGGCCGGGCGCGCGTATCCTGCACCACCATGTCGCCCGCAGCCGCACCGCGCATCGTCGTCACGCTCATGGTCGCCGAGCGCCAGGCCGACCCCGCGATCGCGGCTCGCAAGAACGCGCTGTACGTCGACGCCGTGGCCCGGCACGGGGCGTCCGTCGTGCCGCTCGACGCGGCCTCCTCGACATCTGAGCGGGCTGCTGCGTTCGCGTCCATGCACGGGCTGCTGCTGAGCGGCGGCGCGGACATCGATCCCGGACGGTACGGGCAGCCGGTCGCCGGTGCACGCGAGGTGGAGCCGGACCGCGATGCGCTCGAAGCCGAGGCCTGGGCGGTCGCCGAGCGGCGGGGCGTGCCCGTGCTCGGGGTGTGCCGCGGCCTCCAGGCGATGAACGTGTTCGCCGGCGGGGGCCTGCTCCAGCATGTCGAGGGCCACGCCGGCGCCGGCTGGGGACAGGGCCAGGCGACGACCCACCCGCTGCGCCTCGTGCCGGGGGCACGGATGACGCGGATCCTGTCGCCGTCGAACGTCGGTGGCGGGGTCCTGACGGTCAACAGCCATCACCACCAGGCGATCCGGCCCGGCGACCTCGCCCCCAGGTTCGTCGCGACCGCGTTCTCGCCAAGCCCCGCAGGCGATCTGGTGGAGGGGTTCGAGGCGACGTCCGGCCCGTTCCGGATGGCCGTCCAGTGCCATCCCGAGCGCACCGAGTCGACACCGCGGGCCTTCGAGCGCCTGTTCGCGTTCTTCGTGGACGCCTGCCGGGGCCCGATGGCGGCTCGCGAGGGCGGAGGGCCGGGCCCGGATCGCCTGCCCCGCTAGAGCCGGCCAGCCTCGATGATCCGGTTGAGGAACTGCCGGGTCCGGGGCTCCTGCGGCTCGGAGAAGATGCGGGCCGGCGGTCCCTGCTCCAGGATCCGCCCGTCGTCGAGGAAGCAGACGCGGCTGGCGATATCCCGCGCGAAGCCCATCTCGTGGGTCGCGATCAGCATCGTCATGCCGCCCGCGGCAAGCTCGCGGATGACGTTCAGCACCTCGGCCACGAGCTCGGGGTCGAGCGCCGAGGTGACCTCGTCGAGCAGCAGCAGGTCCGGCTCCATGGCCAGCGCGCGGACGATCGCCACCCGCTGCTGCTGGCCGCCCGACAGCCGGTCCGGATAGTCGCGGGCCTTGTCGCCGAGCCCGAACCGGTCGAGCAGCGCGAGCGCGGCGGCCTCCGCCTCCGTCGGCGACCGACCGAGCGCCTTGCGCGGGCCCAGCGTGACGTTGTCCACCACGCGCATGTGCGGGAACAGGTTGAACGACTGGAACACGATCCCGACCCGCCGTCGGATCCGGTCAACCTTGACGCCGCGCGCCGTGATCTCCTCGCCCTCGATCAGGATCCGGCCGGCGTCGATCGGCTCGAGCAGGTTGATGCACCGCAGCAGCGTGGACTTGCCGCTGCCCGAGGCGCCGATCAGCGCGATGACCTCGTGCTCGGCGACCTCGAGGTCGATCCCGCGCAGCACCTCGAGCTGGCCGAACGACTTGTGGAGGCCCTGGATCGACAGGGCGGCTGCGGTCATCCGCCACTCCCGGTCCCGCGACGGCCCGCGAGGGCTCGCACGAGCGGGATCCGGATGCCGCCGCCGCCCGAGCCGCCACTCCGGCGACGCTTCTCGCGAGCCAGCAGCCAATCGGTGAACCGGGCCATCGGGATCGTGAGCAGGAGGAACACCAGCGCCGTCGCCAGGAGCGGCGTGAAGTTGAACCTCGCCTGCTGCAGGATCGTGCTCTGGCGGAAGATCTCGACCACGCCGATGTAGCTCACCAGCACGGTGTCCTTCTGGAGCCCGATGAAGTCATTGAGCAGCGGCGGGATGACCCTGCGGACCGCCTGGGGTACGACGACATACCGGAGCGCCTGGAACTCGGACAGCCCGAGCGACCGGGCGGCCGCGGTCTGGCTGGGATGGATCGACTCGATGCCTGCCCGGTAGACCTCCGAAACGTAGGCGGAGTACAGCAGGGACAGGGTGAACACGCCCCAGAAGAACGGGTCCGCCGGGATGCCGGCGATGCCGAGACCCGGGATGCCGAACCCGACCATGAAGATCACCAGCAGGCCGGGCAGGGCGCGGAACACATCAACGTAGATGGTGGCCAGGAGCCGGATCGGGAAGAACACCGGCCCCGGCAGGCTGCGCATGACGGCCAGCACCAGGCCCCAGGCGAGGACCACCACCTCGGCGATGACGAACAGCTGGACGTTGACCCAGAACTTGGCGACGACCTTGGGCAGGCTCTCGAGGAAGATGTCCCGATCGAGGAACTTGGCCTGGAACTCGGGCCAGCCGGGCGCGTTGGCGACCACGATCGCGAGCGCGGTGAACACCACGATCGTGGACGCGATCGCGATCAGGATCGACCGGCCGCCCTCGCCGAGCGGCGATCGGGGGCCGCGTGACACGGGTGCGGGACGCACCGTCGGGTCGCGCGGACCCCCGCGGATCATCGAGCGGTCAGGGCTGGAAGACCGGCGCGCTCGCCTTGTCGGCCAGCCATTCCTTGGTGATCGAATCGAGCGTGCCGTCGGCCTTGATGGCGGCGATGGCGGCATTGACGCACGCGGTCAGCGGGCTGTCCTTCTGGAGCACCAGGCTGAAGTGCTCGGCATCGGCACCGGTCGGCGGCGCGAACTGGCCGACGATCACCCCGTTGTCCATCTGGGCGGCGGTGATGTAGAACGCGGTCGGGAGGTCGACGACGATGCCGTCGATCTGCTTGGCGTTGAGCCCCGCGATCGCGGCGTCGTTGGAGTCGTAGACGGACGCGTCCGTGGTGGGCTGGATGGTGTCGGTGATGAACGCGTAGCTCGTGGTGCCCGACTGCGCACCCAGCTTGAACTCCTTGAGCCCAGACACGCTCGTGATCTTGGTGATCGGCGTGTCCGCGTTGGCGACCAAGGCCTGGTTGACCGTGTAGTAGCCATCCGACATGTCCACGGACTGGGCCCGCTCGGCCGTGTACGAGATCTGGTTGATGTCGAAGTCGAAGGCCTTGGCGCCCGGCGCATACGAGCTGTCGAACTGGACGTAGGTCCAGGCGACGCTCGCCTTGTCGAACCCGAGCTGGGCGGCGACCGCGTAGGCGACGGCGCTCTCGAAGCCGCGGCCGTTGGTCGGATCGCCAAGCTCCCAGGGACTCGTGGCCGTCTCGCCGGTGGCAGGCGGGTCGAAGTACGGCGGGTAGGCCGGGTTGTCCGTGCCGATCGTGAGCACGCCCGCCGTGACCGTCGCCAGGTTGTCCTTGGCGCAGGCGTCAGGCGTCGGGCTCGGCGCCTCCGATGCCGCGGCGCTGGGCGCGCTGCTGGCCGCCTCGGTCGGTGCCACGGACGGCGACGCACCGCCGCTGGAGCAGGCCGCGACGAACACGGCCGCAAAGGTGAGGGCGGTCACGCCCCTGATCGTGCGCATCCTGTGATCTCCTCCTGAAAGTCCCCGGCGGAAGTGTACCGGTCGTCCGCCGCCGGGGAACCCAGTCAGGCGGACCGGATGTCGATCGTCATCCCGTCCGTGAGGCCCAGCTGCTCCGCGGCGTTGCCCTGGTTGACCGCGATGCACAACCGCCCGTACGAGTCCTCGTACAGGAGCGGCTCCCCGCGCGCGATCTCGCCGAACGTCGCGGCCCATGGGAGCGAAACCCGTCTTCCGTCGTCGATGGTGATGTCGAGCCGGCCCATCGGTGCACCGGCGACGGCCGTCCGCAGGTCCTCGGCCAGCGCCGACAGCTTGACGTTGCCGAACGTGTCCACGTACACGATCTCGGTCCGCAGGCCGCCGTCGGCGAGGCGGACGGGAGCGGGCAGCGGCGACGGCACCAGCGATGCGGCGTCGAGGCGCGGGCCGAGATCGGTGAACGACACCCCGGCTGCCAGGTGCGCCGCGGCGGGCGCGAAGATGTCCCGCCCGTGGAAGCTGCTGGTGACCACGGGAAGCCGGTAATCGGGGTTCGCGAGCTCGCGAACCTCCTCGATCCCGCCGAGCCGTTCCGCGCCGGATGGGAGCAGCCCGTTGTCGGGGCCGATCAGGACGTCCCCGCGGGCGACCCGAATGGCGATCGGCCTGCGAGCCGTGCCCACGCCCGGATCGACCACGGCCACGTGCGTGCCGCGCGGCAGGTACGGCAGCGCGCACCACAGCGCGAGCGCGCCGTCGCGGATCGAGTACTTGCGGACCTCGTGCGTGATGTCGAGCAGCTCGACGTCCGGACAGATGCCAAGGATCACCGCGCGACAGATGGCGGCCGACGCGTCGCGCGCCCCGAAGTCGGTGAGCAGGGAGACGAACGGGCGCTGCATCACCGGATCGTAGCCCCGGAGACGCCCGAAGCGACGCCGGGAGGAGGACGGCGTCGCTTCGGTTGGGCCATGCCGATGGGAGGAGGAGGACCATCGCGGCCGGTCTGTTCGTGTTGTCGCGCACCGGAGTGCGGTGAGGTGAGTATCGGTCGGGATCAGCAGGGACGGCGATGGCCCTGGAGTTCCATTCGGGCGGTACTTGTGGTGCGCCCGTGCCGTGCCGGACGACGACCGCCGATGCCACGTCGCACGCGCCGCTCCGATGCCACGCCATGCGACGGCCGCGGTCGCAGGCTCGCTAGACTCCGACCGTGCGGGTACGGATGATCGAGCTTCGGATCCTCGGGGCGGCGCTGGCGGCCCTGTGGTTCACGACGTTCGCCCTGGTGCTGGTGGGATACCAGCCCGGCGGCCCGGCGGATCACCTCGTGGGGCTGGCCACCGGCCTGCCGATCCTGGTCGCACTGGCCGCCGTCGTGTGGCCACCGGTCGCGCGCGGAGACCGGGCGTTCGCCGCCATCGCGTGGCTCGGCCTGGGGGTGATCCTGCTGATGGTCCCCTCGATCGTGAGCGTCGCCGCCCAGGTCGGCGGGCAGGGATCGCAGACGCTGGTGCCGTCGCTGGAGGCGGCGTATCCGTGGATCCTTGCGCTCGCCGGAACCGGCATGTTCGCCGGGCTGGGCATCGCGCGGCGTCGCCTCGGCGAGACGTCGCTCCGCCGGCGTCGGGTCGTCATGGGCACCGGCCTCGGCCTCGGCCTCGCCGTGATCGCCGGCAGCGGGTTCACCGCGGCCGCGGTGGCCAACGAGCTCTCGCTCCGCGACCAGCCGGCGGCCTCGTCCCGGTTCGGCCCCACGGATCCGACGGGCGAGCCGCCGGCGTGCAGCGGTCCGCTGGTCGCCGGGTCGACGGCGCGGGTGACGCTGCTCATGGATGCGTCGATCGATGGCCGGGTCACCGGCCAGGTCTCGATCACGGGTGCCAGGAATGGCACCGACGTGCGCTGGACCGGGTTCGCGGCGAGCCGCGTCACGCTGGGCCAGCACGGGCTGACGCGGATCGGCGATCGCGCCTGGACGCTCCAGCCCGGATCGCCGTGGACCCGGGCGACCATCGGACAGGCAGCCGGTGGCGACCTCGACCAGCAGCTGCTCGCGGTCGCGCTCACGATGGACAACCGGGCGGTCTCGGAGGACCGCGGGCTCGCGTTCATCGAGGGTGCTCGAGCGCGCCATTGCCGCGTCACGATCGATGGCTCGACCCTTCGCCGCGCGGTGCCCGAGGTCGAGCTGCTCATCGGCTCCGCCGACGTCTCGCGCTGGCGGGGTGACCTTGACTACTGGGTGTTCACCGATGGCCAGCTCGGCCAGGCCGACATCCACGTGACGGGTCCCGCCACCGAGCTCTCGAGCGATGCCCTGCTGGCCTCGCTGCGGATCCATCTCACGGCGGTGGATCGCGCGTCGCCGGTGTTGATCCAGCCTCCGACGTGACGACCGAGGACGCCTCGATGACCGACGGCTTCGATGAACCGGGGCAGCCCGACAGCGAGCGGCTCGAGGGCAAGCGCGACCGCACCGCCCGGCTGCTGCGCGTGCTCCAGGTCCTGCAGGCGCATGGCGAGGACGGCGTCCGCCCGGCCGAGATCGCGAAGCGGACCGCGATGCATGTCCGGAGCGTCTACCGTGACCTGCGGGCGCTCGAGGGCGAGCTCGGCATCCCGGTGTGGAGCGAGCGCGGTCGGTGGGGCGTCGAGGGCCACGCGTTCCTGCCCCCGCTTCGGCTGACCCAGCAGGAGGCGATGGCGGTGTTCCTGTCCGCCCGCCTGATGACGCGCTATGCCGACAAGTACGACCCGGCCCTCGCCGCCGCGTTCCAGAAGCTCGAGGAAGGGCTTCCGGACGCGCTCCGAGCGCACGTCGAGCGCACGCTGGCGGACCTCGCCGAGCGGCGGGTCGATCCCGCGTTCAACCGCCACGTGGCGGATCTCACCCGTGCCTGGGCGGAGCGCCGGGTGGTGCGGCTGACGTACGCGCCCGCGCGCTACGAGGGCGCCGAGCGCGAGCCGCGGACGGCCGAGGTCCACCCGTACCTGCTCGAGCCGTCGCTCGAGACGCACGCGCTGTACCTGATCGGGTTCGACGAGACGCGGGGGGCGATCCGGACGTTCAAGGTCGAGCGGATCGTCGATCTCGCCCTGACACCCCGGACCTTCGAGCCCCCGGAGGCCGGACCGCTCGCGGCAACGCTGCGGCGCGCCTGGGACATCATCGCGGACCAGCCGCAGGTCGAGGTCGTGCTCCGGTTCGCGCCGGCGGTCGCGGCGCGCGTGAGCGAGGCGACCTGGCATCCGAGCCAGCAGATCCGGGAGGCCGAGGACGGATCCCTCGAATGGCGGGGCACGGTGTCGGGCACGATCGAGATCCGGCTGTGGATCCTGTCCTGGGGCGACGAGGTCGAGGTCATCGCGCCACCGGACCTGCGAGCCGACGTGGCGGCGACGCTGGCCCGGGCCGCCGCGGCGTACGGATCGGGCGGATCGGGCGGATCGGGCGAGCAGGAGGCCTGACGACCCGGCGGCGGGGTACGCTCTCGGGGTGGACGATGGCGATCTCAATCCGGATGGCCGGGGCGGCCGGCGCCCCGCGCTGAGGGCGGGCCGGCGGCTTCCGTTCGCGGCGGTCAACCTGATCAGCGACCCGATCCACGGCTATGTCGAGCTGACCCGGCACCTTGGACCGGCCGATGCGCGCGCCGCCGACCTCCACCCGGAGGACGTGGCCGAGGTCGACCTCCTCGACACCGCGTGGGTCCAGCGGCTGCGGCGGATCAGCCAGCTCCAGAGCGCCCGCTGGGTGTTCCCCACCGCCGAGCACTCGCGGTTCACCCATGGCCTGGGCGTGATGCACGAGGCGGGGCTGTGGGCCAGATCGCTGTACCCGTCGCTGCGCGCCACCCTGCCGGCGGTCGCCCCGGCGGAGCCGATGCCGTCGGAGGGGCTGGTCGTCGAGACGCTGCGGATCGCGGGGCTGCTCCACGACGTCGGCCACGGGCCGTTCGCCCACTTCTTCGACGACCAGTTCCTCGCCCGCTTTCCCGCTCCCGCGGATCCCCGCCGGCCGGGCGCGAAGACGCTCAGCCACGAGGACCTTTCGCAGCTGATCATCGAGCACGAGCTCGACCCACTGATCCGCGGTCTGCGACGTGCGCCCGGGTCCGTCCCCGAGCGCGACCGGTTCGCGGACGGCGAGGTCATCGATCCGCGCTGGGTCTCGTTCCTGGTGTCCAAGCCGGCACTCTCGGATGCGTCGATGCCCGCCTGGGTCCGGCTGCTCCAGCCGCTGCTGTCGGGCGTGTTCACGGTCGACAACCTGGACTACGTCCGCCGCGACGCCTACCTGACCGGCGTGTCGATGGGGCCGGTCGATGCCGAGCGACTTCGGCGATACGCGTTCATCTCGGAGCGCGGGCTGACGCTGTACGAGTCCGGCATCGGGGCGCTCGAGATGTTCCTGACCGCGCGGCTGTTCATGTACCAGCACGTGTACCTGCATCGCACGGTGCGGGCGATCGACCTCGACCTGGCGGAGGTGTTCGCGCCGTCGATCCTGGCCGTGTTCGGCGATGGCTCACCCGCCGGGCGACTCGGCGATTTCGCCGACCTCGACGAGTACGCGCTTCTCCACCAGGCCGCCCTGTGGGCGCGCGGCGAGCGGCTCTCACCGGCGCCGGTCCCGGGCGACGGGACGGTGACCCCCGAGGTGGCCGACGGCTGGCGGGCGATCCTGCTGCGCCGCCCGCGATGGCGCTCGGAGCGCGAGGTCAGGGCCGAGTCCGAGACGCGGGATTGGCCCCTGGCGATGCTCCGCGAGCTGGGCGACCCCGAGCCCGGGCGGGTCGCGATCGACCTGTGCGATGTCGACGCGCGGCCCGGATCCGGCAAGCCGCCGACGCTCGCGATCGAGCTGCGCGACGGCCTGGCGGGACCCGAGCTCGCCGAAGCGCTCGCGAGCGTCCCCGCCTGGTTCCTCATCGGGCGGCGGTACCGGCGGATCGGCTGATCGGTCGGGCGCGGACGGGCGGGACGCCCTGAACGTGGCGGAGCGTCAGGGCGCGACGACCACCACCGGGCTGGGCGAGGCCGTCAACGGGCTGGCGACCGCGGTCGTGGGCCGGGGCGTCGCCGGCGCGTTGATCCCGGGCTTGGGCGGAAGGACGAGCAGCGGATCGACCCGCGCGATCTCCTCCGTCGGCACCAGCATCCGCTTGACGACGCCGGGGTCGATGCCGAACGTGTCCCGTTCGAAGGGCGAGAACAGCCCGTAGTGGAGATGGCACCCGGTGGCGTGTCCGGTGGCGCCTTCGTAGCCGAGCAGCTGGCCCACATGCACCGGCTGCCCCTTCTTGACCACGAGGCGCTCGAAGTGGGCGTAGACGCTCCAGTACCCGTCGCCATCGTCGATCACGACCACGATCGGCAGGGTGCTCCACAGGCCCTTGGCGTCGAGCCGGGCGAGGTACGGCTTCAGGTCGCCGATCCAGCCCATGAACGCGTCGTACCTCCGGCCGGCCGCGAGCACGGTTCCGTCGTGTGCGGCGCTGATCCGATCCCCGCAGAACGTCGCCAGGTCCACGCCGTCGTGGAACAGCTCGCCGTCGACGACGCGCGTGCCCCACGTGCGTCGGCCCGAACGGGAGGGTCAGGCTCGGGTGCGCGATCGGCCAGGCATAGCCCTGGAGGAGGTCGAGGGGCGGCGCCTTTGGCCGCTCGACATCGACCAGCGTCCGGGCGGATTTCGGTGCGACCGGGGCGGCGGTCACTGCCGCGTCCGGCGCCTTCGGGGCGATCGGTGCCGGCGTCGGCCCCTGCCCGGCCACCGACGCGAGCCCCGAGCCGCCGTCGCTGACCAGGTCGAGCACCGCGCCGCGGGGGACGGCGCCGGGCGGCCAGAGCAGCGCGGCACACGCGACCAGGATTGCCAGGGGCACGATGCGGCGGTGACGAAGTCGCGCCGATGCAGGGCGGGCATGTCGGGGCACGAGACGGAGTGTGCGACAGCCGATGCCGCGTCCGCAACCGGATCCCCGGGACCGGCTGGTCCCGCGCCGCGCCAGCACCGCCGGTCGCTCGTCACGGCGGCTCGCGAATTGCCCCAGCCGGTATCATCGCGGTCCGCGCGCCCGTAGCTCAGTGGACCAGAGCATCGGTCTTCGGAACCGAGTGTCGGGGGTTCGAATCCCTCCGGGCGCGCCATCGGTCCCGCTACGCGGACCGTCGGGTTCGGCGGCGGACGCCCATGCCCATGACGATTGGGGGAGTGCCCCGAGGCACGGTGCGCGTGTACAACGAGGGCGGGTGATCCATGCACCCGCGCCTTCGCGACGCCCGCGGACGCGCGACCGGACCGATGGGGGCCATGCACAGCCTGACGCCTCGCCTGCGAGTCTCTGCCCGGGGCATCGTCATCGGGTATGCCGCCGGGGCAGTTGTCTGGATCCTGCTCAGCGATCGCGTGATCTACGCGCTCGCCCCGAGCCCGGCTGCGCTCGCGACTATCTCGACGCTCAAGGGCTGGGCCTTCGTGCTGGTCACCAGCGCGCTGTTGGCGGTCATGGTGGCTCGGTACGGCGCCGCGCAGAGACGTGCGGAGGTGCACCTGGAGCGCCTCAACCGGGTGCTGCGGACCCTCTCCCTGGCGAACCAGGAGCTCGTCCGGATCCCCGACGAGCCCACCCTGCTCGGGGCGTTCTGCTCGGTCATCGCCGAGCACGGTGCATTCCTCGGCGCCTGGATCGGCTACCGCGAGGACGATCCATCGGGCACGATCCGACCGGTCGCCCGGGCCGGTTCGATTGCCGGTTACCTGGACGGGATCACCCTCAGCTGGAATGACCCGGCGCGCGGGAGCCTGGGTCCCGCCGGGACCTCAATCCGGGAGGGTCGGCTGGTCGTCAGCCCGGACGTCGCCGCAGACGAAGACCTCGCCTGGCGTCCCCAGATGGTCGAGCAGGGGATCCGTGCGCTGGCAGCACTGCCGCTCAAGATCGACGGCGCGCCGTTCGGCACGCTGGTGATCTACGCCGGCGACCCGCTTGCCTTCCAGCCCGACGAGATCGCCCTGCTCGAGGAGCTCGCCTCGGACCTCGCGTACGGCGTCGAGAGCCTGCGCGTCAAGGTCGCCGCCACCCAGGGCGGGGCAGAGCGCCAGCGCCTGTGGGCCGCGATCGAACAGTCGGCGGAGGCCGTGATCATCGCGGACGCGTCAGGGGCGATCGAGTACGTGAACCCGGCCTTCGTGCGGGTCACGGGGTACTCGTCCGACGAGGTCCTGGGCCAGAACCCCCGCATCCTGAAGAGCGACGTTCATGGCCCGGCCTTCTACGCCGCCATGTGGAAATCGCTGACGAGCGGGCAGTCGTTCGTCGGAGATCTCACCAACCGGCACAAGGACGGCACGCTGTTCGAGGAGGAGGCCGTCATCTCGCCGATCCACGACGCGGCCGGGACGATCACGAGCTACGTCGCCGTGAAGCGCGACGTGACCCGGGAACGGGCCCTGGAAGCTGCCCATCAACGGGTGACGCGGGAGCGCACCATCGTCACAGAGGCCGTCGCCGCCGTGCAGGCGGGTGCAACGGCGGCCGACATCGCCGTGGCGATCTGCCAGCAGGCCGTCGGCCTGTCCGGGTTGAAGAGCCTCTCGCTGGCCTACTTCACGCTCGAGGGGCCGGCCGTATCGCTCGCCTTCGTGCGGGCCGACGGGGTGGCCGTGCCATTGCGCCGCCTGCCGCACCAGCGCAGCCGAACGCTGCGCGAGCGGGCCGAGGCGGGGCCCTGGGTCGAGGCCTGGGCGAGTCGGCCGGGTCATCCGTACAACAAGGTGCACCATGAGATGGCCACCCGGGCGCTCGCGTACGCGCCGGTGCGTCATGGCGGCAGGCTCATCGCACTCCTGACCGCGACCTCGTCGGAGGTCGACGCGGTGGAGCGCTTCGCCGAGCTGCTGCCCACACTGCTCGAGGTTGCGGCCATCGGTGGCGCACTCGTCGGGCCGGCGATCGCGGACCTGACCGAGACCGGTGCCATCGTGGAGCGCATCACCGGGGTGATCGCGGCCGGCGCATACGGGCCGGTCTTCCAGCCGATCGTCGACGTCGTCACGGGCAAGCACGTGGGGTTCGAGGCGCTGACCCGCTTCTCGAACGGATCACCCCCGGACGTCGTCTTCGCCGACGCCCGGGCCGCGGGGCTCGAGGCCGACCTGGAGGTGGCGACCCTGGCGGCCGCGATCACCGCGGCCGCGGGGCTGCCGGAATGCACCTGGCTCAGCCTCAACGTATCGCCCAGCCTCGTGGTCCGGGACCGCCGGCTCGCCGGCCTCCTGCGCCGAGCGGACCGGCCGGTCGTGCTCGAGGTGACCGAACACGTCCCGGTCGAGGATTACGACGTGCTCCGCGCCGCCGTCGGCCGGCTCCGCCCCCGGGTGCGCATCGCGGTCGACGACGCCGGCGCGGGCATCGCCAACTTCAGTCACATCGTGGAGCTGCGGCCGGCGTACGTGAAGCTCGACATGAGCCTCACCCGTGCCGTCGACACGGATCGCACGCGGATGGCCATGGTCGTCGGGCTCCAGCAGTTTGCCGCCGAGTCGCAGTGCGAAACGATCGCCGAGGGTGTCGAGACCCAGGCCGAGCTCGCGACGCTGCGCCGGTTGGGAGTCCACCTCGCCCAGGGGTACCTGGTCGGCCGGCCGGCTCCGGTGGAGGCGTGGTCATCGAGCCCGGGAACGGCGTCGATCGGGGTCGCCGCGGCCGCGCCGGGCAGCAACTCGACCAAGCAGTCGGGCGGCGACGCGCGGACGATGAGCAGCGTCACGACGCGCCGTCCTGCCGCCGCGACCCGTCGGGCGTGAGCGCGCGCAGCTCAGCTCGAAGCAGCTAGCCGACCGAGCTTCGCGGCAGCCGATCAAGGAACCCGATCGACGGTGGTACCTCATGGGGAGCGAGGCGCACCGTGGCGCGCCAATCAAGCCTTGATGGCCGGGCTCGATCCTCGCTCCCGGTTGAAGCGTCAGGCGCAGGTGAGGTTCAGCACACCCTCGCCGAGGTCCACCTGGGAGTTGGCCGCCACATCGAGCTCACGATAGCTCTCGATCCAGGTCACGTTCGAACCGTCGACGGTTGCGGGAACGGCCCCCTCGCGGGTACCGGAGCGGATCACGTAGATCTGCGTCGGGCCGAAGTCCAGCTGGACGCTGGTCTGCGACCAGTCGTCGCCCAGGTAGAACTGGACCATGTCGAACGATGCGCCCGTCCCCTCTGGCCCGTTGACCTCGAATGAGCCCTTGGACGGTCCATCGTCGGTGAACTTGCAGTCGCTGATCGTGAGCGCGTAGGTCTTCCCGTTGACCTCGAGCCGGCCCTCGCCGGGGTCGGCCGCCGGACCCGTGTCGCCGCCACCGGTGCCTCCGCTGGGCGCTTCGGGGGCCGCAGCCGATGGGGTGGCGGCTCCACCGGAGTCGGCGCTGGGTGCAACCGACGACGATTTCGCGGGATCCGGAGTCGGATCGGTCGTCTCGCCACCGCCCGAACAGCCGGCAAGGACGAGACTGAGGGTGGCCAACGCGGCAGTGGCGCGGCCGGACCGGGTCGTCGGGGTGTGCAAGGCACGATCCTCCGTTGGGGGACGCAGGACCGACCCCCGCGGCCAGGTGACGGACAACCTGCGCCGAGGACAATCCCCGATAGGCTCGTCGGTGAGGCTACGCATTGCGATCGCCCGAGGTCAACCCGCGAGCACGATCGTGGAGCAGCCGCTGGGCGTGCTCGCCCGATGGGTGATGCCGCCGAACGGGCGCTGGACCCGATCAGCCGGTTCCCGCCGCCTCGAGCAGGTCGCGCGCATCACGCAGGTCGGCGGTATCGAAGCCTTCGGTGAACGACGCGTAGACCGGGCCGAGGATGGTCCTGGCGGCGGCCACATCCCCCGACTCCATCCGCAGCCGCGCGAGGCGCGTCGCCGCGCGGAGCTGCGACATCCGGGCGCCAAGCTCGGCCGACCGGTCCAGCGCCAGCCGGTAGCACGCCTCGGCGTCGCCTGCCTCGGATCCGCTGCCGCCTCCCCCGGCCAGCAGGTCCCCTCTGGCGAGCCGGAGCTCGGGCAGGATCGATGCGGCCGAGTCAGCACCGAAGATCTCGATCGAGGTGTCGATCGCGCGCAATCCGTCCGCGGTCAGCCCCGCACGGGCGTTGGCTCGGGCCGCGACGAACAGCAGGAATGGCCAGAAGACCGGCGGTGACCGGAGCTCGCCATACAGGCCGATCCCGGAACGGATATGGCCCAGGCCCTCCTCGACGCGATCCAGCTCGACCTGCGCGGCCCCGAGGAGGACGCTGCCGGCCGCCGTCCAGATCCGGAACTCGTGCTCCTCGGCGAGGTCCAGCAGGCCGGTCGCGAGGTCGAGCGTGATGCCCGGTTCGCGCCGCCAGTGTCGCAGGATGCCTGCGTGGAACCGGGCGTATGCGGAGGTGAACGGGTGATCCAGCTGGGCCGCGAGCGCAAGGGCCGCGTCGGCCCGCTCGGCGGCGCGGTCCGGACGACCGAGCAGCCACAGCGTGATCCCGGACGTGGTCAGGCATGAGACGCGCGAGTCCGTGCCCACCGTCACCGTGCGCCCCGCGGTCGGCCTGTCGGGAAACAGCGCGATCCCTGCATCGAGATGCTCGAGCCCGCCGGCCAGGTCATCGAAGGACATCAGCGTCGTTCCCACCAGCAGGTGGCCGTCGATGAGCATCCGCGCATCGCGCTGCGCCTCACCGAGCGCGAGGATCTCGCGGCCAAGACGAGCGGACTCCTGGAGTCGCGCCGTGAACACGTACAGGCTGGCGAGGCCACGCAGGACGGAGAACTGCTGGCGCACGTCGGCGCCGCGCTCGAACAGCTCGAGGACGCCCGAGAGCACGGCCTCGACCTCGGGCGTGTAGCCCTTGGTCGCGATCAGCGCCCGGGCCAGCGTCGTCCGCAGCGCGATCTCCTGGTTGATCGCATCCGGCGAGGAACCGCCGGCACCGAGAACGGCGAGCATGTCCGAGGCGAGGTTGACCGTATCGAGGTACCAGCCGTGGGCGTCGTTGAGGATCAGCAGCGCCGCGGCCAGCCCGTTGAGCTGCTCCAGGTCGCGCTCCTCGACCCAGCAGGCCCAGGCTCGTTGCAGGTTGCCGGCGTCCGCGCCCAGCGCTGCCAGCGCCTTCTCCCGTCCACCGCCCACAAGGTCCGCCCGCAGTCGTCGCGCCAGGTCCGCATACCAGGTCGCGTGACAGCGGCGGGCTCGCGCGGCGAGGTCCGGTCGCTGGCCGAGCCGGTCCGCGGCAAACTCGCGGATCGTCTCCAGCATCGTCACGCGCGGCTCACCGCCCGGCACGTCCACCCGCCGCAGGAGGCTCTTCTCGATCAGGCCGGCGAGACCCTCGAGAACGTCGAGCTCCACCCCGTCGATCGGGCCAAGCGATGCGGCCACCGCCTCGACCGCGGCGACATCCGCTTCCGCGAACACGGCCATCAGCTCGAACAGCCGCTGCTCGCCGGGCTCGAGGAGCTCGTAGCTCCAGTCCATCGCCGCCCGGAGCGTCTGCTGGCGCTCGGGCAGGTCGCGCGGACCGCTGCGCAGGAGCCCCAGGCGGTCACCGAGCCGGTCCCGGAGCACCTCCGGCGAGAACAGCCGCAGGCGCGCGGCGGCGAGCTCGATCGCGAGCGGCAGGCCGTCGAGCCGGCGGCAGATCTCGGCGACGGCGGCGGCATTCGCGTCGGTCAGCTCGAAGTCCGGGCGGACCACGCGGGCGCGATCGATGAACAGCTGGACGGCCTCGGACTCCCCGACCGTTCGCGCCGACGCAGCTCCCCGGCCGGCCGGCGGCAGGCCGAGCGGCGGAACCGGATAGACCTGCTCGGCCCGGACGTGAAGCGCCTCGCGGCTGGTCGCGAGCACCGTCAACCGTGCGCACTCGGCCAGCAGCCGCGCCACGACGCCCGCCGCCTCGGTCACCTGCTCCAGGTTGTCGAGCACGATCAGCATCCGACGGTCGCGCAGGCGATCGACGAGCTCGTCCTCGAGCGAGCGGTCGATGATCTCGCCCAGACCCACCGCCCGGGCGATCGCCACCAGCACGGCGTTCGCGTCACGAGCGCTGGACAGGTCCACGAACGACACGCCGTCTGGGAACCGATGGGCAAGATCGCGGGCCACCCGGATCGCGAGCGTGGTCTTGCCGGTGCCGCCCGGCCCGATCAGCGTCATCAGGCGCACGGAGCCATCCGCGAGGCGGCCGGTGATCTGGGCGATCTCGTCCCGGCGGCCGACCAGCTCCGCGACCCTCGCCGGCAGGTCGGCGCCCGCCTGGCGGACGGTGACCAGCGGCGGGAACGCCGAAGGGAGATCCGGGTGGGCGAGCTGGAACAGGTGCTCGGGCCGGCCGAGGTCCTTGAGATGGTGCTCGCCCAGGTCGATCAGCGTCATACCCACCGGCAGCTGCTCCGTGGCAAGCGCCCCGGCCGACGCCGACAGCAGCACCTGGCCCCCGTGCCCGGCGGCCATGATCCGAGCGGTCCGATTGACGGTTGGGCCGAAGAAGTCGCCGCCTCGCTGCTCCGCCTGGCCACAGTGGACGCCCATCCGCACGCGGAGCGCCCCGGTCTCACCCCAGGGCTCAGCGGCCAGCCCGCGCTGTGCCGCCAGGCTCGCGGTCGCCGCGTCGATCGCGCCCGAGAACACCGCCATCAGGCCGTCGCCGGTGGTCTTGACGACCCGGCCGCCCGATGCCTCGATCGCGTCGCGAAGGATCGCGTCGTGCCGGCTGAGGGCACCCGTCATCGATACCGGGTGCAGCTCCCACAACCGGGTACTGCCCTCAAGGTCGGTGAACAGGAACGTGATCGTCCCGGTCGGCTCGATCTCCACGCCGCCTATCATCCATGTTCGGCCGGATCTGAGCCGGCCTCGACGCGGCGCCGCGCCTCGCCTGCGCCGTCCGGGACCGGGACCCCACCCGGCAAACGATCGCCCTGTCGGCCGAGCCGACGGTCCGTATCGGTGTCGTCCGGATCTCAGCCGCCTCGATCGACCTCGTCCATCCATTCGTCGATCGTTAGGCGCAGCGAATTCGAGCGGGATCGAGCCTGTCGCCAGGACCTGGTCGTGGAAGGCGCGGATGTCGAACCGATCGCCCAGGCGCGCCTGTGCGGTCGCCCGGACGTCGTCGATCGCCAGCCTGCCCAGCATGTAGCTGCACGCCCGGCCGGTCAAGCCGATATAGCGATCGACCTCGGCCGCCATCCGGGCGCGGGTCATCCGTGCGTGGGCGAGCATGTAGTCGATCGCCTGGTCGCGCGTCCAGCCCAGCGCATGGAGGCCGGTGTCGACCACCAGCCGGCACGATCGGGCCGAGTCGCCCCAGAGCATCCCGAGCCGGTCGAGGTCGGACGCGTACAGGCCCATCTCGTCGGCCAGACGCTCCGTGTACAGGCCCCATCCCTCGATGTAGGCGGATACCAGGCTCTCGGCCAGCAGCGGATGGAGGTCAGGCAGCTCCTGGGCGATCGCCAGCTGCAGGTGGTGACCCGGCACGCTCTCATGGAAGGTCATCGATTGGACCTGGTAGGTGCCCCACATCGCCGGGTCGGCGACGTTGACGAAGAACTCCCCACCCTTGGTCCCGTCCCGCGTCGGCGGGGAATAGAACGCGATCCCGCCCTGCATCGTCGGGTTTGCCGTACAGGTCGCGACGGGCAGGGTCCCGAACCATGCGGCCGCGGCCGCGTTGGCGCGGGCAAGTGCCCCGGTCGCATCGGCGATCAGCGTGTCGCCGTCCCGGTACCTCAGGGCCGGATCTTCGCGAAGCCGCCGTAGATCTGGGCAACGTCGTCGGTCCCCAGGATCGGGGCCGCGATCCGCCGATACTCGTCCTCGACCCGGGCGACGCTCGCCTCGCCGATCTCGTGCCTGCCGGCCGCTGATCAGCAGGTCGCGGCCCTCAGCTCCGCGGCCGCAGGTCCCGGGACCGCCACCGAGATGCATGATCCCGGCCGTCGTCCAGGGAGCGTCGCAGCGTATCGCCGTGGCTCTCTGCCCGACCCCCGGCGACGGCCCGTTCGACATCTCTGCAACCTGGTCGCGCAGGCGCGGCACTCGCGTCCTGCTCGTCGAGCCCTACCCCACTCGTCTGCGTACACGGGCGCCCAGTCGCATCGCCTTCGGCTTGCCTGCCGCGATGACGATCGGCGGTCCCGCCGGGCGGGGGCCCGCAGTCGATCGCACCAGCCTTCGCTGGCCCGGAAAGCCGCGCAGCTTGTCGTGGTACCTGGCGCCGTGGTCGGCGGTCACCAGCGGGTAGCGCGGAAGGAAGGTGAGGATCGCGGCCGGCATGCCGACGACGGGGTTGATCCCCATCAACGTCGGCGTGGTGCGGAGGAAGACGGCGGCACCGCGGGCGCTGAAGGCGACGGCATCGACAGATTCCGGCACGGCCTTCTCGCAGCCGCCTGATCCGGCTGATCTGGATGCGTCGCAAGCTCGCGATGCGATGGAGTCCGCCGAGCCGAACAGTCGGGTAGTCGTCGGGCGTGTGAATCACCGTTCAGGCCCCTCTGATCCCGTACTCGTGTCGACAGCGCCGGCGATCTCGTCGAGGTGTCGCGGGCGATCCTCTGGCCGCGAGCTGCCGGCGGCCGGTACGGACTGTTCATCACCGCCCCATGACCGACCCCGCGATGCGCCGCCACCGGCGCCCTGGAACGTCGATCCGGCCATCCTGCCGGCGCTCGACGCGTTCCTGCGCTTCGAGGGTTTGACCCCGCCCGGGAGCGGTCGCGTGCTGTCGACCTGGCCGCCGCTGACGGCCGCTCGCCATCGACACGCTTTCCCACACGCCGACGGATCGCCGTCCTGCGGGTAGAGCATCGGGCTTCCTCGGCTTACCACCGGTCGAACCCCGTCGCCGCCGCCGCGGACCTGGCCCAGGCCGTCGCGGTGCCGCAGCGCTGGTGGATGACGCCCGGGAACTTCGCGGCCACCTGGCGATGCGCTGGCTGATCGAGCTGCTGGGCTTTCCACCCGAGTTCGAGGGCACCTTCACCGCGGGCGGCTCGACGGCGAACCTGCTGGGTATCGGTGCCGCGCGGCAGCACGCCGGCGAGCGGCTGGGGCTCCGCCCGTCGCTGGACGGCATCGACGGGATGCCCGAGCCGCGGGTCTACGCGAGCATCGAGACGCATCACGTCGTGGGTCGCGCCCTGGGCGTGCTCGGCATGGGTCGTCGCAACCTGCGGTCGATCCCGCTCGACCGTGCGGGCACGATCGACCTCGACCTGCTCCAGCAGGCCCTTGACGAAGATCGCGCCGTCGGCTGCACGCAGGTCGCCATCGTGGGCTGCGCGGGCGACGTGAACGGGGGCAGGATCGATCCGATGACGGAGCTCGCCCGCATCGCCCACGAGCGAGAGATCTGGCTCCACGTGGACGGCGCGTACGGGGGCTTCGGCCTTCTCGATCCCCGCGTGCGCGACCGGTATGGCGATGTCTCGACGTACGACTCGTTCGCGGTGGACCCGCACAAGTGGATGGCCGCGCCGGTCGGGACGGGCGCCACGATCGTGCGGGACGAGGGCATCCTTGGTCGCGCGTTCACGATCGAGACCGGCGACTACGACCGGGAGCGCCACGCGACCGCGGACGAAGGCGACACCGCGTCCCCGTTCGATGCGATCGGGTACGGGACGCCGGACCTGGGCGTCGACTTCTCGACACCGGCTCGCGGGCTGGCCGTGTGGGCGATCCTGCGCGAGATCGGCGCGGACGGGATGCGCGACCGCCTGATCCGGCACAACGACTGCGCCCGCCGGGTCGCGCAGCGGGCGCGTTCGTCCGACGAGCTCGAGCTGCTCGCGGAGCCCGTCCTCTCCATCTGCTGCTTCCGCTACCGCCCGAGCGGCTGGACGGACGGGGCCCGCCTGGACGACCTCAACGAGTCGCTCCTCCGCGCGATCCGCGCACGCGGGCGCGTCGTGCCGTCCAGCACCCGGATATACGGCCGGTTCGCGCTGCGTCCCTGCTACACCAACCCTCAGTTCGCCCTCCCGCCGCCGATCGTGCCGGCGGCTCGACTCCCTGGACCTGGCGGCAGGCGACTCACCAGCACGCCTAAGCGCGCTGCCGCACGCCGATGTCCAGCGGGCTCGCGTGTCCTTGTCGACCGACTCCACGTGGCGCCGTTCTGCCGGGCAACGGCCACCCGCGCCCAAACCGCAGGTCCGCCTGGACGTTGTGGAGCGGCGCTCGCCTGGTCGATGATGGCGCCGAGGGCTCGTCGGGACGGAGGCGCCGGACGCATGCCCATGGCCCTGACGAACGCCACGACCGAGGTATCGATGATCCCGGACGATGATCTCAGCATCGGCTTCCCGCGCATGTACAACGAGCCCGGTGAGCGGCGGGCGTTCCTGCCGCCGTTGATCGGCCTGCTGGCGGAGAAGGGCCTGGATGTGTTCGTCGAGACCGGCAGCGGGACCGGGATGGGATACACCGATGACGACTACCGCGCGGTGTCGCCGAACGTCAACATCGTCGACGAGGCGACCGCGTACGCCCAGGACATCGTGGTCGTGCTGCGCGCCCCGGAGGGCCGGTACGACCTGCTCCAGCCAGGATCGCTGCTGATCTCCATGCTCCACTTCGTGACCCGGCCGGCACGGGTCGAGCTCCTCGGCGGCCTCGGCATCGAGGCGATCGCGCTCGATATGGTGACCGGCGACGACGGCCGGCGCCTCGTCCAGAACCTGCGCGACGTGGCCCGCAACGGCCTGGCCGCAGCGTTCGACGCGCTCGAGCGTCGATGGCCGGCGCTGCTGTCACCGATGCGGCTTCCGGTCCGGGTCACGATCATGGGCTCGGGCGGGGTCGGCAAGCTCGCCGTCGAATGGGCGGTCCGGTGTGGCGACGACGCGCGCAACGAGCGGTTCATGCGCGAGGGCCTGCCGGGGGTCGAGGTCGTGGTCGTCGACCAGAACCTGTCGGGGAACGAGGCCTATCTCCAGCATCGGCTGGCGGTCACCGACATCCTCGTCGATGCCACCGCGAGGCGCGACACGTCGCGACCGCTGTTCCCCAACGCGTGGCTCGGGTTCATGCCCGCCCATGCCGTGATCTGCGATCTCGCGGTCGACCCCTACCTGCTGGACAACGATCCGCCCGTGGTCCGAGGGATCGAGGGCATCCCCCAGGGCAACCTCGATCAGTGGGAGTTCGGGCCGGACGACCCGGCATGGGACCGGCTCCCCCCGGGGATCCCGACCGACCACCGGCGCACGGTCGTGTCCTGCTACTCGTGGCCCGGGGTGGCACCGGAGCCGTGCATGCAGCTCTACGGCCAGCAGCTGAGCCCGCTGCTCGAGACGCTGATCCGCTACGGCATCCCTGCCGGGATCAACCCCGATGGCTCCTTCCACGCCAGGGCGATGTGGCGCGCCAGCCTTGGCCGGTTCCTGACCGAGAAGGGCGGGGCCGACTCCGGTGGTGCCGCGGCACGAGAGGGCAACGGCGAGTAGCCCGACGACGTTCGCGCGGGTCGCCGGCACCGAACCCCGGCGCCCGCAGCGGCATCCAGCCATCCACGCGAGGGACATTCGGTGACCATCGAGTACGTCAAGGCCGGACCCTTGGCCACGTTCACCATCCGCAACGGCAAGGTGAACCCGCTGACCCAGGTGATGCACCGGCAGATGCACGAGGCGCTCCTGGACTTCCAGGCAGATCCCGACCTCGTCGCCGGGATCCTGACCGGCGCGGGTGAGCGCGCCTTCTGCGCCGGGGACGACATCAGGTCCGAGGAACCGGGCTCGGGATCCGCGGTCAGCGATCTGCTGGCGGCCATGAGCTCCGGGCCGGCCGGGATGGGCGACCCCTCAACGCCCGGCTATGACTGGGCCGATCGGGTGCTCGGTCTGGAGCGGACCAAGCCGATCATCGGCGCCGTCCGCGGCTGGTGCCTCGGCCGAGGTCTCGCGTACCTGCTCAAGCTCACAGACATCCGGATCGCGACGCCCGACGCGCGGTTCGGGCTCCCCGAGATCGCCTATGGCATGGGCGGGCTTGCCGGCGCGATGCAGCTGTCCCGGCATGTCCCGGCGACAACCGCCTGGGAGATGGCCCTGACCGGCGAGCCGATCGATGCGGCCGAGGCATTGCGGATCCACCTGGTCAACCGCGTCGTCGAGCCCGAGGAGCTGATGACCGAGGCGGAGCGAGTCGCCGGCCTGATCACGCGCCACCCGACGCTGGCGGTCCGGATCGAGTTCGAGTCAAGCCGCCGGGCCGAGGGACTCGCGCCGTCCGACGCATATGCCATGGGCACTCACCTGTACCGGCTCCAACGCCTGGCGCTCGGCGAGTCCGACGTGCAGGACGCGTTCCTGTACCGGAAGCCGGCCGCCGGCGAGCCCGCGGACCCGGAATGACCCACACCTGGCCCTGACCGCGACGCCGGCTATCCGGCGGGGCGGTACCCGATCACCCGAAGCGCGGCGTCGCGCAGGTCATCGGACGGGATCTCGGACCACCGCCGGAGGTCGCCTGCGACCAGACCATCGAACAGCGCCAGGTACAACGTCACCAGGAGGTCCGGGTCCGCCGGCGCCACGGCGCCTTCGGAGCGCGCCTCGGCGAGCACCTGTCGAAGGTGCGCCCTTCGGCGCTCGTCGATGGCGTCGCGATCGATCCCCAGCCTTCGCAGCAGCTCTCGGCCACCGTCGCCACCCAGGCTGCCGAGGATGGTCATCAGCGCAGCGTTCCGCCGGTAGTGGTCGATCGTCCGGGCAACCAGGATGTCGAGCTTGCGCCGCGCCGGACCGTATTCACCGGCCACGGCGGCAGCCATCCGCTCGAGCTCGGCGAGCCCGTCCACGAGGATCGCGCGCAGGATCGCCTCCTTCGAATCGAACAGCCAGTACACGTTGCCCGGGCTCATGCCCGCATCGCGCGCGATATCCGCCACGCGGCAGGAGGAGAAGCCTCGCCTGGCGAACAGGATGCGAGCCGAGGCCAGCACCCTCGATGTGCTGGATTCCCTGGCCTGCTCGCCTCGACCGCTCGCCCTGCGCTCCATCGGGTTCCTCCCGGACGGCACCGTGTGCCCGGACGGCACCGTCGCGCCATCCCGCGACTGACTCGATAGTCAGTCGTAACACTATCGCTGAATGTAGATTCAGTCAATGAGGTCCGATTCGCGGCGATCCCCTGCCTCGCGAGCGCCCGACTGGCCCCACGCGCTGCCGGGATCCTCGGTATCGTCCGAGCGCTGGTGGCCGTCGCCGGTTTCGGCACGTGACGCGTTCGAGCCTGAGGAGGCGCATGGGTCGCAGGGTTCCCCTCGAGCTGCTCCCGTTCGGTGTTCAGCACCTGGATGGTGCCTCGCGGCTGCTCGCCGGCCGGCACCGCCTACAGCGGCGCATCGAGCCCGGGCTCAACCGGGCGTACGAGGACGCAACCGTGTGTCGCGCCGAGATCGCCCGCCTGCTCAGCAAGGACGGAGCGTCCGGCGCGGTCGCGTTCCGGCGCCCCGCGATGGTCGGATACCTGCTGGGCGCACCCCGCGGCGCCATGTGGGGACCGAACATGTGGGTCGAGGGCGCCGGTCACGCCGTGCCAGCCGACGATCCGGAGCTCGTTCGCGACCTCTACGCCTGGGTCGCGACGCGATGGGTCGAGTCCGGCATGGTGAGCCACTACGCCGTCGTCCCCACGACGGATCCCACGCTCGTCGATGCGTGGTTCCGGGTGGGCTTCGGCCAGCAGCACGTCCACGCGATCCGTGACGTCCCGGGGCCAGGCGACACGTTCGAGGTTCCGGCCCGCGTGCGGATCCGCAGGGCGGAGCGGCACGACATCCCGACGCTCGGGCGCCTGGACCTGGTCCTGCCGGAGCACCAGGCGCTGTCACCCGTGTTCAGCGGACAGCAGCTGCCCGCGCTCGAGGAGGTGGTCAACGAGCTCGAGGACGAGTTCGACGACCCGCGGTTCACGACCTTCGTCGCCGAGCACGACGGCCTCGTCATCGGGTCCGCGGTGGGCTGCTCGATCGAGGAGTCGTCAGAGCATCACGGGATCGTGCGGCCGGACCGCGCCGGGTTCCTGGGTTTCGCGGCCGTCCTGCCCGAGGCGCGGGGCCTGGGCGCCGGGCGCGCGCTGGGCGAGGCGGTGCTTGCCTGGTCGCGCGACGCTGGATATCGGACCGTCGTCACGGACTGGCGTGAGACGAACCTGTTGTCGAGCCGGACGTGGCCAAGGCTCGGCTTCCGGCCGACGTTCCGAAGGCTGTTCCGGCACATCCCGTGATCGGGCCGGGACCTGTCGCCGCGACGAGGTCGGCGAGGCGGCTCCCCGCGCCGGTACCATCGGGCCGATGCGCCTCACCATCACCGACACCGCCGACCGTCAGCGCTACGAAGCACAGGAAGGCGACGAGCTCGCGGGGTTCCTCGAGTACGTGCTCAAGCGCGGGCGGCTTGCGCTCGTCCACACCGAGACCGTGGCCGGCCACGAGGGTCGCGGGGTCGCCTCGCAGCTGGTCCGCTTCGCGCTCGACGACGCGCGGCGCCGTGAGCTGCGCGTGATCCCGATCTGTCCGTACGTCAAGGCATACCTGGAGCGTCACCCCGAGCAGGCCGACATCGTGGTGGGTGCGTCCCGAGGCTGAGGTCACGCGGCGACTCCCCCGCTCCGGCCAGCAGCAGGGCTCGCTCCGGTCAGCCGGGATCCCTGCCACGCAACGTCCAGGTGCGTCGTATCCCGCCGCCCGGCTCGACGATCTGGCCGGCCAACGATCAGGTGCGCCGTATCGGCCCCGCGACGCTGGATCTTCGCCACCCACAGCTGGGGTACGTGCTCGGCCAGGAGCAGGTGGCCAACGACGCGCTCCATCGGTACGTGGCCAGGTCGAGGACAAGCCGGGCTGGGACCGAGGCCTCCCGCACGCTCGCCACGCAACACGAGGCGACGGACGGACCCGGCGCACCGTGGCACGGCGGCGGATAACACGCAGGCCATCGTTCGGTGGCCGGAACGCGGGAAGTTGCCGAGCGGCCGCCGGTCCGCGATCGGGCTACTGACCCACCGGCTCAGGCTTCACGCGGCAGCTTGCCGAACAGGCCCAGCATCCAGCGCATCATCCGATGCCCACCGTCGGACGGTCTCCCGTACATGAGCGGGCAGCCGCCGGCGATCGATGCGATCCCGTTCGCGCGGCAGTACTCGTGGGCCTCCTTCGAGACGCTTCCGGCACCGAACGACCGGTGCATCCAGACGCGCGTGATCCCGAGCTCCTTGCACTCCCGGGCGATCGACTCGGCGGCTTCCGGCGCGGTCGCGATGACCACGGCGTCGACACCGCCCGGGATCGAGCGAAGGTCCCGATAGCACGTGTCGCCATCGATGACGTCGGTGTGCGGGTTGACCGCGAACACCGTGTAGCCGCGATCGCGCAACCGCTGGTACACGACGTTGCCGCCGTGACCTGCAGCCTCGCGCGACACGCCGGCGACGGCGATGCGTGGCTGGGCAAGGAAGTCGTCGATGGCGTGCTGCGCAGTGACCATGTTGCAGACCCTCGAGGGCGATACGACGGCAGCGACCCGCGGTCGGCTGTCGATCGGGCGTGTGAGGCGCCGGGGCAGGCGCCGATGCAGGGCGCCAGCGCAGCATCGGCCGCGATCAGGCCAGGCGCGTAGGGCCATTCGTCCGGTCCGGGCACGACGTTGCGCCGTTCGCGTCGTGCGCCGTTCGCGTCGTGCGCCGTTCGCGTCGTGCGCCGTTCGCGTCGTGCGCCGTTCGCGTCGTGCGCCGTTCGCGTCGTGCGCCGTTCGCGTCGTGCGCCGTTCGCGTCGTGCGCCGTTCGCGTCGTGCGCCGTTCGCGTCGTGCGCCGTTCGCGTCGGTCTGACGTCGAGACGGTCTGACGTCGAGACGGTCTGTCGTTCGTGTTGACGGGCCTCCTAGGATCTGACGATGGCAGGACGCGTCCCCGGGGCCGCTGCGCAGACGGCGCACGACGGCGCCGCTCGCCTCACGGGAGCGCAGATCAGCGCGATCAACCGCTTTCCGGACGACAACCCGAACCCGGTGATGCGCGTCGACCGCGATGGGCACCTGATCTACGCGAACCCGGCCAGCGCCGACGTGCTCGAGGCATTCGGCGTCGACGTGGGCGGCCGTCTGCCGGCAGAGGTCATCGCCCGGCTCGACTGCGTCGCACCAGAACGCGGGCTGATCGAGGTCGAGGCCCGCGGACGCACGTATGCGCTGTGGCCGGTACCCATCGAGGACCTGGGCTTCACGAACCTCTACGGGCGGGATGTGACCGCGGAACGCGCGATCACCAAGTTCCCGGACGAGAACCCGAACCCGGTGCTGCGCGTGGATCGTGCGGGCCGCCTGGTCTACGCGAACCCCGCCAGCAGTGGCCTCCTGGCGGGGCTCGGGATGGCTGTCGGCGAGGTGTTCGAGACGGACGTGCGCGATGCGCTGCTCGGCCGGGCTTCCGCGGGCACCGGCGCGTCGATCGAGGTCGCGGCCGACGGCCGGGCGTTCACCCTGCATCCCGTCGAGGTGCCCGGCTTCGGCTTCATCAACGTCTACGGAACGGACGTGACGGCAGTCAAGGAGCGGGAGCGGCTCGCGCGCGACAACGAGCGCCTGCTGCTGAACATCCTCCCCGAGCCGATCGCCGACCGGCTGCGCGACGGCGAGCCGTTGATCGCCGACCGCTTCGACGATGTCACGCTGCTGTTCGCCGACATCGTCGAGTTCACGCGCCTGTCGTCGACGATGTCGCCCTCGGAGCTGGTGGGCGTGCTCAACGACGTGTTCTGCGTGTTCGACGACCTCGTGGAGCGGCACGGGCTGGAGAAGGTCAAGACCATCGGCGATGCCTACATGGTCGTGGGCGGCATGCCGGACAGCTCGGGCGACCATACGGCGCGGGTCGCATCGATGGCGCTTGGCCTGGCCGGGGCGGTGAACGAGATCCCTGCCGCCGCGCGCCTGCGCATCAGCTTCCGGATCGGCATGCACTGCGGTCCCGTCGTGGCCGGCGTCATCGGGACCAAGAAGTTCATCTACGACATCTGGGGCGACACCGTCAACATGGCCAGCCGGATGGAGTCGCTGGGGGTGCCCGGGCGGGTCCAGGTCACCCATGCGGTGCGGGAACGGCTCCAGGGCCGGTTCGGCCTCGAGCCGCGGGGCCTGATCGAGGTGAAGGGCAAGGGCCCCACCCCGACCTGGCTTCTGGTGCCGCAGGGGACGCCGATGGCCGCGGCGTCGCAGGACCGCCCGATCGCCGCAACCTGACCGCCGCGACGCGGGTCCGACGCCTACCGGAGGGGTTGCCCGGCCCCGAAGCGCGCGATGAGGTCCGTGAAGGCCGGCAGCCCCCGCTCGTACCCGATCGCCCACAGGCCGGCCCCCGCGAGCCCTCGCTCGTTGGCCAGCGAGAGCTTGGGGGCCAGGGTCGCCGGCGAGTCGATATAGACGGCTTGCCAGGTTCGACGATCGGCGAGGCCCGGGCTGACCTGCGCCGCTGGTGTCGGGGCGCCGAGCGAGCCGTCCGACCCGATGAGGTACACCTCGACGACCTCGATATCGTCCCGCAGCGGCACGATCGACGGATCGGCGAGCACGTCGAGGTGCTGGCGCGGGATCCATGGGGCGCCCCGACCCGTCCTTGGCGCACCGACCTCCGGGACGAGGACCGGCCACGCCATGCCGTACAGGGGCAAGCCGAGCAGCGTGCGGTCGACGGGAACGCCCAGGTCCGCATACAGGTCCAGCGACCAGGCCAGGTTCTTCGCGCTCCCGTCCCGCCGGGCGAGCGGCGCCGAGGCGCCCGGGCCCGATCCGGCCGAGTGGTAGTCGTAGCCCATGAGGAAGATGCGGTCGGCTCCGGCATCCGCGGCTGCGAGCGCCATCACGGCGCCGAGCGTGTTGGCCGCCGTCGCGACCGAGACCTGGCCGTCCGGGTTCGCGGCCTCGACGGCGTTCCGCAGCCTGCCGACGAACGCCCCATAGGCCGGCACCAGCGTGGGCGGCAGTGATTCGACATCGACATTGACGCCGTCCACCCCGAGGCGCGTGACCAGGCCGACCAGGCTCCGGATCGTGGCGTCCTGGAGGGCAGGGTCCTCGAACAGGAGCGCGTTGCGATCGGTCCCGAAGCTGGTGAACACGAGCTCGGTCCGGACGCCGCGCTGCCGCGCGTCCCGGATCAGCTGCGCCCCGACGGCCCCGGTGATCCTCCGATAGCCGTTCTGGCTGGTGTCGATCGAGCCGTCACGGGCGTTGGTCACCGAGAACAGGCCGAGCGTCGTGAGGAACGTCGTGGCCACGTGCGCGGCGATGGTGTCGTCCATCTCCCAGTACGGGACAAAGCCGTACACCTCGTGCCCCGGTACCGGGCGCACGGTCGGAAGCGGGGTGGCGGGCTGTGCCGGACCGCCGCTCGTGGGCCCGGCCGACACGCCGTTCGATCCGGTGTCGCAGCCCGCGACAGCCGTGCACAGCGCGACCAGGAACACCAGGGTGGCCAGCCGGTCTCGGTTCACGCGGGCAAGGGTGTGCCCGGTGCCGTCGACCGTCAAACGCGCGGCGACGGGCGTCGCACGCGGGGCGACGGGCGTCGCCTGTTTCGCAACGGGCGTCGGGCCGAGTGCACGGCCGTCGGTGGCTCGGCGACGCGCGTCGCGCCCCGATGCCCCGCACGTCGGTGGAGCCGTGACGACCCGAAGGGCCCGGGCCGACGGGGCTGGGAGTCCCGATCCCAGCGGACCCCGGCGGGACGGCAACGCGACCGATGGCCCGTCAGTTGGGCGCCGTGGCGAGCGAGAGTGGAGACTGCGGTCCCCATGACGCAGGGATCCGGCGCGCGCAGAACGACAATCGAGGGCTGGGGTGGCGAGCAACGGAACGGGAGCCGGGGTGGGCAAGCTGGGGGTGATGCTTGCGATCTTCGACTTTCCGATGCTCGTCGAGGGGTTCCGCTCGGTCATCGACGACGAGCTCGACATGCGCGTGGTGGGCGTGGTCACCGACCGCGACAGCCTCGACGGAAGCCTGGAGCAGGACGCGCCCGACATCGTCGTCGCGGAATGCCTGCCGTTCAGCCCGGGGAGCGGCGGAACCACGTTCGAGACGATCGAGCAGATCCGGGCGGCGAAGCCGGGCGCGAAGGTACTCGCGCTCGAGTGCCGCAGCGGCAGCGAGCAGTTCAGCCTGGCCCTGAAGGCCGGTGCAGACGGGTTCCTGACGCGGGAAGCCGAGCCGGCGGACATCATTGCCGCCGTGCGCTCCGTCAGCCGTGGCCAGACGTACGTGAGCCCGGCGATCGTGACCCGGATGGTCAACACGTACGTCCTGCGCAGCCCCGAGGGCTCGCTCGAGGATGCCTACGGAAACCTGTCCGACCGGGAGAAGGAGGTCCTGCTGCTGGCAGCGGTCGGGCACACGAACCGCGAGATCGCGAAGGTGTTCCACCTGTCCGAGCAGACCGTCCACAACTACCGGGCGAACATCATGGAGAAGCTGGGCTTCCACGACCGGGTTGAGCTGCTCAAGTACGCGATCCGGCGGGGCATCATCAGCGTCGCCGACCTGTAGACGCGGCAGGGCGCGGCGACGCGGCAAGCCCCGGTCCGGCGCCGGCAGAGCGCGGGGACGCGAC
>CAVVNQ010000009.1:0-29525 GCA_963749705.1 uncultured Chloroflexia bacterium | reverse complement strand
GTGAAAGACATCCCCCGCTGAAACGAGACCCCCCGCCGGTCCCGGCGAGGGGTCAGGTGGTCGGCGTGATCAGTGCGTTGGTGGAGCTACGGGGATTCGAACCCCGGACCTTCTGAATGCCATTCAGACGCTCTCCCAGCTGAGCTATAGCCCCACGGTTTCGTGCTCGATCAGAGCTCCTGAGTGCGCGAACGGGAGTCTAGCACGGTCAAAACGGCCGAGCCGACGGCGAGGACTCCGGCCAAGGTGCTGCAGCGCGAGGGCCGCCCGGGCCGGCATCGCGGGCGCAATCCTCGAACGCGAGGACCGCGGCGAGCCGGATGCGCATCGGGTGGCGGTCGCCGGCTACCCGGGCTCGACCACGCCGATCGTGAGCAGGATGTTGGCGTAGATGCGCTCCTCGCCCGTCGCGATGGCGAGCGCGCAGTCGGAGCTGCTGGCCAGGTCGTAGAACTCGAACCGACCAAGCCGCACGAGGTCGTTGCCAGGCAGCAGGCGACGAAAATCCTGATAGATCGGCGGCTCGCTGCCGTCGTCGGGGCCCATCACGTGCGCCGTCTCGACCTCGATCGCCTCGGCGATGACCTCGAGCACATCGGTCACGGTGACATGGCCCGGCGCAAGGTTCAGGAACACCCTCGCCGCCGATGGGTTGGACCGGGTCGCCAGCGGGTAGTTGCCGTCGGCGATGAGGACCTGCGAACCATGGCCGGCCTCGCCCAGCGCGGCCAGGATCTGCGGGTGGAGCAGGCGGGTCTTGAGCATCGTGGTCCTTCCTGACGTCGACATCAGCGGGTCGTCGCAGCGGCGGGCGCGCGCCTGACGGTGTGAGTGCCGCCGGGCAGGCGCTGGGACGTGCCGATCGCCTGGGACTGCCAGCGCCAACCCTACGGGATCACCTGACCGGCGGCAACGCGACGCGCGACGGTCACGCCTCGAGCGCGATGGGCGAGCCACTCGAACGTCGGATCACGAGCTGCGTCGGGAGGACGAGCTCCCGTGCCCGGCCGGCCCGGCCGGCGATCCGGTCCAGCAGGAGCTCCACGCTGCGCTGCCCCATCTCGAACGCGGGTTGGGCGGCGACCGTCAGGAACGGAAAGACCACCATCACCGGCGGCAGGTCGTCGAAGCCGACGACGGCAACGTCATCCGGGACCCGGATGCCCAGCTGGTCGAGGGCGTGGAGCGCGCCGATCGCGAGGAAGTTGTTGGCCGCGAACAGGGCGGTCGGCCGAGGTCGGAGGTCCATGGCGGCGCGGGCCAGGTCCATCCCCCCTTCGACCGTGAGCGGGCCCCGAAGCACGCGGGGCGGACGGGCGTCCGGACATGCCGCGATCGACGCGCGGAAGCCCTGCACGCGGTCATCGGCGGTCGATACACCGATGGGCCCGGCGAGGATCGCCGTGACCCGGTGGCCGAGCGACGTGAGCAGCGCGCCGAGCTGCCGCGCCCCACCGATCGAGTCGGACCGGACGCTGTCGGCGGCGCGGCTCTTCGGGCGCCGGTCGATCGCCACGATCGGCGTCTGGTGCTCGAGCGCCGCCTGGATCGTTGCCACGCCGTCGCCCGCCGGCACGAAACAGATGCCGTCGACCCGTCGCTCCAGCAGCGTCTGGATCAGCCGTTGCTCCTCGGCCTCGCTCTCCCTGGTGTTCGCCAGCAGCAGGGCGAGGCCGGCCGCACTGGCGGCGGTCTCGACGCCGTGGGCGACGGTCGTGAAGAACGGGTTCGTCATGTCGCTGAGGAGCAGGCCGATGGTGAGCGTGCGCTGCGCTCGCAGGCTGCGGGCAAGCACGTTGGGCACATAACCGACCTCGGCGATCGCCTGCTCCACGCGCGCGCGCGTCCTGTCGCTGACCGGCTCCGCGTTGCGGATGACCCTTGAGACGGTCATCGGCGACACGCCGGCTCGGCGCGCGACGTCAGCGAGCGTCGCCATGCTTCAGAAGCCGCGCAGGTCGGTGCTGTTCCGGGCCGGCAGGCCGCGGTGGGGGAGCCGCCGCAGGACGACGTACTCGATGCCTCGCGACGCGCAGAATTCGCGCTTCTCCGGCTGGTCACCGTCCTCGTTGACCACGTAGGACGTCGGTCGGATCCACGCGATCTCGGGCTCGGCGTCCATCCATCCCCCGCCGGTCGAGACGATGGCGCGATGCACGTGGCGGATGGCGCTCACCATGTACCGACGCTCCTGTTCGCGCTGCAACGGGTGCCCGGGCCCCTTGAGCAGCTCCACATTGTGGTCGCTGCCGACGACCACGTAGAGCGGTCCGAAACGGGACGCGTCCATGAAGAACCGGATGTGCCCGGAGTGAAGCCAGTCGTAGCACCCGGTGACGACCGTTCGACGTGGATCGGCGCGACCTGGCCGCACCTGCGCCGGATCGCTGACCCAGTCGGGGAAGCCCTCGAGGTCGGACGCGCTGACCGTTCGCAGCTCGCGGCCGTGTCCCGTCCACGCGGCCCGAAGCCGTTCGGCATCCTCGCCCTCCCGGATCACAAGTGCCTGGAACTGCGCGGCGATGCTGGGCAGGCTCGCCTGGATGTCCCGATCGACCACGCCCACGGTGTTGACGCACCGGAGAGCGGCGGCGAGGAACCGCCGCTCGGACTGGGGGAAGGTCGGCGGCTTGCCGGTCATCCGCTCGACCAGCTCGTCGGACGGGACCCGGACGTGCACCGGCCCGAGGCGGGCCGCCTCCTGCAGCAGGCGCACGTCCGCGGACGTCATGTTGTCGAGGCTTGCCGTCACCACGACGGTCGAGACGGGTCTCGGGCCGCGGCGACCCCTTGTGTCGCTCACCGCACCCGGACCGAGACACGGAGCGAGCCCGGGACCGCCCTGTCCGACACGACGATCAGGTAGCCGCCGCCACATCCCGAATACATCGCCCCGGCACTGTCCGCCTGGTACGCGACGAGCAGGGCCGGCAGATCCACGCTGATCGTCGGATGGGCATGCACGTGCGGCAGCAGGGCATCCCAGCACGCTGCCGTCTCGGTCAGCGAGGCGCCCAGCGCTGCGAGGTCCCTCGTGACGATGGCCTCGTAGCATGCCCGGCCGCTCCGGCCGAGCCGTGCGACCCAGCCGGGGTCGAGGTGCTTGACGCCGAGCGGGGTGTAGCCCACCGGGCGCTGCATGACGGGCACCAGCTGGACCACCCGCTCCAGCCACCTCGCGACGTCGTCGTCGCAGGTGCTTTCGACGTGCGCAGGGAACCAGCCACCGTTGGCGGACGCGGCATAGTCGAGGCGGCTGATGCCGGGATAGACGATGCCGCACATGTCCTGGGACCCGGAGGGCTCCACCTTGTCGGCGTTCTCCACCGCATACAGCTCGCGCACCAGCTCTCGAGCCGGCCGGCCTCGCGGCAGGGAGCCACCCCACAGCCGCTCGGCGGCGGCCCGGGTGCCGGTCGCCATCCCGGCGCGGTCCATGTAGCGGAAGGTGGGCTCGAGCGAGACGACCACCATCGACCCGGACGGCTCGGGGTTCGCCGCCGACATCCAGGGCTGGTCGATCCAGCCGCCGGCGAGCTGCAGCCGGTAGGGGAGACCGCCGATGACCTCGTGCAGTGCGGGCGGGGATCCGGCCGCGGGATCCGACAACTCGTCAGCCCTCGACCACGCGCTTGCCCGCCTTGCGCAACGCGTACTGGTCACGGATCCAGGCGTACGTGGCCGCCATCCCGGTCCGCAGTGGCGTGTTCGGCTCCCACCCGAGCACCTCCTGGATGAACGTGTTGTCGCTGTTCCGGCCGGCAACCCCCTTCGGGGCGTCGAGCTTGTAGGTGCGGTCGAGGTGCACGCCGGCGAGGTCTTCGACGATCGAGACCAGCTCGTTGATGGACACGAGCTCGGACGAGCCGAGGTTGATCGGGGTCGCGATCAACCGGGGCGTATGCATGATGAGGTCGATGCCGTGGAGGCAGTCGTCGATGTAGCAGAAGCTCCGCGTCTGCGTTCCGTCACCCCAGATCTCGATCTGGAGGTTGCCGCTGTCCTGCGCCTCGATCACCTTGCGGCACATCGCCGCCGGTGCCTTCTCCCGGCCGCCGAACCAGGTGCCGTTCGGGCCGTAGATGTTGTGGAAGCGGGCGATGTGCGTCTCGAGCCCGCGTTCCGCGGTGTACTCCTGGCACACCATCTCCGAGAACAGCTTCTCCCACCCGTAGCCGCGCTCGGCCATCGCCGGGTAGGCGTCCGACTCCTTGAGGGCGATGACGTCCGGGCTCTTCTGGAGGTCGGTGTTGTACGCGCATGCCGACGATGAGAAGAAGTAGCGCTGGACTCCGGCCCGCCAGGCGGCCTCCGTCAGGTGCGTGTTCACGAGGACGCTGCGCAGGCACTCGACCCGAAACTTTTCGATGAAACCCATGCCGCCCATGTCGGCCGCGAGGTTGTAGACCTCGGTCGCACCCGCGACCGCGGCGACCGCGTTCTCGCGGTACGAGAGGTCCATCGAGATCGACTCGACGCCGGGCACCCGCACATACCAGTCCGGGAGCGGCTTGCGATCGATCGCCCGGATCCGGGTGAAGCCCTGATCCGCGAAGTACCTCGTCAGCGAGCCGGCGATGAACCCACCCGCGCCGGCAATGACGATCAGATCGTCCTTGCCCAGGCCGCGCGCGACGTTCGTGCCGGGGACCGTATCGCTGTGCTCAGTGGCCATCGCGGACCGCCTTTCATCCTCTGTGAGCCGTACGCTGACATCGCCGATGGTAACGATACCATCCGACGCTCAAAGAGTGCCGGTCCAGCTCGCCGAGCGCCGCCTCAGGAGACTCGCCGGACCTCGTAGCCGCCGCTCTCAGCCCGGCGGACCTCGTAGGCCGGCTGATCGTAGACCGTCGGTCCGCGCCGCCGGCGGCCGTCGGCAAGCCCGAACCGCGAGCCATGCCACGGGCACTCGACGCAGCCGTCGACGATCGCTCCTCCGCTCAAGGGTCCGCCCGCGTGGGCACACTGGTCGTGGAGGACATGGATCGCCTCGCCCTGGCGGAAGAGGACGAGGCTCTGGATCCCGACCTTCGCCTTGACGAGCGTGCCTTCGGGGATCTCACCGACCTCGAGGGATTGCCACTTCGCCCCGGCCGGGCGCCATGCGTGGCGATCGACCATGTTGCCGAGGGCATAGACGACGTCGCCCCCGACAAAGGCGCCTCCCGCCAGCACGAGGTAGGCGACGATCGACAGCACCACCGGCATCGTCCGGTCCTGTGCCCCACCGGCGCGCAGCCCCAGAGAGGCGAGGTACAGGACGAGCGCCGCGACCATCAGGGCACTGTGGACGGTGGCGCGTACCCGAGCCTTGCCGTCGGTGACCGAGTAGTCGGCGAACCCGGCGGCCGCAGCCGCGACCATCGTCAGGACCCCGACAACGAGGGCGATGTCGCCCGCGACGCGCTGCCCGAGCAGGTCGAAGACGATGACCAGCGTCAGGGCCCCGATCGGGACGTCGGTCAGCATCGCGTGGAGCGGATGCCCGAGCCATGTCCCGTTGAGCAGGTCGCGGAGCGGCAGGATCCGCCCGAAGATCGCGACGACGACCCCATGGACCCGGTCGCCGAGCGGCTTGGCCCAGCGCTCCTGGGCATCGATGGCGCGGGTGAGGACGCGAGCGAGCATCGGACGGCACCTCTATGGGCGTGAGATGCCCGATGGTACGCTCGCGCCCCGCGACGAACCGGTGAAACAGGTCCGACATCGCCCCGCGGGTCAAGGAAGTCCGGGCTCGCTCTCGGCGATGGCCGTCGGTCCTCCGCCTAGCGGCCCACGAACATGCCCGAGGCGTTCGTGGCCGAAAGATAGCCATCGCGCGCCATCCTGGCCGCGACGAAGTCACGGAAGGCGCCCGCCTCGTCATCGGCGAGGACGCGCTCGCCCTCACGGATCTCGTTGAGGGAAAGGAAGTAGTCGACGATGGCGTCAGGATCGGTGATCCTCAGCTCGTCGACATAGGTGCGCGTCTCGACCGTCGCGAATTGCTCGCCCACCTGTGCCGCACCGTTCTCGAGCGAGAACGCCCCGATGATCGGATCGCGAGGCTGGCGCGGAACCTGGTCGAGGGTGCCCTTCGAGGTGCTCGAGGCGTTCCGGTACTCCTGCATCAGTGCTCGGAGCTCGGCCAGGCTTTCGAGGCTCGGGGTCGTGGCATGGAAGGCTCCCCCCTCCCGCAGGACGCGACGCGCCTCGGCGATCGCCTGCCGGCGATCGGGCACGTGATACAGCATGTGGTTGGCGATGACGATATCGAAGGCGCCGTCGGGAAAGCTGACCTCCTGGGCGTCCATGGCGCGATACTCGACGCGACACGCGAGCCCGTCCACGCGCCGCCTGGTCTCGGCCAGCATCCCCTCAGAGTTGTCGGTCAGCACCAGCGTCCAGCTCGCCGGGATGCGGGGGGCGTTCACCTGCCAGAGCAACCCGGTGCCGCACCCGACGTCAAGGATGCTGCAGCCATCGTGTCCCTCGAGCTGGTCGAACACCCACACCGGCCACGGTCGCGGATTGGTGCGGAACCTCGCATGCAGAGCGACCCTGGCGTTGAATCTGCCCGCGTTCTCGTACTGCGCTGGACCCGACCCTCTGCTGTCGCCCATCTCCAGCCCTCGTCGCACGCTGACCCCGCGTTGACGGGACGCATCCGATCCCTGCGACGGGCCAGCAGCCGCCGCAAACCGACCGTCCGGCGGGCCAGCGACGGCGCGCATACCACCAGCGCCACCGCCTGCCTCCAACGGCCTCCGATCGATTCGGACGAATCCGAGCGTACCCCACCTTCGGGCTCACTGAGGTCCGGCTACGGCGCATGACCGGACGCAGGCGACGGCTGCTCAACTCCTCCCGCCCCGACCAGACCGATCCGCCTTGCGCGACCCACAATGCGGCGACGGCCGATAGCCGCGCACTCCCTCCCTAGGTTGACAGTGCCTGTCTCGCCTCGGGGATCGTCGGCTCATCGATCTCGATCGGGTTGCCGGAGGGGTCGTCGACCACGATCTGTTTGACGCCGACGCCGACCACGATATCGCTGCGGAAATGGGCTCCCCGGGCACGAAATGCCTCCACCGTGGCTGCGAGATCAGCAACCTCGAGCTGGAAGCGGTTCCAGCCACCCGGTTCGGGCAGCCTGCCGTCTGGCATGGCCTGGCCACCGCCCGGCCCCCCGCCCGGGACGCTGAGCACCAGCCGGAGGTCCCCCCGCGAGAGCATCGCAAACGAGGCATTCGGGTGCATTTCCACGTGGAAGTCGAGCAGCTGGCAGTAGAAGTCGATCGAGGCGTCGATGTCGCGGACGAAGTAGCGAACGCTGACAGTGGCCATGGGCCGCTCCTTTCCGGGCCTGGATGGTGATGTCCCGCTGCGGCCACGAGACACTACCAACAACCTCACCTATTGCATTCTCATAGGGCGTTCTGTACCATGTGGTACATGTACCACATGGTACGCATCCGAGCGCATTGGAGTCGCGAGTGAAGACAACCGTTACCGCCGAGCGCCTGATGGATGTCCCGCCGGACGTCGTCTACCGCTGTATCGCGGACTACCGTGAGCACCATCGGCCCGAGGGCTTCCTGCCGCCGGCGTTCTCCGATCTTCGAATCACGCGTGGCGGCGTCGGGGCCGGGACCGAGGTTAGCTGGGCCCTGGACCTCGGTGGTCGTCGCCGAACGATCGCCGCGACGATCAGCGAGCCGGTCCCGGGGCACGTCCTCGTGGAGACGGCGGCCGACCTGGTGACCACGTTCACGGTCGAGCCCGCGGGACGCGGTGCGCGGGTGCGGTTCGAAACCGTCCTCGACGCCCGGGGCCTCGAAGGGTTGGCGGCCCGCCTGTTCGTCCCGCGGCTGGTTCGTCCGCTCTACGCCGACGAGCTTTGCCGGCTGGAGGATTACGCGCGCGCGCTGGCGAGGCGGGAAACCACGGCGGAGCCGGGATCGGCGATGACGATGGAGGTTCAGTCCCGTGGCTAGCGAGTCCCTTGTGGTCATCGGCATTCTGCTCGTGGTCCTCGGCCTGTTCGTCGCGGGCAACCTCGCGTTCGTCGCGCTCGGCATGGCCGGGATCCTGGGCGGCGGCCTCCTCCAGGTCGCGATGGCCAGGCGGAAGTAGGGCGGTCTCGCGTGAGCGGGGCGCTCAGGATCGGGGCAGACGCACGGTGAACACCGTGCCGCCGCCGGCGCCCGGACTGGCCACGCCGATCGAGCCGCCCATCGCCGCGACCAGCGATCTCGTGATCGCGAGCCCGAGGCCGCTGCCGCCGGCGTCACGCGAGCGCGAGGGATCGGCGCGGTAGAAACGGTCGAACACACGGGTGGCCTGCTCCGCGGTCAGCCCGGCACCGTCGTCACGCACCGAGACCACCACCCATGGGCCGTCCTGGGTCGACAGCCCCAGCTCGACGTGTCCGCCGGGAGGCGTGTAGCGGATCGCGTTGGCGATGAGGTTGTCGAGCACCTGGCCGATCCGGGTCCGGTCCGCGCGGACGCCGGTGTCCGCGACGGCACCCAGCGAGATCTCGATCGATCGCTCCGTCGCCGCGGCTTGGTGCCGTTCGTGCGCCGAACCCGATCCCGGCTCCGTATCCCATCATCATCGGCTCCATCTGCTTCAGGACCCGCTTGGGGTCGGTTTCCACGATGGGGCCGGCAGATCAGCGTGGCCGCTGGACTGGCTCAAGATCTCCTCAAGATCCCGGCGGTGCGGTCGCGACCCCTGCTGCGCGAAATCCGGTGCGATACGGCAACCCATCCGCTCAGGGTTGGACTCAGCCCAACCCACCACTGCCGCACCCGCGGGAGCTATCACGTGGTGCTCGGCGGCAACGACGGACTAGCACCTTCGTACTATGCTCGCGAGGACTGCGGGCGACGATGGCTTCGGCCGAGACGATCCGCGATCAGAAAGTCGTATCGCGAGACCCCGCGCGCCCCAGGGAGGTCCAGTCCATGTCGCTGCTCCAACGGGTGGAGCGAGCACAGCAGGCGGCGGCCGAGCGGGCCGCCTCCGCCGGAGCGCCCGAGGCGTCCGGCATGCCCGAGCCGGGCCGGCCAAGCGCGCTGGTCCCGGTGATGGCCCCTGCCGCCCCGACGTCCGCCAGCGTCCAGGCGCGCGAGGCATACCTGCGCGAGATCCGTGCCCGGCTCCAGACCGAGGTCGTCGGCGCGTTCGACACCCTGCTCGATGTTGCCGCGACCGACGTGCGCACCAAGGTCGAGGGGATCGTCGATCGGGTCGTCGCCCAGGATGGCTTCGCGGTGACCCGCGACGAGCGACGGCGCCTGGTCGATGCCCTGGCCGACGACGTGACGGGCTTCGGCCCGCTCGAGCCGCTGCTCAACGACGAGTCGGTGACCGAGGTGATGGTCAACGGCCCGTCGCACGTGTACATCGAGCGCAACGGCAAGATCCTGCGCGTGGACAGCACGTTCCTCAACGACGAGCACGTCCTACGCGTGATCGACCGGATCATCACGCCCCTCGGCCGGCGGATCGACGAGACGAGCCCCAGGGTCGACGCGCGGCTCCCGGATGGATCGCGCGTCAACGCGATCATCGAGCCGCTGTCGCTGGTCGGACCGGTCATCACCGTCCGGAAGTTCTCGGCCCGGCCGTACACGATCGCCGATCTCGTCCGGTTCGGGACCGCGACCCAGGAGATGTTCGACTTCCTCCACGCGTGCATCGACGCCCGCCTCAACCTGTTCGTGTCGGGCGGGACGGGATCGGGCAAGACGACGACGCTCAACGTGCTGTCCTCGTTCATCCCCAACGGCGAGCGGATCGTGACCATCGAGGACGCCGCCGAGCTCCAGCTGGGCCAGGATCACGTGATCACGCTCGAGGCGCGGCCGGCCAACCTCGAGGGTGAGGGCGAGATCACGATCCGCAACCTGCTGCGCAACGCGATGCACATGCGGCCCGACCGGATCATCGTCGGCGAGTGCCGTTCGGGCGAGGCGCTGGACATGCTCCAGGCGATGACCACGGGCCACGACGGATCGCTGTCGACCGGGCACGCGAACAGCCCCAAGGACATGCTCCGCCGGCTCGAGACGATGGTCCTCATGACGGGCTACCAGATGCCACTGCGGGCGATCCGGGAGCAGATCGCCTCTGCCGTGGACCTGATCGTCCATACCGCCCGCCTCAAGGACGGCTCGCGGAAGATCGTCAACATCACCGAGGTCTACGGGATGGAGGATGACGAGATCCTCACCCAGGACATCTTCGTGTTCCAGCAGACCGGCGTGGACGAGAACGGGAAGATCCAGGGCGAGCTCCAGCCGACCGGCATCCGGCCCACGTTCATGGGCCAGTTCTCCAAGAACGGGATCGACCTGCCGGCGGGCGAGTTCGGCATCCCGCCGGAGAACCCGGCCAAGCCGGATCGGCCGCTCAAGGCCCGGCTCGGCGGAGCCACGACGACCGGCATGCCCGACATCGCCGGGCTCGGGCTGGGCAAGGGCAAGGCCGTCGTCGCGGGCGGCATGGTCTACGTCTCGTCGATCGGCCCGATCGACCCGGAGACGGAGCAGGTCGTGCCGGGCGGGATCAAGGAGCAGACCCGCCAGTGCCTGGGCAACCTCAAGGCGCGGCTCGAGGCGTCGGGCTCGTCGCTGGACAAGGTGGTGTGGGCCAACTGGTCGCTCCGCGATCCCACCGAGTTCGAGACCTTCAACGACGAGTGGGCCCGCTGGTTCCCGGGCGACGCGCCGGTCGGCCAGGGCACGCTGATGCCGCCGCTCCAGCGGCGGGCCGGGTTCCGGATCTCCATCGGGGTGATCGCGGAGGCGTAGCCGAAACGCTCGCCCGCCGGGGCTGCCGCCGATACCATGCCGGCGATGCCCTCCGGACCCGGATCCGACCTGATCGAGCACCCGATGCTCCTGCGCCTGCCGGCCGGGGACATCGAGTACACCCTCCGGCGCACCCCGCTCGCTCGCCGGCTGCGCATCACCGTCCACCCGGAGCGAGGGCTGGTCGTCACGATCCCGCCCGCCTCACGCCGTGGCTGGGCCCGCCCGGCGGACACCGTCGAGGCCTTCATGCGGGAGCGCGAAGGCTGGATCCGCCGCCACCTCGATCGGCAGCTGGTGCTCCGGGCGCGACTCGACGCCCGCCCATCGCTCGACGACGGCCGGACCATCCCGTACCTCGGCATGCCGCACCGCGTCCGCGTGGTCGATGCGCCCCCCGGCGCCCGGGCGTCGCGGGTTTCGCGCATCGGCGGCGACGACGGGGATGAGCTGCTGGTCGAGCGCGCGAGCCGTGACCGGCGTCCCACGGCGGCCATCCTCGACGCCTGGTTCCGGCGCCGCGCCCGGGCGGCGCTCCAGCTCGCGGTCGGGCGCCACGCGCCGGGCCTGGGCGTGACGCCGGGCAGGATCACGATCCGGGACACGACGAGCCGATGGGGAAGCTGCTCGCGGACGGGCGGGCTCTCGTTCAGCTGGCGGCTCGTGCTGGCGCCGCCGCAGGCGCTCGACGCCGTCGCGGTCCATGAGCTGTGCCACCTGCGCGTGTTCGGGCATGGGCCGCGGTTCCACGCGCTGCTGGACGCGACCGCGCCCGACCATGCGACCTGGCGACGGTGGCTTCGCCGGCACGCGCCGGACCTTCACGCCGCGCTGGACTAGGCGCCCTGGAGCGTCGAGGCGAAGAAGGCGAGGATCCGGTCGTCGTTGCCGGGCAGGTTCTCGTGCCCGAAGTCCGGGTACAGGACCATCTGCTTGCGACTGCTGATCTTGTTGTAGGCGGCGAACTGCGTCGACGGCGGGCACACGTCGTCCATCAGGCCGGTCACCATCAGCACGTCCGCCGTGATCCGCGGTGCCAGGTGCTGCACGTCGATGTAGCCGAGCGTGTGGAAGAAGGCTGCGGCCCGCTCGTGCGTCGGGTCGAACCGGCGGAGATAGTCGCGAAGCTCCGCGTACGCGCGTTCCGCCAGATCCAGCTCCCAGACCCGTCGGTAATCGCTCAGGAACGGGTAGACGGGTGCGGCGGCCCGGACGCGCGGCTCCAGTGCTGCGCATGCGAGCGTCAGCCCGCCTCCCTGTGACGCGCCCGTTGCGCCGATCCGGGTGGCGTCGACGCCGGGCAGGCCCATGAGGATCCTCGTCGCCTGGACGCAGTCGAGGAAGATGCTTCGGTACAGCAGGTCGCTGGGCGATCCCGCGAGGCCGCGGACGATGTGCCCGGAGAGCGTCATCCCGGGCGATCCGCCGACATCCTCGGACATCCCGCCCTGACCCCGGCAGTCGAGCGCGACGACCGAGTATCCCTGGGCGACGTACGGGAGGAGCGCGAACCAGTCCGGGCTTGCCATCGAATAGCCGTGGAACACCACCAGCCCGGGGCCGGGGTCAGCCTGGACGCGCGGGCGCAGGTGCTTCGCGTGGATCCGCGCCCCGCCGACGCCCGTGAACCAGAGATCGAAGCACGCCGCGATCGGGGAGGGGTGGGTCACCGGCTCCAGCTCCACCTGGTCGTCGACGGCGGCGAGCTCGGCCAGGGCGTCGTCCCAGTACGCGTCGAAGTCGTCGGGTCGTGGATTGCTGCCCGCGTAGGTCCGGAGCTCGTCGAGCGGCAGGTCGATCGTCGGCATGTTGCCCTCCCGGGCGGCTATCGAATCGGGCGCGCCGTGCTGCCCCGGACGACGAGCTCCGTGGCCAGCTCCACGCGCGTCTGCGACGGGCGTTCGCCACGGCCCAGACGCACCGCGAGTCGCGCGCCGGCGACGGCCATCTGGACCAGCGGCTGGCGGATCGTCGTCAGCGGCGGACCGACCCAGGCCGCGACCGGCAGGTCATCGAAGCCGACCACGCTGAGGTCGTCCGGGATGTGGAGTCGGGCGGCCCGCGCAGCCTGGTACACGCCCAGCGCCTGCAGATCGTTGCCCGCGAAGATCGCGGTCGGCGGATCCGGCCGGCTCAGCAGCGATCGCCCTTCCAGCACTCCCTCGCGAACGTGGAAGTTGCCATGGCGGATGAGGTCCGGGTCGATCGGGACCCCCGCCTCGTCCATCGCCGCGCGATAGCCATCCAGCCTCGCCCGGCTGCACAGCACGGCATCCGGGCCGGCGATCACCGCGATTCGTCGATGCCCCAGCCCGAGCAGATGGCGGGTCGCCGCGAGCCCACCGCTCCAGTTCGACGCTCCGATGGACGGGGTGTCGTGCAGCGGCTCGCCGGTGGGATCGATCGCGACCAGGGGGATCTTGCGGGAGCGCAGGAGCACGCGGTCCCCATCGTTCAGGTCCGACAGGACCGCGATCACGCCGACTGGCCGTCGCTCGAGCACCCCGTCGATCCAGCGACGTCCGGTTGCGCGGCGGCCCTGCATCTCGGACAGCACGACCGCCAGGTTGTTCTCCCTGGCGACCTGCTCGACGCCCTTGATGATCTCGAGGGCCCAATCGCTCTCCAGCTCGTTGAAGATGACCTCGAGGAGCGGCGAGGATCTGGCGGTCCTGGCGGCGCGCTGGTAGCCATGCTCCCGGATGGTGGCCTCGACCCGCTGGCGGGTCGGCAGCGAGACGTCGCCCCTGCCGTTGATCACCTTGGACACGGTCGGCGATGAGACGCCCGCGAGGGCGGCGATCCGCGCGATGGTCATCGGCTTGTCCGGCCGCGGGGCGTTGGCTGGAGGGGAACCACGCATGCGGGCATTCTATCGAAACTTTCGGCAGTCGAGTGCGATGCCGTCGGTCGTTGGTGGGCCGCCCGTCGAACCCAAAGACCGGATCTTCTGTTCAGACCTTGACGGCACCGTGGCAGATGCCTAGAGTCCACAGCCTCGAAAGCGATTTGTAATAGTCTGAAACTTTCGAGGCAAGGAGGCGGTCGTCCGGACCCTCGTCGGATCTCGGTCAACGTGTTCCGGGCATGTGGAGTCGGTGCGCATGGCGTTCGACAGTTCAGGCACGAGCCCGTTCGTCTGGGGTGGCTCCTCCGCCCGGTCGGATGAGCTCGTCGCCTGGATCCACAGCCACAGCCCGAACCGCTGAACGCAGATCCTCGTGGATCCCGCTCGATCGAGCCGCAGGAGGAGGAGCGACGAATGGCTGGAGGTACGCGAGTGACTACCGGTTGGGGTCTCAGGCTGACAAGCACGCTCGCAGTCGCCGCGCTGGTCGTCAGCGCCTGCTCGAGCAGCTCACCGACTGCCGCACCCACGACCGCCGCGAGCGCGGCGGCATCGAGCGCGCCGTCGTCGGCTGCTCCGTCCGAGGCGGCACAGCCGGTCACGATCGAGTGGTGGCACATCACCACCGGCGAACCGGGCAAGACCATCTTCCAGGGGATCGCGGACGCCTACACCGCGGCCCATCCGAATGTCACGATCAACATCACGGTCCTCGAGAACGAGGCGTTCAAGACCAAGCTGACGACCTCGATCCAGTCGGGCCAGGCGCCCGACCTGTTCCAGTCGTGGGGCGGTGGGACGATGGCCGCCCAGGCCGATGCCGGCGCCCTGCAGGACATCACCGCGGCGGTTGCGCCCTGGAAGGACACGATCAACGCGGGCGCGATGAGCATCTACTCCTACAAGGGCGTCCAGTACGGCATCCCATGGGACCAGGGGATGATCGGCGTCTGGTACAACAAGAAGCTGTTCACCAAGGCCGGCATCGCGGCTCCGCCCGCGACCTGGACCGAGTTCCTCGCTGATGTCAGCACCCTCAAGGCGGCCGGGATCGTCCCGCTTGCCATCGCCGGCAAGGACAAGTGGCCGTCGATGCACCTCTGGACGTACCTCATCCTGCGCATGGCCGGGGCCGATGCCCTCCAGCAGATGGTCCAGACGGGCAACTGGAGCACCGACGCCTGCAAGGCGGCCGGTGAGCAGGTCCTCAAGCTCAACGCGCTAGACCCGTACCAGCCCGGCTACAAGAGCGCCACCTACGACGACGAGGCCGCCTCCGTGGGCAATGGGCAGTCCGCCATGGAGGTCATGGGCCAGTGGGCCCCGGGCGTCCAGGCGAACGACAGCACCAGCGGGGAAGGCCTCGGCAGCGACCTCGGCTGGTTCCCCTTCCCGGGCGTTGAGGGCGGTGCCGGTGCGGCCACCGACGGTGTCGGTGGTGGCAACGGGATCGCGGTCGGCAAGGACGCGCCTCCGGAAGCCATCGACTTCCTCAAGTTCTTCAGCAGCGTCGACAATGCGAACACGCTCAACGCCTCGACCCCGCCGACCGCGCTCTCGCCGGTCAACGGCACCGAGTCGAGCGTGACCGACCCGAACCTCAAGGCCGTCCGGGCGGGCGTCTCGGCCGCCAGCTTCATCCAGCTCTACCTCGACCAGGCGACGTCTCCGGCGCTTGGCGCGGCGATCAACGACGCGACCATCGCGCTGTTCCTCGGCGCGTCCACCCCGGAGCAGACCTGCCAGGCGATCACGGACGCCGCGGCGGCCCAGTAGCCGGCAGCGGACGCGATCACAATCGGGAGCGAACCTCGCACGGGCCGGCACACGCCGGCCCGTGCGATTCCAGGTAGCCGGGCGAGGACGCGATGAGTGCAGCGACGGGTCGGCCGCGGGTCGGCGGGATCCCGACCAAGTGGGTGACGATCTTCCTGTTCCTGGTGCCGGCCCTCGTCCTGTACGTCGTGCTGGTCCTGTTGCCGGTCGCGCAGGCGGCGCTCTACAGCCTGTACAAGTGGAACGGGCTCGAGCCGCTCACGAACTTCATCGGGCTCGGCAACTACGAGACGGCGCTCGGCAGCGACGTCTTCAGGGGCGCGGTCGCGAACAACGTGCTCGTGATCGTCCTGTCCCTGGTCATCCAGATCCCGTTCTCGCTCACCCTCGCCGCGATGCTCAACCGCAGGTTTCCGGGCCGGGCGGTCCTGCGGCTGATCTTCTTTCTGCCCTACGTCCTGTCGGAGGCGATCGCCGGCGTGGTGTTCAGCCTGATGCTCCGGCCCGGCGCGGCCGTCGACTCCGCGCTCACCGGCGTCGGCCTCGGCGCGTTCATCCAGGACTGGCTGGGCGACACGAGCCTGGTGATGCTCACCCTGTTCGTGATCATCTCCTGGAAGTACTTCGGGTTCCACATGATCCTGCTGCTGGCGGGCCTCCAGGGCATCCCGCGCGAGATCGAGGAGGCGGCCTTCATCGACGGTGCCGGTCGCTGGCAGGCCTTCCGCCACGTGACGCTGCCGCTGCTTGGCCCGACGCTCCGGGTCTCCGTGTTCCTGTCGATGATCGGGGCGCTGCAGCTGTTCGACATGGTGTGGGTCATGACCAAGGGCGGTCCGATCAACGCCTCGAACACGATGGCCATCACGATGTTCAAGGGGGGCTTCGTCAGCAGCCAGATGGGCTACGGCAGCGCGCTGGCCGTGATGCTGTTCCTCGTGGCCCTGGTGCTCGCGCTTGCGTATCAGCGCCTGGTGCTCCGCCGGGACACCGAGGGCGCGGTGACGGCATACAACGGGTAGGGCCATGACGACCACCAATCCCACCCAGGGGCAGCTCGCTCGTCGCGCACGTTCGCGGGTCGCGGTCCGGATCGCCCGGATGAGCCTGCTGGGCGCCGTCCGCTACGTGTTCCTGCTGGCGGTTGCCGCCCTGATCCTCGCCCCGATCGTGTATGCGGTCCTGGGCGGCTTCAAGTCGAACGGCCAGCTGGTCGGTGATCCCGGGTCGATCATCCCCGACCCGTGGGTGGTGTCGAACTACACCGACGTCCTGGTCGGCGAGAACGCGGGCGCGTTCTGGCGCGAGCTGGCGAACAGCCTGATCATCGCGGTGGTGGCCGTCGTGGCGACGGTCGGCCTCGGGTCCTGCGCCGCGTTCGTGTTCGCGCGGATGGCCTTCCGCGGCCGGGAGGCGGCCTACACGCTGTTCACGCTCGGCCTGCTGTTCCCGTCCGCCGTGGCGATCCTGCCGCTGTACATCCTGCTGCGCCAGCTCGGTCTCGAGGGCAATCTCCTCGGCGTCGCGCTCCCGCAGGCAGCGTTCGCCCTGCCGCTGACCATCATCATCCTGCGGCCGTTCTTCAGGAGCATCCCGCTGGAGCTGGAGGACGCGGCCCGGATCGATGGCTGCGGCTCGTTCGGGTTCTTCTGGCGGGTGCTGCTGCCGCTCGCCCGCCCCGCGCTGGCCACGGTCAGCGTGCTCGCGATCGTCGGCACCTGGAACGCCTTCCTGCTGCCGCTGATCCTGCTCAACGGGGCAGATCAGTGGACGCTCCCGTTGGGCGTCATGAACTTCTCGGGCGAGTTCGTCCGGGACCAGGCCCGGATCCTGGCGTTCACGGTCGTCGCGATCCTCCCAGCGATCATCTTCTATGCGTTCGCTGAACGGCAGATCGTCGGCGGCCTGACGGCCGGCTCCGTGAAAGGTTGACGGCAGATGCTTGTCGAACAGCGGTATCGCGATGCATCGCTCCCGATCGAGGAGCGGATCCGGGACCTCCTCGAGCGGATGACGATCGAGGAGAAGGTCGCCCAGCTGAGGTCCGTCTGGTCGTTCGAGATCGTGGGGACGGGAACCCTCAACCCTGATCGGGCGAGGGAGCTGGTGAGCCACGGCATCGGCCAGATCACGCGGATTGCCGGAGCGACCAATCTCGGCGCAGGCGAGGTTGCCGCGCTGGGCAACGACGTGCAGCGGTTCCTGGTCGAGGAGACGAGGCTCGGGATCCCCGCGATCGTGCACGAGGAATCGCTGCACGGGCTCGTCTCGCGCGACGCTCCGTGCTTCCAGCAATCGATCGGCGCGGCGGCCTCCTGGGACGCGGCCCTGGTCCGGGAGATGGCATCGACGGTCCGCCGGCGGATGCTCGCCACGGGTGCCCGCCAGTCGCTGGCGCCGGTCCTTGACGTGACCCGGGACCCGAGGTGGGGTCGCATCGAGGAGACGTACGGCGAGGATCCGTACCTGGCCGCGGAGCTCGGCTGCGCCCACGTCCGGGGCATCCAGGGCGATTCGCTGTCGCAGGGTGTCGTCGCGACGGGCAAGCACATGGTCGGCCACGGGCTCGCCGAGGGCGGTCTCAACCAGGCGCCCGGCCACATCGGCATGCGCGAGCTGCGCGATGAGCAGCTGTTCCCCTTCGAGGCGGCGGTGCGGGACGCGGGGATCGCGAGCGTGATGCCCGCCTACGGCGACCTCGACGGCGTGCCGTGTCACGCGTCGCACGAGCTGCTGAGCGAGATCCTGCGCGACGAGTGGGGGTTCGGCGGGACCGTGGTCTCGGACTACACCGGCGTCCACATGATCTCGGCCAGGCACAAGCTGACCGCCGACCTTGCCGTCACGGCCGCGCTGGCGATCACGGCCGGTGTCGATGTCGAGCTGCCGACGACCGTGGTGTACGGGCCACCGCTGATGGAGGCCCTGTCCGACGGACGGGTGAGCGAGTCACGGATCGACCGGATCGTCGAGCGGATCCTGCGCCAGAAGTTCGAGCTCGGACTGTTCGAGCGCCCGTTCGTGGACCCGCCGTCCGCCGAGCAGCTGGCCGCGCTCGCCGCCGACGAGGCGAAGGTCGCGGGGGAGCTTGCCCGCCGCTCGCTGGTGCTCGTGGAGAACGACGGGACGCTGCCCCTGCGCACGGACGTCCAGCGCGTGGCGGTGATCGGGCCGATTGCCGCGAGCGCCCGGGAGCTGCTCGGCGACTACGCCCACCTGCTGCACATCGAGACCCTGATGGAGATGCGGGATCAGGGAAATGCGTTCGGCTTCCCGCTGACCGATGAGATCGTGCCGGCCAACGAGCTGGCCGGTCGCCAGACGATCTTCGACGCCATCGCCGCCCGGGTGCCGGGTGCGCAGGTCGCCCACGCCCGGGGAACCGGGATCCGCAGCGGGACCGATGCCGACATCGCCGAGGCCGTCGAGCTGGCGCGATCGTCCGACGTCGCGATCCTCGTGCTCGGCGAGCGATCGGGCCTGACGGACAACGCCACCACCGGCGAGTTCCGGGATCGGCGCGAGCTCGGGTTCATGGGTCGCCAGCAGGAGCTGCTCGAGGCCGTCGTGGCGACCGGGATCCCGGTGGTGCTGGTGGTGGTCAGCGGTCGGCCGCTGGCGATCGAGTGGGCTGCGAGCCATTGCTCGGCGGTCCTGCTCGCGTGGGTGCCGGGTGATGCGGGTCCGGAGGCGATCGCGGGCGCCCTGTTCGGCGACCACAACCCCGGCGGCAAGCTGCCGATCTCGATCCCGCGTCATGTCGGCCAGGTCCCGGTCTCGTACCGTCACCACCCGACGGGCGGCCGATCGACGTGGAAGGGCGACTACGTGGACGGCCCGGTGTCCCCGCTGTGGGCGTTCGGGTTCGGGCGGTCGTACACGACGTTCGAGCTGTCGAACCTCCGCCTGGACCGCGCGCTCGTGCCGACCGATGGCGGCGAGGTCGAGGTCACCGCCGATGTCACCAATACGGGGTCACGGGACGGCAGCGAGGTGGTCCAGCTCTACGTCCGCGACACGGAAGCGTCCGTTGCCCGCCCGGTCCTCGAGCTCCGCGGGTTCCGCCGGGTGGAGCTGGCGCCCGGGGAGCGTCGTACGGTGTCGTTCACGCTCAGCGCGGAGCAGCTCGCCTACGTGGGGGTCGACCATCGGCGGGTCGTCGAGCCGGGGGTGATCGAGGTCCTGGTCGGAAGCTCGGCGGCCGACCTGCCGCTGGCCGGACAGCTCGAGCTTGTCGGACAGACCGTGCACCTGGTCGAGCGCCACCGCTACCTGACGACGACCAGCGTTGCCTGACGCCAGGGTCGGGGCGAGCGCCGACGTCGACCCAGCGCGCGTCATTGGCGAGGTCGACGAACGGCTGTTCGGGTCGTTCCTGGAGCACATGGGCCGGGCGATCTACGGCGGGATCTACGAGCCGGACCACCCCGAGGCCGACCATGACGGCTGGCGACGCGATGTCGTGGCTCTGGTCCGCGAGCTGGGCGTGACCGTCGTTCGGTATCCGGGCGGGAACTTCGTATCCGGCTACCGATGGGAGGATGGCGTCGGCCCTCGCGAGGCTCGCCCGACCCGGCTCGACCTCGCGTGGCGGTCGATCGAGCCCAACACCGTCGGCACGGACGAGTTCCTTGCGTGGACGCGACTGGCCGGCGTGGCGCCGATGCTCGCCGTCAACCTGGGCACGCGCGGAGCCGAGGCCGCTCGTGACCTCGTGGAGTACTGCAACGGGCCGACGGGCTCACGCTTCGGCGATCGGCGCGTCGCAAACGGCCATCCCGCGCCGCATGACGTCCGGCTGTGGTGCCTGGGCAACGAGATGGATGGGCTGTGGCAGATCGGCCACAAGACGGCCGTCGAGTACGGCCGCCTGGCGGCGGAGGCCGGCGCCGCGATGCGCCGCGTCGACCCCTCGATCGAGCTGGTGGCGTGCGGCAGCTCGGGGTCCGGGATGCCGACCTTCGGCGCCTGGGAGGAGACGGTCCTCGATCTCGCCTGGGAGGTCGTGGACCACATCTCCCTCCACAGCTACTACGACCCGGCTGCGTACGACTCGGTCGACGACTACCTGGCCTGTTCGCTCGACCTGGCGCGGATGATCGAGTCCGTCGCGGCGATCGTGGATGGCGTGGCCCGGCGCAAGGGCAGCGCCCGGCGGATCGGCCTGAGCGTGGACGAGTGGAACGTGTGGCGCCTGGCCGAGCACCGGGCACGCGAGGAACCCGAGGGACCGTTCCGTCACGCGCCCGCGATCGCCGAGGACCGGCATGACGTCGCCGACGCCCTCGTGGTCGGCTGCCTGCTCATCACGCTCCTGCGCCACGCGGATCGGGTCCGGATCGCGTGCCTGGCCCAGCTGGTCAACGTGATCCCGGTGATCCGCACGGTTGCCGGTGGGCCGGCGTGGCGCCAGACCTCGTTCCATCCGTTCGCGGATGTCGCGCGGTACGCACGCGGGACAGCCCTGGACCTCGAGCTCGACGGGCCGGAATACGTCGCGTCCGAGGGCCGCGTCCAGGCGATCGAGGCGGTCGCCGTCCTCGATGCTGCCACCCCGTCGCTCGCGCTGTTCGCGGTGAACCGGCTGGACCGCCCGCTCGTCCTGGACGCGAGGCTTCGCGACCTTGATGACCTCACACGGATCTCGCACCACGTCCTGGCCGACCCGGATCTCGGCGCGGCGAACGTGGCCACGGCCGGGGACCGGGTCGTGCCGAGACGCGTGACCGGCGCGCGACGCGACTCGGGGCGGCTGGTGGCGGAGCTCCCTCCGCGCTCTTGGAACGTGGTCCGCCTCGAGCGTCCATCGGGCTGATCGCGCGTAGGCCCTGCCGGCCGGCCGGCCGGCGGGCCCGCGGGCGTCCCCCGCCGGCTCAGGCCAGCTTCGGCTCGGCCACCCCGCCCTCCACGACCTGGCCATCCCGGAGCTCGATCACCCGGTCCGCCAGGTCGATCAGCATGGGGTCGTGGGTTGCCACGATGGCGGTCACGCCCTCGCTCCGGACGAGGTGCTGGATCAGCGCCATGATGCTGCGGCCGGTCTGCGAGTCCAGCTGCCCGGTCGGCTCGTCCGCCAGCAGCAGGTCGGGTCGGTTGGCCAGCGCGCGGGCGATCGCCACGCGCTGCTGCTCGCCGCCCGACAGCTCGTGCGGCCGGTGATCGGCTCGGCCGCCCAGGCCCACCATGTCGAGCAGCTCGCGGACGCGCCGGTCGCGGTCGTGTGGGTCCGCCTTCACGAGGCGCAGCGGCACCTCGACGTTCTCCGCCGCCGAGAGGATCGGCAGCAGGCCGAAGGCCTGGAAGATGAACCCGATGTTCCGTCGCCGGAAGTCGACGAGCTGTGACTCCGGCAGCTCCGACACCGCCATGCCGTCGACGGAGACGCTGCCGCGGGTCGGCCGGTCCAGGCCGCCGACCATGGACAGGAAGGTCGTCTTGCCGGATCCGGACCGCCCGCGCAGCGCGACCAGCTGACCCCGGACCACCCGGACGCTGACGTCGCGCACGGCGTGGACCGCGCCGCCGGGCATCGGGTACTCGCGCGAGAGATCCCGTGTCTCGACCATGGCGGCGATGGCCGGATCGTCCGTCAGGCGCCGCTCGGGCGGCGCATACCTCAGGTCGCCCATCACGCGTCCGTCCCGCCGTCGACGCCATCCCCATCGCCCGAACGGTCGCGGTCCGGCCACACGCTGATGTGGTCCGGTTCCAGGGCCAGCCGCACCCGCCGCTCGAGGCCCAGCGTCTCGACGTGGCTGCGCGGCAGCTGGAGGCGGCCGACGCGATCGAGCACGGCGTACTCCTCGCTGATGACGTGGTGGTCACCCTGCTGCGAGACCGCCCGCCGGCGGAGCGTCTCGCTGCTCGTCCGGCCGTCGCGGATCGCGACCGTGCGGCTGACCTGCTCGCTGACCAGCGGGATCGTGGGTGACGACGACGATGGTCACCCCGAGCTCGTGGTTCACGGTGCGCAGCAGATCGAACACCTCGTGGGCGGTGGTCGTGTCGAGCTCGCCGGTGGGCTCGTCCGCGAACAGCACCGCCGGCTGGTTGGCGAGCGCCACGGCGATCGCCACCCGCTGCTGCTCGCCGCCGGACAGGCGCTCCGGACGGTGCTCGCCGCGATCGGCCAGCCCGACCCGCGCCAGCAGGTCCATCGCCCGCGCTTCGCGCTCGCCGCGCCCGATCCCGTTGAGCAGCATCGGCAGCTCCACGTTCTGCCGCGCGGTCAGGTACGAGAGCAGGTTGCGTGCGGTCTGCTGCCATACGAAGCCGATCACCCGGCGCCGGTAGTCGGTCCGCCGCTGGCGCCCCATCTCACCCAGGTCGTGGCCCGGCGACCACGGCTCGACCGGCCGACGGGACGTCGAGCCCGCCCAGGATGTTCATGAGGGTGCTCTTGCCGCTGCCGGAGGCGCCGACCAGGGCGATGAACTCGCCCGCCTCGACCTGCAGGTCGAGACCCTGGAGGGCCACCACCTCGAGGTTGGCGACCTTGTAGATCCTGACCAGGTTGTCGCACGCGATCAGCGGGCCGTCGTACCGCGGACGGCGCGACTGCGGCACGGTTCGAGCCGTCCGGGTGGCGACGTCGCCGGGCGATGTGCCGGGGTCGGTACGTTCCTGGGTCATGTCCGCTCCATCAGGTCAATCCTCGCCGATCCGCAGCGCATCCACCAATCGCGCCCGACGCGACAGCCACGTCCCGGCTGCCACCGCCGCCACCACCACCCCGATCAGCGCCGCGAGCATGACCAGCAGCGCCACCCAGTCGACGACCAGTGGCAGGCCGCTGGTGCCGACGAACGCGGCGAACCCGAGGCCGGGCTCGAGCAGGAACGCAACGCCGATCCCGAGCGCGACGCCGGGGACGAGCGCCAGCAGCACGGGCGGCGCGTGCTCCACGAACGTGAGCGCCAGCGCCTGGCGGGCGGTCACCCCGAGGGTTCGCAGGTACGCGAGGTCCTGGGTCCGGCGCGCCGCGGACAGGACGACGGTGCCGATGATCGCGAGCGCCATGTACATCGCGGCAACGATCAGCGCCAGCGCGTAGCCGGTGGCGACCGCCGCGCCGAGCGGCGCGTCATGGAGCGCGTCATATGCGTGATAGCGCGAGATGATGCGGGTCGAGCCGGCCACCGCGTCGATGGCATCGGCCAGTGGCTGCGCCGCGTCCGCGGAGCCACGCAGCCACATGACGGTCGGGGGCTGGGTCCTTCCGAGCGCCGCCTGGACCCAGTTGAACGGCACCACGGCGAACGGCGTCGATGCGGCGATCCCCGGGAAGCTCGCCCGTTGCTCGACGAGCCGGAACGTGAGGTCCTGGCCCACGACCGTGATCCGGAACGTGTCACCCGGCGCGAGGCCGGCGCTGCCTGCCGGAAGCCGCTGGGACAGGATCGCCGGGATCGGGTTCTCCGGGGTGCCGATCGCGGTGCCCGCCGGGTCTGCCACCAGGGCGTCCGGCCATGCCGGGTCGGCGGCCGAGCCGCGGGCGACCGCCTCGTACGCCAGCGGGTCGATGGCCTCGAGATGGATCGTGGCGTGCTGGACGTCGGTGTCGGCAAAGGCGGCCCGGCTGTCCACGATCCCGGGCGCGACCGCGTCGATGCCCGCGATCGACGATGGATCCAGCGACGGCGCCAGCGATCCGATCGCCGTCCGCTCGATCCGATAGTCCGCGCCGACGGCGAGGTACGAGGCGGCAACCTGCCCGCGATCGATGCTCGACACGATCACCGATGAGAAGGCTCCGAACGCGGCCGTCAGCATGAGCACGAGCAGCGCCAGGTTCGCTGCGGCCGGGTGCCGCCCGATCATGCGCAGGCCCAGCACCGGGACCAGGTCGTGACGCCTGGCCGCGAGCCAGCCGAGCGTGCGGACAGGCAGCGGGTAGAGGCGCAGGGCCACGATCCCCGCCGCCAGGCCGCACAGCACCGGAGCCGTCGCCAGCAGGGGGTTGAAGGTCGCCGTGGCGCCGTCGGCAAGGGTCAGGCCGCGCTCGCGGAGCAGCAGGGCTCCGGCGCCCGCGATGGCCACGATCGTCAGCTCGAGGACGAGGCGGCGCGGCGCAACGCGGAGCCCGGGGGGATCGTCGCGCTCCAGCTGGCCCAGCTGACGCCGGGCCATCGGCCACGTGGAGCCCAGCAGGAGCAGGATGGCACCCCCGCCCACCGCCGCCGCGAGGATCGGCGAGAGGCTGCTGGCCCGGGCTGGGATGGCGATCACCGCGCCGAGCAGCCCCACCAGCGACGCGCCGCCCGCGATCAGGATCGCCTCCCACAGCTCGGTGCCCAGCACCAGCGCGCCGGATGCCCCCCGGCCGCGGGCGAGCGCGAGCGCGGCCCGTCGGCGCGCGGCGAGCAGGATCGCCAGCATCGCCAGCACACCGCCGGCCAGCCCGAACGGACCGATGGCGGCGACGGACAGGATCGACTCGGACCGGGCGCGCTGCTCGGCGTAGGCGTCGAGGATCCCCGGCAGGCCGGTGCGCAGCTGGACGGTGCCGGGCGCGGCGATGGCGGAGAAGGCGGCGATGGAATCGAGGTGCCGCAGGTCCGTCCGAAGCTGTTCCACCTTCCCGCCGTCGAGTCGTTGCGGGTCGACCTGGAGCCGCCACTCGTAATGGAACGGGAGGCCGCTCGCCCACAGGTCCGGGTACGCGTCGGCGGGGATGTAGGCAGCGGCCTGGAACACGGGGTCGAAGAACGTGCCCACCTGCACGACATGGAGCAGGCTCCGGTCGTCCGCCCAATACTCGGCGGTCGGGTCGATCGGGTCGAACAGCCCGACCACCTCGATGTCGACCGGCGCGAGCTGCAGCGGCGTGCCCGACAGCATCGGATCGGTCCCGTCAAGCCCCAGCGCGACGCGATCGCCCAGCTCGAGGCCCATCTCGAATGCCTCCGCGCTGGACAGCGCGACCTCGAGGACCACCGGCGCCGCCTGGTCGCTGCCAGCAGCGGACCCCGACCCGTTCCGCCAGGTGGCCAGGGGAACCGGCACGCCCCGGTCGACCGGCCAACGCCCGGCGACGAGCGTGGTCGCCTCGCTCAGACCGTCCTGGTACTGCAGCGACAGGTATGAGAAGTTCGGGTCCGCCGTGGCGAAGCGCACGCTGGTCACGCGCAGCAGGCGATCGGCGATCAGGGCGGCGAGCGAGGCTGGAAGCTGCTCCGCCAGCTGGTCGCCGCGCGCGCGGACCTCGCTGACGCCGCCTTCGAGACCCGGCGACAGCCTGGCGGCCTCGGCGAGCACGACGTTGCGCTGCACGGACGGCGCCGCCCGCGCCGCGTACCGCACCGCGTCGTCGCTTGCGCGGTTGAACAGCCGTGGGGCGGCGGCGAACAGGAAGCTCGTCGCGGCGATCACGAGGAACAGGAGCGTGATCATCCGGAGCTCGGCACGAAGACGGCGCAGGAGCAGTCCCGCGGCCCACAGAGAACGCACGGTCAGTCCTCGCCCATGCGCAGGACGCTGCCCACGCCCAGCCGTCGCAGGACGCTGCCGATGGCAACCACCGCCACGCCCAGCGCCAGGGCGCTGGCGACGTCGAGCAGCAGGATGCGGTCCCACGGCAGCTGGACGATGACCGGGGGCACCGGTGCCGTGGCGCGCTGGGTCACGGTGACGAACGGGAGCACGATCCAGCCGATCAGGAGCCCGAGACCTGTCCCGGTCAGCAGGCCGACCAGCACCAGGCTGCCGTTCTCGAGCCACAGCCAGCTCGACAGCTGCCGCCCGGACAGGCCCAATGCGCGCAGCAGCGCGAACTCGGTGCGCCGCTCCCGCGCCGAGACGGCGGCGCTCACGGTCAGGCCGACGATGGCGAACAGCCCGGTGGCGACAAAGCCGAGGGCGAGGGCGCCGATGATGCCGATCGCGACCGGGTCCGTGCTGAGGCTGCGCGAGCGGTCCACCGCGCTCACGACCTGGGCGCTGTCGAACGGGCTGTCGCGCAGGGCCGCCGCCAGCGCGTCCTGCCGGCCGGCGGCAACCTGCATCCACCACTCGTCCGCGCTGCGCGCGATGCCGTTCGCCTGGAGCCGCAGGAGGCCGAGCGTGGGCTCGTCGACGATCAGCAGCGGGCGGTCCGGATCGGTGGTCGGGAACGTGTCGACGACCCCCGCGATCGACACACGCCGGCTGACACCGTCCACGCTCAACGTGATCGTGTCGTCCGTTGCCGACGCCGTGGCGGCCAGGAAGGCGCGGTTTGCGATCACCGGCATGGCCCCGGTGACCGAGGTGATGGAGGACGGCAGGAACATGAGCCGGGCGGCCACCTGGCCGCCGCCGTTGCCGAACAGGGTGTTCTGCTGGTCCTCGTTGGTGATCTGCACCGCGGTGCCGCGCGTCCGGCCGGCGGGCACCGCCACCAGCGGCCGTAGCCCTGCTGCCATCTGCGCGCTCCATGGGCCGTTGTCATCCAGGTGCACCACGGCCCAGGGCCCCGCCGGATCGTGTCCCGCGGACACGCCGGCCACGCCCACGAGCGCAACGTTCACGATCAGATCGTTCGGCAGCCACACCGTGATGCCCACGCCGGCAAGCTCGATGGGCCCGTCGAGCCGGGCGCCCACCTCGTCCACGATCGGCGCGCTGTGCACGGCCACCGGCTCGAGCGGCACGACGATGGTCGTGTCCGGTCCGTTCACCGGCGTCGGATCGGACTCGACGCGGTACAGCAGTCCCGCTGCGTCGCGCACGAGCGCATTCACGCTCACCTTGAGATCGGTCAGCGAGGCGGGATCCAGGCGCTCGACGTGCCCGGCGCCGGTGCCGGGGTCGAATACGAACCGGCCGACCGAGGTGAGGTCGAGCAGGGGCGAGATTCGCAGGTACGCGGTCCCCGCCGGCAGCGGCACCAGGCTCGGTTCCGGTCGCCCATCGCGCAGCGCCTGCATCAGGTCGCCCAGCGGCTGGGCCGCCTGGTCCTCACGGAGGAGCGTGATCCCGGCTGCGGTCTGGGCATCGATCCCGAGCAGGTCGCCCGCGCCGGCCGCGAACGAGACGCCGTTCGCGATCCGCTCGACGGGCGACAGCTGCTCGACGCCGGCCAGCCCCGCATATTCGCCGGGGAGGGCCCAAGCGGGCAGGGCGCCGAGCGCGTGACCCGGCACGACGCGGACATCGGCTCCCGCCTGGTAGGCAGCCTGGTCGCGCTGCGAGCCGGACCAGGTCGCCGCGTACGAGACGGCGAACACGCCCATCGAGATGGCGATCATGAGCATCAGCGCGGATCGGGTGTAGCGCAGCGGGCGCCGGGCCAGCTGGCGGGTGCCGAGCGAGGCCACCAGGTCCCGCCGGCGCGAGACCGCAGCCTCCACGCCCTGGGCCAGCAGCGGCAGGACGCGCAATGCCAGGACACCGCCCGCGAGCAGGCTGATCGCGGGCGCGGCCACGAGCAGCGGATCGAGGCCCAAGCTGCCCTGGACGGTGCGCGTCAGCGGCGCTCCGTAGAGCCGCAGCTGCCACAGCCCGATCCCGGAGATCGCCAGGAGTGCGATGTCGAGCCCCATCCGCTGGCCGAACGTGCGCGTCTCCTGCCGGGAGAGCCCGCGCTGCTCGGCCGCGAAGCTGCGCGCGGCGAGGAACGCGGGCAGCACAAGAAGCGCCACGCACACGCCAGCGATGGCGCCGGCGAACACGTACCCGTCCACGGTGACCCGCGGCTGGAGGCTGAGCCCGATGTCGGCCAGCGGTCCGGCGATGCCGAGCACGGCCACGGCGGCGACCGCCAGCCACGGGCCGAGGATCACCGCGGGGATCGCGAGCATCAGCCCCTCCATGAGCGCCAGCGACGCCACCTGCAGGGGCTCGGCGCCGCGGGACAGGAGGAGGGAGGTGTCGACCCGCCGATGATCGACGAGGAGCGAGGCGATCAGGATGATCGCGTAGATGGCCAGGATCGCAAGCTGGGCCATGAGCACCAGCATGTTGGTGCGGCTCACCAGCATCGAGCGCTCGGCGTCGCCCAGGAGGGTGGGCAATCCGGTCGCGATGTAGGGCGCCTCGCCGGTATCGATCCTGAGGCGGTCGGGCAGGGCCTCGAGCGCGCCCCGCAGCGACGCGACGTCGTCCACCGACAGTCGGGCAAGGTCCGGGTACGCACGCCACCAGGCATGGACCGAGACGATGGGGGTGTGGAGCAGGAGATCGTTCGACGTCGCCAGGAACGGCCCGAACGTCCGGAAGCCCTCCCCGTCCACGATCCCGGACGTCAGCTGCTCGTCGCCATGCCAGAACGGGTCGACGACCGAATCGATCGCGAAGATGCCCGCCAGGCGCACCTGGACCCTGGCTGCGTTGCCCTCCTGGGTCACCAGCGACAGCTCGTCGCCCACCGCCAGCCGGAGCTCGCTGGCGACGGCGTCGACGACCGCCACCTCGATCGGCCCGGATGCACCGGAGCGGTCGGCCGGCCAGCTGCCGTCGATCAGGGTGGCGTGGTCGGCAAGCCCGTCGAGCGAGCCCAGCGTCGCGAGGTCACCGGCGCGGATCGATGGCCGGCTGGCGATCGTGAGCGTCGCGCTGCTCCGCACCTCGCGCAGGACGCTGCCGCCCACGGTCGCAATCGCCTGCCGGAGGTCGGCCACCATCGAGCCGTCGATATCCGCGACATGCGACGGAGTGCCGTAGAGCGACACGTCGATCGAGGTGTCGCCGGCCGGCGCGTCGGCGACCGTCCGTCCCAGGCCGGCAGACGAGGCCGCAACCCAGTACACGGGTCCTGCGGCGACGAGGGCGGCAGCGAGGAGCGTGACCAGCCAGGCGGCGGCAACGATCGGCCAGTCCGCGCGGCTTCGGCGCAGGCTCACCCGGAACGCTGCGATCAACGCGTGCACGGACGGCTCTCACCCGGATCGGTGGCGCCACGGTGCGCGGCGAGCTCGCACGGACATCCGAGGGTGTCACGGGAGTCCAGCAGCGCGGCGTCGTGCATCGCGGGGTCCTTGGCAGCGGCAGCATCGCTCTTGAAAGGGCCGCCGCCTGTCACCGGGCTGGGTCCGCGGCATTGTATGGCCGCTGCCGCCGAGTCCGCCGCGCTCGGAGGCGGGAAGCCCGAGGGACCTCGCTTGATGCTCAGGAGCTGC
>CAVVNQ010000008.1:0-395691 GCA_963749705.1 uncultured Chloroflexia bacterium | reverse complement strand
TTGCGGACGACCCACGGCGTGGATGTGATGCCGCTGGCGGTCGACCTAGCCAGGGACGACGCGGTCCGGAGAGTTCCGGACGCGATCGAGGACCGCTTCGGGCGACTCGACGTCATCGTGAACAACGCCGCGCTGGTCGGGACGTCCGGGCTGCCCGGCTGGGCGGTTCCCTTCGAGCATCAGTCGTTGGGTACGTGGCGCAAGGCCATCGACGTGAACCTGATTGCGCCGTTCGCACTTGCCCAGGCGTGCTCCCCCCTGCTCGCGACCTCGTCTGCTGCCTCGATCATCAACGTGGCCTCGATCTACGCCGTCGTCGGACCTGACCGGCGACTCTACGAGGGAACGGACCTCAACAATCCCGCCGCCTACGCTGCCAGCAAGGCCGGGCTGATGGGCCTGAACGAGGTGGATGGCGACGAGTCTGGCGCCCCGGATCCGGGTGAACGCGATCGTGTGCGGCGGGATCGAACGGGGGCAAGATGCCGCGTTCAAGGCGCGCTACGAGGCACGGACCCCACTTGCCCGCATGGCCGTCGAGGACGACTTCAAGGGTGCGGTGGCGTTCCTGGCGAGCGATCTCTCGAAGTACGTAACTGGACACGGACTGGTCGTCGAGCGGCGGCTGGACGACCTGTTAGCCGCGCCAAGCAGGCATAGAGGAGCGCGAGGTTGCCCTGCTCGCCCGCGCGTCGCGTGCAGGGCACGCACAAGTAAGATCGTTCGCGCATGCAACTCTCGACCCTGCCTATCCTCTTCCTCGTGCCTGACCCGGCGGAGGCAGCCGCCGCGTCGCCAGGCAAGAACATGCGCTTGGTGGCGGGCAATCCCGCTCGTGGCGCAGGACGGTCCGTGCGGCACGAGCGGCCGGCGCTGCCGTGATCCCCGGCGGGCCCCATGCTGTTGTCTGCTCGACGGACGACCCGGCCATCGCCGCGTGCGCCTCGACATGGCATGCCGAAGTCCCCTGCTGAGGCCCGCGGCCCTCGCTGATGACTCGGCACGTCCGTCGATGTCGCTCTCCACGCCATGGCGACGTTGGCGTGCCTCGGGTCGGCGCTTCCGTGCTGTCGTTCTGCTGCAGCCGACCTCACCACTGACGATCCGGCCGATATCGTGGCTGCGATCGCCCGCTTCGATGAAACTGGGGCCCCGGTAGTGTCGGTCACGCCGACCCACCCTGTGGCATGGCACCAGACTCTGGACGAGAGTGGGGTTATTGTCGGACATCCGCCCGACGAACCATCGCTAGTGCTCTCGGGCGCGTTCTATGTGATCGGCCCGGACGCGCTCCAATCAGCCGGTCGCTTTGTTATCAGCGGGCGTACGGGGGCCTTCGTCGTCCCCGCCGACCGCAGCATCGACGTCGATGAAGAGGCGGACCTGCAGGTCGCCGACGCCTTGGCGCGAGCGCGGCCGCGCACGCTTTCAATTGCGATCGATCCGTCGGCGCAGGCCGCTGCCTCGTGATTGCCGAGGTGGGCGTCAATCACAATGGCAATCCAGAACTCGCGCACAGGCTCGTCGACGTCGCCGCCGATGCTGGTGCAGACGTCGTCAAGTTCCAGACGTTTGACCCGGCGCGACTCGCAGCTACCGGAGCGCCGACAGCCGCCTACCAGCGCGCGGCGGGAGAAGGGGCGGCCGACCAGCGCGAGATGCTGGCCAGACTCGCGCTTCCGCGGGAGACTTGGGCCGCCCTGCAAGCCCATGCGCGCGAGCGACGAATGGTCTTCCTCTCCAGCCCCTTCGATGAGGGCTCCGCCGACCTGCTGGAGGACCTCGATGTGCCCGCATTCAAGGTGGGCTCCGGCGAGTTGACCAACACGGGCTTCCTCGCGTATCTCGCGAGGAAGGGGCGGCCGCTCCTCGTATCGACCGGGATGGCAACCATGGCCGAGGTCGCGGACGCTGTCGAGGCGATCGCCGCCGCAGGCGACCCGCCGGCCGCGCTCCTCCACTGCGTGTCGGCATATCCTGCACGCCCGGAAGATGCCAACTTGCGCGCAATCGAGACGCTGCGTGCAGCCTTTGGAGTTCCCGCGGGCTGGTCAGATCACACCCCCGGCATCGGACTTCCCATCGCCGCGGTCGCGCTCGGTGCCGACCTGTTGGAGAAGCACGTCACCCTCGACCGGGGGCTTCATGGCCCTGATCATGCGGCGTCGCTGGAGCCCGAGGAGCTAAAGGCAATGGTCGCCGCGATCCGAGGCGTCGAGGCTGCCCGGGGCAACGGAGAGAAGGTCCCCGTCGCGGCGGAACTGGAGGTTGCATCGGTGGCACGGCGCAGCCTGCACTGGGCCATTGGCCACGGGCGCGGGGGCGTGAGTGCGGGGACGTGGTGGCTCTTCGTCCCGGCACCGGGATCCCGCCCCGCGAGGTCCCGTCAGTGGTCGGCCGACGTGTGGCGCGCACGGTTGTGGCCGGTACGTTGATCCGGCCTGACGACCTCGCCGACGGCCCTGAATGAATACCCGCACCCGCCGGATCGGAGTTCTCACCACGGGTCGCCAGGACTGGGGGATCCTGCGGTCAACCTGCGCGGCAATCGCGAGGCGACCAAGCTGGAGCTTGTGCTTCTGGTCGGGGGGATGCACCTCTCGGGCCGGCACGGGCGCACCATCTCAATCGTGCAGGAAGACGGTTTCAGCCCTGCGGCTGAGCTCCCGTGGCTCGACGGGTGGCCCGATGACGACCCGCCGGCGGCGATCCAGGCCGCCCGGGCACTCGAACTCGTCGCTGGTGGCATCCGAGGCAGACCTCGATGCGCTGGTGCTCGCTGGCGACCGGCTCGAGACGGCTGCAGCGGCCTTGGCCGCAACCCTGGAGCGGGTTGCGATCGTCCACCTGCACGGGGGCGAGGTGACGGCGGGAGCGTTCGATGATCAACTCAGGAATGCCATCACGAAGATGGCTCACCTCCATCTCGTGAGCCACCCGGACCATGCCCGGCGGGTTATCGCCATGGGCGAAGACCCTGCAACTGTGCATGTCGTCGGCGCGCCGGGGCTCGACTCCGCGTTCCGCAGCGACCTCCCCGATCGGGCATCCCTCGAGCCCGAGCTCGGGCGGCCGCTCCGGGCGCCGGTCGTGCTCGTCACGGTCCATCCGACCACGCTCAGCTCGGACCCGGCCGCGGTCGTGTATCCCGTGATCACTGCGATGTCGGCGATTCCGGCGACCTACGTGGTCACCCTGCCGAACTCAGATCCCGGAGGCGCTGCGATTCGGCGCCATGTTGGCACTCCCACCACCTGATTCTCCCGGGGCGCCGTCATTCTCGAGGCGCTGGGCGGGCGGCGCTATTGGGGTCTGATGCGGATTGCCGACGCGATGCTCGGTAACAGTTCGAGCGGCCTGATCGAAGCGCCGGTGGTTGATCTGCCGGTAGTCAACGTCGGCGATCGTCAGGCCGGGCGACGCCGGGAAGTAGACGTGGTCGACGTTGCGGCGGAGCCTGAGGCGATTGCGGGTGCCCTCCGAAGAGTTCTGCTGCCCGCCTTCCGGGGCACCGTCGCGGCTGCTCATCCACCCGGAAGGATGGCCGGGCCGGCGAACGGATCGCCGGTATCATCGCGGCATGGTCGCCGCCGTTACCGCCTCGCAAGGTCTGGCAGGCGGCAGGGCGGGTGACCCGTGCCACTGATCGTGGTCGGAGGGGGAGAGCACGCTCGGGTCGTCGTCGACGCCGCGCGTGAGAGTGGCGGCTGGGACGTGGTCGGGATCATCGACATCGATCCCGCCGAGCGGACTCGGTCCCTGCTCGGGGTGGCGCATCTGGGTGATGACGCGGCATACCTGGCCTCGGTGGCGGGCGTTCCGCCGGACCGTCGTGCGACCCTGATGCTGGGTATTGGCGGGATCGGTCCGCCTGTCGCCCGTCGCGCCGCTGCTGCTCGGTACGACATGGCCGGCGCCGGCCCTTGGGCCACGATTGTGCACCCGGCCGCCTGGGTTTCTCCGCGGCCGTCCTTCGTCCGGGGGCCGTCGTGCTCGCTGGCGCGGTTGTGAATGCGGGGGCTGAGATCGGGCCCCAGGCGATCATCAACACTCACGCGGTTGTGGAGCATGACTCGGTCGTCGGTCCTTTTTCCCATATCGGCCCGGGGGCCATCGTCGGCGGGGGTGCGAAGCTCGGCGACGGGGTCTTTGCGGGGATGGGCTGCGTGATCAGGGACCACCCATCGTTGGCGAACGCGATCATCGGGATGGGGGCCATCGTGGTGTCCAACGTCCCTCCCGGGACGACCGTCCTGGGATTGCCAGCGCGACCGCGTGGCACGCATTGATGGAGCCGTTCGCAAGTTCCGTCATCTCCGCCAACGGAACGCTTCGCGATGCCATGCAAGCTCTCGACGCCGGTGCGCGGCGGATCGTGCTCGCGGTCGAGCAGGATGGCCGACTAACCGGCGTGGCGACGGACGGTGACATCCGACGGGCGCTTCTCCGCGGGGCTGGACTGGACGATCCCTCGGCCCTCATCTGACGAGCGACTTCGTCGCCGCTTCGCCTCGCGAGGGTCGGGCGCAGGTCCTGGAGCTGATGCGTGCCCGCCGGATCGGCGCCGTCCCGGTGGTCGACGGCGGGCCGCCCGTTGCGCTCCACCTGCTGGACGAGGTTCTTGCCCCGATCGACCGTCCGAATGGGCTGTGGTTATGGCCGGGGGCCGCGGTGTTCGGCTGCGGCCCCTGACCGAGACCGTCCCCAAGCCCATGCTCCGAGTCGCCGGCCGGCCGATCCTCGAGCGGATCGTGCTGCACCTCGTTGGCCACGGCATCCATCGGATCTACCTCGCCATCGGGTACCTCGGCGATCAGATCGAGGCGCACTTTGGCGACGGGCCCGTTCGGGCGCAGATCGAGTATCTGCGCGAGGAGAACCGCTCGGAACCGGCGGAGCGCTCGGCCTCCTCCCGGAGCGCCCGAGGAGCCCATCCTTGTCATGAACGGCGACCTCGTGACCCAGGCTGACCTCGGAGGGCTCCTCGACGCGCACGTCGCCGACGACCGCGCTGCGACGATCGGCATCCGCCGCTACGTCCATGCAGTCCCGTTCGGGTGCGTGGATCGTGACGGCGACCGAGTCCTGCGGCTCGAGGAGAAACCGGCGCTGACACGCGACGTCAACACCGGCATCTATGCCCTTCCCCACGGCTGGTCGCTCGCGTCGAGCCCGGACAGCAGCTTGCGATGCCCGACCTGATCGGTGACGCGCTTGACCGCGGCGAGCGCGTCGGTGCCTTCGAGATCGAAGACGACTGGATCGACGTCGGTCAGCGGGAACAGCTCGAGCGAGCCCGAGGAGGCGGCGACGCATGACCCTTCGCGATGCTCCGGTCCTTGTGACCGGGGCCGACGGGTTCATCGGCAGCCACCTCGTCGAGCGACTGGTTGCCGAGGGCGCCCGCGTTCGAGCATTCTGCCTCTACACATCGCGCGGGAGCTGGGGCTGGCTCGACGAGTCGCCGCCGGAGGTTCGGGCCGCAGTGGACGTGCGGCTTGGCGACATTCGCGACGCGGGCTTCGTTGCCGAGGCATCCGATGGCGTCGAGATCGTGTTCCACCTCGCTGCGCTAATCGCAATCCCGTACTCATACGCTGGCCCCCGAGTCATTCGTTGACACGAACGTCCGGGGACGCTCAATGTTCTCGAGGCGTCCCGAAGGGCCGGAGTCAGGCGCCTCATTGTCACGAGCACGAGCGAGGTCTACGGAACGCCGACGTCGCTCCCGATCACCGAGGAGCACGCGCTCAACGCGCAGTCGCCGTACGCGGCAACCAAGGTGGCAGCAGACCAGTTGACGCTCGCCTACCACCGGAGCTTCGGGCTGCCAGCCGTCGTACTCCGCCCGTTCAACACGTACGGGCCACGCCAGTCAACGCGCGCCGTCCTGCCCACGATGCTTCGCCAGCTGCTCGCAGGCCGCACGGAGGTCCGCCTCGGTCGTCTGGATCCACGCCGCGACATGACCTACGTTGCCGACACGGTGGATGGTTTCGTCCGGGCGGCGACGGCGCCGGGGATCGAGGGTGCGACGATCCAGCTCGGAACGGGACGGAGCGAGTCGATCCGCGATCTCTTCGAGGTCGCCTGCCGCCTTGTCGGCATCGACGCCGTCCCCGTCGAGGATGCCGACCGGCTACGGCCCCCGGCGAGCGAGGTGCTCGTCTTGCAGTCCGACCCGACCCGTGCCGGCCAGCTTCTTGGCTGGGAGGCTACTCACGAGCCTGGAGGATGGTCTCCAGAAGACGATTGACTGGATGCGAGCTCACCCCGAACCCGGTGATGTCGATCGTGCCCAGCTCTGAGCCGCTTCCGCGGATCCCGCTGGCCGAGCCGACGCTTGGAGGGAACGCGGAGCGATACCTGCGCGAGTGTCTCGACACCAACTTCGTGTCCTCCGTCGGACCGTTCGTCGATCGGTTTGAACACGAGTTCGCTTCCGCAGTAGGCAGCCGTTACGCCGTGGCCTGTGCCTCCGGCACGGCAGCGCTGCATCTAGCCATGCGAACCCTCGATGTGGGGCCCGGGGACGAGGTCTTCGTGCCGACCCTGACCTTCATCGCGTCCGCCAACCCGATCCGATACCAGCGCGCCACACCAGTGCTGGTCGATAGCGAGGAAGCGACGCTCAACATCGACGCCGGGATCGTGGTTGATGAGCTCAACCGGAGAGCCAGACTTGGTCTGCGGCAGCCCAAAGCAATCGAAGTGGTTCACCTGGTCGGCCACCCGGCGGACCTGGAGCCCATCCTTGGCGCCGCTGAGCAGCACGGCGTGCCGATTATCGAGGACGCATCGGAAGCCCTCGGCGCGACATACGTTGGTGGTGCCTTGGCAGGGCGCGTCATCGGCTCTGTTGGCCGTGTCGGCTGCTTCAGCTTCAATGGCAACAAACTGATCACCACTGGCGGCGGCGGCATGGTAACGACGAATGACGAGGCCCTCGCCAACGCGGCGAGGCACCTCTCGACCCAGGCGCGTGTGCCGGGCCGCGCCTACAACCACGACGCGGTTGGCTACAACTACCGCCTATCGAATCTTGCCGCTGCCCTTGGCGTGGCCCAGCTCGAGCAACTCCCGGGCCTGCTTGCTGCGCGACGAGCGTTGGCTGCCCGCTACGACGAGGCGATCGCCACGATACCCGGCTTGCGGCCTGCGGCCCGGGCGGCGTGGGCGGATCCGAGCTTCTGGCTCTATACGGCTCGTCTGGCCACTCCAGATGCCTCCGAGCGGGACCGCGTCCTGGATGCACTCGCCGAGCGCGCGATAGATGCAAGACCGATCTGGACACCGATCCACACTCTCGCGCCCTATTCTGACGCTGCGCGACTTGGGGGTGCGGCCGCAGAACGGGCCTTCGCAGCCGCAATCAGTCTGCCTTCGTCGTCCTCGCTGAGCCACGAGGCACAGAGCCGTGTTATCGAGGCGCTGCGCGTCTCAGTCGCGTGACGTATGGGCGCCATCGAGCATCGAGCTGTTTCCGGCCTACGCGCGCCGGCTAAACGAAGATCCGTCGAAGCAGCGGTACTCGTGCGCCGGAGGCTGCGATCAGCGCCGATGCGCCGAGGACGACCAGCGTGCCAAGCGCGACATATGCCATTGCGGTGGCCGTAGTTTGGGGAGCCCCGATTACAGTTGCCATGACTGCGACCAACATCGGGTTGACGAGATACACGCCCATGACGAGCATCGCCAATGATCGAAGCAGGCGCTGAGGTACCGGGGCGGCTCCAAGGTTGGATGCCACGACGAATGCGCTCACGGCATTCACGATCGCGAGCGGTCCCAGGTACGAGTAGGTGAGGCCAAGCGAGAGCGGGCTCCCTGAGGTCCGCGCCAGCCAGGCGTTCATACCAGTGAGAATTGCGCTCGCTGCAAAGACCGTGACTCCACCAATGAGGCGCGCCCGCGAAGGTCGCATGTCGCGGATCAGGGCACCCGCGAGGAAGTAGCCGACGAACGGCAGCCACCAGTCGATGAGAGCGACGCTGCCGATCCCGCAGCTCCTGGAACAGGCGAAACGCGAGACCCATGCAGAGGGCTAACGCTGCGACAGCAAGCCTTTCTCGTCGATCCGCGACCCGCCAAAACGCTGCAAGGACCGGGCTCACCAACGCAAGGCCCAGCAGGATCGCCAGGAAGTAGAGGTGCCCATAGGTGGTCGCCGCAAGCATCGATCTCAGCAGCCAGATCGGGTCGAGGGCCTGTCGTTGGATTACGACGAGGAACGCCCAATAGAGAATCGACCAAGCGATCAGCGGCACGCTGATTCGCGGAATTCGCCGCCTGTAATACGAGAGCGTCCCCGCGGAGCGTGGCTGGAGCGCCAACGCTCCGCTGATCATCACGAACACCGGCACCGTCCACCGGGTTACCGCGAAAACCGCGTTTGCGACCCACCATCGCCCCGGATGGTGAGGGTCCAGATTCGAGAGCAGGGGCGACGCGACGTGGATCGCTACCACGCCAGCAATCGCCACTAAACGTGCCTGATCCAGCCAGGCCAGATAAAGTTGGGAGGCCTTGACGTCTGCCATTTGTGGCACCGGCGACAGGTTGATACGGACCGTCAGGGCTCCCGCGTCCTCGGCGGCACTTCGCCCAAACGCGCAGTTGATAGTACCGGAGGAGGGTCCCCCCACGGGTTGTTCCAAGGGCGAGCCCCTACTGCTGAGAGCCTCGCGTCAGTTGCCAGCCTTATGGGGTTATGGCCCCATGGCGCTTCCGTGTCAGGTCGGCACGGATCAGCCTTCTTCCGCCTCTCAGCTTTCTTCGGCCTCGTCGCCGATTAGGATTGCGCTTGTTACTGTGGGGCGGCGGGGCACCGCCGCGCCGTTGAGGTCCCGAGGCATGCAACTCCCTGACGGCCCGAGCACGCCGCGTGAGCGTGGACCATGAACAACCGACCACCAGTGCTCGCGAAGCTCCAGGTTCAATGTTGGGCGTTGGGCGGCTGCGCGCCGGGCCGCGGGAGAGCGGCTGTCGCCATCGCCATGCCCGTTAGGATCCTGACGGCAACCGTCTTCGACCAGTTGCCCAACTGGTTCGGCACGCTCGGGGCGCAGGTGGGTCAGGTCGCGGCAAACCTTGTCGACCGGAGAACTGGAGTAAGGGCTCACGGCCAGGGCACTTCGCATTTGCGCGTGCTCGGGTCTCCAGCCCCGTGACTGAGGGCTCTGCGCCCGGCTCCTTCGCTGAGCCGGCCTCGATCGCGTTTGTGCGTGGCGATCCCGTGCGGCGCGACCGCCTGATGATCGTGTTGGCGTACACCCTCGCCTGGGGTTTGCTCGTCGTGAATTGGGGCATCTACTGGGATGACTGGACGTCCGTCGGCGTGTCACCCGCGTCGTTGGCGTTGGGGTTGCGGGAGATCGGGGCGGTGCCGTGGGTCGCATTCTTCTCCGCGGCCCTCGTCTCGATGCCGCTGCCCGGGCTCGTCGGCCACATCATCGTGTTCAGCGCGTACCTGCTGTCCACGCTGGCCCTGCACGCGATTCTTCGCCGGGCTCCCGGCCTGAGCCGTATGGATGCCCTTGTGGCTGCGTTGACCTTCGCAGTCCTCCCGGTCAACTACGCGAGGGTCGCGCTGGCCGATCTCCCGTACGGCATTTCTCTGCTCGCCTTTCTGGCAGCGACGTTGCTGCTGATTCGCTACCTCGAGGATGGCGGCCACGCACGCCGCGTGGGTGCCCTTGGGCTCTACGCCTGCTCGTTCTTCACGGCGTCCTTGTTGGTCCTTTACGTCGTGCCGATGGCTCTTGCCGCATTCATCGTCTGGAAGTCCGCGGCGGTGCGACTTCGGTCCTTCGTATTGCGGCACGTCGATTTCGTCGTGCTGCCGGTTGCCTACTGGCTCCTCAAGTCAGCGTTCTTCGCCCCGGGCGGTGTCTACGAGGGATACAACACGCTGACACCGCAGGGGCTGGCCGACGTTCCAGGTTTGCTGCCCCCGATCCCGAGCCAGGTCTTGTTCGAGCCCTTGAGTCGAGCGGTCACCGTGAGCGGGCTCCTCGGCGTCGCGGTCGGCGCCGGTGTCGCGGTCTGGCTCCTGCGGCAAAGCACGGCAGGCGAAAGGGGCATCGTGGTGCCCGCCCTCGCCCTTGCCCTCGTCGGCGTCGTGGCACTCGGTCTCGGTGTCTTTCCGTACCTCGCCGTCGGAAAAGTGCCCACGGTCTGGGACTGGTCGAGCCGCCATCAACTCCTCGTGCCACTCGGTGCCGCCCTCCTCGCAGCAGCTGCCGCGCGAGGCGCGAAAGGCACCGGGCTGATCGGACCGGCATTCGGCGTGGCGGTGGGGCTCCTGTTGGGCATGTCCGCCGTTGCCGACGCGCGCACTCTGGTCGCCTATCAAGCGGACTGGTTCAAGCAAAGGGCATTGATCGCTGCGGCGCGGACGATCCCCGAAATGCGAGCTGCGCGACATATCAGGGTCGTCGACTCCGCAACAGCGTTCAACGCGTTGGGGAGGACCTATCGGTTCTACGAGTACAACGCACTGTTCAGCGTGGCGATGGGGAACACGCGTCGGCTCGCCTCCGATGGTACCAATGAACCCAGCCCTGAGGTGATCGGCTTCTTCATCTCTCGCCCTGCCTACCACATGGACCAATACGTCCCATCGCCAGTGGATCTTGAGCTGCGGGTCTCCTCCAGAGGTGGGGTTCCCGGCGTGCTAGAGGTCTTGAGGCTCGTGGCGCTGGAAGCCCTCGGATCGCCATCGTTCGAGCAAGAGGTCTCCCGGCTGATTGATGTCGAGGCGTCTCCCATTGCCGCGCCCCCGCCGGTCCCGTGACCGGTATGCGCTGGACCGGCCAGGCGCGTGGCCGCCGGGCTTCCGGGCCCACGTTCCAGGCGCTGACCGGAAGGCTTACCGACGAGAGATGGGCACCACGTACGAGGCGCCACGTGTAATGGGGCCTTCTGCTCGGACGCCTCGGCCTGCGTGAGCTCGTCGAGCGCCACATCGCCCTCTCGGGCGGGGCGCAGGGTCGACGACAAACTCGCGAGCCCCGTCCTGTCCGCCCGCGCGGGCGGCGACTGCATCGACACGAGCGTGCTGCGGGCCGGTGGCGCGGAGGCCGTCCTCGGGTTCCGCGGGCCAGGGCTGCATCGACCCTGGGGTCCCATGAGTCGATCCGACGGCTGTTTCGACGCTCGCGAGGCAGCTCGAGTCGGGCGATCGGCCGATCCGGGCATACCCGGCCGGGCGTACATTGGCGACATGCTTGAGCCTGATCGCGAAGCTTTCGACGCGGCCGCGCGGCCACGACAGCGCAAATGTGAGTGGCAGGTGGGCAGTGGCGCCGTCAATCGCGCCCTGGTTCGCGTCACTGGGCTCCGGATGGCGTTGGCAGGGGTAGCGGTCGTCCTTAGTCTGACTGGCTGCGGGTCCAACCCGCCGACGGCGTCGCCACAGGTGTCGTCGTCCGCACCTTCCGACGGGGCGATACCGTCATCGGTGGAGACCGCCACCACGGCTCCGACCGCGACCCCGTCACCGACTCCCGCCCCGACCCCGCCACCCGGCTTCGCGTGGCTCGACGGCTTGCCCGCGAACTCCGCGACCGCGAGCCGCCTCCCCGTCGCCGTCATGATCGATGACAGCGTGGCAGCTCGCCCCCAGTACGGGTTCAACGCCGCGTCGATCGTGTACCAGGCGCCCGCGGACGGCGGCGAGGACCGGTACATGGCGCTGTTCCAGGAGCTTGACGCTACCGCGGATCGAGGCCATTCGCAGCGGTCGACCGTACTTCGTCAACTGGGCGTCCGAGTACCGGGCCGCCTTCGCGCACTACGGCGGCGACGCGAAGACGCTGAAGCTCCTGCCCGGGCTTGACGGCAAGGTCCTGTACAACGTCGATGCGCTGGCCGGCAGCGGGTCCGCGTTCCACCGGGACTCGAAGCGGAGCGCACCCCACAACGCCTTCTCGTCGAGCACCGCGATCCGCGCGATGGCGGTGAAGCACGGGGCCCCGACGACGATGCCAGGGGACGTTGGCGTCCGCACCTTTGCCGACGACCTGCCCGCCGACCAACGCCCGACGAAGGGCTCGATCACGATCCCGTACAACAACGGCGCCACCGGTTACACCTATGACGCGAAGACCAACGCCTACCTGCGTTCGGTCGCCGGCAAGGCGCAGATCGATGCCGCCGATGGCAAGCGCGTCACGGCCCGCAACGTGGTCGTCCTGTTCATGCGCCTGTCGATCGACCCGGAATCGGAGCGCGGGCACGCGCGGCCGGTGCTGGACCAGATCGGGACCGGCAAGGCACTCGTGTTCCGGGACGGCCGCGTGATCGTGGGCACCTGGCGCAAGGACACGGCCGCCGGCCTCACGCGCTTCTTCGATGCTGCAGGAACCGAGGTCACCCTGGTCCGCGGGCGGATCTTCATCCAGGTCGTCGCCACCGGAACGAAGGTCACCTACGACGCTGCCAGCTAGCGGCGCAAACCGGGAGCGCAATAACAGGGGACGCGTCGCCATCGGGCGTCCGCGCCCGGTACCTTCAGGTGGTGCCCGGCGGCACCCCGCGCTGCCAGCATCCGGAGCGTGAAGCGCCTTCGTGTGGCCATGGGCCGCCTCCGGTCGGGACGCCGCGCGGCGCCCCAGACGTCACGCCTCCACGTGGTGGCCTTCATCGGCGGCCTGATGGCGCTGGCGCTCGGGGTCGCCGGCTGGGCCGTCGCAGGTGGGCCATCCTCGATCGAGGACCTGATCATCGTCCTCGATCTCACCATCGGGGGGACGGTCCTCCTCACCGGGGCGCTGGTTGGCCGGGCCAGGGCGGCGGAAGCGCGTCGCGCCGGCCAGCTGCAGGTGCTGCAGGGCGCCGCCAAGCGCATGAGCGCGAGCCTCAGCCCCGCCGAGGTGGGCCGGGCGGTGGTCGAGGAGACGCAGCGCGTCATCGATTACCACAATGCGCGCGTCTACCTGCTCGAGGCGCCGGATGAGCTCGTGCCCGTCGCGTTCGAGGGCCGCGTCGGTGCCTACGACAAGGTCGATCTCGACATCCTGCGGACGAAGGTGGGCACGGGGCTTACCGGCTGGGTCGCCCGCAACGGCTTCCCGCTCAGGATCGGCGATGTCGGCCGCGATCCGCGCGCCGCCACCATTCCGGGCACCGACGACGTCGACGAATCGATGCTCGTCGTGCCCATGCGGCATGACGACACCCTCGTCGGCGTGATCACCCTCTCGAAGCTGGGCCTCGACCAGTTCGACGACGACGACCTCAGGCTGCTGATGATCCTCGCCGACCAGGCCGCGACCGCCTTCTCCGGCGCGTCGCTGCTCGTCGAGACCCGCAGGCTCGCGGCCGAGCTCCGCCAGCTGCTCGACATGAGCAGCGCCCTGGCCAGGTCGCTTGACCCGCACGACGTGGCGGACCTGATGGCCGAGCATCTCGCCCGCGCCGTCGGCGCGGACGAGGCGCAGATCAGCGACTGGGATCAGCTCAACGACCGCGTCTGCAGCCTCGGGGCATACCCGGTCGGCACCGGGATGCAGGCGGCCGCGTTCTATCCACTCGCGCCGTTCCCGCTTACCCGCCGCGTCCTCACCGAGGGGATGATCGCGTTCGTCGATGTCGAGGACCCGGACGCGGATCGCGCCGAGGTGGAGCTGCTGCGCGAGGAAGGCATGGGCGGGCTGGTGATGCTGCCGCTGATCGCGAAGGGAGATGCGATCGGCCTCGTCGAGCTCACCTTCCGCGGCCGTCCGGTGGCCGACGCCGGGCCGATCACGCTGGCCCGGACGATGACCCACGAGGCCGCGATGGCGCTCCAGAACGCGCGGCTGTACGACACGGCCCGCAAGCTGGCCGACCGCGACCCGCTGACCGGCTTCTACAACCACCGGTATCTCCACGAGCGCCTGGCCGAGGAGGTCGTCCGCGCCGTCCGCACGCGCCGGCCGCTGAGCGTCCTGATGCTCGACCTCGACGACTTCAAGCTGGTCAACGACACCTTCGGCCACGTGTACGGAGACCGTGTGCTGGTCCACGTTGCCGACCTGATCCGCGCGACGTTTCGCCAGTCGGATGTGGGCGCCCGATACGGCGGCGACGAGTTCGCGCTGATCCTGCCCGAGACCGACCGCGAGGGCGCAGCGCGTGCGGCCAGCCGCATCCTCGATGCCTTCCAGGCCTCGCCCTTCTCCGCCGACGGGCGGCGGCCGTTCCCGATCGGTGCCTCGATCGGGATCGCGACATACCCGGACGCCGGCCGTACGGCGACCGATCTGATCTCGATCGCGGACGCCGCGCTGTACGGATCCAAGGCGCGCGGCGGCAACCAGGCGACGGCGGGGTCCGATGGCGACGTTGTCTCGACCTCGCCGGCCGCGACCGCCTCCGGCGTGGACGGGCGACCCGAGTGGCCGGTACGAATGGCGGGTCGCGGGTCCGAGCTGCATTCCGGGCAGCCTCCGGTTGAGGCCGGTGGGGTGACGTCCGGTCCCGACTGACGGGTACGGAAGTACCAGGACCCTGCCCGCCGAGAGTACTGGGATGCCCACTTGCCCGGCGCCCTTCCGGGCCCCATCCTTCAGTTCCAGGTGACACTCGACGAGCGGAATCCTGGCGGCCTCGGGCGGCGCATCGATCTGCGCTCGCTGACCCGGCGACCGTTCGTCCTCCTGTTCGTCGCCCTGGGCTCGATCGAGGTCCTGCGGCTGGCCCTCGATCCGCGGCCCGCCGACCTGGTCGTCCTCGCCCTGGTCGCCCTGGTCGGGCTCGCCGCCATTCGTGAGCGCGAGGCGGTGGCCGGTCTCGAGGGCAACCGGCGCACGGAGGCGGAGTCGTTCGCCCGGATCCTGCGCGGTCTCGCGCGATCCGCATCCCCGGACGCCATCGTCGCGTCGATCGCCGAGGAGCTGGGGGCGGGGACCGGCGCCGATCACGTCGCGGTCGTCCGCCGCCGCCCGGACACTCGAAACCTCGAGGCCATCCTGACACCCACGCGAGCCGGTGCCCCGGCGTCGCGGACGACGCTGCCCCTCACAGAGCTCGAGGATCCGGCCGACGAGCAGGCGCAGGTGCGGCTCGCCGTCGCGGCCGCCCGTGGCCGGCGGCTCACGCCGGTGCCCATGGGGCCGGAACCCGACGGGGATCCGCAGCTCGCACCGCTCGGGATCAGTGCCGATTGGGCCGCGAGCTCCGGTGCCACCGCGCCTGTGGGCCAGATGCCGCTCCGGGTGCGCGCCCAGCCGGATCGCGAGCCCGGCGGCACGACGGTCGCGGTCGCGCCACCGCAGACCCGGCGGATCGTCCAGGCATCGCTGGCCCGCGATGGTGCCGAGCAGCGGATCGCGGACCGGATCGCCGCCCGGCTCCGCGACGCCTACGGGTTGAGCAACCTCCTCGCGGCGCCGCTGCGGGTCGACGGCAGGGTCGAGGGCGCGATCGTCCTGTCGCGTCGGACGAGCGGGCCATGGCCGGCCAGCGCGCACCGGATCCTCGCCGCGTCCGCGGTCGAGGCGTCCGCGGCGCTGGCTCGGGTGTACTCGCTCCGCGATGCCGAGACACGGGCGTCGACGGATGCGCTGACGGGCCTGCCGAACCGCCGGTACTTCGACGAGTACGTGGGCCTGCTGTCGCGGCGACGCCGTGCCGAAGATCGGGTTGGCGTGCTGATGATCGACATCGACCGCTTCAAGCGGCTCAACGACACCTTCGGCCACGGCGTGGGCGACCACGTGCTGCGGGAGGTCGCCCAGGCGATCGCCAGGGCGGTTCGCGAGGGTGACGTGCCGTCACGGTTCGGCGGCGAGGAGTTTGCGGTCCTGCTCCGCAACCCGACGTCCGAGATCGCGTTCGAGGTCGGTGAGCGGGTCCGCCGGTCCGTCGCCGGGCTCGACCTGCGCCGGCTGGGCGTGCCCGGGGTGAGCGTGTCGGTCGGGGTGTCGGTTGCCGAATTGCCGGACGTCGGGCTCGACATGGTGATCGATGCGGCGGACCGGGCGCTGTTCCGGGCCAAGCGGGCCGGTCGCGATCGCGTCGTCGCGGCGTAGCGTCGAACCCTGAGCGCAGCGGGTCGACAGCTGAGCATGGGTCACCGGCTGCCGGGCTCCTGACCGCACGGCGCGGCGCCCGTCCGTGCCACCGCTCCGGCCTCGTACCATGCAGGCATGCCCCGCACGCCGCGCAAGCGCGAGCCCGACCTCGGCCAGAACGCCGGACCCGATGGGCCGGATCCCGTCCCGGATCCGCCCGATGGACCGGGCGGACGCGACCCGGCCCCGTCCGGAGCGGCACATCCGGTGACCAATGGCGACCTTGCCCGGGTGTTCCACGAGATCGGCGACATCCTCGAGGTCAAGGGCGAGCTGGTGTTCAAGACCGTCGCCTACCACCGTGCCGCCGACGCCATCGCCCGCGCCCCGTTCGACGTCGGGAGCGCGTACGCGGCCGGAAACAGGCGGCCGATCCCCGGCGTCGGCAAGGCGATCGCGGACAAGATCACCGAGCTGGCGACCACGGGGCGGATGGCCGTCCACGACCGCCTTCGTGCCGAGATTCCGGCCAGCCTGGTCGGCCTGCTCCGGATTTCGGGCGTGGGCCCGAAGACCGTCCGCCTGGTCTACGAGGGGCTGGGCATCGAGAGCCTCGACGACCTCCGCCGCGCCGCGGAGGCGGGGCACCTGCGCGGGCTCCGTGGACTGTCGGTCGGGACGGAGGCGCGGATCCTGGAGGGGATCGCGCAGCTCGAGTCGCGCCCCCAGCGGCTCCTGCTCGACCGGGCGCAGCAGCGCTCGGACGAGCTCGTGGCGCAGCTGTCCGACGTCGCCGGCGTGCGGCGGATCGTCCAGGCGGGGTCGCTGCGCCGGCGGCGCGAGACCGTCGGCGACCTGGACCTGCTGGTGGAGACCGACGATCCCGCGTCGGTCGTGGACCGGTTCACCGGCCTGGCCGGCGTCGACCAGGTGCTGGGCGCGGGCGGTGCGAAGGCGAGCGTCCGGTTGCTGCACGGCCCGCAGGTGGACCTGATGGTCATGCCGCCGGGCGAGGCCGGCAGCTACCTCGTCCACTTCACGGGATCGGCGGAGCACAACGTCCACCTCCGCGGGCTCGCCCGGGAGCGCGGTTGGAGCCTTTCCGAGAAGGGGTTCGTGCGGCTGGGGGATGACAGCCAGCCGCTGTCCGGGGACGGCGCGGACCTCCGGACGTTCCCCGACGAGGCCGGTGTCTACCGGTTCCTCGACCTTGCCTTCGTCGAGCCCGAGCTGCGCGAGGATCGGGGCGAGATCGAGGCCGCCCGCGACGGCCGGCTGCCGCGGCTCATCGCGCGCGGCGACCTGCGCGGCGACCTGCACACGCACTCCGAGTGGAGCGACGGCGTCGACACGATCGAGCGGATGGCCGCAGCGGGACGCGCGTCGGGGTACGCCTACCAGGTGCTCACCGACCACTCGCGAAGCCTCGCGATCGCGCACGGGCTCGACCCGGATCGGGTGGAGGCGCAGCGCGGGATCATCGCGGCGCTCAATGCGCGGTTCGCCGCGGAAGAGGCTGACGGAACGCTTCCCGCGGGCGCCGATCCCGGGGGCTTCCGGCTCCTCCACGGCTGCGAGCTGGAGGTCCGCGCGGACGGGCAGCTGGACTACGAGGACGACCTCCTCGCCCGGTTCGACCTCGTGGTCGCCTCGGTTCACGTCGCCCGCCGGCAGTCCCGCGCCGACCTGACCCGCCGGACGCTCAACGCGATCCGCAGCCCGCACGTGGACGTCATCGCCCATCCGGCCGGCCGGATGATCCAGTCCCGGGACGACCTGGACCTCGACTGGGACGCCGTGTTCGAGGCCGCGGCGGCGACCGGAACCGCACTCGAGATCAACGGCTCGCCGCACCGGCTCGACCTCTCGGCGGAGCGGGCTCGTCGCGCGGTCGAAGCGGGCTGCGTGCTCTCGATCGACTCCGACGCCCACCGGATCGCGGAGCTCGAGTACGTCCGCTGGGGCGTCGACCAGGCGCGGCGGGGATGGGTCGAGGCGGACAACGTGGTCAACACCCGGAGCCGCGACGACCTCCTCGCATGGGCGGCCGGCAAGCCCGCCCGCGTCCGGGGGCGATAGGATCGCCCCGATGACGGTCAGCCTCCCCGACGAGTCGCTGGTCCTGGCGCGACGCGAGCTCGTGCTCGTGGCGGTCGTGCTGGTCGCGATGGCGCGCCTGGTTGACCGTGGGGATGCGTTCCTCATGGCCGGGCTGCTGCCACTGGCGATGCTCCTTGCCGGGGCAGGCGTGCTGCGCCGCGATCGGAGCCAGTCAGGCGGGTTCGACGGCCTGCTGATCCCGGCCGTGCTGACGGGCGGGGCGGCGGCGGCGATCCAGCTGGTGCCGGCCGGGCTGGGCCTGGTGCCGTCGCTGGCGGCCTTCGCGGTCCTGCTGGACCGGGTGGTCGCGCTCGAGATGAGGCTGATCGGCCAGACGGGCGGCGTCACCGAGGCGGACCGGTCGCGGGTTCTGCTGGCGGCCGTGGTCACGGCATTCCTCGCGTTCACCGGCATCGCGGCGCTCGTTCCCGGCGGCCTGGTCGAGGTGGGCGGGGCGGGACCTGCGGTCGGGACCGGCCACGCCCTGTCGCTGGGCTGGCTCGCGGTCCTGGCGCTCGACGACGCGCTGCTGGCGCTGCTGCTGGGATACCGGGTCGCCACGTTCCGCTACGGCACGACCCGCGATGCCGCACGGTCGGCCCTGACCTACGCGATCGTGATCGCGGTCGCCGCCGGCGCCACGCGCGCCGTCAACCTCTCGAGCCTGGTCGGACCGGCGGTGCTGACCCTGGTGTTCTACCTGTGGGACGCGCTCCACGGCACGGCCCCGGCGAGGCGGCGCGACCCGCGGTTCCTGTGGGAGACGGTCCTGCTGTTTGCCCTCGCCGCGGTGGTGATCGCCTGGAACCTCCGGCTGCGCGTTTGACGCGATCCCCGGCGGGTGCTAGAAACACGTGCCCGCGGTGATGCCGATTTCGACGCGTCTGTCGATGCGTCGCATGCCTCCCGCGGTCCGAAGGACCGAAAGGACGACCACTCCGTGACCTTCCCCGAGATCGATGCCGCCGCCCAGACGCCCGCAGGCCAGATGCGTCTCAAGCGCCAGCTGGCCGACCAGGCGATCGCGCACGCGTCGGCCGCCCGCTGGGACGATGCGGCCGAGACGAACCGCCGGCTGCTCGAGCTCGGCGCGGATTCCGAGGCCGAGAACCGGCTTGCCAAGGCGCTCTGGGAGCTGGGCGAGCTGGGCACCGCCCGCGAGCACTACCAGAAGGCGCTGGCCCTCGATCCGACCAACCGGATTGCCGAGCGCAACATCGACCGCCTCAAGGTCCTGCTCGTCGAAGCCGGCGAGAAGACGGTCCCGGCCCTCCAGGGATCGAAGGCGCCGGTGAGCATCTTCGTCGAGGAGACGGGCAAGACCGGGTTCGCGCACCTCACCAACCTCGCCCGTCCGGCGGAGCTGGCCCAGGTCAACCCGGGCGATGCGGTCGAGCTGATCCCCGAGTCCAACCGGCTGATCGCGATCAGCAACGGCATCCGGATCGGGGTCGTCGAGCCGCGCGTCGCGGCGCGCCTGCTCAAGCTCATGGCGGACGGCAACAAGTACCTCGCCGGCGTGACCTCGCTGGGCGACCGCGATGTTCGGCTGATCATCCGCGAGGTGTTCCAGGATCCCCGCAACTACGGCAAGGTGAGCTTCCCGACCGCCGCCAAGTCGACGGACCTGCGGCCATACACCAAGGGCACGCTGGTTCGCGAGGAGGAGGAGCTCGAGGACGATCTCGAGGACGACATCGAGGACGAGGAGATCGAGAACCTCGACCGCGTGCTGCCGCCCGAGGAGACGACCGACGAAGCGTTCGAGGAAGAGGCGGACGACCTCGACGAGTCCTAGCCGGCGAGCGCTCGGCATGCGGCCGGGCCGGCCCGCTCGGCATGGGGCCCTGCCCGCCCGCTCGACGCTCACGCCCACCCGGGACCCGATCCCGTTCTGGCGCGACCCCGTTCTGGCGCCCCGTTCTCACCCGACCCCGTTCTCACCCGACCCCGTTCTCACCCGACCCCGTTCTCCGCTGACCCGGTTTGTGTCATCGAGGATCCACGCGCCTGTACGTCATGGCCGGCGCACGCGCATGGCTCGAACTTGGGACACCTGGGCCTGAGGCGGCTGGCTGACCCGAACTGACGCCAGGAAGGGCCTACCGAGCGGTCGAACAGCCGCCTGGATACTCATTGACACGGACCTGGCCTGGTCGGGCTGCGGCGTGGTCCCGTTGGCGGCCGCGCCGGACGCTGAGCCGGCGGCACGCGCCGGACCCCGGGCGGCGACGTGATCCGGGCACGGCCGCGCCGAACCCCGGGGAGTGGCCGCGCCGGACGCTGAGCCGGCGGCACGCACGACACCTCGGCGGCACCGCCCTTCCGCCATCGCGACACCTCTGCGACAATCGGGCGGATGGTCGGCCGAGCGATGCTCCTGCGTGCCGAGCCGGGGTTCAGTCTCCCGGCGTTCGAGCGGTTCGCGCCACCGCCACCTCCCACGCTGGTCGCGGCGCGTCTCGACGCCGGCTCGGGCCCGGGCGACATCGTGCTGGACATGTTCGGGCGCGGCGGCTGGATTGCCCGGGCTGCCATCGACCGCCAGCGCAAGGCGGTGAGCCTCGAGACGACCCCGCTCGATCGCCTGCTGGCGGAGATCGTGCTCAGGCCACCGGACCTGCGCCACCTCGATGCGGCGGTCCAGGCCCTCGCGGCCTCGGCCCGTCGCGATTCGAGCCTCAAGGCGTCGATCGGCGATCGATTCGCGAGCCACTGCGCGACCTGCGACCGCCCGGTGATCCTGGACGAGGTCACCTGGGCCGTCGAGCGCGTCGACGAGGATGGCCGACCCGCGGGACCGCAGCCGGAGCGCAAGCACTACCACTGCCGGGTCTGTCGCGACCAGCTCGGTGGCGCCGAGCTGCGCCAGGCGCCGGTCGATGCGCAGGACGTGGCGCGCAGCGTCGCGGAACCCGAGGATGCCGATGTCCGGGCGCGCCTCCGCGACCGGTTCCCCGTGCTCGAGGGCGGCGAGACGCTGGCGGACGAGCTGCTCGACCTGCATACCCCGCGGCAGCTGGCCGCGCTGGCCGCCATCCTGGAGCGGGTCGAGGACGATCTCCGTGCCCCGCCGATCGCGGCAGCACTCCGGCTCGCCTTCCTCCACGCGCTCGCCCCGGCGAGCCGGCTGGCAACCTCGCCCGGTCGGATCGCACCGCTGCGCATCGCCGGGGGACATGTCCGGCTGCCCGGCGGCGCGCACTGGCGGGAGCGCAACCCATGGCTATCGTTCGAGGACGGCGTCCGGGTCGTGCGCGGGTTCGTGCAGCGACTCGAGAGCGGGGCCTGGGGTCCCGTTCCGGCGCGGCTCGGCGATGACCTCCGCGCGCTGGTCGAGGGATCGGCGACCGCGGTCGTCAAGCTTGCCAGCCCTGCGGCGTTCAGCGCCCTCCAGCTCGAGGCCGAGCACCTGGCCGGCCTGGCCGTCCGGCCCCGCGTGCGGATGGTCCTCGGGACGCCGCCGCCCCGACCCTCGCCGGAGCGCCTCGCATGGTCCTACCACGCGACCGCGTGGGCGCTCGGCCGTGAGGCGGCCACGCTGCTTCCGCTCGAGCCGCTGTTCGGGCCGACCGTGCGACCCGCCTGGGGCTGGCAGGCTGCGGCGCTCACGCGGTCGCTGCGCGCCATCGACCCGGTCCTTGACCGGGATGCACGGGTCGTGCTCCTGCTCGAGGGTGACGACGCCCAGGGACTGGTGGCGACCGTGCTCGGCGGTGTCGGTGCCGGGTATCGCCTGGCGGGTGCCCGGCTGCCCGAGGCGGGACGCCAGGAGGGCGGGGTGGTCGAGCTCGTCCCGCCGGGCTCGGGTGCGGTGCCGGGCGGCCCGCGGACCCGGGCCAACGTCGCCCTGCCGCCCGTGCCCGGAGGCGCGGGCGATCCCGACCTGATACCGGCGGAGCGGCTGTTCGCGCCCGCGGAGCGGGTCGTCAACGCCCCGTTCTCGCCCGCCGATGCGGCGAGCGCGGTGGTCGACGCGGCCGTCGACGTGCTGAAGCTGCGCGGCGAAGCCGTTCACCTGGACGGCCTGCTGGGAGAGATCCTGGTCGGCCTGGATCGCGCCGGGCATCTCCGTCGCCTCGTCCGTCCGCCCGCTCCATCCGAACCCGACGCTACGGGCGATGCGGCGACACCCGATGACGCCGGGCGCCCGGCCGAGGGCCTGTTCGAGCCGGCAGCCGACCACGTGGACCGGCTGCTCGACCTGGTCCGCGACGCGCTCGAAGGCGACGGCGAGCGACGGCTGGTCCGGCTCGACGGCGATCGCTGGTGGCTGGCGGACCGCTCCGACCGCGAGAGTGCGGCGGTCCCGCTCGCGGACCGCGTGGAGTGGGCGGTGTACAGCCTGCTGTCGACCTCGGGACCGATGTCGGAGGTCGCCTTCCAGGAGCGGATCGCCGGCATGTTCACCGGACCGGACCTTCCCGACGAGGCGCTCGTGCGCGCGTGCCTCGACAGCTACCGCACGATCGCGAGCACTCCCGACCGACTGTTCACGACCGACGACCTCGTCCGCCGCAGCCAGGAGCACGGGCAGCAGATCGCCCGCCTGGTCGACCTCGGCCATCGGATCGGCTTCTCGTGCTGGATCGGCGGTCGCCAGCAATCGCGGCGCATCGAGGGAATGTCCCTGTCCGACCTGCTCGACGATCGCGAGCTGGCGGGCCCGCCGTACCTCGGCCGGATCCGCGCGGAGGACCTCGAGGAGGTGGACGTCATCTGGTACGTCCGCGGACGGGCGGCCTTCCTGTGGGAGGTCGAGTGGACCGCGATGCTCAGCGAGACGGTCCTGCGCCGTCATGGCCGGATCCCGGCCGACGGCCGGCTGGTGCGCTTCCTGGTGGTGCTGCCGGAGCGCGCCGAGCTGGTGCGTCACAAGCTGGAGCGCTCGCCGCTGCTCCGCAGCGAGCTCGAGGCGGGTGCCTGGCACCTGCTCAAGGCGAACCACCTGCAGGAGTGGGCAGCCCGCGACGACGCCACGCTCGCGGACCTGGAGCCGCTGCTGGGGCTCGATCCCGCGGTCGAGCGGACGGGCGATCAGCTGGCGCTGTTCGGCGGCTGACCCACCGATCCCGCCCCCAACCTGGCTAGCTGTCGAAGCCGATCCCGAGCGCGTCGAGGGTGCGCAGGACCAGGCTGCGACGGCCCGCCGAGGCGTCCGCCCGGATCACCTCGCGCCGGACCAGCTCGACGGCCGGCGTCCGGACCGGCTCCGGTGGGATGGGGAACGGGGGCGAGTTGACGAACCGCAACTTGAGCAGCGGCGAGTCGGGCCGCAGCAGGCGGTCCCGGACGATCCCGGCCGACCAGCGGGCGGCGCCGACGCCCAGCCCCGTATAGCCGAGCGCGTAGTGGACGCGCCCGCCGAGCAGGTCGCCGAACGTCACCGTGAACCGGGTGGTCGTGTCGATCGCGCCGCCCCAGCGGTGCTCGAACCGGATCCCGTCCAACTGCGGGAACGCGTGGACGAAATGCGCGGCCAGCGCATCGAACGTGGCGGCACGCCGATCCTGGGCGGGGACGACACGGTTGCCGGGGTAGTAGATCGCGTCGTAGCCGCCCCACAGGATCCGGTTGTCGGCGGTCTGGCGGAAGTAGTGGAACTGGTTGCCCGCGTCCGACATCCCCTCACGGCCGCGCCAGCCGATGGACGCCTGCTGGCCGGGTGACAGCGGCTCGGTCACCAGGACGTAGTCGTACACGGGCACGAACAGCGGCACCAGCCGGCGCAGCCACCCGCTGTAGGCGGATGTCGCCACGACCACCTGCGCGGCATCGACGATCCCGCCGCCGTCGATGTCCACCCGGACTCCCCGTGCGTGCCGGCGCAGCGAGACGACGCGGCTGTGCTCCGCCAATACCGCGCCGCGCCGCTCCGCGGCCTCGGCCAGGCCCCACGCCAGCCGGGACGGGTTGAGGACCACGTTCCGGTCCGGTCCCGCGCGTACGCCCGCCAGCCAGGTCGGTGAGTGGACGGCCGCCTGGATCGCCTCCCGGTCGAGCAGCTCCAGATCGAGGCCGTGGCGGGCGGCCAGCTCCACGTGCTCCCGGAGGTCGTCGACCTGGTGCGGCGCGACGGCGACGTCGAGCGTGCCCGTCGCCTCGAGCTCGCAGTCGATGCCCTCGGACTCCACGAACGCAACGAGCGCGGCGAGGTTCTCGACGCCCTCGCGCTCGAGGACGTCGACCTCGTCCGGGTAGTGGCGCAGCGCATTCGCAAGCCCGTGCGTCAGGGAGGCGGCGCAGAACCCGCCGTTCCGACCGCTCGCCCCCCAGCCGACCCGGTCCGACTCGAGCACGACCACGCGCAGCGAGGGCTCCGTGTCGAGCAGCCGGATCGCCGTCCACAGGCCGGTGAAGCCGGCGCCGACGATCGCGACATCCGCGGTCAGGCTGCCCTGCACGGCCGGGCGGACCGGGCCCGGATCTCCGGTCGTGTACCAGTAGCTCCCGCCCGCGGGCCGCGAATCCGGCTGAGCCGGTGCACCGGCCGCGATATCAAACATGCCCTCAATGTACGCGGATTGCCGACCAGATGGCGATCCGACGTGCGGTATTCGTGTGCAGATGGCGGATGTGTTGCGAGATTCGCGTTGACGCGCCGGATGAGGCTGTGGCAGGATCCGATCATCCGTTCCACTGTCCGCAACGAGTGTCCCGGGATGTGCATCATCCGGCGCTCGCCGCGGACCCCCGCCCGTGGGCTGCCGGCGGCGATCGCCTCCACAGGCGGGACGCAACATGGAGTGAACATGACCACCGAACGTGTCGGCCGAACCGCCCCGAAGCTCAAGCGTGACGTGCAGCGGGACAGCTACCGCCGCGCCAGCAACGCGATGCCGGGTGGCGCGAACTCCAACTTCCGCGCGTGGGGCGACGACACGATCTATGTCGACCGGGGCAAGGGCGGCCAGGTCTGGGACCTCGACGGCAATGCGTACATCGACCTGCGGATGGGCTACGGCCCCGTGATCCTCGGTCATGGCGACGACCGGGTCGATGACTACGTCAACGAGCGGATGCGGAAGGGCGTCAGCTTCTCGTTGACCAGCGAGGACGAGATCCGGGCGATGGAGCTGGTCAAGGAGCTCACCGGCTGGGTCGACAAGGCGCGGATGACCGTGTCCGGCACCGAGGCGACGATGCACGCGATGCGTGTCGCCCGTGCCTACACCGGCCGCAACAAGATCGTGAAGTTCGAGGGCCAGTACCACGGCGTCCACGACTACGCGCTGATCAGCGTGGCGCCCAACGACATGGCCGAGCTGGGCGATGCCGACAATCCGGTCGGCCTGGCCTGGGGCCGCGGCATTCCCGCCGCGGTCGCGGACACCATCGTGCCCGCCCGCTACAACAACATCGAGTTCCTGCGCCGGCTGTTCGAGCGTGACGACGACATCGCGGCGATCATCGTCGAGCCGGTCCTGGGCAACGCGCAGGGGATCATGCCCCAGCCGGGCTTCCACAAGGCGATGCGGGCGCTGACCGAGGAGTTCGGCATCCTGCTGATCTTCGACGAGGTCAAGACGGGGTTCCGGTTCGCCAAGGGCGGTGCCGCCGAGTACTTCGGGATCACCCCCGACCTCGCCACGTACGCGAAGGCGATGGGCAATGGCTATCCGGCGGCGGCGTTCGGCGGTCGCGAGGAGGTCATGGCCATGCTCCCGGACAAGGTCAGCCACGGGGGCACCTACGCGGGCAACCGGGTCGCGGCGGCGGCGGCGGTCAGGACCCTCGAGATCCTGCGCGACACCGACGCGCTGGACACGATCCACCTCACCGGGCGACGGATCCAGGACGGCCTGCGCGAGGTGCTGAACCCGACGGGCCTGCCGTACCAGCTGACCGGCCACCCGTCGATGTTCGGGATCATGTTCACGGACAAGGTCGCGACCGAATATCGCGACTGGGCCACTACCGACCACGAGCTGTACGACGCCATCGCGATGGACATGCACGCGCGCGGCGCGATGCCCGAGCCGGACAGCCGCGAGCCCTGGTTCGTGTGCGAGGCACATGCGCAGGGCGACACCGTGGACCGGGTGGTCACGATCTTCGAGGACTCGCTGCGGGCGGCGCTCGACCTCCGGGCCAAGGGCCAGCCCCTGCCGCACGAGCAAGAGGCCGCGTACGGCGGCAGCGCGAAGCCGGCCGGCTGAGGGCCGGTGAGAAGGGACGGCCGGGAATGACGCTCGACGGAAATGCGGTCCGGTCGGTTGACCGGGCGGCAGCCCTGCTGCTCGCGCTCGGGGACAGCCATGGCGAGGCGGGCGTGACCGAGCTCGCGCGGCGGCTCGGGCTTCACAAGTCCACCGCGTCGCGCCTGCTGGCGACGCTCGAGAAGCGGGGGCTGGTGGAGCAGGACGAGGAGACGGGCAAGTACCGCCTGGGGCTCGTGGTCATCCGGCTCGCCGAGCGGGCGGAGCGGACGCTCGATCTGCGCTCGATCGCGATGCCCGAGCTGGACCGTCTCGCGCGCGCCACGCGCGAGACCACCGGGCTCGGCGTCCTCGACGGCGACCAGATGCTGACGGTCGCCCAGGCCGACGGTCCCAACCTGGTGGCGATGGGGGACTGGACCGGACGCTGCGTGCCGCTCCATTCGGTCGCCGGGGGCAAGGTCCTCCTTGCGTCGCTCCCGGAGCGCGAGGTGCTCCGGCTCGTCCGCGGCGGCCTGGACCGGTTCACCGACCGGACGCTGACCCAGCTGGAGCCGCTGCTCGAGGAGCTCGCCCGGGTCCGCCGCCGCGGCTATGCGGCCGCATTCGGCGAGTTCGACGCTGCGCTGAACGCCGTGGCGGCTCCGGTGCATGACGCGCGCGGGCAGGTGATCGCCGCCGTCGACGTCTGGGGGCCGGCCTTCCGGGTCACGCCGCGGCGCATCCCGGAGCTCGTGCAGCAGGTGCGGGAGACCGCCGCAGCGGTCTCGGTCCGGCTCGGCGGTACGCCCGCCTGACCCCGGCCCGGCCCGCGCGCTAGGCTTGGGGACCATGAACATCCCTCCCGACGTCCAGGACGAGCTGCTGTCGCTGCTCCAGGACCCGATCCTCCCGATCGCCCTGATCCTCGTGCTCGCAGCCGTCCTGATCCGGCTGTCGCACAGCGTCATCCTCGGCATCTTCAAGCGGCTGCTCGACCGTGAGGTCGCCGAGGGGACCGCGCAGGAGCTGTCCGCCGTGGAGATCAAGAAGCGGATGGACACGCTCGATGACCTGGGCGCGACCGTGATCCGGGTGTTCATCCTGCTGATCGCCCTGGTCATGATCCTGGACCAGCTCAGCCTCAACATCGGCCCCGCGATCGCGGGCCTCGGGATCCTGGGGATCGCGGTCGGGTTCGGGGCCCAGAGCCTGGTCAAGGACTACTTCAACGGGGCGCTGATCCTGATCGAGAACCAGTTCAGCGTGGGCGACGTGGTCACGATCGCCGATGTCTCGGGGAGCGTCGAGGACTTCAGCCTTCGGCGCACGACGCTGCGGGACCTGAGCGGGACCGTCCATACGGTGCCCAACGGCGAGATCCGCGTGGCGTCCAACCGGACCCGGGTGTGGGCGCGCATCAACGAGAACGTCCAGGTCGCGTACGACAGCGACATGGACCTGGTCGCCGCCACCGTGAACGCCGTCGGCCAGGCGATGTACGACGATCCCGACTGGCGCCGCCAGCTGCTCGAGCCGCCGGCCATGCTGCGGGTGCAGGAGCTTGCCGATTCGGGCGTCACGATCAAGGTGCTGGGCAGCGTCCGGGCCGCGGAGCAGTGGGCCGTGGCCGGCGAGCTCCGCCGGCGGCTGCTGGCCGCGTTCGCCGAGAAGGGCATCGAGATCCCGTTCCCGCACCGGGTCGTCATCAGCCGCCCGGCGACGCCCGACGCGCCGGCCGGGAACGTCGCGCCGGAGGCGGCCACGGAGGAATCGGCGGACGATCCGGCGGAGGCCGGTTGACCGTTCTCGTGCCGCAGCGGGCGCGCCGCTTAGAATGGCGCCCTGGACACAGTTGGAGGTGCCGTGAGCGTTGAGCCCCGGGGTCAGACCGGACCGGAGATCGAGAACCTCCTGGCGGAGAAGCGCACCTTCCCGCCCGATCCGGCGTTCGCGGCCCAGGCCAACGCGACGGCCGCGCTGTACGACGAGGCGAACGCGGACTACGTGGGCTTCTGGGAGCGCCAGGCCCGCGAGCGGATCAGCTGGTTCACGCCCTTCGACAGGACGCTCGAGTGGGACGAGCCGTTCGCCAAGTGGTTCACCGGCGGCGAGCTCAACATCGCCTACAACTGCGTCGACCGGCACGTGGAGCGTGGGCTGGGCGACAAGGTCGCCTACCACTGGATCGGCGAGCCGGGTGACACGCGCACGCTCACCTACGCGGACCTGCAGCGCGAGACCAGCCGGGCGGCCAACGCGCTGCTCGAGCTCGGCGTGCGCAAGGGCGACCGGGTCGCGATCTACCTGCCGATGATCCCCGAGCTCGCCATCGCGATGCTCGCCTGCGCCCGGATCGGCGCTCCCCACACGGTCGTGTTCGGCGGGTTCTCGGCCGAGGCGCTGTCGGGGCGGATCAACGACTGCGGCGCCAGGGTGCTGATCACCTCGGACGGTGGCTGGCGGCGGGGCAAGAAGGTGGGCCTCAAGCACCACGCGGACGAGGCGGTCGCCAACGCCCCGACGATCGAACACGTGATCGTCGTCGACCGCTTCGGCGACGGCGCCCACATGGTCCCGCGCCGTGACCACTGGTGGCACGAGATCGTCGACCGCCAGAGCGACGTGTGCCCGCCGGTCCCGGTCGATTCCGAGCACATGCTGTACCTGCTGTACACGTCAGGGACCACGGCCAAGCCCAAGGGGATCCTGCACACGACCGCCGGGTACCTGCTGGGATCGGCGTTCACCCACTGGGCCGTGTTCGACATCAAGCCCGACGACGTGTACTGGTGCGCCGCCGACATCGGCTGGGTGACCGGGCACTCGTACATCGTGTACGGGCCGCTGGCCAACGCGACCACCGGCGTGATGTACGAGGGCGCTCCCGATTCGCCGACCTGGGACCGCTGGTGGCAGATCGTCGAGGACTACAAGGTCAGCATCCTGTACTGCGCGCCGACGGCGATCCGCGCGTTCATGAAGCAGGGCGAGGAGATCCCGCGCAGCCACGACCTGTCGAGCCTGCGGCTGCTGGGGTCGGTCGGCGAGCCGATCAACCCCGAGGCCTGGCGCTGGTATCGCGACGTCATCGGTGGCGATCGGACGCCGGTGGTCGACACGTGGTGGCAGACGGAGACCGGCCAGATCCTGATCAGCCCGCTGCCCGGCGTGACCACGACCAAGCCCGGCTCGGCGACGTTCGGCCTGCCCGGGATCGACGTGGACGTCGTCGATGCCGATGGCCGGTCAGTGCCGCTGGGTGGTGGCGGCTACCTCGTGCTCAAGCGGCCGTGGCCCGCGATGCTCCGCGGGATCTACGGGGACCCGGAGCGGTACCGCAAGACGTACTGGAGCCGGTTCCCCGGGATGTACTTCGCGGGCGATGGCGCCAAGCGCGACGAGGAGGGCTACCTGTGGCTGCTCGGTCGCGTGGACGACGTGATGAACGTGGCAGGTCACCGGATCAGCACCGCCGAGGTGGAGTCGGCACTCGTCGACCACCGGTCGGTCGCGGAGGCGGCCGTGGTGGGCAAGACCGACGCGGTCAGTGGCCAGGCGATCTTCGCATTCGTGATCCTCAAGTCGGGCCAGGAGCCGTCCGACGCGCTGGGGGTCCAGCTTCGGGAGCACGTGGCCTACGTGATCGGCCCGATCGCGCGCCCGAAGTTCCTGATGTTCGTGCCGGACCTGCCCAAGACGCGGTCGGGCAAGATCATGCGCCGGCTGCTCCGCGACATCGCCGAGGGCCGGGTCCTGGGCGACGTGACCACGCTCGCCGATGCCACCGTCGTGGACACCATCCGGTCGAACACCGGCAAGGCGGAAGAGGAGTGACCGGGTGCCGTTCGGGTTCCTGAAGCGCACCAAGGCGGCGGACGCCCCAGCCTCCACGCCCGTCCCGAGCAGCGGCCCGCGGACCGGCTCCCGGCGCGGGGTGCCGTTCATCGCGCTCACCGAGGACTGGCGCCTGTCGGGGCGGATGGAGATCAGCGGCCGCCTGTCGGACGCGCTCAACCGCCGAGAGGCGATCGCCATCACCGATGTGACCTGGGGCCCGCCCGACGGGTCGGCGCCGCTCGAGCCTGCGCCCGGCCTCCAGAGCGTCGATCCGTACGACCTGATCCTGGTGACGGCCGGCGAGGCGAGCCTGCCGCCGCTGACCGACAGCGAGCGGGCAGCGCTCAAGGTGCACAAGATCGCCTACGAGGTCGGCCTCGACGCGCCGCCGTTCCGGGTCGCGGGGACCGTGTACCTCCATCCGGGGTCGGAGCCGGACCGCCTCCTCGACCGCTCGTCGGAGATGTTCGTGCCCGTCGTGGGCGCGGTCGCCCGGCTGGGCGATGTCGAGGTGAGCGACCCCGAGGTCGAGGCGATCCTCGTGAACCGGTTCTACCTGCGCGGCGTGGAGCAGATCGACCTGCGGACCGGTGAACGGCACCAGCGGCTGCCGGGTCAGCCCCTGGGCGGCGTCAGCTGGCAGGACCGGTCGCGCTGAGGGCGGACCCGGCGGCGGTGCGTCGCGCGGTCAGGCTCGGGCGCTGACGGCGCGCCCGAACAGGCGCATCGCCGGTTTGGCCGGCACCGGCGTGGTGACGCCGAGCATGCGATCGGCGATCGCGTGGAAGTCCTGGGTGATCTTCTCCTTGGGCGCCATCTCGACGACCGTCTTGCCCTCGTTGGCGGCCTTGACCAGGAGCAGCCCGTCCGAGCGGATCTGCGCGTAGGCCGGGATCCCGATCGCCTTCTCCAGGTCCTCGACCGACACCCCGCTGTTGGCCCGGTTGACGATCAGCTCGAGTCGCTCGCGCATGCCCAGCTCCTCGGCGACATCGCGCAGCTGGACGACCGCGCGGATCGCGGGAAGGTCGGGGGTCACCGGGACCAGGATCCGGTCAGCGTGGTCGAACAACGCCCGGTTGAGCGGGCTGTACGACGGATGGAGGTCGATCACCACGAACTCGACGCCACGCCGGGCCACGGTCACGGCCGCGGCGACGCGCTGCGGCTCGAGGACCTCGGTGTGGATCGGGCTGGACGTGAGCGGAAGCACCTTGAGTCCCGAGGAATGGACGGCGGCGAGCTCGTCGAACGACTGCACCGGACCACCGTCGAGCTCGTCGCGCCAGGCGTCGACGACGGACTGGACACCCTCCATGCCCAGCGACGTGGTCACGTGGCCGGTGACGGTGTCGGCGTCCACCAGCAGGACGCGCTTTCCCTTGGAGGTCAGCGATGCGGCAAGGTTGGTGGCCAGGGTCGTCTTTCCGACGCCACCCTTGGGGTTGAAGATCGCGATCAGCTGGCCGCGGTGGTTCCAGTCGCTCGATGTGATCGCCGACTGCAGGACCGGCCCGCTGCCGTCGTCGACGGCGACCGACCGGATGCACATCGCCTCGACCCGCCAGCGGATCGACTCGGCCGAATACGGACGCGTGATGTACTCGTCGTCCTCGCGACCGGGTGCCCCGCTGTCGAGGCGCTCGAGCGTCGCCGCCTTGACGATCAGGAGCGCCGGGATCGCGTGCGCGGCATCCTGCAGGACGCCCCGGGCAGCGGCGCCTTCCTCCGGGTCGGTCTCGAGATCGAGCACCGCGACGACCACGTCGCGGCGAGCCGCGAGCACCGCGGCGAGCTCTCCCGCGTCGACGACCAGGAGCGGTTCGAAGTTGCTGGAACGGAGCTCGGCGGCAATCGGATCGCGCTCGCCGGCCGGGAGCATCACGGCGATCGCGGGGCGGCCGGCGGTGGAGGTCATCAGGTCAGCCCTCCGACTCGGGGTCACGTGCCTCGACATTGATGCCGTCGTCGTCGACACCCGTCACCCGGGCGGCAAACCCGGGCATCGTCGGGATCGTGTCGCTCAGCGACACGTCGTCGCGGTGGGTGACGGCGAACACGAACTCGCCCTTCGGTCCGGACGAGACGGTGACGCGCTGGACGCCCGGCGTCCGGTTGAGATGCCGCTTGAAGCTGGCGATGCTCGCGACGGACACCAGCCCGGTGACCGCGACCTGCGTCTGCTGGAGCGTCGACTCGTCAATCTCCTCGCCACCGGGGATCAGGCTCGCGAGCCGGTCGACCAGCGACTGGTCGAGCTCGGTCGATGCGGTGTCAGCGTCGTCGGGGGCGGGGTCGGCGGTCCCGATGCGTGCGGACATCGCCGCGTCGGCGTCGTCCGCTGACAGGGTCCCGGCTTCGGCCTCCGCGTCGGCCATCGATGCGTCGTAGCCGTCGAAGCTCGAGTCCGTTGCCGGCTCTTCGGCTGCGATCGCCTCGGCCGCGGCCTCGAGGGCTGACAGCATCGCCTCCCGCTCCGCATCCCCGGCGTCGGGTGCGGCCTGGACGGCGGGGCCCCATGGATTCGTCTCGCTCGCGGGCGCCTCGGCGGGTGCCTCCGCGACGGCCGTCGACCCGGAGGTCTTGACCCAGCTCTCGTCCGCGCCCCATGGATCGAACGCCTTGCCGTAGCCCTGTGCCTCGCCCGTGGTCTCGGTGCCGGCGTCGGCGTCGTCGGTGGCATCGCCTTCGACCGTCGCCTCCGCGTCGTCGCCCGGCTCGGCGTCTGCCGTGCCTTCGATCACGACCTCTGCCGCGGGCTCTGCCTCGGCCGAAGCCTCGGCGATCGCCTCGGCCTCCGCCTCCGCCGCCGTGGCCGGATCGTCCGAACCCGAAACGTCGATCTCGAGGTCCTCGAGGTTCGCCCAGCCATCGAGGGTCGGCGGCTCGGGCATCGTCTCCGCGATGGTCGCCAGCTGCCCGGGGTCATCCTCCTGGAGCAGCCGGTCGAAGAAGTCGGCCATCTCGGCCTGGTACTCGGCGACCGTGCGCTCCACCGCCTCGACACGTCGGTCGATCGCGGCGGCGTGGCCGGCGACCTCGGACTCGAGCGCGGCCTTGCGGTCACTGATCCGGTGGTCGGTCTCTTCGCGGACGCGTGCGATCTCCGCCTTCGACCACTCCCGGATCGATGCGATGTCGTCGTCGGCGCGCTGGTGCAGCGCCGCGGCCCCGTCGGTCGCGCCGGCGCGGATCTGCTCCACAACCTTGGTGGCATCGGCCTCGAGCTGCGACACCGCCTGCTCGCGGGCGGACTCCGCCGTCGTGCGCATGGCGGCGGCAAGGTCGGCGATCAGCTTGGATGGCTTCTTCGGCGCGACCGCGAGCTTGGGCGCCGTGACGCTGACAGTGTCGACCATGGCCTGGGGCTCCTCGGGGGTGGGGGCGGATGACGCGTCGGTGTCGGTCTGGCTGGCATCGGAGTCGATCGTGTCGGGCGGCACGTGGGCATCGACCACCGGCCAGGTTCCATCGTCGGATTGGGCTTCGCGCGTGTCAGTCGGGTCGGCTGACCCGACGGCTGCATCGGGTGACTCGGGCTGGTCTTCGTCCTTGGAGCGGTCCGAGCTCCAGGGGAGCCGGAATCCGGAGCGCGTGTCGGTTGATGCCATGACCGGGAAGTTCCTCTGCACTCGGGGACCGAGAACCGGGCGTTGGCCTGACAATAGGCGGGCCGGTGGGCTCCGGTGGAGTCGCTAGAGGTACCAGTGGGGCATCCCGGTGGTACCGGCGGGTGGGGGTCGTGGCATCGGTGCACCGCCTCCCGGTGCAGGCCGCGGTTGGGCCCGCGGACCGATCCGACCCCCGGATCGGGGCACGTTGCGGCCGGCCGACTACCATGGCGCCATGGCACCCGTCCCCGATCCTCCCCTCCGCCCGCCTGGAACCTCGCTCGCCGCCGCACCCGCGTCTGCCTCGGCGCTCGAGTTCGATGGGCGCCCCGGCGTGACGGATCGTCTCGGCCGCGCCCTGCGCGACCTGCGGATCTCGGTGACCGACCGCTGCAACTTCCGCTGCCCGTACTGCATGCCGGCCGAGGTGTTCGGCCGCGACTTCGCGTTCCTGCCGCGGGCGGAGGTGCTGACGTTCGAGGAGATCGCGCGACTGGCCGGCATCTTCGTCCGGCTCGGCGTGGGCAAGCTCAGGATCACGGGCGGTGAGCCGCTGGTCCGTCGCGACCTGCCGGTCCTGATCGGGCACCTGGCGAAGCTGCGCACGGAGGACGGGCAACCGGTCGACCTCACCCTGACCACGAACGGCTCCGCGCTGCGTGCCCTCGCCGCTCCGCTCGCCGACGCCGGACTGCGGCGGATCACCGTCAGCCTCGACTCGCTCGACGATCGCGTGTTCGGCACGATGAACGGCGTCGACTTCCCCGTGTCGCGGGTTCTCGACGGCATCGACGCGGCCCGCGCCGCCGGCCTCACGCCGATCAAGGTGAACACGGTCGTGCGCCGGGGCATGAACGAGGCGTCGATCCTGCCGCTCGTGCGGTGGGCGCGGGACCGGGGCCTCGTCCTGCGGTTCATCGAGTACATGGACGTGGGGCACTCGAATGGCTGGCGCCTCGATGACGTGGTGCCCGCGGACGAGATCCTGGCGGCGATCGATGCCGAGCTGCCCCTGGAGCCCGTCGGCGCCAACTATCGCGGGGAGGTGGCCGGCCGGTACCGGTTCCGCGACGGCTCGGGCGAGGTCGGCGTGATCGCCTCGGTCAGCCGGCCGTTCTGCGGCGACTGCACCCGGGCGAGGCTGTCTGCCGAGGGTCACCTGTACACCTGCCTGTTCGCGGTGCACGGGACGGACCTCAAGACGCCGCTGCGAGACGGCGAGACGGACGCGGAGCTCGAGGCGCGGCTGCGGGCCGTGTGGGCGGTGCGCACCGACCGGTACTCGGAGCTGCGCAGCGCCGCCACGGAATTGCTGCCCAAGGTGGAGATGTTCGCGCTGGGCGGCTAGCGCCGCCCGACACCCGGGGAGGCCCGCTCGTCCACAGGTCGTCCACAGGGGAGGAAAACTCGTGGACGACGGGACGGGCCGTGGCCCGCGGTTGGTGGACAACCCGCTTGGAGGTCGGGCGCGGCGCCCCTAGTGTGGGTCCTGCCCGAAGGGGCCGATGGAGGCCCGGAACGGAGGCGATCGCCTCAAGCCCGTTCCACCCGGCCGGCTGAGATCACCTCAAGGCCACGCCGGCGTCAGGTCCGCGATCACATCAAGGACCGACGCTCTCCGGTCGCTTCGGGCGCTTCGTTGCCAGCGTCGGCGGTCCGCAAGGGCCGTCGCGGTGGGCGCCCGGAAGGACGTGACCGGCATCCCGGTGTCGGTACTCCCTCCGGGCGTCGAAGTTTTCGGCTCCCGGACCGCGATCGGGCGCAGGCGACTCCGCCGCAGCCCAGGCGTCCGGTGATGCCGACCCATCGGCGCGCGGCTATCCTGCCCCCATGAGCGACGACCTTCCCCTGACGCCCATCGACCGGTCGCGCCCGATCGCGCCCGCGGAGCAACCGGCTCGCCTGGCGGCCCTGGCTGCGGCCGTGCGAGCGCGAACGGCCCTCGTCCCGCGCGCCGGCATCGTCCTGGGATCGGGGCTGGGCAGCCTCGCCGACGATCTCGAGGATGCGGTCACCATCCCGTTCGAGGACCTGCCCGGCTGGCCCGTCGCGACGGCACCGGGGCACGCGGGCCGGGTGCTGCTGGGCCGGCTGGCCGGGACCCCGGTCGTCATGCTCCAGGGCCGGTTCCACCTGTACGAGGGCAACGCCCCCGGGCTGGTGGTCCAGCCGGTGCTGCTGTTCCGCCAGCTGGGCGCGGAGCTCGTGGTGCTGACCAACGCCGCCGGCGGCGTCAACCCGTCCTTCGGGCCCGGGACGCTCATGGTCATCTCGGACCACCTCAACCTCACTGGACGCACGCCGCTGCTGGGGCCCAACGCGGACGAGCTCGGGCCCCGGTTCGCGGACATGACCGACGTCTGGTCACCCCGCCTCCGCGAGCGGCTCCACGCGGCCGGGACGGCCGAGGGCGTCGAGCTCGCCGAGGGCATCTATGCCGGCCTGATCGGCCCCACGTACGAGACCCCGGCCGAGGTCAGGATGCTGCGCACGATGGGCGCCGATGCCGTCGGCATGTCCACGGTGCTCGAGGCGATCGCCGCGCGCTGGATCGGGCTCGAGGTGTGCGGCGTGTCCCTGGTCACCAACGCGGGCGCGGGGTACAGCGGACAGCCGCTGACCCACGCCGAGGTGCTCGAGGCGGGCGAGGTCTCCGGTCCGCAGCTGGCCCGGGTCATCCGTCGGTTCGTCGGGAGCCTGCCGCCGCCCGCCCGCTGACCTGCTAAGCGGGCATGGCGATGCCCCGCCCGAGGGCGGGGCATCGACCGGGAGGAGGAGAACCGGGGAGGGCTACCGGCGGACCGGGCCCGTCGCGAGGCGGAGCGCGCCGAGGAAGGTGAGGCCGAACCCAACCAGCAGCAGCAGCGCGATGCCCGAGCCGGTGGACGCGGGTGCCGTGTCGCTGACCGTGTCGGTGGCGGGTGCCAGGATGGCGTCCACCCCGACGACGGCCGTCAGGCTCTCCGCCGTGAGCGACCCGATTGCGAACACGCTGTAGGCGCGCCCGGCCGCAAGGTCCAGGGCGGGCGGGTCGAGCGGGCACACGCTGTTGTCCGCGTTGGCGCACACCTTGAGGTCGTAGGAACCGGGATCGAGCGTGAGGTAGCCGGTCGGGTTCGGGTAGGCGAGGTTCTCGACGACCTTCGCGGCGCCGTCCTGGGTCAGGACGTCGACCGCCGGGGTGTCCGCCGAGAAGTGCACGACGCGGACCAGGGTCTTGTCGGCGACCGGGGTGGCGTCGTCGGTGATGATCTGGGCCTCGATCGAAGCGAGCACGTTGGTGGCAGCGATCGTGTAGTGCGTTCCGGCCGTCAGGGTGACGCCGCTCGCGTCGATCGGGCAGATCGAGGCGTCGGCCGTTGCGCAGACCTTGATGTCGTAGGTCCCGGCCGGCAGTGCGACATAGGCGGACAGGTCGCCGAACTCGAGGCCGGCGAGCGGGTCGCCGACCTTCGTGCCATCGACGTAGACATCGACGGCAGGTGCGTCGGGCGAGGCGTGGAGCACGCGAACCATGGCATCGTCCGCTGCCGCGGCGGGCGCCGCGAACGTGACGAGCGCAAGCACACCGGCGATGAGCGCTGCCGGTCGGGTGAGGGTTCTGGACACGAGCTGTTCCTCCGATGGGTTGGACGATCCTTGTTGCTCGGAACCCGATCGGGGCCTGGTCCCGTTGGGACGTCCAACGTATGTGTAAGGTATGTCCAGACATTACCAACGATTGGCGACATGTCAAGTCTCTGTATAAGGTTGTGCCGGCGAGCTCGATCGCCCGGGGGTAGAGCCCTGTACGGGCTGGAGTCGAGCCCGGGTCTTCGCCCGTGATGCCCGCGCGAGACGCCGGAGCTCGCGCCGGGCTGCGCCTCGTCGCCCGTCGGCCGTCGGCCGCCGGGCGGGGTCAGCGGACGGTCAGGTCCCGGCCCGCCGCCTTGGCCGCGTCACGCTTCTGCGCCCAGGCCGCGAGGACGTTGTCCTTGTGCGGCCGGATCGGGCAGTGCTCGTCGCGGTTGTTGAACTCGTCGCAGTAGCCGAGCGCCACGCACTTGGGCGCCAGGAACGAGCCCAGGAACGGCGAGACCCCGAAGATCTCGTGCCGGATCAGCTGGAACAGGCGCCGGATCTCCCACTGCGCCATCGTGCACAGGCGCAGCCCGGACATGTGGATCAGCGCCCGCAGGTTGGTGGTCATCACGAGGTTCGTCCGGGTCGCGTTGGGGAACACGAACCGCGCATCCTCGCCCGGCACGCCCGCGCCGACCAGCTCGCCGTACAGGCCGAGCGCGTCGTCCACGTGCTCCTCGTATCGCGATCGAAGCTCCGCGTCAGCGTCCGCGATCGTGGCCGGCAGCATCGTGGCCGCGCCCTTGTACTTGACGTAGCGCTGGCTCTGCTGGTCGAACGCCACGCCGGCCCGGTGGCGCACGAGCTGGTGCGACAGGGTCCGGGACACGCCGCTGAGGGCGAACGTGAACACGATGTGCTCGATGGTCGAGCCGTGGCCGGACTCGATCACGTTGCCGATCAGGCGCTGCATGCTGGCCGGGGCGACCTCGCCCTCGACCGCGCGCCGGAAGATCTCCTGCGGCTCCAGCTCCGAGTAGCAGGTCCGGCAGGCCGTGTACACGAGGGGCACGTAGTAGCGCTCGACGATCGCCTTGTCGGGGAACAGGAGCGTGGCCTTCATGCCCAGCTCGTGGCGGCCGGGATTGCGCGGGATGCCGGACTTCGTGCGCTGGGGAGCGGGCGCCTCTGCCATCTGCGCAGTCTAGCGTCCGGGGCGTCTCAGCTGGGGCCGCGGATCAGTAGTAGTCGGAGCACGACAGGAAGTAGCCGCAGCGGCAGATCAGCTTGCACTTGCGCTCGTCCATGGGCGCCCCGCAGTTCGCGCAGGTGCGCACGAGCTCGCCCGGGTCATCGGGCTCGACGTCCGGGCGGCCCGGGCCGACGGTGGCCGGCACCATCGTCGACAAGCCCGCCTCGTCCAGCAGCCGGATCGGGCTGGCAGGGTGCAGGTCCGGGTGCATCTCGGGCGCGTCCATGCCCGGCATGCTACGCGGTCAGGACGGGACCGACTGGCCCGAGGCGAGGCTGTCGGCAGACTGGACCCCGACCTCCATCGCGTGCTCGCGCGTCCATGCGGCGCCCTCGGCCAGGGCCGCCTGGAGGGCCGAGTCCCTCGTCTCCGGATCGGCGGACACGAACGTGCCGCTCGGCCACAGGCCGGCCAGCAAGACGCCCGTCTCCGCGCTTGCCCGCCGTGCCGCTCCGGCAATCCGATACGCCTCCAGGTCGCGACCGGCGAGCAGGAGCGCGCTGGGCAGCGCTGACAGGCAGAGCACCAGCCCGGAGACGTCCCGAACCCGCTGGAACTCGCGGAGCGCCGAGCCAAGGTCCGCGCCAGACCCGGCAGGGTCGCCGGCGAGCACGCGCGCGAACGCGCGCGTGAAGTGCGACCACCCGACCCAGAACGAGTCGCCCTTCCGCTCGAACAGGGCGAGCGCCTCGGTCGCCGCCGTCTCGGCCTCCGCGGTCTCGAGGCGGTATGCGTGGTGCTCGGCGAGCGCCCACAGCCCCTTGGCCCGTCCGTCGTCATCGCCGATCCGCGTCCAGATCTCGAGCGCCTCGTTGAGGAACGGCCGGCTGTCGTCGGCGAGCCCCGCCATCCAGTCCTCGGTCGAGGCGCTGGGGCGGCTGGCGAAGAAGTGGTTGTACAACGCGTTGGCGAGCTCCGTCGGGTCGCCCACGCGGCGGGCCAGCGACTCGGCCTCCGCGTACCGGGCGTTGGCGATCCGCATGTCGCCAGCCCAGTAGGCGAGCCCGCCGGCGGCTTCGAGCGCGTGCAGGCGCGCGATCGACCGATCTTCGTCCCAGCCCGGCATCGCCAGCACACGGTCCACCCGGTTGCGGCCCTCGTTGAGGTGGCCGCGCATCTGCCAGAACCGCCACGTTGCGTATGCAAACGCGGCCGCACCCGCCCGATCGCCGGATGCGACCAGGTGGTCGATGGCCGCGCGCAGGTTGTCGTGGTCGTCCTCGAGCCGGTCGAGCCATCGAGCACGGTCGCCGGCGCCGCCGCCGCCCGCGGCGTCGCTGACCAGGGCGAGGAATGCCGCCGCGTGCCGCGTGCGAAGGACGTCGTGCTCGCCGCGCTCGTCGAGCCGCTCGAGCGCGTACTCGCGGATCGTCTCCAGCATGGTGAACCGGATGTCCTCGTGGGCGTCGTCGCCGATCCGGATGAGGCTCTGCTCGGCCAGGCGCTCGAGGCCGGTCAGCACGTCGTCGGGCGGATCGTCGTCATCGAGCGCGCACACGGATTCCGCCAGCTCGAGGGTCCCGCCGCCGGCGAACACGCCCAGGCGCGCGAACAGGCGTCGCTCTCCCGGATCGAGCAGGTCGTGGCTCCAGGCGATGGCTCCGCGCAGGGTTCGCTGCCGTTCCGGCAGGTCGCGCCCGCCGGAGCCGAGCAGCGCGAGCCGGTCGCCGAGGCGCGCGGCCATCGCCGCCGGCGACAGCAGGCGGATCCGCGCCGCGGCGAGCTCGATGGCCAGCGGCAGGCCGTCGAGCGCCGTCACGATCTGCGCGACGTGGCGACCGTTCGCGGGTGTCAGGCTGAAGTCCGGCCGCACGGCCATCGCCCGCTCGACGAACAGGCGGACCGCCTCGGATGCCATCAGCACGGCGACGTCGGACGCACCGGCCGGCGGCAGCGACAGCGGTGGGACGGGGAACTCCTGCTCGCCCGCCACCCGCAGCGGCGCACGGCTCGAGGCGATGACGGTGAGGCGCGGCGCGGCCCGCAGCAGCTCGCCGACGAGCGGCGCCCCGGCGACGAGCTGCTCGAAGTTGTCGAGCACGAGCAGGGCCGTCCGGTCCCGGAAGTGCTCGACGACGCGCTCGAACGGCGGCTGGCCCGGGGCGAGCAGCCCGACCGATGACGCGATCGCGGACGCGATCAGGTCCGGATCGCTGATGGCGGCCAGCGGGACGAACCATGCCCCGCCCGGAAATCGATCCGCACAGTCGCCCGCAAGGGCAAGGGACAGCCGCGTCTTGCCCGTCCCGCCGGGACCGGTGAGCGTGAGCAGGCGGGTCCCGTCGAGGAGCGCCGACGCGTCCGCGAGCTCGGCCCGCCCGACGAAGCTGGTCAGCTGCGGCGGCAGGTTGTTGGGCGTCGAGTTGAGCGTCCGCAGGGGTGGAAAGTCGTCGCCCAGGTCCGCGGCCCCCACCTGGTACAGGTGCTCCGGCCGCGTGAGGTCCTTGAGCCGGTGCTCGCCCAGGTCCTTGAGCCGGATGTCGCGCGGCAGTTCAGTGGGCCAGCGCCCGCGTGGCGTCGGTGATCAGCAGCTGGCCGCCGTGCGCCGCCGCGGCCACCCGGGCCGCCCGATGGACCTCGAGCCCCACGTAGTCGTCGGCGACGACCTGCGCCTCGCCGGTGTGGAGGCCCATCCGCACGCGGACCGGCCCGGACGGCCAGGGGTGGGCGGCGATCGCGCGCTGCGCGGCGATCGAGGCACGGACCGCTGCCGAGGCCGACCCGAACGCGACGAAGTGCGCGTCGCCCTCCGATCCGAACGGGACACCGCCTTCGGCAACCGCCGCGTCCAACACGAGGCGGCGCTCCGTGGCCAGGATCTCGCCGTACGCGGCATCCCCGACGGCCGCAACCAGCTTCGTCGAGGCCTCGATGTCCGTGAACAGGAAGGTGACCGTCCCGGCCGGGAGGCTCATATCCGATCCTCGGGCGGTGCCGCACCGGCGATCGATCCGGACGGCGCGGGGCCCTCGGCCGGCTCCGCACCCTCGGACATGGCGTATCGCACGCCTTCCTGGAGCGTCATCGCGGCACCCTGGGCCGCGTACCGGGCGAGCTCGGCAGGCGGGAGCACCTCCCGGACCGACGACTTCGAGCCTTCCTCGAACGACTCCTCCACGAACCGCGCCAGGTCTGCGCCCGACGACTGCTGGAGCCGGCGCGCCAGCCCGTGGAGCCGCCCGGCCTTGACGCGATCACCGTCGATCGCCGCGACCCACGACAGGCGGTCGAACATCATCGTCACCCCCGCCACGTCGCCCGCCGAGTCGAACAGGCGCAGGGAGTCGAGCAGCAGCCGGCGAGCCCGCTCGACGTCGCCGAGCTTGAACAGCGCCGAGCCGAGCTGGCGCATCGCCCATGCCTCCTGCGTCCGGTCACCGACCTGGCGATAGTTGCGCAGCGCTTCCTCGAACGGCTCGACCGCCTCGGCGTTCTCGTTGAGGAAGTAGTGGTGGATCCCGATCCCCCACAGCGCGTTGGCCGTGCCCCTGGCGTTGCCCTCGCGACGGTACAGGTCCAGCGCCTCGTTGAGGATCGCGAGGGCCCGCCGGCGGTTCTCGGGTGTCGCGCCGCCGCCGATCGTGAAGCAGAACGACAGGTTGTACAGCGCGTTGGCGACGTCCGCGGCTGATCCGGTGGCCCGCCGGATCTCGAGCGCCTCCTCGTATGGCGGCCGCGCGCCCTCGAAGTCGCCGTGCCAGTACGCGACACCCCCGGCCGCCTCCAATGCATCGGCGCGCAGCGGCGTCGGTGCCGCGGCCCACGGCCGCGCAAGCAACCGGTTCAGGCGCCGGCGCGCCTCACGCAGATGGCCGCGCTTCTGCCAGAACCGCCAGCTGTGGGCGGCCAGGGCGAGTGCGATCTCCGGCTTCTCGGCCCCCTCGGACCAGTCGAGCGCTGCCCGGATGTTGTCGTGCTCCAGCTCCAGCTTGTCCAGCCAGCGACGTTGGTCGTCCCCGGCGAGCAGCGGCTCGAGGCGCGCCGCCAGGGCGAGGTACGCCCCGGCATGGCGCTCGCGAAGTCGCTCCGCCTCCCCGGATTCCTCGAGCTGCTCGAGTCCGAACTCCCGGATCGGCTCGAGCAGCGAGAACCTCGGCTCGCCGTCGGCATCGCCCGTCCGTACCAGGCTCTGGTCGGCGAGGGTCGCCAGCCCGTCCAGCAGGTCCAGGCCGGGATCCTCGCTCCGGCCCGCGACGGTCTCGGCGCAGTCGAGGTCGAACCCGCCGGTGAACACCGCCAGCCGCTCGAGCAGCCGCCGGTGCCGTTCGTCGAGCAGGTCGTGGCTCCACTCGATGGCGCCGCGCAGCGTCCGCTGCCGCTCCGGGACGTCCATCGCGCCCGCACCGGGAAGGTCCAGCCGCTGCTCCAGCCGCTCGCGGATCGCCGCCGGGGTCAGGTACCGCAGCCGGGCCGCGGCGAGCTCGATCGCCAGCGGGATCCCGTCCAGGCGGGCCACGATCGCGGCCACGTCGGGGGCGTTGTCGTCGGTCAGCTCGAACCCCGGCCGAACCGCGGCACCACGGGTGACGAACAGGACGACCGCCTCGTAGCCGCCGAGGCTGGCGGCATCCCGCTGTCGCTGCGACGCCGGCAGCCGCTCGCGCTCCATCAGGCCCAGCCGCTCCAGCGCGATCGGCGCGGGCAGGCCGGTCAGCGGGTACTCCTGCTCGCCCGAGATCCGGAGCGGCGACCGGCTGGTGGCCAGGATGTGCAGCTTGGGCAGAGCCTTGAGCACGTTCGCGATGATCGGCGATGCCCCGGGCAGCTGCTCCAGGTTGTCGAGCACGATCAGCACCTGCCGGCCCGCGAGCGCATCGACGAGCTGGTCGATCGGCGCCCGGTCGACGTTCTCGGCCGCGCCGACCGTCCGGAGGATCGTGGGCGCGATGAGCAGCGGATCGCGCACGGCAGCGAGCGGGACCCACCACAGCCCGTCCGGGAACCGGTCGGCCACGCCCGCCGCCAGCTGGAGCGACAAGCGCGTCTTGCCCGTCCCGCCGGGGCCGGTCAGCGTGAGCAGCCGGGACCGCTCGATGAGCGGCGAGGCTTCGGTCAGCTCGCGCTCGCGGCCGACGAACGAGGTCAGCTGGGTCGGCAGGTTGTTGGGTCGCGCGTCGAGCGACCGGATCGGCGGGTAGTCGGCCGGTAGCCCGGGGACGAGGAGCTGGGCGATCTGCTCCGGCTGGAGATCCTTGAGACGGTGGGCGCCGAGCGGCCGAATGCCGAGGTCATCCGGCACCCGCCCGGTGATCGCGTCCGTCGCGGGTTCGGACAGCAGGACCTGGCCGCCATGACCCGCCGCCGCGACGCGCGCGGCGCGGTGGACATCGTGGCCGACGTAGCCGCCGTCCGGATCCAGCTCCCCGATGCCGGCGTGGATCCCCATCCGGACCCGGAGGACCGCCCCGGACGGCCAGGGTTCGTCCGCGAGCCCGCGCTGGGCGTCGGCCGCCGCGCGCACCGCCGCGAGCGGATCCCCGAACACGGCGAAGAAGCCGTCACCCTCCGTCCCGACCTCGTGGCCGCCGTGCCGGGCAAGCGCTGCCCGGATGATCGCGCGGTGCCGCGCGAGGACGGACCCCCAGGCGGCGGTGCCAAGCGACTCGACCAGCCGCGTCGAGCCCTCGATGTCCGTGAACAGGAACGCGATCTGACCCGTCGGGCGGTCGGGGGACGCCACCGTCACCGCTCCTCGCTCGTGCCTACGTCCGGTGGTCGGTGGTGACCTCGCGCAGCCGGCCCGCGACCACCCGCAGCACCGACAGCGCGACCCCCGGCTCATCGTGGAGCACCCGCTCCATGTCCCATGACGGCAGCGCGAGGCACCTGGTCGAACCGTCGGCGACGACCTGGGCGACCCGTGGCCCACCATCGAGCACCGACAGCTCGCCGAAGAACTCGCCCGGCCCGAGCGTGGCCACCACGGCGCCGTCGCGCACGATCCTGACGCCGCCCTCAACGATGACGAAGAAGCCGGTGCCGATCTCCCCCTGGCGGGCGATCACCCGGTCGGCCGGAAAGTCGACCTCGACCGCGGCCGCTGCGATGGCGGCCAGACCCCGCTCGTCAAGGCCGTGAAAGAGCCGGCAGCCGCCGATGAGCTCCGCGCGCCGGTCCTGGGTCAGGGGCATCGGTCCCTCCGGTTCCGTGAGTGGGTCATGGTGCCCTGCGCGCAGGCTCGCGTCAACGCGGATCCGGTGGCGACAGAGGGTCCGCGGCGGGCATCCCCGCGGTGTTCCGGGACGCCGCGCCCGCCTCCCCGCCGGTTGTGCGAGCATGCTGGCGACGGGAGCGATCACGGGCGACGGTTGACAGGAGGGTTCGGCGATGGCCACGCGAGAGGAGATCGCGGATGTCCTCGCGGGGTTTGCGATCTTCGGAGACCTCCAGACACCGCAGCTGATCGGCGTCGCGAGCGCCTTCGAGGAGGTGTTCTTCCCGGAAGGGGATCGCATCCTCCGCCAGGGGCTCACCGGGTCCGGCTTCTACGTGATCCTCGAGGGTGCGGCCGACGTCATCGTCGACGGCCAGAAGCGGGCGACCCTCCACCGCGGCGACTTCTTCGGCGAGGTGTCGATCCTGCTCGGCGAGCCTCCGACCGCCGATGTCGTCGCGACCTCGGCGATGCGCTGCCTGGTGATCGCCGGGCCGGCCGTGGAGCCGTTCCTGGTCGGGTATCCGAAGATCATGTACCGGATGCTCCAGGCCCAGGCCCGCCGCCTCCGGAACGCGAACCGCTGGCGGAGCTAGGCATGGCGGTGGACACCCGCCCGTTCCCGCCGGGGGAGTACCCGGTCATCGTCATCGGCAGCGGCCCGGGCGGCCTCCAGCTGAGCTACGGGTTGCGCCGGCGGGGTGTGCCGCACGCGGTGCTGTCCGCGGACCCGGCGCCCGGCGGCATGTTCCGGCGATGGCCGCTGTTCCAGCGGCTGCTGTCGTGGACCAAGCCGTATGCGCCGGAGGAACGGACGGCCAGGGAGTACCAGCGCTTCGACTGGAACAGCCTGATCGCCGACGAACCGGAGCTGCGCTCGCTCCAGGCCGAGGTCATGAGCGGGTCGTCGTACTTCCCGTCGCGCCAGGAGATGGAGGCCAACCTGGTTGCCTTCGCCGAGCGGGCGGCGCTCGATATCCGCTACGACTGCCGGTGGGAGCGGACGCGCCGCGAGGATGGCCCCCAGGGCCCGACGTTCGTGCTCGAGACCAGCGACGGCGAGTACCGCTGCCGGATCCTGGTGCTCGCGGTGGGGATCTCCGAGCCGTTGACGCCCAGCAAGCCCGGGATCGAGCACGCCCGGCACTATGCGGACACTCGGGTGGCGTCCAGCTATGCGGGCAAGCGCCTGTTCATCATCGGCAAGCAGAATTCCGGGTTCGAGCTGGCCTCCGGCCTCGCCTCCTGGGCGTCGCAGATCGTGCTTGCCTCCCCGTCGCCGGCCAAGCTCTCGGTGCAGACCCGGTCGCTGGTCGGCGTCCGAGCGCGCTACGTGCAACCGTTCGAGGACAACTTCCTGGGCCTGGGCGTCTCGATCCTGGACGCGTCGATCGACGGGATCGTGCCCGCCGGGGATGCCTATCGCGTCGACCTCAAGCGCACCGATACCGGCGCCCAGATGACCGTCGAGGCCGACGAGGTCATCGCCGCGACCGGCTTCTCGTGCCCGCTCCTGGACCTGCCCGAGCTGGGTGTCGCCACCTTCGGCACGGCCCGGCTGCCCGCCCTCACGCCGATGTGGGAGAGCACCTCGGTGCCGGGCATCTACTTCGGCGGCACGATCAGCTCGGCGGCCGCCGGTCTCAAGAAGCACGGCATCCCGTCCTACTCGGGCGCGGTCCAGGGTCACCGCTACAACAGCGTGATCCTGGCCCGCCACATCGCCGAGGTGCACTTCGGCGTTGTCCCGGACCGGCCGGAGCTGCCCGCTGCCGACGTCCTCGGCTACCTCCTGCGCGAGGCGACCTGTGCCCCCGAGCTGTGGCACCAGAAGGCGTACCTCGCCCGCGTCGTGTCGGTCAGCCCCGAGGCCGGGATCCGAGATGAGGGGATCGTGCCCCTCGTCCACGCACTCGACGGGATGACCAGGGACCTCGTCGCGATGACGGTCGAGGCCGATGGCACCGGGCAGATCTATCCGGTCGTCTACGTGCGCAAGGACGGACACCTGGTCGAGCACGACCTGCCATCGCATCCACTGCTCGACTTCGCCACCGCCGAGCATCGGGCGGCCCTCGCCGGTGCCCTGAGCGGTCTGCTGCCGGGGTATGGCCACGGGGGATGAGCTGCTCCGGCGACCGGCCGGAGGACGCCGGGGCCGGCTGCGCGCCTGGCCCGCCGTCATGGTGTCGGCAGATTGACAGCGCCGCCCGCCCGGATTCGGCCCGTGGATGCGGCAACCTTGGACGATGACGGATTCGCATCGGGTAGGCTGCCGCGCGTGACTGCCGAGATCGCTCGCTCCAACGCCGCAACGGATGCCATCGAACGCGCCTGCCGCAGCCTCGCCGTGGGCGTCGGCCATCCCGCCCGCGTGTCCGGATGACGGATTCCGTGCTCATGGTCGCGATGCTGGTGCTCGCGCACCTGATCGCCGACTTCGTGCTCCAGAACGACTGGATCGCGCTCAACAAGGGCAGGGCGGATCGAACGGGATTTTCGGCGCTGGCGGTCCACGGCGCGCACGTCGGCTTCTGCCTCATCCCGGCGGTGCTCGCGTTCGGGCTGCCCGGGCTCGTGTACCTGGTGCTCGTCGTCGGTTCCCACATGGCGGTGGACCGCTGGAAGGTCGTCGCGACGCGGCGCGCCGTTGCCAACGCGCAGGACCTCGCGCGCCGGAGGGGAGCTGCGGCGGCCCCCGCCGGCGATCCGGGCCGGTCGCAGCTGGGCGTCGCATGGACCCCGATCCCGGGCCTGCTGTTCCTGGCCGACCAGGTGCTCCACCTGACCATCGCGATCGTCGGCTGGCTGGTGATCCTCGAGGGAACCGCGCTGCTCCCGCAGTTCGTGGACTTCGCGAACGCGGTGCTCCGCGACTGGGACCGGTCCGCGGTTCACGCGACCATGTTGACCGGCGTCGTGGCGATCGGCCTGTTCGTGGTCAACACCCGGGGTGCGTTCTACTTCGTGGCCTCGCTGGTGACGCCGCGCGAGCTGCCCGAGAACCAGGTCCCGGTCGCCGGCCAACCGGGCAGCCCGTCGACCCTGCCGGCCGGCACGGCGGCCAGGGTGGGTACGACCATTGCCGCCCTGGAACGGATGCTGATCGTCGCCCTGCTGCTCGCGGGCGCTCCGATCGTGATCGGGTTCGTCATCCTGGTGGACACGGTGGCCCGCTTCCGCCAGCTCGACGACCGGGCCTATGTCGAGTTCCACCTGCTGGGCTCGTTTGCCAGCCTGTTCGTCGCGATCGGCAGCGGCATGATCGCGCAGGCGGCGCTCGCGTCGCTCGGCTGACCGCGCCGGGCCAGGGTCGCTCGGGGCCCTCGGTCGGCCGGGCCCGCCCGCCTACACCAGTCGCCGGGGAATCCGCTCCGACCAGGCCCGCTCGAAGAACGGCTCGCCATCAAGGCGTACGTCCAGGTTCACGCGAACGTCGAATGCCGACTCGTCGGACACGATCGCGCCGGTTGCCCGGATGTCGACATCGAAGCCGTCGGCCGTCCAGCGATAGGCCACGTCGGTGTCCAGCCGCGCGTGCGCGGGGTCGGCGTCCGAGGCCGTCAGGACCAGGTGCTCCGAGCTGTACACGCGCGAGCCGTCCTCGAGGATGCTCGCCCCGCCCTCGCCGATGGTCACCGCGACGCTGCCGCCGATGACGTCCTCCTCGATCCGCCACACGGGCGGCTCGTCCTCGCTCCGGCCGACCTCGCGCAGGCCCGCGGGATCGGTGCGGAACGCGGGGACCGGGGGACTCGTGACGCCCTCCGCCAGGACCGGCAGCACGAGCCTCGACGGGCTCGATGGACCCCGGTGGACGCGCAGCTCGCCCGGCTGCGGGGACGGCCACAGCACCGGCCAGTATCCGCTCAGGACGGTCAGGCGGATCCGGTGCCCGGGCGAGAACCGGTAGCCCGTGGCGCGCAGCGGGACGCGCACCTCCACCGCCTGCTCCGGCGGCATCGGGCTGGGGTCGGTGTCCGAGTCGCGGTGGGTGAGGTTGAGGACCCCGGTCGCGACCAGCGCGGACGTGCCGTCGGGCGAGACCTCGGACAGCCGCACGACGCACGTCGCGATGGGCATCGTCGTCGAGACGTGGATCACGGCGACCGGGATCCCGATCACCGAGATGGCCTCGGTGAGCGGCTCCGAGGTCCAGGTCGCGCCGCGTGCCTCATCCGGGCGGAGGTCGCGTGCCAGGCCGTTGGGATGCCAGCCGGCGCCCCAGGACAGCGCCCCGCTCGTGCCCGCCGTCGCGCGGTGGCGGATCGAGGTCACCCCGACGTTTGCTCCCGCACCATGACCCAGCGACCCCGCGCCGAGCTCCAGCTCGAGCGGCGCGATGCCCGGCACCGGCAGCGACGTCGCCGCTCGCCAGCGGCCCGGCCAGGCGACCGGGAACGCCACGGGCTCGGCCCACGTGCGCTCGAACCAGACGACCGCCGGCTCGTGCTCCCAGCCGTTGTCGATGCCCTTGAGGTAGCGGTCGAAGAACCGGACCATCTCGTGGTACCAGTTCAGGTTGGGACCCGGGTAGGCGTCGTCGGGGAACGAGTGCACCCAGTTGCCGACCAGCGTCCGCACGCTGGCGTTGGCGCATCGCTCCTGGATCCGGAACGCCGGGTCGACGTACGAGTCGTTCCAGCCGGCGACCTGGAACACCGCGCACTCGAGGGCGTCGTAGTCGGGGGCCAGCGACCCGCGCCGCCAGTAGGGGCCGTCGGTCTGCTCGCGGATCCAGGGGAACAGCCAGGGCGGCGTCCGCTCGAGGCGTGCCCGCCACTCGTCGCGCCATCCCGGGCCGCGGAACGCAGGCAGCGCCGGCATCGCGTTCATGCCCAGCTGGCTCACGGCGTACTGGCTCTTCTCGCTCGCGGTGACGCAACCGCCGCGAACATGGACGTCGTCGCGATACCGGTCGTCGGTGGCGTACATCGGCAGGATCGCGCGCAGGTGCGGCGGACGGAGCTTCGCGACCTGAATCGAGGTGAAGCCCCCGTAGCTGATGCCCCACATGCCCACGTTTTCGTTGCACCACGACCGGGCGGCAAGCCACTCGACGGCTTCGTAGCCATCACGGGTCTCGGCCTCGGTGTACTCGTCATCGGCCACGCCGGGCGAGCTGCCCGTGCCGCGGACGTCGACCCGGCACAGGGCGAACCCCCGTGCCGCGAGCCACTCCCCGCGCGCGACGTCCGAGTTCCGGCGCCAGTTGTCCTTGCCGTACGGGATCATCTCGAGGATCGCCGGGAACCGCGCATCCGGCTCGTCCGCGCGCGGGCGGGGGAGCCACAGGTTGGCCGACAGCTCGAGGCCGTCGCGGACCGGGATCCGGACGTCCCAGCGGACCTCGACCTCGTGGTCGGGTGGGCTCGCGTCGGCGGCGTCGATGCTCATCGCGGGCAGGATACCGGCGGCGTCCCGGCGTGTGCCTGCCACCAACCGCTACCGTGTGCGGGTGACGCACGACGACCACGCGCAGCGACCAGCCGTCGAGCCGGCGCCGACGGCCGAGCCCGCGCCGACCGAGCCCGCGCCGGCCGCCGGGCCCGGCGACGCGGCCCCGCAGGTGGTAGGCCCGTGGCGGCGACGATCGCGGGAGCGAGCGTATTCGAACCCGTGGATCGAGCTGTTCCATGACGAGGTGGATCGTCCCGACGGCAGCGCCGGCATCTACGGCGTCGTCCACTTCCTGAGCGCGGCCGTGGGCGTGGTCGCGACCGATGACGCCGGGCGGCTGCTCCTGGTCGGCCAGCACCGCTACGCGCTCGACGAGTACAGCTGGGAGATCCCCGAAGGCGGCGTCGGGGCGGGCGAGGCGCTCGAGGCCGGCGCACGACGCGAGCTGCGCGAGGAGACCGGCTACGAGGCCGACCGGTGGCGCCAGCTGTGTCGCATCACGGTGTCCAACTCGGTCACCGACGAGCGCGGCGCGATCTTCGTCGCGACCGGCCTCCACGCGGGGGCGGCGACGCCGGACGGGACCGAGGATCTCGCGATCCGGTGGGCGACCCTGGACGAGGTCATCGCGGAGATCGATGCGGGCGAGATCCACGACCTGATCACGATCGCGGGCGTCTGCCGGTACGCGCTCGAGGTCCGCGGCGCCTGACCCGGGCCAAGTGACCAGGCGCCCACCGGCGTCGGACATCGGCCGGCCCGAGGCCACTGGGGAGGCGGCCACGCCCCGCAACGGGCCATCCGCGACACGCCCGCGGCGCCGTAGCATTGCGCGGCCAGCGTTCCCGACGATCGAGGTGGTCCCGTGTCCGTCGAGCCCGACACCCTGAACCGGATGGCGCGCGGCGCGTTCGAGGCCTCGCTGCCCGGCGCCGCGTACGTCACCCCGGAGTTCCTGGACCTGGAACGCGACGCGATCTGGTGGTCCGAGTGGGTGGCGGTCGGCCGGGTCGAGCAGCTCCCAGGCGCGGGCGACTTCCTGGCCTTCGACGTCGCCGGCGAGCGCGTGATCGTGGTCCGCGACCGTGCCGGCACGCTCCGCGCCCACTACGACCTGTGCCGTCACCGGGGCTCGCGGCTCACGACCGCCGACCAGCGCCCCGATCCGGCCAGCGGCGAGGCGCCCGGACCATCGGGCACGTTCAAGGGGATCATCCGCTGCAGCTACCACTCGTGGTGCTATGAGCTCGACGGGCGCGTCCGCAACGCACCGTTCCTGGGCGAGTCGGACGCCTTCGAACCAGATGCGTTCGGCCTCCACCCGGTGGCGATCGATGACTGGGGCGGCTGGCTGTTCGTCAACCTGTCGCCGGAGCGCGTTGCGGCGGGACACACGCTGGCAACCCAGCTGGGCGAGATCCCCGGGCGGATCGCGCGCTACCCGCTGGCCGACCTCCGAGCCGTGCGGCGGATCGTGTACGACGTGCGTGCCAACTGGAAGGTCATCGTCGAGAACTACAACGAGTGCTATCACTGCGCGGGCGTGCATCCCGAGCTGTGCCGGATCGTGCCCGCGTTCAGGGATCGCGGCGGCGCCAACCTCGACTGGGACGCCGGCGTGCCCCAGGCGGACGGCACGTTCACGTTCACCCTCAGCGGGACGAGCAACCGCGAGCCGTTCCCCGGGCTGGATGCGAGCGAGCGGGTGCGCCACAAGGGCGAGCTGGTGTACCCGAACCTGATGCTCAGCCTGTCGGCCGACCACGTCGCGTCGTTCATGCTCGTTCCCCGTGCCCCGGATCGGACGCTGGTCGTGGTCGACTTCCTGTTCCACCCCGACGAGGTCGCCCGGCCGGGATTCGACCCCTCGGACGCCGTCGACTTCTGGGACCTCGTCAATCGCCAGGACTGGGCCGTGTGCGAAGGCGTGCAGGACGGCATGACCTCGCGCCGGTTCGAGTCCGGCTGGTACGCGCCGATGGAGGACATGAGCCTGGACATCCGTCGCTACCTGGCGGCGAGGCTTGGCGAGGATGCGGTTGCGACGCCGGCTCCGCGGCACGCGCCGGACGGGGGCGGCCGCGGGTGAGGCGCGACTGGGATGTCGTCGTCGTCGGCCTGGGCGCGCTCGGCTCGGCGGCGGCGTACTGGCTGTCCGGACGTCCCGGCGTCCGCGTGCTGGGGCTCGAGCGGTACCAGATCGGGCACTCGCTGGGCGCGTCCGAGGACGTCAGCCGGATCATCCGGCTGTCGTACCACCGGGGCGACTACATCCGGCTCGCGAGACGCGCCTACGAGAGCTGGGCCGAGGTCGAGCGTGCCAGCGGGACGCAGATCGTGTTTCGGACCGGCGGGCTCGACATCGGGCCGCGGCAGGCGGGCCAGGACGTGGCCATCGACATCGCCGAGTACCGCCGGGCGATGTCCGCTGAAGGCGTCCCGTTCGAGGACCTCGACGCGGCCGAGATCATGCGCCGTCATCCGGCCTGGCGCCTGGACGAGCGCCACGTCGGCCTGTTCCAGCCGGACGCCGGGCTCGCCGACCCGTCGCGCGGCAACGTCGCCCACCGCACGCTGGCAACCGCCCAGGGGGCTGTGCTGCGCGACCGGTCGCCGGTGGCCAGGATCGAGGACCTGGGCGGCGAGCTGACCCTGGTCCTCGAGGGCGGCGAGCGGATCACCGCGGGCCGGGTGGTGATCGCGGCCGATTCGTGGACCAACGACCTGCTGGAACCGCTGGGCGTGTCCCTGCCGCTCACCATCACCCAGGAGCAGGTCAGCTGGTTCACGCCGCGCGCGGATCCGGGCCTGTTCTCCCCGCAGCGGTTCCCGATCTGGATCTGGATGGACGAGCCGTCGTTCTACGGATTCCCCACGCACGGTCACCCGGGGCCGAAGATCGGCCAGGACGTCGGCGGGCGCGAGGTCACCAACGCGACCCGCACCTTCGAGCGCGACGAGGACGCGCACGGCCGCGTGATGGCCTTCCTGGCCGCCCGGCTGCCGGGCATGGCGGTGGAGCCGTTCCTGACCAAGACCTGCCTGTACACGCTGACCCCGGATCGCGACTTCGTGGTCGACGCGGTGCCCGGTCATGCGGCCGTGCACGTCGTGCTCGGCTCCGCGCATGCGTTCAAGTTCGCATCGGTCCTGGGCCGGATCCTGGCCGAGCTCGTGGTCGACGGCGCGACCCCGTCGGCGCCCGAGATTGCCGGCTTCCGGATGGATCGCCCGGTGCTGCGCGAACCCGGACCGGTACGGACGTTCATCATCTGATCGGGACGCGTCAGGGCCTGCGCGCGGGGTAGGGGGCCGTCCCGTGCCGTGGTCCGTGCCAACTGGAAGTTGCATACGCCCTATTCACTGTGCAACCCTCCAGCACACCGTCGGGCGCGTCCGGCGCCCTCGACCCGTGTCCGCAGCGTCAACAGGTCGAGAACTGGAGGAGGAGACCCAGCATGCAAACCTCTGCGCGCCTTCGCATGGCACGCTCTGCAGCCGCCCTGTTCCTGGCCCTGTCGGTGCTGCTGCCCGCGGCTGCGCCGGCCGCGGCTGCGGATCCCCTTGTCCTGCGCGTCGGCACGACCCAGGACCTCGATTCGATGAACCCGTTCCAGACGGCGCTGGTCGTCGGGTTTGAGGCGTTCACCCTCAACTACCAGCTGCTGCTGGGCTTCGACGGCAACCTCGAGCCGAAGCCCGAGTTCGCCGACTCGTGGACCAAGTCCGACGACGGGCTGACGTACACGTTCAAGATCAACCCGGACAAGAAATGGTCGGATGGGACGCCGGCAACGGCCGATGACGTGGTCTGGACCTACCAGTTCATCCTCGACGCGGCCAACACCGACGCCGGGGCGACCTGTCTCGGCTACCTGGATCCGTACCTCATCAACGCCAGCCTGAACTCCGTGACGGCGCCCGACCCCCAGACGGTCGTGCTGACCCTCGACCGGCCGGACGAGCGGATCCTGCAGGCCTACGTGCCGATCCTGCCCAAGCACATCTGGGGCACCCAGACGATCGACACGATCTGCGACTTCCAGAACGAGCCGCCGGTGGTGGGCACCGGCCCGTACCAGGCGCAGCAGTGGCAGACCGGCCAGTTCGTCAACTTCACCAAGAACCCGAACTGGCAGGGCAGCCCGCTCGCCGCGGACCAGGTCGTGCTCCAGATCTTCAAGAGCTCGGACACGATGACCCAGGCCCTGCGCTCGGGTGAGCTGGACTACGCGCACGGCGTCAACGCCGACCAGTTCGATGCCCTCAAGGGCCAGCCCAACATCGAGCAGAACGACGGAACCGCCAACGGCTACACCGAGCTCGGGTTCAACACCTACGGGACCGGCACGGGGAACACGATCAAGGACGGCGGTCCGTCGACGAAGGCCCTCCAGGACGCGGCGTTCCGCGACGCCCTGGGCTATGCGATCGACAAGAACCTGCTCGTCGAGAAGGTGCTCGGCGGCTACGGCGACCCCGGAACGACCGAGGTTCCCCCGTTCCAGACCCGCTGGCACAAGGAACCGGCCACGCCGCGAACCTTCGACATCGAGCTCGCCAAGCAGAAGCTCGATACGGCGGGCTACAAGCTCGACGGCTCGGGCAACCGCCTCGACAAGGAAGGCAAGCCGATCAGCCTGAGCCTCGTGTTCCCGGACACCGAGAGCACCTACCCGCAGTCGGCGCAGTTCATCCAGGCCTGGTTCAAGGAGCTGGGCATCACCGTCACGCCGGCGCAGTTCGACTCGGACACCCTGATCGACAAGATGCTCCCGCCCGAGGCGGGCGACCCGGGTCAGTACACGGCCACCTACGACATGTTCATCTGGGGCTGGGGCGGGGACGTCGATCCCAACTCCCTGCTCGAGATCTTCACCTGCGACCAGATCGGTGGCTCGTCCGACAGCCTGTACTGCAACCCGACCTACGACGACCTGTTCCAGAAGCAGAACGCCGCCACCTCGTACGAGGAGCGGAAGGGCTACATGGACCAGATGCAGGACCTCATCTACAACGAGGCCCCGTACCACATCCTGTTCTATGACGCCAACCTCGATGCGTGGCGGACCGACAAGTTCTCGGGCTGGCAGCTCCAGCCTGCGGAGAACGGCACGCCGCTGTTCGGCTATGGCTCGTTCGGCTACACCGTGCTCACGGTGGCCGGCGCCGAGGCAAGCCCGAGCGCCTCGAGCCCGGACGCCGTGTCATCCCAGGCAGCCACCCCGGCGCCCAGCGCGGATTCGGGCACGCCTGCCTCGGGTGGTGGCGACAACACCCTGCTCATCGGGGCTGTCGTCCTCGTGGTGGTGATCGTCGCCGGAGGCCTCGTCCTTGCGCGCCGGCGCCGTCCAACGATCGAGGAGGAGTAGGCACCGGCAACCCCGGGCTGACCCGATGCTGGCGGAGCGCGACCGCGTCTCCGCCAGCCGACCGGTCCCGGCCGGCATCCACCCCTAGAGAGGGCGAGGCGTGGGCACCAGGTATCTCGGACGTCGCATCCTGCAGGCGACCCTGACGATCCTGTTCATCCTCGTCCTCAACTTCTTCCTGTTCCGGCTGATGCCCGGGTCACCGGAGCGGATCCTCACTCGCAACCCCAACATCTCGGCCGAGACCAAGGCGGCCCTCAAGGCGAAGTGGGGCCTCGACAAGCCGCTGATCCCGGACCAGTTCATCGCCTACGTCGAGTCCACGGTCCAGGGCGACCTGGGCCTCTCGTTCAAGTACCGCGGCGAGCCCGTCACCGAGGTCCTCGGCGACCGCGTGTGGCCGACGATCATCCTGTTCGGGACGGGCGAGGTCATCGCCGTGGTCCTGGGGCTGGGGCTCGGCGCGTACGCGGGCTGGAGACGCGGGGGATCGGTGGACTATGTCGGGAACGGGGTCTCGCTCGTCCTGTATTCGACGCCCTATTTCGTGCTGGGCATGTTCCTGCTGGTCATCTTTGCGACCGGCCTGCACTGGTTCCCGACCAACGGGATGCTGACGGTCGGCGCGACCTACAACTCGGTATTCGACCGGCTGTGGGACTTCGGCAGCCACCTGTTCCTGCCCCTCGTGACGGTCTCGTTCGGGCTGATCGGGCTGTACTCGATCCTGATGCGGTCGTCGATCATCGAGACCCTGGCCGAGGACTATGTCCAGACCGCCCGCGCCAAGGGCCTGCGTGACGGGCGCGTCCTGCGCGTCCATGCGCTGCCCAACGCGCTGCTGCCCGCGGTCACGATCGTGGCCCTCCAGCTGGGATACGTGATCGCGGGCGCGATCACCGCGGAGATCGTGTTCAACTGGCCCGGGCTGGGAACGCTCACCGTCGACGCGCTGTCCGCTCGCGACTACCCGGTCCTCCAGGGCGTGTTCCTGCTCCTGGCCGTCTCGGTCGTGCTTGCCAACCTGGCCGCCGATCTCGTCTACGGCCTGCTCGATCCGCGGGTGCGGGCATGAGCGCCGAGGTCACCACCCTCATGGATGGGCGGGCCGGCGGGGTGGGTCCGCCGATGCGCAACCTGCGATCGTTCGCCGTCCGCTTCGTGGCCCGCCGCGACGGCGTGCTGGGCGTGCTGATCCTCGCGTTCTTCACGGTGCTCGCGCTCGCACCCCAGCTGCTGGTGGGCCCGCTCGAGACCGCGGTGACCGCGAGCGGGGGGCGCCTTGCGGCCCCGGATGCCGCGCACCTGTTCGGGACCGACGCGCTCGGTCGCGACGTGCTCAACCTGACGATCCACGGGACGCGGACATCCATGGCGATCGGCCTGCTGGCGACCCTGATCACGGTCCTCATCGGCGCCGTGATCGGCATCGTCGCCGGGTTCGTCGGTGGGGTGACGGACACGATCCTGATGCGCATCTCGGACTTCTTCCTGGTGCTGCCGACGTTCGTGCTCGCGCTCATCCTGGCGCCGGTCCTGCTCGATGTCATCGGCGCCCAGGCGGAGTTCCTGGGCATGCGCATGACGCTGGTCGTGATCGTGGTCGTGATCGGGATCACCAGCTGGGCCTCGACCGCGCGGATCATCCGCAGCCAGACGCTGTCCCTGCGCGAGCGGGCGTTCGTCGATCGGGCGCGGGTCATCGGCAGCAGCCAGGCCCACATCATGTGGCGGCACATCCTGCCCAACGTGATGAGCCTGATCGTGGCCAATGCCGTGCTCACGTTCGCCGGTGCCGTCCTGACCGAGACCACGCTCTCGTTCATCGGGCTCGGCGATCCGTTCCAGCCGTCGTGGGGCCAGATCCTCAACGCCGCGCAGGGCGCCGGGGCGCCCGGGCTGGGCGCCTGGTGGTATCTCGCCCCGCCGGCGGTCTCGATCATCCTCGTCGTGCTCGCGTTCACGTTGCTCGGCAACGCCCTCGACGACGTCCTCAACCCGAAGCTGCGGACCCGCCAGTGACCGATCTGATCGCCCCGCGCCCCGAGGCCACCGATCCGGGCGAGGCCGCCGCCCGCCTCGTCCCGCTGCGCGAGCGGCGCCAGTGGCCGCTGCCCAGGCAGGCCGATCCCGACGCCCCGCTGCTCGAGGTCGAGGACCTGCGGGTCCACTTCCGGCTGGCCAGCGGCAGCGTCAAGGCGGTGGACGGTGTCTCGTTCCGCGTCAACGACGGTGAGGCCCTGGGTATCGCCGGAGAGTCCGGCTGCGGCAAGACCACCACCGCGCTGTCGCTGGTCCGGCTGCTGCCGCCCAATGCGCGCATCAGGTCCGGCAGCGTCAAGCTGTTCGGGATCGATCTCGTGCCCAAGACGGAGCGCCAGCTGCTGCGCTACCGGTGGCGCGAGATCAGCATCGTGTTCCAGGGCGCGATGAACGCGCTCAACCCGGTCAGGCGGGTGGGCGACCAGATCGCCGAGCCGGTCGAGATCCGGCTGGGCCAGACGCGGAAGGCGTCGCTCGCGCGCGCCGCTGAGCTGCTCGAGCTGGTCGGGATCCCCAAGAAGCGGGGGTCCGCCTACCCGCACGAGCTGTCGGGTGGGATGCGCCAGCGCGCCATGATCGCGATGGCCCTCGCGTGCGATCCCGCGCTGGTCATCGGCGACGAGCCCACGACCGCGCTGGACGTCATGGTCCAGGCCCAGATCCTGGAGCTCCTCGAGCGCCTCCGGCGCGACCTCGGCCTGTCGCTGATGCTGATCACCCATGACCTGTCCGTGATCGCCGAGACGTGTGACCGGGTCCTGGTCATGTACGCCGGCCGGGTCGCCGAGGAAGGGCCCGTGTCACAGGTGTTCCGCGAGCCGCACCATCCCTACACGCGCAAGCTGCTGGCCGCGTTCCCCAGCATCCGAACCGACCGGCGCAACCTCGACGTGATCCCGGGCACCATCCCGGACCTGCGCAACCCGCCGCCCGGCTGCCGGTTCGCGCCGCGCTGCGAGCACGCGATGGCGGTGTGCTCAGAGGTCGTGCCGCCCGAGGTCCGCCTCGCCGACGGCGTCCGGGTGGCCTGCCACCTGTACCCGCCGACGGAGGCGACGCCCGCCGTTGAACCGAGCCGCGCCACAGCCCCGTCGACGGCGACCGGTGCCGAGGCTGCCTCATGAGCGACGAGCTGCTCCGGCTCGAGGGGCTGGAGGTCCACTTCCCCATTCGCGGCAGCCTGCTCGACGCGGCGCGCCGTCGACCCCGGGGGTTCGTCCGCGCGGTCGACGGGATCGACATCGCGATCCGTGCCGGCGAGGTGCTGGCGCTGGTCGGCGAGTCCGGCAGCGGCAAGACGACGACCGGCCGGGTGATCGTCAAGCTGACCCGGCAGACCGGCGGCCGGGTCGTGTTCGATGGGCAGGATGTCACCGACCTGTGGGGCGTCGGCGCGCTGCGGCCGTATCGCCGCCGAGTCCAGATGATCTTCCAGGACCCGTACGAGACGCTCAACCCGAAGCAGACGATCCGCGACTTCGTGGCCGAGCCGCTCGAGGTCAACCGGATCGTGCGCGGGCGGGCGGCGCTCGAGGAGCGGGTCATGTCCGCGCTCGAGTCATCCGGCCTGCGCCCGGCCTCGGACTTCGCCAACCGGTACCCGCACGAGCTGTCCGGAGGCCAGCGCCAGCGCGTCGTGATCGCCGGGTCGCTGGTGCTCGACCCGCAGCTGGTGGTCGCGGACGAGCCCGTGTCGATGCTCGACGTCTCGATCCGCACCGAGCTCCTGCACCTGATGCTCGACCTGCGCGAGGAGCGCGGGCTGACCTACCTGTTCATCACCCACGACCTGTCGCTGGCCTGGGTGCTTGCCGACCGGATCGCCGTGATGTACCTGGGCAAGATCATGGAGATCGGCCCGGCGCAGCGGATCATCAAGGCGCCTCGCAATCCGTACACGCAGGCGCTGGTCTCGGTCAGCCCGTCGCCGGACCCGCCCGACGAGGGCGTCCGTGCGACCCGCACGATCCTGGTGGGCGAGACGCCCGACGCCGCGCACGTCCCGACGGGTTGCCGGTTTCACCCGCGGTGTCCGCTGGCGTTCGACCGGTGCAAGGTCGAGGAGCCGCCGCTGCTCGATGTCGGCGGTGGCCAGAGTGCGGCCTGCTGGCTCGTCGAGCAGGGTGCCCCGGGACTTCCGGTGCTCGACGCATCGGTGGTCGCGACCTCGGGTGAGCCGCCGGCCGCCTGACCCGGCAACGCCGGTGCACCCACGGATCCGCGTCGCGGCGGGTGGTTCGCGTCGCGGCAGGTCCGTGCGTTGCCGTCCGATCAGGCGGCCGCGGCGAGGACCGGCACGTCGTCCGGGGCCAGGTCGAGGTGGACCCCGCAGGTGGGGCAGTCCAGCGCGTCGCCGGCCGTGTCGAGCGGGGCTGCCCGGTCGCACAGCGGGCAATCGACGAAGATCATGATTCGGGCCTCCGGCTGGTTGGTCGTCACGATCGCCAGACTGGGCGCGTCCCGTGACACCTAGCCTGTCACGAACCCGGACGGATCCGTCCGCAAGCCGGAGAATTGGCCCATGATCCCGCCCGCGATCGAGACCCACGGCCTGCGCAAGGTCTACGGGCAGACGCTGGCGCTCGACGCGCTCGACCTGCGCGTGGAGCCGGGCGAGGTGTTCGGGTTCCTCGGTCCCAACGGCGCCGGCAAGACGACCGCGGTCAAGCTCCTGCTGGGACTGGCGCGGCCCACCTCGGGGTCCGGCCGCGTGCTCGGACGCCCGCTCGGCGACCGCGAGGCACGCCGGCGGATCGGCTACCTGCCCGAGATGTTCCGCTACCAGGCGTGGCTGTCCGCGCACGAGGTGCTCGCCCTGCACGCCGAGCTCGCGGGCCTCCCGCGGGCCTCGCGCGAGCCCGAGATCGGGCGGGTCCTCGCGCTCGCCGGGCTCGATGCGCGGGCCCGCGACCGGATCGGCGGCTTCTCGAAGGGCATGCAGCAGCGGCTCGGCCTGGCTGCGGCCCTGCTCGGGGACCCGGCGCTGGTCATCCTCGACGAGCCGACGTCCGCGCTGGACCCGCTCGGTCGCGAGGACGTACGGGCGATCATCCGCGAGGCACGCGAGCGCGGCTCCGCGGTGCTGCTCAACTCCCACCTCCTGGGCGAGGTGGAGCGCCTGTGCGACCGGGTCGCGATCGTCAACCGCGGCAGCGTGGTCGCCGCCGGCGCGCTGGGCGACCTGCTGGGCGAGCCGGCCGTGCGGCTCCGGGTCACCGACCTGCCGATCGGCGACGAGACGCTGCGCCCGTTCGGGCCGCTCGCCCGCGAGGGAGACTGGCTGACGATCCGGCCGCTGGACCCGGCCCGCATCCCGGACGTCGTCGCGGCCGTGGTCGCCGCGGGCGGTCGGGTCCATGCCGTCGATCCGGCGCGCCGCTCGCTCGAGGACGCGTTCCTCGACGTCGTGCGCGCCGCCGGGGCGGGCGACGGATCGCCCGGCGATGACATGGACGCCGGCGACGGGCACGCAAGCGACGGTACGATCCGATGAGCCCCCGGCTGGTCCTGGTGATCGCGGCCCTCACCCTGCGCGAGATCGTCCGGCGCCGGATCCTGTGGGTCCTGCTCGCGCTGTCGCTGATCAGCGTCGTGCTCGTCGGCTGGGGCGTCGAGCGACTGGTGACCACGGCCCGCGCCGACGGCGTCGAGGAGCTGGAGATCCGGATCGGCGTGTCCCAGGTCCTGATCCTGATCGCATTCATGTTCAGCTTCGTGCTCGCGATGTCGGCCGCGTTCCTGTCCGCGCCGGCCATCGCGTCGGACGTGGAGTCGGGGACGGTGCTCGCGATGCTGGCCCGGCCGCTGCGCCGGATCGACCTCGTGGTCGGCCGCTGGCTGGGGCTCTCGATCATGGTCACCGGGTATGCCGTCGTGTCCGGGCTGCTCGCGATCGCCGTGGTGGCACTGGTGAGCGGGCACGTGCCGCCGCAGCCGATGGTCGCGGTCGGCTTCCTCGCGCTCCAGTCGATCGCGGTCCTGACCGTCGCGCTGACCCTGGGCACCCGGCTGCCGGCGATCGCCGCGGGTGCCATCACGGTCGTGCTGTTCGGGCTCGGCTGGTTCGCCGGCGTGCTGGGCAACATCGCGATCGCGTTCGACGCGGCGCCGCTGGCCGGTGGTGCCGACGTCGTCCGGGTGCTGATCCCCACCGATGGGCTGTGGCGCGGCGTGATCTACGGCCTCGAGCCGCCGGTGGTGCTGCTGGCCGCGGCGGGCCGCAACATCCAGGCGATGCAGGCGAACCCGTTCTTTGCGAGCGAGCCGCCGCCGCTGCCGTTCGTCGCCTGGAGCGTGGCCTGGATCGCCCTCGTCCTGCTCGCCGGGGTGACCCTGTTCCGCCGCCGCGAGCTGTGACCGCGCTCGCGCCCGGTCGACCCCGACCCGCCCGCCGGGGTACCGTCGCCCGATGACGCGGATCTACCTCGGCCATGGTGCATCGGGCAATGCGGCGTCGATGGCGCCCTGGGTCGACGGCCTGCGAGCGCGCGGCTTCGACGCCCACGCCGTCGACCTCCCGCGACGTCGCGCCGAGGATGCGGTTGCGGCGTTCGAGGCCCAGGTGCCCGACGAGCCGGGGATCGTGATCGGCGGGCATTCGTACGGCGGTCGGGTCGCATCGCTGGCCGTCGCCGCCGGCAGCCGCCGATACGCCGGCCTGGTCTGCCTCAGCTACCCGCTCCACCGGCCAGGCGCGCCCGAGACCGCGGCGGCACGGACGGAACATTGGTCCCGGATCCGCGTCCCGGCCCTGCTCCTGTCCGGCACCTCGGATCCGTTCGCCCGGCACGACCTGCTGCGGGCAGCCGTGCCCACGTTGGCGGCCGGCAGCCTGGTCGAGTATCCGAAGCTCGGCCATTCGCTCAAGCCGGTGCTCGATGACGCGCTCGACCGGATCGCAGCCTTCCTCCGCGGGCTCGATGACGCGGCCCCCGACGCAGCGATTGACAACCACGCGGACCCGGAGGATGCCGGCGCACGCGACGCCGCCCCCGTGGTCGGCCCCGATGCCCCCGGCGAGGCCGCCGGCGACGCCACCCGATGCGCCTGGGCGGAGGGTCCGGATCCGCTGTATCGCGCGTACCACGACCGGGAGTGGGGCGTGCCGGTTCGCGACGAGCGCCACCTGTTCGAGCTGCTCGTCCTGGAGGGTGCCCAGGCCGGGCTGTCGTGGTCGACCATCCTCCACAAGCGCGATGGCTACCGGCGCGCGTTCGCGGGCTTCGATCCCGCGGCCGTCGCCGCGTTCGACGCGAACGATGTCGCCCGGCTGCTGGACGACCCGGGCATCGTGCGCAACCGGGCCAAGGTCGCGGCGGCGATCGACAACGCCCGGGCGACCCTGGCCCTGCACGCCGCAGGGACCACGCTCACCTCGCTCCTGTGGTCGTTCGTCGGCGATCGGCCGGTGGTCAACGCCGCGGCCGGCATGGCCGAGATCCCGGCCGAGACGGACGTCTCGCGCGCGATGAGCCGCGAGCTGCGCGCCCGGGGCTTCCGGTTCGTGGGACCGACGATCTGCTACGCGCTGATGCAGTCGGCCGGGCTCGTCAACGACCACGTGACGCGGTGCTTCCGCTGGTCCGAGGTCCAGGGCGAGGGCGCCGGCTGACGTGGCGCGGCGCCGCCGTCGCGAACCCGGCTGACGATCGCGCGGCGCCGCCGTCGCACACCTGCCTGGTGGCCGCTGCGAACGCTCCCATCGGACGTTGAGCGGGGCGATGGCGGGCAGTAGCATCGTCGAACCGCAGGAGGGAGCCCGTCGATGACCACGCCCGATCCGTTCGCCCCGCCGCCCGTTGAGCCGACCCCGGCAGCGCCGACACCACCGCCCACGACGCCGGTGCCGCCAGCCACGCCGATGACACCGGCCGCACCGCCCCCGTTCCGTACCGACACGCCGGGGTCGCCGCAGCTCGCCCTCGTGGGCGGCATCATCCTGGTCATCGTCGGCACCCTGTTCCTGGTCGGCCGGGTCCTGGACATCACCCTCGGTGCGCACGCCTGGCCGCTGTGGATCATCGTGCCCGGCCTGGCCATGCTGACCGGATCGCTGTTCATCCCGCCGCGTGGCGGCGTCGGGCTGGCGATCCCCGGCGCCATCGTGACCATGGTCGGCCTCGTGCTGTGGGTCCAGGAGAGCTACGGGCTGTACGAGACGTGGGCCTACGCCTGGGCGCTCGTCGCGCCGACCGGTCCGGGCCTCGGGATGCTGGTCTACGGGCTGGCCCGCGGCGATCGCGAGCTCGTCGGCGACGGGCTGCGGCTGACGCTCATCGGCCTCGGGCTGTTCCTCGGCTTCGCCCTGTTCTTCGAGGGCGCGATCGGCCTGTCCGGCGAACGGCTCGCGGGCCTCGACGAGGCGCTGCCGTTCGTGGTGATCGGGCTGGGCGCGGTGATGGTCGTGCTGTCGCTGGTCCGCGGCCGTCCCGGCCAGCGCGCCTGAACGTCGGCTACTCGATCTCGAGGATCGTGTACCGGATCTCGCCGCCGGGCGTCCGGATCGTGACCACGTCGCCCACGCTGCGTCCCATCAACGCCGCGCCGACCGGCGAGGCGCTCGAGATCCGGCCCTCGCGTGAGCTTGCCTCCGCCGAGCTCACCACCTGCATCCGGACCTCCTCGCCGTCGACCTCGACCCGGATCCGGGCACCGAGCTCGACCCGCGCACCGCGCTCGGTGGGTGCGACGACCACGGCGATCTTGAGCTTCGCCTCGATGGACTTGATGCGGCCTTCGAGGAACCCCTGCTCCTCCCGCGCGGCGTGGTACTCGGCGTTCTCCTTGAGGTCGCCGTGCTCGCGGGCGGTGGCGATCCGCTTGATGACCTCGGGTCGCTGGGCGACCAGCTCGGCCAGCTCGGCCTCGATCCGCTCGAGCCCCTCGGGCGACAGGTAGATCGGCTCCGGGGCCCTGCGCGGCGAACCCTGGGCCGCGTACGCGGCGGCCGCGGCTACCCGTCCGGTGCCACGGCCGGGAGCGGGGCGCCGACCGCGCCGAGCCTCGTCCCGGGCACCGTCGGCCTCCGCGGCAGGGAGATCGACGATCCGGGTGATGGGCTGCGGTTCGGCAGCCCGGACCTCGGGCAGCAGCGGGTTGGTGATCCCGGTGGCCTTGTGCACGCCCGACGGCGAGCGGAGGGTGGCCCAGGGCAGGACGACCGACGGGTCGGGGAGCGCGGCGCGATCGGCGGCCGGCACGCCAGCGGCGAACGCGTCGACCAGGGCGTCCTCGTACTCCTCCGGCGCGTCGGTCGATGCCCACCACACGCGGAGCTCGGCGGACGAGCGGAGGAAGTGGAGCCAGAACCCCGACGCCGCGGGCTTGCGGTTGCCGGGAACGGTCTTCGTGATCGCGGCCACCCGGCCCGCAACCGAGCCCGCCGTGCTCCCGATGAGCAGCACCGGCTGTGACGGCAGCCACCACCCGCCCAGCCGCTGCTGGAGATCCCGCGACGTGGGCCGCACGCCGTCCAGGCGGAGGTCAGGCACTCGCTCCAGCCACTTCCCGATCGCGGCAAGGTCGGTCGGCGCGGCGGCGACCGGGTCGTTGAGCTCCACCACGTAGACACCCGGCCCGGCGTGCCTCACGGGCTTCCCCCACAGGGCGGGGCCGTCGGCCATCAGGCCGACCTCGCGGAGCAGGGTGGCGGCGCTGCGGTCGTCGGGCATGAGCGGGTGACACCATCGGGTTCGGGGAGTGGGCCGGCCGGCAACTGCGGTCGTCGCGCCGGGGGGCTATGGTCTCACCATCATGCCGAACCCGTCGCCCGGCGCCAGGTCGAGGTCGCGCCGCCTGGCCGTCGGAGCGGCGCTGACGGCGGCCCTTGTGCTGATCGCGCTGCTGATCGGAAGCGGGCTTGCCGGAGCGGCGCTGCCCGTTGCGACCGATGTTGCTCGGGCAACGGGGAGCTCGAGCTCCGCCACCGAAACGCCGACCTCGACGATCGGGACGACGCCGGCGCCTTCGACCACGGCCCCGCCGACCCTCGTCGCGCCCGATCCATCGACCGCGCCATCCGCGCCACCGTCGGGCAACCCGGGCCCGTATGGCGGTCCGGCGATCATCCCGGCGGATGCCCTCCAGGCGCGGCTGACCACGCTCCAGTCGACGCTCGAGCTGCCCGGGGTCTCGGTGGCGATCCTGTGGGCCGACGGTCGGAGCTGGGTCGGCGCCGCCGGGCTGGCCGATGTCGCCGCCAAGCGACCGGTGACGCCGGACAGCGGGTTCGCGCTCGCATCGATCTCCAAGACCTACACCGCCGCCGTGGTCCTCCAGCTGGTGGAGGAGGGCCGACTGGCGCTCGACCAGCCGGTTGCGCCGCTGCTCCCGGCATACCGGCTCGACACCCGGATCACCGTCCGGATGCTGCTCGACCACACCAGCGGGCTGCCCGACTTCTTCCTCAACCCGAAGATCGACAAGCCGCTCCAGTCTGCGCCGGACGCCGCGTGGACCCCGACCAGGTCATGGACCTACCTGACCCCGAAGCACGCGAAGCCGGGCAGCACCTGGATCTACGCCAACACCAACTACCTGCTGCTGGGCGAGCTTGTGACCGCCGTCACGGGTCGGCCGCTGGCCACCGAGATCCGGGACCGGCTGCTGGACCCACTGGGGCTGTCCGACACCTGGTACCAGGTTGCGGAGCGGCCCCGCGCGACGACGACGCTCGGCTACCGGACCGCCACCACCGGCGGCAGCACGCGCCAGATCCGCGTCAGCTCCGGCGACGAGGTCATGCCCTTCCGCTCGGTGATCACCGCCGCCGGCGGGGCGGGCTCGATCGCGTCGACGGCGCTCGACACCGCTCGCTGGATGGAGGCGTTCGCCGGCGGCAGGGTGCTATCCGGGACGATGCAGGCGGCGATGCTGGCCGACGCCGGGCGGACGCCGGCGCTGCACGCCAGGGTCCCGTACGGGCTCGGGATCCAGGTGACGACGCTGGCCGGCTGGCCGGCGCTGGGCCACTCCGGGCGCTACCTCGGCTTCCGCACCGTAGCTCGCTACCTGCCCGACGAGGGGATCACGATCGTCGTGCTGACCAACCAGGGAACCGTCGACCCGACCCGCGTGGCAACCTCGCTGCTCAAGCTCGTGATCCCCACCCGGGTGCCCCTCCCGACATCGCCACCGACCGCCGCCCCAACCCCCACGTCGTCGCCCAGCGGCTGAGCGTCGGCCCGCGGGCTCGAGGTTCTAGGCGACCCCGGTCCTGCGCCGACCGCCTCGCGCCGCAGCCGCCGGGCCGCCGCGTCCGCGACCGCCGCTCGACGGGCCGCCGGCGCCGCGCGGCGCCCGCAGCGGCTGCGCCTCCACGTCGCGTCGCGGCACGAAGCCCTCCTCCACGGTCCACGGGATCGCGCGCTGGAGGAGCCGCTGGACCCCGCGCAGCAGGTCCGCCTCGTCGATGCACACGAGGCTGATCGCGTCGCCCGTCAATCCGGCCCGACCTGTGCGCCCGACGCGATGGACGTAGTCCTCGGGGTTCCACGGCAGCTCGAAGTTGACGACGTGGGGCAGGTCCTCGATGTCCAGGCCGCGGGCGGCGACGTCCGTCGCCACCAGGACCCGCACCTCGCCGGCCTTGAACGCCTCGAGCGCCCTGGTCCGGTCCGATTGCGCGCGGTCGGAGTGGATCGCCGTGGCTTCCACGCCGTGGCGGTCCAGCCACGACGCGAGCCGGGACGCGGCGATCTTGGTCCGCGTGAACACCAGGACCTGGCGCCAGTCGCCCTCGACGATGAGGTGGGCGAGCAGCTCCTCCTTGCGGTCCCGGTCGACCGGGTAGACCATCTGGCGGACCGTCTCCGCGGCCGTTCCGTGCCGCGACACCTCGATCGTCTCGGGGTCGTTGAGGATCGACCCGGCGAGGCGCTTGATGTCGTCGGAGAACGTCGCCGAGAACATCAGGGTCTGCTTGCGCGCCACCACCAGGTCCAGGATCCGGCGGATGTCGGGCATGAAGCCCATGTCCAGCATCCGGTCGGCCTCGTCGAGGACCAGGATCTCGACCTGGGCGAGATTGGCCGCGCGCTGTCCGACCAGGTCCAGCAGGCGGCCGGGCGTGGCGACCAGGATCTCGACGCCCGCGCGGAGCTCCTTGATCTGGGGGTCGAGCGGCACGCCGCCATAGACGACCGCGGACCGGAGCGGGACGTGGCGGCTGTAGGTCCTCACCGACTCCGCGACCTGGACCGCCAGCTCGCGGGTGGGCGTGATCACCAGGCAGCGGACGGGGTGGCGGGCGGGCGAGAACGAGGCGTTGACGTGGCCCTTGAGCCGGTCGAGGATCGGCAGCGTGAACGCCGCCGTCTTGCCGGTGCCGGTCTGGGCGGCGGCGAGGACGTCCCGGCCGGCCAGGACGAGCGGGATGGCTCGCTCCTGGACCGGTGTCGGCTCCGCGTAGCCTTCCTCTGCGACGGTGCGCAGGAGGCTGTCGGAGAGTCCCAGCTCTTCGAATTGCAAGGCTGCTCGTGTTCTCCGGTGGCGCCCGCTGGGCGGCGGGTGGCGTTCGTGCGTGCGTGGCCCGGCGCGGCGCCCTCGCGGGTGAGCCAGGGCGGCGGCAACCGTCGGACGGGCCCGAGCATACCCGACAATGCCGGGCATGGGCGCACACGAGACGCGCGCGACGGACGCGGCCCGGCGGGCCGCGATCCCGTATCGGCTGCATGAATATGCGCACGATTCCCGATCGGCGCTCCAGGCGGGCGGCCGCGGCTACGCGCTCGAGGCCGTCGAGGCCCTGAACCTCGACGCGGGCCAGGTGTTCAAGACGATCGTGGTCGCCGTCGACGGACGGCTGTCGCTGGCGGTCGTGCCCGCGGACACCGAGGTCGATCTCAAGGCGGTCGCGTCCGCGCTCGGCGGGCGACGGGCCTCGGTCGCGGCGGCCCCCGATGCGGAGAAGGCCACCGGTTACGTGCTGGGCGGGATCAGCCCGCTGGGAACCAGGCGGCCGATGCCGATCGTGCTGGATGCCTCGGCAATGGACCACCCGACGATCCATGTGTCGGCCGGTCGGCGCGGCCTGGAGATCGAGCTCGCGGCCGCGGACCTCGTCCGCGTGACGGGTGCTCGCGTGGCGACGATCGCGAGGCGCGGCCCCGGCTGAGGGTTTGCGGCCGGCGATGCCGGACCGCCGGACCTACCCGCTGATCTCCGCGCGCTCCGTCCACAGGGACGACACGAGCAGCGCCCCGACGAGCCAGGCGATGACCACGATCACGGCCGTGTTCGCGTCCAGCGGCCCCGTCCCGGTTCGCTGACCGCCCTCGACGCCCAGGCTGCCCGTCGAGATCAACGCACTGGCCGCGTCGAACGGCAGCCAGCGGACCCACTCGCGCAGGAAGATGCCCGCGAACTGCTCGCCGAAGTAGAGCCCGATGCCGACCCCGATTCCCGCCAGCTGGCTGCGCGCGATGGTGGCGATGGCAAAGCCCAGCGCGACGTTCATGCCGATCCCCAGCGAGCCCCGGAGGAACAGCTCGGGCAGCGTGCCGAGCTCGGCGCTGTCGCCCATGCCGTCGAGCGGGACGCCGGCCGCGGTGGCGCCCAGCGCCGCCGCGATGACCCCCACTCCGAACGCGGCGACGATCCCCAGGATCGCGAACGTGCCCACGGCGCCGTACCCCACCAGCGTGTACCGCGTCCGGCTCTCACCGCGCGCCACGGCGGCCTTGAGCGTGCCCCACGACCACTCCGATCCGGCGACCGCGCCGCCGTAGGTGACCGCGAGCAGCCCGCCCAGCCCCAGGATGAAGGACAGGATGAACCGGTAGGCGCCCGGGAACGTGACCAGCAGCTTCGACTGAGCCCGCGCCTCCGGGTCGTTGACCTGTCCCGCGGTCGCCCCGACCGCCACGAAGATCAGGACCAGCAGCCCGGCCAGGAGCAGGAACGTGACCCAGGTCGCCGGGCGCCGGAACAGCTTGCGCAGGTTGGACCGGTACAGCCTCATGACGACCACCCGGTGGGCTCAGGCTTGGCGCCCGGATCGGACGCCCAGGTGACCGGCGGCGGCTGCGACGAGCCGCCGGCGCCAGCCCCGAGATCCGGCCCGGATCCGGTCAGCTCCAGGAACAGCGATTCGAGCGTGGTCCCGCCCTCGATCCGCGAGGCGTAGACGCCCGCGTTGGCGAGCGCCCGGTTGAGCTCTGCGGACCGGTCCGGGTCGATCCGGATCGCCAGCCAGCCGGCCTCCGGGCCGACCTCCAGCTCGACGGCTCCCTCGCCCGCGATCCGCTCGACGACGGGTGCCGCTGTGGCCACCTCGTCGGCGCCGACGCGGATCCGGACCGCACCCTCCTCGCGCAGCAGGGTCTCGATCGTTCCCTCGCGGACGAGCCGGCCGCGGGCGATGATGCCCACCACGTCGGCCAGCACCTGGACCTCCGACAGGATGTGGCTGGACACGAACACGGTCTTGCCGGCGGCCGCGAGCCCGCGGAGCGTGTCGCGCATGCCGACGATCCCGGCGGGGTCGAGGCCGTTCGCCGGCTCGTCGAGCAGCAACAGCTTCGGGTCGCTCAACAGCGCGCCCGCGATCCCGAGGCGCTGCTTCATGCCCAGCGAATACCCGGAGACCTTGTCGCCCGCGCGGTCGCGCAGGTTGACCAGGGTCAGCAGCTCGTCGATCCGCGTCCGCGGCACGGGGGCCCCCGTGGCGGCCAGCGAGCGGAGGTTCTCGCGCCCGGACAGGAACGGGTAGAACGACGGCGACTCGATCAGCGACCCGATCTCGAACAGCCGCTGGCGGTCGCGGCGGCGGTACGGCCGACCCAGCAGCTCGACCTGGCCAGCGTCCGCGTGGATCAGCCCGGTGAGGATCCGCATCGTGGTCGTCTTGCCTGCGCCGTTGGGTCCCAGGAACCCATACACGACGCCCGTCGGCACCCGGAGGTCGAGCCCGTCGAGGGCGACCCGGGGGCCGTAGCGCTTGGCGAGCCCCTGCGTGGCGAGGGCCACGCCGCTCGAGTCCGTCACATCGTCTCCCCGTGCGTGTGCGACCGGTTCCCGCGCCGGCACCGCCACCCACGATACAAGCGCGGCGCCCCCGACCGCCAGCCGGCCAGCGTGGGGTCGTCCACACGATCGCGCCGCACGATCTGTGATCATCCAGACAACTTTAGAGAATCAGGCTTGACAAAAGAGAAAGCCAGTATTAGAAATAGGGAACAACAGATCGACATACCACAGAGGACGACCGAATTCGCGGTCGCGGAGGGATCACCCAGTGTTCGGAACCAACATGACGACGACCATCAATCTCCAGGCGCAGCGCCGCACCGGCCTGCTCGGGCGGCTCGCGACCTGGATCCTGGCGCCGGCGTCGACGGCGTCGCCGGACGGCGAGGCGCCCTCGATGGCCGGTCCGGAGCTCTACTCCCGGCCCATCGACCGGATCGCCGGTGACGGCACCTGGTCGCAGGGACGCTGGAGCCGGCTCGCCTGACGGGCGCGCCGACCAGCAGCCGGATCACCAGCCAACCCGCAAGCCTGCATCGAACCCAGCAACGAGGCCGCGACCAACCATGGCACACGACGTCATCGCCACCTGTCCCGTCTGCTCGCACGAGCTGAGCGTCACCCGCCTTCGCTGCGGCGAATGCGGCACCACGATCGAGGGGGAGTTCGGCGTCGGCCGGTTCGGCCACCTGAACCGCGAGCAGACATCGCTCCTGGAGAGCTTCCTCCGCAGCCGCGGCAACCTGCGGGACATGGAGCGCGAGCTGAGCATCAGCTACCCGACCGTGCGGGCCCGCGTCGAGGCGCTCGTCAGGGCGCTCGGCTTCGGGCCGCGCGACGAGGCCGATCCCGCGCCGGCCACGGACGGCGCCGCGCCCGAGGGGGATGACCCCGCGGTCGGACGGCGCGAGATCCTCGAGCGCCTGTCGCGCCACGAGATGAGCGCCGAGGAAGCCGCAGCGGCGATCCGGGCGCTCGGAGGGACGGGATCGTGACCGAGACGACCGGTACCGACCGCGCGATCCGCGAGGTGCCGCTGGCACCGGGCGGCGCGGTCGAGATCACGCTCACCTCGAACGAGCTGCGCCTGCGGGGCGCGGACGCGCCGCGCGTCGTCGTCCGCACCCGCGGCGGCGAGGCCGTCGACGACCACGTCGTCATCGAGCAGAACACCGATGGCATCCGGATCAGGGATGCCGGCGCCGACTTCCAGCTGGGGCCGCTGCGCGTCTCCACCCGTCGTACGGCGGACCTGGACATCGAGGTCCCACGAACGGCGCGCGTGAACGTCCGGACGCTGAGCGGCGATGTCGATGCCGCCGGGATCGAGGGCGCCAGCCAATGGGCTTCCGCGTCGGGCGACGTCCGGCTCCGGATCGAGGGCGGCGCCGTGGCCGCGGAATCGATGTCCGGCGACATCACCGTCGACAGCGCGGCCAGGATCGAGGTCTCGGTGGTATCGGTGTCTGGAGACGTCCGCATCCGGGCACCCGAGCTGCTCGGGCTTCGCGTGTCGACGACGAGCGGTGACGTGGACGTCGTGGGCGCGCTGGCGGGCGGGTTCGAGCACCGCGTCAACGCGGTCAGTGGCGACGTCCAGCTGGCGACCGGCAGCGAGGTGCGCCTCGAGGCCCAGACGCTGACCGGCGACGTCCGGTCCACGGTCAAGCACCGCGCGGAAGGGGGTCGTGGCCGGCGGACGCTCATCGTCGGCGACGGGCACGTGCGCGTCAGCGTGCGCACGATGTCGGGCGACGTCCGGTTGCGCGAAGGTCCCACGGCACCGGAGCCGGCGCCCGAACCCGCGCGTGCCGGTGCGCCCGCAGCCCCGGCCGACCCCGGCACGCCGCCGGACCCCGGCACGCCGCCGGACCCGGGCCCGCCGCCGGACCCGGGCCCCCCGCCGGACCGGGGCGTGGTCGTCGCGGAAGCGACCGCGGCACCCAACCTGGTCCGCGCCGGCGCGCGCCCGCCGGCGCCCGACTCGCCGTCCGGATCGGCGGCCGAGGCGGATCGCCGAGAGGCGGCCCGGCTCGACATCCTGCGGGCGCTGGAGCGCGGTGACCTCGACATCGAGACGGCGTCCAGCCGGCTCGCAGCGCTCGAGGACGCCGGACCGCGCCATGACGAGGGATCGTTCTGATGGATGCCGATGCGCTGGAGCAGGTGCTGCGCCTGGTCGCCGAAGGCCGTCTCACGGCTGACGAGGCGGGCCCGATCCTGACCGCCCTCGAGGCCGACCGCACGCCGCGCCCGGGGGCATCGGAGCCGCCCGGCGGGTTCGGGCCCAACCCACCGCCCGGGTCGCGCGCCGATGCGTCGCCGGCTGGCACGGCGGGCGCCACCACGCTCCGGATCGAGGTCCGCGAGCGCGGCCGGTCGGTCGTCAACCTGCGGCTGCCGATCGCGGTCGGGCGCTTTGCCCTGGATCGCGTCCCGGGCCTGTCGGGCGACCAGGTCGCCCGCGTCCGTCACGCCCTCGGCTCCGGCGCCCGGGGCCCCGTCATCGAGGTCGACGATGACGGCGACAGCGTGCGGATCGTGCTCGAATGAGCGTCATCGCCGCCGCGCGCCGGATGCCGGTCCTCCACGCGCTCGCCGTCCGGGACTTCCGCCTGCTGTGGGCCAGCGAGGCGGTGTCCGTGGTCGGGGACCAGTTCCACCTGATCGCACTGTCCTGGCTGGTGATCTCGCTCACCGGGTCAGGCCTCGCGCTGGGCACCGTGCTCATCGCGGTCGGGGTGCCCCGGGCGCTGCTCATCGTGCCCCTCGGCGTGCTCGCCGATCGTCGCCCCGCGCGCGGCCTGATGCTGACGGCGCATCTCGCCCGCGGCGGGATCGTGGGCGTGATCGCCGTGCTCGCGGCGGTCGGCGCCGCGTCGATCCCCGCGCTCGCCGTGCTCGGCGTCCTGTTCGGCGCCGCGGACGCGCTGTACATGCCGGCGCAGCAGGCGTTCCTGCCGCGAACGGTCGGGCCGGAGCGATTGCCGTCGGCGAACGCCCTGCTCCAGGGCACGCTCCAGCTGTCCGCGATCGTCGGGCCACCCGCCGCCGGCGTCCTGATCGCGATCGCCGGCACCAGCGCGGCGTTCGCCGTCGATGCCGTGTCGTTCGCGGTGGCGGCCGTGGTCGTCGCCCTCATCTCGACCGCCGCCCGCGCCGCCACGGCAGGACCCGCCGTCCCGACCGCGGACGACGCCGCCGCCGCGGCAGCCGAAGACGGTGCGGCGTCCACCACGGCGGTGTCCGAGCCGCCCGCGTCGTTTCGGGCCGCCCTCATCGGCGGGCTGCGCTATGTCGCTGCCGATCCCGCCATCCGGACCACGATGCTGATCTCGTTCGTGCTCAACCTCGCATTCAGCGGTCCCGGCGCGGTCGGTGCGCCCTGGCTGGCAAGCCAGCGGTTTGCCGCCGGGCCGACCGGGCTCGGGTTGATGGAGGCCGGGTGGGCGGCGGGTGCCCTGATCGGGATCCTGGCCGCGGGCAGCGTCCGGCTGGACCACCAGGGTCGCGTCATCCTGGCCGGGCTTGCCGTGTCCGGCAGCGCGATGGCCGTCGTCGGGGTCCTGTACTGGTTGCCGGGGGTGATCGTGATGCTGGCCGTGATGGGCGTCGCGATCGGGTACACCAACATCATCGCCATCTCCTGGCTGCAGGCCCGGGTCGATCCGGGCATGGTCGGGCGCGTCATGGCCCTCGCGATGCTGATGTCGTTCGGGATCACCCCGCTTTCGATCGGGCTGGCCGGCGCGCTCGTCGACGTCAACGCCACGGCCATGTTCGTCGGATCCGGCGCGCTGGTGCTCCTGACCACCGTTGGCGCGTTGGCGGCCCGATTCCCGCAGCTGTTCGACGCACCCGCCCCGATCCTGGAGCGGGCCGAGGGCGCCGCCTGAGCGGTCGGCCGTCCCGTGGTCAGGCTGCCCGGGTCGTCCAGTACGCCTCGAACCGGACCGCCTCGGCGGGGAAGCTCGCGGCACCCAGGACGTCGCGGACCGCGTCGACCATGCCGGGGTTGCCGCACACGTACGCGATCGACGCATGGGGGTCGGTCGCAGCCGCCGCGAGCACCTGCGGGAGCCGCGCGTCGATCCGCCCGGTCGCGCCGCGCCAGCCCGCGTTGACGGGTTCGGCCGGCCTCGAGATCACCGGCAGGTACGCGATCCGGCGCCCGGCGGCCAGGGCGGCAAGCCGGTCGCGATAGGCAAGCTCATCCGTCCGCGCCACGCCGTGGATGACGATCGGCAGCCGGGACGGCTCGTCGAACCGTTCTCGCAGCCGGGTCTCGAGCATGGCCATCAGGGGTGCGATTCCGGTGCCCGTGGCGATGTACAGCGGACGCCGGGGATCGGCCGCATCCGGCACGAACCGACCCTTCGGGCGTCCGACGTGGGCCCTGGCGCCGGAGGCCAGCTGCCACAGCCGCGGGGTCAGCATCCCGCCGGACACGAGCCGGACCAGGAACTCGAGGGCATCGGACTCGCCGGCGGCCGATGCCGTCGAATACGGTCGCTGGACGAGGCGCCCGTCGGTCGGCAACCCGAGCGCCAGGTACTGGCCGGGCCGGAACGCGGGCACCCCGTCGTCCGGTCGCAGCCGCAGCCGAACGATCGAACCCGTCAGGTCGTCGCGCTCGACCAGCGTGGCGTTGGGGGTGACGGGGTCCGCCGCGGCGCCCCGCGGTGGCGGCAGGCGACGCACGGTCTCGACCACCATGTCACGCCGCCGGCACGAGCTCGTCGACGACGGAGCGTGCCGCGGCCGGATCCGAGAACCAGGTCGCATCGACCCAGGCGAAGTCGGCCAGGTCGGCCGGCAACCGGTTCGCGGCCATGATCGCGCCGTTGGGACACGCGGTCTCGCACGAGCCGCAGTCGATGCAGCCCTCGGGATCGATGTACATCTTGCGGTCGACGGCCAGGTCCCCCCAGATGCAGTCGACGGGGCACACGTCCACGCATGCCTGGTCGGAATGGTCGACGCACGGAGCGGCGATGACGAAGGCCATGACGGATCTCCTCGAGACGGGACCCTGGCGGGTCACCGCGGCGAGCGTCGTCGATGGTCGTGTGATCAGCCTGTGGGGACCTTGTGAGATCCCTCAGCCGGCAGCACCACGGTGAACCGGGCGCCACCACCGGGAGGTGACTCTGCTCGGATCGACCCGCCGTGTGCCGCCACGATCCGGCGAGCGATCGCGAGCCCCAGGCCCGTGCCGCCGGAGCCGTGCCGCGTCGTGCCCGTGAGGCGCTTGAACGGCTCGAAGATCCGCTCCAGCTCGGCTTGGGGGATGCCTGGGCCGTCGTCCATCACCTCGATGGCCGCGCTGCGGCCGTCGCCCGTGACCCGGACCCCGACGACGTGATCGGCCGGCGAATGATCGATGGCGTTGTCGATCAGGATCAGCAGCAGCTGGACGAGCCGTCCCCGGTCGGCGGTCGCGGCCACCGGTCGGGGAGCCTCGAGCTCGAGCCGGACGCCGCGCTCCGCGGCCAGCGCGCTCGCGCCACGGACGACCTCGGCCGCCAGCGCCGCGAGATCCAGTGAGACGGGCGACAGCGTGGTGCGCGTCTCGTCCCAGGCGGCCAGCTGGAGCAGCTCGCCGACCAGGCCGCCCAGGCGATCGGCCTCGGCGATGACGTCGGACAGGAGCGGGGCCCCGTCCGCCGCCACCAGGCGCTCGCGCTCGAGCACCTCCGCGTTGGCCCGGATCAGGGCGGCCGGGGTCCGCAGCTCGTGCGAGGCGTCGGCGACGAACCGCCGCTGGGCCTCGAAGCCGTCCCGGATCGGGACCAGGGCCCGCCCGGTGACCAGGAGCGTGATCAATGCCGCGGCGACGAGGCCCATCGCGCCCACCGTGATCACCGCGAGCACGAGGCTGTCCGACTGGCTGTCGTGGAGGTCGAGGATGAACCCGCCCTGGACGAACCCGACCAGCGCGCCGTCGTGCGTCAGCGGCACCGTCAACAGCCGCAGGCTGTGGCCGCCCGCGCGGATCGTCCGCAGGTCCTGCCCCGCGGTCCTCGCCGCGGGCAGGACGTCGGCATCGGGGAGACCCGGGACCGCGCTGCCCGTGCGGTTCTGGACGACCGCGCCGTTCGGGTCGAGGACCAGCAGGACGGTGTCCGCCGCGGCGGGCTGCTGCTCGTCGGGCTCACCGCCCTCATCGCTCGACGGCAGCTCGCCGGACAGCGTGGCCACGGTCGCGTCGACGGTCGCCTGGAGCGCCCGGTCCACGTCCGCGTCGAGCGCGTTGAGGCCCATCACGGCCGTCGCCGCCCCGACCCCCACCACCAGCAGCGTGAGCAGCGTCAGGGTGACGACGAACAGCCGGCGGCGCGTGGCGCGCAGCAGCCGATCGGTGGGGCTGATCGCCACCCCGGTCAGTCCGCCGCCCGCAGCGTGTAGCCGACGCCGCGCACGGTTCGCAGCCGGTCGGCGCGATCGAGCTCGCCCAGCTTCTTGCGCAGGTACGACACGTACAGGTCGACGACGTTGGAGTACACGTCCGGCTCCGCGCCCCAGACCTGGTCGAGGATCTGCTGGCGCGTCACGACCTGGCCGGCGTGGCGGATGAAGAACCCCAGCAGCGCGAACTCGCGGGCCGACAGGTCGACCGTCCGGTCGCCCACCAGCGCGACGTGCCGGAGCTCGTCCAGGGCGAGGTCGCCGGCGGCCAGGCGGGCGTCGGCCGGGGCTGCGGGCCGGCGCGCGAGAGCGCGGATCCGGGCGAGCAGCTCCGAGAACGCGAACGGCTTGGCGAGGTAGTCGTCGGCGCCGGCGTCGAGGCCCGCCACCCGGTCGTCCACCGACCCCAGCGCGGTGAGCATGAGCACGGGCGTCTCGATCCCCTTGGCACGCAGCAGCCGGAGCACGGTGAACCCGTCGATGTCCGGGAGCATCCGGTCGAGGATCACGACGTCGTGCGGCCCGGTCTCGGCGAGCGCCATCGCGCCGACCCCGTCGGGCGCGACGTCCACCACGTGGCGCTCGGCCACGAGGACCCGCTTGATGAGGGCCGCCATCTTGGGCTCGTCTTCGACCACCAGGACTCGCATGGCCGGCATTGTGCGGGCGATCCGGTGGTTGGTCGAGGGCCGGACGCCTTGTCTGTGGGCATTCTCATCCGGACCTCACGGCTCGGTGCGCCCTGTGCGGCGATGCTCGCAGCACGTCACCGCCACCTCCCGGAGGTCCTCACGCCATGATCCATCGAGTTGCGCTCTTTGCCGGCTCGCTCGTCGCCGCGCTGACCCTTGCGGTCGGCCTCGTGGTCGCGGGCGTTACGCCCGGCGCCGGTCCGGCCGCCGCCGAGCCCGTCGTCCCGGCCGCCGCAACGGCCGACATCCCCGCCCCCGGGCCGACCTTCCAGGTCGACCTGGTCTACGTCGCGCCCCCCGTGGCGCCGCAGGAGGTCACGGTCACCCAGCCGGCGACCGCCTCGCGCCGGGGCGACGACGACGGAGAGCACGAGCGCGGGGGCGACGACTGATGCCCGAGCTGCCGACGCCTCGGCCCATGCCCGCCGCCCGGCCACCCCGGGCCGTCCCCGGCGAGCGACCGGTGCGCGCGAAGCCCGACGCCAACCCGCTGCGGCTCCTCGTCGGGCTGGCGGGGATCGCCTCGGCATCGGCGATCGCCAGCGCCATGCTCCCGTCCGTCACGCCGGCCCCGGCGACCGTCGCCGACATCGCGGCCCTGACCGACGCGACCACGCCCGGTCCGTCCGTGATCCACGTCACGCGCGTGGTCATGCTCAAGCCGGGCCAGACGGCACCGCCGCAGGCATCGGTCGTGGTCCCGCCGACGCCGACCCCGCGGGTCAAGGTCGTGACCACGACCCGCCAGTCGGGAACCGTGCGATGAGCGCCGTTGCCACCGTGCCGGCCACGATCGAGCCCGTCTCGTCTGCGGCATCGATGATGGGCGGTCGGGTCTCGGTCCACCTCATCGACCGCGGCGACCCCGCTCGGCTGGCGGCTGCCGCGGACCGCATCCTCGACCGCCTGGCCGCGTGGGCGGATCGCCTGACCCGGTTCACGATGACCTCCGAGCTGAGCCGCCTCAACGATGCGCCCGGGTCCCGGGTCCCCATCGGCCCGACGCTGACCGCCGTCCTCGACTGGGCGCGCCGAGCAGAGGGCCTGACCGACGGGCTGGTCGACGCGTCGCTGCTCGATGCGCGGCTGGCGGCCGAGTCCGGCCGCGAGCCGGAGCACCTCGCCGGCGGCCGGCCGGTCCCGGCGTCGCATCGCTGGTCGCTCGACCGGCGTGCACGAGGCGCCGTCGTCCGCCGCGAGCCGGGCGTCCGGTTCGACCTCGATGGCGTCGCCAAGGGCTGGCTCGCCGATCGTGCCCTCGGGCTCGCATCGACCCGTTCCGCGATGGTCGACGGCGACGGCGACATCGCCGTGCGCGTCGCGCCCGGCGATCACTGGCCGGTCGGCATCGCTGACCCGCGGATGCCGGGTCACACGCTGGCGGTCCTCGACCTGCGAGCGGACGGTGACGCGCCGGTCGAGATGGGTGTCGCGACCTCGGGCACGAGCGTCCACCGCTGGATGCACGGCGGCCGGCCCTCGCACCACCTGATCGATCCGCGCGTGCTTCGCCCCGCCGACACCGATGTCGTCCAGGCCACGGTGCTCGCTGCCACCGCGCGCGAGGCCGAGGCCTGGGCCAAGGTCGCGGTGATCCGCGGCAGCGCCGGTGCGTTCGCCGCGCTCGATCATCCGGGCGTCCGTGGCCTGCTCCTGCTGACCGACGACGGCGACCTTCGCGCGACCCCGGGGATGGTCCGATGGCTGGCGTGAGGTATCGCGGGCTCGACCCGCGTACGGCGCTCGCCCGGTGGGGCCTGGCCGCGGTCGCCGTGGGGATCGTCGCCGGAGCCACCGGTCCGGGTGCCGTTCGGGGCATCGCGACCGTCGTCGAGACCAACGCCGCGAGCCTGCCGTGGCTGTTCGAGCGGCTGTTCGGGTTCCTCGCCTACCTCGCGACCACCGGCTCGGTGGTGTACGGGCTGCTGCTGTCCACGAAGCTGCTCGACGCGATCGCGCACCGCCCGATCAGCTTCTCGCTCCACCAGGACCTGGCGGCGATCGGGCTCGGGCTGGCCGGGATCCACGGCATCCTCCTCGGTCTCGACCGGACGATCCCGTTCTCGCTCGCGCAGATCCTCGTCCCGGGGCTCTCGCCGCATGCGCCGCTGGCCGTCGGGATCGGGCAGGTCGCGCTGTACCTGATGGCGATCGTCACCGCCAGCTTCTACGTCCGCCGCCACATCGGGCAGCGCGCCTGGCGGACGCTCCATTACCTGACCTTCCTCGCGTTCTTGGGCGCGACGGTCCACGGCATCGCGTCGGGGACGGATAGCGGGGCGGGCTGGGCGCAGGGGCTGTACCTCGGATCGACCGCGATCGTGGGCTTCCTGCTCACGTACCGGATCGTGGTCTCGATCGCGAGCCGTCGCAATGCGGGAGTTGCCGCTCGGGCGGCCGGTGCGAGCTCAGGACCCGGGCGGCGCCTCGTGGCGATGCCACCGAACACCGAAGCCGCCTAGCTCGATCGACGGCGTGTCCGCGTCCGCGACGAGGTGGACGGCCGGGATCGATGACCCGGGCGATCCGGCGTCCTGGCGCCCAAGCTCGATGACCTGCGCCCCGATCGCGGCGCGATGGCCGTTGTCGAACGTCACCCCGATCGTCGAGGCCCATTCGCCCGCAGTCACCGCCGGGTCCGCAACCGGGATCGTCAGCCCGGCGAGCCGGACGCATCCGCCGACGGGGTGGCGGAACGCGGCTCGCTCCGCCAACGCGGCATCGCCCCACTCGGCGCCGCGGTAGTCATGCTCGATGAGGAACGGTGGCTCCGCCGGTCCGAGCGCCGGGAATGCGGTGATCCAGCGCACGATGTCGCCGTCGGTACGAGTGCGCGCACCCGGGACCGGTCCACCGATCCGTGACCCGGTCGACCGGAGGCGGGCCACCTCGGCGCCGATGTCGTCGACGGCGAGCGCGAACGTCGCCAGCCCTTCGCCGCCATCGTCCAGCACCGTCAGCGCTGCCCGCCCGACGGCGAACGACGACGATGCCAGGACCAGCGACCGGTCGAACACGCCGATCAGCTCGAGGTAGCTGTCGCCCAGGAAGGCGAGCCGGTTGAACGTGCCGGCGTGTTCGTGCCGGCCGCCACCCGTGAACGACAGCCCGAGGTCGTGCTCGATGGTGGCGGCGGCCGCGTCCGGGTCACGGACGGCGATGACGAGATGGTCGATCCCCAGCAGCATCGAATTGATCGTACGTCGGAGCCCGCGATGCCCGCATGCACCGTACGATGGGCCCATGAGCCTCCCCGTCCCGCCTGACCACCTCCCGTTCACCGGCGACGCCGACGCCGACGCGCTGATCGCGACCGACCCGCTAGCCCTGCTCATCGGCTTCGCGCTCGACCAGCAGGTGACCGTCCAGAAGGCGTTCGCAGGCCCGTACGAGCTGCGCCGCCGGATCGGGTCGCTCGATGCCGCGACGATCGCGACCATGGATCCCGAGCAGCTCGACGCCGCGTTCCGGACGCCGCCCGCGCTCCATCGCTTCCCGGGCAACATGGCCAAGCGGGTTCGCGACCTGTGCGCGGCGATCGCGGACGCGTACGCCGGCGATGCGACCCGGATCTGGTCCGAGGCGTCGGACGCGCGCGACCTCCACGCGCGGCTGATCGCGCTGCCCGGCATCGGCGAGATGAAGGCCGGCACGATCGTCGCGCTGCTGGGCATGCGCTACGGGATCAAGCCCGCCGGCTGGGACGACGTCGTCCCGTCGCACCCGACGCTGGGCGACGTCGATTCCCCGGAGGCGCTGGCCGAGTACCAGGCCGGCAAGCGCGCCCGCAAGGCCGAGCTTCGCGCACAGACGAAGGCCTGATGTCGATCGAGGACGTCCTGGCCGTCGCGGCAACCGCCTGGGGCCTCGTGATGGGGCTGGCGCCCACGATGCAGATCCGGCGCATGTTCCAGACCCAGTCCAGCCGGGATGTCTCGCTGGGCTACCTGGGCCTGCTGACGCCGGGGTTCGTGCTCTGGCTGGCCTATGGGATCTCGATCGGCAACGGTCCGGTCATGATCACCAACACCGTGTCGCTCACGTTCATGCTGATCACGATCGCCATCGCCTGGTCGTTCCGGCGGCGCCAGGACCGGGCGTCAGGCGGGCCGCCGGATCCCCGACGGGCATCGGCGATCGACGCGACCGAGCCCGGGACCGCGTCGCCACCGACGTAGGGACGCAGCGCATGGCATCGCCCAAGGGAGCCAACCCGTTCGCCCCGGGATCGCCTCGACCCCGCTACTTCGCCGGTCGCCAGGAGCTGATCGAGGAGCACTTCATCCGGCGCCTCGTCGAGAAGTGGGAGACCGACAACAGCGCGCCGCCGCTCGTCGTCCACGGCGTGCGCGGGGTCGGCAAGTCGGCGCTGCTGTTCCACCTCACCGAGCTGGTCGTGGAACGTGGCTGGCTGGTCGGCGTGCGCCGCAAGATGACCTACGACGAGAACCTGCGGGTCACCTTCGGCGACGCCATCGAGCAGATCGAGGCGCAGATCCTTGCGGCCGAGGGCCCATCGTCCCGGGTGCGCCGGGCATTCGACCGGTTCAAGGCGTTCAGCGTGTCGCTCGGGTTCGCCGGGATCTCGCTCTCGGTCGGCGCCACCAGGGCGGAGCGCGAACGCGGCCTGACGCAGGACCTCACGCGCGTGCTCGTGTCGCTGGGCGAGGTGATCGCGCCCGAGTTCCGCGCCATCCTGTTCGTCGACGAGCTCCAATTCCTCCCGGCCGCGGCGCTGCATGCCCTGGTGTCGGCGCTCGAGGAGGTGATGGCCCAGGGCGTCCCGATCACGATGGTGGCCGCCGGGCTGCCCCAGACGCAGGTCCTGTGCCACCAGGCCGGCGGCTTCGCGGAGCGGTTCAACTACCAGCGGCTGGACCGGTTCACCGAGGCCGAGACCACCGAGGCGTTCGACGGCATCGCGGCGATGGGATCCGGAGCGTTCACGACCGAGGCGCTCGGGGCGGGGTACGCGATGACGGCGGGGTATCCGGAGTTCATCCACCAGCTCGGTGACGCTGTGTGGCCGCGATCCGGCAATCCCATCTCGAGCGACGATGTCGAGCGCGTGCGGGGCCTCTACGAGCTCCAGCTCCAGGAGCAGTTCTACAGGCCGCGCTTCCAGCTCGTGAGCCCGACCGAGCAGGCGTTCCTGGTTGCGATGGCCAGGGCGACAACCGGCGAGAACGGGGTCCGGCTGTCCGACGCCGCCCGGCTGATGCCCACGAAGGTGAACGTGAACCGGGTCCGTGAGGACCTCATGAAGGCAGGGCTGGTGTTCCAGCAACGACCCTACGGCCCGTACGAGTTCAGCATCCCGGGCTTCGGCCGCTACCTGCGCGGGCTGCCGAGCGAGGCGTAGACGGTCTGGCGTCTAACCCCGTCCAACCTCGTCGTCGCCTGCGCATCGCGTCGCGCGGCCGCGTCCCGCCTCCGGGGCGAAGGTAGTGCGTCATTGGTCTCGGCCGTTTGGGCTACGCCTCCGGGCTGGCCTCTCACCCGGTTCGTCGTGCTGCATCCTCTTGGTTATCGAGCAGCCAGGAATAGAGGGTGGATGGACACAGCGCAGGTGACCGAACTGGCCCCAGGGGAGGCGCGCACCCGAGACGCCCTGGTCGAGGAGCTGTACACGCACGGGCCTGTGCTATTGGCCGCAGCGCGAGTGATCACCCTGGACGACGACGAAGCCCAGGACCTCGTCCAGACGACATTCGAGATAGCCCTCCGACATCTCGATGGGCTGCGCGAACCGCGGGCCCTCCGGGCGTGGCTCCTTCGGGTCCAGACCCGCGAGGCGTTCCGCGTCGTCCGCCGCCTCCGTCGGCTCGTCAGTCTCGACAGTCATGTCCGCGAGGTGCCGACGGCAGGCAGTGATGCCGCCCAGCGGATCGACGTCCGGGACGGGTTGGCCAGGCTGCCGCGACGAATTCGGGCCGCGATCGCCCTGCACCACCTCGCCGGCCTGTCCGTGCCGGAGACCGCCCTGGCGCTGGGCGTGAGCGAGAACACGATCAAGAGCCAGTTGAAGACGGGCCTCGCCCGGCTACGAGAGGACCTCCACGATGACTGACCTGCCGTCCAGCACGTCGGTCGACCCCCGCCTGCGCGACTACCTGGTCGCCGAGCTGGATCGGGCCGAGCGTGATTTCCCGTTTCTCCCGCGCCCGGCACCGCGGCCGTCCGGCCGTCGGCTGCCGGTCGGCGTCGCCCTGGCGGTGGTCGCAGTCGTGGCCGCCGTCGTCTTTGGGCCGCGACTCCTCCCCGCGACATCGGCGGGACCGGGTGCGATCCAGATCGGGTCGGATGGGCTTCCCGTCTCGATTGGCGGCGAGCCGGTCCTTCGCGGCGACCAGATCACAGCGCGGAGCGCGACGTCCGGAACGTTCCTCGCCGGTGGGACGCTCGTGCTTGGCTCGGACCCCTGCCCAGACGCGACGGTGGCCTCGGGCGCGCCCTGCGGGGAGTGGTGGAAGCTCTCCGGTGCCGCGGGATCAGGCCCGCAGTTCGCGCTGAACGGCATGACGGTTGCGCCTGGCTTCGTCCGGACCTCCGGCGCGCTTACCGTCGTCCGCGTCGAAACGTTCACCGGAGGGTCGAGCGGACCAAGCCTGTGCAGCGACTGCGAGACCACGCTCACCGTCGAGGCGGTCGCCTGGCGCAAGCCGACCAAGGGTCCGATCCCGGCCAACGCAAGCCCGCCGGAGGGCGGCCCCACCTACGGGGCGCTGGTGCCCGACTTTGTTTCAGCCTGGGCTCGCGATGGCGTGACGATCGCCGGCTACGTTCCCAAGCAGTACCTCATCGGGCCCTTCGACCCCGTCCCCGGGACGCCGTCGAACCCTCCGCAGGACGCGCCTCGGCCCGTCTACGCGGACGACCTTACGACGTTGATGGGGCACATGGTGCCGGGCGTCGGCTTCGTACCGCTGGGCTCGCCTATCCCGTCAGCGGGGCCAAGCGTGTCTGTTGCGCCGGCGCCGTCGGCCAGCGCCACCCCGGCGTCTGACCCGACTGGCGCCACCGAGGGCGTGCCCATCGACCCGACGGTTGCGCCTGTATCGCTGTCAAACCCGCCGGCCGACGCAGCCCGGGCCTTCGAGGTCTGCCTCGTCCCGGAGATCGTCTCGCGCTACGGAAGTGCGGCCATCACGGGCCTCGGTCGGATCGAGCACGCGAGCGACGCGCCCCGATACGCGCGGCTGAGTGCACGGAACCCGGAGCTTCAGTCGGATCGTCCAGCCTGGGTCGTGCAGTTCCAGGGTGACATCCGCCTGCCGGGCGGTCTGACATACCTCGACCCAACGTGCATCGTGGTCGACGGGGGCGACGGCGGCTTCTTCGGTACGGGGGGCGTACGCGACTCGGTCTCGGGAGCGGTCAGCACGCCACTGCCGGACGCTTCGACGCCTGAGCTGGCATTGCCGCCGCCGAACCCCTGAGGGGATTGTCGCTCACGTTCATGCTGATCACGATCGCCATCGCCTGGTCGTTCCGGCGGCGCCAGGACCGGGCGTCCGCTGACCCTGTCAACGCGCGACCGGTACCCGCAGTCGATCCTGCCACCGAGCCGGGGATCGCGGCGCCGCCGCGCTAGGCGTCGAGGCAGGGCGCGGGTCGCGGCGCGTGCGGGCGGGTCGGGCGTCCGCCGAACGATGACCCCCGGCCGGCATTCAAGGCTGGATTGCCGTCGGCGATGCCGCGGTCGGCACGAGACCGCAATCAGGCGTGGTACACAGCGCCAGGCCCAGGTTGTCCAGGCCCTCGGCAAGGGGCGTGAAGCCGAGATCGCCGTTGAGACTGCGCGAGGTGATCCCGGCCGGGATGCCGCGGACGAGCACGACGCTGCCGGAGTCGCCGCCGCCGACCGGCAGGCGCGCGGCGATCATGCACGAGAAGTAGTCGCCGTCCTCGCTCGGCGAGAACAGGTATGGACCCTTCGCGGCTACCGTTCCGGTCCGGTACTCGTTCCGCCCGTCCATCTCGATCGGGTCCCCGACCGCGATCTCGCCGCAGGACAGCGCCTCGGTGCCAGCCGACAGGATCCTGTAGCCACCGACACCCATGTCGATCTCGTTGAGGTGGCCCCACGGGATGCGGTCGAGCGCAACGATGACGTAGTTCATGTCCGAGGGCTTGCACGTGTGATCGGGGTGCGCGCAGGGGGTTTCCAGGGCCGTCGGGCCGACGACACCCTGGACCGTGCCGTCGGGCGAGGTCTCGAGCGTTCCCTCGCCGGCACAGTGGGGCGAGGTGGTGAGCACGATCGTGTCGCCAAGCCGGGCGTAGACCCCCGCCGAGCAGTAGCCCGGGATGATCTGGCCGGCCAGCACCGGCGGGTCGTACACGGGCGTCGTGCGATGGGGCGTCGTGATCGCCCGTCCGATCGAGTAGAGGCCAAAGGCGAGCACGACACCGGTCAGGCCGACGATGAGGAGTCGGATGAGCCGGAGCCGGATGTTCGGGCGGTCAGTCGCGTGGGTCACTGCCGATCTCGTCCTCTGGTGGGCGCTCGACCGTGCGGGCTGCCACGCAGCTGCCGACGCGGGTCGCGACGACAGCACGACATCCGACCGACCATGCGCTCATCGTCCGGTGGTCCGTCGATGCGTGCAAGGCTGCCAACGGTCCTGCCCTGGGCCGGACCCTTCCATCCGGATCAGCGCTGGACGAGCGTCCGGAACAGGTGCTCGAGCGTTGCCGCGGGGTCGGACGTCAGGCCCGTGTGGACGTCCGAGGGCTGGATGATCGTGGACGACGGCGATGCCAGCCAGTGGAACCGCTCGGGGGCCGACAGGGCGGCGATCGGCCCCGCCTCCGGGTCACCGGCCGCGATCCGCACGATCGCGTCGAGGTGCGCGCGGACGATCTCCGGGTCGCAGTCGGGAGCGAGCGCGACGAGCACGGCCTCGTCCAGCAGCACCTTCGCGGCCAGGTAGCGGTGCACGCGCGACGCGAGGACGATGCCGGCGTTGAACCCCTCGCCCCGCTCGACGCGCGGCACGACGCGCACGATCGCGTACTCGAACGGGCTTCGGCCGGCGTCTCCGGGCCCGCGGGCGTCAGCCGGCGCGGGGTCAGGCTGCTCGGGCACGTTCGGCCTCCTCGACGAATGCCCGCGGCCCGGCCAGCCGCGCAAGCAGGTAGCGGACATATGCCCGACGGTGCGCATCCGGGTCGGCGAGCCCGGCCTCCGGGCGCAGCCAGTCGTCCGGGATCGAGGCGACGACCTCGTCGAGCGTAGCGGCGTCCAGCTGCGCGGCCAGGCGCTCGTCCGCCTCCGACGATCGATCCCGCGAACGGCAGCAGCACGTGGTCCCGGATGGCCTCGAACGGGCGCCGGGCGTGCTCGTCCGGGTCGCGCCAGGTGTGGTGGATGTACAGCGCGGATCCGTGGTCGATGAGGTGGAGCCGCCGGTGCCACACGATGAGGTTGGGGTTGCGCGGGGTGCGGTCGACGTTGGTCGTGAACGCGTCGAGCCACACGATGGCCGCGGCGAGGTCCGCCTCGGGCGCGGGCTCGATCCGCGGCGCGAACGCCAGCGCGCCGGGCAGGAAGTCGAGCCCGAAGTTGGTGCCCGCCGACCGCGCCAGCATCTCGCGGATCTCCTGGTCCGGCTCGGCCTTCGAGAGCGCGGCGTCCAGCTCGACCAGGACGAGGTCGGGGACGGGCAGCCCGAGATGCCGAGCCGATCTCGCCCACCACCAGCTCCGCGACCAGCGCCTTGCGGCCGTGACCCGCGCCCAGCAGCTTCGTGACGTACAGGCCGTCGTCGTCGGCCTCGACGAGCGCGGGGACCGACCCGCCCTCGCGCAGCGGGGTCACGTATCGGGTCGCGGTCACGGTGCGCAGCATCGGAGCGAGTGTAGGGCCGTGCGACTGGTTGCTGTGCCCCGGCGGCCCCGCCTTGTGTTCACCTCCCGCGTGCGGTATCGTTGCACATGCAACTACCAATACCCAGCCGTCGCGCCGACGGCCCCCGGAGCACCAATGGACCAGCTCGTGCGAAGCGCACTCGACCACAACCAGGTCATCGACCTCACGACCACCGGCCGCCGCACCGGCCAGCCGCGACGGATCGAGATCTTCATGCACAACCTCGACGGCCGGATCGTCATCAGCGGCATGCCTCGCCCGGGCAGCGTACGGGCCTGGCTCCGCAACGTGGCCGCGAACCCGCGGGTCACGCTCCATCTGAAGGACGAGCTCGCCCAGGCCGACGTCGAGGCGACCGCCCGCGTGATCACCGATCCGGCGGAGCGTCGCGCGCTGCTGACGGGCGTCGCGCGCAACTGGAATCGCACGGACCTGGACGTCATGGTCGAGCACAGCCCGTTGATCGAGGTGAGCGTTCCCGGTTACCGCGACGCACCGGTCGCGGCCTGAGGCGGCGGTCCGGCGACCCCGCTCGCGCTTGCGCGCCGGAGCTCAGGCTGTCGGGTCGGCGTCCAGCAGCACCCGGAACCGTTGCAGCGAGGCGGGCAGCTCCGCGTTGATCCGGCGCTCGGCCTCGCGGGCGACGAACCCCAGCAGCGGCGACGCGGTCAGGTCGATCTCGAGCGAGATCCGCGTGGAGCCCTCGCCGACCGGCTGCAGCCTCGTCCGGACCTCGACGGTGAGCGGGCCGCCGGATCCACCGATGGCGAGGATCGACGGGGCGCGCAGCTGCCGGACGGTGCCGGTGACCTCGACCCCGGCCGCCGCGGCGGACAGCTTGAGCCGGACCCGGCTTCCTGGGGCCAGCGGGGCATCGATGAGCTCGGCCTCGATGACCTCGGGCAGCCAGCGCGGCAGGTCCTCGATCCTCGTGGCCACGTCGAACACGCGCTCGGGAGGATGGGGGAGCTCGAGGGAGGCGCCGACACGGCCCATGCGGGAATCGTAGGCTTCCTGGGCGGCCGGTGCACGATGCGCCCGCGAGATCGCCGGGAGGTCAGGCGGCGGACGGCTCGGTGAGCAGGTCGACCAGGCGGTCGATGTCGGCCTGGGCAATCCCCTGGCGGCGGAGCAGCGCCTGCGCTCCGCCGTGCACCCGGTCGAGGTGCTCGAGGGCGCTGGCCATGAACTCCGGCGGGCTGTCGACCACGAGCGGGTGGTGCCGCCAGTCATCGAGCGCCACGTGTGCCACGGGCGACGCGAAGTAGCCGGCCGACAGCGCGTAGTCCTCGACGATGACGTCCGTCGGGACGCCGACCAGGTCCAGCAGCAGGGCGATCGTGACCCCCGTCCGGTCCTTGCCCGCGGCGCAGCCGATGATCGCGGGCAGGCCCTCGTCCTCGAGCAGCGCCCTGACCACCTCGGCCAGCTGGGGCGCCCGGGCGTCGAACACGTGGCGGTACATGCCGGCGAGGCCGGCGTGCGGGGTGGGATCGTCGGCGAGCAGCGGCACGCTGCGATATCGGACGACGGGGGAGCGCAGGAACGCATTCGGGGATCGCTCGAGCTCCTCCGGCCAGCGCAGGTCGACGACCTGGCGGACACCGAGCTCGAGCAGCTCCCGGCGCGCGTGGTCCGGGAGCGTCGTCAGCTCGTCCGACCGGAGCAGCGTCCGCCAGCGGGTCATGCGGCCGTTCGCCGCTGGGTAGCCGCCGACGTCGCGGAGGTTGCGGGTGCCCTCGAGCGGCAGGTGGCGGTCGGCGGCGAGCATCCCCACAAGGGTATCGCGAAGGACCGGCACGGCCCGGGCGGGGCCGGTTGGCCGGGTGGTTCCCTGACCTTCGTCTGCCTCCGGCCCTGACCTCTGGCCGGTGCCCCGCCGCCACGGCCAGGGCTAGGGTGGGCGCATCAAACGGACCGCCAACATTCGGACCAAATCCGATGGCGCGTCGACCCTCCGGCGGGATGCCGGGCGGCGGCGGAGTCGGAAATCCTGTTCGCAAGGCGGTCCGTTTCTGATTCCCCGGGCAGCCCGCCGTCCGCGGCCGAGCGGCCGGCGCGAATAGGGCACATTGCGGAGTGACGCCGGGGCGTTGCCTGTGGACCATGTCCGTGGTCCCACACAAGTCCGGATCGGTACCCCCTTGCCCGCTGACCCGACCCTGCGCCTGCAGATCTTTCCCGCCGAGGACATCGCGTTCCGGCGACACGTCGGGGACGCGCTCGCCTACCTGCAGGCGACGGCGACGAAGGGGTCGCGGACGCGCCGGCTCAAGCCCATCGAGGCGCACGACCTCCAGTGGCGATTGCGCGACCGGTATCCGGCCGCGGTCGTCCGGCCGCGGGACTCGCTCGCCGATCCCGGCACGGCCGAGACCGTGTGGTACGTGTACCGCTTCGGCAGCGTCGTCCCGGGACATCGCTGGTGGGAGGAGCCGGGCCATGCGTGGGCGATCATCGACGACGAGCGCCGGTTCGTTGAGGTGTCGACGTCGCTGACCGAGATCGTCGAGGCGCCGGCGGAGGTGCTCCGGGGGCAGCAGGTCGAGGCGTTCGCGAACCCCGGTGACGTCTCGGCGGCGGACGATGTGCTGGCGATGTGGGCGGTGCTTCGGTCGGTAGGGACCCTGCATTCGACCCTGCGCTTCCGGTTCAGTGACGGGTCGCCGCGCGAGATCGAGTACCACGTGACCCGCGACGGCGCCGGGCCCGGCCGGCACCTTGCCGTGGTCCGCGAGATCGAGGTTCCCTGACCGCCGCACTGCCGGATGACCCGGGGTTTGCCTGGTTGCGCCGCGGGTCATCCCGGCCGCCCGCCCGGTCAGCGCGGTGGATCGCCCTCGAACACGCGCTTGGCGCCGGCGACCGCGCCCCGCACGCCGCGGCCGGCCGGGATGCTGGCGATCGCCTCGTGGAGCCAGCCGAGCGGGCCCCACAGCCGCGAGCGGAGCTCGGCGACCTCGGTCACCCAGGTGCCGGTTCCGCGCGCATCGAAGGTGATGATCAGCGTGCTGTCGAGGCCCTTGTCCGACGAGACGTGCACCTGGCGGACGGGACGGCGGTGCTCCACGATCTCCCACTGTCCCGTGTCGAGCACGCCGGCCAGCCGCGTCCGCTCCCGGTAGACCGTCCCGACCCGTGCCGGGCCCGACACGTACACGACGTCCACGACGAACGGCACCCAGCGGGGCGTGCCCGCGATGTCGTCGTAGAGCTGCCAGACCTCCTCGCGCGACGCGCCCACGAGCGCCTCGGCCTCGACTCGCCGCATGGCATGAGTATCCCGCCGCCGGCCGGTCGCTGGGAACCCCCCTCGCGGCGCGGGTTCCGCGACAATGGGCAGGTGACCACACCGTCCACCCCAGCCGCGAGCCGCCTGCGCGACGAGATCCGCCAGCAGCCGGAGGTCGCGGCACGCCTGCTCCGCTCGGCAGCGCCCGTCGTCGACGCCGTGGCCGCGGAGGTGCGCCGGCGCGAGGCCGGGCTGGTCGTGATCGCGGCGCGCGGCACGTCCGACCACGCCGCCGTGTTCGCCCAGTACGTCCTCGGGGCTCGCAACGGGCTGCCGGTCGCGCTCGCCGCGCCGTCGCTCGCGACCCTGTACGACGCGTCGCCGGGCTACCGCGATGCCATCGTGGTCGGCGTCAGCCAGTCGGGACAGTCGCCGGACGTGGTCGGCGTCGTCGCGGCCGCGCGACGAGCAGGGGGCGCTCACCCTCGCGATCACCAACGTGCCGGGCTCGCCGCTGGCCGCGGCTGCCGCCCATGTCCTCGACCTGGGCGCGGGCGAGGAGCGCTCGATCGCGGCAACCAAGACGTACACCGCAGAGCTGCTGGCGGTGGCGATGCTGTCGGCGGCGCTCGACGGCGACCCGGGGCCGGCACGTGGCGAGCTCGAGCACGTCCCGCAGGCGATCGCCGGGGCACTCGAGGTGGAGCCGGACGCATCGCGGATCGCGGCAGACCAGGCCGGTCTGGCCCGGGCCGTCGTGCTCGGTCGCGGGTTCGGATATGCAACGGCCCGCGAGTGGAGCCTCAAGCTCAAGGAGATCGCCCAGCTGTGGGCCGATCCGTACAGCGCCGCCGACTTCGCGCATGGTCCGGTCGCCCTGCTGGCGCCGGGCGATGCCGTGTTCGCGAGCGTCTCCTCGGGGCCTGCGCGCGACGCCCTGGCCACGTCGCTGCGAGCGCTCGTCCGCGATCTCGAGGCGGACGTGCTCGTGCTGTCCGATGACGCCGACGCCCGATCCATCGGGCGATGGGCCATGGCCGTGCCCGGCGGGCTGCCGGAGTGGCTGAACCCGATCGCCGCGATCGTGCCCGCCCAGCTCCACGCGATGCACCTGGCGCTCGCCCGGGGTCTCGACCCCGAACGGCCGCGCGGCCTGCGCAAGGTGACCGAGACGCGGTAGCCGGCGGGTTGGAGGCGCCCGTTTCGAGGCGCGGATATCCGATGCGGCCTAGCATCACCTCGTGACCTCTCCAATCGATGATCCGGCCGCGGCCGATCCTGAACCCGTGTCGACGCCCGCCGGCGACCACGTCGACGCCGGCCCACCGGATCTCGAGCCGGCCAACTCCGCCGCTGCCGACGCCCGATCCACGCCCGCGCAGGCCGAGCCCGACGGCGAGGGCTTTGCCGCCCTCGACCTCGATCCCCGGCTGCTGCGAACGCTGGCCGGGCTCGGGTACGAGGAGGCGACACCCGTCCAGCTGGCGGCGATCCCGCCGCTCCTCGCGGGCCAGGATCTGCTCGCCGAGGCGCCCACCGGGACCGGCAAGACGGCCGCGTTCGCGCTGCCGATCCTCCAGCACCTGGCGACGCGCATGGACGCGGATCGCGATGCCGGGCGGCCGGCGGGCAATCGCGGGGTGCCGCAGGACGGTCGGGGGAGCCGGCCCAGCTCGCTGGTCCTGACCCCGACGCGCGAGCTGGCGATGCAGGTCGCCGAGGCGATCCACCGCTACGGACGCGAGCTGGGCGTTCGGGTGGTGCCGATCTACGGCGGACAGCCGATCACCACGCAGCTCCACCGCCTGGCGCGCGGCGTCGATGTCGTGGTCGCCACGCCGGGTCGCGCGGTCGACCATCTCGATCGGGGGACGCTCCGGTTCGACGAGGTCGAGACCGTCGTCCTCGACGAGGCGGACGAGATGCTCGACATGGGCTTCGCGGACGATCTTGACAAGATCCTGTCGGCGCTGCCGAAGAAGCGCCAGACCGCGCTGTTCTCGGCGACCATCGCGGGCCAGATCGCGCGCCTCGCCGAGCGACACCTCGAGCGGCCGGTCCGCGTCCGCGTGGAGCAGGCGGCGCAGCCCGAGGGTGAGGCCGCCCGGGTCCGCCAGGTCGCCTACGTCGTGCGGCGGGCCGACAAGCTCGCGGCCCTGGGCCGGATCCTCGACCTCGAGGACGGCGCCGCCACGCTCGTGTTCGCACGGACCCGGGGCGAGGTGGATGACCTCGCCGAGGCGCTGAGCGGGCGCGGCCGCGATGCGGCGGCGCTCCACGGCGGTCTGTCGCAGGAGCAGCGCGACCGGATCATGAACCGCTTCCGCGACGGGGCGCTCGACGTCCTGGTGGCCACGGACGTGGCCGCGCGCGGGCTCGACATCGGGCACATCAGCCACGTCGTCAACTACGACGTGCCGTCCTCGCCCGACGTGTACGTGCACCGGACCGGGCGGACCGGTCGTGCGGGCCGGGAGGGCGTTGCGATCACCCTCGTCGAGCCACGCGAGCACCGGTTGCTGCGGGACATCGAGCGCACGATCGGCACCCCGCTCGAGATCGCGGGCCTGCCCACGGTGGCCGACGTGCGGGAGCACCGGCTGGACATGCTGCGGGGCACGCTGCGCGAGACGCTGGTCGCCGGCGGCCTCGACCGGTACCGTGCCGCGGTGGAGCCGCTGTCGGCCGAGTTCGACCTCGTCGACATCGCGCTCGCCGCGCTCAGCCTCGCCGATACGGAGGCGCGGGGCGCCGAGGACGAGAAGGAGCTGGCACCCGCCAGGCTGCCCGGCTTCCAGGATCCGCGAGGTGGCCCGGGTGGCCCTGGCTGGGGTCCCGGACCGCGCGGTCGCGGGCGCCCGCCGCAATCTCGTGGGGCGCCACGGCCGGGCGGCAACGATGGGGACGGGCGCCCGGCCCCGTACCCGGCGCGAGCCGGACGTCCAGCCGCCGGACCCGGGCGTCCCGGCGCCGGACCCCGGCGCGGCTTCCGCGTGAGCGGCTGGCACGACAACGAGGGGCGGCCCGTGCTCCAGGCACCGAAGCGAGGCTCGGGCGGGGGCGTCACGCGGCTGTTCGTGGGCGCGGGCCGTGCGGCGGGCGTCCGGCCCGGCGACCTGGTGGGCGCGATCACCAACGAGGCCGGGCTCCGTGGCGGCGACATCGGTGCGATCCAGATCGCCGACGGGTTCTCGCTGGTCGAGGTGCCCGACGATGCCGCGGACCACGTGATCCGCGCGCTCCGGGCGGCGACGGTCAAGGGCCTCAAGGTGATGGTCAGGCGCGAGCGCTACTAGCGAGCCGCCGGACCGGGTGCGAGCGGACCGGCGCCCGACGGCGAGCCGTCCGACGGCGAGCCGTGCGGACGGCTATGAGCCGTTCGCGTTCCGATCAGCCAGGAACCGCTCGATCTCGGAGATCAGGTCGTCGCCCTCGGGCAGCCGCGACTCATCGACCATCGCTTCGAGCCGCTCGACGTACGTGCGCGTGGCTTCGTCGGCGGCGGCCGCCGCGTCGAGGCGGGTCCGGAGCTGTCGCGCCTCCTCGGCCAGCGCGCCGCGCGGCAGGTCGACGTCGAGGTGCTGCTCCACGGCGCGCAGCAGCTCCACGGCGGCGATCGCGTACGGGCCCGTGACGTAGTGCGGCACCTGCGCGAAGTACCCGACCGCCGGGATCCCGATGGCCCCGATGGCCATCTCGAGCATCGACAGCGCCGCCGACGGCACGCGCAGGGTGCCGATCGGGCCCGGCGCGACGCCGCCCCGCAGCAGGCCCGGCTGGCTCTCGGTGCCCAGGATCGGCACCGGGCGGGTGTGTGGAACGGCTGCCGGGATCGCCCCCAGGCTGATCCAGCCGCGGACGTCGAGCCGTTGCGCCAGCTCGGTCACCGCGTCGCCCAGCGCCCGCCATCGATCGTCGGGCTCGGCACCGGTCAGCACCAGCAGGTCGCGAGTGCCGAACCGCACGTGCTTGAGCGTCAGCTCCGGCCATGCCAGCGATGACAGGCGGCCGTCGCGGATGTCCAGCGTCGGCCGGCGCGAGCGGTAGTCGAACAGCTGGTCGCCGTCGAAGGTCGCGACCCTGACACCCTCGAGCGCCAGCAGCGACAGGGCGGTGGTGGCCGCCGATCCCGCGTCGACCCAGCCGTCGAACGCGGCGATGATGACCGGGGCCTCGATCGCGATCGGGCCGTCGAGGCGGTACAGCGACATGGCCGAAGGATACGGCGCGGTCCAACCTGGGGGGTTGGCGCGCCCGGGACCGCGTCGCAAGAGCGCCGGGCCGTCGGTGCCTGCAGGGCTGCACGCACGGCCGATCGGGCGGGCGTTCCCAGCGGTCATCATCGGCTCTCCGGTGCGACCCGCGTCCCGGCTCGCATCGACCGCAACCATTGGTGACCCGTGTCCGACACCCTCGATCCGTCCGAGATCTCCGCCCTCGATCGTCGCCTGCTCACCGAGCTCGAGCCCGAGGCCGGACGGCTCCTCGACCGGCACCTCAAGGTCGCGGCGGAATGGTTCCCGCACGAGTACGTCCCGTACCGGCTCGGCCGCGACTTCGACAAGGAGCCCTGGACGCCGGACCAGCCGCGGCTCGAGGGGGTCGCCCAGACCGCGTTCGAGGTCGGGCTGCTGACCGAGGACAACCTGCCCAGCTACCACCGGCTGATCCACGGGATGTTCGGCAAGGGCGACGGGGCGTGGCTCACGTGGGTCGGCCGATGGACCGCCGAGGAGGGTCGCCACGCCATCGTGCTCCGCGACTACCTCACGGTCACCCGCAACATCGACCCGGTGCTCATCGAGCGCGGCCGGATGAGCCAGCTCCAGCAGGGATACGACCACGACTCACCGGACACGCTCCACGGCCTCGCGTACGTGGCGTTCCAGGAGCTGGCGACGCGGATCGCGCATCGCAACACCGGGCGGTACTCGGACGACCCGGTCGCGGACCGGATCATGGTCCGCATCGCCGCCGACGAGAACCTGCACATGGTGTTCTACCGCGACATCCTCAAGGCCGCCCTGCGATCGAGCCGTCGGCTGCCGTGCGGGCGATCGTCGACGAGGTGCTGCGGTTCCAGATGCCGGGCGCCGGGATCCCCAACTTCCTGCGCAAGGCGGCGGACATCGCGAAGGCCGGGATCTACGACCTGCGCGTCCACCGGGACGAGGTGCTGCTACCGGTGATCCGGCACTGGGGGATCTTCGAGCTCAGCGGGCTGGATGCCGCCGCCGAAGAGGCGCGCCGCCGCCTGGCCGAGCACCTGGACAAGCTCGATGCCGCGGCGAAGCGGTTCGAGGAACGGCTGGCGTCGTCCCGGATGCCGTCGTCCCGGATGCCGGGGCCCGCCGCGGTCTGATCGCCGCGGTCTGATCGGGGCGCGGTCCTCGGGCGGGGAGCGAGTCCGTTCCGACCGTGGCCTCAGCCGCCACGATTGCCGGCTGTCCGCGGCGCGTTGGGGGCCTCTGTTGACTCCTGCGCCACGAAATTGCCCTCGGGTCCCAATTCGTCGATGCGGGACGCGATTTGGGCCAGGTCCGTGGCCGCACAGACCACGGATCCAGCCACAATGGTTCCCAGAGGCGCCGATCGGGCGAATTCGTGGCCTGTGGGTCAACGGCCGTCATCGGGAGGTGGCCGCTGGCGGCGATCCGCTGGCAGGCGACCCGTCGGCCGCGGCGGAACCCCGTCGGCCGCGGCGGAACGCCGTGGACCGGGAACCCGTGTGGAGCGGGAACGCCGTGGGCCGGACCCCGGTGGAGCGACCCGGGGCCGCCCGTCCGATCAGCCCCGCGGTTCGAGGCGCCGGATGCGCTCGCCGGGGAGGGCCCGGGAATGATTGGGGGCGTGGTGCGTCGGGCGGCTGTCGGCCTGATGCGTCGGTCGCCCATCGTGATGCGCGGGGCGCCCATCTCCGTTGCGGCCGGGGCCGCCCACGGGGAACACGCGACCGATCGTGCTGCCGGGAGTCGGGGCGCCGGAGAACCCGGAGCCGCGACCGTCGCGGCCGCGACCGTGACCACGGGACGGGGAGCCGCCTCTCGCCGATGACGGCGCGCCGCCACGGGACGGTGATCCGCCGCGGGCCGCAGGGCCGCGCGACATCGCGCCGCCCCGGTTCTGGACCGCGCCGCCACGGGACGGTGAGCCGCCACGGGACGAGGATCCGCCACGGGACGAGGATCCGCCGCGGGCCGCGGCATGCATCGCTCGCTCGGCCGGCGTGGACCGCAGGCGGATCGGCTCGGCGCGCACGGAGCGGTCCGGCTCGAAGCCCTCGATCACCTCGGACGGGATCGTCCGCCGGAGCAGCGACTGGATGTCGCGCAGCAGCGGCGTCTCGTCCACGCACACCAGCGAGATCGCCTGGCCGTCGGTGCCGGCCCGGCCGGTCCGGCCGATGCGGTGGATGTAGTCCTCGGGGACCATCGGCAGCTCGTAGTTGACGACGTGCGGCAGCTGCTCGATGTCCAGCCCGCGCGCTGCGATGTCGGTCGCCACCAGGATCCCGACCCGCCCGGCCTTGAAGTCGTCGAGCGCGCGGACGCGCTGGGACTGGCTCTTGTTGCCGTGGATCGCCGAGGCGTTGATGCCGTCGCGCCCGAGCTGCTCGGCCAACCGGTTCGCCCCGTGCTTGGTGCGCGTGAACACGAGGGCCTGGCTGACCCGCCCGGACGAGACCAGGTGGGACAGCAGCTCTCGCTTGCGCTCACGATCGACGGGCATCACGACCTGCTCGATCAGCTCGGCGGTGGTGTTGCGCGGGGTGACCTGGACGCGAGCGGGCTCGTGGAGGATCAGGCTCGACAGCGCTCGCACATCGTCGGAGAAGGTCGCCGAGAACAGCAGGTTCTGGCGGCGCTCCGGGAGCAGGGCGATGATCCGGCGGATGTCGCGGATGAAGCCCATGTCGAGCAGGCGATCCGCCTCGTCGAGGACGAGGATCTCGACCCGGGACAGGTCGATGGTCCGCTGGGTGACATGGTCGAGCAGGCGGCCGGGGGTCGCGACGACGATCTCGGGGCCGCCCCGCAGCTTCGACACCTGGGGCTCGAAGCCGACGCCGCCGTAGATGGTGGTCGATCGGATGGGCTTGTGGGCGCCGTAGGTCCGAACGCTCTCCTCGACCTGGATCGCGAGCTCGCGTGTCGGAACGACGACCAGGACGCGGACCGGCGGTCGCGCCGTGGCGGGCGTCGACCGCGAGGACTGGCCGGGGCGGGGTCGCGACCCGTCGCGCCGGACGTCGGCGACCGGGGCGGGGGTGCCGGGGACGCGCGTCGCGTGCAGGATCTGGATGATCGGCAGCACGAACGCCGCGGTCTTGCCGGTGCCGGTCTGGGCGCCGGCGAGCAGGTCCCGGCCGGCGAGCACGAGCGGGATCGCCTCGCGCTGGACGGGGGTGGGCTCCGTGTAGCCCTCGTCGGACACGGCACGGAGGAGCTCGGGCGTCAGCCCGAGAGCATCGAAGGACATGGGGAGGAACGCTCCTGAGGGCCCTTCCCGCACGCATGCGGGGCCCGGTCAGGGCGCTGGTGATGGTGATTCGGGATCGGGCGGTCCGTTGGACCGGGGCGCTGACCGGCGCGCCCATCGAGCACGAGAAGGCGGCCACCATACAGGCCGGGGCTCGATCACGCGAATCAGCCTCCGGCCGGCGACTGGCTCGCGGGTGCTCGTGCCGATCGCCGATGGGCGGCGGTCGTGCGCACGGCGACCCGGTGCAGGCTCGATAGCCGTCGGCGTGCCGTCACACGGCACTGGACCACGAGCGGTGTCCGAGGGCACCATGTGAGGGCGGCGGGTGGAGCGCCGTCCGGGTCGGGGAACGACCCACAGCAGATGAGGACAGCGATGTTGGGAAAGCTCATGCGGGCGGTCAGCCTGCTGCTGTTCGCGTGGTTCGTGTTCATGATCGGATCCGTGATCTACGCCGCGACGCGACGGCGCGAAGCCGTGCCGCAGGACCCCGCCTCGGATGAGGTCGACCTTGTCGCGACCTTCGGTCCGCTCGAGTTCCACAGCGAGTCCGGCGCGTTCAAGGGCGGCACCGTCACGACCTGGTTCGGTGGCGGCACGCTCGACCTGCGCGATGCCACCCTGGACCCGGCCGGCGCCACGATCCACTCCAGCGCGCTGTTCGGCGGCGGCAACCTGATCGTGCCCGAGACCTGGAACGTGGAGACGCGGATCGTCGGGATCGGCGGTGCCGGTGACGGGCGCCCGAGCATCGAGCGACCGGCCGATGCGCCGACGCTGCGTCTCGAGGGCACGGCCATCTTCGGCGGCTGGGGGATCACCTCCGAGGCGCCGGGCGAGGACGAGCGCGAGACCGTTACGGCCTGACGCCCCCGGATCCGGCCCGATCTCGGCGGACCTGACCCACCCCAAGCAACGCCCCTGCCTCCGGAGACCTGCGTCGGCTACCGTCCGGGTTCCCAAGGGAGGCAGAGCCCCGCGCATGATCCGCACGACCCCGTTCCACGAGCGTACGTCCGCGCTGAACGAGACCGGGCTGTGGAGCCACTGGTCCGGCCATCTCGCGGCCGAGAAGTACGGGCTGTCCGAGAAGTTCGAGTACTTCGCCGTCCGCAACTCGGCCGGCGTGTTCGACACCTCGCCGCTGTTCAAGTACCGGTTCTCCGGGCCGGGCGCGGAGCGCTTCCTGGCGGGTGTCATGGCGCGCGATCCACGCGTGCTCGCCCCCGGGCAGGCCCAGTACACGATCTGGTGCGATGACCGCGGGTTCATCGTCGAGGACGGCGTCCTCCTGCGGCACGGCGCGCAGGAGTTCGTGCTCACCTCGGCCGAGCCCAACCTCGGCTACTTCCGCGACCTGGTCGGGTCCCGCGACCAGGTGACGATCGAGGACGTGTCGGACCAGCACGCGGTGCTGTCGATCCAGGGCCCGCGCTCCCGGGCGATCCTGGCCACGCTGGTGCCGGCGGTCGAGGGGCTGCCGTTCTTCGGCATCACCACCGGCAAGATCGCGGGCCGCCCGGTCACCATCTCGCGCACCGGCTACACCGGGGACCTGGGCTACGAGATCTGGGTCGCGGCGGACCGCGCGCTCGAGGTCTGGGATGCCGTGTGGGCCGCCTCGCGCGGCCACGGCGTGCTGCCGTTCGGGCTCCAGGCGCTGTACATGACCCGGATCGAGGCGGGGCTGCTGCTGCTCGACGTGGACTTCGCGTCCAGCCGCCTGGCCTGGACGGACGCGGACCGGGCCACCCCGCACGAGCTGGGGCTGGGCTGGATGCTCAAGGGCGTCACCACCGACGACCGGGTGTTCATCGGGCGCAACGCGATCCGGCGCGAGCTGGCCGAGAAGTCCTCGCGGTTCCGGCTGACCGGGCTTGTCGTGGACTGGCGCGACTGGAACCGCCTCCACGACGAGGCCGGCTTCATCCCGCCCATGGACCACACGCCCGTCCAGGAGGAGATGTTCGTGTACGACGACGACGGGACCCAGGTCGGCTACGCGACGAGCTTCATGTACTCGCCCATGCTCCAGCGGCACATCGGGCTGGTGCGGGTGCCGGTCGAGCTCGCGGCGCCGGGATCGAAGGTCAACCTCGAGATCCCGATCAGCCACCGGTACGTCCACGTCGCGGCGCACACCGCGCGCCCGCCCCTCTGGAACCCCGAGCGAAAGACGGCCTGACGATGACGACCTCGACCGATCGAACCTATGACGCCATCGTCGTCGGCGGCGGCCACAACGGCCTCGTCAACGGCGCCTACCTCGCCAAGGCGGGGCTGCGGACGCTGGTCCTCGAGCGCCGTCCGTTCGTAGGCGGTGCCGCGATCACCGAGGAGCTGTACCCGGGCTTCTCGTTCACGACCTTCTCCTACGCGCTGAGCCTGTTGCGGCCGGACATCGTCCAGGACCTCGACCTCGTCAAGCACGGGTTCATGCCGCTGCTCATGTCGTCGACGTTCGCGCCCATGGAGAACGGCGACTACCTGCTGCTGGGCCAGGACCACGGCGTCAACCAGCGGGAGATCGCGCGCCACTCGAGGCACGACGCCGACAACTACGACAAGTTCGAGCACGACCTCAACAAGGTGCTCCAGGCGCTCAAGCCGCTGATGGACGCCCCGCCGCCCAACCTGTTCAGCGACGATCCGGAGGAGCTGCTCGCCCTGGCCGGGCTGGGCGCGCGCTTCCGGGCGCTGCCCAAGGAGGTCCTCCACAACGCGGTCCGGCTGCTGACCGGCAGCGCCGCGGACTTCCTCGACGACTACTTCGAGTCGGACATCCTGAAGGGGTACCTCGCCTCGTCCGCGATCATCGGCACCAAGGTGGGGCCGCGGTCGCAGGGCTCGGGTCTGGTGCTGCTGTACCACCTGCTTGGCGAGCACGACGGCATCTTCGGGGCGTGGTCGTTCCACAAGGGCGGCAATGGCGGGCTGACCCAGGTCATGGCCCGGGCCGCGACGGCGCTGGGCGCGGAGATCCGGCTGGAGTCGCCGGTCGCCTCGGTGATCACGCGCGACGGGCGTGTCACGGGCGTGGCGCTCGAGGACGGTGGCGAGTACCAGGCGCCGATCGTGGTGTCCGCGCTGGACCCGCGGCGGACGTTCACCGAGCTCGTCGATCCGCGCGAGCTGCCGTCGGACCTCGTCGACGCGATCCGGCGGTTCCGGTTCCAGGGCACCTCGGCCAAGGTCAACTTCGCGCTCGACGGGCTGCCGGTCTACCCGGCCCTCGCCGATCGCGAGGACCACTACCGGGGGTTCACCAACATCGGGCCCTCGCTCGACTACCTCGAGCGCGCCTACGACGACGCGAAGTACGGCTGGTACAGCCAGCGCCCGTACCTCGACTGCGCGATCCAGTCCACGATCGACCCCGACATGGCCCCGCCCGGCAAGCACATCATGTCCTGCTTCGTGCAGTACGTGCCCTACCAGCTCCGCGAGAGCGACTGGGAGACGGAGCGTGCCGGTCTGGGGGACACGGTGCAGCGGACGTTGGAGTCGTTCTTCCCGGGGTTCTCGTCACTCATCCTCCACCGCGAGGTGGTCACGCCGGCCGACATCGAGCGGGTGGTGGGGCTGTCGGAGGGCAACATCTTTGCGGGCGAGTTCCTGGCGCCGCAGATGTATTTCTTCCGACCCGCGCCGGGCTGGAGCGACTACCGGACGCCGATCACCGGCTACTACCAGTGCGGCTCGGGGACGCACCCGGGCGGCTGCGTGTCGGGTGCGCCGGGGAAGCTGGCGGCGGCCGCGATCGTGAAGGACCGGGAACGAGCGGCGACGAAGGGCGGCGGCGCGAAGCGGTAGGTACCAGCGCTCCCGACTCGCGGACAGGCCCCAGCGCGCGGCTCAGCGGTCGCCCGCCCGGCGCAGGCGCTCGAGCTCGCGCCGAAGACGCTTGCTCGGCCGGCCTTCGCCCCGGACAGCCATGATCCCCGGCCGAATCTCGGTCACGATCGGCGGCGGGCTGTGGTCCACGTAGTACTGCGTGGCGACGGCAGCTCCAACGCGCGACTCGATCGGCCGAACGACCTCGACGATCCGCTCGCGGCCCGCGATGAGCGCCTCCACGCGATCGCCGGTGCGAACCCTCGTCGAGGGCTTCGCGGGCGTTCCATTGATCCGGACGTGACCGCCCTCGCACAGCTGCATCGCAAGCGGGCGGGTCTTCACCAGCCGCACCGCGCACAGCCAGCGGTCGACGCGTGTCTCCGGGGTTGCTCCGGGATCAGTCACGCGTATCAGGGTCGCACGCGACGGCTGGACCGACACGAGGTTCTCGCCGGGGGCCGACGCGGCCGGGGCAGGGATCGACCACTCAGCGACGCGCCATTTGCAGGGGCTCGTCGCGGCGAAGCTCGACGACCTGTCGATTCGGTGGGCGGCCGTACGTCGTCCTCCTGAGAGCGGTACCAGAGCCGCCCCGAATTGGCCAGGAGGCACAACCCGATGGGCAACCACGTGATCCACGTCGAGGTCGTGGGCAAGGACGGTCCCGCGCTCCAGCGGTTCTACTCAGACGTCCTCGGCTGGACGTTCGACACCGACAACCCGACCGGGTACGGGATGGCCCGGCTGGGTGACATCGCAGCCGGCGTCGGCGCGAGCAGCGACGGCGGTGCCGGCCACGTCACGTTCTACGTCCACGGCGAGGACCCGCAGGGAATCCTCGATCGGGCGGTCGCCGGCGGCGGGCGCGTGATCATGCCGCTTACCGAGGTGGCGCCGGAGACGACCATCGCGCTGTTCGCGGATCCCGAAGGTCACGTCGTCGGCGTGATGTAACCAGGCTGGCGGCGGTCGATTGCCGGCGATCTGCGCCGGAGCGCCCGGAAACACGGTCAGGGGTGGGTTCAGTGAACCCACCCCAACAGCTCGCCCGTGAAGTAGTCGAGCACGACGTCGAGTCCGCCATCCATGTCGAGGCAGGCGCTCGACGTGGCCGCCGGCGGGACGTCCAGGAACCCGGTCGGGCACGCCGACGGGGTCAGCGCGCCCTGCAGGCGGACGATCCACACCAGGGGCCCCGGCGTGGCGTTGCCCCGTGGGACGAACGGGTCTGATTCGACCTCGGCCCAGATGACCGCCGGTAAGGCGCTCGACACCGGCGCCACCTCGAGAGCCCGCGCGATGGCGGCGTCACGCGAGAGTCCGCCCGGCGCACCGGTCGGTCCGTGCGTGCAGCAGGTCTGCCCGAGCGGGTCGGTCAGCGAGCGCGCGTCGCAGCCACCGACGATCAGCGCCGCGAACAGCATGGCCCCGACGAGTCCCACGCGAGCGGGCGCGGTCACGACCCGCGACATCGCAGCCCACCCATTCACGGCGTCAGCACGACCGGCACGGGCAATCCCTGCTGGACCTCGAGCACGGCGCGGTCTCCGAGGGGTGCCGCCAGCTCGACGGTGGCCGTCCGCCGGGCCCCGGCCGCGGTGCATCCGCCGAACAGCGGCATGTTGGGGTGCCGGATCACGATCACGACGACCGCCAGGTCTGACTCGACCGCCTCGGTCGTGTAGTCCTCCCCGCACGGCTCGTCGCCGGGATCGGGAGCTCCGACGAAGTCGACGGTGAGCTCCGATCCGCCGATGGTCCCGGTGGCCGAATTGATCGCGAGCCCGCCGGGCGGGTCGCTGCCGTCCCATTGGGGCGGCATGACCGTGATCGGATGCGCGATGGCCGCGCGAGTCACCTTGACCGCCGTGCCCTGCAGGGTGAACTCCCAGACCGGCCCTGTGGCCGGTCCGCGGCTCGTCTCGATCGACTCGTTGGTCAGTGCCGCGGCCGTGATCTGCATCATGGTGCAGTCGCCGCAGGGCGCCGTCGCGGTGTCCCGGATCGCCGTGACGGCCTGCTGCGCGGAGAGCACCGGCACCGTCGCGGTGGTGCCGTCCGGCCAGCGGACCTCGCCGTCCGGCGGCTGCTCGTCCGGAAGGCCGTCGGGCGCCTCGACCATGCCCGCGTAGAGCGCGCGCTTGTTGTTGTCTCCAACCTCGAGCTCCCAGTCGCCGATCTGGCCGGTCAGCTCGCCGACGAGGACCACCGGCGACGGTCCGCCAGCTGCGCCGACGGCATCGGCCCAGCGGGTCAGAGCGGTGTGCGCCTGGCGCTCGAGCCGCTCGACGTTGTCGGGGCTGCCCACGCAGCCGGCCAGCACGGCCGTCGCGGCAATGGCGATGACGAGAGCCAGGAGTCGCGTCAGCCCCGCCGCCGGATCGAATGCCGGGCCTACCCTACGGTGTCTCAGCCTCGAGACGGTCATCCCGCGCCTCCCTCCATCGGGTCGCCGGCCAGCGATAGGACATACGCCCACAGCCGGACCCCGGGCACCGGCTCGTGGTCCCGGTCGGGCGCTCGCCGGAACCCGAGTCGTTCGTAGAGGCGGTGCGCCGCCGTCATGGTGGGAACCGTGGAGATGGCGATGCCGCTCCGACCGGCAGCCTTGGCGCGGGCGATGCAGGCGCGAACCAGCGCCTCTCCGACGCCGCGTCCACGCGCCTCAGGCGACACGCCGAGCATCCGAAACCCTGCCTCGCCGTCGCGTTCCAGCTCCGCGTAGGGGTTCCGAGCGTCCGGGACGTAGCTCACGCTCCCCACCAGCTCGCCGGACGCAGCGTCGATCGCAACCAGGATCGAGCAATGGCGAGCTCGCCGCGCCGCGTCGCGGATGAAGGCGAGGTATTCGGGGTGGCGCGGTCCCGGCAGCGTTCCGTAGGCGCGCACGACGACCTCACCCGCCGCATCGAGCTCACCCGGCAGCGCCTCCCGGATCGTCACCGCGGGAGTCATGCGTCGGGCCGCCGGGCGCGCAACCTGATCAGCCTTGTCATTCACGGACTCTCGGTCGTGATCGAGAGCGAGATGCTGTCCCGGCCGGCGCAGACCTCCTGCCAGGGGACGCTTGACTCGGGCACGCGGACGGCCGTCTCGAGATCGATCGTGAGGGCGCCGGACGCGAGCGGGATCTCGACGCGGGTCACATCGTTGACCGCGCCGGGGCACGGAGGCGGCGTGTCGATCGGCGCTCCATTCTCGTCGTAGCCGCCGACCCACCACGAGGCGTCAAGGGCGATCCCCAGCGACTGCCCGGCCCGGATCTCGTATGACGGCGGACTGACGAACTGGCAGGCGTCGTCGACGCAGACGTCGTAGCCGATGTTGTTGACCTGGACGGCCTGGACGAGCCCGGTCGCGGACGCGACCCCGATCATTGCCGGCACAGCCAGCACGCACCCGCCGCCGGCATTGCGAACCGGCTGATCGAGGTGCACGTGCCGGTAGTTGACGGCGCTGAACGTGTACCCGTTCGTGGCCGTGCCCGGCACGAGCTGGCTCGCCGAACAGGTTCCGCCCGGACTCGGCAGCGGTGCGGACGACGCGATCTCGGTCGGGCTCGGCGTGGCGGCGGCATCGGTGGCGGCGGGAGCCGATGGGGCAGGAGCGGTCGATGCACCCGCGGACGTCGAGGCGGCGGCTTCCATGGTCGCCTGTGGCACGGACGTGCATGACGCCACGGCCAGCACGACACCGGCCAACAGCAACTGGCAGCGTGACCCAACAGCGGCCCGGCGACGGTTCATGTGCCAGCGAGCATGGTGGGTCGCGCGTCCCCGGACAAGTGAGGACCAGACCAAACGCGAGCGAGTTGCGCCAACCTCGCGCTCGGCTGCCAAGCGTTGGCCCAGCGCTCATCGGCGGCCAGACGGGCGCGGGTGCTTGACCGAGGGCCCGCCGGCCGCGTCGAGCCTGCCAGATCCGGGCAGGCTATCCGCCGGCAGCGAGGTCGTCGACCGAGACCGGAAGCCCCGACAAGCCTGAATCCGTCGTGATCACCCGATCGGCGCCAATCACGACGGCCGTTGCCGCTCATCGTCACTCTCATTTCTGGCCCGCTATCGACGCAGGCGCCCCAGAATCCCACGTCGTCCAGAGCGTTTCCCGATACGACAGTTCGCTCCCCGCACCGCCGGCAGGAGTTGGTCGCCTGGGCTCAACGGCCAGACATCGATGGGGCGGCCGTCAGGCAGGATGCGCCCGAGACCGGTGCCAAGCTTCGCGAGTGCCACGTGCCTGTCCGATTCCTCGGTGACGATCACCAGCACCTGCATCGGGCTCGACATGGTGCCGGGCACAAACGCCTGCGGCAGATGGGCTTCGATCACCTCCGGTGTGCTGTCCACGAGCCCGCCGAGGGCAGTAACGATCTCGGGCTCCATGGGCACCCTGGGCGCCCCGAGGAACACCTCCGAGCCCGCCGGCACGCGTAGCTGATGCATCGTCCATAGCCTTCCACGGTCCGTTCTGGTTGGTCAACGGCGCCAGTGGCGGGTACGTCCCTCGCAATGCATGTCGCGAATGTCACCCGCTGCCCATTCCGATCCCTACTTGATCGAGAGCCGCCAGAAGAACGTGGCGCCATCGAGCGTCCAGCCGTCCCCGGCGAGCTCGTCCCGGAACTGGAGGAGGTATTCGCCGGGTGATGTCGGCGCCGCCGCGGTTGCCATCTCGTCCGGCCCGTGGCCGCTGCCCAGGACCGTCCCAAGTTCGGCAGGGATCTCGGCCTGGTCGTTCTCGCCGATGTCCGCGAGCGCGCTGACGGGGGCAATCGTCATCGACCACGCCTCCGGAACACCGACGGCCACCCCGGAGAACGACCAGCCGGACGGTGCGGTGATCGTGAGCAGCTCACCACGTTGGACCGATTGTGGCGGCGCGTTGAGGCCGAAGGCGCTCGGACCGCAGTCTGATCCGCCGACCTGGACTGCGAGATAGAACACGTCGGTGCAGCCACCATCACCGGTTCGCTCGACCGCCGGACCGCTCCCGACGTGCAGTGTCGGGTTGCCCGTGAATGGCGGCATGGACGGGATCGGCGCCTCCGAAGCGACTGCGGCGGTCGACGGCACCGCCGTGGGTGGAGCGACAGGCGTGGCCGGCATCGTGGGAGTGGGGGGTGGCTCGGATTTCGGTACCCGTGACGCTGCCCCGGCGCCACTGCAGCCGGTCGCCGCGATCGAGATGAGCAGGATCGCGATCGAACGCCTCACGCTCCGCTCCTTCGGGCCTGGATGTGGCCGCCCCGGTGGCGATCGAGACGCTCAGGGAGCGGAATTGTGATCATCCCGCGCTGCGTTCGCAAGGCGCGACGCGCGACATGTCGCGTCTTGATCGGCGGGTTCAGAGCCGCCGCTCGGTGCCCCACCAAGGGTCGAAGTCCCATGTCTGCGGTGCGATCCCGAGGATCATCGCGCCTTCGTTCATCGCCCAGTTGGTGCCGTCCTGCTGGAAGCGACGGAGGCGGCCGGCACCGTCATAGCGGTAGATCCAGAGGATCTCGCCGCCCTCGGTTCCATACACGCGATTGATCATCTCCGCCTTGTTCCCAGCGAGCAGGGCGTCCCGAAAGCAGCCCAGAACGGAGGACGGTTCACCAATCTCTGCGCGGCCGCAGAACGGGTAGGGATCGCGGTCGGCCACCGCGCGCGGTGCGCCCTGGATCGATGGACGGCTCACTGGCGGCTCGGGCTCGCTACCCGGCGCGGGCCAGGCGTCGTTGCTCGAGACCACCGGCTGTTGCACGGAATGGAGACGCGAGTCGAACTGGACCTTGAAGGCCAGCGATTCCGTCCAGATGGTGACCTCCGCCGTGCTCAGCTCATCCTCCGAACACGGCACCGACGCGCAGGTCGGGAGGTGAAGATAGAGACGGATCGCCGGATCCTGCGTCACCGTGCGAATGACCGCGAGCGCCAGGCCGAGCCCGTCGGAACAGTGGACCGTGGACTCGCCGGCGTCGATGTTCGCCTGGCTTGGCTCGGGGTCGCAGACGGCGGTCGCGTCGACGTCCGCGAGCTCGACACGGGGGAGATCGTCGATCGCCAGCGGAGGGACCGGGGTCGGGGTCGGGGCAACGGAACTCGGCGTCGCTTCCATGGCCGTCGGCGTGGGCGAGGCCTGCTGCATCGAGGGAGCGGGTGAGGCGGTGGGGGATGAGGTATCGGCGCATGCCGACACCACGAAGGCGACAGCCACCACCCCTGCCAGCAACCGGAGCGTCCCCACCTTCATCTCCTCCCGACTCCGTCAATGTGCTCGCTGTGACGGCGGGATGGCGAACGTGTGACGATCGAACGCCAACGCCGACCCAAACGTTCCCTCGTGCGTCCGGCTGGCTCCCATGGCGCACGAAGCGGACCCACCATGGCGCACGGCGCGCCATCTCGCAATGTGTGTCGGGAATGTAACGTGGTCCCGAGCACACCGAGGACATTCGAACCAGTTGCAGGTGCGCGCCACCGCGATCAATGTGAACGGGTGAGTCCCGTCCGATGGTCGCAATGAGCAAGTGGGTCATCGTCGGCGTCATCGGGGTGGTGCTGGCGTGGATCTTGCTCGGGGTCGGCGAGCTGAAGCGCAAGCCCGTCGCCGTCTACACCGTGACACTGGCCGGCGTCATCACCGCCGAGCGGTCTGGCGCTCCCGGCGCCGGTTACTTCTACACGCTCGACGGGCGACCGGGCGAGGTCCAGGTGTCGTCATTCATCGCGAGCAGCGTCGCGGCCATCGGCGACCTGCTGCTCGCGGGCGATGAAACGCCGACCTGGGGATACGCCGGGCGGCCGTCGGGCGACGACCCCGCCTGCTGGCAGGTCGCGGCGAGGGGCCGCGTGGATGGAGACTGGATCGAGATCACACTCAGCAACGCCCGAGGCGGGATCGAGACGCATCTGCGGATCCCCAAAGCCCACGACTTCACCGGCGTCACCCCGGATGGCAGCCTGGGCGGACGGTTCCTCTGCCTCGACCGAACCGGCACGGCCAGAAGCATCGGCTGACCGCAGGCCAAGAACGGCTGCAGTGGGTATTCACGACTCCTGCGCCTTGACCAACTTGCGGTTCGGCCATGGTGAGCCGATGCTTGAGGCGTGATGTCCAGCCCCGCCCTCGTGCTGTTCGGCGCGTTCATCGTGATCGGAACGATGGCGTTTACCGTCGGCGCGATATATCTGGGTGGAGGAAGCGGAGCCGTTCGACGCCAAGCACCTCGCCTCGCCGTGCTGGCTGCCGGGCTTGTCGTCGTGGTTCTCGCCATGCCCGTCCTGGGCGGCATTCTCGGCGATCAAACGTGGATCGTGATCCTCCTCACGCTGAACGCAGCCGTCGTGGCAGCCTGGGTGTATCAATCTCGCCGAGGTGAAGGCCCGCTGGCTGTCGAGCGACGGCGCGCCGCCTTCAGAATGCCTGCCTTCAAGACGCTCGTGATCGTTTGGGTGGGCGCTCTCGCGATAGGCACAATCCTGTTGATCTTGGCGGCGAAGGCCGGCCGCTGATCAGAGGGCGAGTAGCCGGTCGTTGTCGTAGAACTCGCCGGTCGACTGGTCGGCGTTTGGACTCGACCGTGACAGCTCCCATGACACGAAGGTCAGTTTCGGGAGATCAATCGCCCCACAGCTAGACGGGCCGCTACACACGCCGTGATCAAGAGGCCATGAGCCAGGCCTCGTCGTAGAACTCGCCCAAAGTGTCGATGCGAAAGCACGAACCGGCCAATCGGAGACGGGGAAGGGGCATGACGAGGTGGCAGGACTCGTGATCGAGCGGCAGTTGGTCCAACTGCTCTCTCTGGCCCGGGCCCAGCCGCTGCTTGCGCTGCTGGGGGCACGGGATCCAGCGACAGAGCGCCGCAACCTGCGGGAGCTACTAGCCGCCGACCCATCAGCGCGGATGATCGCCATTGGCGCAGATGCGAACGGCGTGCTGGCGGAAGCTGCAGCGATGGATCTGCTTCGGGAAGAGTGGGGAGGCCCGATCTTCGCCTGGAGTCTGATCCTCCCGGCAGCCCGGCACGTTGATGACCTGCCTCCGTCCATCAGCAGGGCTGCTGCGGAGACGATTGCCCATGCCGCGAGAATGTACGACCAGGCCCATTCGGCGAAGAGCGCGCTCAAGTCGATGGACACCGATGAGTGGGAGATTGCGGTACTGGCGGAGCCAACGACCGTATGGCCAGACCTCGAAAGCGTCATTGCCGACGCGGCGGATCTGATCCGGGTCATCACGTTCGTACGGGCATGGAGTCCGGTTGAGCAAACGCTTTCGGAGGAGGACGTGTCGGCCGCGCTCAAATGGGCGAGAGACAAAGGGAAGGCCTTGGGGATGGACCCGCTCGACGTTGTGTTCCCCCGCCTGATTGACGACCAACCAGGCTGAGGGGGTGCCGGCGCGGGTCAACCCTACGTCGTCGCGGAGCAGGACTCACCCAGGAACACGGGAGGGTCGCCAGCCGGGCGCTGACTTCAGCCTCGCTCATCGTCTGTGGCCCTCCCGCCGATGCCCTTGAACGGTGTTGCGGTGGAGACGTACCGGGCGGCAGGTCGCACGCGTCGCAATCTGTGTCGGAAAGGTCATCGGCTGCCGGTGGTGATCACCTGGGCAGAGGGACATCCCACCACCGGAGCGCGAGGGCACGCTGGACCTCGCGCGGATCACCTGCGAGGAGGTCCCGAAGGGCATCAGCCCGGCTGGCAAACGCGCGCGCATTCTCAAGGGCGTTAGCCGCGCTCTCCGCGACGCCGTACTCGAGGATGTCCGGCAGGTCGCTATGCCAGGCCCGGAGATACAGCGGCAAGTCGACATCGTGACCAGCGCCCTCGGGCCGGAAACACAGGGCGAGGTCGCCGTCCGGCGGCACGTAAGTGACGGTCAATCGACCACCCACAGTGCCCCTACACGGTGTCAGACACCGAGTGGAGCAGATCCGCCCAGAACTGCACGTTGCGGGAGATCGTCTCCGGATGGAGCGGGAGCTTGGGCGGCGTTGGCATGTCGGGATGCAGCTGACGAGCGAGAACGTCAAGGTCGCCGTCGTACCTCAGTGCAGAGGTGCGCAGCGAGGCCCGCGCCGAGATGTCACCCGCGTCCGGGAAGAACCCGAACTCGACGGAACCCTCTGGTCCGCGGTAGGTGATCGAGTCGCCCTCCTGATGGAAACGGATCGCCTCGATCCGGAACCCGCGGGCCTCGAGGAACGACAGCTCTTCGACGACCATATCGGCCCAGTAGCCGTCCTCCCCCGAGAGGTACGACCGTTCAGCGGGATCCGTGACAAGCTCGAGGAGGCGCTTGCTGACCACGTTCGCACCCTAGCAGTTCGGATGGTGCCCCGCTAAGTGTGTGGCCCGCGCCACGGCAGAGGGTGCCAGTCCCATCGCAATGTGTCGCGGGAATGTCATCCGGTCTGGAGATCCCCGTCGTCGTCCGGGAGTTCCGAGTCGAGGAGGTTGCCGGCGCGTTCCATCATCGATCGGATCTCGGCGCGGCCGACCCGGAGTGGGACGTCGACGCCGATCTCGACATCTACGACTTCCTTCAGGGCTCGGTCGAGGTCACCGCTGCGGGCGGCCTCGACGGCTTGGGTCCACGCTTGGGTTGCGGCTCCGAGGTGCTCGATCATGTCGCCGAGGATCAGCGGGATCACGAGCGCGTGGCGCTCGATGTACTCGGCACCAGTCTCCTTCCGGCGCACCATCGCTCCTCCTCCTCGATCAGATCGCACCCGCCCCACATTGTCCTGGAGGCTCACGGTCCGATAGTACGCACGGGCAATCTCGCATAGCACGAGCGAATGACGCCTGACGTTCAGCACCTTCCGACGTCGTTCGCGAGCGTCTGGAGGTCACACCTTCACGGGGTGCCGACTCGCTCGAGGACGGCCTCGACCTGCGGCACGAGCCACAGCGACCCGGTGGGATGCCCCGCGTCCTCGTAGCGCTCGTCGGCGATCGCGCGCCTGATCGCGGCCGCGACCGCGTCCGGTGGCACGTCCCACCGGGCACTGACCGAGCGGCTGTTGAGCGATCTCACAGCGGGTCTCACGCTACTCGGCTATCGCCATCGGACAGAGGGTCCGTCGCTTCATGACATCCCCGCTCATGTGCCGTGACTCCGATCATGAGTGCGGGGCAGAGCACGACGCAACGGGCCGTTCGGCAGGATCGCGGGCCGGTCCGCCACGCACGTCACCCGCAGTTGCGGCACCGAGACCTGTCACGTCGTCATCGCAATGTGTGCCGCGAATGTCATCTGCTTGGGGATCTCGGACCGGACTTGGCGAACCAATCTTCGCGCCAGCGAGCGTGCCAGGTCCAAGAGGTCGGACCGCGCGGAATACTAAGGTCATGGAGCTGACGGACGGATTTAGCTACATGATCGGCGTGTTCCTGGTTGCCATCGAGGTGGTCGGGCTGGGCGTCGCAATCCGCAACGTCTTGTTCCACCGATTCGAGCAGGCGCTGGTCGAGGCGGGGCGCATCCCGCCTCGTGTCACACCCGCCGACTCATGGTCACGGTTCGTGGCCAGGTACCAGCAGTCACCTGCGGGCCGACAGCAGGGACAACCTCAGCCGACCGATCAACTGGAGCGGCTGCGGCTGCAGTCGACATATGGCGACCGGGTGGTGATCGGATCGACGTTCCTGGCGCCGGTGATCGCCTATGCGGTTGTCGCGTTGCTGGATCCTCTCCTCGCCCTGGTTGTTCCATTCCCCGGGATCCGCGTCGCGTTCGCGATCACCGCCATCTCCACCGGAGTCTGGGTCGTCTACTCCATCCGAACTGTCGGCCTGGGCGGGCAGTCCAGAGGATAGTCGCCTCGCAATGTGTGCGCGGAACGTCAACCGCTGAGCGTTCGTAGCCGTGTCTCGTCGATACCCAAGGAGTTCAGCACGGCCCGCGCCGGGGTGTCCGTTGTTGCGAGCGCGACAAGGAGGTCAGGACCCGACGGATCACGGCGACCTTCGAGCGCCAGATGCGACACCGTCTCCACGATTCTTCTTGCATCGTCGGTCAGGCCCGGGCTCGGCTGGCGAGTGAGCCGCGCCCGCTCGGCCGAGGCCACAACCACTGCCGGGTCGACCCCAAGTCGCCGCATCGCGTCCGCGAGGGCACCCGAGCCGACGGCAGCCGTGAGGAGGTCGAGGCTGTCGGTCGCATCCGATCCGGCACTCGCCATCGCGGCCCCGAGGATCGCCCTGAGATCGCGCGTTGGATGGAGAAAGGTCGGACGTCGGCGTCGGCAGAACATCAGGGGGCCAGCGCGATACGCGAGGTGCGCAATGTGTGCCTGGAATGTCACCTGCTGCGGAGTCGCCCGATCAGGTCGCGGACGCGTCCGGATGCGCCGTCCGACCGGCAGGGCAGCCGATGGAGGAACTCAACCCCGACGGGATCGCCGCTCCGGTCTAGGTCGATCGCGAACTCTTCCGCGTCCCCGTCGTCGAGCACAACCGTATCCATCCCTGGCCCCGGAAAGACTACCCGGAGCACGAGGTACGAATCGCACTGCCAGGCGGCTCGGTGGCAAGTGGCGAGGCGCTCGGCGAGCCCAGGCAGGCGGTCCTCATTCGCAGCCGCGAGGGTCACAAGCCAAGCCGGGTCGAGGTCGAACCAGGCCAGGTCGGCGGTCTGCAGGTGGCGCATGGGGCGTGGGCTGTCCATCGCCACAGTCTGGCACCTGGCCGGGAGCTGTGACCGCGCCCTCGGCCCCTGGAACGTCGCCGTCGCTTCGCCATGTGTGTCGGGATTGTCATCACGGCCCGACCAGGCCGATCAGGGACCGGAGCCACCCCCTGCAATTCGCCACGCACCGGTCGGCTGACGCTTGAGGTCGTAGAACCAGGTCATTCCGCCAGGCCGGACGGTGCCGTCGGCAGTACCGCTGGTCTCGAGGGTCGTGGAGAAGACGACCTCAGAGCCGTTCGGCGTCGCCGGCAGGCCATCGATGCTGAAGCTGCTCACCGTGGTATGTCCGCAAAGCTCACCGCCGCCGAAACCGAACGTCGAAGTGCCGAGAACCTGACCAGCCGAGCAGTCGCCGGCCACCAGGGCTTGCAGATAGGCGCGCAAGACGACGTCGGGACCGGCCGCGTCCGGCGGCGGGCTGAATCTCGGTCCTGCGCACGCAGCGACGAGCAGGGCGACGCCGCCAGCGAGCAGGCTGTGCCGAACCTGCGTCCACATGTCAGCGACACGACGCAGTTGTGGCGAAGCGATGTTTCAACCTAGGTGCTCTCAGCCGTAGCCGACGATGGTTGGGAAGCCCGTCGATTGGTTCACCTCGATCAGGAAGTGCGACGGGTAGGTTGCTCCAGACACTGAGTCGGCCACTGTCGCATCCACCTTCACCAGCCACACGTCCTGTCCGGCGTTCGGACCGGGAGCCCCGGCTGCGGCGCGGACGGTGGAGGTGAGGTCGGTGATCGTGAGGGTCGGGTCCAGCGAGCCGCAGGACTCGAACAGCGCCACGGCGGTCTGCTCGGCCACCGACGCCGTGACCGGACCCGGTGTGAAGGAGAAGGTGATCGGCGCAGGGCTGTGGCCGTATGGCTGGCAGGAGATGTCCATGGGCGCGGCGTTCGCGCAGCCTGCGATCAGCGTCGGCACGAGCAGCAACCATGAGCGGCGCATGTCGCCCCCCAGCAATTGGACGCCCACACAGCGTCTCCCCGGCCGCACCCGCCGTCAAGGGCTCAATGGCGATTCAGGATCGGCTGAGGCCGGCAGGACGTGCGGATTGCGTTGGGACACAGGAAGCGTGCGGGTCTGAAGGCGCGGCACAATTGCCCGATGAGGTTCCACCTCCGAACGCGCCAGAAACCCGACCGGCGCCCCAGGATGCCGGCAGCGGACGCCGGCTGGATCGCAGAGCACCGGCGGCCGTTTGGCGAGTACGTGGTCGGGTCGCTCGTCCCGGTCGTCTTCGAGGCCTATGCCCGCATCCTCCACCCGGCGTGGGGATCGCGGTGGAAGGACGCGCGCGTTCGATGGGAAACCGTCGCTGCCTGGTCGGAGCGCACGATGCACCCGCTGGCGCAGTGGGAGTCGGTGGCTGCCCCGGTGACGACGGCCCACGGGGCACCGCCCTTCGCGGCACCGCCCGACAGGGACGGCCTCGACCCGCAAGGTCTCGAGGCCCTGTTCGGGGTGCTCACAGCCCACACGACGACACCCGGCGACTGTTTCATCGGGGTATGGGACGGCTACGGCTGGCCGGTCGAGGCATGGGCCGGGCCCGAAGTGCTCGACCTTGAGCAGCGCAGCTACCTCATCCGCCGAGGTCCGCTGACGCTGGCCCGTGACCTGGGCTGGTCATCTGACGAGGGCACCCGTTCAGCCGAGCCGCCAAGCCTCATCTGGCCGGCGGACCGGGCCTGGTTCGTGGCCTCGGACCCTGACCTCGACTTCACCTGCGTCGGCGGCTCGGCGATGCTGGTCCAGGCGTTGCGCGCGGAGAGCCTCCTCGAGGTCTGGCCCGTCGGCGTCGCCGATCGCATCGCCTTCGACAGCGATCGGATCAACGTCTGACGAGAGCGGACGACGGAACGACCCGCCGGGCCGCCTGTCCCTGCTTGTCACCCGGTCACATGGTCGCCGGAGTGCCGGTATTCCATACTTGAGGTGATGGGCCGCCGAGTCATCTCGTCGCTCGCCGCCTTGCTGGCGCTCGTCGTCGTGGTCCCGGCCACCTGCGCGCTGTGGCCCTCGGACGGCGACCGCCTGCTGCCGACGCTGGATGCGCTTGCGGTGCCTGCGTCGTGGGAGCCGGTCGAAACCGAGGTGATCGACGGCGGGTTCCTGATCAAAGCCCGGGCCACTCGAAGCTATTTCGTCGACGCCGATCCCCTCGACGGCTACCCAGTCGCGAAAGGGATCGCCGAGGCGGCGGGGTTCATCGTTCGACCGCGAGTCCTGTCGCTCGATGGGTGCCAGGACTCGTTCCCGCCCGCCGCAATGGATAGCCCGTGCGGCCCGGTCGTCGCCGACGACTGCCCGTCATACAACGGCGGCCTGCCGGATCACTGCGTTGTCGAGGCGCTGCGCTGGCATGACGACGGTGAGCGGGTGCGGCGCCTCTGGATGGTCCTCGATCAGCGAGGGGTCGGTCTCATGATCGGGAATGGCGATGACCGTCATTACGTGAACGACCCTGATCGGGCGCTGTTCAGCATTACAGTCGACGAGGTCAGCCGCGACGGGTACCTCCCCCTCCCGTCATGGCCACCAGGGTGAGGTACGCCACCGCGTCGTCGCAGTGTGTGTCGGCAATGTCACCCGTCCGCTGAGGCTTAGCGTTGAGGCGTCGGCAGATCAACCCCGGTGCTGACGCCACCAAGGATTGGCGGCGGGCCGCTGGAAAGTGCGAGCACCACGACCAGCAGGACCAGTAACACCAGTAGAAGTCCGACCCGAGTGAGGTCGTCAGCCTGTTCAAGTCGAACGAGAAGTCGTCGCATCGACGTCACTGTAGTCTCGAAGCGATGCCGTCACATGCGTCGGAAGTCCGGGCTGGCGACGCAACTGGGCGTCCCCATCGCGATGCGTTCGCCAATGCAATCGGCGTGGGGAATCGGCGTGAACGTAGGCGCACCTGAGGGGGTTTGCGGGGCAACGCGTCTGGTGGGGGTTTCCTCATAACAGGATCTCGACCGACTGACCCCGGACTCTTGACCCGGCCAACAGCTTCCGCGATTGTCACGCCATGAGGATCGCCCTGACCATCGTCCTGGCGTATTCGCTTGTAGCCGCCTGTTCCGCTTTCGGGGCGGCGGCTGATGCCACGACGTGCGGGGTGGCGGGGAGTCTCTCCGCAGCCAAGACGCTTGTCGAGGGGGCGGCCGCGAAGGACGCCAGCGGGGACAAGGCATCCGCACGGCAGCTCGCCAGCGAGGCGGCCGCGCTCGCGAAGCAGGGGCATGACGTCCTCCAGACGATCACGTCGAGCGACGTCAGGCAGGGCGGCACCTGGCAGGCGCTGCTCCGGGCCTACCTTCACATCGGACAGGCCGCCAACGCGCTGCTCCCCGCCTATGCCAGCACTTACGGGATCACAGATGAGGAACTCGCGACGGCCTCTGAGCAGCTACGCGTCGCCCAGGCAGGCCTCCCGGCTCGGTGCTTCGTGGCGACCCCACCGCCCGGACTCGGCGCGCCGACCGCGGGTGCATCCGGCTGATCCTCGCGGCGGCTTCCGGTTGGACGACGCCCGCCTGTGCTTGGCGTTCTGGGTGCGCTTGGCCGGCTCCCACCCTGGCCAGCGCTCGGCAGCGCAGAACTGATCGAGGCGTCAGCCGGGCGCCTCCCTGATCGATACGATGCGCCGGGCGGTCCGATCGATCGTGACCCAGAACACCAGGTCGCCCTCCCCGAGGCCGTTGCTGTAGCGCAGCACGTAGGCGTCGTCTGGGGGCGCCAGCTCCCATGCGACCTGGACGAGGTATCGGTCCCTGTACCGACTGTCGACATCGAGGGAACGCGCCAGCGCGTCGAGGCCCGCGGTCAGGGCGGCGGGATATCCGCTCAGCCCATAGCTGGTCATGGTGACCCGTTCGGTTGCCAGGTCGACCGTCCAGGTGTACCCGTCCTGGGCATGGGGATCGTCGGTGAACGCCGGTATGCCTTCAAGGAACACGTTGCATTGTTCGACGGGCGGCCCATCGCAGCGAGCCGTGATGACGACTCGCTGGTAGGGCGTACCGTCATAGGAGTAGACGTCGTCGGCGAGCACGCCGGCCATGGTGTCCAGGAGCTGCGGCGTGTTGAGCTCGCTCGCGAAGCCCGATGGTCTCGCGGCCGCGGCGCCCAGAAGGGCCGCCATGTCGGCTGCGGTGTACGGCCGGCCATGGCCCGACGGAGCCACCGTTGCGAGCACGCTCAAGGTCGGGGTCGGCGGCTCCTGCGTGTAGGGCTCCTTGCCGGGGATGGTCGGGCTGGGGACGCTGAGGGTCGGCGTCGGCGGCTCCTGCGTGTAGGGCTCCTTGCCGGGGATGGTCGGGCTGGCCACGCCGGTCGAGCAGCCGGCAACCAGTGCGATGAACACGGAGGTGGCAGCCGTCGCGAGGCTGGCCAGCCCCGGAAGCCTCGTTCCCACGTCCCGTCCCCCCTTCCTGACCATCACCGGCGTTCAGAGTCTCTGAGTCAAGAGCCTCGGTGGTGCGACCAGCGGGACCCTACTTTACGCAAACCCCCGGTCGGGCTCAGGTAGAGGCGACGGAACTCACACGGGTCGAGGGCCAGGGCGGCTCCAACCGTGGGCGCGACGGCGCGCCCAACTCGCAATGTCTTCGCCCAATGACGTCTGAACTCTTCTGTGCGGATCGAGGCCGAAGGAGCGTCGTCGTCCTGGGCTAGCAGGAAAGGCCCCCTGAGCGAGGTCCGCCGTCGCCCGCGTCAGCGAGCGACCTTCAGGTCCGGCTGATCGCACGGGTATGCCATCCCGTCGTCCCCCCAGGCACCCACCATCGCGACGGTGTCACCCTCTCGGGCCACCACTTGACCCGAGCGATCCAGGAGCACGATCCCGCTGGATTCGCGGCGGGCGGCATAGCCGAAGGGCCATACCACGCTGGCCACTCCGTGCGTTTCCCCCCGCAGGCCCAGTCCATCGGTGGGGTCGGCAGCGAGGACGCCGCCAATGAATGCGGCTTCGCAGATGGAATTCGGGCCGCCAGGAGCCGGCTCCGTTCGGATCGCCACCGAGCATCCGGCTGATGCACACGCCGACGAAGGGTCAGGCGACGGTGAACTCGACAGGGTCCCGCACCCGGCGAGGACGAGAGCGAGGACTCCGGCCGCGGGGAATCTCGCGTGACACCACGGCGAGACGTTCATTCAGACGCCCTCGGTCAGTTGGTGGCGAGGAGGGAAGCCCATCGCCTCATTCTGGCCTTCCTGCCCCGCGAGGTGCCGTCTCCTGCCGTCGTCCACCGCGAGCCGGGGAACGGACGGCTCCAAGGCAATGGGTAACGAGACGAAGCGGCCGCATCCTACCCGGGCGGCTTCGTGTCGAAGGCGTCGCGGCCACTGGGCTTGACCGTCCGCGGGGCGGCGTGGATCCCGAACCGGAGGGCTCGCTGCGGCCACTCAGGATCCTCTGGGCTCCAGCTCTGCGCAACAGCTCCAGCCGCATCCCGATGCTCGATCACGCCGTCTCCGCGGAGCACGAGGAGCTCGCCATCGGGGAGCTCGAGCCGGCGCGGGCGGTAGCGCCGTGCCGGTGTTGAAGCCGATCCCGTCTTCGCCATCACGCGCGCCCGACGATGAGGGCGACGACCGCGATCAGCCCGATGGCGATGGCGATGACCCTGCGGACCGGAATCGACACTCGCGCCACCGACCGGGCATCGGGGCCGCGCCCGCCGAGCCGGTTAGGAACCGTCTGGTTGCGGAGGACGTTGGGCAAGGCTTCGAGCCGCTGGTTCCTGGAAGGGGGCACGGTTCACCGCTGGACGGGGATCGGCACGGGGCCGGATGCATTCAGAGCATGCACCTCGCCACCGCTGAGTGCAACGGACACCCGGCCCGGCGCGATTGATCGAGCCTGCCTCAGCCCGGCCGCCCCCGGCTCGACAGGTAGTGGTGCCACAGGATCCGCGCCGCGACGGCTCGCCACGGTCGCCAGCCCTCGGCCAGCGCGTGCATCTCATCGGGCGACGGCCGAGCCTCCAGCCCACGCACTTCGCGGATCGCCTGGGCCAGCGCGATGTCGTGCACCGGCCACGCGTCCGGCCGGAGGAGCACCATCAGCCGGTAGATCGTCGCCGTCCAGGGCCCGATCCCGGGCACCGCCGTCAGCGCCCGGTCGACGCCGGCTTCATCGAGCGCCGGCAGCCCGTCAAGGTCCAGTGATCCGTCGCGCACCGCCGTCGCAAGCGCCCGCCCGTAGCGTGCCTTCTGGCGGCTGAACCCGATCGCCAGGAGCGCAGCGTCGTCGAGGGCGAGGAACGTCTCGGGCGTCAGTGGATCGGCGGCCACGCGCAGGCGATCGAACGCCGCGAGCGCGGACGCGAGCGAGACCTGCTGCTCGAGGATCAGGTGGACGAGCGTCGGGAAGCCCGGGTCGCGCGCCCACATCGGCGGCAGCCCGTACCGGTCGACGACGGCGCCCAGCGCCGGATCCCGAGCGGCCAGCTCCGCCGCACCGAGCGCCAGCGTGGCGGTGGTCAGGGGCTCGGGCGCAGCAGGCACGACCGCCATCAACCGCGCGCGGCTCAGCTCGACGCGGGCGGCGGGGGCGGCGCGGTCGACGACGTGGGCTCGATCGCCTCGGGCGACGCGGCGGTCGCGTCGGCCGTGCGGTCGAACGAGTCGAGCACGAACAGGAACGCGGTCATCGGCCGCGCCAGCATCAGCACCAGCAGCACCTCGAGCACCGCCATTGCGCCCGCGATCACGGCGCAGGCTCCCGTGACGAACACGGCAACATCCAGCAGGCCCGCGACCCAGACCCAGGCGGTGAGCGCGATGCTTGCTGCGCGGAGGCGCCGAAACAGCACGGCCGAGATCACCACCACGTAGGCGACGGCGATGAACGCCGCCACCCGGACCGCCCCCTCGAGGCTGTCGAGGAGGTTCGCGATCGGCAAGACCGAGAGCGCGATGAGCGTGTTGGCGAATGCGAACCCGACGATCTCGCGCAGCCGGAACCGGTCGATCGGGCGCATCTCGTCTTCGCGGCGCAGCCCGCCGACGAGGCCGGCGAGGCCCGCCAGGCTGCCGGACAGCCCCGCGATGGCGAACAGGAACGGCAGGTCCGGGATCATTGCGCCCGCATTGTGTCAGCGCATGGTCAGCGCCATCACCGCTTTCTGCGCATGGAGCCGGTTCTCGGCCTCGTCGTAGACGACCGAGTGCGGGCCGTCGATCACGGCATCCGCGACCTCCACGTTGCGGTCCGCGGGCAGCGGGTGCATGTAGATCGCGTCCTCGGCGGCCATCGCGATCCGCCGCTCGTCGGTGATCCAGTCCGTGTACCGCTTCGCCGTTGCGGCGCCCTCTTCCTCGGACGTCGCGGTCAGCAGCGCGCCCCAGCTCTTGGCGTACACGATGTCGGCGCCGCGCATCCCGGCCTCGAAATCGTCCATGAGCTCGAACGAGCCGCCCGATCGCCGGGCGTTCTCGGCCGCCTGGTCCATCTGCTCCTGTGGCAGCCGGAACTCCGGCGGGTGGACGAGCCGGACGTGCATCCCGTAGCGGGTGGTGAGCATCGAGAGGTCCACCGGCACGCTGATCGGCTTCTGGTACGACGCTGCGTACGCCCACGAGATGTCGATCGTGCGCCCTCTGAGGTCGCCCTTCTTCTCCATCATCGTCAGCAGGTCGGCCAGTGACTGGTGCGGGTGGAACAGGTCGCACTGCATGTTGAGCACGGGCACGCGCGACGCCGTGGCGACATCGCGGAGGTACCGGTTGCCGATGCCCCAGTCCACGTTGCGGATCGCGATCCCGTCGTTGTAGCGGCCCAGGATCTCGCCGATCTCCTTGGGCGTGTCGCCGTGGGCGATCTGCGTCGTCCGGCTCTCGATGAACTGGGCGTGGCCGCCCAGCTGCGCCATGCCGGCCTCGAACGAGGCGCGCGTGCGGGTGGACGAGAAGAAGAACAGCATCGCGAGGACGCGGTCCCGGAGGAGCGGGTGCGGGATCCCGAGGGCCCGCTCCCGCTTGAGCTGGAGCGCGACGTCGAGGACGGTGTCGATCTCGTCCCGGGTCCACTCCTGGAGGCTGATCAGGTCTCGGCCGCGAAGGTCGGTCTGCATCGCCGCCCCCTCACTCGGCCGCGCCGAGGATCAGCGCAAGCATGCCCATCTTGAGCGCGACGCCGTTGAACGCCTCCGCCCAGTAGCGCTGGTGCCGCGTCTCGTCGACGTCGGGCAGGAGCTCGTCCATCCGCGGCAGGGAGTGGAGGATGATCGAGGACCGCTTGGCCTGGTCGCGCAGCAGCTCGCGCGTGATGCAGTACTCGGGCGGGGTCAGGCCCACCTTGTCGCCGCGCTCCACGCGCGACGCGGTGTAGTCGGCCTGGACGACGGGCTCCATGTAGATGATGTCCGCCTGGTCGATCACGTCGCGGACGTCGCCGGCTTCCTCGTAGTCGACGTTGAGCAGGTCGATCTCCGCCTTGAACTCCGGCAGCAGGCTCATGTCCGGCGGCCCGACCACGATCGCCCTGGCGTCGAACTGCGATAGCGCATACAGGATCGAGTGCATCGTCCGCATCCGCATGTCGCCGACCAGGAGGTAGGTCAGCCCGTCGAGGGTGCCCTTCTCGTGGAGGATCGTGTACAGGTCGGTCAGCACCTGGGTCGGGTGCTCGCCCCAGCCGTCGCCGCAGTTGATGATCGGGACGGATGCCCATTTCGCGGCCTCCGCCGGTGCGCCCTGCTGGAAGTGGCGGATCGCGATGACGTCCGCGTAGTACTCCAGCATGTGGAACGTGTCCTTGATCGACTCCTGGTAGAAGTCACCGGCGCGGGTCATCTTCGCGTCCGAGAACCCCAGGACCTGGCCGCCCAGGCGATGCATCGCGGCCTCGTGCGACAGGCGCGTGCGGGTGCTCGGCTGGTAGAACGCGGTCAGCAGGGTCTTGCTCTTGAGCAGGTCCGTGTTGCGCCGATCGCGGGCGAACGGCCGCAGGTCGTCGGCGACCTGGAAGACCCGGAAGAACTCGTCCCGGCTGAAGTCCTTGAGGGACAGGATGTCGCGGCCGAGGAAGCTTCTCATGGCGTGCTCCGATGCGATGACGTGACCGATATGGAGGACGCTGGTGTCGTTCGGGACGCGAGGACGGCGCGGGACCCCGGGTCGGTGGTGGACGGTCGATCCGGGGCGGACGCTCGATTGGTGGGGGACGCCTGGTCGGGCGCTGATGCCCGATCGGTGGCTGAAGCCCGATCGGAGGCCGACGCTCGATGGCCGGCGGACGCGGGCCGAGCGTCGATGACGTGGGCATCGCCCCGCCGCACGCCGCTCATCACGATGGCGACCGACTCGTCGGGGCGAAGGTCGCCGTCCAGCGCCAGCGCGAGCAGCCCGGCCAGGCCGGCGGACCCCGTCTCGTCGGCGCGGATCCCGGTGAGGTCCATGGCCAGGGCGTTGGCCGCGATCAGGGGTGCCTCGTCGACGACGACGGCGCGGCCGCCGGTGGCCAGCATCGTGCGCACGACCGCGAGCCAGTCGTACGTCTCGTCGTCGAGGATGCCGTGGGCGACGCTTCGCGGCTCGATCTCCCACGGCCACATGTACCGCGACCGGTGGTGCGCGGCGGTCGCGATGACCGCATCGAGGCGCTCCGGATCGACCACCGAACCCGGCTTGAGGCCCGCCTCGGCGCGCAGGCGCCAGAGCGCGCGCGCGAGCGGCCATCCGCCCCGGGTCTGGACGGCGTCCAGCCGCGGCACCCGTTCGATCACCCCCAGCGCGGCGGCGTCCGCGAACCCGAGCGCGATCCCCGAGGCGAGCGCGCCGCCGCCCACCTGGACCACCACCCGGTCGACCGAGCCGCCCGACGCCCGGACGCCATCGATCATCTCCCACGCGAGCGTCGCACCGCCCTCGATCGCCAGCCCGTTGTCGGGACCCTGGCAGGTGAACGGGATGGCCCCCGCCGCGATGGCCTCCTGGAGACGCAGGTACGAGGGGTCACCAGCCTCGCCCGGCTGCCGCGGGCAGACGACCACGCTCGACCCGAACGCGCGAAGCTGGTCCACGACGCCGGGGTCCGCGCTGTCGGGAACGAACACCCGGAGCTCGCGACCCCCGGCGCGCGCGACGACCGCCGCCGCGAGCGCCGCGTTGCCGCAGCTCGCGATCGCCAGCGGCAGCGTCGCATCGAGCCCGGCGACCGCTTCGGCGACCCGGAGCTCCAGCAGCACCCCGAACAGGTGTCGGGCCTTGTGCGAGCCGGACACGTTGCCGGTCTCGTCCTTGACCCACACCGAGCCCCGGGTTCCCAGCCCCGCCGCGTCGGCGAGCCCGCGGGCCAGGGTCAGCGGTGTCGTCCGGAAGCCGTGCCCCGCGACCTTCGCCACCGCATCGTCCAGGTCCCGTACGAGGTCCACGTAGCGCCCGTCCGACCAGCCCGCGGACCGGGCGACGTGATAGCCATGGAACAGCGCGCGGTACCGCACGAACGGGTTCGGATCGGGGTCGCCGGGCGCCTTCAGGCGGCTGAGGTCGAGGGTCCTGACCAGGACGTGGTCGATGTCGTCGCCGGGCCGGCGCGCCGGGCAGCGCGGCGTGAACGGCCGGTTCGCGGGCGCCACGGTGCCGCACCCGGCGCAGACCAGCGTGGCCCTCGTCACGGGCGGCTCGGCCGCCTTCGAGCGCGGGGTCCGGGGGGCGGCGCTCATTCGCGGCTCACGCCGACCCGGTCGTTGAACTCGCCGATCAGCTCGTCCCAGCGCTCGACGATCCCGCGCGTCGCGGTCCAGAACGCGGGCTCGCGGCGCTCCTCGAACTCCTCGATCGGGACGCCCTGCTGCTCGACCCAGGTGTAGTAGCCCAGGTTGAAGATCCGGTCGCGATCGGCGCGGGTCGCCTCGAGCACGTGGTCCTCGGCGGCCGCCTGGAGAAAGGCGCCGAACACCTCGCCCGCGGCGACCTCGTCGAACCCGTCGGGGAAGTCGCGGGCGACGATCCGGTCGAGCTCGGTGGCGTACATCGGGGCGCCATCGGTGGCCACCGTGAGGATCACGTCGTCCGGCCCCAGGTGCTGGTGCTTCGCGACCTTGATCGCGGCCAGGACGTTGCAGATCGACGACACGCCCAGCGAGCCGAGCGCCCCGACGAGCGCCGCCGGAACGCCCCGTCGCCGGACGAGGTACTCGCGCCCGACGGGGGTGTTGAACAGGACCAGCAGGTCGTCGGTCGCCCGGTCCGTGACGGCGACCACGAGGTCCGTTGCCATCACGTTGTGGATCAGCGGGATGTGCTTGTCGCCGATGCCCTGGATGTTGTGCTCGCCGAAGCCGTTGGACAGCATCGTCGGGCATTCGAGCGCTTCGACCGCCACCGTCCGCGACCCGAACCGCTCCTTGAGGTAGTCGCCCGCGCCGATCGTGCCGGCGGAGCCCGTCGCGGACACGAACGCGGCGACCCGGGCGCCCGGTCGCGCGGCCTCGACCGTCTCGAACACGCGCTCGAGGGCGCGACCCGTGAACGCGTAGTGGGCGACGTGGTTCCCGAACTCGCTGAACTGGTTGAAGATCACGGTGTCCGGCTCCGCGTCGAGCTCGGCGCAGCGGTCGTAGATCTCCTTGACGTTGGACTCGGTGCCAGGAGTCCGGATGACGTCGGCCGGGTCCGCGACCCATCGCTCCAGCCATTCGAACCGCTCGCGGCTCATGCCCTCGGGCAGGACCGCCACGCCGCGGCAGCCCATGATCCGGCTGATCGCGACGCCGCCGCGGCAGTAGTTGCCGGTCGACGGCCACACCGCGCGCTGCGTGGTCGGGTCGAACTGGCCGGTCACGATCCGCGGCGCGAGGCAGCCGTAGGCGGCGATGACCTTGTGCGAATGGATCATCGGGAACCGGTCGCCCAGGGCGATCACGATCGGCGCCTCGACGCCGGTCAGCTCGGGGGACAGGACGAGGTGGTCCGGGACGGGCGTGCGACCGGCGCGGGACGCGTCGTTGAACCAGTGGACCCGGAACAGGTTGCGAGGATCCGCGGCGTCGGGGTCCACGCCGGACAGCCGGTCGCGCGTCGCCTCGGGGATCCGGTCCGGATCGGCCAGCTCCGCGAACGTGGGCAGGACGACACCCAGGGAACGGCATCGATCGACGGCGCGGTCGAGCACGGCCTCGTCCACGATCTCCCGCTCCAGCCCCAGACGGCGCATCACGACCTCCAGCACGAAGACTTCCCGGCGATCCCGGTCCACGCCGGGTCGCTCGAGCGACGGCTCGGGCCCGGCTGTCCGCGTGGTCGGGACACATGGCACGCGCGGGACCGGCGGTTCCCTGCCTACGATTCGGGATCGGTGGGCCTCCCGCCTAGGGCCAGACGGTCCAGCGGAGACCGGCCGCGGGACGGGTCGAATGGACTTCACGCTCAACGGCCGACCGGTGTCCGTCCAGCCGGCAGCCGGGGAATCGCTGCTCGGCGTCCTGCGGGGTTCGTGCGGCCTGCGATCGATGAAGGACGGCTGCGCGCCCGAGGGCTCCTGCGGCGCGTGCACCGTGATCGTCGATGGTCGGGCCGTCGTGTCCTGCGCCCAGCCGGCGACCCGCGTTGCGGGACGGACGGTCGAGACGCTGGAGGGGCTGCCGACGGCGACCCGCGAGGCCTTTGCCGACGCGTTCGTCGCGACCGGCGCCTCGCAGTGCGGCTACTGCTCCCCCGGGATGGTGATGAAGGCCGAGGCGCTGCTCCGCCGTGACCCGGCGCCATCACGTGACGCCGTCGCGCGGGCGCTCGCCGGCAACCTGTGCCGGTGCACGGGCTACGCCCCGATCCTCGACGCGATCGAGCGCGTCGCGGCGGTGCGCCGCGGCGAGGCACCCACCGAAGATGCCCGGCGCGACGGCCGCGACCGGTACGAGGGCCGGGCGCTGGCCCTCGGCGAGCTGCCGTTCACGGGGGACCTCGTCGCCCCGGCGATGCTCGAGGGTGCGCTGCGCTTTGCGGGCGTCCCGCGCGCCGTCGTCCGCCGCATCGACACGTCGAGGGCCGCCGCGCACCCCGGGGTCGTCGCCGTCCTGACCGCCGCGGACGTGCCGGGCCGCCGCGAGCAGGGACTGATCGTCCCCGACTGGCCGCTGTTCGTGGCCGTGGGCGAGACCGTCCGCTACGTGGGGGACGTGCTGGCCGCGGTCGCTGCGGAGACGCGCGCGGCGGCACGCGAGGCGGCGGCCTTGATCGACATCGAGCTGGAGCCGCTGCCGCCGGTCACCGACCCGTTCGACGCGCTCGCCGACGGCGCCCCGCGGATCCACGCGGGCGGCAACCTCGTCGAGCGCTCCGTCGTGCGCCGGGGCGACGCGGATGCCGCGCTGGCCGCCGCCGCCCACGTCGCATCGGCGTCGTTCCGGACCCAGTCCATCGAGCACGCGTTCCTCGAGCCCGAGGCGAGCCTGGCCGTGCCCCGAGGCGCCGCCGGGCCGGATGGGGCGACGGTCGCGGGCCCCGCCGTCCACGTCTGGTCCGAGGGCCAGGGCGCCTGGGAGGACCGCCGCCAGATCGCCTCGTTCCTCGCGCTGCCGGAGCGCGAGGTCCTCGTCACCCAGGTGGCGACGGGCGGCGGGTTCGGCGGCAAGGAGGACCTCAACGTCCAGGGCCAGGCCGCGCTGCTCGCGCTCCGGACCGGCCGTCCGGTGATGCTCCGGCTCACGCGCCGGGAGAGCATCCGGTTCCACGTCAAGCGCCATCCGATGTGGCTCGACTACACCGCCGGCTGCGACGCGGATGGGCACCTGGTCGCCGTCCGGGCGCGGATCGTGGGCGACAACGGGGCCTATGCGAGCGTCGGCGGCAAGGTCCTCGAGCGGGCCGCCGGTCATGCGTGCGGGCCGTACCGCGTGCCCAACGTGGACGTCGAGGCGCGCGCCGTCTACACCAACAACCCTCCGTCGGGCGCGATGCGCGGGTTCGGCGTCAACCAGGCGGCGTTCGCGCTGGAAGGCGTGCTGGACATGCTTGCCGAGCAGGCGGGCATCGATCGGTGGGAGATCCGGTGGCGCAACGCGCTCGACGTCGGCGACCGGTTCGGCACCGGGCAGCGGCTGGGCCCGGGCGTGGGGATCAAGGCGACGCTGCTCGCCGTGCGCGATGCCTACCGCGAGGCCCGGTATGCCGGGATCGCGTGCGGTGCCAAGAACACGGGCATCGGCAACGGGCTGGTCGAGCGCGGGCGGGCCGTGCTCCGACCGGAGGCCGACGGTACCGTGACGCTGTTCCACTCCTGGACCGAGATGGGGCAGGGCTGCCACACGGTGTTCCGCCAGCTCGCCGCCGAGGAGCTGGGGCTCGACGCGGAGCGGATCCGGGTCGTGGTCGACACGTCGCACGAGCTCGACACCGGCGAGACGACGGCGTCACGGGCGACGATGCTCGGCGGCCGGGCGGTGCTCCGGGCGTGCGCGGTCCTGCGCGACGCGCTGGGTCCCGCGGCGTTCGAGGGCGGGAGGTGGCGGCTTCGCGCGGCACTGGCCACGCTCGCGGGGCACGAGTTCCCGGGCGAGGTGGTCGTCGACTGGACGACGCCGCTCGGCGCGGACACGGACGAGCCGGTCACGCACTTCGCCTACGGCTGGGCGACCCAGGTCGTGACGCTCGACGACGAGGGCCGGATCGAACGCGTGATCGCGGCCCACGACGTGGGCAGGGCGCTCAACCCGACGCTCCTGCGCGGCCAGGTCGAGGGCGCGGTGCACATGGGCCTGGGGATGGCGCTGACCGAGGAGCTCCGCGTGAGCGGCGGCATCCCGGAGACGGACACGCTCAAGTCGCTGGGGATCATCCCGGCCGCGACCATGCCGCCCGTGGACACGATCCTGGTCGAGGTCCCGCAGCCCGAAGGCCCGCACGGCGCCAAGGGGGTGGGGGAGGCGGCGCTGGTGCCGACCGCGGCCGCGGTGGCCGGGGCGCTCCATGCGTTCGACGGCATCCGCCGCACCCGGCTCCCGATGCGCGACACGGCCGCCGCCCGCGCCCTGCTGCCGCGGCTCGCGCGCGAGGGGTCGACGCCACCCACCGGCGCGACGGCATCGACTCTCGACATCGACCTCGACCTCGCGTCCGGCCCGGATCGACCCGAGCGCATCCTCGACAGGGAGGACCCAGCCATGACCCTCGTCCTCGGCGGCGGCCTCGTCGTGACCTCCATCGATCCCGTCGTCGTCGAGCACGCCGACATCGTCGTCGATGGCGGCCGCGTCCTGTCCGTCGGCGCGCCCGCCGCGGACCTCCCGGCGGCTGCCGGCCACCTCGACTGCACCGGCTGCATCGTGATCCCCGGCAACGTGTGCGCCCACACCCACCTCTACTCGGCGCTCGCGCGGGGCATGCCGTACGCCCTCGAGCCACCGCGCGACTTCGTCCAGATCCTCCGCCGCGTGTGGTGGCGGCTCGATCGCGGCCTGGACGAGGCGTCGGTGCGCGCCTCGGCGCTGGTCGGCGGAATGGAAGCGTTGCTGTCCGGGACGACGACGGTCATCGACCACCATGCGTCGCCCAACGCGATCGACGGCTCGCTGGACGTGATCGCCGAGGCGCTCGGGGAGCTGGGGATCCGGAGCGTGCTCGCGTACGAGGTGACCGACCGCGATGGGCCCGACCGCGCGACGGCGGGCGTCCGCGAGAACCGGCGATTCGCGGCTCGTGTCGCGGCGGGGGAGGCGCCCCTTGCCCGCGCGATGACCGGCGCGCACGCCGCGTTCACCCTGTCCGAGGCGACGCTCGCGGCGTGCGTCGAGGCGTCGGTCGACGCCGGCACGGGCCTCCACATCCACGTCGCCGAGGACCTTGCGGACCAGGAGGACAGCCGCGCCCGGTTCGGGATGCCCGTCGTGGAGCGGCTGGCCGGCGCCGGCGCGCTCGATGCGCGGACGCTCATCGCGCATGGGGTCCACGTCGACGAGGCCGAGGCGGAGCAGATCCGCGCGGCGGGCGCCACCGTCGTCCACAACGCGCGCTCGAACATGAACAACGCCGTGGGCCGGGCGCCGCTCGACCGGCTGGGGGAGCACGTCGCCCTGGGCACCGACGGCATCGGCGCGGACATGTTCGAGGAGTCCCGGACCGCGTACCTCCGCGCACGCGAGGACGGTGTCACCGGCGACCCGCGCTGGGCGCTCGCGAGGCTCGCGGAGGGCGCACAGCTCGCGGGCCGCCTGTTCGACGAGCCGCTGCTGGGCCGGATCGAGGCCGGCGCGCCGGCGGACCTGGTCGTCCTCGACCACGAGGCCCCGGCGCCGGTGGATGACCGCTCATTCCCCGGGCACTGGATGTTCGGCCTGTCAGCTCGGCCGGTGCGGGACGTGCTGGTCAACGGCGACATCGTGGTGCGTGACCGGCAGCTCCAGCTGTTCGGCCAGGACTGGGTCACGGCGCTCGCGTGCGGCGAGGCCGGGCGGCTGTGGAAACGGCTCGAGACCATCGGGGAGCACCCGTTCGATCCGCGCCTGGTTGCGACCCGATGAGCCGGCCGAGCGCGCGACCGACCCCCGCGTCCGCGATGGCGGCCATGCCGACCGCGACCGCGACCCCGACTCCGCTCGACCCGGCGGCGCCGGTCGAGGTCGACCTGTCCGTCGACGTGTGCGGGATCCGGTTCTCGAACCCGGTGCTGCCGGCGGCCGGGCCACCCGTCCGTGACGGCGAGGCGATCCTCGAATGCGCCGCGGGCGGCGCCGGCGGCCTGGTGGCCAAGACGATCTCGCGCCGTGCCGCCGAGGTGCCCACGCCCAACATGGCCGAGATCGCGCACGGCTTCCTCAACACGGAGCTGTGGTCCGAGCTGGCCCCGGAGCAGTGGCTGGAGCGAGAGCTGCCGCTGGCCCGGACGGCCGGCATGCCGCTGGTCGTGAGCCTCGGCTACTCGGCGGAGGACATCGCCTGGCTGGCGCCGCGGGTGCGCCCGTTCGCCGACGCGCTGGAGCTGTCGACGCACTACATCGGCGAGGACCCGGCGCCGATGATCGACGCGATCCGGGCGGCCAAGGACGCCGTGGACATCCCGGTGTTCGTCAAGCTCAGCCCGCTGGGCCGCGAGATGGCGCGCGCCGCGGAGCATGCCGCCCGGGCCGGGGCGGACGCGATCGTGGCCATCAACTCATTCGGACCCTGCCTGGGCATCGACATCGAGACCGGGCGACCGCGGATGGGCGGCGGCGACGGGTACGGCTGGCTGTCCGGGCCGGCGCTCAAGCCGCTCGCCGTGCGCTGCGTGTACGACGTGGCGCGCGCCGTCGACCTGCCGGTGATCGGCTGCGGCGGCGTCAGCCGCGGGACCGACGTCATCGAGATGGCGATGGCCGGGGCCTCGGCGGTCCAGGTGTGCACGGCCGCGATCCTGCGCGGTCACGCGGTGTTCGGGAAGATCGCGCGGGAGACGGGCGCGTGGCTGGCGGCCCACGGGTACACGCGCCTGGACGAGATCCGCGGGATGGCCCAGCAGGCGCCGGTCCCGGAGCAGGTGACGGGGCCGCCGATCGTCGATGTCGACCTGTGCAACGGCTGCGCGCTGTGCGAGGGATCGTGCGTGTACGACGCGATCCACGTGGTCGGCGGGAAGGCGGAGCTGGACGAGGAGCGGTGCGAGAAGTGCGGGCTGTGCCTGACGCGCTGCCGGCCCGGCGCGCTGATGTGGGCGCCGATGGCGGTCGCGCCGGCATAGGATTCGATCCCGGCGTCTGACGGAACCGCGCGAGCAGGGGCCGCGTCAGGGATCCGTACGGCCCGCCACGGAGGCGGGCCGCCGCATGAGAGGATCATCGGGTGTCATCCCATCGTTCACGCATGGTCATCGCGGCCCTGGTGGCTGCCCTCGCCCTGGCCGGGTGCTCCATCACGCGGGTCTCGAGCCCGCGCGACTGGACGGAGTCGGCCGTGACGACCGCCGGCCAGACCGTCACCGTCACCATCCACGACACGAGCGGTCGGATCGACAACGCGGAGGTCGATCCGACCGGCGTCGGCACCTTCGAGGGGGTCTCCAACCCCGCCGGACAGCCCCGGATCCTGCTCGTGCCGTGGGTCGGCGGCGCCTGCGACCAGACGACGGCGATCGACATCGCGGCCGCCGGATCGGGTCTCTCGATCGCGATCCGCACCACGGTTGCCGCCGGCGCGTGCGATGCGATCGGCATCGGGCACACGCTCCGGCTGACCGGGCTGGAGGACCTGCCGGCATCGTTGGTCACGTTGACCATCCCGACCCCGACGAGCGGCTGAGACCTGCCACGTGTCCGCGCTCGACGATGCCCCGATGGTCCACGCCGATGATCGGGACACCTGGCGTGCGTGGCTCAAGGCCAACCACGCGACCGCCCGCGGCGCATGGCTGGTGACCTGGCGTCCCCGATCCGGCCGCCAGGGCCTCGACTACGAGGCGGCGATCGAGGAGGCGCTGTGCTACGGCTGGGTCGACAGCACGGCCGGCCGCGTCGATGACGACCGCGGCAAGCTCTACTTCGCGCCCCGCAAGCCGCGCAGCGGCTGGGCGGCGACCAACAAGGTGCGCGTCGCGCGGCTGATCGCGAGCGGGCGGATGGCGCCGGCCGGGCTGGCCGCGATCGAGCGGGCCAAGGCCAACGGCTCGTGGGAGGTGCTCGATTCCGTCGAGCGGATGGAGGTTCCGGAGGACCTCGCCGCCGCACTCGACGGCACCCCCGCCGCCGCGGTCAACTTCGCGGCGTTCCCCCCGTCGGCACGAAAGCAGATGCTGGCCTGGGTCGCCTTCGCGCGACGTCCCGAGACCCGGGCTGCGCGGATCGCGAAGATCGCGTCCGCGGCGGCCCGCAACGAGCGTGCGGTGGGCTGACCCCGGGTCGGCGCCACCGCACGCGAGGTGCGCCTACTTGATCATCGCGCCGCTGGCGTCGACGACGTACCACTTGTTGGCAAGGCCCTGCCCGTTCGTCTGACCGGGTGCGGTATCGCCCGCGAAGTAGTACAGCGGCATGTTGTGGAACGTGACCTGCGTCGAGCCATCCGTCCGGGCCGTCGTGCCGAAGTCCGCCGCGGTCAGGCCGGCGCCCAGCTGGGGCGTGGTGTCGGATGTGAGCGCCGGCCAGTTGTCGGCACACGAGTCGTAGCAGGTGGACGTGCCACCGCTGTCGGCGGTGAACACGTACAGGGTCCGCCCGGCTCCGTCGGCGAGGATGTCGCCCAGGGGCGTCGTCGTGACCGCGATCGACACGGCTGCCGGAGCCTCGGACGCCGGAGCCTCGGACGCCGGAGCCTCGGACGCGCCGCCGGAGCCGTACCGGCCGCCGCCCGTCGATGGGGCCTCGCTGGCCGCCGGTGCCTCGCTGGCCGCCGGAGCCGTGGTCGGGGCGTTGGTCGCCGTACCGCCACTGCTGCACGCGGCAAGCGCCACGCCGAGGATGAGGATGGGTGCCGTCGCACGCAGAAGGCGCATTCAGGATCTCCTGTCATGGGTTCGTCGGGTTGGACAGGGATCTCTACGCGCGGTCTTCGCCACCGGTTTCACGTCGTGTCGCGGGACGGCCGGGCGGGCCCATCCCGCATGGTGTGGCCGCCGGGCCGCCGCGGACCGGGGATCACCAGAGGCCGGGTCGGGCCACCATCAGCAGCACGAGCACCACGATTCCGGCACCGCCGGTGACCGCGAGGATCTCTGGACGCCGCGTCCGGAGCCGGTCCGCCAGGACCTCGTCGGCGAGCCGCTCGACCTTGTCCGTGCCGTCGAGGCCGTCGCGCAGCCCGTAGTAGTAGGGGGCGGCGATGCCGTACATCGCGAGCAGGACCGCCGCGAGGACGACGTAGGACGCCACCACCCACGAGGTCGTGAGCAGGTCCGCGGTCGCGGCCGCGCCGATGCCGCCGATGCCGAGCAGCAGCAGGCCGCCGTACGCGAGCCGGCTGGCCACCGCCGACATCTCGAGCATGGCCCGGATCACGCTCCGGTCACGCTCGATCCGCACCCGGAACGCGACCCACATCGAGACGCCATGCGACGCGAGGAACAGGGCCAGGCCGAGCAGGTGCAGCGCGACGAACGGGGTGTACACATCTGGCCTCCGTGATGCGGCGGCGTGCCGGCTCGCGAATCGTCGTCAGGCGGTTGCGGCCGCCGCCACGTCCTCCGCAACGGATTCGGCTTCGAGTGCCCGTGCGAGCCGGAACGCCCACAGCGGGTAGCCGGCGTAGATCGTGGCGAGGATGCCCAGCCGGATCCCACCCGGGAAGATGCCGTGCCGCTGGGCGATCCGGCCGGTGAGGATGAACCACACGCCGAGCGCCAGGAACGCAATGGTGACCGGCCCGATCTGCTCCTCGAACGTCAGGCGACCGCTGACGAGAGCGAGCTGCAGCGCCGAGATCGCACCAACGGACCCGACACCCAGCACGAGCAGGGCGTCGCCGCCGCGACCGGCATGCGGCCGGATCCGTCGGTGCAGAACCAGCATCCCCGGCAGCGCGATGGGCATCGTGACGACGCCGGACACGTCGTTGATCCAGCCCACGGTCATGCCGAAGCGGCGAGCCCCGGCGGCGAACGCGGCGAACATCGCGATCAGGAACACCAGCCCGATCGCGCCGATGACGCCGCTCAACCGGAGGGCGGGCGCGCCGATGCGGGCGTCGGTGAGGGAGCGGGGTGCCTGGGACGTCATGACGTGGTCCTCCGCAGGGTCGGGGTCAGGTCCAGCCCGCGAGCAGGGCGATCCCGATGATCAGGGTAGGCAGGTAGAGCACGGCCGGGATGGTGTCGCCGGTCACGACCTGGACGCCGACGGCGATGGCGGCGATCACCACAGCGAGCCCGGCGACCGGCGCCGCGACCCCTCCCGCAAGGACGAGGACGACGCCGAGCACCACGAGCGACGCCGCGGTCACGACGACGTACATCGCGAACACGCCGCCGGTGGCGGCGCCCAGCAGCAGCTCGGTGGTGCCGGGCGGTGCATCGATGAGGCCGAGGTCGTGGATCGCCGGCGTCGTCCGTGCCCGCATCGCGAGCACCGTGCACCACAGCACGCCCCCGATCGCGTACGCGACCCACACGGCCGTCAGCCATGCTGACCGGCCGGTGTCGCCGGTGAGCGCCACGGCCAGGATGGCCAGCCCACCGGTGCTGGTGATGGTCGCGAACGCGAACCCCGCGTTGAGAATCCACCAGCCGCGCTGGTGTGCGGCCACGGTCGAGACGTGGTCCTCCCGGCTCATCGACCAGATCCTCGGGAACGGCGGCCACGCGACGGGGACCATGCCGACGATGGGACCCGCCACCAGCAGCAGCCCCGCGATCGTGACGGCGTCAGCCATGGAACGGATCCGACCCGTTGCAGGCCCGGCGGCCCACGGTGACCATCACCGGGCCTCGGCGGCGGCTGCGGCGGGACCGGCCGCGGCCGCTCGTGCGTCCGGCAGCTCCGCTCGACGGGTCGCCCACGCGGCGCGGGTGGTCACGAGCCCCACCGCGAGCACCGCGAACCCGTTGAGCGGGTGCAACGCCGCGACGGCGGGGTAGTCGGTGCGAAGGGCGATCAGGACCGATTGGAGCGCGAACAGGACCAGCAGCAGGACGCCGAGCCCGATGACCCGCCGCGGCACGCCGCCAACGAGCGCGAGCACCAGGACGACCAGCGTCAGCCAGCCGAACGTGTAGCCGAACTCGCGGTGGGTGATGAACGCCTTGGGGTCGTCGAACACGCCCAGACCGGCGAGGAACACCTGGACGACGGCGCAGGCGACGAACAGCCCGGCCGCCAGCGGCAGCGCGCGGCGGGCCATGGAGCGGACCATGGGCGGACCTCCTTCAGGTGGGAGACGGTTGGCGGCGGCTACGCGTTGGCCAGGGCCGCGAACAGCGCACCGAACAGCTGGTCACCGTAGACGTCGACGAAGTGGTCGATGCCCTTGCCGTCCGAGGAGTGGCCGTTCTTCTGCCAGCCGCTCGCGTTCTCGAGCAGGGTCTTGTCGGAGCGGAAGGTGAAGCTGTCGGGCACGCCCCACGACGAGGCGAGCGCCGTCGCATAGTCGACCTGCGCCTCGGTCAGGTCGGGCAGGCCGACCTCCTCGGTCGTCTCGTACAGGTCGTGGAGCGTCAGCGTCACCCACCGCCCGGATGCGGTGGCGTGCAGGTTCCCGGTGTCGGACCGATTGACCACGAAGCACTCATGGGCTGCCGCGGAGGCGAGCGGGATGATGCTGATGGCAAGGGCGAGGGCGATGCTCCTGAGGACGCGCATCGGTGTGTGACCTCCGTTGGGGTGCGACCGGACGTCCGGCCGTCCACCTGGCGCCAACCTTGCGGGGCGCGCGTCCCGGCGGTCATGGGACCGGTGTCCCGATCCCCGACGTCAGGCTCGGTGCCCGCGCTCGCCCCCCATGCCCGCCTCCCGCGCGCGCACGATCGCCTCCGAGCGGTCACGGACCTGGAGCTTGGAGAACACGTTCGAGATGTGGTTGCGCACCGTCTTCGGCGACAGCACGAGGCTCGCCGTGATCTCCGCATTGGAGCGGCCGCGGGCAACCAGGTCGAGGATCTCCCGCTCGCGGTCGGTGAGCTCGGGGAAGGCGACGGCGTCCATGCCCGGCGCGGGTCGCGCGAAGTACGCCATCAACCGGCGCGCGACGCCCGGGCCGAAGATCGCCTCGCCGGACGCGACCGAACGAACGGCACGCAGCAGCTCGCCGCGCTGGGCGCCCTTGAGCAGGTAGCCGCGCGCACCGGCGCGAACCGCGGCGAACACCGTCTCGTCGTCGTCGTGCATCGTGAGCACCAGCACCGCGACATGGGGTGAGCGGTCGACGATCCGCCGGGTCGCCTCCACGCCGTCGAGCCCGGGCATGTTGATGTCCATCAGCACGACGTCGGGCACGAGCGTGGCCGACGCATCGACCGCGGCCGCTCCCGTGCTCACCTCGCCCACGACGGCGAGGTCGCCGGCGGTCTCCAGCAGCGCCCGCAGCCCGGCGCGGAACGCGGCGTGGTCATCGGCGATGAGCACGCGGGTCGGGACGCCGGGCTCCGTCATGACCTGGAAGGATGCCCGATCGGGATGCGCGCCACCACCCGCGTCCCGCCGCCTGGCCGCGCTTCGACGACCGCATCGCCGCCCAGCTCGGCCGCGCGCTCGCGCATCGACTCCAGGCCCGTCCCGGGGTGCCGCCCCGCCTGCGGGCCGAGGCCGTCGTCGACCACCTCGACGAGCACCTGGCGACCAACCTCGATCCGGACGCGGCAGATCGACGCCTCGGCATGGCGGACGGTGTTGGTCATGGCCTCGACCGCGATCCGGAACGCCGCGACCTCGACGGCGGCCGGCAGGTCAGGCAGCGTGGCCGGGACGCTCTCGACCTCGATCCGCGTCCCCCTGGCGGCCGCACCGCCGACGGTCCCTGGATCATCGAGCCGGGCCGCCTGCTGGCGGATCGCGCCGACCAGGCCCAGGTCGTCGAGCGCCGGAGGGCGAAGGCCGTCGACCAGCCGCCGGACGTCGGCGAGGGCTGCCTGGACCTCGGCGGTGAGCGCGGTCAGCTGATGGCGCGCGGCCCCCGCGTCCTCATCGAGCATCGCGGCCGACGCCTCCGCGCGCATGCCGATCGCGGCCAGCGCCGGCCCCAGGCCGTCGTGGAGATCGCGCCGGAGTCGACGGCGCTCCTCCTCGCGCGCGACGACCAGCCGTTCGCGGGAGCCGGCGAGCGCGTCCCGCAGCCGGAGGGCGTGGACCGCCGCGCCGGCCTGGCGCGCGAGGTCGTGGAGGAACGCGAGCTCGTCGGGTCGGAAGCCCTGCTCGCCGCTGCGAACGCCCAGGACCAGCCGCCCGACCGGCTCGCCGCCATGGACCAGGGCCACCTCATCGGCGGCCCGGCCGGGCTGCCCGTGCTCGGCGACGACCATCGTCCGGCCGACCTCGTCCGCCACCTCGACGGCAACGTAGGGCAGCCGGAGCGCGTCCGCGACCGTCTCCGCGATCGCCGGGAACGCGAGATCCGGGTCGGCCGCCAGCTCCAGCCGCACGCCGAGCCGGCGGATCGCGACCAGCGGATCGTCCCGCTGCCCGTAGAGCAGGCGGTTTGCCGCGCGCTGGAGGACGTCGCGCAGCGGGAGCGCCACCAGCGCGGCGATGCCCGTCGACAGCAGCGAGGCGCCGAACGTCGTGCCGGTGCCGAGGATCGTCGTGATCGCGGTCGCGGCGACGACGTACGTGGCCAGCACGCCGACGGTCAGGCCGCCGTAGACCAGGGTGCGGTTGATGGCGGCATCGATGTCGAACAGGCGATTGCGCAGGATGCCCGCGGCGATCCCCACCGGCAGCGGCAGGGAGACGATGCCGATCGCGGCATCCGGGATCAGGGGGTGGCGGACCACCAGCACGGGAAGCATGAACAGGCCGAGGCCCAGGGTCGCGCTTGCGAGGCCGCCGAGCGTCGCCCAGCGGATGCGGTCGCGCTCGGAGGGGTCGGTCGTGCGGCGGTAGCTGCGGGCGAACAGCCCGATCGCGACGAGGAGCGCGGGGACCACGACAAGGACCTGCGTCAGCGGCCACGTCCCGATCCAGTCGAGCGTCGTCGGGGAGGTTGCCGCGGCGGCGACGGTCGCCAGGCCGTACGCGCCCAGCGCCACCGCGTACGTGAGCGGGACGATGTTCGGGTGGCGCCGGACGATCGGCAGCGGCCGGGGGAAGACGAGCGCGAGGTGGACGCCGGCCGGCCACAGCAGCATGTACAGCGGTCCGGTGACCAGGGCATGGAACACGAACGGGCCACCCTGGACGACATCGCTGACCGTGATCCCCAGGAACCAGGGCAGGCTGCTGCCCGCCGCGCCGCAGGCCGCGATCATCAGTGCGGTGGCGGCGGGCTCGTCGGGCCGGCGCGCGAACACGAACGCCGCCACCCCGGCAACCGCGACCGAGAACAGCAGGACGCTCCAGCCGGCGAGCAGTGTGGCGCCGACGCTGGGTGGGGCCCATGCGACGTCCGCCACCGCACTGACCCCGCCGCGCTCGATCCGGTAGGTCGCGCCCGATGAGGGCACCGCGTGCGCGGCCAGTGGCCGCAGCGCGTCGCTCGCCCATGACCCGAGCGGCCGACCGTCGACCGCGGTCACCAGGTCGCCATCCTCGAGCCCGGGTGCGGCACGATCGATCGGCTCGATTCGGATCCCGCGCGCGGACCACCCATCGCCATAGAACGCGACGCGCGCGCCGTCGGATGGCGTCACGACCCGCACGCCGACGAACAGCAGCCCCGCACCCAGCGATGCCGCCAGCGCCAGCCACGTCGCCGCGAGGCGGATCCGGCTACTCCCGTGCACGACGCCCTCCCGTGACGCCCCCGTGCCGCTCCAACCGGTGGCCAAGTCTAGAGGTCCGATGTGCCGACGACCACCTCGCGATCCCGACTCGATCCCGACTCCGAAGCCGGCTCCGATCCCGACTCGATCGCGTCACCGTCGCGTCCTTGGCCCGCGTGCCACACTTCGCGTATGAGTGATCCTGCGCCCCCCGACAACGCCACCCAGGTCGCGCGCCTCGCCGCCGCGCGTCGCGCATTCGCCAGCCTGCGGCCTCGCGTGGTCGCCGGCGGTCCATGGGCCCTCGCCGAGGACTTCGGGATCGGACCCGAGGCCTCCTGGGGACCGCGCGAGGTCCTTGCCCACACGGCCGAGATGCTGCCGTTCTGGCTCGGCCAGTACGAGCGAATCGTCGAGGCCGGGCTGGAGGCTGGCGATCCCGTCCCGTTCGGGCGTACCGCCGCCAACGTGCTCCGCCTCGGCATCCTCGAGCAGGACCGCGTGCTGCCGCTGCGTGAGCTGTTCGACCGGATCGATGCCGGCATCGAGCGCTGGGAGCGACGGCTGTCGCCCCCGGTCGCACAGCCCGGCGAGGATCAGGCGGTCGGGCTGCACCCGCGGGATGGTGAGGTGCCCGCCACCTTCGTGCGTGACCACTTCGTCGTGCGCCACCTGGAGGACCACATCGCGCAGCTCGAGGAGACCCTCGCGCGAGGCTCCTGAGACTGGTTCAGGCGTCGCTTGGCCGCGCCGGCAGCTCGACCTCGGCGGAGACGAACCCGCGAATGCGGTCCCACTCATCCTGGCGCGCCTTGAGGATCTCGGCCGCCGTGGCGTTGCCCTCCATGGGCGTCGCGTTTTCGGCGCTCGGTGCCGGGGCCGGATCGCTCACATCCAGACCCGTTGCCGTGATCCCCGGTGCGTGTCCGTCAACGAGGTACCCGGCGAACCGGCCCGTGGACACGCGAACGAGCGTCAGCTCGGTGCCGGCGGACGCATCCGCGGGCAGCAGCGGGACGGTCGCGTCGTACATCGCTTCGCTCGCCGTATCGATGCGCACCCGGCGGGCGACGACTCCGGGCTGATCCGCCGACAGGAAGTCCACGGTGGTCGACGCCGCGACGCGCCACGATCGCGGTGCCGCTAGTGGGACCAGGGTGCCGAACCGTGGCTGCGCCAGGAACATGCCCTCGCGGAACCACAGCTGCTCGGCGGCCCACCAAGCGGGCTCGAAATCCGACCACCGGATCCACTCGCCGCCGTAGGTCGCATCGTGCTTGGCCAGCGGATCAAGCAGGCGCGAGTTGCCGTTCTGCCACCCGATGAGCACGATGCGGTGACCACCGGTGAATTGCGGGCTCCACCGCCGATATCGCCTGGGCAGCCCGCCGTAGGTCACGGCCCCGACCATCGCCCATCCTCGCCCGAGGCGGTCGATGGCCTCGGCGGGCGTCCGGCGCTCGATCCGCATCGATCGCCCGTAGCGGACCTTCATCGCCCGGATCATGTGGCTCGACCGGCTCCCGCCGCGGAGGTCGACGTCGCCCGATGCGCGGGCCAGTGCGCGGACCTCGGCCTGGGTGGCCGGCTTCTCGCCCAGCCAGCCGACGTTGACGCCGTTGAGCAGCGAGGTGAACGTGCAGGCCCAGTACGGTGGGCCGTCGAACCGCTCGTTCACGAACGGCGGAAGGTACGTCGCGCGGCCGCCGATCCGCTGCCACTGACCGTGCATTCGTCGCCCCTCCCCGGGCGCCCAGCGCCCGGCCGGGCGGCCTTCGGCGGTGGTTCCCCGGAGCCTAGCACCGCGCTCCCCAGGGTCAAGGCTCGGCGCCCGGGCCCACGCGTTTGGGGCTAGGCACGACATCGGCGCGGTCGTAGAGTGCGGCCACGGAGCAGGTGGGGTGGGAGCCATGACGCAGGATCGGACGACCGAGGACGACGAGGGACAGGGCGGCAGAGCGAATCCAGGATCGGGCGACGCGCCAACCGGTGACCGGGCCTCGCCGTGGGGCCGGCTTGGGACCCTGGGGGCGGCGGTGCTCGTGTTCGGGGCGTTCATCGTCCTGGCGCTCATGTTCGCCGCCCTGCCCAACGTCGCAGCGTGGGCGATCAAGCTGGACAGCGTGGTCCTGCTCATCGCAGGGTTCGTGACCGTCACGCTCATCCTGTACACGGGAACGGTGGTCATGACGGCCCTCGGGATGCCGACGCCGGGGGAGGCGCTCGGGATGCCGCCCGGGTCGATCCGGGCGCTCATCGCGATGGTCCTCATCCTGATCTTCGCGATCATCGGGGTGGTGGTGCTCCAGTCCTCGACGTCGGGGGACGTGTACACGTCCGAAGGGCTCACCCAGACCCAGATCGATTCGATCCGCGCCGGCGGTGGCAACGTGCTCGAGCAGGACCTGATGCCGGCGACCGGACCGGGTGCCACGCCGGCCGAACCCCTGTACACCGTCCGGATCCGCCAGCGGATGTCCGCCGAGGGCCATGACTTCGCGCTCCAGCTGCTGACCACGGTGAGCACGCTCGTCGTTGCGGTGGCAGGCTTCTACTTCGGCTCGAAGAACCTCGGAACGGGGGCGGCCGCCGCCCTCGCGGCGCGAGCGCCGGTCAGGACACCTCAGGAGGTCGTGCCGACCGTGCCCGACGCCTCTCGCGACGAGGATCCCGGGGATGCGGACACGACGCCGGCGACGGGCAGCCCGGACACGACGCCGGCCGGCGGGAGCCCCGACCCGGCGGCCGGCGGCGGAGGCGCACCCCCGCCAGTCGCACCGCCGGGTGTCGACGGAACCGTCGAGACCGCCGATTCGCTGGACGACGTGAAGCCCGACGAGTAGTCACCGGATCGAAGGATTTCCGCCCCGATGACCGGGGCATGAACACGAACGACACGGCGCACCTCGGCGGCCAACCGGCCAACCGGCCAACCGCCCCGCGCGCCCATGCCATTTGCCCGTCATGCGGGCGTTCGCCACCGCGCCCCTGGTCGGGGACGGCCTCGGCGCTGCCGACGCGGCTGAAGGCACGCCACGTGCCCATCGGTTGGACACGTGGCAGGCGAAACGGGGCAGTTGGGCGAGCTCGTGGCGCTGTCGGACCCGGCTCGCTGGCCAGTGCTCGCAGGGCGGGCAACTGTCAGGGGCGGGGCACGATTCGGACCCGCGGAACAGGGGCAGAGCGCGAATCGGAACAGGGGCGGAGCGCGATTCGGGGCCCGGTTACCGTCCCCACGGCCACGAGTTGCCACGAGCCGTCACGGAGTTGAAAGGTGGGTCCGGGCAACATCGGGCCATGAACACGAATGACCAGCGCGCCGAGGCTCGGTCCCGCGCCAACCGCCGCCTCCGCAGGATGACCATCGTGACCGCCATCCTCGGTGTCGCCGCGACCGGCGGGCTCGGCTGGGCGTCGGCGCTCACGTACAACGGCGCGCTGACCCAGTCAGCCCTCACGGCCGCCGTCACCACGGAGACCGTCGACGGTGCGACGCCGGCCACGAGCGGGACATCGAGCTCGACATCGACCGCCGCAGCGACCGCGGCACCGACAGTGGCCAGCACCACCGGCCAGGCGCACGTCTCCACGGGCGGCTCATGAGCGCGGCGGGGCCCACGCGCCACCTCGTGAGCGGCGGCGCGACGATCCATTCGGCCGACCGACGCGACCCGGGCGTGATCGAACAGGCAGACTGGCGGGCGCTGGGCACGGGCGTCCGCCTGCTGGTGCTCGACGGCGACCTCGCCGCGGCGCAGGTGGCGGTCGAGCAGGTGCTGGGCGACGTCGATCGCGCGTACAGCCGGTTCCGCGCTGACAGTGAGCTGATGGCGGCAAACGCCGCCGCCGGCCGCACGATCCGGGTGAGCCCGCTGCTGGCGCGCGCGCTGGCCGGCGCGATCGAGGCCGCCCGCCGCTCGAACGGCGCGGTCGACCCCACGGTCGGCCGGGCGATGCGGGTCATCGGCTACGACCTCGACTTCGACCAGCTCGCCGGCTCCAGCCGCTCGCTCGAGCTGCGCGTCGCGCCCGTCCCGGGCTGGTCCGCGATCTCGTTCGATCGGCGGTCCAGGGAGCTGCGCGTGCCCGGCGGCGTGGAGCTCGATCTCGGTGCCACGGGCAAGGGCCTGGCCGCCGACCTGGCTGCAGACGCCGCGCTGCAGGTTGTCGGTCCCGATGCCGGCGTCCTGGTCAGCCTCGGCGGCGATATGACGGCCGCGGGCAGGGCACCCGAAAGTGGCTGGCGGGTCCTCGTGGCCGAGGACAGCCGTGCCCCGTCGGACGGCGACGGTGAGGTCGTCGCGATCCAGGGCGGCGCCATCGCCACCTCGAGCACGACGGTCCGGCACTGGACGTCGGCAGATGGCGTGACCGTCCACCACATCGTCGACCCACGGACGGGCCTCGCCGCGGTCACCCCGTGGCGGACCGCCACCGTGGTCGCGACGACGTGCGAGCTGGCCAATGGCGCTTCGACCGCCGCGATCGTGCTGGGCCATGACGCGCCGGGATGGCTGGACGCCGCCGGCCTCCCGGCACGGCTGGTCGGCAACGATGGGCGGGTGGTCCGCCTCGGCGGCTGGCCGGCACCGGATCTGGATGGCGTGCCGGCGCCAACCGCCACGGACGGCGAGGCGACGACGATTTCGGCGGATCGTGAGGGCTCGCCCGCGTCGTAACCGGACCGAAAGGTGCCGGCCGGGACACTGTTCGCGTGATCTTTCCCGGCGCGGGACCGACCCCCCCGGTCCCGCGCCCCTCCCCGGAGCGATAGCCAGATGTTCGACCAGGTCCTGTGGTTCGCGACGCGAGGCGCCGGCGCCGTGTCGCTGCTGATGTTCACGGCGGCGACCTGCCTGGGCCTCGTGACCGTCGTCCGGTTCCAGGCCGCCGGCTGGCCGCGGTTCTTCAACTACGAGATGCACCGGCGGGTGTCGCTGCTGTCGATCGTGTTCCTCGCGGTTCACATCCTCACGGCGGTGTTCGACCCGTTCACGAGCCTCGGCATCGGTGCGGCGCTGGTCCCGCTCGCGTCGACGTACCGGCCGGTCCCGGTGGCCCTCGGGGTCATCGCGATGTACCTGTTCGTCGCCCTGATCGTCACCAGCCTGCTGCGCAAGCACATCGGCCAGGGGACGTGGCGGGCGATCCACTGGACCAGCTACGCGATGTGGCCGCTCGCCCTGCTCCACGGGTTCACCGCGGGCAGCGACGCATCGGCGCCGTGGATGCTGGCGATCGACCTGGCCTGCCTCGCGGCGGTCGCGGGCAGCCTCGCCTGGCGGGTGGCCATCGAGCCGCCCCGCGCCCGCCTGGCCGACGTGGTCGCGAGCTCGTCGTGGCAGTCGACCTCGAACCGGAGCGCCCGATGACCGCCCGACTGCTCGCCGGGCCGCCGCTGGCCGCCGGTCCCGAGTCGCTCGCGGACCACACGCTGCGCCTCGGCCGCCTGCCGGGACCCGAGGACGGGCTCGATGCCGTGGCCATGCTCGATGCGGCCGGCCTGCTCGGTCGCGGCGGTGCCGGCTTCCCGGTGGCGCGCAAGTGGGGCTCGGTGCGCGATCGAGCCACCGGCGGCGCGGTCGTCCTGGCCAACGGCGCCGAGGGTGAGCCGCTGAGCTCCAAGGATCGTCTCCTGATGAGCACCCGGCCGCACCTCGTGCTCGATGGCGCCGAGCTCGCGGCCCGCGTCGTCGGGGCCGACCGGGTCGTGCTGTACGTCGGGTCGGAGCACGTCGCGGCGCGCAAGGCGCTGCGCCGCGCGCTCGACGAGCGCATGGCGGACGTCTCGCGGATCCGCTCACGCCTCCCGATCGAGCTCGTCGCGGCGCCCCCGACCTACATCTCGGGCGAGGAGTCGGCGGCCGTCCACTTCATCAACGAGGGCGACGCCCGACCCACCACGACGCCCCCGCGACCGTTCGAGCGCGGGATCGACGGGCTGCCGACGCTCGTCCAGAACGTCGAGAGCCTGGCCCACGCCGCGCTGATCGCCCGGTTCGGCGACGGCTGGTATCGCGAGGCCGGTCGCGGCCGGACCCGGGGCACGGCGCTGGTGACGATCGGCGGCGCACCGCTGCCCGGCGTCACCGAGATCGAGATCGGGACCACGCTCGCGGAGGTCGCCCGACGCGCCGGCTTTCAGCTGACCGGCGGTCCGGTCCTGCAGGGCGGGTACTTCGGCGGCTGGGTGGCGGGCAGCGACGCGTGGCAGATGCCGCTCGACCCGCCGGAGCTTCGCGCGACCGGCGCCTCGTTCGGCTGCGGCATCGTGTGGTTCCTCGGCGACGACGATTGCGGGGTGCGCGCGTCAGCCCGGATCCTCGACTACATGGCGGGCGAGAGCGCGGCCCAGTGCGGACCGTGCGTGTTCGGCCTCCGGGCGATCGCCGACGCGACGGCGCGGCTGGCCACCGGACGCCCCCACGGCGATGACCTGCGCCGGCTTGCCGGCTGGACCGACACCCTCGCCGGGCGAGGCGCGTGCCGTCACCCGGACGGTGCGGTCGGGCTGCTCCGGAGCGCGCTGCGCGTGTTCGAGACGGACTTCACGTCGCACCAGCGCGGCCGTGGCTGCGTGGCCGGTCGACAGGCGTGGAGGGCGGCGTGACGACGCTCGCCGCGTCCGACCAACCCGCCCTCGCCGTCGACCGGATCGCGTGCGACGGCTACGGCTCGTGTGCCGAGCTGCTCCCGGAGATGATCGCGCTCGACGAATGGGGCTATCCGATCCTGCGTCCGGGCCCGGTTCCACCCAGCCTCATGGAGCATGCCCGGATGGCGGTCGATACCTGCCCCGTCCTGGCGCTCCGTCTCGTCGCCCCCGCCCGTGCCACCATTGCACGCGCCGGCCGAGGCCCGGCAGGCGGCGGGTAGGCACGAAGGCTGGGAGGGTGATCGGGTGCGCGTGCTGGTGGCGGAGGACGACGAGGGGCTGCGCGATGTGCTCGTGCTCGGCCTGTCCGACGCCGGATACCACGTGGACGCGGTCGGACGCGGCGATGACGCGATCGACTACCTGGGCTGGTACGACTACGACGTCGCGGTCGTCGACTGGCGGATGCCCGGTGCCGAGGGCATCGATGTCGTTGCCTGGGCCCGGCGGAAGCAGCGCCCGACCGCGATCATCATGCTCACCGCCCGGGACACGCCGGCAGACCGGATCCGTGGCCTCGACACCGGCGCCGACGACTACCTCGTCAAGCCCTTCGACTTCGGGGAGCTGCTGGCGCGCGTCCGCGCCCTCCAGCGACGGCCGCGCGGGGTCGATGCACCCGTCCTCGGGGCCGGCCGCCTGAGCCTCGATCCCGTCACCCGCGTCGTGACCGTGGATGGCCGGGAGCGAGCCCTGACCAGCACCGAATACCGGATCCTCGAGCTCCTGCTGCGGCGTGCGCCCGCCGTCGTCGATCGCAAGGCGATCGCCGAGCACGCCTGGGCCGACGAGACCGAGCCGCTCGGGTCCAACGCGATCGACGTCCAGATGAGCCGGCTGCGCGCCAAGCTGTCGGACGCGGGGCTGCGAATCGTGACCGTGCGCGGGGCGGGGTACCGGCTGGACGCCGGATGACGATGTCGCACGTGCCGGCAGTCCGCCGTCAGTCGATCCGGGTCGCGCTCAGCGCCACCGCGATCGTTGCCGTCGCGTACCTGGTCGTCGCGGCCGGCGTGGTCGCGTTCGCCACGCGCGACCTGACATCCCAGATCGACCAGCGGCTCACGGAGTCCTTCCGGCGCCTGCCTCCGGACGCCAACCGCCCGCCGGACTCGCCGTACGATCCGGGCCGCGACCCCGGGCGCCCGCTCGGGGTGCCGCTGCTCGTCTGGACCGTCGAATCGAACGGGACGGTGCTCGCCAGCGCCTCGACGCCCGACCTCCCGACGGACCTCCGAGCGGTCGTGGGCCCGACCACGGCGACGATCGACGGGACCCAGGTCCGCGTCGCCGGTGCCTCGATCGGCGACGACTACGTGGTGGTGGCGCAGGCGATGGACCTCGTGTCCGATGCCCAGCGGACGATCATCCTGGGCGAGCTGCTGATCGCGCCGCTGCTGTTCGCCGCCGTGTTCCTGGGCGCGGTGCTCATCGGGCGCCGCGTCGCCGAGCCGATCGAGGCGGCCCGCCGGCGCCAGCTGGAGTTCACCGCCGACGCCTCGCACGAGCTCCGGACGCCGCTGTCGGTGATCGAGGCGCACACGTCGCTCGCGCTGACACAGCCACGTGACGCGGCCTGGTACCAGACGGCGTTCACGCGCGTGGACCGCGAGTCCAAGCGGATGCGCCGGCTGCTCGAGGACATGCTGTGGCTGGCCAGGTTCGATGCCGAGCACGCGACGCCGGCCTCGGAGCCCGTCGACCTGGGCGTGATCGCAACCCAGGCCACGGACCGCTTCGCCGCGGTGGCCGAGGCGCGCCGGCTCGAGCTGGGCGTCCACGTGCCGCCGGCAGGCGCCGTCATCGCGGCCGCGCCCGACCTGATCGACCGCCTCGTCGGCGTGCTCCTCGACAATGCGTGCAAGTACGCGCCGGAGGGCGGTCGCGTCGATGTCACGGTCGCGCTCGATGGCGCGCGGGCGATGCTCACGGTCGATGATTCGGGGCCCGGCATCCCGCCCGAGGATCGCCAGCGGGTGTTCGACCGGTTCCATCGTGCGCTGGCGACCGCGACGGGTGCCGACGGCGCGGGCCTGGGCCTGGCGATCGGCGATGCGATCGTGCGGGCGACCGGCGGTCGGTGGTCGGTCGAGTCGTCACCCACCGGCGGCGCGCGGTTCGCCGTGAGCTGGAGCCGCGCCTCGTTCGGCTGATGGCGAAGCGGGATCATCCCGTGCATCCCGTGCAACCCTTCGCCTGCGCCGTCCCGACAGGCTGCGGGAGCGCCTCGTCCGGCGACGACCGTAACCGGACCGAAAGGATCCACGCCCGAGACTTGGGGGCATGGACGCCTTTCGACATTCCGCGCGCCGTCGGTACGACGCGCTGACCCGACTCCGGACGCTCACCACCGGGATCGCCGTCACCGGGATCGCCGCCACCGTGGGGTTCGGCTTCGCCGCCGCCGGCGGGTACCGCGGCGCCTCGGATCAGCAGCCGGCCGGGAGCTCCACCAGTGGCCGGGGCACGACCGTCGCGCCCCGGCAGGAGGTGGTGCCCTTCGACGACCAGCAGAACGACGGGTTCCAGCCGTTCCAGGGCAACAACGGCTTCCAGGCGCCGACCCGTACGCGCGGATCGGGGCACGTGTCCACCGGCGGCTCCTGACGACCGCCATCCCGGAGCCGGCCATGACCTCGATCGCACCGCCCAGGGTCGAACCCCGCCCGGCAGGCCGCCTGGCCACCGTTCGCGACATCGCACGCAGCCGTTCCCGGGATGCCGCGTGGGTGCTCCCGGCGACCGCCGGCGTGCTGCTGGCCGCGACGCTGCTGTACGTCGTCAACCTGACCGTGAGCGGCTACGCCAACGTCTACTACTCGGGGGCCGCGTGGGCGGCCTCGCAGAGCTGGTCGGCGTGGTTCTTCGGCTCCATCGACCCCGCCAACTTCATCACCCTTGACAAGCCGCCGCTGGCGACGATGGTCATGGGCTTGTCCGTGCGGCTGTTCGGGCTGAGCCCGGCATCGATCCTGCTGCCCGAGGCGCTGATGGGCGTCGCGACCGTGGCCCTGCTGATGGCCACCGTTCGCCGCACGTTCGGCGCGGCCGCCTCGATCATCGCGGGGCTGGTGATGGCGCTCACCCCGGCCGCGGTCCTGATCTTCCGCTACAACAACCCGGACGCGCTGCTGACGCTCCTGTTCGTGGGCGCCGCATACGCGTTCATCCGGGCGCTCGAGACCGACCGGCTGCGGTGGGTCGCGCTGGCCGGCGTCCTGATCGGGCTCGCGTTCGAGACAAAGCTGCTCCAGGGCTACCTCGTCCTGCCGGCGTTCGCGATCACGTGGGCGATCGCGGCTCCGGGATCGATCCGCCGTCGGGTCGCCGGCCTCACCGTCGCGGCCGTGGCCGTGATCGCGAGCAGCGCCTGGTGGGTGGCCGCGATCGAGCTGATCCCCGCGGCATCGCGGCCCTACATCGGCGGCAGCACCGACAACTCCGCGCTCGACCTGGTGCTCGGCTACGACGGCCTGGGCCGGATCTTCGGCCAGGGTGGTGGCGGCGCGGCCGTCGCCGGGGGAGGCGGTCCGCCGGGTGGTGGAGCCGGAGCGGCTGGTGGCGGGTTCTCGGGCACGCCCGGCATCCTGCGGCTGTTCAACGCCGAGCTCGGCGGGCAGATCGCGTGGCTCCTGCCGCTGTCCCTGGTGGGACTGGTGAGCGGGCTCATCGCGCGGATCCGCGGCCCGCGAACCGACCTGGCTCGCGCCGCGTGGCTGATGTGGGGCCTGTGGCTGCTCGTCCACATCGTCGTGTTCAGCTTCATGTCCGGGATCATCCACAGCTACTACGTCGTGGTCATGGCGCCGGCGGTCGGGGCCCTCGTGGGCGGCGGCGTGGTCGAGCTGTGGCGCGCTCGCGCGCGGTTCGCCTGGGCCGGCGCCGTGCTCGGCCTGTCGATCCTCGGGTCGGCCGTCATCGCGTGGATGCTGCTCGACCGGACCCCGTCGTTCGCACCGGGGCTCGGGCTGGCGGTGGTTGCCGTCGCGGCGATCGTGCTGCCGGCGCTCGCACTGCGGCCTCGATCCGGCCGCGCACGCGTCCAGCTGGCGGCAGCCGTCCTGGGCGTGGCGGTCCTCCTCGCCGGGCCGGCCGCCTACGCCGTCGACACGATGGCCACCGCCTATTCCGGTGGCGATCCTTCGGCGGGACCGCAGGCCGCCGGCACCGATCGGGGTCTCGGCGGCGCCGGAGCGCCGGCCGGCCTCGGCGGACCGCTCGCGAACGGGACGCCCGGCCAGCCGCCGGCGGCAATCGACGGAACGCGGGGCACGCCGCCGGGTTCCGTCCGGGATGCGCAGGGTGGGATCGCCTTCGGAGCGGGCGGAGCGGGCGGTACGGGCGGTGCGGCCGCAGGACCGGTCGTCGGGCTGAGCAGCGGCGTCATCGACTACCTGGTCGCCAATCAGGGGTCCGCCACCTGGATCGTCGCGGTCTCGGGCGGGACCTGGGCCGGTCAGGTCGAGATCGAAACCGGCAGGCCGGTGATGGCGATGGGCGGCTTCAATGGCGCCGACGACGCCCCGACGCTGGAGCAGCTCCAGTCCCTGATCGCCAACGGCGAGCTTCGGTTCGTCGCCGTCGGCGGTGGTGGGGGAGCGCCCGGCGGTGCCTCATCGTCGACCATCTCGAGCTGGGTCGCGTCCGCTTGCACCGCGGTCACGATCGACGGCTCCGCGAGCTCGGTCTACGACTGCGCGGACGCCGTGTCCGGGTAGACCACGCGGCGTTCGCGTGGTCGCGTTGGCGGCCGATTGGTAGGATGGCCCGGCGTCGCATGGTCGTTCGCCGTGTCGGCCGCTGCGCGTTGGTCCTGACCCAGCAGGACAGGGCCGCCCCGGACACCATCCCTGCAACCGCCGTGGGCCGCGCCGGGGAGCCCGCGAGGATGGGAGGATGCGATGACCGCAGCGACGAACCGACTGCCCAGCGGGAGTCCGCGGACCCTCGATGAGGCGCGCGACGAGATCCGATTCTCGAACCGCGGTGGCTTTGCCTTCCTCATCGTCCACGGGCTGACCTGGATCGCGGCCGCGATCCTCAGCCAGGTGCTGTCGGTCACCGGCGCGGCGCTCGTGTTCCTGTTCCAGGGAGTCGTGGCATTCCCCGGCTCGCTCCTGCTCGAGAACGCCCTCGGTTATCGACGACTGACGAGCACGAACCCCTTCACGCCCCTCGTGGTCCAGGTGGCGATGGTCCAGGCCATCGCGCTGCCGGCCTCGATCATCGTGTACAACCTCGAACCGCTGCTCGTCCCGGCCACGTTTGCCGCCACCAACGGCGGGCACTTCCTGCCCTATGTCTGGATGCACCGGACCCGGATCTATGCCGCGGTCGCGGTGATCGCCGGGCTGGGGCCGTTCGCCATCGCCGTTGCCGCAGGTCGGACCGCGTCATTCCACTACTCGGGGTACGTCGTCGGAGCAACCCTCCTCGTCGCAGGTGTCCTGATCTGGATGCGGGTCGGGCGGGAGCTCGGAGTGCGCGCCCGCGAGTAGCCTCTGCGGGAGGCGCATCGGACCCGGCCGGTCTGCGTGCCTGCGGGATACGCCCCGCCGCCCAACGGCGGACCCGCACCCTCAACGCGCGAACCCGCCACGTCGGCGTGCGACGCAGCGGGTTCGGGGTGACGCCATATGTGGTTGGCCGACGCGGAGTCGCTACGCGGCGAACTCGCGCAGCTTGCGGCTTCGGGACGGGTGGCGCAGCTTGCGCAGCGCCTGGACCTCGATCTGGCGGATCCGTTCGCGGGTCAGGCCGAACTCGCGGCCGACCTCCTCGAGCGTCCGGGCGTGCCCGTCGTCGAGGCCGAAGCGGAGGCGGAGGACGCGCTGCTCGCGGCCGTCGAGGCTGTTGAGCACGTGCTCGATCTGCTCGCGGCGCATCCGGTCGGACACGACATCGAGCGGGGACACGGCGTCCTCGTCGGGGATGAGCTCGCCCAGCTCGGCATCGCCCTCGTCGCCGACCGGCGACTGGAGCGACACGGGCTCGCGCCCGAGCTTGCGGATCTCCTCGACGCGGGTCGGCGTCATCGCCGGCGTCTCGTCGGGAAGCGCCGCCGCGATCTCGGTGTTGGTGGGCTCGCGGCCCAGCTGGGTCGAGAGCTCGCGCACCACCCGCGCGACCCGGCCCATGGTCTCGACCATGTGCACCGGGATGCGGATCGTCCGCGACTGGTCCGCGAGGCCGCGCTGGATGGCCTGGCGGATCCACCACGTCGCGTACGTCGAGAACTTGAACCCGCGCTCGTACTCGAACTTGTCGACGGCGCGGATCAGGCCCGCGTTGCCCTCCTGGACGAGGTCCAGGAGACCCATGCCGGCCTGGTTGATGTACTTGCGGGCGATCGACACGACCAGCCGCAGGTTGGCCGACGTCAGGTGGTCGCGCGACTGCTTCGCGAGCGCCTTGAGGGTCAGGACCATCTCGGCGACGGTGTCCTCGTCGAGGCCCGCCTCGAGGTAGCGGCGGATCGCCGGGTAGGCGACCTCGTCGCGAGACCAGTTGCGCACGGCATGCAGCGCCGCGCTCGCGCGGAGCTCGACGTTCGGACGGCCGAGCTCACCCTCGATCCAGTTGAGGAGGTCGAGGAAGGACTCGGGGTCGAGGCGCTCGTTGTAGACCGAGCGGAGGTCCTGGGCGCGCACGAGGCGCTCCCTGAGGGAGTCCGTCTCGGCCTTCTTGAGCGCGTCGGGCAGGTCGAAGGACGGTGCCGTGACCAGCAGGTCCATCGCGTCGTCCGAGCTGAGGGCAGCCTGCACGATGCGGTGCGCCTCGGCCTCGAAGGGCAGGAAGTACCGGCGGTCCTTGCGGCGGCCCGTCGGCTCGGTCCCGTGCAGCGTCCATTCGTGGATGGCCAGGATCGCCTTCCATGGCTCCGCGTCGATCTGCGCGCCGAGCTCCATGCCCTTGGCGAGGATGACCTCCTCCTCCGCGGTGAGCAGCGGCACGCGACCGATCTCGCGCAGGTACAGGCGCACCGAGTCGTCGGTGTCGAGCACCTCGGCCGCGACCGGCTCGGGCTCGGCCTCCTCGTCCGCGGCGGGCTTGGTGGCCGCAGCTTCGGGCTTGGTCGCCACGACCTCGGAGTCGAGCACCTCGGCCTCGAGCTCGAGCAGCTCGGGATCGAGCGCGACGGCCGCTGCCGCGAGCTCTGCTTCGTTATCGATGACTGGGGTTGCGGGGGTTCTCGTCTGGGTCACATTGCTCCTGGTGTCAGGCGCCGCACCACGCCGTGCAACTGCCTGTGGGTTCGCCGTTCAATCGCCGGGCCCGAGGGCCGAAACCGTATGTCCAATCCACGCCAGCGGACACACGTGAGGGCGTGTCAAGTCTTGACACGCCTTGGATTAGAAGTCTAGGCCATTCTCGCACCGCTGACAACCCCCCAAGTCAATACCCGCCGGGGGTATTTTGACGACCCGCCGGAGGGATTGGCGCGACCGCCCGAACGTAGTGTTCAGGGACCGGCCGCCCCCGCTGCTCCAGGGCCACGCGCGGATTCGACCGCGGAAGGATGTGCCCGGGCCACGCGGCTGTCATGACGGTCCGTCATGTGGTCCGGCGAGCCTTGGGCGGGGGTGGGCCGGGATCTGCCTCGCCACCGCCGCGAGCAGACCTCGTACGATCACGCGGATGCGACATGCTTGAGATCTCGGCCGTGACCGCGCGCCGGTACGTCATGGGCCGGCAGGGCCTGTGGCCGGGCCGCCGGTGGCAGGGACTCGAGGGCGCCGCGTCGGCGATGCGGACGATGGAGCACCTCCAGCTCGACCCGCTGGTCGTCGTCGCCCGTGCCCACGATCTCATGCTCGCCAGCCGCGTCGTCGACTACGAGGTCGACGACTGGGCCCGGCTGACCTACGAGCAGCGCCGGTTCTTCGAATGGGGCGGCTGGCTGGCCGTGCGGCCGATGGACGAGCTGCCGTGGTGGCGGGTCCTGATGCGACGCGAGGGCGGCCAGGGACAGATGGCGCAGATCGCCCGCGAGCACCCGGACGCGATCGAGGAGATGCGCAGGATCCTTCGCTCCGGGCGCGAGGTCTCGAACCGGGACTTCGAGATGCGCGACCGGACTCGCGTGGACAGCTATCGCGGTCGAAAGGACAGCGCGCTGGCGCTCCACTACCTGTGGCGAACGGGCGAGGCGATGGTCAGCCGGCGCGAGCGGTTCGAGCGCGTGTACGCGATCACGGAGGCCATCGCGCCGCCCGAGGCGCTCCGCGACGTGCCGGCGGAGGAGGCCGATGACGTGCTCCTGCGCAAGGAGGTGGCGGCGGACGGCCTGGCCCGGCTCACCGGCGTCAACTGGTTCCTGCGGCGCGAGGTGCCCAAGGGCGAGCTCCAGGACCGGCAGCAGCGCTGGATCGACGCGAACCTCGCGATCGAGGTCAGGGTGGAGGGCTGGCGGACGACCCGGCTGGCGGTCGCCACCGATGCCCCGCTGCTCGAGGAGCTCGAGGCGGGTCGCGTGCCGCAGGCGTGGACCGCCATCGACACCACCTCCGAGCAGGAGGCCGTGTTCCTGTCGCCGCTCGACCCGGTCTCGGCGCGCGGTCGTGCCAGGCCGCTGTTCGGGTTCGACTACACCTGGGAGGTGTACGTGCCGGCGGCGAAGCGGCGCTTCGGCTACTACGTGCTCCCGATCCTGTGGGGCGATCGACTGGTCGGCCGGTTCGACCCCAAGCTGGACCGTGCGACCGGCACGCTCCGGATCCTCGGCCTGTGGCTCGAGGATCCGGCCCTTGCGGCAGATGCCGCATTCGTCGAGGCGCTGGCCATGGGCATGCAGCGGTTCATCCGCTTCCTCGGCGCGCGCCGGATCGATGTTGCCGCGGTGCCACAGGTCGCCCTGCGCAAGCGACTTCGGGCGATCAAGGGCTAGGGTCGGCAGGGGCGCCGCCACGCCCAGGTGCAGGCCGGCGGACCGGGCCTGAGGGGTCCGGCTCGGTCCGCCGGGAGCGGAGGGATGTTCAGTCGGTGGCGTTGGCGCAGTGCTCGCCGCCCTCACCCTGGCCCTGGCCGGGCGTGCCGACCGGTGGCAGGGGAAGGCCCTGCGGGTTGTGCGCGAGGAGCGCCTCCTTGGCCATCCCGTTGTCGTTGGACGGGCTTCCCGCGGCCGCGGCGTGGCAGAAGGTCGCCGGCAGCCCGGTGTGGTGGAAGGCGAGTGCCGAGCCCGGCAGGGCGAGTGCGAGGGCAAGTCCAAGGCTGATCGCGAGTCGCTTCATCCAGGTCCTCCAGCTGTCTCGTTCCCCCGGCAGGCCTGGATACGTCGATCCCGCGGAGGCGGTTTCAGCGACGGACGGGGAGGGCCTGGTCGCGAGCGCCAGCCGTGGGGCCGGACGACAGCCGCCAGGCGACGATCCCGGCCCCGACCTGCCACGCGGACGGGATCGCGACGTACAGCCGCTCGAGCAGGCCCAGCCAGGGCGTGAGCGGCCCGTCCACCGTGGCCGGCACGAGCACGGTCGCAAGCACGACCAGGCCCGCGGCCGCGAGCGTCGGCCCGGCCGCCCCGTGCCAGCGCGGGTCACGTCGCATCACGAGCCCGAGGGCAACCAGCGTCAGCGGCATCGTGATCGAGTACAGGTAGAAGTCGAGCAGGTGGAGCGATCCGATCGTGGTCGTGGGCACTCCGGCGCGATCGGTCGGCAGCACCGCGAACCCGAATGCGATCGCGGCCTGGACCAGGAGCAGGCCGCGCACGAGCGCCCGCTGACGCGCCGTCCGGCCCAGCACGCTCGACACCCCGATGGCCCACGCGGCGCCGAGGAGCCCGCTGATCCCGAACGCCACGGTCTGCAGCCATCCGAGCGGCGCGGTCGCGAGCAGGCTGATTGACTGCGCGATCGGGTCGTAGCCGGGCCAGCCGGCGATGACGATGACGCTCAGCCCCCACGAGATCACGGGTGCCGCGATCCCGGCGAGGATGCCCGCACGCGTGGTGGTTGCCCGTTGCGCGGGCGGCGGATCCGCGATGTGCTCTGCTGTCATGTCGGCGCGGTCACTGAGCCGGGTTCACGCGGTCGCGAGCGTCGCGAGCGTGTCCATGTCGGGGACGGTGAGGTCCGGCGCGGCCTCCGCGGGCGGCGTGGCGCCGCTCCCCGGCCGGTCGTGGCGGCGATCGACCCACACCGAGGTCAGCCCCAGCTGCCTGGCGGGCACATGGTCGTGGAACAGGCTCTGCGCCACGTGGAGGATCCGGCTCCGGGGGCGGTCGATCCGCTCGAACGCGATCTCGAAGCTGCGATGGTCGGGCTTGTAGCTGCCGGCCTGCTGCGCCGTGATCACGAAGTCGAACACATCGCCAAGCCGGCGGTTCGACGCCGCGAACAGGTCGTCGTCGCAGTTCGTGATCACCGCGAGCTTGAACCGGCGGTGGAGCCGGGCGAGCGCGTCCGCCGAATCGGGAAAGGCGGGCCAGTCGGCGACGGATCCACCGAACGCGGCGATCTCGTCCGCGTCGGGCTCGACGCCCAGCTCGCGGCACACGGCGGTCATGCCGCGCGACAGGACCTCCCGGTAGCGCAAATACGGGCCGTGCTCGATCTCGGCCTCGTGGACCGCGTACCGGCCGAGGAGGTCATCGTCTCCGGCCGTGACACCGTGCGCGTCGAGCGCCGCCCGCAGCGCGGCCAGGATCCCGGCCTCCCAGTCGATGAGGGTGCCGTAGCAGTCGAAGGTCAGGACATCGAAGCGGCTGAAGTCGATCACGATCCCGAGCCCGTCTCGAGCAGGGCGTTGAGGGCGACGACCACCGTGACCCGGTAGCTGATCGCGAACGGCGTCCTGGCTCGTGCCGCGACCTGGAGCTGGATCCAGCTGACGGCCGCGTTGCGCGGGTCCGGGACCAGGCCGGCGCGGCATTCGAGGACGTGGTGGGGCTCGTCCATCGAACCCTGGATCGCAACGCTGCACACCACCAGCGCGTCGTTGAGCGGATCGGGGCGGTAGGGGAGGCTGTCGGGGAGGAACAGGGGACGGTCGATCACGGCCATGGTTGCGAGCGTGATCGACCCGAAGCCGGTGACCTGCGGACGTCCACCGAACCAGACCGTGCCGCTGTACTCGGTGCGCCGCCGCTGGGCGCCGGTCGCCGCGTCGGTGACCAGGGTATCGATCCGCGGCTGGGGCAGAACCTCGATCGCGATGTCGGCCATGCGTGCCTCCTGTCACCATGCATTGTGGAGCAGGTTCGGGCAGGGTGGCCGCGGATGCCGTCCTCGGGTGTCGCCGCTCCGCCTGTTCCGCCGTTCCCCGCCATACTTCACCGGTGATCCCATCCCGGCGACTCATCCTCGAGCTGGTCGAGACCCTGCTCCTCACGCTCGTGATCTTCTTCGTCATCCAGACGTTCGTGGCGCAGCCGTTCCAGGTCGAGCAGAACTCGATGGAGCACACCCTGGAGCCCGGCCAGTTCGTGCTCGTGGACAAGCTGTCGCCGCGCTGGGACGCCTACCATCGCGGCGACATCGTGGTGCTCCGGCCGCCGCCGGGCTGGGAGGACCAGGGCGACACGCCGTTCGTCAAGCGCGTGATCGGCCTGCCGGGCGACAAGGTCGAGATCCGCGATGACGGGCTCGTGTACGTCGACGGCGCGCCGCTTGACGAGCGCTCCTACACCTTCCGCAACGCGGATGGCCAGAACGGCCCGACCACGCCGCTGACGGGCACGTCCTCGTGGGTGCTGGGACCCGGCCAGCTGTTCGTGATGGGGGATCACCGCGAGGCGTCGTCGGATTCGCGCGCGTTCGGCCCGATCGATTCGGCAAGCGTCATCGGGCGCGCGTTCCTGCGCTACTGGCCGGCCAGCTCGTTCGGGATCCTCGGGGCGCCCGCCTACCACTGACGCGGCGCACGTCGAGGCGGCACGCCGACCGGGCCGGGGGGCGTCGAGAGGCACCCGGCCAGGGGGATGGACCGGGCGCCTCAGGGTCTCGGGGAGAGACCTCTCCAGCCTATGGAGGCGGGTCTACCCAGCTTTGCCCAGTTGTCGCAGGGCCGGCGGCCCGGCGTCCACGCTGGCCTCGCAGCGGCCCGGCGCCTGCGCCGGTCTCCCGACGGCCGTTCGGGTCGCGACGCGGCCTACCCGGCGTCGCGCAGCTGGATCCAGATCGTCTTGGTCTCGGTGTACTGGTCGTGGGCGTGGACCGACTTGTCGTGGCCGCCGAAGCCGGACAGCTTGTAGCCGCCGAACGGCGTCGTCATGTCGCCCTCGGAGTAGGCGTTGACCGCGACCACCCCCGCATGCAGGTTGCGCGCCACGCGGTGGGCGACGTTGAGGTCCTCGGTGTACAGCGAGGACGCGAGCCCGTAGGGGGTGTCGTTGGCCAGCGCGACGGCCTCGGCCTCGGTGTCGAACTCGATGACCGACAGGACCGGCCCGAAGATCTCCTCGCGCGCGATCGTCATGTCGTTGCGCACCCCGTCGAAGATCGTGGGCGGCACGAACCAGCCGCCGGTCTCCTCGAGGATCCGCGACCCGCCGGTGACCAGCCGCGCGCCTTCGTCGATACCCGCCTGCACGTAGCGCAGGACCGTCTCCATGTGGCTGCGGCTGATGAGCGCGCCGATCCGGGTGGCCGGGTCGAGCGGGTCGCCGACGGGCCAGCCGGCGAGCTCGGCGGCCACCGCCTCGAGCAGCCGGTCCCTGACCGAGCGATGGACGATCAGTCGCGACCCCGCCGAACAGTTCTCGCCCATGTTCCAGAAGATCGCGATCGCCACGTTGGCGGCGACGGACGCGAGGTCCGCGGCATCCGGGAACACGATCTGGGGGCTCTTGCCGCCGAGCTCGAGCAGGACGCGCTTGAGGTTGGTGTCAGCGCTGTAGTGGAGGAAGCGCCGGCCGACCTCGGTGGAGCCGGTGAACGCGAGGCAGTCGATGTCGGGGTGGCGCCCGATCGCTTCGCCCACGACGTCGCCCGGTCCGGTGACCACGTTGAGCACGCCGTCCGGGATCCCCGCCTCCGCGCCCAGCTCGGCGATCCGGAGCAGGCTGAGCGAGGTGTTGGACGCGGGCTTCATGACCACGGTGTTGCCGGTCGCGAGCGCGGGTCCGAGCTTCCAGGCGGCCATCTGGGCCGGGTAGTTCCAGGGGATCACGGCGCCCACCACGCCCACCGGCTCGCGGGTGATCGTCGCGACCGTGCCCTCGGGCGATGGCGCGACCTGGCCGTACAGCTTGTCGGCGGCCTCCGCGTGCCAGCGGATGCAGGCCGCCGTCTCGGGCATGTCCAGGCCCACCGTGTCGCTGATCGGCTTGCCCGCGTCGATCGTCTCGATCAGGCCGAGCTCGCGCGCGCCCGCCTCGATCAGGTCCGCCCAGCGGACCAGGATCCGCTTCCGGTCGCCGGGGCTCATCCGCGACCACCGACCGTCATCGGCCGCCCGTCGGGCCACCGCGACGGCCGCGTCCACGTCCGACGCATCGCCCTCGGCGACCTCGGCGATGGGCTGGCCGGTGGCCGGGTTGCGGGTCACATAGCGCCGTCCGCCGCGCGCGTCCCGGAACTCGCCATCGATGAACAGCTGCGTCCGCAGGGACAGGGCGGCGATCTCGGCCTTCGCCTGGTCGATCGCGGGAACGAGGGTGTCGGTCATCGGGATCTCCGGTCGGTCGGGGAGCAGCTGGGTCCGTGGACGGTCATCTTGGCTCGTGCCTGCGGCCCTCGTCCATCGCGTTCCGGGTTGCGTCCACCGATGGCCGGGTCCGCGGCGGTACGATCTGTGGCATGTCCCGGGTCGCCCACGCCTTCTGGCCGCGCTGGTACCGCGGGCTTGCACGCGCCGACGGGCTGCTTGCGCGGAAGTGGCGCCGCTCGGGCATCGGCAACGTCATCCGCGTGACGATCACCGGGCGGCGCTCGGGCAAGCCGCGATCGCTGTATCTCGGCCTGCTCCGGGTCGGGGACCGCAGCTATCTCGGCCACCCCGATGTCGCCTGCGCCTGGACCAGCAACCTGGACGCCGCGGGCGGCGGTGAGCTGGAGCATCACGATGGACGCCGGTTCCGGTTCGACGCCACGTTGCTGCCGCCCGGCCCGGAGCGCGAGGCCGTCATCCGGGCCACGTTCCGACAGCACCCGTTTCCGGGGACGGTCCTGTACTGGCTGTTCCGGGGCAACGTGCGCGCCGTGGGCCGGTTCTACCGGCTGGACGCCCTCGAGCCGGTCGACGCTGGTGCATCGCCCGTTCCGGCCGCCGTCTCCCCCAAGCCGGCCGGCGTCTCACCCGAGCCGGGCGATGCCGGCGCCACCGCGCCGCAGACGGTAGCGTTTCGGGCATGACCACCGATCCGGAACGCGACGCGCTCGAGGCCGCCCTCGCCGGCCACGGCGAGTACGAGCTGTTCCCGTGCGACCCGGCGCTCGCCGACACGGCCGCGTTCTGCGCCGCCTACGGGTTCGCGCCCGAGGATTCGGCGAACACGATCATCGTCGTGGGCAAGGGAAGCCCGCCCGCCTTCGCCGCGTGCGTGGTGCTGGCCACGCACCGCCTCGACGTCAACCACGCGATCAAGCAGCGGTTCGGGCGCAAGTCGTCGTTCGCCTCGCCGGACGAGACGCGGGCGTTGACGGGCCACGAGATCGGGGGTGTGACCGTGTTCGGCCTGCCCGCCGACCTTCCCGTCTGGGTCGATGCCGCGGTCATGGCCCGCCAGCGGATCGTCCTCGGTGGTGGCAGCCGGAGCTGGAAGGTGATCGCGCCGCCATCGATCCTGCGGTCGCTCCCCAATGTCGACGTCATCGACGGTCTGGCGAACCCCGCGCCGCCCCGGGATGCCGCCCCGGACTGAGCAACCGAGCGAGCATTCGGGCCCGGTGGACCGGACCATCGTCGGACCGGCCCCCTGACCGCCGATCCATGGCCCGGCCGAGCGACCCACGCGACGCTGAAGCCACTCCCCGCGGTTCTCGGTATCCCGGCGCGTGACCGGTGTCGCACAGACCGCCCCAGCCACGGCCCCAATGCCCATCCGACCCACCCTCGTCCGCACGCTCGCCGCCGCATGGCTCGCCGCGTCCACGCTCCTCGCGGCCGGTGCCGGTCCGGCGGCCGCGCTGGACCCGCCGCAGCCCCTGCCCGGGTATCACCCTGCGTTCGTGACCGAGACCGACACCCGCCCGTGGCAGGACTGCCTGTGGGCGTCCGGCGCGATGCTCCTCGACAAGTGGACCAACGGCAGGGATGTCGTCTCGCGCCAGGCGTTGCGCCGGCTGTCCGGCGACACCCACGGCGGATCGACGCTTGCGGACCTGCGCACCGCGTACGCGAAGCTCGGGATCGCGCTCGCGTATTCGCCCGACGGCGGCGCGACCATCACCTGGCGGACGCTCCTCAGCCGCCTCGAGCACGGCGCCGGCGCCGTCCTGCTGGGCGACGACTCGAAGCTTCCCCGCTGGTACGGGCGCTGGGATCCGCCGTTCTGGCGGGCAACCGACGAGGGCGACAACCACGCCGTCTACATCGAGCGATACGACCGCAAGCGCGGTCGCGTGTGGCTGATGGATCCGCTGGGGCGGGGAGACTGGGCGGGGGAGTGGATCAGCGTCAAGGCCCTCAAGGCCTACGCCTGGACCACGCGGGCCGGCGTGCTGTCGGTCGCGGTCACGCCGATCGCGAAGCCCGCGCCGTTCACCGGCGTCGTCGTCGGGACCGCGATCGCCACGCAGACGCCGCGGACCCTCGAGGTGAGCTGGGGGATCAGGACGCCCGATGGGTGGCGGTTCCCGGGTGCCGACGTCACGACGCGGTTCTCCGTCGATCCGGACCCGCTCGTGCTTGCCGCGACCTCAGCCGCGCCGGTGGCGCAGCTCGGGTCCAGCGATCTCCCGGCGCGACCCGTCGCCAGCGTCTCGGAGCGGACGCTCCGGGCGGTCACGCCCCTGCCGCTCGACGCCGGCGCGTACGCGGCGACAACGACGCTCAAGGACCGCCGGTTCGGCCACGTCGTGGCCCGGTCCGGGCCGTTCGCCGTGTTCGTTCCCGGTGACCGGCACGCAGCCCTCGACCTGCAGGCCGCGGACACGACCGTGATCGCCGGTTCCGCGGTCAACGTGGCGCTGACGGTCGCGAACATCGGCAGCGCGACCTGGGCGGAGGGCCCGCTCACGATCGCGGCGAGCACGCAGCTGCCGGTGCGGCGGAACACGCACGTGGTCGCCCGGTGGATCCCGATCAGCGTCCGGGCGGATGCGCTGCCGGGCGGCACGGCCGTCGATGATCCGGTCGCGGCCGACCCCACCCCTCCTCCGGACGTCAGCCTCGGCGTGGTCCCGCTGGCGCCCGGCGGCCGCTCGGAGCTGGATGGCCAGGTCACCGTGCCCGAGACGCCCGGCGTGTGGGCCATGGTCCTTGACGTCCGCGACGATGTCGACGGCTCGTTCGCTGCCCTCGGCAGCGCGCCGGCGGTGCGCGTGTTCGTCGTCGTCGGCCCGGGCGTGATCCCGACCCAGGTGGGGCCGATCGCGGACGGTTAGGGTCGGGGTCGTCGCCGCGCATCGCGACGCGCAGCGCGCCGCCGGAGGTCCGCGAGCCTGGCCGCTGGGATCGCCGACCTCAGGCTCGTCCGACCTTCGCGGCCGGGACGATCCGCGCGCTGCCGGCTCCCGGGCGAATCTCGCTCTCGTGGCCGTCGTCCCAGCGGACGCGGTAGTTCGTTCCGAACGGGGACTCGAACACGGCCAGGATCTCGCCCTCGCGGTCCCGCTGCCCGACCTTCTCGGTCTCGATGATGATCCGGTCGCCGACCTTCGCGATCATGCCCAACCTCCGTGCGTGACGGTGTCCCGAGCATCAACGAGCCGGCCGGTCCTGGGAAGGTCCGTTCGGCGTGACCGGACGGGACGAGGGTCCGGACCGGAGGGCGGCCGGCTCGCCGGCAGCCGCGCGAGCGATCGACGTGCCGAGCCCGGCTACGGGTCAGCCTTCGCGGACCCTGGGCGGCTGGCGGGCTTCGGCGCCCGGCTCGCATCCCGCAACGCTCGACGCAGCAGGAACTCGATCTGGCCGTTGACCGAGCGGAGGTCGTCCGCGGCCCATCGCTGGAGGGCCGCGAACGTCTCCGGGTCGAGGCGGAGGAGGAACGGCTTCCGCTCGGTCATGACGGTCGGCGCGTGTCGTCCCGCGTGGGCGGTCCGCCCGGCCCGCCGCTACGCGTAGAGCGTCCCGGTGTTGACCACCGGCTGGAGCTCGTGATCCGAGCACAGCACGACCAGCAGGTTGCTCACCATCTGCGCCTTGCGCTCCTCGTCGAGGTTCACGACCTGCTTGGCGGACAGCTGGTCGAGCGCCATCTCGACCATGCCGACCGCGCCCTCGACGATCCGGGAACGCGCCGCGATGACCGCGTTCGCCTGCTGCCGGCGGAGCATCGCGTTGGCGATCTCGGGGGCGTAGGCGAGGTGGCTGATCCGTGCCTCGATGACCTCCAGGCCGGCCTTGACCAGCCGATCCTGGATCTCCGTGCGGAGCTGGTCGGCGATCTCCGCCTGGTTGGCCCGGAGGGCGACGTCCCCCTCGTTGTGCGCGTCATAGGGATGCGTCGTGGCCAGGTTCCGCAGCGCGGACTCGGCCTGGACATGGACGAAGTTCTCGAAGTCGTCGACCTCGAACAGGGCCTCGGCCGTGTCGGTCACCTTCCACACCACGACCGCGGCGATCTCGATCGGGTTGCCGTCATGGTCGTTGACCTTGAGCTTCGAGGTCTCGAAGTTGCGGACCCGGACGGAGATCCTGGGCCGGCGCGTGAACGGGTTGACCCAGTGAAAGCCCTGCTCGCGGATCGATCCCGCGTAGTGGCCGAACAGGACCAGTGCCCGCGCCTCGTTGGGGTTGACCGGGGTCAGCCCGCCCCAGGCGACGGCGATGATGATCCCCACCAGCGAGACCAGCCCGAGCTGGGCGAGGTCGAGGAGGCCGAAGCGGTCGCCGAGCGGCCCAAGGACCTCGACGGCATACCAGATGAACCCCGCGACGTAGGCGACCGACGCCACCAGGAGGACGACCAGGGCGGGGATTCCGGGCAGCGATTGGGCGATTCGTTCCTTGTTCATCGAAGTCCGATGCTCCTTCTGCGCGACATGCATGCGCGCGATCAGAATGATATCAGATCGATACAACCGACACGCGATCCACGGACATCCTCGGGCACGCAGTTGACGGTGCGGAGGACAATCGATGCCACCGGGCCGGGGCGGGAACGCCCGGTCGGTGGCGCGGCGAGGAGACCCGGCATGCAAGCGTCCCCATTCCCGGCCAGCGTCCTGCGGTCCCCGTCGCCCACGGCCGCCTGCACCTGCGATCACTGGGCCCACTGCAACTGCGCCTGCCATGCTCGCAACTGCGATCCCACCGAGGCGCAGTGCGATGTCGCGTACCTGGCCGACGAGGGCGGGCTGACCTATTGGGGCTGCTCCGACTGCACCCCGGGCCAGGGCGCGCCGCATTACCTCGGCTGCGAGCTCATCGGCTGGAACGTCCCGCTCGGCGGGCACATCGACACCATCGCCTGACAGCGCGCGGTTCGCGAGCTGGGCCACGTGGACGGAGGCAACGCATGACGACCGACCTGACGATCCGCCTGGCGAACCGCCCGGGCACGCTCGCCGAGGCGCTCGCCGCTCTGGGTCATGCCGGCGTCAACATCGACGGCGCCTGCGGGTTCGCGGAAGACGATCGCGGGATCTGCCACGTCCTCGTCGTCGACACGGAGCGAGCGACGCGGGCGCTGATCGACGCCGGGTTCGACATCCTGGCCCAGAGCGCTGCGGCCGTCGCGCCGGTCGAGAACGAGCCTGGCGCGGGCGCGGCGCTTCTGCGTCGGGTCGCGGACGCCGGGGTCAATGTCACCCTGCTGTACACGACGGTCGACGGGCATGTGGTCCTGCTGGGCGACGACGTCCCCGCGATCCGGCGCGCCCTCGGCTGACGGGGTTCGCCTCGACGCGTGACCCGGGGTCGGTCGCGCCGCTCGCCGGCTCGCGCCGGCCGACGACACTGCCGGAGCCCAGGCTCAGGGCAGGACGTCCTCGTACGCCAGCTCCTCGAGGGTCGGCCGGCGGATCCGGCCGCGCCTGGTGAGCGCACCGGCGACCACGGCCAGCACGAGCGCGGCAGTCGATGGCACGGCAAAGGACCAGTCGCCGGTCGCCGTCACGGTCGCCAGCCACAGTCCGGAGCCCGCGCACAGGCCGAGCTGGATCGCGAGCGGCAGCATCGATCGCCACTCGGGGATCGGCTGGAGCGCGATCCGCCGCTCGCGGGCGTCCCACGCAAGCCACAGCCAGGTCGTCGTGCTCGAGACAAGCCAGTAGGCCACCACGATCAGCACCAGCCCGACCGCGATCGCCGCACTCCGCTCGATGGTCCCGACGCCGAGCTGCACGCCTGCCGAGTCGAGCGCCGGCCGCAGCCCGTCGAGGAGCGCCGCGAGCCCGTCACGGGCGCCGCGCCCGGCGTTCTCGAGGCCGGAGGCACCGCCCGGGACCAGCGGGTCGAGCACGGCAAGGGCGATCGAGGCAACAACCGACACGGCGATCGCGATCCAGGCGAGCCTGAGCAGCCGCACCCGGTGCCGGCGCCGCTCGACGCGCCGGGTCGACGGGCCCTCGGGGAAGAACCGCGACCGTCGTGGCGGCCCGGCCGGCGCCTCGTCGATGAGGCGTGCGACGGGCAGCACGAGCTCCTCGTCGTTGTCCCAGTAGGTGTCCCGATCGCGGCGCAGGCTCATCCGGTTGAACACCGGCGTCGACACCCCACCCGCGAGCTCGGGGAACGTCACCTGCGATCCGGTCATCAGCGGCCCGGCGGGTCCGGGATCGTGGGTCGCCCAGAAGTCGTGCCAGCGCAGCCCCGCGCGGAATGGGAGGCTGGCCACGTTCCCGCGCAGCCGATCGCCGCGGTACAGGCGGTCCGGGCTGCGGTCGGGCACGTCGTACTCGTCGGCGTGCCCGAGGCGCCAGGCGGTGCCCAGCGTCTGGCCGACGGTGATGAGCTCGCGCACCGGGAGCGTGGCGTACGTCTCGTCGGCGAGGGTCATGTAGGCCACCAGCGCACCGCTCGACTGGCCGATCAGCACGATCGTCCCGCAGCCGGCTGCCCGGCAGTCGCGGATCGCCTCGGCGACCCGGCCCCGGGCGTTGGCCGCCTGGACGCGGTCGGTGAGCAGGAGGCGGACGTCGCCGAACCCGCCCAGCAGGAACAGCCGCATCGTCCACCGCGTCGCCACGTCCCGGAGCGGCCCCCAGGGGATCGCCCGCAGCACGCGGAGGAGGATCGCCGCGAGCAGGACCGCGATGCCGGCGGGCACCAGGAACAGGAACAGGAGGAGCACGTCCGCGAGCCGGAACAGGATCCCGGCCCGGCCGGCCGTGCCCGACACGATGCCCGACCAGACCCGGATCAGCTCGCCCGGCAGCAGCCATCGCAGCATCGCTCCGAGTGGCGGCGGGCTCACCTGGGTCGCCCACCACGCCTCGGTCATGATCCACGTCTGGGCCGGGTGATCGCCAAGCTCGGACACGGACGCGACAACGACCGGTCGGCGGGCGCCCGTGAAGTCCACCCCGGCCGATATCGTCGGGTCGTTCTGCGGCCGGACGCCGTACGTGGTCGTCGCCCACGCCGTCAGCAGGCGCACGATCGGGCGCGCCCAAGCGATCAGCGTCTCCCCCGGCCTGCGGCCATCGATGCCGTGGACGAACACGATCCCGATGCGGTTCGGGTCGCCGCCATCGCCGATGCCGGTGCGCGGCTCCCCGGCCGCCGCTCCCTCGGGCTCGGCTGCGACCTCCTCGAGCTCGGGATCCGCCGCCTCGGGCTCGGCATCCGGTTCGGCGGTCGCCGGGCCAGACCGCGGCGGCCGGTCGACCACGATGTCCGGCAATCGCGCCTCGGCGCGCGGCGGAGCCTCGGCCAGGGGCGCGTTCCGGGCTCGTCGCTCCCGCATCCGGTTTGCCAAAGCCAGCGCCTCGCGCTCCCGCTTCCGGTCCTTCTTGCGCTGCTTCCGGGTCCGCTTCCTGCCGCCCTTGCCGTCGTCCCGCTTGCCGTCCGCCCGGTGGCCGGACCGGTCCGCGTCGTGTGCGTCGACGCGTGGCTCGGCCACGGGCTCCCGATCTTCGCTCAGGGTCGCCTGCGGCTCCGGGAAGGCCGGCGGCAGGTCCTCGGGCAGCGCCTCGAGCACGCGCTCGGGCGGCCGCCACCGGGGCAGCCACACGGGAAGCTCGTCCTCCTCCTCGGGCTGGCGTCCGGTGCCCACGATGCTCACCACAACCCCCTCGTGATCCGGGGGATCCGGTTGTCCGGCGGGGCGCCGAGCTGTTCGCGCAGGTAGTAGATGGTGCCCACCAGCGCCGAATGGAGCGGCGAACCCTCGCGGGCGCGCGTCGCGGACGCGAGCACCGAATGCCGGATCGGGCTCCGGGTCGGGACCTCGACGATCTCGGCGTTGGGCAGCATGTCGCCGATGAACCGCATCCGCCGGCCGCGCGAGATGGGGTCGCGCGAGAAGCGCAGGGCACGCACGCGGAACCCGGCCTCCGCGCGATCGACGAGCTCATCGAGGGTGGCGTTCGACATCGCCAGGTCGAGCTGCCACCTGAACAGCGACGGCGGCATCGACGGCTGGCTCGCAACAGCGGCACCGACCGCGGGATCGACGGCGGCCGCGAGCGCGAAGCTGCCGGTCAGCGACATGCCCACGATCCCGACCGGCCGGCCCGAGACCATCGCCTCGTGGGTCGCGAGCCTTCGCAGCCACGCGGTCACCGGACGATCCTTCCGAAGCGCGAGCGGCGCGAACGCATCGGATGCGAGCACGCTGCGGCCGTTCCCGATCGCCTGCCGGAGGCCGGGACGGCGAATGGCGGGCGGCAGCAGCACCGGCATCGCGACCGAGAAGCCGCCCGCGACCAGGCGATCGGCGACCGCGATCGTTGGCTCGCCGTGACCCGGCAGCTCGTGGAGGAGGATCACGGTGGCAGCACCGGGCACGACGTGCCGGAGCACGTCGAACGTCAGCCCGTCAGCCGAAAACGGCGCGCGGGGATACTCGGGCCAGGGATCTGGCACCAGGGGCAATATCGTTCCAATCAGTGCTGCCCATGGGATAGACGGTGGGCACTCCGCCGGATCATTCGGACACTACCGTCCGATCGTCGGCGGCACAACGGACGCCGGTACCCTCAACCACCCATTACCGTGCGTGACGCTCGATCCGGGCCCGCGGATGCCACATTGCGGTGCATTCGCGCACCGAATCGAACGTCGCCCGGACGATGGTCCTGCCCCCGCGGTACCGGGCCGTGGAGACGTGGGATCGCCGTCCGTCAGGCCCGGCGACCCTCCGTCATGGCATCGCGGAGCCCGCCCGGCCCGTGATGGGCTGCGCCGGCGCTCAGTACGTGCACTGGAAGCACACGGTGTCGCTGTGGACGATCGTGAAGATGCTGTCGCCGGCGGCGTTGGTTGCGGGCGTCGCCCGGGGCCTGGCCGATCAGGATCAGGGTGTCCTTGTCGATCTTCATGCCGCGCACGACGCATGGCTGACCGTCGTACCTCGCCTCGTCGCGGAGGCACACGGTCATGCCGTAGACGAGGAACGATGACGCGGCGCCGTCGGGCTCGGTCCAGGTGATCTCGAACGTGGTCGTGGTCGGTCAGGGCCGATGGATCTGGCTCAGGATCGTCCGGTCGGTGATCCGGTTGTCCGCAGCCAGGAGGAACGCCTTGCTGAGGATGATGCTGAGCGTCGGATCGTCGTCGAATGGCAGGAACAGGCGCTCCGCCGACCCGCCGCGGGTCGGGACGATGCACAGGTACGTGTCGGACGGCTCCATCAGGATGTTCCCGCTGCCCAGGTGGATCCGGTAGGTGCGCAGATCGCCCCGGACCACCAGCCAGCGATCCCGGACCTCGAGCCGCTCCGCGATCGCGAGGCCCGGGATCATGCGCTCGAGGACGTCGCGGCGGACGTTCGCCGTCGCCGTGAGCGGCTGATCCCAGTACGCCGTCCAGTACCCGTCGAACACGTGGCCACGGTCGCGCCCGCCATCCTGCCAGTTGCGGTCCGCCCCGACCGACGTCACCGAGACGAACAGGTCGACGTCGCGCATCGCCTCGGACAGCACGATCGACGGGACGTCACGCAGCGGCACGGTCGCCTCCGGAGGACCGGGCCGGACGAACCGCACCTGGTCGGTCGTGCAGTGGGCGACGTCGCCGTGCATCTCGGCCTCGATCGCGTCGTGCCAGAACTCCGCGCGCAGCTCGTGTGTCGGGAACACGCGCTTCGCGACGCCGTTGAACCCGCCGTCGTACGGGCCGAGGAAGTTCGAGCCCCAGCGGCGCGCGGTCATCAGCGCCCGAGCCTGCGGGTAGCGGAGGATGTGCGCGGCGAACCGGTTCGAGTAGGTCTCCGTCTCCTCCTCCGCCGGCGTCAGCCGGTAGACCTCGCGGAACGCCTGCTTGATCGGCTGGCGGATGCGCCGCTCGACGATCAGCGTCCGCCAGGCCGCGATGTCCGCCTCCGACGCAACGATCGGGTGCCACAGCCGGACGGTGGCGTCCGGCCCCGGCTGCACGTGCCCGCCGTCCGCCGCCAGGAGCTCGTCGCCGTCGGGGATCGCCGTCGCCACTCGCTCGCCGTCGGTGAATGCCCAGATCAGCCGCCGACCGATCGATCCGGTGAGCGGGTGCTCGAGATACCGCGTCCGCCACTCCTGGATCGCCCATGATCGATCCTCGACGTACAGCTCCTCGATCCGTCCCCGCTCCACGGCCAGCGCCTTGCGCAGCTCCCCGAGCTCGGCCTTCGCCGTGGCGATCGCCGCCTTGTCCGCGGCGATGGCGGCCGGCGGCCGCGCCGTGACCCGCCCGTCGGGAGCCCGCCATGCGAGCGATGCCTCGTCGCCCTCGAGCGTCAACACGGCGACGTGATCGGCGACCGCGATCTCGCGTCGCCCGTCGGCATCGAGGCCGAGCGTGGGGACGGCCGCCTCGAGCAGCTCCGAGGGCGTGATCCCGGCGCGACCGGCCGCGGCGGCGAGCGCCTTGGCGATCTGCCGCGACACGTTGCGGTTGGTGACCTTCGCCTTCATCCGGCCGATCCCCGCGATCGCCGATGGCCCCGCCATCGAGCCCAGCGCCGCCGCGGCCGTGTTCGCGAGTCGCTCGTCCCGGGCCACGTTGCTGGAGCCGCCCGAGGTCCCGAAGTGGAGGCCGATCGCCGTGAGCAGATCCGTGACCCACGGCTCGTCCAGCGATGCGGCCGCCCACATGGCGCCTCGCAGCAGCAGGACGTTCGCATCGCTGATCGCCGGCTGGGCGACGACGAGCACCTGGTCGCCGATCTGGTAGCGCTGCGGCTCGCGCGTGGTCCGCGAGGTCGTGGCACCGTCGAGCATCGCGCGCAGCAGGTCGCCGGCGCCCGGTTGGCCGGCAAGCGCTCCCGCCCGACGTCGCCAGGCGGCGCTCGGCGTCACGCCGGCGGCGAGCGGGAGGTGCGCGACCAGCGCCGCCTCTCTCGACGACAGGGCGGTGACGCGTTCACGCCACGTGGCGCCCCAGGTGTCGCCGTCCGCGATCATCGACGGATCGATCGCCGCGCGACCTGGCTCCGCGTCCGATTCGCCGGGGCGCAGCAGCGCGGCCAGCCGCGCGCGGTACTTCGCGACCTGCGCGCCCGAGTGCTGCGTGAAGCCCTCGAGGGCATCGGCGAGCTCATGGATCGGCGGTTCGAGCTCGGCCAGGCCGCCGGCCTTGACCGCGCGCTCGGCCGCCGCGACCGGCTGGGAGAACAGCGACACCTGGAGCCACTCCTCGTGGCCGCGGTGCCGGCGCGTCACCTCCGCGGCGAGGCGGAGCAGCAGCGCGATGTCGGCGCGGGTGAACGGCGGACGGCGGCTGCCCAGGGTCGTGAGCACCATCGACGCGATCCATCCGGCGGGCCGGCCGCCCACGACGCCGCGAACGCGGTCGAGCACCGATGCGCCCCGTGACGCCCGATCCATCAGCACGATCACGATCGAGCGGAGGTCATCGGGCGTGGCCTCGGCCAGCTCGCGAACCGGGGCCAGGGTTCGTACGAGGTACGGATGCCCGGTCGCCGCGACGATCGCCGCATCGACGGCGAGACCCGCCCGCCGCCGGTGGTCCTCGAGCGTGAGGTCGGCGGGGTTCGCGCCGGCGCCCATGCTCATCCCCCGACGAGCGGTGTCAGCTTCACGAACCCGACATCGAGCGTCCCGGTCAGCCGGACCTCGGCGTCGAGATCGGTGACCTGCCGGCCGTCGATCAGCACGAAGAACCCGTTGCGCAGGAAGCTTTCGATGGCGATATCTGCCTGCACCTCCCAGTCGATCCGGCGCGGCTTGCCCATCAGGAAGCCGCCGAGGGTCGGTTGGGCGCCGGCCGGCTGGACCAGCCCATTGAACCGCTCGACCGGCCTCAGGTTGTACCGGGCAACCTCCTCGCGGACGCGCAGCCGGATCAGGTCCCGGAGCGTGATCCGGTCCGGCATGTCCGGCATCGTGATCGACCCCGTCGGCGTCCCGGTGGCCGTCCGGTCCTCGATCGTCAGCGTCGGCATGGCATCCCTCCCGCTGCTCGCCGTGGCGTGACCCGGCGTCCATCCATGATGCACGCCGGCGCACCCATCGTCGCGTGGCTCACGGAAGAAACGCCGGCCGACGTCTGCGACCGGGTCACCGGGTCGCCGTCCGGCGGATCGGCGGGACCGGACATGGATCCGCGCAGCGCTTGACCGGCCGGCTGGTGCGCCGTAGGTTCGGCGTGCCGATCGGCGATCTCATGTTCGACGAAGGCGGTCTCGAAAAGGGGTGGACCGTGGGCCGTGCCGAGTTCGATGCTGGCGATGGCCAGCTGATCGTTGTCTACGCACCAGGTGACTACGGGTCGGAGATCGACCCGATGACGCTGTATGCGGACATCGCCCGTGACGCCGCGGACCTGGCCGCCAACCGCAGACTCCGCATGGTGTCGATGACCTCGATGCCATTGCGCCACGCGGGTGCGTTCATGGGTCGTGACGGCTCCGGATACGAGACCAAGGCCGTGGTCGCGGTCGCCTACGCGCCGGGCCCGACGGCCGGCTGACGCCGCTCCGCGAAGGCGGTTCGACCCACAGGACCCAGAAACGGGGCCGGCGCGACGCGTCGACCCCGTTCCGTTATCGCCTGAGTTGGCGCCGGTCGGTGACCGGCGCAGGCTTCCGGCTACTTCTGGGCGTAGAAGATGTACTGGTAGAAGAAGCCCTCCTGGTCGGACGGGACTCGCATGTCCGTCCAGGCCATGTGGGCCGTGCCGTCGGACCCGTAGTCGAGGCCGACGTAGTCGCCGTTGAACGTCGCGCACGCCTCACAGCCGACCGCGTCCTCGCCCGCTCGGAAGTACCGCGAATGCACGGGGTCGGACGGGGCCGTGCTGACGACGGTCTTGGTGAACGAGCCGGGCGTGCCCTCGGATAGCGACGCGTTGTACGTATCGCCGTTCGACGCCCCGCGGTCGTTGTACAGGACCCCGATCGAGCCGTCGGTCGGGTTGACCGCAACCCACGGGAACCACTGGTCACCCGCTGCCGTGTCGACGGCCATCGGGTCGCTCCAGCTGGCCCCGCCATCGGTGGAGGTCATCACGAACACGTCGATGTTGGTGACGGGATTATCCGAATCGTGGACCCCGTTGCGGTTGTCGCTGAACACCAGGTACAGGGTGCCGTCCGGAGCCGCCACGATGTTCCCGGCCGAGTTGACGCGAAGCTGGTAGCCGGTGAGCGTCTGGCGCCCGCTGACGTTGGTCGGGTAGTCGTTCGTGCCGTCCTGCAGGCCGACCACGAACGTCGGGCTGGACCACGTCCTGCCGCCGTTGGTGGACTTGACCAGCAGGTACTGGTTGGCGAACGCACCATCGCCCCACAACGCCTCGTTCTGCTCGTTCTGGAAGGCGACATAGACCGTCCCGTCAGGGCCGATCGTGGGAACGGAGAACTGGTCCTCGTCACACTGTCCGGCCGGTCCGGTCTCCTGGTACGTGCACAGATCGGCGTTCGAGCCGGAGATCTCCCGGCCCTTGGTCCAGTGCTTGCCGCCGTCATCGGAGTACGTGGCCCAGATGGCGGACGACTGGTAGGCGCCCTTGATCGAATCGAACTTCGACCACGTGATGTAGGTCCGCCCGTAGTACGGCGACGAGGGATTGTTGTCGGTGACGATCCATTCCTTGTCGTTGAACAGCTGGTGGTTCGACAGGTCGCAGCCGTACCCGGAGTCGACGACGATCGCCGGATCCCAGGTGATGCCCGCGTCCATCGACCGAGAGACCACCAGGTCGCCACGGCAGGCCTCGCCGCTGGGCAGCTGGAACGAGTAGTTCAGCGACGAGTGCATCGCGACGCCGTGCTTGACGTCGAACACCGTGACCGGGTCGCTGCCGGTCTGCTGCGGGTTGTTGATCGACATGTTGCCGGTCGTCCACGTCGCCGCGCCATCGAGCGACGTGTAGAACTGGTCGCAGCACGAGCCGTAGTCGTTCGAGCTCGCGATGATGTTGTTCGCGTTGGCGGGATTGACCTCGATGTCGGGCTCGTTGTTGGGGAACGGGTCGTCGCAGTCGAGGTCGGTGTTGGCGCCGCCGCTCGCGACGATGCACTCGAACTGCGAGTGCGGGCCATGCTGCTTGGCGTAGCCGGCCATGTCGACGCTCACCGTGCGCTTGAGCGCCATGCCGCCCTCGGGCAGCGACGGTCTGGCGAGCGCGGCCCCCGCCGACAGGGCCGTCACGCTCGCGAGCAACGCGATGACGGTCACGAACGCCAATGGCTTGCGATGTCGCATGGTCGTCCTCCTCCAGCGGGCTCCCTCCGAGCCGCTCCCGTCGCGGTGCGCGGTCCGATCGATGGTGGTCGATCCGGCGTCCGCTCCGGCTCAGGTCCTTGGTGGACCCGAGTGTGCGCCTTTCGCGCCCCGGATGGCATCACCTCTTGCGGACGACGTGGTGACAGGTGGCACCGCGATGCGCCCAGCGACACCCGCGTCGCAACCCCCGCTCCGGTCTAGACCCAGACCAGGACCACGGTCAGCGCGACCGTCACGGCGAGCGCGATCGTGACCGGTCGCCGAGTTCGCTCACCGGCCAGCAGCCGGCTCATCGCGCCGCCGGCACCGGCCCAGGTCGACGCGGCGGGCAGGATCACCGCCATCATCACCACGGCGACGAGCACGCTTCCGGTCACGATCGGCAGGTCGGTCGGGCGGAAGGTGGTCACGGCGCCCAGCGCGAACACCCACGCCTTCGGGTTGACCAGCTGGAACGCCGCGCCCCCGCGAACGCCGAGCGGCCGGGCGACGACCGCGGACCGGAGCGTGCCAGACCGCCAGATCTGCCATGCGAGGTAGAGCAGGTACGCGGACCCGATGACGCGCAGCACGACGGCGAGGATGGGCACCGCTGTCACCAGCGCAGCGACCCCCGCCGCGGCCGCGAGTGCCATGGAGCCGAGCCCCAGCGCCGTGCCCAGGACGTGCGGCAACGTCCGGCGGAACCCGAACGCCGCACCGGACGCCCACAGCAGGACGTTGTTCGGCCCGGGCGTGATCGAGCTCACCAGCGAGAAGCCGATGAGCGCGAGGAGCTGGGTCATCGAGCGGACACGGGGTGTTGCACGTCGTGTCCACTGTCTGCGGTCCGGGCCGTGGCGCGCAAGCCCCGATCCGGTTGCCTGCACCGCTCGACACGGCAGCCCCGGCGTCAGGCGAACGCCACCGTCCTGGCCCCGTTGACGATCTCCTCGACCACACGAGCCGCACCGACGATCGTCACGCCGTCGGCGAGCTGGTCCTCGCCGATCCCACGCGGCTTGGTGCACGCCCCGCACAACCAGACCTGGCCGCCATTGGCGATGAAGTCGCGGAACAGGTCGGCCAGGACAGGCAGACCGTCCGCCACGACGCCGGCAAGTCCTCCACGCGCGCCCAGCCAGACGCCCTCGATGGTGCACAGCACCACGGAATCCTGGCCCGCCACAGCGGCGATGTTGGCGGCGACGAACGGCAAGGTGGCGCGCTCCGCGTGCTCCTTGCCGTAGGTGCAGTTGAAGATCAGCTTCTGGCTCATCGTGCTCGCTCCACTGTCATCTCGAGGTGTCCGTCGTCCTTGGTGGTGACCGATAGCACGCGGTTGCCGAGCAGCCTCGCCAGCGATGGGAGGTCCTCTCTCGCAGCCGGGTCCCGGGCGATCACGACGAGCGATTCGCCCACCGGGACCTGGGCAAGGCGGGCCCGGAAGGCATCCGCCAGCCCATCGGCGCAGCCGAGCGTCCCGGCGTCGTAGTGGTGGACATCGTCGTCGTCGGAGATCCGGACCCGTCGGAAGCCGGAGCACAGGAGGTCGATGCGATCGATCGCCTCGTCCCTGAGGTCGCAGAACAGGTGCTGGTCGATGGCGTATCGACCACCGGCCTCGTCGAGGTCGATGCGGTAGGACATGAGCCACCGATCCGTCGCGGCCGCGATCCGCCGCTCGAACAGGTCAAACCTCGTGGCGTCACCGAACCAGCCGGCGAACTGGCCGACGACCGCGGCGCGGCCCAGAGACTGCCCGGCGCCGGCCGGAACCAGCGCACGGAGGCGAGCCTCCGGACCAAGACACGCCGCGAGCCTTTCGAAGTCTCGTGCCGAGAGGCTGTCGATGAAAGCCTCCAAGGTCGGTGGCGCGCTGGTGATGTGGATTGCCGGCCGTGTTCCCGGTCGTTGGACCGGGTCGATGCGGCAGGCGTTGGCTTCCGCGTTGGCGAATGGATCCCCGATCGTGGACACCGTGTCGAGCTGCATTCATGCTCCTGCTGACGGCACATTGGGTGTGCGTACGTCAGCGGGGATGATCGAGTGCCACACCCTGAACGGGAACCGCGCCGACACGCAATCGCGGCGGGTCGGGATGAACGGTGATGGCGGCGCCCACGTACGGCGCCACGCCCGGATCAGGCGAGCCGCGCTCGCAGGAGCTGCGCCACGGCCGCCGTCCGGGCCGCCGGGCCGGTCAGGCCGAGCTTGCCGTAGGCATTCGATAGATGGCGCTCGATCGTCCGGATGCTCAGTCCGAGCGTCACCGCGATGTCGGCATTCGGCTGCCCGCCGGCCGCCAGGCGAAGGACCTCCAGCTCGCGAGCGGACAGGGTGCCCACGAGGTCCGGGTCATGGCCCACGGCAACCATCGCGATGCGATCGGGCTCGAGAAACGCGCGAGCCTCGGCCACGAACTGCGCCCATGCGGGCTCGTCTCCCAACAGGATGTGATTCTGGCTGTCGAGTGGGACGACCCGTGCGTCCTGGACGAGCGCCGCCACCATCGTCGCGTTCTCGAAGGTCATCTGTCGATCGCCGACGGCGTGCATGATCAAGGTCGGTGCAGTGATCCGCTTGAGCTCATCGGTGATGTCCTCGCTAAGCCTCGTTTCGCGCGCTGCGAGGTAGTTGTCGCTCGACGTCGACACTCGCTGCAGCTCGTCGAACCAGCGCATCTGCTCTTCCGTCGCGTCGGGGATGTACGCCTGCGTGAAGAAACGCCGGAAGCGTGGATCCTCCCTGGCCCAGCCGATCCGGATCATGCCGCGGTTGGTCTCCTCCTCGATCGCCGCCTCGCCAGTGAAATTGCGTGCCTCTCCGCACACCGTCCCGTACAGGACGAGACGAGTCACGCGGTCCGGGTGACGAGCGGCATATGCCATCGCCACGCCGGAGCCGTGGGACATGCCGAGGAGCGCAAACCGGGCATAGCCGAGCTCCTCGACGACCGCCTCGAGGTCACCCAGGCGAGCGTCGAGCGAGAAGTCGGTGATGTTCCGCTCCGACATGCCGAAGCCGCGCTCGTCGAAGCGGACCAGCCTCGAGAACGAGCCAAGGCCCTCGAGGAAGTGCCGCCAGACCGGGCTCTCCCAGTCGTGCTGGAGGTGGCTCAGCCAGCACGACACGACGATGAGCGGCGGCCCGCTTCCATGCACCGCATACGCAATCCGGACCCCACCGTGGCCGCGGACAAAGCGGATCTCCTCGGCCGAGTGGGGCCGGTACGCGCGCAGCCCGGCGACGTCAAGGGACGGCATCCTGCTGCCGATGGTAAGGCCGCCGTCTATGGTCGCCGCTGCTCACCATCAACCTGTTCGAGTCGCCCCAGCAGCTGCCACGCGACGGCCTGACCATGCTGCTCGTGGAGCAGAACGTTCGGCTGGCGCTCGCGGTGAGCGACAATGCACATGTACTCAGCCAGGGGCGCACGGTCCTGAGTGGACCAGCCGGCGACATCGCCGGCAACGCCGACGTCCAGCGCGCGTACCTGGGGTTGTAGCTGGAGGAATTGTGATGCTGGTCGGCAACTCCATGTCCACGCCGCCGCGGGTCGCTGCGCCCGAGACGCCGGTCAGCGAGGCGCTTCGCACGATGCAGGAGCAGCACATCCGCCGCCTCCCCGTCGTGGACGCGAAGGGACACCTGGTCGGGATCGTGTCGGACAAGGACCTCCTGCACGCGGCCCCGTCGCCGGCGACCAGCCTCAGCGTGTGGGAGATCACCTACCTCCTCGGCCGGCTGACCGTTGCCGAGGTGATGACGCGCGCCGTGCTCACGGTCGGGCCGGAGACGCCGATCGAGGATGCCGCCCAGCTCATGCTCGACCGCAAGATCGGCGGGTTGCCGGTGGTCGACGGCGGCAAGGTGGTGGGCGTGATCACGGAGTCCGACATCTTCCGGGTGTTCGCCGAGCTGCTTGGCGCGCACGAGCCGGGCGCCCGGGTCACGATGACCGTGTCCGACCGGCCGGGCGCGCTCGCCAAGGTCACCGGCGCCGTCGCCGAGGCCGGTGGATCGGTGAGCGCGATGTGCACGTACGGCGCGGTGGCGCCCGAGACCCGGAACGTGTTCCTCAAGGTGGTCGGGCTGTCCGCCGAGCGCCTGGAGGCCATCCTCGGACCGATCGTGCTGGAGGTGAGCGAGGTCGTGGACGCCACCGGCACGGGGGGCTGAAGCCCCGCGATCCGGCACGCTCCCGGCCAACCGCGCGGCACAGTACGATGCGCGAGCGCCGCCGTCTTCACGGCCGCCTGCCCCGAGCATCGGCGCGCGATCGGAGACCGCCGTCCATGACCGCTGGGTCGCTCGCTGACATCGTTACCTTTGCACACGCGTTGATGGCCGGCGACGACGCCGCCATCCGGTCGTTCCTCGCCGAGGACTACTACGGCCATACCCGGGCACCGGGCGAGCCGTCCCAGGCCGATCGCTGGCTGGACCTGCTCCCGGACGTTCGGGCAGCCATGCCGGACCTCCGGATCGAGGTCGAGGGACGCGAGATCGAAGCGGCAGCCCCCCGGGAGGTCGGCGTCCGCGCCGTCGCAACCGGGACGTTCACCCGCGAGCTCTGGGGCTCGCCGCCGACTGGCAAGCCGGTCCGGATCGAGCTCGCGCTCCGGTTCCGCCCGACGGACCGAGGCTGGCTGGTCCAGGGCGACGATCCGCCCCCGGCCGCGATCGCCGCGCTGCGCGCGGTGGGCGTCATCCCACCCGCGGACGCGATGCACCTCGAGCCCAGGGACCCGATCGCGCCGCCGGAGTTCCTGCTCAAGCTCGGGTTTGCCGGGCAGGCGGCCGACAAGCCGTGCAGCCACCTGGGCGATGCCCGCGTGTTCGAGCCGATCGACCGCCGTGTGCGCCGAGTGCGTCGAGATGGGCAGCTACTGGCCGGCCCTGCGGATGTGCCTGGTGTGCGGTGCCGTCGGCTGCTGCGACACCTCGCTCAACCGCCACCTCCGCGCCCACTCCGAGGCAACGGGGCACGCGCTGATGCGCTCGATCCGCCTCAGGGAGGGGTGGATCTGGTGCTACGTGGACGGCGCCTTCTTCGAGCGCGCCACGCTGGAACGCCTGGCGGCGGCCGCCGGGTCGCCCCTGACCGCGGCCACCGGGTCGCCCCGCACCGGGGGCTGAGGCATGGCGTACATGGCCCAGGAGTGGATCGCGAGCGCGGCACGCGACGCGTTCCGGGAGCGCGACGATGCGCTCGATCGCGCCGCGGAGGCTGCCCGGATGCGCGCGTGGCTGGCGTCGCTGCCGCTCGACAAGCGGACGATCGCGGCGCTCGACGAGCCGATCGCGGCGCTCGAGGCGGGGATGCGCGACGCAGCCCGGCTGGGGGCCGTGCCACCGCCGGCTGGCGAGCACGATGGCCAGACGACCGGGCGCGGGTAGCGTCGTGACGTCGAACGCTCCGACCGAGCCCAAGTGGCGGGCCGTCCTGCTGGGCACGGATCCCGATTTCATCCGCTTCTCGAAGATCATGCGCCGCATGCCCGGCGGTCCGCGGTGCCACTTCTGCGGCGCGCCGTTCGGCGGCATCGGCTCGCCGCTCGCGCGGCTCATGGGCAGCCGGCGCTGGGACAAGAACCCGAACTACTGCACGCGCTGCTTCTCGGTCCTCGACCAGCACCGCGGCGGCGCGGAGATCCCGTGCAGCCTCCTGTTCGCCGACGTCCGGGGATCGACATCCCTGGCCGAGCAGACGACGCCCACCGCCTTCCGGCACCTGATGCAGCGCTTCTACTCGACCGCTGCCGAGGTGCTCTTTCGCCATGACGCGATCCTCGACAAGTTCGTGGGCGACGAGGTGATGGCGATCTTCCTCCCGGCGCTGACCGGCGAGCGCCACGCACAACGCGCGCTCGAGACCGGCCGCGACCTGCTGCGGGCGACGGGCCACGGCGAGCCCGGCGGCCCATGGATCCCGATCGGCGTCGGCGTCCACACGGGCGTGGCCTTCGTGGGATCGCTCGCGGACCCGCCGGCAACCACGTTCACGGCACTTGGCGACGTGGTCAACGTCGCCGCCCGGCTGGCCTCAGCGGCTGCCGCCGGCGAGCTCCTGGTCACGGTCGATGCGGCAGAAGCGGCGAACCTCGGCCGCCCGACCCTCGACGCGCTCGAGCGTCGCGACCTCGACCTCAAGGGCAAGGCCGAGCCCGTCGGAGTGCTGGTGCTGGGCACCGAGACTGAGTGATGACCAATTCGCTTAACTGCGGTCTAGGTCTGCCAGCCAGATGCGAACGCCGCTCCTCCTCGCGGTGACTATCATCGAAAGCACCGTCTTGAAGAGGGGGACCGTCATGGCTGCCGCGAAGCTCGCCGAATTCGAAGCCTGAGGATGCGTGGCGCACGGCGAGGCTCATTCCGACCACAGGGATTGGCGGTCAGGACGAACAGGAGCAGCGCGCGACGTCTTCGCTCCTTGCGGTGATGAAGGCAGTCCCGCAGTTCGGCCGGGCGATCCTGACCCTTGCGGGTGCGCCGACCGGGCGCGTCTCGACGTTCACCGAAGTCCGGTTCCCCGAGGAGAACGGCAAGCTCTCCATTCCGGACGGTGCGGTCATCGTGGAGTGGGGCAAGAAGCGCTGGGTCTGCCTTGTCGAGGTCAAGACGGGCGGGGCCGAGCTGCGGGCCGAGCAGGTCACCCGATATGTGGACCTAGCCCGAACCAATGGGTTCGACGCGGTGCTGACGATCTCGAACCAGATCACGGCCTCGCCGACTGAGGTTCCGATCACGGTCGACGCGCGGCGGCTCAGGAGGGTCGCGCTTCGCCATCTTTCCTGGTGGCAGGTGATGACCACCGCCCGAGTCCAGCACAAGCATCGCGGGATCTCAGATCCCGATCAAGCATGGATCCTGGGCGAGCTCATCGCCTACCTGGATCACGAACGAGCCGGCGCCGGTGGCTTCGACGACATCGGCGAAAAGAGGGTTGCCGTGCGCGATGGCGCCCGCACCAAGATGCTACGGGCAGCCGATCCTGGCGTCCGACAGGTCGTCGCCCGGTGGGAGCAGTTCGTCGAGTACCTGAGTCTTGGCCTGACACAGGATCTCGGCGAGGAGGTCGTGCCGCTGTGGCCGAAGAAGCTCGATCCTGCAGCACGCATCGACGCCGGCATTCGGGCGCTTGTTGACGCTGGCAAGCTGACCGCCGCCATTCGCGTTCCGGGTGCCGTCGCGCCAATCGAGCTTGAGGCGGATCTCCGCACTCGCCTGTTCACAACGGCCGTCGAAGTCGCCGCGCCACGCGAAGGGCGAACGAAGACGCGCATCAGCTGGCTCCTCCGCCAATTGAAGGACGCCCCGGACGCCACGCGCGTCAGGGTTCGCTACCCGAATGCCAAGGACACTGTCTCAGCGATCCTCAAGGACGTTCGGGACAAGCCGGAGAAGCTGCTCCTGCCCTCCGATCCGAAGCGAGATCCCAAGGTGTTCCGGATCGCCCAGGCGAAGGAGCTCGGGGTGAAGCGCGGGCGAGGGGCCGGCTCATTCGTCCTGGAGTCGAAGAACCAAGCCTCCGAGTTCTACCGGACGACCGTGCAGCAGCTCCGCGCTTGGTCCGCATCGGCGCCTCGACTCCCGGTCGCCGGCGAGCCCTCTGACGAAGCCACGCCGGAGCCGCCGCCGTTCTCCTCGCCCGCCGAGCGCACGTTCGGGGATGCCTCGCTCCCGGAAGGGTGACCGTCCCTGCGCAGGATGATCCCGGGACACTGGCGCGCCCCACTTGCTGGGCCAGAGCTCGCCTCCTGCAAGGGCAGAAATGTCCCCTGTACGCCGCGTTGACGCCCCGAGCCGAGACGTGGCGCGCCCCTCCCTCCTGCTAGCTACGCACCCTGATGCGCTCGAGTACCGTCGTTCGGGCCCTGAGATGAGCGTAGATATCAACATCCTCGTTCTCGTGCCGTACCGAAGCGGCGACCGCAAAACGCTGTGTCTCCACATCGGTTGCCCAGCGCCGCTGACAAACGACCGCCAAGAGCAAAGCCTCGCCGTCGTATCGCCACGCTCGCGTACGAATGGTCTTGGATGCGACCTGAAGGGATGGAGTTGTTCCGTCGACGGGGACCGGGCAGCAGCTCGACCCGCCTATTGCTGAGGTCCGCCAATCCAGGAAGGTCTGAACCCTCCAGTTCCTCCCGTTCCTCGCGGCTCCAAGCCCTCACCGCTTCGACGAGTTCAGAAACGTGGACATTGCGGTACATCGCAAATTGCATCGCAACGCCACAGTAATTGCGTCTACGCGTGTGGCGGGTTGGTGGGTCGAACGCCAGAGCCACGCGCAATTCGCCGGTCCCGCGAGCCTCGAGGAACGAGCTTGGCAATCCGGGAACCGCATAGACCCGTACGGTATCCAACTCCATAACGTCGTCGACGGCAAGGACAACGTCGTTCGGCGCCGAGGCGATCGCTGCGGTGGCATCGGGCCGCCCAGCACCGTAGACATTGAGTATCGAGTCGTGGTGCGTTGGCAGGTCACGAAACTGTAAAGGCCGGTCACTGGGAACGCGACTGCTGGTCGCGAGCAGCGCGCGCACCAGATTGGACGAGGCACCCGGAAGCGCCGCTCGCACTCGAGCGATGGTGTTGGCGACCGCCGGAGCCGCGTAGCTTGTGCCAGCCACCGTCCGGAACAGACGGCTGTCCGGTGGCGCAAACTCGTTCGATGTCGTCGGCACGCCGTTGACGGATGGCTCAGTCGCTACACGCCCACGCGTGATTCGCAAGTCGCCACCACATTCAACGAAGTCGGGCTTTAGCGATCCACCAATTCCCGGGCCCCGTCGGGTAAAGGGTGACGGCCACATCCGATCGGCAACACCGCGATCTGTAAATGCCCGTTGTAGCGGCTCCCCCTCACCGTAACTCAGGCTACCGACGGTAACCGCGAGCGCACTGCTACCTGGATCAATCAGCCGGTTCTCGTCAGAAAGCAAGTACGCCGGATACTCAACGAGTGTTTGCTCGCCGTCCCCGGGCACCCAATTCCCAGTCGGTACGACAAATAGCAATTCCCGGCTCCGAAACTCGTATGCGAGTTCGTCAATGGCGGATGCAATCCTGAGTTGAACCCGTGCATCGTCCAATCGATGGTCCTTGTCGCCCATCGAGAAGTTGAGCGTCTTAGCGTTAGGGTAGGCGGTGGTGAAATACTCGACCACCGCTCGGAGCTGACTTTCGATGAGGTGTTCGGGGTCGAATTCTGATCCGTTGACGGTTACTCTGGCGCCAAACATCCAGACCGATGACTCGAACCGCCGAGAGCTGATCGCAGCGCCGACGTCTCCGAAGGCTGCGATGCCTGCCACGCTGTGCCATGACCCTGATCATCACCGTCGGCATCCTGGGGCACCTGGGTTCCCAGGAAGCCCTGCGTATCGCCGATCAATGGCGCAAGTAGCGGGTGACCTGTCGCGATTCCACTATCAATGACGACAATGCCGGGAGCATCAGGGGCGGGGGTCTGAGGTGCATCGAAGTCGGCGACGCCTGTCTGGAAGATGTCCGTAATCTCGAACTCCGCGCTTGGACGCCGTTCGATCTCTCTTACTCGATCGATGGCGCTGAGTTGCTCGACTCCTTCGGCGGACGTACGGATCCGTAGGAGGCACATTGAGGACCCGACATACTGGTCCGTGATTGCGATCGAGCCGACGCCTTCGCGAATGGACTGTACCAATTCGAGCATCTGAGATCGCGAGCCCGTGTGCCAAAGCTCGACATCGACATAGTCGGTCCAACCGCGTGGGATCGGGCGGAATGTAGCCTCGGGCCGATACGGTCCTCAGGACGGATGGAATGATAGACGCAATCGATGCGATCGCTTGGTTCTGTAACCCATCGGAAGCACCATATCGCCCGATGCGAAGCCGGAAGGCGTCCAGTGTCGCGCGGTCCGGAAACACAACAAGGCGCCGGTCGCCATCTTCGGCGATGAGGGTGAGTCCCATGCCTGCGAGCGCCAATTCATCAATCGACCCGCGCGGATCAAGGGTCAATGCGAAGACCAGGAGGGGGTCGATCCCCCCGGGTGCTTCGTCGCCGATCGAAGTCAGGCTTGCCGAGACGGCGGTAGCTTCCTCGGTGAGGGCTGCCGAGTGGTCGCGGGGGGAGGCCAGATGCGGCGGTCGACCTCCGCCCGGTCGGGGCCGCCGTGCCACTGGTTGCGAGGCAACGGGTAGAGCTAGATGTGGGAGATTATTGAGCATCGTCCCCCCCCCGACTAGGTTGTCTCGGCATCTCCATCGGTTAGTCGAGCCCGGAATGCCATCAGGGCTGCCGTCAGATGGCGTCTCTCGACCCGTGAATCCAAGGCGAGCACTGCGCTCCGGGCAGCGTCCATCGCGATCATTTCGAGGTCCGAGCCGGACGCGCCTGCCGTGCGGTCGGCCACGTGCGCCAAGTCCTGGCCATCGCACTTCCAAGTTCGCAGAACCGCCCGAAGAATCAGCTCCCGGGACTGCCGATCGGGGAGTGGGAATCTGAAGACGGCCTCGAATCGTCGCCAAGCCGCTGAGTCGAGGAGGGACTCATGGTTGGTTGCAGCGATGAGCAAGCTGTCGCCGACGTATGAGTCCATCTGCTGCAGCAGGGCATTGACCAATCGTTTGAGCTCCCCGTGCTCCGTTGGATCGCTTCGCTCCTTGCTACGGAGTCGATCTCGTCAAATAGGACGACAGCTCGGGTCGTCCTAAGGTACGAAAATACCGACGCCAAGTTAGCGGCCGACTCGCCAAGGAGCGATGAGACGATGACGTCAAGGCGGACTGTCACCAGTGGATAGTCAAGACTGCTCGCGATCACGCGCGCGGCAAGCGTCTTGCCGCAGCCCGGCGGGCCCAAGAAGAGCACGCGAGCCGTCGGGCTGAGGCCCGAAGTCGCGAGAAGTTCGCTCCGTCGGTGTTCGTCAACGAGGCGATGGAGCCGCTTTAGCAAATCCTCCGGCAGCACAATGCGCGACCATGGGAGATCGGGCTCATTGATCTCCACAAGAGGCAGACCGCGATCTCGGTCGCGCGGTGGCGCTGCCATGTGCGCAAGGTGCGTCGGTCGGTCGAGGGTTGCCCTGCGATTTACGATCCGTTCCAGATCGTCCGCAAGAAGCCGGTGGTTCTTTACGCGCTCTTCCGAGATGAGCGCTCCAGCAGCCTCGCGAAACGCTCGGTCGTTGTCGTCCGCGTACGCCTTGAGCAGTCTCCGCAGAAGTTCACCGGTCGGCAACGTCCGCTCTCCCAGCAACTCGAACTGCCTCCGTCGGGCCTGTCGGCAGGTCCGCAGCGCTTCTGCTTGGCTATCTTGCCTGACGGGACCTACGTGGCCTGTCGGTCTTGTCGTGCACGCTGCGGCCCGCAAACGGACGGAGCCCGAGCGAGCTCCCGGGCTCCCGTTCAGGTGTCGCTGGCTCAGCTGCAGCCGGACGTGCTCCCGCAGTTGAGGCACTTGTAGCAGGACCCGTTGCGGACCATGATCGAGCCGCATTCGGCGCACGACGGAGCATCCGCCTGGGCCGCGAAGGCGACCTTCGTGCCGCCGCCGAGCGACACGCCGCCGAGCGAGGCGGCGATCGCGGACAGCCCGTTGGACTTCCCGTTGCCGTTGCCGTGCCCGTTGGCCGCGTGGCCGTTGGTTGCGATGACGGTCAGCTCGCCCTTCTCTCCCACGGTGGGCGAGACGGTCGCGGCTTCGGCGGTCGGGGCGTCGCCACCTGAGCGATTGGGAGCGTCATCGACGCGACCCGATGCCGGCGCAGCCGGCGGAGAAGCGAGGGTGGCGGGCGACCCGGACGCCGGACTCTGGACCGCCTCGGACTGGGCGGTGATGCCCTCGTCCGCCGCGGGCTTGAGCGCCGACGCCCCGGACAGGGCCGCGGGCGCGTCGTCGACGACCTGGGAGCGGTCGATCAGCCCCAGCGGGCCCTTCTCGTCGCTCGGCAGGAACCGGCTGCCCAGCCAACGGAACACGTAGTCCACCAGCGACTTGGCGATCGGGATCTCCGGGTTGCCGGTGAAGCCGCTGGGCTCGAACCGGACATGGGCGAACTTGTTGACCACGTCCTTGAGCGGCACGCCGTACTGGAGCGCCAGGCTGATCGAGGTCGCCAGCGTGTCCATGAGCCCGCTGACCGTCGAGCCTTCCTTGGCCATCTTGAGGAAGATCTCGCCGGGCTGGCCGTCCGGGTACAGGCCGACGGTGATGTAGCCCTCGTGGCCGCTGATCTCGAACTTGTGGGTCACCGCGGCGCGCTCGGCGGGCAGCCGGTGGCGATGCGGCTTGGTGGCCTCGACCTGGGCGATGGCGAGCTGCTTGCGCAGGCTCTCGATCGTCTCGCGATCCTCGGCCGAGCCCTGGATGGCGTCGCCGTCCTTCTTCTTGCCGGTCGACAGCGGCTGGCTGCGCTTCGACCCGTCGCGGTAGATCGCGATGGCCTTGAGGCCCCGCTTCCAGCCCTCGGTGTAGACCTGCTCGATCTCCTCGGCCGTCGCGGCCTCGGGCATGTTGACGGTCTTGCTGATGGCGCCGGACAGGAACGGCTGGACCGCGCCCATCATCCGGACGTGGCCCATGTAGTGGATGGACCGCTCGCCGTTGACGGGCTTGAACGCGCAGTCGAACACCGACAGGTGCTCCGGCGCAAGGCCGGGGGCGCCCTCGATCGTCTCGCGCTCGTTGACGTAGGCGATGATCTCCTCGACCTGCGCCGCGTCGTAGCCGAGCTTGCGCAGCGCGGCCGGCACGGTCTGGTTGACGATCTTGAGGTAGCCCTCGCCGACCAGCTTCTTGTACTTGATGAGCGCGATGTCGGGCTCGATGCCGGTGGTGTCGCAATCCATCATGAACGCGATGGTCCCGGTGGGCGCGAGCACGGTGACCTGCGCGTTGCGGTAGCCGTGCTGCGTGCCGAGGTCGAGGACCTCGTCGTACAGCTGGCGAGCGTTGGCCAGCATCGGCTGCGGGACGCCGGCCTCGGGCAGGGCGTAGGCGGCGTCGCGGTGCTTGGCGATGACCCGCAGGAACGAGTCCCGGTTGATGTCGTAGTCCACGAACGGGCCACCGTGATCGCGGGCGATGACCGCGCTCTGGCGATACGCCTCGCCGTGCATCAGGGCGGTGATCGCGCCCGCGTACGCGCGACCCTCGTCGGAGTCGTAGGCGAGGCCGCGGTTCATGAGCAGCGCGCCGAGGTTGGCGTAGCCCAGCCCGAGCGGCCGGAACCGGTGGCTGTTCTCCTCGATCTTCTGGGTGGGATAGCTCGCGTTGTCGACCAGGATCTCCTGGGCCGTGATCGTGACCTTGGCCGCGAACCGGAACGCGTCGACGTCGAACTCGCCGTCCGCGTCCACGAACTTCATCAGGTTGAGGCTGGCCAGGTTGCACGCGGTGTCGTTGAGGAACATGTACTCGCTGCACGGGTTGGACGCGTAGATCCGATCCGTGGCCGCGCTGGTGTGCCAGTCGTTGATCGTGCTGTCGTACTGGATCCCGGGGTCGCCGCACAGGTGGGCCGCCTCGGCCATCTTGCGGAAGATGTCCCGCGCCTTGTACGTGCCGGCCGGCTGGCCGTCGCTGACCTCGTGGGTCTGCCACTCGGCGTCGCGCTCGACCGCCTTCATGAACTCGTCGGTCACGCGCACGCTGTGGTTGGCGTTCTGGAAGAACACGCTGCCGTAGGCCTCGCCGGTGAAGCTCGGGTCGTAGCCCTGCTCGATCAGCGCCCAGGCCTTCTGCTCCTCCTTGGCCTTGGACTCGATGAAGTCGAGGACGTCCGGGTGGTCCGCGTCCAGGATCACCATCTTCGCCGCGCGCCGGGTCTTGCCGCCCGACTTGATCACGCCCGCGAACGCGTCGTAGCCGCGCATGAAGCTGACCGGGCCCGATGCGATGCCGCCGCCGGACATCTTGGCCTTGCTCGAGCGGATGGGGGACAGGTTGACGCCCGCGCCCGAGCCGTACTTGAACAGCATGGCCTCGGTCTTGGCGAGGTCCATGATCGAGCTCATGTTGTCCTGGACCGAGTTGATGAAGCATGCCGAGCACTGCGGCTTCGCCTCGATCCCGACGTTGAACCAGACCGGCGAGTTGAACGCCATCTTCTGGTGGACGAGCAGGTGGGTCAGCTCGGCCTGAAACGCGGCGAGGTCCTCGTCCGTGGCGAAGTAGCGCTGCGTCTCGGCCCAGGCGGCGATCGTGTTGACCACGCGATCGATCAGCTGGCGGACGCTGTGCTCGCGTTCCGGCGTGCCGACGTGGCCGCGGAAGTACTTGCTGACCACGACGTTGGTCGCGAGCTGGCTCCAGAACGCCGGCACCTCGACGTCCTTCTGCTCGAACACGGTCTTGCCGCTCTCGCTCGAGATGCCGGCCGTCCGGTACTCCCAGGTGATCTCGTCGTAGGGGTGGACGCCCGGGCGGGTCCAGCGGCGCTCGAACGTGAGCCCGCGAGTCCCCTCGCCGGTGAAGCTGGCACCATACGGGCCGCCGAGGCCCCTGCGCGTCGTCTTCGCGGTACCCGCCGTCGCCTTCGAGCGAGCCTTGGGTGCCGCCTTCGCATCCATCACGGGAACAACCTCGCGAGCCTGGGCCATGTCGTCCGTCTCCTCCGCTCCCGCGTGCGCGGGATATCCAGTGGCTCCGGCGGCCCGGATGGGGGTCCGTTGCCGGCGGCGCCGTCCCGGGTGCCAGACGGGACGTCGTCGTTCAGCTTGGGCTCCGTCCGGTTGGCGGTTCCGCGTCACGGATGGGGTGACGTGCAGCTGCGGGACCGTCCGTCGGGTCGTTCCACCGCCGGTCCTCCGTGGGTCCGATCACGCGGCATCCGGGCCGGGTGCTTCGGGCGCTTCGAGGGTCGTCCGGCGTCAGGGCGACCCGACTACGATACGTCGGGCGGGCAGGGCCGGTCAACCCCTAAACCACAACATGTAGTGGTGCGATGGGTCACCCGATCGCAACATATGGGTTTTCGAGACATCCACGATCAGCGACCCGTCGTCCACGTCGGGGCGCCGCTCGTCCACGTTCGCGGGCCGTTCTTCCACGCCGCCGGGCCGGTCGTCCACATGTGGCGTGTCGCCTGTCCACCGTCCCTTTCCGGTCTGTCCACAGAACGGGTGTTCTATTATGCACCAACTCGTGGGCCCGTCGTTGCGCTCGTGGTCTCCGCCCCGGCAGCGCTCGTCGTCTCCGCCCCGGCCGCGCTCGGCTCCTGCGGCGGGGTACCTGGCCACCTAACGATCACGTGCGTCGTATCTCGCTGCTTCCGCTCGCGTGTTGGCCAGCTAACGACCACGAGCGTCGCAAGGCGGGGATCGGGAGGCCCACATGGCCAGATACCGATGAGATGCGTGCTTGGCCAGGATCAAATGGCCAAAGACGCACCCCAGCGTTGCGTGGCCGTGTTCTGGTCGCGCCAGGGCGAGCCCGCAGCCAGGACCACGCTCGTCAGGCAGCGCGACCTGGGCGGCGAACCCGATGCACCTTGGCGATGGGTCGGTTACCACGCACCCCATCGTTCCGTGGCCAGAACGACAACACCGCGATCGGGCCGCGGGGTGCAAGCAGCCAGCCCGGCATCGCGCGCCCATCGGATGGCAGTGCCGCCCGCAGCACCGCTCGATGGGCATCGACTCGCCGGCGGTTTGTTCGATGCTCCGAGAGGATCACCCAAACGCCGACCGTCTGCGGCGCCCAGCCGCGATCTCGCGCGACCTTGGGTGCGAGGCGGCGTTTGCGATCCAGCGTGCCCAGCATCTCCTGGACATCGACGAGCTCGGTCTTGAGCTCGATCACGAGCAGCGTCCTCGTGGTCGGGTGCCATGCGAGGATGTCGATCGCCCCGCGTTCGCCGAACTCGGAGAAGGTCACCTCCGGCGCAACCGACCAGCCGGCCAGCGCCGCGAACCGGGCGGCGACGGCCTCGTGCAGCGCCGAGTGGCGGGCACCGAGCAGCCGGTCCAGCTCGCCACCCCGCCATCGCGGGTCGAGCTCCACCTGCACGCCAACAGCATCGGCAATCGTGCGGATCCGATCCATGGTGATCCCACCGATCAGGCCCCGCTCGAGTCGCGAAACCGCGTCCTGGGAGGTGCCCGCAAGGTCCGCCACGTCACGCTGTCGGAGGCCTCGGCGGACCCGCACCGCGCGGACCACCGCCCCGAGGCGCGAGTCCTTCATGTCCGGAAGGATGGCCGAACCGGCTTATCGCCGGCTTCGCTTCCGATTACCGGCGGCTACGCCTCGCCTGAGCGCCGGCCTCCCGCTCCCCTGGCGGCCGCGCCGCGAGTGATGCGCGGAGGCTCATCGCGGGCAGCACCCGGTTCGGCCGCGCCGTCGCCGCGTGTGATGCGCGGAGGCTCATCGCGGACGGGACTGTGCGCGCCAGCGCCGTCGAGGATGGCCGCCGCCGAAGGCTGCTACAGCCCGCTGTATGCGTGCAGCCCGTTGAACCAGAGGCTCCCCGAGTACGTCACCAGCACCATCCCGAAGCCGACCACCAGCAGCAGCGCGGCGGGCCGCCCCGCCCATCGCCGCTGGTTGCGGGCGTGGAGGTAGATCGCGTAGGTGAGCCAGGTCACCAGCGCCGACGTCTCCTTGGGGTCCCAGCCCCAGTAGCGCGACCACGCGATCGAGGCCCACCACGAGCCGAGGATGATCATCGTCGCGAAGATCGGGAACGCGATGATCACGGCCCGATAGGCGACCTCGTCCAGCGTCTTGTGCGACGGCAGCCAGGCGAAGCGGTCGTGGGTGCCCTGGACCAGGTAGCCGACGCCGGCCGCGAAGGCGGTCGCGAAGATCCCGTACGAGATGACCGCCATCCCGACATGGATCGTGAGCATCGCCGGGAACTGGAGCGCCGGCACCAGGGCCTCGATCTGCGACGGCAGCGACGACGCGTACAGGAGCATCGCCAGGGCGACCCCGGTGGGGATGAACCCGATCTGGCGGATCGGGTACCGGCGAGCCAGGAACAGGTAGCCGCCGAGGATCGACGTCCCGAACGCGACGCTGAACTCGTACAGGTTGCCGTACGGCCCGCGGCCGACCACGATCGAGCGCGACACGAGCGATCCGATGAGCAGCGCGAATGCCGCCACCGTGATCAGCGTCGCGGCACGCGACAGCGGCGTCGGCGAGGCCGAGAGATCCAGCTCGGCTCCGGCGGCCGACGCACGGGCGGCCACGAACGATCCCGACACGCCCTCGGCCGCAAAGGCAGGCATCGAGGCTGGTGAGAAGGCGACGATACGACGCCCGTTCGCGAGCAGCGCCGCATGGGCGACGTGCGCCGCAAAGCCGATGGCGACGGCGATGGAGCCGAGCACGAAGAGGATCGAGGATGCCTGTGCCATGTCGTATCCCGGGACGCTGGGGGCCCGACCGGTCGCCCGGTGGACCGCGGATGAGGCCGGCGGAGGCTGGAGGGCCATGCGGCCGGTGGCCGGTCTCCCGGCCGAGGTCAGGTGGCCGGTCTCCCGGCCGAGGTCAGGCGGCGGCGGCACCGCCCGGCGGCGGTCCGGCCGGGCGGAGGGAGCGTGTGGTCGGCTTGAGGCTGAACGTCAGCCCGCAGTTGCCGCAGGTGTCCATCGTGGCGGGCCGAACCAGGCCGCACTTGGGGCACGCGACGACGAGCTCCTCGCCGCCCGACGAACGGGTGGCTCCGGGCTCGTAGATCATCTGCTCGCGAGGGCTGTACGGCTCACCCGCCGGGTAGACCGGCCGCCCAGCCGCGTCGAGCGCAGCCGCCCGCCGGGGATCGACATAGGCCGTCTTCGGTCGTGGCCTGAGGATGCCGTAGCGGAGCCAGGCCAGCACCAGCAGGGTCAGCAGCGGCCCCACGACGCCCACGAGGAGCAGGTCGGGGAGCCATGAGATGGGGTCCTTCCAGTCGGGCGTGACGAACACCGCGAGGAGCCCGAGGACGCCGTTCCAGATCTGCTCAAGCTGGCTGACGATCACGCGCGCATGCTACCAGCGTGCTCGCGAGGGCGTGCGCGACGTGTCGAGGGCGTGCGCGACGGCGTCGTCGCACCGCCGTCCGGCGACGTGCCCAGCGTCCGGCTCAGGCGGTGTGCCTTGGGTGGCGCTTGTGGCGCGCGATCTTGTGGGCCGGCCCGGTCTTGGTCGTCGCGCCCCGTCCGGGCCGCCAGCCGCGCCGGTCGTTGTCATCGTCCATGTCAGGGACGCCGACCGGCCCACCGGGCGATCCCTGTCCGATGGGTGCCCGCCGGTTGCCCGGGGCAGGCGACGACAGCCGCGGCATGTCGAGTCGGTTGGTCAGCCACACCACGGGCCGGCTTCGCACGCCCCGCGATTCGAGCCGCGCCCGCAGGTCCCGATCGTTGGTGACGACGAGGAGCCTCGCCGATGCGGCGGGGTCAGCGCCGGTCTCGGCCGACGCCGCGAGGTCGAGGATCAGGTCGTCCGCCGGCCGCCGCCCGGCGTAGCGCACGAACATCCCCTGGGCGACCCGGCCCTTGACGCCGTGGCCGATGCCATCGAACACGAGGTCGATCGTGATCGCTGCCGGGATCGCCGCCCGGACGCGCCCGATGATCGCGGCGGGTGGCGCAGGCACGCCCGCCGACCCCGTCGCGCCGCGCGCCATCGATCCGAGCCGGTACAGCAGGTTCGTGCCGTCGACGATCAGGCGATCCGTGCCTTCGAGCGGGGAGCGGGGAGCCGCGACCATGGACAGACGGTAGCATCGACCCCGTGCTTCTCCTCGTGGATCTCGACGGCGTCGTGTATCGCGCGTCCGAGTCCGTCCCCGGCGTCGGCCCCGCGCTCGCGGCCCGCGCCGAGCTCGGCGATGACGTGGTGTACGTGACCAACAACTCGATGTACTACCACGCCGACTATGCAAGCCGGCTGGCCGGTCACGGGGCGCCCGTCGGGCCGGATTGCGTGGTCACCTCCGCGCGGGCAACGGCGATCCACGTGCGGGACCATCTTCCCGACGTGCGTCGCGTCCTCGCGGTCGGCGCGAGCGGGCTTGATCGAGAGCTCCGCGAGGCGGGCTTCGAGGTCGTCGCCGCTGCCCACGCGGCAACGCGGATGAGCCAGGAGGGGATCGACGGCTGGTCGGCCGCGGGTCACCCCGATGCGGTGATCGTCGGGCTTGACCAGCAACTGACGTACATGCGCGTTGCCGCCGCCGCCGATTGCATCCGGGCCGGCGCGCGGTTCATCGCCACCAATCGCGACCCGGTCTACCCCACCGAGCGCGGGCTTCGGCCGGGGGCGGGGTCGGTGGTGGCGGCGGTCGAGACGGCCGCGCGGACGGCCCCGTTGCTCTCGATCGGCAAGCCCGAGCCGTACCTGCTCCAGGCCGCGGCGCACGCCGCCGGAGGGGACCTCGCGAGCGCGGTCATGATCGGTGACGCGCTGACCGACATCACGGCCGGGCGTGCGGTCGGCGTCCGCACCGTGCTCATGCTCACCGGGGTCACCAGCCGGGCGGCCGCCGATGCGCTGGCGCCCGACCAGCGCCCGACGAAGGTCGCCGCCGACGCGGCAGAGCTCAGCCGGGCGCTCGAGGAGCTGGCCGCGGCCTGACGCGCGCTCGCCCGGGTCAGTCGGTTGGCGCCAGCTCCGGGATCCCGGCGCCCCAGGCGAGGAACTGGGCGCGCAGCCGCTCTCGCGTCGGCTCGTCGCAGAAGGCGGCGTCGAGCGCGGCCAGGTCCACGCCCCACAGCTCACGGACCGTGAGCCCGATGTGCTCGACCGCGCGCACGTACTCGTCGGACAGCGACACGTCGGAAACCGTGAGGTCGTCGGTGTTGAGCGTGACCCGGACGCCGGCCCGCAGCAGCCGGGCGAGCGGATGATCCGCGAGCGTGGGCACGATGCCGGCCTGGACGTTCGAGGTGGGGCACAGGTCCAGCCACACCCCCGTCGTGGCCAGGTCGCGGACGAGCTCCGGATCGTCGATCGCGAGCGGTCCGTGGGCGATCCGTTCCGGATCCAGGGTCAGGGCCCGACGCACCTGCGCGGAGCCGCCCCATTCGCCGGCGTGGAGGGTCACGTGGAGCCCGATCCGGCGCGCGAGGTCGATCGCCGGGCGATGCCGCTCGGGATCGGGGAACCGGGCCTCCTGGCCGGCCAGGTCCACGCCCACCAGGCCCGCCGGCAGCCCCCGCGCCTCGAGGTCCTCGATGAACGCGAGGTTGACCTCGGGCAGATGCGACCGCAGCAGCGTCGCGATCAGGCGCACCTCCACCCCCGTCCGGCGCGCCATCGAGCCGGCGCCCCGCGCGACGGCGTCAACGACCTGGCGGCCGGTGAGGCCTCCCGTCGTGTGGAGCAACGGGGCCCAGCGGATCTCGACGTAGCGCACCTTGTCGAACGCCTTGTCCTCGACCAGGTCGGCGGCCGCCTGTTCCAGCGCCTCGGCGTCCTGGAGCAGGGCGATCGGCAGGTCGAACGCGAGCAGCAGCTGCGCCTGGTCGGCCGCCTGGTCCGGCCCGACGAGCGCGGCGCGCATCCCCTCGAACGTGCGATGCGCGTCCACGCCTCGGGTCCGGGCGATGTCCAGCGCCGTGTCCACGCGCAGCGAGCCATCGAGGTGGAGGTGCAGCTCCGCCTTGGGCATCGCACGGACGAGCGCGCGCAGCGTGCGCGGATCGAGGTCGCTCATGGCCGCATGGTAGGCCGGTGGGCGGGCATCCATCGAGCCGGCCAACCCCGAGCCGGGCGTTGCTCGATCGACGATATCGTGCTACCGTTGGATAGCAACTTTCGTGATATCGGAGCGCCAGCATGTCGACCATCTTCGTCACCGGCGCCAACGGCTTCGTCGGCAGCCACCTTGTGCCGGCCCTGATCGATGCCGGTCATGACGTCCTGGGGCTCGTACGCGACGACGATGCCGCGGACGAGGTGACCCGTCGCCTCGGTCCCGCCCGGCAAGCCCGCATCGAAACCCGCGCGGGTGACGTCACGGCACCCGACACCCTTGCCTCGGCGATCGCCGGCGCCGACGCCGTGCTCCATCTCGCCGCGCTCCCGCGCGACTGGGACGGCGGTGCGAGCCTGCGCCTGGTCAACACCGAGGGCACGCGCAACGTCCTCGTCGCGGCCGGGAACGCGGGCATTCGCAGGTTCGTCCACCTCGGCGCCCTGGGGGTCGTCGACGAGCCACAGCTTCACTACGCGAGCTCGAAGGCCAGGGCGATGGCGCTGGTCCGCGAGAGCGGGCTCGACTGGACCATCCTCAGCCCGTCGCTCCTGTTCGGGCCGCGCGACGGGTTCTTCAACATCCTCGCCGGCCTCGTGCGCATGTCCCCAGGGATCGTGCCCATCACGGGCACGGGCGAGGCGCGGTTCCAGCCGCTGGCGATCGAGGACCTCGCGCGTGCGACCGTCCTCACGTTTGCGGACGACCGGACGATCGGCCACGAGTACGAGCTCGGGGGACCGCGGGTGTGGACCTACCGGGAGCTGATGGAGGAGGTGCTGCGCGGCATGGGCAAGCGGCGGCTGCTGGTGCCGGTGCCCGTCGCATTGATCCGCCTGGTTGCCGCCGCGGCCGAGGCGATCCGGCTGCCGTTCCCCGTGGCCACCGACCAGCTGCGCCAGCTCAAATATGACAACGTGGGCGCGCTGGACGGCGTCCGGACCGCGTTCGGCTTCGAGCCGCGTCCGATGGAGGGCGGCCTCACCCACCTGCGACGAAGGGTCCGCGATCAGGAGCCCGACGCGAGCTGATCTCGTCGTCGCTCGCGGGCCGGCGCCCCGCGGGCGCTACCGGGTGAGCGCCCCGCGGGCGTCCCGGGCGAGCGCCCCGCGCGGGCGTTACGCGGCGAGCCCGCGCAGACGGGTGACGCCGGTGACGCCGGCCGCACCGACCCGCTACCCTCCGCCACGTGACCGTTGTCCATGCCGCTCGAGGGTTCGTCGTCCGCCTCGTGTGGCTCCTGCTCGCGATCCTCGTCGCGCTCGGCGGCGCCGGCCTGGTGGCCGCGATGGACCACGTCCCCGGCACCCCGAGCCGGGCGGAGCTGACCTGGGCGGGCGATGAGGCCGCGCGTCCGGCGCTCGACGCGGCCACCACGGAGCTCGAGCGACTCACCACCAGGGTCGAGACGCTCGGCACGACCGCCCGGCTGGCCCTGGCCCAGGTGATCGCGGGCCAGCTCGATTCGCTCCACGACACGATCGCCACCGGGACGGCCGAGCTCGGTGCGGTCGATGCCCAGTCCAGGGCGCTCGATGCGAGCCTCGCCGAGGTGCCCGGAACCGGCAGCGGCGCGGCCCTGCGCCTGTCGGCGGATCTCCGCGAGCGGTTCGACGAGCTCGGCTCCACGCGCCTGCTCACCATCGGGCTCGCGGCCGACTGGGCGGCGTTCACCGGTCGCGCCAACGACGCCGCGAGCCTGTTCGGGCTGCTCTCCGAGCACGACCAGCAGACCGCGGCTGCCGCCAGGCAGGGATCGGCCGCGCACTATGCCGCCGCGCTCAAGGAGCTCGACGGCTCCGACGCCACCATGGCCCGGGTGAGATCGCTTCGCGATCGCCTGGCCGCAACGACCGACGTGTCGACGCTCGACGAGTGGCTGCGCCGGCTGGACGCCTACGATGCCGCGCTCCGGACGCTGTACCAGGACCTGCTCGACTCCAAGGGGCGGATCACCGACGCGATCCGCGCGGCGTTCACCGCCGAGGAGGCGGCGCTCGCCGACCTGCCTGCCGACAACCGGGGGCTGGTGCTGATCATGTCCGACGTCGCTCGAGGCGGGCTCAACCAGGCCGTGATCTCGATCGAGCAGGCACGCGGCTCGCTCAACGCCGCGCTCAACGCGCAGCATCGCCTCCAGCAGGGGCCGGAGCTGCCGGGCTGATCCTCGTTCCGTCTGCGCGGCCGATCGCGTTGCCGCCGTCCCCGGCCGGACGCGGTCCCGGCGCGCGGCATCCCGACCATCGCCCCGACTACACTCTTGGCAACATCCCGCGTTGCCATTCGCCACGACGCCGGCCGATCGCAGCCGCTCGTGGTGTTCCTGGAGGACGTTCTCCCGTGCAGATCCGCGTCGTCACCGACCAGCCGTGGGAGGTCGCTGCCGACCTCCTCGTCATCCCCGTGGTCGGCGACCCCGACTTCACCGGGGATCTCGACGTGCTCGACCGTCGAACCGGTGGCGAGCTTCGGGCGCTGGCCACCTTCGGCGAGCTGCGCGGGCGCCGGTACCCGAAGACCCTCGCGGCCTCCGGTGACCTCCCGGTCCGACATGTCCTGATGGTGGCCACGGGCGACGCGCTGGTCCTCGACCGTGAGACCGCCCGCCGGATGGGCGCGACGGCGATTCGCCGGTTGATCGATCGCGAGGCCACCACGATGGCCGTCTGGCTGTCGCCGCTCGCCGACCACCTCGACGGCGGGATGCCGCTGGCCGCCGAGCTCGTGGCCCGGGGCGTCGTCGAGGGGACCTTCGATCCCAAGACGATCTACCGCCTGGACTCCGATGAGGCGCCGCCGCAGCTGGACGAGCTCGTGCTGATCGCGCCCGGCGCGGACGCCGCGACGGTCACCCGATCGGCCGAGCGGGGCCAGATCATCGGGGATGGCGCCAACATCGCCCGTCGGCTCGCCAACCGGTCCGCGAACGACGTCTCGCCGGAGGTCCTCGCCGAGGAGGCGCGCGCGATCGCCGAAGCCCACGGCCTGTGGATCGACGTCATCGATGAGAAGCGCGCCGCCGAGATGGGCATGAACCTGTTCCTCGCGGTCGGCAAGGGCAGCGACAACCCGCCGCGGATGATCGTGATGCGCTCGGGTGCGGAGGGTGCCAGGGACAAGCTCGACCGCCATCTCGCGCTGGTCGGTAAGGGCGTGTGCTTCGACTCCGGTGGCATCAGCATCAAGCCGTCCGGCGGGATGGAAGAGATGAAGATGGACAAGACCGGTGCGTGCACCGTGATCGCGGCCATCGCCACGGCCTCGCGGCTCGCGCCCGGGATGCCGCTGCTCGCCGTTGCGCCCGCGGTCGAGAACATGCCCGGCGGGCATGCCTCGCGCCCCGGCGACATCGTCAAGGCCCTCAACGGCAAATGGGTCGACATCATCAACACCGACGCCGAGGGACGACTGATCCTGGCCGACGCGATGACCTACGCCGAGCAGCTGGGCGCGACGCACATCGTCGACGTGGCCACGTTGACGGGCGCCGTCGGACGCGCGATCGGCAACCTCGTGACCGGCGTGTTCGCGACGCCGGATCCCTGGTGGGATGACGTGTCGGCCGCGGCCGCACGCGCGGGCGAGCGGTACTGGCGGATCCCGCTGGTCAAGGACTACATGCCCGAGATGGCCAGCTGGTATGCGGACTTCGAGAACACCGGCACCAGCGACGGCTCGCTCGTCAAGAGCGGGCTGTTCCTGGAGCAGTTCCGAACCGTGCCGTGGGCCCATCTCGACATCGGCGGCAGCGCCTACTTCCGCAAGGCCTACCCGTACGCCGCGCGCGGCGCCACGGGCGTGACCCACGCCACGCTGGTCGAGCTCGCGCTGTCGGGGGCCGCCGGGAGCTGACCTGCGCCGGGGGCGATGGCGTCCAGCCGTGCATCCCGGCCCGATAGACTCCGCTCCGTGATCACACCCCTCGCGGCGGTTCTGGCGGTCCTCGGCGCGGGCTGGGGATTTGCCGCGGACCGGATCGGCGCTCGCTGGCCCGCGCACGACGACGGCAGCGTCAGGCCGATCGACTGGCGGACCGTGGTCGGGACGGTCACCGGGGCGCTCGCCCTCGGCGCGCTCGCGGCCCGGTTCGAGGAGCCGGCATCGAGCCTGGTCTTCGGCGCATACCTCGTCGCCCTGGTGCTGCTCCTCGCCACCGATCTCGACCAGCGGCTGCTGCCGGACGTCATCACCCTTCCCGCGATCCCGCTGGCGCTGGGGTTCGTGCTGCTCGGGCTCGATCCGCTGGTGACGGTCGGCGACCTCCCGCTCGCGATCGCCGTTGCGATTGCGGTTCCGCTGGCGCTGGCGGTCGTCGCCATCCCGTTCGGCGAGGGCGCGATCGGCATGGGGGACCTGAAGCTGCTGGTGTCGGTCGGCCTGCTGACGGGACCGTTCCGGATGTTCTCGGGCGTCGTCTACGGGGCGCTGCTGGCCGGCGTCGTGATCATCGTCCTGCTCGTCGCGCGGCGGATCACCCTCAAGACGTACATCCCGTTCGGGCCGTTCCTGATCTTCGGCGCGATGTGGGCGATCCTGGTCATCCGCTAGGGTCGTGACCTGAACGCCGGACCGTCGCCGGCCCGGGCGTCGCCAGCCGGCCGTACCGTTTCGCCCGGCCGTACCCTCGCGCCCGGTTCGCCCGCCGGACTGTCGCCCGTCCGCACTTTCTGCCACATACCGCCGAGCGTGGTGTTGTCCTGGTTCCTGCCACCCTTTTGCCACGCGCCAGCTGTCGGTCACGCACGCGAAAGTCGGCCGATGCGGCTCCGATCAACGCCGGGTCGGTCTAGCACCGGTCACCGCGGTGCCTGACAGCAGATAGGCGCCCCTGGGCCTCTAGCACCGCGCGTGGCGGTGGGCGACGGAACCGGAGCTCGAGCCGGGCACGGAACGCGAGCCGCGGCGGCCGACGGAACGGGAGCTCCCGCGGGCGTCAGCGGGAATGTAATGCCGCCGATACGTTGCGGGCCGCTGGTACACTGCGCTGGAAACCGGCAGAGGTCGTCTCGGGAGTGCCCACTCGGACGGCGCCAGGTCCGGCGAAGGGTCGCGCCATTCAGGCCAATGCGATGGCGTGACCGCTCGCGCGAGATGAGGACGCCTTCTCGTTGACACGCCACAAGGTCGCGCAGCACTTCCCGCGGTCCGGACATGACCGCCGCCGCCGCTTCCTCCTCGCCCTGCTGACGATCCCGTTCGTCCTCGGCATGATCGCCGCACCGGCGGTGACCCCCACCCGTGTGGCTGCCGACGACCTGGCCGATGCCCAGGCGCAGCAGGCGGCCCTGGCCAGGAAGATCAGCGACCAGAAGAAGCTGATCGCGAGCCTCAACGCGTCGCAGGCGCGGCTCCAGGGGCAGATCGCCCAGACCAAGACGAAGCTGAACGGCATCACCGAGGACCTCGCGGCGACCCGCAAGCAGGTCGATGCGATGGCGGCTGACGTGGCCGCCGTCAAGAAGACGATCGAGGCGCTCGATAGCCAGCTCGAGTCCCTCACCCAGGAGCTCCAGAGGATCGAGGCGCAGGAGGCGCAGAAGAAGGAGGAGCTCGGCGCCCGCAAGGCCGAGCTGGCCGAGCGGATCCGGCAGGCCTACGAAGCCGAGCGGACGTCGATGCTCGAGACGCTCCTGTCCGGGGCGTCGTTCACGGACATGCTCGCCGAGATGAGCGCGCAGCTCGACGCCGCGGACCAGGCTCGCCTCCTCGCAGCGCAGATCGCGACGGATCGGGAGACGCTGCTGTCGCTCCACCAGACCGTGGAGCAGACGCAGGCCGCGACGACCGAGCTGAGCCAGGAGGCCGGGGTCCAGAAGGATGAGCTCGAGCTGAAGCTGGCGGAGCTCAAGAAGACGCAGGCGAAGCTCGCCAAGCTCGAGAAGGCCGTCAAGGCCTATCTCGCCGCGCAGAAGGCGGATTACGCGAGGATGAGCGCCGACGCCGCCAAGCTCAAGAAGGCGATGGCCAGCGCCGAGTCGGCGAAGAAGAAGCTGCAGAAGAAGATCGACCAGCTGGTCGCCGCCCAGTTCAGCCATGGGAACATCCCGTCGCAGTACAACGGGACGCTGATCTGGCCCATGTCCGGAACGGTCACCCAGGACTTCGGCTGCACCGGGTTCTCGTGGGAGCCCGCGTACGGCAGCTGCTCGCATTACCACAACGGGATCGACATCGTCGCCGCCTACGGCACGCCCGTCCGCGCCTCCGCCGCCGGGCGCGTGGTGTACATCGGCTGGAACTACGCGGACGGCGCCGACCCCGCCTGGATCGTCATCATCGCCCACGCCTCGAACCTGACCACCTGGTATGCCCACCTGCAGTCGCGCTACCCGGTCAGGGCCGGTCAGGTCGTGAGCAAGGGCGAGGTCATCGGCTACGAGGGCAACACGGGTCACTCGACCGGCGCGCACCTGCACTGGATGGTCGAGCTCAACGGCAACTTCGCCAACCCCCGGCTGTTCGTCTGACCGGCACGACGCCTCACCCGTCGTCAACGGCGGTGACCCATGGCCCGTGGACGCCACGGCACACCGCGGTCCCCGATGATTCCGCGACCGACCCCGGTGCTAGCATCGCGGCTGGAAGGTCCCCCTCCCGGAGGAACGACGGATGGTGAAGCCCGTGATCGCGCTCATCCTCGCCGGCGGTGAGGGCGAGCGCCTGTCGATCCTGTCGTCGGTGCGGGCCAAGCCCGCGGTCCCGTTCGGCGGAAAGTACCGGATCATCGACTTCACCCTGTCCAACTGCGTCAACTCCGGCGTCGACGACGTGCTGGTCCTGACCCAGTACAACCCGCACTCGCTCAACGACCACATCGGGCTCGGGCGGCCGTGGGACCTCGACCGGGCCAGGGGTGGCGTCAAGCTGCTCCAGCCGTACATCCGGCGGGGCCGGGTCGCGGAGTGGTATCGCGGCACCGCTGACGCGGTGCTCCAGAACTTCAACGTGGTCGAACGCGAGGCCGGCGACGCCGTCCTGATCCTGTCGGGCGACCACATCTACAAGATGGACTACACGCCGTTCCTGGCGGCACACCGCCGGCACCGCGCCGACGTGACCCTCGCGGTCCGCCGCGTGCCGCTGGCCGAGGCAACCCGGATGGGCATCCTCGCGCTCGACGAGCAGAACCGCGTGATCGACTGGCAGGAGAAGCCCAAGCAGCCCAGGAGCGACCTTGCGTCGATGGGCGTGTACGTGTTCTCCAAGCGCGCGCTGCGCCGCTGGCTGTCCGACGACCTGACGGACTTCGGCACGAACGTGATCCCGGCCATGCTCGAGGGCGGCGCGCGCGTGTTCGGCTACCGGTTCGACGGCTACTGGCAGGACGTGGGCACGATCCAGTCGTTCTGGGAGGCCAACATGGCCCTGCTCGCGGACACGCCCGAGCTCGACCTGTACGACCGCGAATGGCTGATCCACACCCGGTCCGAGGAGCGCGCGCCGGCCAAGATCGGGTCCACGGCGCAGGTGCACCGGAGCCTGATCTCGCACGGCTGCGTGATCAACGGGACCGTCGTCAACAGCGTGCTCTCCCCGGGTGTCCGGGTCGACGTCGGTGCCGTGGTCCGCGACTCGATCGTGATGTTCGACTCGGTCATCCGTTCCGGCGCCGTCGTCGACCGGGCCATCCTGGACAAGGAGGTGGTCATCGGCCAGGGCGCGATCATCGGCGACGGGCCCGACTTCGACACGCCCAACAAGGCCGAGCCCGGCCGGTTGAACACCGGGATCACCGTCGTGGGCAAGCAGTCGGTGGTGCCGCGGGGCACGCGCCTGGGCCGCAACGTGAAGGTCGGGGAGAAGGTTCGCTCGGGCGATTTCACGACCCGGACGGTCCGATCGGGCGGCACGGTCGATCGCAAGCCCGCCACCGCCCGGCGAGCCACCGCCAGCGCGGCCGAACCCGTCGCGCCCGGCGGGCGCGCCTCGGCAGCCGTGGAGTAGTCGCCCTTCGCCGCTCGCATCGAACGATCTCCGGGCGCTGCGGCGACCTCCGGTAGACTCCCCGCCATGTCCACCGCCCCCCGGGCGTCGGCGTGTGGGCCGGCCGATGTCGAGGGCTGGCTCGCCGACCTCGGTCTTGCGCCCCTGGAGCGCGCCGATCGCGAGGGAATCACGTCCTGGGACCTGGTCCTCGATGGGCGTCGGCGCGCCGCGCTCCGGATCACGCTGATCCTCGACCCGGCGCTGGCGCTCATCTGCTGGGCGCACTACGCGCCGCCGATCAACGACGGGTTCCGGCGGTCGTATCGCAAGCTGCTGCGCTGGAACGACGAGCTGCCCTTCGTCAAGTTCTCGATCGGCGAGGACGAGCGGCCACTGCTCGTCGCCGAGCTCCCGATCGAGACCGTGGACCGGGACGCACTGGGCCGGGCGATCGCGCGCCAGCTCGCCGTCGCGGACCGCTTCCACGCGGAGTCGGTCGAATGGCTCAAGGCCGGCGGCTGGCCGGCCGAGCCCGTCGCCGCAGCCGGTCCGGGGCCGGGTCGCACCGTCCTCGAACGCTACGGGGATGCGGTCCGCGAGCTGGTGGATCCCGGGCCGATGGACACCGAGCCGGCTCCGCGCGACTCGGCCGGGGCGGATTCCGCCCGGACCGACGCCGCCGGGACGGGCACCGCCGGGACGCACGCCGCCGGGACACCGGCATGACGGGGGTCGCGCGGGGGCGCGGGATGTCGCGGATCCTGGCGGCGATCGCGACGGTGATCGTGGTCGGGCTCCTGGCCCCCGCCATCGGGCTTGCGCCGGCGCCGGTCGCGCGGGCAGCGGCGACCGACCTCACCCTGGTCACCGACGCGACGTACGAGCTGCAGCCCGAGAGCCGGCTGGTGCACGTCGCGGTCAAGATCACGGCCCGCAACAACAAGGCCGAGACCAAGACGCACCGGTACTACTTCGAGCGCGCGAACCTGGCGGTCCTGCCCGGGATCTCGAACGTCAAGCTGTCCGGCGCCAAGGGAGCGGCGGTCCATGTCACCAAGCGCGACGCGACATACACGATGCTGCGGATCGACTTCGGGGCGAGGCTGTACAGCGGCAAGACGCAGACGTTCACGCTGACCTTCGATGTCAAGGATGCCGCCGGGTCACCCGATGCCCAGGTCAGGATCGGGGGCGTGCTTGCCTCGTTCCCGGTCTGGGCGTTCGCCAGCGACGGGGCGAAGGGCAGCACGGTCACGGTGCTGTTTCCTCCCGGCTACACGGTCACCGTGGACACGGGGGCGTTCGACGACACCCGGACAACCGACACCGGCGGCACCAGCCTCACGACCAGGCCCATCGCCGAGCCGCTCACGTTCTTCGCGTACGTCACCGGCCAGCGCGATGCCACCTACGCGGACACGCCGCTGACGATCAACGCGGCCGGCCAGCCCATCGCGCTCACCATGCGCGCGTGGGCCGATGACCCGACCTGGGCGGACAAGGTGGGCGGCGTGCTGTCGAACAGCCTGCCCGAGCTCGCTGCCGAGATCGGGCTGCCGTGGCCGCATACGGACCCGGTCGCCGTCCAGGAGGCCGAGAGCCGCACCAGCGGGGGCTACGCGGGCCTGTACGACCCGAGCGAGAGCCGGATCGAGATCGCCTACTGGGCGGCCGACCTGGTGATCATCCACGAGGCGGCTCATGGGTGGTTCAACGGCACCCTGCTCGCGGACCGCTGGGCGAACGAGGGCTTTGCCTCGCTGTATGCGTCGCGGACGGCAGCGGCGGTCGGCACCAAGGACACCTCGCCCGTGATGACCGACAAGATCGCGGCCGCAAGCATCCCGCTCAACGCCTGGAGCCCGACGTCGGCGACCAGCGATCCCGCGGTCGAGGCCTACGGCTACGCGGCGTCGCTCGAGCTCGCCCGGGCGATCGCGGACCGCGCCGGCGACGAGGCGCTGCGGCGCGTGTGGGTCGACGTCGCGGCCGGGACCGGTGCCTACCAGCCCCCGGCCGGTGCCGGCGAGACGGCACCCGCCGGGGCAGCCGCCCCCGAGGCGAGCCCCGGGCCGCCCGACTGGCGTGGTCTGCTCGACCTGCTCGAGGCGGAGACGGGCAAGGATTTCACGGACCTGTGGCGGACGTGGGTGGTGCGCCCCGACGAGCTGTCGCTGCTCGATGCACGCGCCTCGGCGATCACGTCCTATCACCGAACGCTCGCAGTCGCGGACGGATGGGCGTTGCCGAAGGCGATCCGAGACGCCCTGCGCGCCTGGCAGTTCGACGTCGCCGAGGGGCTGATGGCGGATGCGCGCACGGTGCTGGCGCAGCGTGCCGCGCTCGAGAAGCGGGCCGCCCTGGACGACCTGACGCCGCCCGACGTGATGCAGCGCGCGTTCGAGCGCGGGTCGCTGACCGATGCCTCAACCGAGGCCCAGGATGAGCTCAATGCCCTGCTCTCGATCGAGGGGGCGACCGCGGCACGCCCTGCCGATCCGGACATCCTGACCCAGGTCGGCCTGTTGGACGCCCACCCCGATGTCGACCTCGCAGCCGCGCGCGCGGCATTCGGGCGCGGGGACCTCGACGCGACGTTGACCGCATCCAACGCCGCCATCACCGCGTGGAGCGGCGCCTGGCAGGAAGGCCGCCGCCGGATGCTGTTCCTGATCGCCCTCGCCGCGACCGTGCTCCTGCTCCTCGGAGCGATCGCGGGTGGCGCCCGGCGCTCCCGGCGCGAGCGGCGCGCCCGAAGGGCAAGCCCGGTCTGATGCGTCGCCGTCGGGTTCGCCCCGGGGCGGCGATCGCGCTTCCGCTGGCGCTCCTGCTCGCGTTTGCCGCAGCGATCGTCCCGCCCGCCGCGCCGACGGTCGCACCCTTCCTGGGCCCATTCGCCGCCCCATCCGTCCGGGCGGCGGACGGGCTCGTCGTCACGACCGCCGCGCGCTACGTCGTCGTCCCCGAGCGATCGGTCGTGCAGGTCACGGTCGACGCAACGATCCGGAACATGACGCCGGACCAGGTCAGCGGCGGCCTCGTCACGCGCTACTGGTATGACGGGGTCAATCTCGGCGTCCAGCCGGAGGCGACCCACCTGGCTGCCACCCAGGACGGCGTCACGGTCCCCGTGTCGTCCGTGCGCAAGACCGGCTATCGCCTCGCCACGGTCCTGTTCCGCGCCAACCTGTACTACCGGGAGTCGACCAGCGTCCGGCTGACGTTCGACCTGCCGGCGGGCAGGCCGAGGTCCGCCAGCGACGTCCGGGTCGGCAAGGCGTTTGCGACGTTCCTTGCCTGGGCGTTCGGCGACAGCGGCTCGGTCCGAATCGAGGTTCCCGGCGCCTTCACCGTGGACGTCTCGGGCGAGACCTTCCAGCGCACCTTCGACGGCACCACCACGGTGCTCACCGCGAGCACCACCGACCCGCTCACGTGGTACGCATGGGTCAACGCCAGCAACGATGCCGGGCTCACGAGCGACCGGCTGGACATCCAGGGCGGCGAGGAGATCATCGTCCGGGGCTGGCCCGAGGATTCTGCGTGGCGCAGCCGGGTCGCGGACCTGCTGACGCGCGGCGTGCCGCAGCTGGTGTCCCGGATCGGGCTTCCGTGGCCCGTGCAGGGCCCCCTGTCCGTGATCGAGGTGCACACGCCGCTGCTCGAGGGATACGCGGGGTTCTACGACACGGCCGAGGACCAGATCACGATCAGCGAGGACCTCGACGACCTGACCATCATCCACGAGGCATCGCACGCCTGGTTCACGAGCTCCCTGTTCGTCGAGCGCTGGATCACCGAGGGCCTCGCTGACGAGTACGCCCTGCGCGTGCTGGTCGCGCTGGGCCGGGACCCGCAGGGCCATGGCGACGTGGCCCGCACCGATGCCGCTGCGTTCCCGCTCAACAGCTGGCCGCCACCGGCCCCCATCCAGGACGACAAGAGCGCCGCCGCGGAGCAGTACGGCTACGACGCGTCGTGGCTCGTGATGAGCGACATCGTGACCTCGGCGGGCGAGGCGGGGATGCGCCTCGTGTTCGCCGCGGCGCAGGCCCGGACCACCGCGTACGTCGGGGACGGACCGCCCGAGCCGGCCGCCCTGCCCAACGACTGGCGGCGGTTCCTCGACCTCACCGAGGAGCTGGGCGGTGCGACCGGGGTCGCCGGCCTGATGGAGACATGGGCGTTGCCGCCGGGCTCGTCGGACGTGCTGCGGGCGCGAGCGACGGCCCGCGACGCGTACCACGCGCTGCTGACGGCCGAGGCTGGCTGGGCCACGCCATATGCGGTCCGCCAGCCGCTCGACGCCTGGCAGTTCACCGACGCCGACGACCGGATCGCGACGGCTGCACGGATCGTCGACCTCCGCGACGAGACGGCGACCCTCGCCGCCCGCGAAGGGCTCACGCCATCCGGCGATCTCGAGACGGCCTTCGAGCACGCGCGTGACGCGACCGCGCTGGCCTCGGCGACCGCCCTGGCCGAGGAGACGGAGACCGCGCTCGAGGCGGTCGCGACGGCCGATCTCGCGGCGGCAGCGCCGCGCGACTGGCTGGTGACGCTCGGGCTCGACGGGCATGACCCGGACGCAGACCTGGCCGCGGCGCGCGGAGCATGGACGGCCGGCGACCTCGGCACCGCGGCCTCGCGAGCGGCCCTGGTCGCGTCGGTGCTCGCCGCGGCTCCCGAGCTCGGCCGAACCCGGGCGATCGAGATCGGCCTGGGCATCGGTGCCGTGCTGCTCGTGCTCCTGCTCCTGGTCCGCCGCCGTCGTGTCCGCCGACGCCGCGCGGAGGCCGCTGCCGGGGCCTCGATGGTCGTGGGGGCACCCGGCGCAGCGGCAGCGGACGTCCGCGCGGCGGATCCGCAGGCAGCGGGCACCCCGGCGTCGCCGGCATCGCCGGCGTGGCCGGATCGGTACGCTACACTCCCGCCCAGCGCGCCCCCGGACGGCGACCCTGCAGCCGGACCGAACGTCGAAGAAGGAGCTGGCCCCTCGTGACCGAGCCCACGGCAGCGGATCGCGCGAGCGCCTGATGGGCCTCCAGCGCATCCAGCCGTCGCACGAGATCCTCTCGGGTGCGACCGCCGACGTCTACTTCGCGCGCGCCAGCAGCATCCTCGACCAGGAGGGGCTGGACCCCGTCGTGACGATGGAGGTGTTCTGTCGCTCGGACGCCGTCCTGTGCGGCATGGGCGAGGCCAAGAACCTGATCGGGCACGTGCTGGCCGAGGAGCCCGGCGCCGTGGTCGAGGCGCTCGACGACGGGGACCGCGTGGCGCCCAAGGAGATCGTGCTGCGCATCCGTGCGCGCTACCGCGCATTTGCCCTGTACGAGACGGCGATGCTCGGGATGCTGTCCCAGTCGACCGGCTGGGCCACCGCCGCGCGCGCCTGCGTGGAGGCCGCCGCGCCGCAGCCGGTCATCAGCTTCGGCGCGCGCCATGTGCACCCGGACATCACGGACGTGCTCGACTACGCGGCGATCGTGGGCGGCTGCGTCGGTGCCTCGACGCCGGCGGGAGCGAACCTGGCCGGCCTCAATCCGACCGGCACGATGCCCCATTCGCTGGTGCTGATCTTTGGCGACACGGTCCGGGCCGCCGAGGCGTTCGATCGGGACATGCCGCCCGAGGTGCCCCGGATCGTGCTCGTGGACACGTTCAAGGACGAGGCCGAGGAGGCGCTGCGCGTGGCGCGCGCGCTCGGCGATCGCCTGTACGGGATCCGGCTGGACACGCCGTCGGAGCGCGGTCGCGTCACCGCGGACCTGGTGACCGAGATCCGGGCGCGACTCGACCAGGCGGGCTTCGAGCACGTGACGATCACGGTCTCGGGCGGGCTCAACCCGGACCGGATCCGGTACTTCCGCGAGATGCAGGCCCCGGTCGACTCGTTCGCCGTCGGCAGCTTCATCTCGGGTGCCACCCCGATCGACTTCACGGGCGACATCAAAGAGATTGACGGCGCCCCGATCGCCAAGCGCGGGCGCATCCCGGGCCGTACCGAGAGCCCGCGTCTGCGACCGCTCGACCTGGCCACCTGGCGGGACGGCGGCAGCTAGGTCGCGAGCGGGCTGACGCCGGCGATCGTCGTCGGCGTGGTCTCGTCGTCCGACTCGTCGTCAGGCCGGCGTCCGGCGCCACCCGGGGCTCCCGACACGCGCAACCGCGACCCGTGGCAGCATCGTCGTGTGAACGAGCGCCTCGACCCCGCCCCGCCCCCGGACGACGACGGCGGCGGGCATCCATCCGCCCCCGCCGACGATCGGGACAGCGCGTACGGGCTGCTCCTGCGCGGCCATGACCTGCTGCGCCGGCGTCACTTCGCGCAGGCCGCCGTCGTGCTCGAGCGCGCGCGCCGGCTCGAGCCCGGCAAGGGATCGATCCTCGAGGCGCTCGGTCGCGCCTACTTCAACTCGGCCCAGCACGACCAGTCGCGGGAGACATTCCTCGCGCTGCTCGAGGTCGATCCGTCGTCCCACTACGGGCACTACGCGCTGGGGCAGAGCCTCAAGCGGCTCGGTCGCCTGCGCGAGGCCCGGACGCACCTGCGCCTCGCCGTCGCGCTGGCACCCTCATCGGCGCTGTACCGGGGTGCGCTGGCGCGGCTCCCCGCACCCGCCGACGGGGATCGGACGACCGACTAGGACCGGCGGCTTCCGACCGGCCCGCCGCCGCTCATGACCGGCGCCCGCGACCTCCCCGCCGCGCGGCTCACCAACCGCCCGTCGTGCGGAGCCGGCTGAGCCACAGGATCCCGAGGATCGTCTTCGCGTCGCGGATCTCGCCTCGCTCGACCATGCCGAATGCCTCGTCCGCCCCGACGTGCCGAAGCTCCAGGCGTTCGTCCTCGTCCGGCGTGAGCCGGTCGTCACCCTGGGCGCCGGTGATCCCCGTCGCCAGGTACAGGTGCATCAGCTCCGACGTGAACCCTGGCGCGGTCCAGAACGTCGCCAGCTTCCGCCACGTCGTGGCGCGGTGGCCGGTCTCCTCCTCGAGCTCGCGCTTCGCGGCGAGATCCGGATCCTCGGTCGCACCGTCGTGGACGTCCAGCGTGCCGGCGGGGATCTCGAGCAGCGCGCTGCGGGCGGGGATCCGCCACTGCCGGACCAGCAGCAGCCGGCCGTCGTCGTCGATCGCGAGGATCGCGACGGCGCCCGGGTGACCGACCACGTCGCGCGTCCCGGTGGACCCGTCGGCCCGCTCGATGGTGTCGACCCGGAACTCCATGTACCGGCCGCGGTGGATGAGGCGCGAGGCGACGACGTGCTCCTCGAGCGGATCGTCGCCGAACGGCGCGTTGTGGGGGTGGGTTGCGGGATCGGTCATGGAGGTTCCGTGCATGAACACGGCCGGCCCGTCGCGAGGACGGACCGGCCGGATCGATTGACGTGGGCTGCCGCCGTTGCGGTCGCTCAGTTGCGTACGAGCGAGGCCCCGGTGTCGGCGTTGAACAGGTGGAGCTTCTCGACCGGAAGATGGAGCGTGAGGATGTCGCCCGGGCGGACGTTGTGCGAGGAGTCGACGATCGCCACCAGCTCCCGGTTGTCGGATGTCACGTGGAGCAGCTCCTCGTTGCCGAGGTACTCGACGACGTCCGCCTTGCCCTGGATCGTGGCGCTGGTGCCGGTGGCCTCGCCCAGCTGGAGGTGCTCCGGCCGGAACCCGGCGATGACCTTCGATCCGGCGCTCTGGAGCGCCTCGCGGTAGGTCGGCGGGAGCGGGAAGTGGAAGCCGCCCTCGGACAGGTCGGTGGTGCCGCCGCCCGGGACGTTGACCTCGATGAAGTTCATCGACGGGCTGCCGATGAAGCCCGCCACGAAGCGGTTCTTCGGATGGTCGTACAGCGACTGCGGCGTGCCGACCTGCTGGAGCAGGCCGTCGCTCATGACCGCGATCCGCTGGCCCATCGTCATCGCCTCGACCTGGTCGTGGGTGACGTAGACCATCGTGGTGCCCAGGCGCTGGTGGAGTCGCGCGATCTCGGCACGTGTCTGGACGCGGAGCTTGGCGTCCAGGTTGGACAGCGGCTCGTCCATCAGGAACACGGCGGGCTCGCGGACGATCGCCCGGCCGAGCGCGACGCGCTGGCGCTGGCCACCGGACAGCTCCTTGGGCTTGCGGTCCAGCAGCTTCTCGAGCTGGAGGATCCCGGCCGCGTCGTTGATCCGCTTGTCGATGTCGGTCTTGGCGACCTTGCGCAGCTTGAGGCCGAACGCGAGGTTGTCGCGGACCGACATGTGCGGGTACAGCGCGTAGCTCTGGAACACCATCGCGATGTCGCGATCCTTGGGTGCGACGTCGTTGACGACGCGCTCGCCGATCTTGAGATCGCCGTCGCTGATCTCCTCGAGCCCGGCGATCATCCGCAGGCTCGTGGTCTTGCCGCAGCCCGACGGGCCGACGAGCACCATGAACTCGCCGTCGCCGATCTCGAGGTTGAGGTCCGACACGGCGGTGACCTCACCGTATCGCTTGTAGACGTGATCGAACGTCACAGTCGCCATGTGCGTACCTCCGACCCGGCCTGAGGTCATCGCGGGCTCATGCATTCGGCCGCCGCTACGGACGCGCCGTTCGGCGGACTCGAACGAGCCCCGTACGAGGTGCTGGCTCGGGTTGCCGTCCATCCTACGAGCCCGACACCCCCGGACGCAACGTCATCGCCGGAGTTGCGGGGTCGCGGGCCCATCGCCGGGAATCACGGATCCCGTGGATGGGCGGATCGGCCCTTCCTCGGGGATGGCGCCCATTCCTAGCATTTCGGCGCCGGATCGGTACGCGCTCCCCCAGCCCGCCCGGCGGGAGGGACCCTGTTCCCGGACAGCGTCCGCGCGAGCGGCAGGCGGAGTCACGATGAGTCACGTACGGGACCTTGGGCGTCGTCCGGTGCGGACGGCCCTGACCATCCTGGGCATCACGATCGGCATCTGGGCGCTGGTCGTGTTCGGCTCGATGGCCAACAAGATCAGCGCCCTGGTCGAGGGCGGCAGCAGCTACTACGCGGACAAGATCTCGCTGAGCGACAGCGCCGGATCGATGGGCGGCTTCTCGGCGGTGCCGATGGCGATCTCGAAAGCCGACGACGTGCGAAAGATCGATGGCGTCGCCGCCGTCCAGCCCGCGGTCATGGTGCTGATGGGCGATCAGAGCGCGATCACGATGGGCGTCCCGCCGATGATCGACGGTGCCGAGTTCGGCTCCGACAAGGGCATGGACACGTTCGAGATCCACTACGCGGAAGGGCGCGCCCTCACGGCCGATGACGCCAGCGCGCTGGTCACGGTCCTCGGGTCGGACATCGCCCGCAAGTACGACAAGCACGTGGGGGACACGATCGACCTGCGTGGCTCGACGTTCACGGTCGTCGGCATCATGGAACCCACCCTGACCGCACCGGACCAGGCGGCCTCCGTCCCGCTCCGTGCCGCGCAGCTGCTGCTGTACCGGTCGCTGCCGCCCGTGGTGCAGGGCCCGCTAGACCCATACCGGCTGGCGACCACCATGACGGTGTATCCCGAGCCGGGCGTGGACATTGAGGTCCTCGCCGACCGGATCGAGGCCCAGGTGCCGGGCGTCGCAGCCATGACCGGCAAGGACTTCGACCAGCAGATCGGGTCCGCGACCTCGATCCTCAACTCGATCCTGGTCGGGATCGCGCTGATCAGCCTGGTCGTCGGCGGCCTGTCCGTCGTGAACACGATGGCGATGTCGATCGCGGAGCGCACGCGCGAGATCGGGATCAAGCGCGCGATCGGCGGCAGCCGGATCCGGATCGTCCGCGAGCTCGTGTTCGAGGCGGGCCTGATCGGCTTCATCGGCGGGGCGATCGGCCTCGGGCTGGGCGCCCTGGTCGTGGTGGTTGCCAACGAGTCGGGTCGCTCCTCCGGGACCGTCCTGTTCCAGCTCACCACCGGCACCGCGATCGGCGCGGTCCTGTTCTCGACCATCCTCGGCGCCGTGGCCGGGCTGGTTCCCGCGGTGCACGCGGCCCGGCTCGACCCCGTCACCGCCCTCCGATACGAATGACCGCGCAGCGACGCGACGAGGGGATCGACTGATGGCATTCCTCGAAGGCTCCAACCTCCGCAAGACGTACCGGCTCGGCCGGCGCAACTTCGTGGAAGCGCTGCGCGGGGTGGACGTATCGATCGAGCGCGGCGAGATGGTCGCGATCATCGGGCCGTCCGGCTCGGGCAAGAGCACGCTGATGCACATCCTGGGGCTGCTCCACGCGCCCGACCTCGATGCCGAGGCCAAGCCCCGGTTGCGGTTCGACGGGCGGGACGTGATCGACCTCGGCGAGCGTGAGCGAACGCGCATCCGAGCCCAGGCGATGGGCTTCGTGTTCCAGGACTTCAACCTCGTGCCGACGATGACCGCGCTCGAGAACGTGGCCCTCGCGTGCGACTACGCCGGGGTCCGGGGAGCCGCGGCCAGGACCGCATCGATGGACGCGCTGACGCTGGTCGGGCTCGCCGATCGCCAGGGCCACCGGCCCGCCGAGCTGTCGGGCGGCGAGCAGCAGCGCGTAGCCCTGGCCCGGGCGCTCGTCAACCGGCCCGGCCTGGTGCTCGCCGACGAGCCCACCGGAAACCTCGACACCGAGCGCTCGGTGGAGGTGCTCCGGATCCTGCGCCGGTTCAACCGCGAGCAGGGCCAGACCTTCATCCTGGTGACCCACGATCCGGAGGTGGCCGAGGCCTGCGACCGCGTGATCCGGATGCGCGACGGGATCGTGCAGGGGCCGACGCCGGTGGCACCGCTGATGGCACCGCTGGTTGCGGCAATCGCCGAGGCGCAGCCGGAGCTGGTGGGCGCGTCGCGGATCTGAGCCGCGTCGCGGATCGCCGATCGTAGATCCGCGGTCGCGCGCGGCCCGATCCGGCGTGGCCTATGCGGCCACGATCTCGCCGTGTGAGCACGCGTCAGCACGGGTAAGCCCGGTTTCGTGGCCTGCCGCGCCACGATCTCGCTCGGCGGGCGCGCGCCAGCCCCGGCCCGCCCCGGTCAACCGCGGTTTCGTGGCCCGCCAGGCAACGATCTCGCCCTGCGGACTCGCGCCGGCCCCGGCCAGCCCGGTTACGTGGCCTGCCGCGCCACGCTCTCGCTCGGCGGGCGCGTGCCGGCCCCGGCCAGCCCGGTTACGTGGCCTGCCAGACCACGCTCGGTGCCGGCGCGCGTCGACGTCCGCCCGGCGGGCGCGCCGACGTTCGCGCGGCTCGCCGTCGGACAGCCAGTGAGGCGCGGACGCTCGGCCGCAGCGGTATCGTGGGGCCGTCCCGCCCCACATCGAGGTCCGCATGCCGCAGCAAGAGCGCGCCGGCCAGCCTGCCCGTCCATCCGACCTGGTCGACGTCGACGCCCTGCTGGCAGCCTACCGGGACGTCCACCCCGATCCCTCGGACCCGGCCCAGCGGGTCGCGTTCGGGACGTCCGGTCACCGGGGTTCGGCCTTCAACGCGGCGTTCAACGAGGACCACATCCTGGCCACGACCGAGGCGATCTGCCGCTATCGGGCGTCGCAGGGCTACACCGGCCCCCTGTTCATCGGCCGCGACACGCACGGGCTGTCCGAGCCCGCCTGGCGCACGGCGCTCGAGGTGCTCGCCGCGCACGAGGTCGACGTCCGCGTCGACAGCGCGGATCGATATACGCCCACGCCAGCGGTGTCGCACGCGATCCTGGTCGCCAACCGCGACGGCGACCCCGCGCACAACGACCGCGGCCGCGCGGATCGAGGCAACGGCGGTCGGCGTCGCCTCGCGGACGGGATCGTGGTCACGCCGTCGCACAACCCGCCCGAGGACGGCGGGTTCAAGTACAACCCACCGAACGGCGGGCCGGCCGACACCGACGTGACGCGGTGGATCCAGGACGAGGCGAACCGGATCCTCGAGGCGCGCGGCTCGGACGGGCTGGCCGGCATCCCGCGGGTGCCGTTCGAACGCGCGCGCGCCCAGGCAACGCCCCACGACTTCCTGGGCACGTACGTCGCGGACCTCGAGCACGTGGTGGACATGGCCGCGATCGCCGCCTCCGGCCTGCACCTGGGCGTCGATCCGCTGGGCGGCGCGGCGGTCGACTACTGGGGCGCGATCGGCGAGCGGTACGGGCTCGACCTCACCGTGACCAACGACGCCGTCGATCCCCAGTTCGGGTTCATGACCCTCGACTGGGACGGCCGGATCCGGATGGACCCATCCTCGCCGTTCGCGATGGCGCGCCTCGTCGAGCTTCGCGACCGGTTCGACCTCGCCCTGGGCAACGACACCGACGCCGACCGCCACGGGATCGTCGTCCCGGGGAGCGGGCTGATGAACCCCAATCACGTCCTGGCGGCGGCGATCTCGTACCTGTTCGGCGGCCATCGCCGATGGGGCGCCGACGTCGCCGTCGGCAAGACCCTCGTCTCGTCCTCGATCATCGATCGGGTGGTGGCCGACCTCGGTCGCCGCCTGGTCGAGGTCCCGGTGGGCTTCAAGTGGTTCGTGGACGGGCTGGTCGAGGGAACCATCGGGTTCGGCGGCGAGGAGAGCGCCGGCGCCTCCTTCCTGCGCCTCGACGGCAGCGTCTGGACGACGGACAAGGACGGCATCACCGCGTGCCTGCTCGCGGCCGAGCTGACGGCGCGGCTGGGCCGCAACCCGGCCGAGGTCTACGCGGGGCTGACGGCCCGGTTCGGTGCGCCCGCGTACCGCCGGATCGACGCCCCGGCAACCCCCGAGCTCAAGGCCGCACTGGAGCGGCTGACCCCGGATGCGGTCCGGGCGACCACCCTCGCCGGCGATCCGATCACGGCGAAGCTGACCCGAGCCCCCGGCAATGACGCTCCGATCGGCGGCCTCAAGGTGGTGAGCACCGAGGGCTGGTTCGCCGCCCGCCCGTCGGGGACCGAGAACGTGACCAAGCTGTACGCGGAGAGCTTCCGCGGCGAGGCGCACCTGGCGCGGATCCTGGACGAAGCCGGCGCGATCATCGAGGCCGCCGTCGCTCGCTGAGGGGACGAGCGTGCTCCCGGGAGCACGGCTTACCCCATTCGGGGGATGGGCACCGGGACCGAATCGCCGCTCGCCGCCGGCCTCGTCGTGCCCGACGATGGGTCGAGCGCGTTCCACCCACCCGTTCCCGGACCCCAGGAGACCTCATGCCGGCACCGACCGCCGATCTCGTCTGCCTCCAGTGCGGCACCGTCGCGACCCGTGCCGGTGCCCAGATCTGCCGGCGCTGCGGCGTCAGGTTCGGGGACGCCCCGCCCGAGTTCGCAAAGCTGGCCACGTGCCCCGTGTGCTATCGGTCGACCGACGATGACGGCCGCCTGCCGTCGATGGCCCGGCCCGGGTTCCGGCTCGACATCAACGCCCACGTCGACGAGCACGAGCGATACCCGGTGGGCGACGACGCGTGGCTGGAGACGCTTCGGCAGCACGATCGGATCCGGATCGGGCACTGGCAGGCACCGTTCGACCTGGTCCGGCGCTACCTGGTCACGGGCGTGGTCGATGCCGGCCGGAACCGCCTCGCGCAGCACAACGCGATCGTGATGGCCATGACGCAGCTCCAGCGATGGGGCCGCGACCCCGACATCTTCGGGGACCAGGAGGAGTGGCGCGCGGCGCGCGACGCGGTGGCCCAGCTGATGGACCGCTACCACGCGGGTGGCCGCGCCCGGATGACCGGCTAGGTCGACGCTCCGGCGCTCAGGCCGAGGATCCGTCCTCGGCACGGCGCGTCTCGACCAGCGTGTTGGGTGCGTTGTGCACCGCCGGGACCGATCCCAGGCGTCCCGCCTGGTAGTCCGAGAACGCCTGGATGACCTCCTCGCGGGTGTTCATCACGAACGGTCCCATCCACGCCACCGGTTCGCGGATCGGGCGGCCGCCGAGCACGAGGACGTCGAGGTTGGGCGCGCGGCTTTCCTGGACCCGGTCCGCCTCGAAGGCCAGCGCATCGCCCGGCCCGAACACCGCCAGCTGGCCCAGCCGGGCGGGCCGGCCCTCGGCGCCCACGGTCCCATGCCCGGCGAGGACGTAGGCGAGGGCGTTGTAGTCGGGCCGCCACGGCAGCTCGAGCCTGGCACCGGGGCTGAGGGTCGCATGGACGAGCGTCATCGGCGTGTAGGTCGAGCCGGGTCCCGCGTGGCCCGCGACGTCGCCCGCGATGACGCGTACCAGCGCACCGCCGTCGTGCGATGACAGCAGCGCGACCTCGCTGGCGCGGATGTCCTGGTACCGCGGCAGGGCGAGCTTCTGCGTCCGCGGCAGGTTGACCCACAGCTGGAACCCGTGGAACAGCCCGCCCGCGGCGACCAGCCACTCCGGCGGGCGCTCGATGTGGAGGATGCCCGCGCCGGCGGTCATCCACTGCGTGTCGCCGTTGGTGATCACGCCGCCGCCGCCGTTCGAGTCCTGGTGCTCGAACGTGCCGTCGAGCATGTAGGTGACCGTCTCGAAGCCGCGATGCGGGTGCCACGGCGTGCCCTTGGGCTCGCCCGGTGCGTACTCGACCTCGCCCATCTGGTCGAGGTGGATGAACGGGTCGAGGTCCTCGAGCAGGACGCCCGCGAACGCGCGCCGGACGGGGAAGCCCTCGCCCTCGAACGCGCTGGGCGCACTGGTCAGGCCACGGACGGGCCGCTGGGTGGCGGCCATCGGGTCGGGGACGGGGATGCGGGGGAGGACGGTGATGTCGTCGACGGTGACGGCGGGCATGATCGTGTTCCTGAGCGGTGGTTGCACGTGCAACTATCGCATGCAAGCGGAACCCCGTCAACCGCGCGTCAGGTGATCCTGCCACCCCCGATGCCGATCGGTTCACCGGGTGCGGGGTCCTCCACCTCGCATCGGTTTCGCCCGTTCGTCTTGGCGCGAAACAGGGCGGCATCTGCCGGGGCGATCCAGGCGTCGTCCGTTCGCCCGAGATCCTGTGGCCCGATCATCGCGACCCCGATCGATGCGGTGACCACGTTGTGCGGCGGATTGGCGGGGTGGGGGATGCCGACCTCCTCCACGGACCGTCGGATCCGCTCCGCGCCAAGCAGGGCTTCCTCGGGGTTCGTCACCCGGATGAGCGCGAGGAACTCCTCGCCACCGTACCGGTACACGCGGTCCTCGCCTCGCACACCGGCCGCGAGGCATGCGGCGACGGATCGGAGGACCTGGTCACCCTCGACGTGACCGAGCCGATCGTTGATCGCCTTGAACCGGTCGAGGTCGATCATCAGCACCGTATACCTGTCCCCGTGCCGTGCAATCCGTGAACGGATGCCGGCGAGGTCGTATCTGAGGCTCAGCCGGTTCCCGAGCCCGGTCAGCTCATCCGTCCGGGCAGACTCCTCGAGCACCACGTTCAGGCTGTCGAGCCGCATCTCGTTGCGCCGCGCCGCTCGGTTGAGGGCCCGGATCTGCTCGATCTGGGTGAACGATTCGGTGCGGGCCAGGAGCCCATCCATGTGGCCCTGGAGGCTCAGGACCGTCGCCACCACGAGCAGGATCGGCAGCTCGGGCGCCAGCTCCAAGCCACTGGAGCTTGGCGGCACCAGCGCGATGTAGCCCCCGATCGCGATGGCATGCGCGGCAAGCCACGTTGCGTGGACGCGGGTGAGCCATGGAACCACGAGCGCAACGATGACCGGCAACAGCAGGAGGTAGCCGGTGACGAACACGACGAGCACCGGGTGACTGACGCCCAGGGCCACCGTGGCGACGTCGATCATGGCGAGGACGAGAAAGACGACGACCGAGGGACGCCGCCGCGCGACCGTGGCGATGGCCGCGAACCCGGCTGTTGCGGCGACCGCGATTGCGGCATTGAGCCCGACGATGACCGCCAGGGCATCTGGGTGGAGCGGTGCGAGCACGGCGATGTTGAGCATCGCAGCCGCAACCACGAACACCATGCCCTGTCGCGCGGCGTCGCGAAGCCGTCGGCGCTGTCTGGCCCTGAACCGTGGCATCCGCGCGACGGCCAGTGCCCGCGACGCGCGCCTGACCCCGCTGGGGGGTCGTCGGGCGGCATCGCCTGGAGCTTCCATTGCGCTCGTCCTGCCAACGCACGAATCCGGCGGGCCTGAGCATGGCAGCCGGTCGCGCGCCCGCGTCCCAATGATACGGCTCGGGCAAGCCCCGCCCTGGTGCGCGGATCCGGTCGCGATGACGGGCACCCGGCGGGGCGGGCGGTCGCGACGGACGTCGATCATCCCTCCTACGCTTGACGCGCACCCATCGCCACGTCCTGGGAGGCCGTCATCACCGCCGTCGCCGGGCCCGATCTTTCGAACGCCGCTCTCGCCGACGCCGTCGAGGGCCTGCTGCCGCGGCTGCGACGCACGATCGGCGGCGAGGTGCGTGCGGATCGCGAGGCCCGGGCGCTGTACGCGTCGGACGCGTCGAGCTACCGGGTGCTGCCCGGTGCCGTCGTCGCGCCACGGACGATCGATGAGCTGGCGGCCGTGGTCGCGCTGGCGGCCGAGGCGGGCGTGCCGATCACGATGCGTGGCGCCGGGACGAGCATCGCGGGCAACGCGATCGGGCGAGGCCTGGTCATCGATGCCTCGCGCCACCTCGACGCCATCCTCGACCTCGACCCCGAGTCGGCGACCGCGACGGTCCAGCCCGGCGTCGTCCTCGACGACCTCAATGCGGCCGCCGCCGCCCACGGGCTGCGCGTGGGTCCCGACCCCTCCACGCACAGCCGGTGCACGGTGGGCGGGATGATCGGCAACAACGCCTGCGGGTCGCATTCGGTCCGGTGGGGGACGACCGCCCAGAGCGTCCTCGGCCTCGAGCTGATCACGACCGACGGTGTCCGCAGGCTGGCGGGCAGCCCGGGGGATGCCGCTCCCCCCGGACGCCTGCCCCTCGGTCCCGGGATCGATGGCCGGGTGCGCGCCCTGGTCGCGACCCACGAGGCGCTGATCCGCCGCGAGCTGCCGGCATGGCCGCGGCGCGTCTCCGGCTACGGCCTCGACTGGCTGCTCCCGGAGCGTGGCTTCGACATCGCGAAAGCCCTGGTCGGGTCCGAGGGGACATGTGCCGTGGTGTCGGCCGCGACGATGTCGCTGGTCCGGCCGCCGGCCCACCGCGCGCTGCTGGTGCTCGCCTTCGACGACGACATCGCCGCCGCCTCGGCGGTCCCGGCGCTGCTTCCCGAGCACCCGCTCACCGTCGAGAGCCTGACGGCCGGCTTCCTGGCCGCGTGGCGGGATCCCGGCCTGCTGCCGGCCGGCGGAGCGTGGCTGCTGGTCGAGGCCGGCGGCGACACGCCGGTCCAGGTCCGCGACCACGCGGCGCGGCTCGCGGCGGCGATCGACACGCGGATCGGCGATCGGACGGCGGTGCTGATCGAGGATCCGGCCGCACAGCGGCTGCTGTGGGCGGTGCGCGAGGACGGGGCCGGCCGGGCGGCACGGCTCCCCGACGGCTCGCCCGCGTGGCCGGGTCTCGAGGACGCTGCCGTGCCGCCGGATCGACTGGCGGCCTATCTCACCGCGATCACGACGCTGCTCCGCGACCACGACCTGCGCGGCACGACGTATGGGCACTTCGGCGAGGGCTGCGTCCACCTCCGGGTTGGCTTCGGGCTCGACCGACCGGGTGGGGTCGAGCGACTGGCCGGGTTCATGACCGCGGCAGCCGACCTCGTCGTCGCCCACGGCGGAACGCTGTCCGGCGAGCACGGCGACGGCCGGGCGCGGAGCGAGCTCCTGCCGCGCATGTTCAGCCCCGAGCTGCTCGCCGCGTTCGGGACCTGGAAGGCGATCTGGGACGAGGCCGGGTTGCTCAACCCCGGGATCGTGGTGGACCCGCTGCCGTTCACCGAGGACCTCCGCAGCCCGCGGCCGACGCTGATCTCGCTCGATCCGGCGTTCGCCCACGCCGCGGACGGGGGTGACCTCCGCCAGGCCGTTGAGCGATGCATCGGCGTCGGTCGTTGCGTGTCGCGCCAGGGCGCGGCGCTGTTGTGCCCGAGCTACCGGGCGACGGGCGAGGAGCGGCACTCGACGCGCGGCCGCTCGCGCCTGCTCCAGGAGATGATGGCCGGGTCGCTGGCCGACGATGGCTGGCGCTCGACCGAGGTCCGCGACGCGCTCGACCTGTGCCTGTCGTGCCGGGCGTGCGCCACCGAATGCCCGACGGGCGTCGACATGGCGGCCTACAAGGCGGAGTTCCTCGATCACCACTATCGCGGCCGCCGGCGGCCGCGGACGCACTATTCGCTGGGCTGGCTGCCGACCTGGCTGCGGCTGGTCCACCGGGTTCCCGGCGCAGCGCGCGCGGTCAATGCCCTCACCGGGTTCGGGCCCGCGCGCCGGACGTTCGCGTTGCTGGCCGGGATGGCCGGAGAGCGGCGCATCCCCCGGATCGCGCGTCGGTCGTTCGTCGCCTCGTTCCGGGCGTCGTCCATCGCGCCGCCGGGCGGCCGTGACCGCGTGGTCCTGTGGCCGGACACGTTCAACAATCACCTCACGCCCGAGGTCGCGGATGCCGCCGTCCGCGTGCTCGACGCGGCCGGGCTCGACGTGGCCGTTCCCTCGACGCCGGTCTGCTGCGGCCTCACCTGGATCACCACCGGCCAGCTGGACCGGGCGCGATCCTCGCTCCGGGCGAGCGTCGCGGCGCCGGAGCTCGCCGGGGACGAGCCGATCGTCGTCCTCGAGCCGTCGTGCGCGGCGACGCTCCGCCGGGACCTGGTCGAGCTGCTGCCCGACGACGCCCGCGCCGCCTCGATCGCGCGGCGGGTGACCACGTTCGCCGAGGTCCTCGACCGCGCCGGGTATGCGGGCCCGGCCGGCGAGCCGGTGACCGCGCTCGTCCAGCCGCACTGCCACCAGCAGGCGGTGCTCGGGACGGACGCCGACCGGCGGGTGATGGCGGCCGCGGGCATCGAGCCGTCACCGATGCTGAGCGGGTGCTGCGGGCTTGCCGGCAGCTTCGGGGCGGAGGCGGGTCACGAGGCGATCTCCCGATCCGTGGCGGAGCTGGCGCTGCTCCCCGCGCTTCGGGCGGCCGGCAGGGACGACGCGATCCTCGCTGATGGCTTCAGCTGCCGCACCCAGGTCGAGTTCCTCGATGGGCGTCGCGCGCGCCACCTCGCCGAGGTCCTGGCCGCGCGGCTGGATCGGTGATGGACGCGCTCCGGGATCTGCCGGGTCCGGTGCTCGTGCTGGCTGCGGCCGTGCTCGGCAGCGTCGTCGGGGCTGCGTGGCTCCGGCGCGCGACCGGCGTCGAGCCCGAGGCGCGGTCATTCCGCGCGACCGATCCGCCGCGATGGTGGGTCGATCCGTTGCTGCGGGTCGTGGCGGCGGTCGCCGCGGTCGGGGCCGTGCTCGCCGTGGCGATCCTCATCTCGAGGGCGATCTGACCGCCCGGCGGGTTGATGCCGGCGCCGGTTCAGCGGTTGCCGCCGGCCATCCGCGCCGCTTCGGGGCGGCCCCGGAGTCGCCACATCGCGACGATCCCCACCAGGGGACCGACCGCCAGCAGCGCGAACACCAGCCGCCAGCCCAACGCGTCCGCCTCGCTAAGCACCCCGACCAGCAGGATCGTGACCCCCGTCAGCAGGAACCCGGCCGCGGTCTGGAGGGCTAGCGCCGAGCCTGCGGTGCCCGGCGGCCCCAGCTCGGTGACGGCGGCCGAGAACTGCGCCGAGTCCGCGACCACGCTGACGCCCCACACCAGCCCGACGACCAGGGTGAGCCACGGCGACGCCCCGAACAGGAACCCGATCGCGATCGCGCTCGAGCCGCTGATCGCCATCGCGGCGATCGTGAGCGTCGTCCGGCCGACGCGGTCCGCGGCACGCCCGGCGAGGGCGCAGCCCACGCCGCCCGCCGCGACGACCACGAACGCCGCCAGGCTCGACGCCGCCGGATCCGCCAGCCCCGCCGCCGTGAAGCTCGCGGCGAAGAACAGCGGGATCCAGGTCCACATCGCGTACAGCTCCCACATGTGGCCCAGGTAGCCGAGGTTGGCGAGCCGCACCGACGGCTCCGCGAAGGCCCGCCGGGCGACCTCGACGCTGAACCGGGGCGCCGGGACATCGAACGGCCCGCGCTCGACGGTGCGTCCCACGAGCACGCCGCCCACGATCCCGGCGACGCTCGCGCTCGCCACGATCGCCTGCCAGTCGAGCCCCGACAGGGCGCCGATCGACCGGAACAGGTAGGGCAGGGACGACCCCACGGTCAGGGCGCCCACCAGGATGCCGATCGCGAGCCCACGCTCCCGCCGGAACCAGCCGGCCACGATCTTCATGCCCACCGGGTACACCCCGGCCATCGCCAGCCCGGTCACGAAGCGGAACGCGAGCGCCGTGCCGAGGTCGGCCGACGCGTAGGCGAAGCCAAGGTTCGCGACAGCGGCGCCAAGTGCTCCGGCGAGGAACAGCCACCGAGCGGGCAGGACGTCGGGCGCGCCGGTCACCGCCAGCGCCAGTGCGCCGACGACGAACCCCAGCTGGACCGCGATCGTGAGCAGCGGCAGGTCGAGGCCGTGGAGCGACAGCGCCGGGGTGATGAGCGGGGCGACCGCCGAGGCGCTGAACCACGGCGACATCGCCAGCAGCTCGCCGACGGACAGCACGGCCAGCAGCCGCCAGCGTCCGGCGGCCTCCGGTGTCATGGGCGCCGGGGAGGAATTGCCCACGGTCAGGTCGCGTCGGGCAGCATCGTGTACACGAGGCAGGTCCCGCGAAGGACCTCGGTCCCGTCGGAGCGACGGGCGACGCAGCGCAGGCGGGTGATCGGCTTGTCCGCGCGCGCCTCGACCACCTCGGCCTCCGCGGTGACGGTGTCGCCGATGAACACCGGGGCGGGATAGTCCCACTCCTGGTGGAGGAACACGCTGCCCGGTCCAGGCAGCTTCATCGCCACCAGCGCGTTGAACAGCCCGGTGGTCAGCCCGCCCTGGACGACCAGCCGTCCGGCGCGCGTCCGCGACGCGAACTCGGCATCGAAGTGGAGCGGGTTCCGATCACCCGACAGGCGGGCGAAGGCCTCCACGTCATCGGCCGTCAGGGTACGGGTCCACGTCGCGCGCGACCCGACGGACGGGGGTTGCCAGGCCATGGGCACCTCGAGTGCGGATGGGGACGCCCGAGCGTGCACTCGGGTGGCACCGAACCATAGCGACAGGACGGCGGCGCGTCAGGAGGACGGCGCCGCGTCAGGCCGCCGCGGCCGTCACAGGCGCCCGAATCTCAGCTCCGTCAGGGATCCAGCGACCTGGCGATCACGAGCAGCCGGTCTACTGGGAGCGTGTCGCTCGCGACCAGGTACAGCATCCCATCGTCGTGCCACACGACCACGGCGGGCGGGCGGCCGTCGATGTCGTCGGGCTCCGGCTCGGGGCCGAGCTCATACACGCGACCCTCGTGGCCGTTGATCTCCTGGGCGCGCCCATCGCGGCCATAGGACACCTCGAGCACCAGCCGTCGCGCCTCGTCCGGCCCATGCATCGCCTCGCTCAGGACGAAGCCGCCGTAGTGCGCCTCGAGGCTGCGCGCCTCGACGGGCAGCCGGCGGCGACGGTGATCCATCACGTGGACCCGCAGCGACTGCAGCCGGAACCCGGCAGTGTCCCGCGGCCGGACCGGCCGGAACGCAACCAGGGCGCGCGCCGCCTCCCAGGACGACGCGGTCTCGAAGTGAGGGTTGGTCTCGGGCATCGGCGCCAGCGTATCGCCGGCGTCGATCAGCGGATGCGGACGTCCCGGGCGTCATTCTCCTGCCACGCCCGGTACAGGAGCGCGAGGCCGAAGATGACGGCAATCAGCGGGACCACCTGGTCGGAATCGAGCTCGGGGAGATCGATGCCGAGCGTGTTGCGGAGCACGTAGTAGCCGCCGACGAAGATCAGGATCAGCGCGATGACGACGGTGCCGACGCCGCTTCGTCGTGCCAATCGGCGTTCAGACATGTTCCAACTCCCATGGGCAACGGCGCGCCAGGGGATCCGGGCGCCGGCGGGGTCAATTTTGGAATGGCTCGATGCGACGCAAAGGGTCGAGCGTCGCCTACGGATGCGCCCTTGGTCCCGACGGCGAAGGCCGCGGACCCGGCCGCCCATCGCGCCGCGGAGGGCGCGGGCGGCACGTCGATCACGTACGCTGCGCGCGATCCCCCATGGTTGAGAAACCCTCCCTCGAATCTGAGCTGACGTCCGGCGAACCCGAGCTTCTTCGCCTCGCTGCGTTCGCGCTCGACCCTGCCGGCGGCAACCCGGCCGGCGTGTGGATCGGGCCGGAGCTGCCGCCACCGGCCGAGATGCAGCGGATCGCGGTCGAGGTCGGGTACTCGGAGACGGCCTTCCTCGCGCCCGACGGGACGGGCAGGCCGAACGCACTCCGTGTCCGCTACTTCAGCCCCGCCGCCGAGGTTCCGTTCTGTGGCCACGCGACGATCGCTGCCGGGGTGGCGCTGGCCGAGCGTTCCGGCCCCGGTCGGTTGCTGTTCGAGACCAATGACGGCCTCGTGACGGTCGACACTCGGCAAGGATCGGATGGCCACCTGCGGGCGACCCTCACGTCGGTCCGTCCGCGGGTGCGCGTCGCGGAGCCGGGCCTGGTGGCTGCGGTGCTGGCGGCGGTGGGCTGGACGAGCGAGCAGCTCGACCCGGCGCTGCCGCCGGCGGTGGCCTATGCAGGCGCATCCCACCTGGTCCTCGCCGTTGCCTCATACGACACGCTGCGCACGCTCGCCTACGACTTCGACCGGGTCCGGTCGATCATGATCGCCGCCGACCTGACCACGTTGCAGCTGGTCTGGCGCGAGGCCGTCGACCGCTTCCGGGCACGCGACCCGTTCCCGGTCGGCAACGTCGTGGAGGATCCCGCGACCGGCGCGGCCGCCGCGGCGTTCGGAGCGTACCTGCGCTGGCGGGGCGAGCTCGTGCCGCCCGCCCGGTTCACGATCCGCCAGGGCGTCGAGATGGGCCGACCCGGCCTGATCGAGGTCGAGGTGCCGGATGCCGACGGCGGGATCCGGGTCACCGGGACGGCAGTGTCGATGGACGCGTCGGGCACGGTGCGGCCCAGGGCGTAGGCGGCATGGAGGACGCCGCCCGCCGCAGCGCAGCCTCGCCACCCGTCAGCGAGTTGGGGACCTCCTGTACGCTCCCGGTCTGGCGGCGCTCGGATGCGGAGACGGATGGCACGACGGCCAAGGGGCGGCCGGGGACGGACGTCGATGGCGAGGAGGCGAGGGAGCCGGCATGAAGGCAATGGCAGACCGGGAGGTCTGGTTCGTCACCGGCAGCCAGGCCCTGTACGGGGACGACGTGCTGCGACGGGTCGCCGACCATGCGTCGGAGATCGCCCGCGCGCTCGACGATTCGGAGGCCATCCCGGTCAGGGTCGTGAGCCGGCCCGTCGTGACGACCTCGGACGCCATCCGTCGCGTCCTGCTCGAGGCGACCGCCGCGGACGCGTGCATCGGCGTCATCGCCTGGATGCACACCTTCTCGCCGGCCCGGATGTGGATCCCCGGCCTGCTCGGGCTGCGGAAGCCGCTGCTGCACCTGCACACGCAGCACAATCGCGACCTCCCCTGGGGGGAGATCGACATGGATTTCATGAACCTCAACCAGTCCGCGCATGGCGACCGCGAGTTCGGTTACATCGAGAGCCGGCTGCGCCGCCCCCGGACCGTCGTCGTCGGCCACTGGCGTGACCCCGAGGTGGTCGACCGGATCGGCGCCTGGACGCGGGCCGCATGCGGCGTCCACGAGCTCCAGCGGCTCAGGCTCGCCCGGTTCGGCGACAACATGCGCCAGGTCGCCGTCACCGAGGGAGACAAGGTCGAGGCGCAGATCCGCCTCGGCGCCAGGGTCGACGGCTACGGCGTGGGGGACCTCGTCGCCGCCGTGCACGCGGCGTCCGATGCCGAAGTGGACCGGGTCGCTGGACGCGTACGACGCCAGCTACGACATCGCGCCGCCCCTCCGACCGGATGGCGAGCGACGGCCGGCGCTGCGAGAGGCGGCGCGGATCGAGGTTGGCCTCCGGACGTTCCTCACCACAGGTGGCTTCGGGGCCTTCACGGACACGTTCGAGGACCTTGGGGACCTGGTCCAGCTGCCCGGGATCGCCGTTCAGCGCCTGATGGCCGACGGCTACGGCTTCGGTGCCGAGGGCGACTGGAAGACGGCGCTGCTCGTCCGGGCGATGAAGGTCATGGCGACCGGGCTGCCCGGCGGGACCTCGTTCATGGAGGACTACACCTACCATCTCGTGCCCGACCGGCCGCAGGTCCTGGGAGCCCACATGCTCGAGGTGTGCCCATCGATCGCGGACGGAACCCCGACGTGCGAGATCCATCCGCTTGCGATCGGCAATCGCGCCGACCCGGTGCGCCTCGTGTTCACGGCCAGCCCCGGACCGGCGGTCGTGACGGGCCTGCTCGATCTCGGCGACCGGTTCCGCCTGGTCCTCAACGAGATCGATGTCGTCCGGCCGCCCGAGGACCTGCCGCGGCTGCCGGTCGCGCGCGCGCTGTGGGAGCCCCGGCCGAGCCTCAGGGTCGCGGCCGAGACCTGGATCCTCTCGGGCGGTCCGCACCACACGAGCCTGAGCAGCGCGCTGACCCGGGCGCACATCGAGGACTTCGCCGAGATGGCGGGCATCGAGCTGATCGCGATCGGTGGCGGGACGACGACCTCCGACATCCGCAAGGAGCTCCGCTGGAACGACACGTCCTACGCGCCCGGTCACCCGCGCTAAGGTTGAACCCCATGAGCCTGGACGATCTCAGGGAGCAGGTCTGCGCGGCGAACACCGCGCTGGTCGCGGCGGGGCTGGTGACGCTCTCGTTCGGCAATGCCAGCGGGATCGATCGCGCGTCGGGCGTCATGGTCATCAAGCCCAGCGGTGTGCCCTATGACCGCCTCCGACCGGCAGACCTCGTCGCGGTCGATGTCGAGTCAGGTGAGGCCGAGTCGGGTGCCTATCGGCCCTCGTCCGACACCCCGACCCACCTTGCGCTGTACCGGCGCTACCCGCAGATCGGTGGCGTGGTGCATACCCACTCGTCGTGGGCATCGTCGTGGGCCCAGGCGGGACGCGCGATCCCGTGCTTCGGCACCACACACGCCGACCACTTCCACGGGACGGTGCCCGTGACCAGGGCCCTCACCCCTGCCGAGCTCGGCCCGGACTACGAGGCGGACACCGGTCGCGTGATCATCGAGACGCTCGACGCGCTGGGGCTCGACCCGCTCGAGATGCCTGCGGTCCTGGTCCGATCGCACGGACCCTTCACCTGGGGCTCCGACGCATCCTCGGCGGTGGCCAATGCGATCGCGCTCGAGGCCGTCGCGGCGATGGCCGCGCAGACGCTGTCTCTGGAGGCCGCCGCCGCCATCGATCCGGGTCTCCTGGAGCGGCACTTCAACCGCAAGCACGGGCCGGGGTCCTATTACGGCCAAGCGGCCGAGGAGCGCCCGCGGTGACCGACGGTCGCCCATCGAGCGCAGACATCATCGGATCGGGCCAGGCCATCCTGGGCATCGAGCTCGGCTCGACCCGGATCAAGGCGTCGCTGATCGCGCCCGACACCACGCCCCTGGCCTCCGGATCGCACGCCTGGGAGAACCTGCTCCGCGACGGGATCTGGACCTATGACCTGGACGATGTCTGGGCGGGCCTCGCCGATTGCTACGCGTCGCTCGTCGATGACGTGCGTGCCCGCTACTCGGTGGAGCTCGAGACCGTCGCCGCGATGGGCGTCAGCGGGATGATGCACGGCTACCTCGCGCTCGACGCGGATGGCAGCCTGCTCGCGCCGTTCCGCACCTGGCGCAACAACATCACCGGCGTGGCGTGCGCCGAGCTGACGCCGCTGCTCGCGTTCGCCGTGCCACAGCGGTTCACGATCGCCCACCTGTACCAGTCGATCCTGGACGAGCAGGCGCACGTGCCCCGGATCGCCCACCTCACGACGCTCGCCGGCTACGTCCACTGGAAGCTCACCGGCGAACGGATCGTCGGCGCGGGCGAGGCCTCGGGCATGTTCCCCATCGACGCGAGCGGCGGCGACTGGGACGCCGAGCGGATGGCGACGTTCGACGCCCTCATCGCGCCCCGCCGGCTGGGCTGGACGTTGCGGGACATCCTGCCCGCCGTGCGCGTCGCCGGCCGACCGGCCGGCACGCTGACGGCCGAGGGGGCGCGGCTGCTCGACCCATCGGGCAGGCTCGCGCGCCGGCGTCCCGTTGTGCCCGCCCGAGGGTGACGCCGGGACCGGCATGGTCGCGACCAATGCCGTTCGCCCGCGGTCGGGGAACGTCTCGGCGGGCACGTCCGTGTTCGCGATGATCGTCCTCGACCGCCCCCTGGCCCGCGTCCACCCGGAGATCGACATCGTGGCCACCCCCGACGGCAGGCCGGTGGCGATGGCCCACTCGAACAACGGATCCTCGGACCTCGATGCCTGGATCGCGCTGTTCGGCGAGGTGGCCGAGGCGCTCGGCGTGGGGGCGACGGCGGCTGACCTGTACGGCAAGCTCCTCCCGCTGGCGACGCAGGCGGATCCGGACGCCGGCGGGCTGCTCGCCGTCAACTACGTCTCGGGCGAGCACATGACCGGGTTCACCGAGGGCCGCCCGCTGTTTGCGCGCGACCAGCAGAGCCGGTTCACCCTGGCGAACTTCGTCCGGGCCCAGTGCTTCGCATCACTGTGTGCGATGCGGACGGGCATGGACATCCTCACCGAGCAGGAAGGAGTGGTCGTCGAGGAGATCCGCGGCCATGGCGGCTTCTTCAAGGGCGGCGACACCGGGCAGCGCATGATGGCCGCCGCGCTCAACGTTCCGGTCAGCATCCCGGCCACCGCCGGCGAGGGCGGTGCCTGGGGCATCGCCGTGCTGGCCGGGTACATGCTCCGCGAGGATGCGGACCAGGCGCTTCCCGACTACCTCGACGAGCGGATCGCCGGGAGCATCGGCCGGCCGCTCATGCCCGACCCGCGTGATGTCGCCGGGTTCGAGAGGTTCTTCGCGCGCCACCGCGCGGGGCTGGCGATCGAGCGCGAGGCCGTCAAGGCGCTGCGCTGACGGGCGCAGGGCGGTCGTGTTGCCGGGCCGGGCCCAAATGGAGCGGCCGTGGTCACAGGTCGAGGGTCATCCCTTCGGTGGCGGCATCAACCGTTCCCCGGCGGCGTCGCCCGCCAGCCTCGGCGAGCAGCCGGTCGATGTCGGCATCGGCGTGATTGGGCTCGTGGTGGAACAGCACGAGGTGGTCGGCCCCGGCCAGATCCGCGAACGCCGCGGCCTGCTCGATGCTGCTGTGGCCCCATCCGACCCGTTCGCGGTACTCCTCGCTCGTGTACTGCCCGTCATGGATCAGCACGTCGGCGCCCGCCGCGAGCTCGTAGCCAGAGGTCCAGTCAGGACGCTCGATCGCGCCGCCGAGGGCCGGCTCGTGGTCGGGCAGGTAGGCGACGGAACGGCCGCTCGCCGTGACGCGGAAGCCGAGCGTCGGACCGGGATGGATCACGCTCGCCGACCGGATCTCGTAGCCCCGGATCGCCCATGGCACGAGGGGGGCATCGTGGAGCTCGACGTGGGCAGAGAAGTCGCGGATGCGGACGGGAAACAGCGGCGGCGACAGGTAGCGCGTGAGCCGGGACCGGAGGTCCTGCGTGGTCGACGGCGGGCCCCAGATGTCGATCGGGCGGCCGGATGTGAACAGCGGTCGAAAGAACCCCAGGCCCTGGATGTGGTCCATGTGGAGGTGCGTCAGCAGCAGATGAATCGGGCGAGGATCATCTGCGAATGCGACGCCGGCCCGCCGAAGACCGGAACCCGCGTCGAGGAAGCACACGGCGTCGTCCGTTTCGACGGTCACGCATGCCGTGTTGCCGCCGTATCGAGCCGTCTCAGGGCCGGCGCTCGCGATCGAGCCGCGCGATCCCCACACGGTGACCCTCATTCCGCGTCGGCGGTGGCGCCGGACTGCCCTCGATCCTGGGACCAGAGGACGACGAACGCGCCGAGCACGTGGCCGCCGGCGCTCTCGAGCGGGATGGCCGTCGCCTCCACGGGCCGCAGGACACCATCGAGGCCATGCATGTGGAAGGCGACGTGGGCCGGCCGCCGCTCGCGCATCGCCACCATCCCCGGCAGCTCGTCGACGGGCAGGGCTCGGCCGTCGGGAAGGCGGGGCGCCAGCAGCGCGGTCCGATCCTCGAAGGGCAGGGCATCGACCTCATCGAAGCGACGCCCGAACAGGACCTCGGCCGGCTCGTTGAAGAACACGGTGTCGCCGCGCCCATCGACGAGCAGCACCGGCACGGCGAGCCCGCCCGCGAGCTGGCGGGCGAGGATCAGCTCCACGTCGTATTGCGGCACAGGGCCATTCTCGCGCCGGGCTCAAGAGGCCAAGAAGGCTGGGCCGAGCCGGCGCGGACGGAGACGACCCTTGGCGGCACGAAGCGCGGCGTTTCACGTTCAGGAACTGGGGTGGCCTACGGGTCTCGAACCCGTAACCTTCGGAGCCACAATCCGATGCTCTGCCCATTGAGCTAAGGCCACCGTGGCGCGAGCGGACGAGGCGCCAGGCCCGGCCGCGGTCGCTGAGTCTACCGGATTCCCGATGCGCGGCGGGCAGGGGCGCCAGCGAACGCCACAGCTCGCGATGAGCTGCAGGTTCGCCCGGCGCGACGGTCCGGACGGGTGCGGTGCGGTTGGGGCGGGAAACCGGTACCGGGGGATGGTGCGGTCGGGACCATCGAGCCGGGGGCCCGGCCGGGCGGTGCCGTCATGGTGGATACGAGCCGGTCCCCGCCGGTGCCCATCGAGAGAGTCCCACCGGATCATGAACACAACTCACCCTCGCACCGGATTCCGGTCATCGCTGGTCGATGGCCGCCGGTTCGCAGCGCTCATTGCGCTCGTGTTCGGCATCACCGCCGTCGGCCTGCTGGCCGTCCCGGCGCCGACGCTGGCATGGAGTGCCGGGAGCTACAGCTCCACGTCGGAATCGCGGCTGATCACGCTCCAGAACCAGGCGCGCGCCTCGGCCGGTCTCAAGGCGCTCAAGCTCGACACCGCGCTGCGCACGATCGCACGCTGGCGGAGCAAGGACATGATCGACCGGGACTACTTCTCGCACACGATCAAGGGCACGAGCAACAACGTCTTCTACTACATGACGAACAAGTACAGCTATTGCTACAAGAGCGCCGGCGAGAACATCGGGACCATGCCGCCGTGGCCCGGCGCCACGGAGGACCAGGTCACGACCTGGATCTTCAACCAGTTCATGAAGTCCTCGGGGCACCGCGCCAACATCCTGGGCAAGTCCTGGGATGCCGTCGGGGTCGGTGCCTACCAGGGGCCGGACGGCACGTACATGTGGACGGTCATCTTCGCCGACAAGTGCGGCACGGTGAGCGCCGCTACCCCGAAGCCGACCCCCAAACCCACGCCCAAGCCGACCCCTAAGCCAACCCCGAAGCCGACCCCCAAACCCACGCCCAAGCCGACGCCGCGGCCCACGCCGAAGCCCACGCCCCGGCCGACGCTGAGGCCGACGGACGCGCCGATCCTGATCCAGCCACCCACCCAGGCGCCGACGGACGCCCCGACGGACGCCCCCACGTTCGCATTGCCCGTCACCCCATCGGGCTCGCCGGCACCGACGCTGGCGGCAGCCACCGAGCCGCCCGGTGAGCCCCTCCCGGCCGACGCCTCGTCGCTGCGGCTGCGCGTCGTCGATCAGCCGTCGTCGCTGGGTCTCGCGGAGACGATCCTCGGCACGGTCGCCTCGCGCTACTTCGGGAGCTGACGCCACCGCGCCGACGCCCCGAGGACCCGGAGCACCAACGTCCCGATCCGCCGTCGCTCTCCGCATGCGACCGGTCCGCCCCCGCACCGGGACCATCGGGCGGGTGACCACACCGGACCGCACCGCTATGGTGGCAACCGTCCCTTGCCGCCCCGCAGGAGCCGTCAACCCGAGATGACCGCGCAATCGCTACCCAACCCCGGCCTCGCCGGCCCGTCCGGGCAGCCGTCCCCGACCCCGGCGGCGGTCCGCCCCATCCTCGAGGCCCGGGCGCTGACCCGGCAGTTCCGCATGCCAGGCGAGATGGTGGACGCGGTGCGGGGGGTCAGCCTGTCCGTCGCCCCGGGGGAGTTCGTGGCCTTGATGGGACCGTCGGGCTCCGGCAAGAGCACCCTGCTCCAGCTGCTCGGCGGCCTCGACCGGCCGTCCAGCGGCGAGGTCCTGATCGAAGGCGAGACGATCAGCCGGCTGTCCGACGAGGGAGCGACCCGGTTGCGCCGCGAACGGACCGGGTTCGTGTTCCAGTCGTTCAACCTGATCCCGCTGCTCAACGTGCTCGAGAACGTGGGGCTGCCGTTCACGATCGCCGGCCAGGATCCGCGGTCGAGTGCGCTGGCCGCGCGGGTGCGCGACGCGATCGAGCTGGTGGACCTGACGGGCAAGGAGCGCCATCGGCCGGACGAGCTGTCCGCGGGCGAGCAGCAGCGCGTGGCCGTTGCGCGGGCCATCGTGACCGGTCCCGCCCTCCTGTTCGCCGACGAGCCGACCGGCAACCTTGACTTCACGACCGGGCTCGAGATCCTCGAGGCGCTGTGGCGCACGTGCGTCGACCGCGGCCAGACCATCGTGCTGGTCACGCATGACGCGAAGGCCGCCGCGTACGCAGACCGGGTGCTCGTCATCCGCGACGGCCAGATCCGCGAGGAGATCGTGCTCGGCCGCCGCGACGACCATGCCGCCGCTCCGTTGATCTCGCGGCTCGCCCAGCTCGGGCTGTAGCCCTCGTCATGCGCGGTCTCGGTCCATACGCCTGGCGCAGCCTCGTCGCGAGGCCCGCCCGATCCCTGCTCACCGTGTTCGGGATCGCGATCGGCGTCGGCGTGCTCGTCGCCGCGCTCGCCGTCAACGCGGGGCTCGACGCCTCGATCGACCGGACCGTCACCTCGCTCGTGGGCCGCGCGGATCTCCGGGTGAGCGCGTTCACCGAGGCCGGCCTGTCGGGCGCGACGCTGTCGGCGATCGACGGCGTGCCGGGCGTGGCGCTGACCGCCCCGGCGATCGAGCGCCGGACGTTCCTCGTCCCCGAGCCCGGCCAGCCGATCGAATCGGAGCCGGTGGCGGTGCTGGGGATCCAGCCGGCGCGCGAGCCACGGGTCCGCGACCTGCCCCTTGTCCGTGGCGCACCGCTCCGCGACGTCAACGAGCCCGTGGCCCTGGTGACCGAACGTCTGGCGGCCACAGAGGGCCTCGACGTCGGAGCCCAGATCACCCTGTTCGGCTCCGGAGAGCCCGTCTCGGTCCGCGTGGTCGGGATCATCGCGGGCGACGGTCCGGCGCTCGGCTCCTCGGGCCGGACGGTGGTGCTGCCGATCGGCACGGCGGCGCGGCTCAACATGCCCGACGACGCCGCGTCGACCGATCGAGGCACGATGTCGGGCCTGACCCGGATCGACGTCGTCATCGCCGCCGGTGCCGACGTGGACGCCGTCGCCACGGGCATCGAACGTGCGATCAGCGCCGATCCCTACGTCCTCTCGGTCCCGCGCGACATCGCCGTGTCGCTCCGCGCGTCCACCGCGGACATCCGGTCGACCATGGCGCTGATCGCCGCGATCACGCTGTTCGCGGCGGCATTCCTGATCCTGAACACGCTGGCGATGACGGTCGTCGAGCGGATCCGGGAGCTCGGCCTGCTCCGCGCGGCGGGTGCGGGCCGTGCCCAGGTGATCCGGATCATCCTTGGCCAGGCGATCCTGCTGGGCATTGCCGGGTCGGTCCTCGGGATCGGCCTTGGCGTCCTCCTCGGGGCGCTCGTCGCCGCCGGTCTCGCGGCATCCGGGAGCGTCCTGATCGACGGACCCGTGGTCACGCCGGGCGTGATCGCGGCCGGGCTTGCCGGGGGCCTCGTCGTGACCATCGTGGCCTCGCTCGAACCCGCCCGCCGTGCCGCCGGGATCAGCCCGGTGATGGCGCTGCGCGCGCGGGCCGACCCGACTGCCGCGGTCCGGGCCCACGTGGGCTGGCTGGTCGCGGTCATCCTCGTGGTGGGCGTGCTGTCGGTCGTGGTGCTGCCGGGCGCTTCCACGTCAGCCACCGGCATGGCCCGGGCGGCCGCCGTGTACGCCATTCTGCTCGGGGTCGCCCTGCTCACCCCCGCCCTGATCCGTCCGCTCGGCCGCCTCGCGGGATTGCCGTTCGGCCTGTTCCTGCGACTCGAGGAGCGCCTCGCGCGGGCGGCGATCGCCCGCGACCCGGGACGGACCGCGCTCACGGTCGGCGCGCTGGTCGTCGGGCTGACCATGGTCGTCGCGCTGGGGATGGTCAACGTCAACGCCCGCACCGCGGCGAGCGCGTGGCTCTCGGACGTGGTCCCGGGCGACGAGATCGTGACCGCCATCGCCCCGGCGCCGGTCGGCGCGGACGGTGTCGACCGGGACTTCGCGGCGATCGACGGGGTCGCACAGGCAACGCCGATCGCGACCTTCGACCTCGCGTTCCGGGGCACCCGCCTCGAGGCGGTCGCCATCCGCGGCGCCGATTTCGCGGCCGATGGGCGCCTGACGTTCGTCGCGGGTGATCGGGCGGCGGCATTCGCGGCGCTCGATGCCGGTGGTGCGGTCCTCCTGTCCCAGGCCCGCGCGGCCGAGCTCGGCGTCGGCCTCGGTGACGTGATCGCCGTGTCCACCGTGAACGGCCTGGTCGAGCTGGACGTCGCGGGGATCGTCGAGCGCTCGTTCCCGGGTCGCACCGGCGAGGCCGCGCTGGTCGGCTGGCCCGATGCGCTGAACCGGTTCGGGGTCCAGGGAGCGGACGCGATCGCGATCCGGTTCGAGCCCGGCAGGGCGGATTCGGCCGGTCCCGCCGTCGACGCGCTCGCCCGGGAGCTGGCGATGACGACCGCACCCATCTCCCAGGTCGAGGGCGCGCTGGGCGACGCGCTGGACCGAGTCATCGGCCTGCTCGACGTGCTGGCCCTGGCGGCGGTGGCGATCGCGGCTCTCGGGATCGTCAACACGCTGTCGATGGATACCTGGGAACGTGTCCGCGAGCTCGCGATGCTGCGGGCCGCGGGAATGAGCCGGCGCCAGGTGTGGCGAAGCGTGCTGGTCGAGGCGGGGATCCTGGGCGCCATCGGTGGCGTCGTGGGATCGGTCACCGGCCTGGGCATCGGCGCCCTGCTGATCGTGACCGACGGCAGCTCGCAGCACGGCGTGATCGGGGTGCCGTGGGCGACGATCGGGCTTGCCCTGGTGCTGGGCGTCGTGCTCTCGATGATCGCGGCCGCCCAGCCGGCCCGGATCGCGGGCTCGCGCGGCATCGTGCGCTCGATCCGCGCCGAGTAGCCGCCCGCCGCGCCGAGTGGCCGCCCGCCGCCCACGTGTGACGCGGCCGCGAGTCCCTCCGGCTCTGGTGGCCGGAGCGGGCGATTGGTAGACTCCCCGACACGCCGCATCGATCGATCGCGGCATCTGAGGAAGACCATGTCGCTCGCCATCCCGTCGCTGAACCGGGTGCCCGTGACCGAGCGGGGCGTCACCATCGCCGACTACCTCGTGCCGGTTCGCATCGGCGAACGTGTCTCCCCGGTGCTGCGCAACGTCGTGTTCATCGTCGCGGGAGCGCTCCTGATCTACCTGACCTCGCGCGTCTCGATCCCCATCCCCGACAGCCCGGTGCCGTTCACGCTCCAGAACTTCGGGGTGCTCGTGGTGGGCGGCGGGCTGGGCATGCGCCGGGGCGGGCTCGCCGGCCTGCTGTACGTCGCGCTGGGTGCGGTCGGGCTGCCGTTCTTCGCGGAGGGCAGGGGCGGCCTGGACATCATCCTCGGCACCAATGGCGGATACCTCGTCGGCTTCATCGTCGCCGCGGCGCTGGTCGGGCGGCTCGCCGAGCTCGGCTGGGACCGGCGGATCGGCGGCGCGGTCGGTGCGACGCTGCTGGGCACGCTCGTGATCTACGCGATCGGCGTCCCGTGGCTGGCCCAGGTCGCGCACCTGAGCCCGGCCGATGCGATCGCCAAGGGGCTCCAGCCGTTCGTCGTGTTCGACACGATCAAGCTGCTGGCCGCGGCGGCGGTGTTCCCGGTGGCCTGGTGGGTCGTCGGGCGCCGACCCAGCGAGCGCTGACGCCCGCTCCGGGGCACCCGGCCGACTCCGCGCCCCCGGGTCCCGCCGCGCGCACCACGGACCGCGCCGCGGATGGCGTCGCCGGGCTGTACGGCCCCTCCTCCGAGGCGTGGCGGCTCAATCGAGAGGCGTCGCTGCTGCTCGGCGCCGGGCCGCGCGCGCTGCTGCTCCAGATCGCCCACCCGCTGGTGGCGGAGGGCGTGGACCAGCACTCGGACTTCCGCTCGGACCCGTGGGCGCGGCTGTCCGGCACGCTGCGCAGCTACCTGCGCATCGTGTATGGGACGGGTCCCGCGGCGCGCGCGGAGATCCGCCGCCTCAACATGCTCCACGGCGCGGTCACCGGGCCGGTCCGCGACGCGGCGTCCGCCGCGAGGTTCGGGGCGACGTACCGGGCCCGCGACGCGGACCTGTCGCTGTGGGTCCACGCGACGCTCGTCGATTCGACGCTCGCCACGGTGGACGCGTGGCTGGAGCCGCTGTCCGCGGACCGCCGCGCCCGCTTCTATGCCGAGACGATCCCCATCGGCCGATTGTTCGGGGTTCCGGCTGATCGGCTTCCGCCGACATCGACGCGTTCGACGCCTACATGGCCGCGATGCTGGCCGCCGATGGGCCGGTGCATCCTTCTGCGACCGCGCGCGAGCTGGCGGCGGTGATCCTGCACCCGGACCTCGCGCCGCTCGCCGAGCATGGCCCGATCGCTGACCGGCTGGGCGGCCTGTCGCCGGCGGTCGCGAGCCTGCTGCGTCGCATCCCGGCAGGTGCCATCGACTGGCTCCTCGTGCCGTCCATCGGCCTCCTGCCGGCCTCGACACGCGCCGAGTACGGGCTGGCGTGGGGGATCCGGGAGCGGGTGATCGAGCGGTACCTGGTCTCGGCCTGGGGCGCATGGCGCCCGCTCCTCCCGCCGAGCTGGCGCTGGTTCCCGCAGGCGCTGGCTGCGGAAGCCCGGCCGCGGACCTAGGCACCGCGCGATCCAGCGCGACCGGATCGCCGCGCGGCGCGATCGCCGCGCGGCGCGATCGCCGCTAGGTCGCCACGCCCAGCGCTCGTTCCAGCTCAGGTGTTCCGGCCAGCGACGAGATCGGCCGGATCGGCAGCGGGCCCGGATCCCGGGGGCCGAGCTCCAGCCCGTACCACTCGACCCCGTGCCACCGCCCCTGCTTGTAGCCGATCGCCTCGAACTCGCCGATCCGCGTGAAGCCGAGCGACCGGTGCAGCGCCACGGAGCCCGGGTTGGGCAGCGTGACGCCAGCCACCGCGAGGTGGAAGCCCTGGACGCGGAGGATCGCGAGCAGCGCGGTCATCGACGCCCGCCCGAGCCCCCGCCCGGTGAATGCCTCGTCGACGTAGACGGTGGTCTCGGCCGTCCAGTCGTACGCGGCCCGCTCGCGGTGGCGTGACGCATAGGCGTAGGCGCGGACCGTGCCCTCGACGTCGGCGACCAACCAGGGAGTGCGCTCGATCGTGCGCGCGATCCGGCTCCCCATCTCCGCCGCCTCCGGCGGCGTCTGCTCGAACGACACGGCCGTCGACTCGACATAGGGCCGGTAGATCGCGGCACACGCCGCCCCATCGTCGGGCGTCGCGAGCCTGAGGGTCGCCGGTGCGGGATCCATCGGTGCCATCCGTCTCCGTCCGTCTCCGTGCGCCGTCGTCAGTAGAGCGTCGGGAAACGGCCGCGCCACCATGTCTCGAGGTTGACCGGCGTCGCCGCGTCCAGCGCATCGAGCAGCGTGCGCGTCTCGACCAGCCCCCAGCGATGGTCCGCGAGGTAGCCGCGAATGGCCGCCCAGAACGCTGCCGAGCCCATCTTCGTTCGCGCCGCCTCCAGCAGGTTGCCGCCCTGGATGTAGATCGTCTCGTAATAGCACGCGCTCGGGTAGCGGTAGATGCTCCGATCGAGCGGGGCGGTTGCACATCGCGATGCCCGCCGCATGCCCAGGACGTCCCGGGCGGCGAAGTCGGCGGCGGCCTCGTCGGCGAACGGGTCGCGGGCCTGGTCGTTGCCCACGATCCCGTAGAACCACTGATGCGCGATCTCGTGGGTCACGAGATACGTCAGGTTTGCCGCGGCGACGCCGGTCGGGATCCACGCCACGCCCGGCCCCTCCATCCCGTAGCCGCCGGCGGACTGGACGACCTCGAGCACGGGGTAGGGGTAGGGCCCGAGCCGCGCCTCGAGCTTGGACAGCGCCGACTTCGCGGCCGTGAGCATCGCCGCGGCGGGGCCGCCGGGCCGCGTAAGGACCCGGATCTCCGTGCCGTCAACCTGCGCCCTGGACGTTCGATAGTCCGCGGCGGCCGCCAGCGTGAAGTCCCGGACGTTGACGGCGCTGAAGGTCCGCAACCGGCCGTCGTCGCCGGCCGATGTCTCGACCCCGGTCGTGGCCACGACCATCGGCACATCGGTCTGGAGCCGGACGCTGACCTGCGGGCTCACCGGGGTCACGAACGGGTCCCCGTGGTTTGGCCGGCTGAACGGCGTCGATCGGCTGATCCATGGGATCCAGCGATACAGGTCGACGACGCCGTTCGCGCGCGTGAGCAGCCAGTCCGACCCCGCGATCCCGGACCGGAGCGTGGCCGAGAACGGGATGACCAGGGTCGCGGTCGCGCCATCGGGCAGGACGCCGCCCAGCGGGACGATGAGCGTCTGGTCATCGATGGTCGGCGTGACCCTCGATCCGTCGACCGTCACGGTGCCCAGCTTCAACCGGCCCAGCGGCGCCAGCACCGTGTTGAGCTCGAGGCGGTCGATGCCGTCGCCCGAGCGGTTGGTCGCCACGATGGTGACCGTGCCGCCGAGGGTCCGGGCCGCGACGGCGAGCCGGACGTCGACGAAGTAGGTCGCACGGATGTCCATGCTCGACCGGTCGATGTGGCCCGGGACGATCGCAGTCGCCGGAGCCGGGCTTGGCTCGGGCGTGGCGGTCGGTGCGGCCGTCGGCGCGGCTGGCGGTCCGATGGTCGGCGCCATGCCGTCCGTGGCTCCCGGCGCCGCGGACAAGCTCGACTGCGCCGGATCGGCGACGCCCGCGGAGGCAGACGGACCGCTCGTCGGGTTGATCGACGGCGCCGCGGCGCCGGGCCGCGCTGCGAGCAGGTACGCGGACGCCGCGACCAACGCGAGCCCGGCCAGGGCCAGTGCGGCAGCTCGGCGCTGACGTGTCCACGGCATCTCGGGATCGTACGCCGGGCGCCCGTCCGCTCCGGCCCGCTCCGGCGGTGCGCGATACTTTGCCGATGGCCCCCACGCAGACCCGAGGTGACGGACCCGCGCTGCTGCGGTCGATCGGTGCACGCCTGCCCGAGCTGCGGCTGCTGACCGACCCGGTCGATCGTGAAGCCCATCGGCGCGACGAGACCGCATACCTGCCGGCCGGCATGCCGCTCGCGGTCGCCCTGCCCGAGGACACCGACCAGGTCGTGGAGCTCGTGCGACTGTGCGCCGAGCATGACGTGCCGATCGTGCCCCGCGGCGCCGGGACCGGGCTGTCGGGTGGCTCGGCCGGCATCGAGGGCGCGCTCACCATCGCGTTCACGCGGATGAGCCGGGTGCTCGAGATCGACCACGAGAACCTCACCGTGACCACGCAGCCCGGCGTCGTCAACGCCGACCTCAAGGCGGCGGTCGCGGCCGAGGGCCTGTTCTACGCGCCGGATCCCGCGTCGTACGAGACGTGCACGATCGGCGGCAACCTGGGCACCAACGCGGGTGGCCTGTGCTGCGTCAAGTACGGGGTGACGCGCGACGCCGTGCTCGGGCTGGAGGTCGTGATGGCCGACGCGACGGTCGTCCGGCTGGGCGGCAAGAACGTCAAGGATGTCGCGGGCTACGGCCTGATCCCGCTGCTCGTGGGCAGCCAGGGCACGCTGGGCCTGATGACCGAGGCCACGCTGCGGCTGCGGCCCACGCCGCCGCCTCGAGCGACGATGCTCGCCTTCTTCCCGACCCTCGAATCCGCGGGCGACGCGGTCGCCGGGCTGACCCGGAGCGGGCTTGGCCCGGTCACCCTGGAGCTGATGGACCGGTTCACGATCCGGGCGGTCGACGATGTCCACCGGCTGGGGCTGGACCGGGACGCGGCCGCGATGCTCCTGGTCGAGTCGGACCTGCCCGGGGACGCGGGTCGGGTCGAGCTCGAGGCCGCGGAGCCGGTGTGCACGCTCGCCGGCGCGACGCTGGTCGTCCGGGCGGCCGATCCACAGGAGGCCGAGTGGCTGCGCGAGGGCAGGCGGCTCGCGTTCCGGGCGCTCGAGCACCTGGGCGTCGCCCGCATGGAGGACGTCGGGGTGCCGCGCGGCCGGATCCCGGCGATGCTGCGTGCGATCGAGGAGATCTCGGAGCGGCACGAGCTGCCGGTCGGGACGTTCGGGCACGCGGGCGACGGAAACCTGCATCCCACGTTCATCCTGTCGCGCGACGACGAGGCGCAGTCGGTCGCCCGGCTCGAGGCCGCGCGCCACGACCTGTACGAGGCGGCGCTCGCCCTGGGCGGCACGGTGACCGGCGAGCACGGCATCGGCGCCGCCCGCCGAGAGTGGCTGGTCCGCCAGCGCGGAGAGGCCGTGGTCGACGTGATGCGCGCGATCAAGCACGCGCTCGATCCGCGCGACCTGCTGAACCCCGGACGCGTGCTGGCCTAGCCACCGGCGGTGGGCCGGGTGCCGCCCCAGGCGAGCCGGATGGACCGGGCCGAGGGGCACGCTTGGGCGACCGGTCCCGGCCCGCCATTCGGGGACCGACGGCCCTGCACGCCGCGAGCACGTGCGGCGAGGATGTGCCGCATCGCAGTCGGGAGTCCGCACATGAGCGCCGCCGTCCACGTGCTCGTCGCCTTCGCCTCACAGAACGGTTCGACCGCCGGGATCGCCGGCACGATCGCCGCCGAGCTTCGCGACGCCGGGCTCGAGGCGGATTGCCGGCCGGTCGCCGCCGTGAGCGACCTTGCCGGGTACGACGCCGTGGTCCTCGGCAGTGGCGTGTTCGTGGTCCGCAGCGCGTCCGATGGCGGCGGGTTCATCGCCGGTCACCGCGACGAGCTGGCTCGCCGGGCCGTGTGGCTGTTCTCCGCCGGCCCGATCGGCGGCGCGGAGTCGACCGGGATCCGGGATGCGACGGGCATCCTCGACGAGCCCGATGTCGCAGCGCCGCCCGAGATCTGGGACCGGTCGGCCGCCTCCGCCCCGTGCGCTGACGCGACCCCGGTGATGTGCGTGGCCAAGGCGATCAGCGCCCGGGGTGCGGCGAGGTTCGGGCACGCGCCGCTGCCCGCGGGCGCGCGAGCCGACAGCCTGCCGCCGGACGACTGGCGGGACGTCGGGCGCGTGCGGGCCTGGGCGCGATCGATCGCATCGGCGCTCGGTCGGCCCGGGAGCCACGATCGGCGGATCCGCCGGCCGCTCGAGCCCGCGCTCCGGTCGTGACAGGCTAGGTGTCACGACGGCCCGCCAGGATGCGGGCCATGGAAGCACGAATCCTCCCGCTCCCGGCCGTGGTCCCGCCCGGATCCACCGCGCCGCGGATGGCCACCAACATCCGGGTGGACGGCGAGCGGATCGTCGTGGAGCGGCTGGTGCTCGCGGACGCCGCGCTTGCCGCATCGCTCTCGGAACGGGACGTCGCGGACCGGCCGGCGGTCGTCGAGCGAGCGCTGCGGATCGGGCTGCTGGCACTCCAGGACGCGTCGACGTCGATGGACGTGGACGTCGTCCGCCGCGAGTTCGAGAAGCTCGTGGCCCAGACCAGCGCCGCCAACGAGCAGGCGGCGCGCGCCGTGGAGGAGGTCCTGCGCGCCAACTTCGCGGACGGGGATGGCCGCCTCCCCCGGACGCTCGAGCGATTCCTCGGGGACCGCGGCGCGCTCCAGCAGTTCGTCAACGAGCTGTTCGACGAGACGCGTCGGGACTCGGCGATCGGGCGGATCGGCGGCCTGCTCGGGCAGTACTTCGATGGCGACCGCTCGAAGCTCGCGCACCTGCTGGACCCCACCCGGCTGGGGTCGCCGCTGCACCAGTTCCGGCAGGAGATCGCCGAGGGGTTCAAGGGTGTCCACGAGCGACTGACCGCGATCGAGGCGGCGGCGCGAGCGCGCGCCGACGAGCGCTCCCGGTCCGCCGCGAAGGGCGGCGACTTCGAGGACCTGCTGGAGGGCATGCTCGGCGATCTGGCCCGCGGCTCCGGAGACCTGCTGGATCGCACCGGCAACGAGGTCGGATCCACGCTCGGCTCGAAGAAGGGTGACTTCGTGCTCACCATCGATGCCCGCCTCACGCGCGGCGCGGACGTGCGCGTCGTGCTCGAGGCAAAGGACCGCGTGATGTCGCAGCGGGCGATGCGCGAGGAGCTGCGCGAAGCGCGCGAGAACCGCGGGGCGACGGTGGGGGTCGCCGTCTGGACGCCCGCACATGCCCCAAGCGGCGTCGCGCCGTTCGCGATGGTGGGGGAAGACGTCCACGTGGTCGTGGACCCGGACGCACCGGACGGCGCCTACCTCGAGGCCGCGGTGCGCCTGGCGAGGCTCCTCGCGCTGGCCCAGCTCAAGGACCGCGAGGTCGAGGTGGACGCGGCGGCGATCGGGCGCGCGCTGGCCGGCGTGCGGGAGCAGCTGGAGGCGATCCGGGCGCTCAAGAGCCAGCTGACATCGGTCTCGAACGCGACCAAGGCCGTGTGGACGGGGCTGGACACGCTGCGCAGCGGCATCCTCGCGCGGGTGGCCGATGCTGAGGCTGAGCTGCGCCTCGTCGAGACGGCGTAGCGCTCCGCCGGGGGTGGGGCATCGGGGCGAGGCTGGAGTGGGACTGCGGGGCTAGGGAGCGGGGTGACCACGGGGTCCGTGCGCGGCAGCCCCGACCGTGCGACGCTGGCGTCGAGCGGGGGCCGTTGCGCCGCTGGTCATAATGGTCCGGGACTCGGGAGCCGCCAATGCGTCGCGCCGCCGCCGCACTTGCCCTCGCCTTCATTGCCCTGACGGCCGTACCGGCTGGGACGGTTGCGGTATCGAGCCGCACGGCGCTGGCCCCCATCCACCGATCACCCACTGCGGCAACTGCCGCAGCAAAGGCCAGCGGGCTCGACACCGCCAACCGATGGATCGTGGTCCTCAAGAACGGCCGGGACGTGGGTCGGGCGGCGGGCCGCGCACGCGGGCTGGGCGCATCGCCCGAGCACACTTTCGCCCACGCCGTCCACGGGTACTCGGCCAGGCTCGACGCCGGCCAGCTCGACGCCGTCCGCCGTGACCCGGATGTCGCCATGGTGGTCGCGGACGATGTCGTCTCGATCCAGGGCCAGAGCGTCCCCACGGGCGTCGAACGCATCTCCGGGCTGCGGTCGCCCATCGCGAAGATCGACGGGGTCGATGAGCGGGTGGATGCCGATGTTGCGATCGTCGACACGGGGATCGATCGGACGCACCCGGATCTCAACGTCGTCGGCGGCGTCAACTGCTCGACCAGCGACCCGAACGCCTGGTGGGACAGCAACGGGCACGGCACCCACGTCGCCGGGACGGTCGGCGCGCTGGACAACGGCATCGGCGTGGTGGGCGTCGCGCCGGGCGTCCGCCTGTGGGCGGTGCGGATCCTCGATTCGGCCGGCAACGGCCTGCTGTCGTGGTATGTGTGCGGTCTCGACTGGATCGCGGCGCAGCACGATCCCCTCGATGCAACCCGCCCGCTGTTCGAGGCGGTGAACATGTCGGTCGCCAAGCCCGGGTCCGACGATGGCGCCTGCGGCGCCGTCAACCACGACATCCTGCATGCCGCGATCTGCCGGCTCGTCGCGACGGGGGTCACCGTGGTCGCGGCGGCCGGCAACAACTCGTTCAACGCCTCGCGCCTCGTGCCGGCCAGCTATGACGAGGTGATCACGGTCTCGGCACTCGCCGACACGGATGGGCTGCCGGGCGGGCTCGGCGGCCACGCCTGCTACTCGTGGGGCAGCTACGACACGGACGACACGTTCGCCAACTTCTCGAACTACGGCGCGGACGTCGACCTGATCGCTCCGGGCAAATGCATCCGCTCCACCCTGCCCAACAACTCGTACGGATACCTGTCCGGGACGTCGATGGCTGCGCCGCTGGTCACGGGCGCGGTTGCCCTCTACAAGTCGTCGCGACCGCTGGCAACGCCGGTCGACGTCAAGGCGGCCCTCCAGGCCATGGGCAACCTCGGCTGGAACGTCGCGACGGATCCGGACTCCCACCACGAGCCGCTGCTCGACGTCTCGCGGATCGTCCCGCTTGGCGACTTTGCCCTTGCAGCTGCCGTTCCGGATGGCTTCCTGCCATGGCCCGGGATGACGTTCCAGGTCCCGATCGACGTCATCCGTGCCGAGGACTTCACGGACACCGTGGACGTCTCGGTCGACGTGCCGGACGGCCTGATCGGCATCGTGGATCCGGTCGATCTGGCCAGCGATGGATCGGCCGCGGCGACCCTGACGATCACGATCCCGGCGGACGCGCCCACCGGCGCCTATCCGATCACGATCCACGGCCGGTCGGGTGACCGTGACCGGACCACCAACATCGTGATCGCCGTCACACCCGTTCCGACCTCGCGCCTGTCGGGCCCCGACCGGTTCGCCACCGCGGCCGCGATCAGCAAGGCGAGCTTCTCGGCGGGTGTCCCGGTCGCGTACGTGGCCAGCGGGCTCAACTTCCCCGATGCGCTCGCGGGGGCCGCGGCCGCCGGGGCCGCGAAGGCTCCGGTCCTGCTCGTGCGACCCGACGCCATCCCGTCGTCCATCGCGACCGAGCTCGCGCGGCTCCACCCCGGCCGGATCGTCGTGCTCGGCGGCCCCAGCGCGGTGAGCGACGCGGTGAAGACGGCGCTCAAGGCCTACACCGCGGGCACCGTCACCCGCCTGTCGGGCCCCGACCGGTTCGCCACCGCGGCCGCGATCAGCAAGGCGAGCTTCTCGGCGGGCGTCCCGGTCGCGTACGTGGCCAGCGGGCTCAACTTCCCCGATGCGCTCGCGGGGGCCGCGGCCGCCGGGGCCGCGAAGGTTCCGGTCCTGCTCGTGCGACCCGACGCCATCCCGTCGTCCATCGCGACCGAGCTCGCGCGGCTCCACCCCGGCCGGATCGTCGTGCTCGGCGGCCCCAGCGCGGTGAGCGACGCGGTGAAGACGGCGCTCAAGGCCTACACCGCGGGCACCGTCACCCGCCTGTCGGGCCCCGACCGGTTCGCCACCGCGGCCGCGATCAGCAAGGCGAGCTTCTCGGCGGGTGTCCCGGTCGCGTACGTGGCCAGCGGGCTCAACTTCCCCGATGCGCTCGCGGGGGCCGCGGCCGCCGGGGCCGCGAAGGTTCCGGTCCTGCTCGTGCGACCCGACGCCATCCCGTCGTCCATCGCGACCGAGCTCGCGCGGCTCCACCCCGGCCGGATCGTCGTGCTCGGCGGGACCGGCGTGGTGAGCGACTCGACCATGGCCGCCGCGCGGGCCGCCGCGATCCCGTAGCGACCGCGGGGGTCCTTGCGGGCGAGTGGTAGGTTTACCGTCCCGGTAGCGGGAACGGCGCACCCTGCCGTTCCCAGACACGGCAGAACGTGAGGATCGAACAGCCCGTGGCACGCTCGATGTGGAAGGGGGCCATCCAGTTCGGACTGGTCACCATCCCGGTCAAGCTGTATACCGCGACCGAATCGGACTATGCGATCCGATTCAACATGCTCCACGAGACCGACCTGACGCGGATCCAGATGAAGGTCTGGTGTCCCGAGGACGAGCAGGTCATCTCGCGCAGCGAGACGGTCAAGGGCTACGAGTACGCCCCCGACCAGTACGTGGTGATCACGGACGAGGACATCGAGAAGGTCCCGCTCAAGACCGTGCGCTCGATCGAGATCGAGCAGTTCGCCCCGCGCGACGCGACCACGGCCGAGCATTCGAAGTTCACACGCCAGGCGTACTTCATCGAACCCGACAAGATCGGCCGCAAGGCCTTCTACCTGCTGCGGCAGGTGCTGGCGGAGCGGAACCTGACGGCCATCTGCAAGGTCGTGATCCGGGACCGCGAGGCCCTGGCCGCCCTGGACCCGTTCGAGAGCACGATGCTCCTGACCACCCTCCACTGGCCGGACGAGATCCGATCCGTCAAGGAGCTCGACCTGCCCGAGGAGGAGTTCGAGTTCAAGCCGGCGGAGCTCACGATGGCCGAGCAGCTGGTGGAGGCGATGACCGAGGCGTTCGACCCGTCGCGCTACAAGGACGGGTATCGCGAGGCGCTGCTCAAGGTGATCGAGGCCAAGATCGAGGGCCAGGAGATCGCGCTGCCAGCCCCCGTCGAGGAGAGCACCAGCCTGGTCGACCTGATGAAGCTGCTCGAGGCGAGCGTCAAGGCCGCGACCGACCAGAAGGCGAAGGACAGCCCGGCGCCGGTATCGGTCCGAGAGGCGAAGAAGGCGCGCGCGAAGCGGCCAGCGAAGGACGCGGCGACCGCTTCCGGAGCCGAGGACGAGGCCGAGGCACGCCCGGCTCGGCGGCGCAAGAGCGCCTGAGCTCTTCTCCCGCGACGCGGGATCTGTCCGCGACCCGGGTCTACCAGAGACGGAGCTGGTCCGTCCGCCGCAGCCACGCCACGCTGATCACGGCCAGCGCCAGCCCGATGGTGCCGTAGATCGCCTGGAGGAACGAGAACTCGGGCATCACCACGAGCTGGACGCCGATCCAGATCGCCAGTCCGGCGCCGAACACGCCCGTCAGCCATGGCGCGGTCCAGTGTCGGACCAGGGTCAGGGCCGCGACGACGAGCATCCCGGCACCGTTCATGACCAGCAGGTAGATGCCCGGGATGAGGTACGACCCGAACGGCGTCGCCTCGATCCAGCCGGCAGGGAAGCCGACGCCGGCCCCCGTCGGGTCGGTGACCAGCATGATGCCGACCGGGATGGCTCCGACCGCCGTCAACAGCTCGAGTGCGACGGCGAGCCAGGCGAAGCGGGGCCGGCTGAGCGGACGCGAGAGGGGCAGGAGCTGCGCGTGCATGGGTCCCTCGTGGGTGGGTGGGCAACCTCGGACGCTGCCCAATCTCGCCGAGCGGTGCTCCGTTGCCACCGGCCATCGGTCACTCGCCAGCGGGACCGCGGCATACTCCGCCCATGCCGCTGGACGAATATCGACGGAAGCGGAACTTCGCGAAGACACCCGAGCCGGCTCCGGGCGGGCCGGCGGCGGACGGCGGTACCCGCGCGGAGCCCGCCGGACCCGGGACCCGGCGGCGGTTCGTCGTCCAGCGCCATCGCGCGACCCGCCTCCACTACGACATGCGGCTGGAGATCGACGGCGTGCTCGTCTCGTGGGCCGTGCCCAAGGGTCCGACGCTCGACCCCGCCGCTCGCCGGATGGCGATCCACGTGGAGGATCACCCGCTCGAGTACTTCGACTTCGAGGGCGTGATCCCGGCCCGCCAGTACGGCGCCGGCGATGTGATCGTGTGGGACTGGGGCACCTGGGAGCCCGAGGCGGAGACCCCCGATCCCGCCGCGGCGATCGAGCACGGCGAGCTCAAGTTCCGTGCCCGGGGCGAGAAGCTGCATGGCAGGTTCACCATCGTGCGCACCTCCCGGCGCCCGGGCGCCGCGCCCCGAACCGCGTTCGAGGACGACGAGGGCGAGCAGTGGCTGCTGATCCACAAGCGCGACGAGCACGCGGTCCCCGGCTGGGACGCCGAGGACCACCTCCAGAGCGTGAAATCGGGCCGCACCAACGACGAGGTCAAGGCCAACGCCCCCGCGATCTGGGTCTCGGAGGCGCCTGCCGCAACGGCCGGGATCGATCTCAGCGCTGCTCGCGAGGCGCCGCTGCCGCGCTACGTCGAGCCGATGAAGGCCACGCTGACCACGAAGCCGTTCCGGGACGACGACTGGCTGTTCGAGATCAAGTGGGACGGCTACCGCGTGGAGGCGGTCGTCCGCGACGGCGATGTCAGCCTGTTCACGCGCAATGGCAACGATGCCGCGGCGTACTTCCCGCGCCTCCTGGCGCCGCCAACCTGGATCGAGGCACGCGAGGCGATCGTCGATGGCGAGGTCGTGGCGCTGGACGGCGAGGGACGGCCCGACTTCTCGCTCCTCCAGCAGCGCATCAGCGAGGGTCGGACCGGCCGGGCCGAGGGCGCGCTCGTGTACCAGGCGTTCGATCTCCTGTACCTCGACGGGCGCTCGCTCCTCGACGTCCCGCTCGAGGATCGGAAGAAGCTCCTCGAGCTGGTGCTCAGGCCAAACGCCCGGGTGCGATACGCGTCCCACGTCGACACCGAAGGCATCGCGTTCTTCGAGGCCGTCAAGGCCCAGGGGCTCGAGGGGCTGGTCGCCAAGCTGCGCCGTTCGCGATACGAGCCGGGCCGGCGGGTGACGACCTGGCTCAAGCTCAAGGCAAGGCCGGAGCAGGAGCTCGTCGTCGGCGGCTGGACGCCGGGAGAGGGGACGGCGCGCGAGCTGGGCGCGATCGTCGTCGGCGTGTACGAGGACGACCGGCTGCGGTTCGCCGGCAAGGTCGGCTCCGGGTTCACGGACCGTGGCCGCCGCGAGCTGCGGCGGCGCCTCGAGGTGCTCGAGGCCGACGCGCCGCCGTTCGACCCGCCGCCGCCGGCCGGCTACCGGGGGCGTTGGGGTGGCGACCTGGCCGGCGTCCGCTGGGCCCGGCCGGAGCTGGTCATCCGGGCCGAGATCGGCGGCTGGACACGAGACGATCATGTCCGGCAGACGTCGTTCAAGGGGATCGAGGAGGGTCGCGATCCACGCGAGGTCGTGCGCGAGCGGGCGGTCAGCCCCAGGCGGGCCCGCGATGAGTCCGCTCCCCGCGAGAATCCACTGCTGTCCTCGATGAGCGTCCGCGCATCACCCGCGCCGGCGCCGGCGCCCGAGCCCGGTGCCGCGGCGGCATCCGAGGCCCCGGCTGACTGGCTGGTGACGGAAGCCGAGCTGGCGGAGCTCGCGTCGATGAAGGGCGAGGGCCGTTGGGTCGTCGCGGGCCAGGAGCTGCGGCTCACGAACCTGGACAAGGCCCTGTTCCCGCCGCGTGACGGCGTGGACGAAGCGCCGATCACCAAGCGCGAGCTGATCGCCTACTTCGCGCGGATCGCGCCGGTGATGCTCCCGCATCTCGCGGGCCGCCCGCTCAACCTGCAGCGCTTCCCGAACGGGGCCGGCGCACCCGGCTTCTGGCAGAAGGACATTCCCAAGAGCGCGCCGGCGTGGCTCACGATCTGGCATGAGCAGGGCTTCCGCGAGCGCGAGGACCGCGACCCGAACGACCACCTGGTCGCCGACCGCGCGGCCACGCTGTGCTGGCTGGGCAACCAGGCGTCGTTCGAGATCCATGCGTGGACGTCGACCACCGGCGACCCCTGGACTCCCACCTTCGCCCTCATCGACATCGATCCCGGCACGACGACGACCTGGGAGCAGACGCTGCTGATCGCACGGCTCTACCGCGCCGCGCTCGAGCACCTCGGGGTCCGGGCGGTGCCGAAGGTCACGGGCAGCCGCGGGATCCAGGCCTGGATCCCGGTCGAGCGGGGTCGCTACACGTACGCCGAGACGTCGGCATGGATCGAGAAGCTGTCGCGCGCCATCGGGGCGACCATCCCCGACCTGGTCTCCTGGGAATGGTCGAAGGCGCAGCGCGGCGGCCGGGCGCGGCTCGACTACACCCAGAACGCGGGGATCAAGACGCTCGTCGCCCCGTACGCCGTGCGGCCCCGACCCGGCGCCCCGGTCTCGGCACCGATCCGCTGGGACGAGCTGGACGACCCCGCCCTCGCCCCGGACCGCTGGACGATCCGGACGCTGCCGGCGCGAGTGGCCGAGCTCGGCGACCTGTTCGCGGCGGCGCAGACGGACCACCAGGTGCTGCCCGCGCTGTAGCCCACGGCGGATCGGCCTGCGCGGTGGCGACCCGCGATCAGGCAACCGGCTGGCGGAGGATCGTGCGCAGCCTGGTCGGATCGCCGCGGCCGGGGATGCCGAGGTAGATCTCGTGATGGCGACCGGCCGGATGGAGCCCCGCATCGGCGATCGCCGCATGGAGCCGCTCGATCGTCGGCCGCTCGTCGGCATACGACCCGAGATGGAGCACCTGCGCCGCGCGACCCTCCGAGAACGGCTCGATGCGAAGCGACGCCGCGAATGGTTCGGCGACCTTCGCTCGGCCGGCGGCAACCGCGGCGTCGCATTCGGCGACGGTCGCCTCGTCCGGCAGGACGATGAGCAGCGTCCAGCGCCACGTGCCACGCTCACCGTCGCCAAAGATCGCGTCCAGGTCCGTCACGCCGTCGATCGTCCACCACTGGCCCTCGAGCGGTCCCACCTTCGTGACGAGGCCGCGCCCCTTGAGCGCAAACCGCAGCGTCCAGGCGGTCGTGTACAACCCGGGCATGCGGGGCGCGAACGCGGCCTCACCCGCCGGGCCCTCGCCGTCGATCATCACGCATCGCCGCTCGGGCAGGTCGAGCAGCCGGACCACGCCGGGCCTTCCGGCCAGCTCCTGCGCCCGCGTGGCCGGGTGTTCGAACTCGACCGTGGGCGACGCGGTCGACGACGTGGGCGATGGGGTCATCGGTAGCCTCCTGCGCAGGCGAATCGTGTCCGGTCGGCGCGCCGGGCGACAGGGCCGAACGACGCTCAGGGTCCGGCGGTAGCAACGCGCCACGAGGGACCTGCCTCATGCCCCACCCGGCCCTTGACTGCTCCGGTCCGAGCGGCAGGATGCAGGGCGACCGGATCGCGAATGGGGCGGCGACGATATGAGCCAATTTGGCCGGAGCCTCATCGGGGCGTTGCTGGTGGCGCTCGCGCTGGTGGTCGCCGCCTGTGGCTCATCGCCGGAGCTGCGCATGGTGGGCGACGCCGGGACGTCGGTCAGCATCGCGCTCGGCGAGGTGCCGCTCAATACGCCCATGTCCTTCGGCCACGTGATGCTGTGCGTCTCCGCATCCGGCAGCGCGACGATCCGCTCGGTCGCGGTCCACCAGCCCATCGGCGACATCGAGGTTCAGGCGTTTGCCACCCGGCCCAACCCGTTCACGAGGGGGCTCGATGGGCTCGGCACGGCGAGATCGACGATCGAGGACCTCCACCTCGACTTCGACCCGGGCACGCCTGAGACGGTATCGGGTGTCTGTCCGCGCGATGTCGAGACTGCCCCTTTGAGCGTCGCCGCAGGGACCGTCGAGCTCGCGGTCCAGGTCGCCCGGCGCTCAGGCGATGCGGCCGGCGGCCCGGCCCTGGCCGTGACCTATGACGTCGGCGGATCCACGCGCACCGCCATCGTTCCGTTCGGCATCTGGCTGTGCGCTTCGACATGCCCATCCGAGGCAGGCAACCTCTACCACCCCTGACCCGATCCTCGGACGGAGCGGCGCATAAGCCCCCCGGAAGCGAGACCTCAGGCGCGCTCAGCGCCAGGCGCGCAACGATCCCGGCGGTGGATACGGCTGGCGGAAGAAGCCCAGCAGCGGCTCGCCCGTCGACTGCGCGAGGCGGATTCGGTCCGGCCAGGAGCGGGAGCCGTCGGCATCGATGTCGACGACCAGCGCCACGTCGTCGCGCCCCGGGTGGTTCGGGTCGTAGATCGCGATCCGTACCTGCTCCGGCGTGTCGTCGTACCCGAACGCGATCACCTGGTGGTTGCGGGTGAGGTTCCAGGGTGACGGGCTGCTGATCCGGATCAGGCCGAGCACCGGCAGGTGACCGCCGTCGATGTCGGCGCGGATCCGGGGCCATTCGTCGCGTACGGCGATCTCGCGGGGGACGCGCCGTCCGAGCAGCTTCGCGATCCCGGTCGGGGGGTCCGGGCGGAACGCCTGGAGGTCGAAGAACCGGAGCGGCACCCGCAGCCAGTCGAGCGACTCGACCTGGCGGCGCACGATGGCGTCGAACCGCCGGGTCCCGTTGGCGGGCTGCGGATCGTGCGGCATCGCGATGCCGGCCTCGAACAGGTCGCGGACCGTCATGACCATGCCGCCGCAGAGCCCGGCGGAGGCGTCACCGAACCCGAGGATCGGCGTCCGGATGGGGCCCAGGCGCAGCGTCGGCCCGGCGGGCCAGGCGTTGGCAAAGGCGAAGCCGTTGGCGCTCGGCAGGAACCCGGCAACGGAGCGGCTGGTCATGCGCACACCGTACCTCGGTCGTCCGCGCGGGTCATCTCGGCACGCGCGCGGTTGCGCCACCGGTTCCGGCGTTTACCATCGGCCCATGGCAGGCGTTCCGGGCCCCCCGCCTCGCACCAACCGGCTGGCCGGCGAGACCAGCCCGTACCTGCTCCAGCATGCCCACAACCCGGTCGACTGGTTCCCCTGGGGACCCGACGCCCTGGCGCGCGCAAAGCTGCTCGACCGGCCGATCTTCCTCTCGATCGGCTATGCGGCCTGCCACTGGTGCCACGTGATGGAGCGCGAATTGTTCGAGGACGAGGCGACCGCGGCGTTCCTCAACGCGCACTTCGTGGCGATCAAGGTCGACCGTGAGGAGCGCCCGGACCTCGACCAGCTGTACATGGGCGCGATCCAGGCAATGACCGGACAGGGCGGCTGGCCGATGAGCGTGTTCATCACGCCCGAGGGCCGGCCGTTCTTCGGCGGCACGTACTTCCCCGACACGCCGCGCCACGGGATGCCCTCGTTCCGCCAGGTGCTCGAGGGCGTCCGGGCGGCCTGGGCGGGCCAGCGTGCCGAGGTGGAGCAGGCGGGCGAGCGGCTGGTCCAGGCGCTGGTCGACGCGCAGCGGACCGGGCCGGCCTCGGGTGGCCCGCCGCCTGCGGAGGTGCTCGAGCAGGCGGCCGCGACGGTCGTCCAGGCATTCGACGCGGTCAACGGCGGCTGGGGCAGCGCCCCGAAGTTTCCGCAGCCGATGACGATCGAGCTCCTGCTCCGCCGGCACGCGGCCTCCGGCGACGACCGCGTCCTGGAGGTCGCACGGCGGGCGCTGGACGCGATGGCGGCGGGCGGCATCCACGACCAGCTGGGTGGGGGGTTCCATCGCTATTCCACCGACGCCCGGTGGCTGGTCCCGCACTTCGAGCAGATGCTGTACGACAACGCCCAGCTTGCCCGGGTCTACGCCCATGCATGGGCGCTCACGGGCGATGCCGCGTACCTCGACACCATGCTCGGCACGCTCGACTACCTGCTCCGAGAGCTGCGCACCGACGGGGGCGGCTTCGCGGCCAGCCAGGATGCCGACACGGAGGGCGAGGAGGGTGCCACCTTCGTGTGGACCGCGGCGGAGATTCGAGAGGTCCTCGGCGGCGACGCAGCCCTGTTCGCGGCCGCGTACGGCGTCGACGATGCGGGCAACTGGGAGGGACGAACCATCCTGTCCCGGGTCGTCGACGATGCGGAGCTGGCCGAGCGGTTCGGCACGTCCGCGGCCTCGGTCGCGACCCGGCTGGCCGCCGCACGTTCGGCGCTGCTGGCCCGCCGGTCGCTCCGGCCCCAGCCCGCCCGCGACGACAAGGTGCTGTCCGCGTGGAATGGCCTGGCGATCGCCGCCCTCGCCGACGCCGCCCGCGTCCTCGCGCCGACCGGCGACCCTGCGCTGGTCGAGGCCGGCGCGCGCTACCGGGAGGCCGCGGAGCGCGCCGCAACCGATGTCCTTGGCGGTCTGCGTACCGCCGACGGTGCGCTGCGCCGCTCGTGGAAGGATGGCCGGGCGTCGGCGGACGGGGTCCTCGAGGACTACGCGGATCTCGCCGAGGGACTGCTTGCCCTGTACGAGGCGACGTTCGATGAGCGCTGGTACCGGGAGAGCGTGTCGCTCGCGGAGGTGATCCTCGCGCGGTTTGCCGACCCGGCCGGCGGCTTCTTCGACACGGCCCGTGACGGCGAGCGGCTGGTGGTCCGGCCCCGGGACCTCCAGGACAACGCGACGCCCTCGGGAGGTGCGATGGCCGCGACCGTGCTGCTGCGACTCGGTGCGCTCACCGGCACGGCCCGGTATCGGGCAGCGGCCGAGGGCGCGCTCGCCACGGTCGGCCCGTACCTCGCGCGGTACCCGACCGGGTTCGCGCAGTGGCTGTGTGCTCTCGAGCTCGCCCACGCCACCGTCGCCGAGATCGCGATCGTGGGCGATCCCGGCGATCCCGCGACGCGATTGCTGATCGACATCGTGGCCCGCGGCTATCACCCCTTCCGGGTCACGGCCATGACCGCGCCGCCGGATCCCGCGGCGTCGCCCGACATTTCGGCCGAGCCCGATTCCACCGCGCCGCCCGATGTCCCGGCCGTGCCCGACACCACGCCGGCTCCCGAGCCCTCGGCCGTCCCGCTGCTCCACCACCGCTTCCTGCTCAACGAGCGGCCGACGGTCTTCGTGTGCCGGCAGTTCGCGTGCCGGCAGCCCGTCAACGAGCCGGAGGCGCTCGAGGCGCTGCTGGCGGGCACGTGAGCGACCCCGCGGCCGCGCTCCCGATCCGCGCCGCGTCGACCGTCGCGCTGCTTCGCTCGGGCCCCGGCGGGATCGAGGTCCTGCTGACCCACCGGCCCCGGACGATGGACTTCGGGCCGGGTCTCCACGTGTTTCCCGGCGGTGGCGTCGAATCCGGGGACCTCGATCCGCGGCTGCTCGCCCGGTCGGCGCGCACCGCTGCGGCATGCGCGGCCGCCTGGGTCGGCGAGCTGGCCCCGGACGTCGCGGCGGCGCACCACGTGGCGGCGATCCGCGAGCTGTTCGAGGAGGCGGGCGTGCTGCTCGCGTCCGGGCCCGATGGACGAGATCCTGCACCGGCCGAGGTCGAGGCCGCCAGGGTCGCGGGGCTGCCGTTCGTCGACCTTGCGGAGCGGCTGGACCTCGTGCTGCGCACCGATCGGCTGGTCCCGCTGTCGCGCTGGGTGACGCCGCCGGTCGGGGTGACCCGTCGCTACGACGCCCGGTTCTTCGTTGCCGCGCTGCCGGACCGCGCTACGATCCTGCTCGACGCACGCGAGGTTGCCGCGCACGACTGGCTCACGCCGCGCGCCGCGCTCGAGGCACGCGCGGCGGGGCGGATCGACCTGTGGCCGCCGACCAGCACCACGCTCCAGCAGCTCGCGCTCGCCCGATCCCTGGACGACGTGACGAGGTACCTGACGCCCGTCGCGGCGACCACGGCGCCGATGGTCGAGGTGCTCGGCCCGGCGGTGACCCGCGTCCGACTGTCGGGCGCGGGTGCGATCCCAGGACAGGGCGTCAATGCCCACGTCATCGGGCGGCACCGGCTGCTCGTGGTCGATCCCGGCGATCCGTCAGACGAGGCGGCGGAGGCGTTCCTTGCCCTGGCGGCGTCGCGTGACGCGCAGATCGTCGGGATCCTGCTGACCTCCGCTGCCCCCGATCACGCAGCTGGATCGACGGCGCTCGCGGTGCGACTGGGCATCCCGGTGCTCGCGTCGGCGGGGTCGGCGGCCGTCCTGTCGGATCCCATCCGCCCCGTTGACGATGGCCAGCAGCTGGACCTGGCGGACGTCCCCGTCGTCGTGCACGCGGCACCGGCACCCGATCCCGATCACCTCGCGTTCGAGCTGCCGACGGAGGCCGGGTTGCTGGTCGGCGACCTGTTCGGGCCGGGGCCGTCCCGCGCGATCCCGAACGCCGTCGACGACGGCCGCGATGCGGCGCGACGAGGCGGGGATCAGCCGCCTGGGGCTGCCGGCCGTCTGGCCGGCGCACGGCGGGTAGCCGCGGTCAGGCGGGAGTGCCGCCGCCGCTCGACGTTCCGTCGTTGGACGTCCCGTCGCTCGATGCCCCGTCGTGCTTGATCTCGTCGATCTCCTTGCGCGCCTCCCTGACGCCCTGCCCGAATGCCCGGCCGAGGAGGGGCAGCGTCTTGGGGCCGCGCCACATGATCACGAGGACCAGGGCGATGATCAGAACGACGATGAGGTCCATGCGCGGATGGTACAGCGGGCGGGACTCGCGGACCGGGTTGTTCGCGGTCGCGTTCGCGGGCGCGGTATCGTCGTCGACGTGTCGACCCGTGGCGCGCCCGCCGATGCCGGCCCCCTCCTGGTGTTCGGGCCACGCTCGCTTGCCTACGACTTCGGACCTCACCATCCGCTGACGCCGCTGCGGTTCGGCCCGGGGATCGACCTGCTCGCGGCGGTCGGCGCTCGGCCCGGGCTGGCCACCGAGCCCGCCACGGATGCCGAGCTCGAGCGCGTCCATCTCCCCGCGTACGTCGAAGCGGTGCGCGCGTTCTCGGCCGACCCGGGACGCCTGCCCTCGATGGGGATCGGCCACTCCGACAATCCGCCGTTCGCCGGCCTGGCGGGGGCCGCTCGGTCCGGGGATTCACCCGAACCCGAGGGGCCGTTCGTCCTGTGCGGGTCCCGGAACCGCGGGCGCAGCGGCACGTCCGCGGCCCCGCCCCGGCGCCCGACACTGTGGCCAACGTCGGCGTCGCGGAGTTCTCCTCCCCCCTCCCATCCGCGCTGCTGACCGGGCACAAAGAGATCGACGGGCCGGCCGGCCCGTCGATCTCGTTTAATGGGGGCCTCGGGGGCACTCTGGTAAACCCCAGGCGGTAGCGGCGCCCGACGGCCGCTGGTCAGGAGCGGCACGCATGGCATCGGGGCGCGACACACGGTCGCCCGGGACACCGGCACCATCATCGATCCACGCCGCCGGTCGAGGCCGGTGGGTGGGCCTGGCGCTGCTCAGCATCGGCGTGGCCATGATCATCGTGGACGCGACGATCGTGAACGTCGCCGTCCCCTCGATCATCCGCGAGCTGGCCCTCGATTCCACGCAGGCCGAGTGGGTCAACACGATCTATGCGCTGGTGTTCGCGGCGCTGCTCATCACCCTGGGCCGGCTGGGCGACGTGTTCGGGCGGCGGCGGATGTACCTCGGCGGCCTGGGGCTGTTCATCACGGCGTCCGTGCTCGCGGGTCTTGCGCCGAGCGGCGACGTGCTGATCCTGGCCCGGGTGCTCCAGGGCGTCGGTGGGGCCATGATCCTGCCCGCCACGCAGGCGATCCTGAACTCCAACTTCCAGGGCCGGGACCGGGCGATCGCGTTCGGGATCTGGGGCTCGGTGATCGGCGGCGTCGCGGCCGTGGGCCCGCTCCTCGGCGGGTTTCTCACGACGTACGCATCGTGGCGCTGGGCGTTCCTGGTCAACGTCCCGGTCGGCCTGGTCGCGATCGCCGGCACCCTCCACTACATCGGCGAGTCGCGCGACGAGCACGCGAAGCCCGGGTTTGACCTGCCGGGGTTCCTGCTGATCACCGGCGGGCTGGGCGCGTTCGTGTTCGGTCTGATCGAGGGCCGTTCATACGGCTGGTGGACGCCGAATCCGCGCCACCCGTTCGATGTCCTCGGCTTGAGCTGGCCGCTGGACACCGTGTCGGTCACGCCGTTCGCGCTCGGCCTCGGGATCATCGCGCTGCTGGTGTTCGCGGTCGTCGAATCACGCCGGCGGGCGGCCGGGCGCTTCTACCTGTTCGACTTCACGCTGTGGCGATACCGCGGGTTCCGGTACGGCAACCTGGCCGGGACCATCGTGTCGCTGGGCGAGTTCGGGCTGCTGTTCGCGCTTCCCCTGTTCCTCCAGGGCGTTCTCGGCTACTCGGCGTTCGACACCGGCGCCGTGTTCCTGTCGCTCGCCGTCGGGGCATTCTTCGCCGCTCCGGGCGCCGCGACGCTCGCGCGCCGCTACGGTCCGCGCTGGGTGGTGACGATCGGGATGCTGCTCGAGGCCGTCGGGATCCTCGCGACCACCCTCCTGATCTCGACCTCGGTCAACGGGCTGATGCTGGTGATCCCGTTGTTCGTGTACGGAGTCGGGGTCGGGTTCGCCACCGCGCAGCTGACCAGCATCGTGCTGTCCGACATTCCCGTCTCGCTGTCGGGGATCGCATCCGGGGCCAACTCGACGTTGCGCCAGGTCGGGTCCGCGCTGGGGATCGCGATCCTCGGCACGATCCTGTTCTCGACCCTGGTCACGATGAGCGGCGACAACATCGCCGCGGCCGTACCCGACGTGAGCCCGGTGTGCCGGACGCTGGTCGTGGACCTGGTGGACGCATCCGCCGGCCAGGTCCTGCCCGCGCTCAGGGACCCGGCGCGGGCGGCCGAGTCCGGGTACGCCGGGGGTGTGGCCGCGCTGCCACCGGACCAGGCGGCGTGCTTCCGCGACCCGGCGTTCCTGGCGTCGCTCCAGGCGACGGCGCTGCCGGTGGAGCGCGCGTTCGTGGATGCCACGCGGTTCGCGGGGTTCGCCGCGACGGGGTTCGTCCTCCTGGGTGTGGCGTTCTCGCTGCTCCTGCCTGCCCGGGGGCCGCAGTCGACGGGGGCGCCTGAACCCGCCTGAGCCGCCACCGCCGGACCGGGGCACGCCGGCCGGACCCGGCCAACCGACGCAGCCACACCGCCGTACGCTGTCCGGTGATGCCCGCCGATCCGCAGCCAGCCATCGATCCCGCGCGGATCCGCGCGATCGTTGCGCGTGCCCGGACCGCGGGGACGGCGATGCTGCTCGAACCGGATGCGCGGGCGGTGCTCGAGGCGATGGGGATTGCGATACCGCGGGGCGTGTATCTCCCGGTCGGCGTCGCCGGCGAGACTGGCGAGATCACGCGCGCCGCCGACGGCCTCGCCGGCGACCGGGTCGTCGTACGCGTGGTGGCGCCATCGATCGTGCACAAGACCGAGGTCGGCGGTGTCGCGTTCGTGGCCCGTGACGGGCCCGACATCGCGGCTGCGATCGCCCGGATGCGCTCGACCCTCGGCCGACCGGACCTCGCCGGGTTCCTCGTCGCCGAGGTCGTCGATCACGAGCCGGGCCTGGGCGGCTCGCTGCTGATCTCGGCGCGCTGGACGCCGGACCTGGGCCCGGTCGTGAGCGTCGGCGCCGGCGGGACCGACGCGGAGGCGCTGGCCCGTGATCTGCGGCCCGGCCGCGAGATCGCGATCCTGTCGCCATCGCTGACGCCGCGCGCGTCCATCCCCGCCGTCCTGCGGGCCTCGACCGCCGTCCGCCTCGCCACCGAGTCGCAGCGAGGGCAGCCGCCGCGCCTGCCGATGGCATCCCTGGTCGATGTCGTGGAACGGTTCCTCGCGGTCGCCGATGCCTGCATCCCGGCCGACCTGCTCGAGCTCGAGGTCAACCCGATCGTGGCCGTGGACGGCGGCCTGGTCGCGCTCGACGTCCTTGCCGTGCCGGGCACCGGTCTCGATGCCGCCGGACAGGCGGCCGTGGAGGGCGCCGCACCGCCGCGGCCCGTCGCCAAGCTTCCGCGAATGCTCGAGCCGCGGTCGGCCGCGATCATCGGCGTGTCGTCGGGGATGAACGCCGGCCACGTGATCCTGCGCAACCTGCTTCGCGACGGCTTCGACCCCTCGGCGGTCACGATCGTCAAGCCCGGTGCCGACGAGATCGAGGGCTGCCGATGTGTCCCGGATGTCGCGGCGCTGCCGCGCAGGGTCGACCTGTTCGTGGTCGCGGTCTCGGCGGCGCAGGCTGCCGGCGTGGTCGCGGACGTCGTGGAGCGCGACGCCGCCGACTCGATCCTGGTCATCCCCGGCGGCTTCGAGGAGAAGCAGGGGACGCAGGAGATCGTGGCCCGGATGCGGACGGCGATCGTGGCGTCCCGAACCCGACCCGACGGCGGGCCGCTGCTCAACGGCGGCAACTGCCTCGGGTTCCGGTCCATGCCCGGCCGGATCGACACGATGTTCATCCCGGCGGCGAAGCTGGCCGCGGCGGGCGAGGTCGTTGCACCGCTCGCCATCGTCGCCCAGAGCGGCGCGTTCGCCATCACCCGGCTGTCGCGGCTCGCGGACCTGCATCCGCGGTACCTGGTCACTGTCGGGAACCAGATGGACCTCACGATCGGCGACCACCTGACCTACCTGGCGGACGACGCGTCGATCTCGGTCTACGGCGTCTACGTCGAGGGGTTCCGGCCGCTCGATGCGGCGGCGTTCCTGGCGGCCGCGCGCCGGATCACCGAGCGTGGCGGGGTGGTGGTCCTGTACCGCGCCGGGCGGACGAGTGCCGGCGCCGCGGCATCGGCCAGCCACACGGCATCGATCGCCGGCGATGTCGTGTCCGTCCGGGCGCTCGCGCGGGAGGCGGGCGTGCTCGTGGCCGAGACGCTCGACGAGTTCGACGACCTCGTGCGCGCGGCGACGCTGCTCCAGGGACGGGTGATCGGCGGGCGCCGGCTGGGCGCGATGTCCAACGCGGGCTTCGAATGCGTCGCGATCGGCGACAACATCGGCTCGCTGGAGCTCGTCGCGTTCGACGTCGCGACGGTCGCCACGCTGGGCGGGCTGCTGGCGAACGTGGGGGCGGGCGCCGTCGTCGATGTCCACAACCCGCTCGACGTGACCCCGATGGCCGGCGACGCCGCGTTCGTCGACCTCGCCGAGGCGGTCCTGACGTCGGACGCCGTGGATGTCGGCGTGATCGGGATCGTGCCGCTCACCGCGGAGCTCGCGACGCTCGAGTCCGGCGCGGGTCACGACGAGGATGTCGCGGCCCCCGATGCCGTGGCCGCGCGGCTCGTGGGCCTGTGGCGCCGGACGCAGAAGGCATGGGTCGCAATCGTCGACGGTGGGCCCCTGTACGACCCGTTCGTCACGGCGCTCGAGGCGGCGGGCATCCCCGTGTTCCGCACCGCCGATCGCGCGATGCGAGCACTCGACGCGGTGGTCAGGGCGCGGCTCGGCTGACCGGATCAGGGGCTACGATCGATCACCCGCCGACGCTGACGCCGCGGGGTGCGCCGTCGAGCAAGCGACTCGCCGATCCTCGGAGGTCGACCCACACGATCGCCGCATCGGGGAACCCGCCGCTGGGCTCCGTCAAGGCGGCCACTGCGTTCGCCGTCAGGCCCGGATAGGCTGCCCGGACGAGGCCAGGGGAAGAGGCTGCGGCCTCGCGCGTCGCCCTGGTCGATCGGAGCAGGAGCAGTCGCCCGAATTCGTGGCTCGCCTGTCATCCACGGCCAGCCGTTCGCAGAGGGTAGGGCATCCACCTTCTCCGCTGCCCAGCGGAGCTGGCGTTCCACCCGGCGGATCTCGCTGTGCGCCTCGCCACCGACGACCTCGCGCGTCGCCGCCTCGATGAGCACGAGGTCGATGACTCCCCGAACGGGGCGGTACACGGGGACCTCGAGGCGCGCCTGCCACCTCGGGTGGAGGCGCTGGAGCAGCGTCTCGATCAGGCGAACCTGGATGTGGTCGCGCAGCCGGGGACCCGTCGACGGATACAGGCGGACCGATGCCTCGGCTCCGAGTGCCGTCGCCGCGGCTGCGAGCGCGCCGAGCGTGAGGTTCGCATCGCCGGCCTCGGCCCGTGCGAGCCACGAGCGGTCGATCCCTGCCGCGGTGGCAACCTCGAGCTGCGAGAGTTCGCGCGCCTCCCGGAGATCCATGAGCTGGCTACCGACACCGCGGCGCAGTTCCCTCGACCGCACGCGAGCCAGGCGTTGCAGAGCAGTATCGGCCACGAAATCCTCCCCGCCGGCGCGGTTGGTCCCCGCGTGTCGGTCTCCCGGTGCCGTCCTCGGGACGTCGATTCCCGGGTTGTCCCTGAGATCATCCAAATCACTCCATATCCGCGACTTATGCGGCCGATCTCGCACCATCCCGTCCCCGCTGTGCCCGGGAGACACGAGAAGGGATCGGACGGGGGGCGCAGGGCCCGCGTCCGGCCGACGAGCCGCTCAGATGGAGCGATTTGGTCGATTCCGGTCACACGCCGAGCGACGTGAGCGATCGTCGTCCGCCGGAGAGCGGCGCAACCGACGGCGCAACCGAACATCTGTACGAAATGGCTCGCCGAGCCTATACTCGCGGTTCCGTGGCCGCGCTCGTCGCCGATCCGCTCGCGCCCTTCGGGCCCGCCGTGCGGGCCTGGTTCGAAGCGACGTTCGAGGCGCCCACCCAGGCGCAGTCCGAGGGTTGGGCGGCCATCGCCCGAGGCCACAACACGCTGATCCACGCACCGACCGGCAGCGGCAAGACGCTGGCAGCGTTCCTGTGGTGCCTGGACCGGCTGGTCGAGCAGCCACGCCCGGCCCCGACCCGGGAGCAGCCGGGCACGGTCCGCGTGCTGTACGTCTCCCCGTTGAAGGCGCTGACCTACGACGTGGAGCGCAACCTGCGGGCCCCTCTGGCCGGGATCGCGCTCGAGGCGCAGCGGCTGGGCGATGAGCCTCCGCGCATCACGGTGGCGGCGCGGACCGGCGACACCCCCGCGGACGCCCGCCGCGACCTGGTCAGGCATCCCCCGGACATCCTCGTGACCACGCCCGAGAGCCTGTACCTCCTGCTCACCAGCCAGGCGCGCGAGATCCTCCGTGGCGTCGAGCACGTGATCGTGGACGAGGTTCACGCGATCGCCGGCACGAAGCGCGGCGCCCATCTCGCGCTCAGCCTGGAGCGCCTCGAACGGCTGCGACAGCCGGCCGGCCAGAGCGCCGGCTCGGCCGCCGGTGCGCCGCCCCTCCAGCGGATCGGCCTCAGCGCCACCCAGCGCCCGCTCGAGACCATCGGCCGGTTCCTCGGCGGCATCGGCGAGGGTCGTGAGGTCACCATCGTCGACGCCGGCGCGCGCAAGCCGCTCGAGCTCCAGGTCGTCGTCCCGGTGGAGGACATGGCGCGCATCGGCGAGGCGCTCCCTCCGGAGGACCAGCCGGGCGGCCCGGTGCTGGGCGGCGAGGCGCGCACGAGCATCTGGCCCGCGATCCACCCCCGGATCCTGGACCTGATCCGGCAGCATCGCAGCACGATCGTGTTCGTCAACAGCCGGCGGCTTGCGGAGCGGCTCGCCCAGCGGCTCAACGACCTCGCCGGCGAAGACCTCGTCCGGGCCCACCACGGCAGCATCGCCCGCGAGCAGCGCCTCGAGATCGAGGAGGAGCTCAAGGCGGGCCGCCTGCCGGCGCTGATCGCGACCAGCAGCCTCGAGCTGGGCATCGACATGGGCGCCGTCGACCTCGTGATCCAGGTCGAGAGCCCAACCTCGGTCGCCCGCGGCCTCCAGCGGATCGGGCGCGCGGGCCACCACGTCGGCGAGCCCAGCAAGGGCGTGATCTTCCCCAAGTACCGCGGCGACCTGCTCGAGACGGCCGTGGTCGTCAAGGGCATGCACGACGGCGCGATCGAGACGACAACGCATGCCGCGCAACCCGCTGGATGTGCTCGCCCAGCAGATCGTCGCGATGACCGTCGCGGAGCGGTTCACCGTGGACGAGCTGCTCGAGACCGTGCGCCGCGCGGCACCGTTCGAGACCCTCGCCCGGCGAGGCGCTCGAGGGCGTGCTGGGCATGCTCGCCGGCGCCTACCCGAGCGACGAGTTCGCGGAGCTCAAGCCGCGGATCGTGTGGGACCGCCTGACGGACGTGGTCGAGGGGCGGCGCGACGCGCGCGTCGTGGCCGTGACCAGCGGCGGCACCATCCCGGACCGCGGGCTGTACCCGGTGTTCCTCGAGGGGGAGCCGGGCACGACCGGGCGGCGGGTCGGCGAGCTCGACGAGGAGATGGTCTACGAGCTGCGCGCCGGGATGCACGGCGATGTCATCGTCCTCGGCGCCAGCAGCTGGCGGGTGGCGGAGATCTCGGCCAACCGGGTCACCGTGACGCCGGCCCCGGGCATTCCCGGCAAGCTGCCGTTCTGGAAGGGCGACAGCGTGGGCCGGCCGGTCGAGCTGGGCCGCCAGATCGGCGCCTTCGTGCGCGAGGTCGAGGGCGACCTGGCGAAGGGGGCACGGGGCCGGGCGAGGGCGACGGATCGGCTGCGCCGCGACCACGACCTGGACGAGCTTGCGGCCGAGAACCTGGTCGCCTACATCGAGGACGAGCGAACGGCGACCGGCGCCTTGCCCACGGACCGGCGGATCGTCATCGAGCGCTTCCGCGACGAGCTGGGCGACTGGCGGCTCGTGATCCTGTGCCCGTTCGGTGGTCGCGTCCACGCCCCGTGGACGATGGCGATCGAGGCCAGGATCCAGGAGCGGCTGGGGCTCGAGGTCCAGACGATCTGGTCCGACGACGGGATCGCCATCCGGCTGCCCGAGGGCGACGCCACGCTCGACGGCGTCGAGGCGCTGCTGTTCCCGGATCCCGAGGAGGTCGAGGACCTGGTCGTCGGGCGGGTGGGGCAGTCGAGCCTGTTCGCCAGCCGGTTCCGCGAGAACGCCGGCCGGGCGCTGCTGCTGCCCCGTCGCCGGCCGGGTACGAGGACCCCGCTGTGGCAGCAGCGCCAGCGTTCGGCGGACCTGCTCGCCGTGGCCAGCCGATATGGCAGCTTCCCGATCCTGGTCGAGACGTACCGAGAGTGCCTGGCCGACGTGTTCGACCTGCCCGCCCTCCGGGAGATCCTGGACGGCGTGCGGCGGCGCGACCTGGCAGTCCATTCGGTCGAGACCGTCCGCGCCTCGGCGTTCGCGAGCTCGCTCCTGTTCGACTACGTGGCCGCCTACATGTACGACGGCGACGCCCCGATCGCCGAGCGGCGGGCGCAGGCGCTGACCCTCGACCGCGACCTGCTGCGCGAGCTGCTGGGCCAGGAGGAGCTGCGCGAGCTGCTCGACACCGACGCGCTCGCGGACCTCGAGCTGAGCCTCCAGGCGCTGGTCGCAGAGCGGCTCGCCGACAGCCCGGATCATGTCCACGACCTGCTCCGGCGGCTGGGCGACCTGTCGCTCGACGAGGTCGGCGCGCGGACCGCGGGCGGGCGGGTCGAGGCCTCGCTCCACCTGGCCGAGCTGGCGGCGTCGCGGCGCGCGGTTCGGGCCAGGATCGGCGGCGAGGAGCGCTGGATCGCGATGGACGACGTCGCGCGCTATCGCGACGGCGTGGGCGTGTCGGCGCCACCGGGGGTCCCGCAGGCGTTCCTCGGGCCGTTGACCGCGGCGCTGGACGGCCTGCTCGCCCGCTACGCGAGAACCCACGGCCCGTTCCTGGGCCAGGACCCGGCCCGCCGCTGGGGGCTGCCGGCCGCGGCCGTCGAGGATGCGCTGCACCGCCTGGTCGCGGCCGGATCCCTGCTCAGCGGCGAGTTCCGGCCGGGCGGTGCCGAGCGCGAGTACTGCGACGCAGAGGTCCTCCGCCTGCTCCGCCGTCGCTCGCTGGCGAAGCTGCGGCGCGAGGTGGAGCCGGTCGATCCGGTGACGCTCGCCCGGTTCCTGCCCGCGTGGCACGGCGTCGCCCCCTCGCCGTCGTCGGCGGGGAGTGCCCAGCCATCGTTCCGAGGCCCGGCGGCGCTGGAACGCCTCGCCGCCGTCGTCGACCAGCTGGCCGGCCTGCCCATCCCGGCATCCGTCCTCGAGCGCGACGTCCTCCCGGCGAGGATCCCCGGCTACCAGCCGCGGCTGCTCGACGAGCTGGGCGCCATGGGCGAGGTCGCCTGGGTGGGGCGGGGGAGCCTTGGCCGGGACGACGGGCGGGTGGTGCTGTACCGGCCGGGTCGCGAGGTCCTGCGACCGGACGACGCACCGGACGGCATCGAACGCCCGGCCACGGACCTCCACGAGCGGATCCGGGCCCACCTGCGCCGCCGCGGCGCGAGCTTCTACCGGGAGCTGTTCGCTGCGGCCGGCGGTCGGCCGGATCGCGAGGTGCTCGATGCCCTGTGGGATCTCGTCTGGGCCGGCGAGGTCACCAACGACACGTTCGCGCCGCTCCGCGCGCTGCGCTGGAAGCGTCCCGCGAAGGACCACCGGCCGCGCGCCGGCCGGCTCACCGCCCTGGGACCGCCCGAGGCCGCCGGTCGCTGGTCGCTCGTGTCTCCGATGGCCGAGGCTGCGGACGGCGAGGAAGGCGCGGGCGATGGAGCCACCGCACCCGTCACCCCGTCGCGCACCGAGCGGATCCATGCCCAGGCGCTGGTGCTCCTCGAGCGCCACGGCGTCCTGACCCGCGAGGCGGTCGCGGGCGAGGCGGTGGACGGCGGGTTCAGCGCCGTCTACCCGGTCCTGCGGGCGATGGAGGAGGCCGGCCGGATCCGGCGCGGCTACTTCGTGGACGGCCTTGGTGCGGCGCAGTTCGCGCTGCCGGGTGCCGTGGACCGGCTGCGCGCGCTGCGCGACCAGCCCGGTGAGCTCGAGGGCGAGCACGGCTGGGTCGTCCACCTGCTCGCGGCGGCGGATCCGGCGAACCCGTACGGCGCGGCGCTGCCGTGGCCGCGGCGTGGCGACCATGACCGGCGACCGCTCCAGCGCGCCGCGGGCGCGTACGTCGCGCTCGTCGACGGGGCCGCAGTGCTCTACCTCGACCGCGGCGGGACATCGATCCAGGCCCTGCCCGCCGCCGAGGATCCGGCCGTCCTGGCGGCGGCGCTCCGGGCCCTGGGCGACCTGGTCGCTGACGGCCGGGTGCGCGAGCTGCTCATCGCCAGGGTCGACGGCGAGCCGGTGGCAGCATCCCGGTTCGGCGCCGCCCTGCTGGGCGCGGGCTTCGTGCCCGGCTATCGGGGCTACGCGCTCCGTCCGCGCCGGGCCGTCGCGCAGGCGTAGCCGGGAGCCCGAGCAGATGCCCGAGGGTGACACGCTCGTCCGCACCGCCGACGGGCTTCGGCCGTACCTGCTCGGGCGCACCGTGACCGCCGCGACCGCGCGCCAGCCGGGACCGCAGGCCGGACGGCTGGTCGGCGCCACCGTCACCGGGGTCGAAGCCGCCGGCAAGAACCTGCTGATCCGGTTCGACAACGGGCTCGAGGTCCGGACCCATCTCCGGATGCACGGCTCGTGGCACCGGTACCGCCCGGGTGAGCGCTGGCGGCGTCCGGCCGCCCGGGCACGCCTGGTGATCGAGGTTCCGGGATCGGTCGCGGTGTGCTTCGACGCCCCGACGGTGGAGCTGTTCGAGCAGCGGACCGAGGGACTCAACCCGGGTCTGTCCCGCCTTGGCCCCGACCTGCTGCGGGAACCGTTCGATGCCGGCGAGGCGCTCCGGCGGTTGCGCGATCCGGCGCGGTCGGATCGATCGATCGCGGAGGCCCTGCTCGACCAGCATGCGCTGGCGGGCATCGGCAACGAGGTCAAGTGCCAGGTGCTGTGGGAGGCGAAGGTGTCGCCGTGGCGGACGGTTCGCGACACCGACGACGACACGCTCGGCCGCCTCGTCGGACGCGCCCGGGAGATCCTCCGCGACGGTGCGGCGACCGGGCGCCGGCCGCGGGACGTCTACCGCCGCGCCGGCCGGCCATGCCCGCGATGCGGGACGCTGATCCGTGTCGAGCACCAGGGATTGCAGCTCCCGCGCCTCACGTTCTGGTGCCCCGGGTGCCAGCCCGGGTAGTCCCATCCGTCGCGGGCTATGCTCGTGCGGACCCGGCTGCCCCGGCCGGCCTCGATGGAGCCCATCGCGTGGCCCGTCCGGCTCGATCCATCCGCCTTCGCTGGCTCGCCGTCCTGCTGCCCGCGCTGGTCGTTGCCGTGCTCGAGCTGCTCAGCGACACGGTGCTCGACGAGACGCTCAAGTTCCCGCTCGACACGCTCGCGGTCACCCTCGCCGTCCTGGTCATCGGGATCGGGTTCGGGATGGTCGCGTTCCGGCAGATCGACGCCCTGACCGGGACCCTTCGCGCGCGCAACGTGGAGCTCGAGGCACGGGGGGCGTCCGCTCGTGCCCTCCATCGCGTGAGCGTGGCGATCGCGGCGCTGACCGACGTGGATGACGTGCTCCAGGCCGTCGTCGCGCACGCCCGCGAGCTCCTCGCCGCAGACGTGGCGGTGCTGCTGCTCGAGGGCGCCGACGGACGGCTCGAGCTCCGCGCCGCCGACGGAGCCCACGGAACGCTCGCGGACGCGGCCCACGCGGGCCCGCGCGCGACGGCGACCCCCGGCGCGACCACGGCGACCCCAGGCGCAACCGCGGCCCGCCTCCCGTCCGGTGACGGCCCGGACCCGAACCCCGCCGACGCGATCCTCCCGTTCGTGACGCCGGGCGTGGCCGTGGTCCGGCTGTCGGCGCCGCTCCAGCGCGGCGGCCAGACCATCGGGCTGCTCGCGATCGGTGCCCGGGTCCCGCGCGGGTTCGATGCCGACGAGGTCGAGACGCTCGCGTCGCTCGCCAACCAGGCGACGATCGCGCTGGAGCACGCGCGGCTCGAGGCACGCCTCCGCGAGCTGGCGGTGGTCGAGGAGCGCGAGCGGATCGCGCGCGAGCTGCACGACGGCATCGCGCAGGTCCTGGGCTACGTCAACACCAAGTCCCAGGCGATCGACGAATACCTCGCGGGTGGCCGCGTCGACGAGGCGCGCGCACAGGTCGTGCAGCTCGGCTCGGCTGCACGCGCCGTGTACGTCGACGTTCGCGAGGCGATCCTCGGCCTCCGGAGCCCGATCGAGCCGGGCCTCGGGCTGGGTGCCGCGGTCGAGGCCCACGCCCGGCGCGTGGCGGCCGACTCCGGGTTCGCGCTGGACGCGGACATCCCGTCGTCGCTGCGCGATCTCCGCCTCGATGGCGAGACGGAAGCCCAGGTCTACCGGATCGTCCAGGAGGCGTTCACGAACGTGCGCAAGCACGCGGCGGCCCGGCGCGTCCGGCTGACGATGGCGGTCGACGACGGCCGGCTCGCGATCTCGATCGACGACGACGGCCGCGGTCTGAGCGCCGATCCACCCACCTCCGACGTGCCGCGCTACGGCCTGCGCTCGATGCACGAGCGGGCGCAGGCGATCGGGGCGACCCTCGACATCGCCAACGGCTGGCGTGGCGGCGTCGTGGTCAGCCTGTCGCTCCCGCTGGCGGGCCACGAGCGCGGGGCGCTGCCGCCGTCGCCGCCGACACCGCCCGCAACGCCGGCCGCGGCGCGGGCCGGAAAGGGCGCGAGGTAGGGGATGCGGATCCTGCTCGCCGACGATCACGCACTGTTCCGCGACGGCGTCGCGTCGCTGCTCGGGGCGTGGGGCCACGAGGTCGTGGGCCAGGCGTCCGACGGCGCGTCCGCGGTCGACATGGCCGTCGCGCTCCACCCCGATCTCGTCCTGATGGACGTCTCGATGCCCGGCGGCGGCGGCATGGAGGCCACCCGCCGGATCGCGGCCGCCGCCCCGCAGGTCGCGATCGTGATGCTCACCGCCAGCGAGGACATCGACGACCTGTTCGCGGCCATCAAGGCCGGCGCGCGCGGGTACCTGCTCAAGAACCTCGACTCGGCCGACCTTCGCGGCATGCTCGAGGCCGTGGGACGTGGCGAGGCGGCGATCACCCCGTCGATCGCGGGTCGCATCCTCACCGAGCTCGCCCGCCCCGAGGTCCCGGTCGCCGAGCCCGAGCCGCACGGGCCGGACGACCTCACCGACCGCGAGATGGACGTGCTCCGCCAGGTCGTCGCGGGGCTGCGCAACAAGGAGATCGCCGCGGAGCTCGGCATCTCCGAGAACACGGTCAAGTTCCACCTGCGCAACATCCTGGACAAGCTGCATGCCCAGAGCCGGACCGAGATGGTGGCGCGGGCCGTTCGCGAGGGTCTCGTCACCGACGGCTGACCCGGGCCCCCGGCCTGGGTGCACGGGCGCCGGCCGGAGGTCGACCGCAGGACGGCCCGTTCGATGCGAACCCGGCCGCGGACCGGGAGGGCCACCGGACCCGGGCCGAGCGGCACCCCGACCCCACCCCGTCAGGTAGGTCGCCCACCCGCTCGGACGGGCGTGGTCCGCGCGGCGTGATCGGCCGATGCTCGTGGTGCCACAAGGAGGCGCCGTATGGGCTATCGCATCGACATCGACCAGCGCGGGTGCATCACATGCGGCGTGTGCATGGATGTGTGCCCGGTCGAGGCGCTGGACATGAGCCGCCCGCAGGCGGCCGGGATCGAGACCGGACCCGGACCCGGCTTCCCGCTCCCATGGACCATGGAGCGCCCGCTCCAGGTGGGGGAGTGCATCGGCTGCGGCATCTGCATCCGCGAGTGCCCGCCAAACGTCATGTCCCTGGTCACGCTCGCCGGCGAGGTCCCGCTCCAGCCCCGCCAGGGCCCCATCGAGCGCCCCTCGCCGATCGCGGCCGAAGGCGCCTGGCAGCCCCTGTCCGAGGTCACGCGCGAAGCCCTCAAGCCCCGGCACGACTCGCCATGGGGCGACCTGTTCACCTGGACGACCCGCTCGCGGCCCAAGCCGTGGCAGACCTGGACCACGATGGTGGACGAGCCACCGGCAACCCCCATCGCGCCGTGCCAGGAAGCCTGCCCCGCAGGGACCGACGCCGGTCGCTACGTCGGCCTGGTGGCCGCCGGCCGGTACGACGACGCCTACGCCGTTGCGGCCGAGGTCAACCCGTTCCCGTCGGTGTGCGGCTGGATCTGCACCGCGCCGTGCGAGGCGGCCTGCCGCCGGGGCGTGCTCGACGAGCCGATCGCGATCCGGACCATCAAGCGCTTCGCGGCCGAGCACGGCAGGCTGCCCACGGTCCCCAAGCCCTCGCTGAAGCGCCCCGAGAAGGTCGCGATCGTGGGCGGCGGCCCGGCCGGCATGTCGGCGGCCTACTACCTCGCCCGTCTCGGCTACCCGGTCACCGTCCTCGAGGCGATGCCCATTCCGGGCGGCATGATGGCGATCGGGATCCCCGAGTACCGGCTGCCCCGGGAGGTGCTCCAGGAGGAGATCGCCCGCATCGTCAACCTCGGCGTCGAGCTGCGGCTGGACACGGCGATGGGCCGCGACTTCAGCCTGCCGGACCTCGAGCGCGAGGGGTTCCGCGCGATCTTCCTCGCCACCGGGGCCTCCAAGAGCCGCCGCCTCGGCGTCCCGGGCGACAGCCTCCGTGGCGTGATCCCGGCGACCCGCTTCCTCAAGGAGGTCAACCTCGGCGAGCATCCCACCCTCGCGGGCGACGTGATCGTCGTCGGCGGTGGCAGCACCGCGATGGACGCTGCCCGCTCCGCGACGCGCAGCGGCGCAACGACCGTCACCGTCGTCTATCGACGCGGTCGCCGGGACATGCCGGCCCAGGCGGAGGAGATCGTCGAGGCCGAGCGCGAGGGGATCACGATCCTCGAGGGCATGGCGCCCAGCGAGGTCGTCGGCCGCGACGGTGCGGTGGTCGCCATGCGCTGCGACATCATGCAGCCGGCCGCCGATGCCGACGGTGCCGGACGCACGACGTGGGTCGCCACGGGCGAGACCCGCGAGCTGCCCGTGTCCGCGATCCTGGTCGCGATCGGCGAGGAGCCGGACCCGTCGATCCTCCCCGAGGGCGCCGGGATCGAGGTCAGCGGCTGGGCCGGCATCGTCGCCGACCCGCGGACCCTCGCGACCGGCCGTGCCGGGATCTTCGCCGGTGGCGACGTCGTCTCCGGACCCAAGACCATCATCGAGGCCGTCGCTGCCGGACGGCGGGCCGCGGCCTCGATCCACGAGTACCTCGCCGGCGCGACCGACGGCGAGGCCGAGATCTTCGCGACCGTCCGCTACCGCACGCCGCGCGAGCCGGCGCTGTCGCTCGACCTGGCGTCGCGCGCTCGCGCCCACGCCCCGCTGCCCGTAGTGGACACGGCGACGTTCCGGGCCATGGCAGCCGGGTTCGCCGAGGCCGACGCCCGGTCCGAGGCGGCCCGCTGCTTCCGCTGCGACGCCGTGTACGGATGCCCCTCGGTCAGCGTCCTCACCGGTCGCGGACCGACCGACGGCCGGCCTCAGCCAATCCCGGCCACCGCGGCGGTGGCCACACCGGCGGCCGCGGCCGCCGCCCAGCCCTCGAATGGAGGTGTTCAGTGACCGCAGACCAGGTCTCAGGCTTCTTCGACGCCGGAGAAGGGTTCGTCGAGGGCACGATCGCCGCGGCGCTCGTGATCCTGTGGATCCTCTCCGTGGCCCTGCATCTCGCACGGCCGTACATGGTCCGCACGACCGGCAAGTTCACCCTCCGGCTGGGCGCGGACCTGTGGTGGATCATCTACGTTGCGCTGCGCGACCTGATCCTGCTCCAGGTGTTCCTGGGCAGCTTCATCTTCCTGTACCCCGACGTCATCACCGGTCAGGACCTGCCGATCACGGGCGGGCTCGCGGCCGTGTGCGCGTTTGCCGCCCTGATGATCAAGCTCGTGGGGAAGAGCGACGGAAATGTGCGCTGGACGCAGCTCGAGGTGTCGCTGATCGGGTTGGGCGCGGCGCTGTACATCATCCCGTACTTCTTCGGCACCCAGATGACCCTGCTCAGCGGCAACCTGACCGGTCAGGTCGTGCCGCTCCTCGTCACGTCGCAGAACCCGGACCTTGCCCTGCCGCTGTGCTACATCTCGGCCGCCCTGATCGGGATCCTCGGCCTCACGGCGGTCGGCTACAACCTCCGGATCTCGATGACCCGCCGGCCGACGGCCGCATAGGAGGACCCGATGACTGGTGACGAACTCGCTGCGGCCTTTACCTCCGGCGGCTCCGAATGGATGGTGCTGTCCGTGGCCGCGGTGCTGCCCATCATCTGGGCGTTCACGCTGTCGCTCCACTTCGCACGACCGTACGTGCTCCGGTTCCTCCAGCGCCTCACCCTCCGGTTCGGCGGTGACGTGTGGTGGCTCAGCTACGTGCTCACCCGCGACGCGCTGCTGGTGATCACGCTGTGCCTGTCGGTGGTGTTCCTGTTCCCCAACCTGTACCTCGAGGTCGGGCTGCCGATCACGGCACCGCTGGCCACCGTCGTCCTGCTGTGGGCGACCGTCGTCAAGCTGCTCCGTGACCCGGACGACAACCCCGCCGACTTCCGGCTGCTCAGCGCGCTGCTCGTGATCGCGTCGGTCCTGTACATCGTCCCGCAGGTCTACGGCATGGAGGCCGCGGACCAGGCCTACCTGGGCGACCTGCCCAACTCGCTGATCTCGGTCGGCAACCTCGCCCTGGCCCGACCCATCCTGTGGCTGTCGCTGGCGCTGGTCGGGATCACCGGCGCTGCCGTGTTCACCCGTTTCGTCCTTCGCCTCGGTCTCCCCGCCGACGGCGAGTCCTCGATGGTCGAGCCGGAGGCACACCCGGCCTGACCGTCAACCCGGCCGTCTCCCCACGGCCAGCAGCGGACGGCGTCGCCCTCAATCGGCGCCGTCCGCTGATTCCTGCCATCCTCGAGGCATGGCTGCCACGATCGACGTCGCATGCTCGCCGGCCGGCGACGGCTGGACGTGCCGGGTGACGGTCCGCGAGGGCGCGTCGTCGACGACCCACGAGGTCGCGGTCTCGTCAGCCGATGTCGCGCGGCTTGCCCCCGGCGCCACCGACCCCGAGGACCTCGTGCGCCGATCGTTTGCGTTCCTGCTCGCCCGCGAGGCCAAGGAGTCGATCCTGTCCCGGTTCGAGCTGCCGGTCATCGGCCGCTACTTCCCCGAGTACGACCGGACGATCCGTCAGGGTTGAGGCGGGCACGGCGCATCGGGCGTCGGCTCGAGCAGGTCGTAGGGTAGGTCGAGGGGCATCGATCGGGGCATTCCGAAGACGGTGAACACGACGTCGAACTCCGGTGGGCCCCGGTATCCGACGCTGCGCCCAAGGCCAGGGCTATACGTCGGACCGTACGCACAGGCGTCCGCCCGGCCGACGAGGTACAGGACGACGATGTCGCCTGGCTCGAGGTCGATCGGTGTCAGGGGAACCGCGGACGCTTCGCCTTTGGAGCCGCCATGTTCGGCGGTATCGCGCCAGACGGCGCTGAGCCGGGGAGCGATGACCTCCGTCGTTCCCGGGGGATCACTGCGGTCCGGCGCCAGCGGGTCGTGCAGCCCCAGGAGGCGGATCGGCAGCGGCCCATCGTTCATGAGCGAGACCACCACCCAGAACGGCTGCCCCGGGGCGGCGGTGATGTAGGCAACGTCCTTGGCGGTCGAGCCGGCGGGCGGCGAGGCGAACGTCACGCCCAGGCCACGGCTCGAGGTTAGCGGTCCCGGGCCGATGCTCGCGGTGAGCGTCTGCGCCACGCCAAAGCCCGCCACGATGACGATTGCGATCAGCGCGAAGCCGCGCCGGCCACCGACCCGCAGGCCGGTTCCGACGAGCGCGCCGCCGGCGACCATCAGCACGGCGACCACGCTCCCGGTCGAGATCGGGCTGGCCACGATGCCGGGTCCGACCAGGGTCGGATCGAACGTGGACGACGGCGAGATGGAGGCCGCCGGACCGGGCGCGATCTGGGGCGCCAGCAGCAGCGGTACCGCGAGCAGCAGGAGCACGACCGCGGCGACAAGTCCCAGGATCGGGACGGCCGCCTCCGAGATCCGGCGCAGGGTGGACGGATCCTCCCGCGCCGCCTCCGGGACGTTCGCCACCCGTTCCCGAAGGCCCGTCGGCGCGGGGCCTGGGTCGCGGCGCCGCATCGCCGCGCCGATCGCCTGCTCGAGGCGCAGGTCGTCCTGCTCGCTCATCGGTCGGCCTCCTCGATTGCCGTGCGCATCCGGCTCATCGCGTGGTGCAGGCGCGACTTGACTGTGCCTTCGGGAATCCCGAGGACAGCAGCGATCGCTGGGACGGACAGGTCGAGGTGGAACCGCAGCGCAATGAGCACGCGCTCATCGGCGCCAAGGTCGTCGAGCGCTCGGTCGACCACGTCTCTCACCTCGGCGGCTCCGGCCGCATCCGGGATCCGCGGGTGCTCGGCCTCGGTCAGCTCGCGGCCCAGGTCGACCACGCGGTGTCGCGCCCGTGCCCGGAGGCGGTCCCGACAGCCGTTGACCAGGATCCGCCGGAACCACGCATCGAACCGGGCCGGATCGCGCAGGTCGCCCCACCGTCGCCACGCGGACTCGGCCGCGTCGTGGACGGCGTCCTCGGCCTCGACCCGGTCGTTGAGGATGACGGCCGCCAGCCGGTAGGCCGCGTCGAGCTCGCGATCGACCAGCCGGCGGAACGCATCGGCGCGTCCGTCGACGACGCGCAGCGTTGGCTTCGCCGCCCCGCGACCGACGTGCTCCCCCACGACACTCCCCAGCAAGATCGTCGACTCCCTTCGCCCGACATGACGAACGGGGAGCCGGAACCGTTCTCGGAGCGTATCGCCTGCGCGGGCTCCGGCCTGCCTGATCCTGCGCAGATTGGGCCGCCATCCCGCGCGATGGGCGATTCGACCCTCGCCACGGCCCCTGACACGACCTATGTTCCCCGCGAGCACGGAGCTCAGGCGCCACACATCGGGTGCCGGCGCGTCTCCACACTACATTCGCGTCGAGGGCGCGAACGACCGATCGACGCCGGAACTGGCCGGCGCCCGCGAACCAACGGGGAGACCACCCACACGCGGACCCGGCGGGACCGGACAGCGATCGGAGGCACAGGCGTGGATGCCACCGCGACGACGGCCACCATCGGCGTCGAGATCGACGTCACCCTGGACAGTGGCGAGCGGCCCACCAGCCTGCTGCCGATCTCGCACCTGCTGCGAATCTCGGCCTACTGGCTGGGCCTGACGACGATCGACTCCGCGGTCGGCCAGTTCAACACGAACCGCCTCGAGTTCGACCATTTCGTGACCCAGGGCGAGGTCGGGACCACGATGTTCCTGATCGGGCTCGGCGTTGCGATCGTGTCGATCATCGTCCAGCCGACGGTGGGCTACATCAGCGACTTCTGGGAGAGCCGCTGGGGCCGGCGCAAGCCGTTCATCGTGGTCGGCTCGCTGCTCGACCTCGTGTTCCTGGCCGCGATCGCCCTGGCCGGCAACGTGTACGTGCTGGCGGCGGCGGTGATCCTGCTCCAGCTCAGCACCAACACCGCACGCGGTCCGTTCCAGGGCTATGTGCCGGACATGGTCGCGGAGCGCCAGGTCGGGATGGCCAGCGGCATGGTCGGGCTGATGCAGATCGTGGGCAACGTGACCGGCTACGGGCTGGTGGCGCTCGCGGTCGGCCTCAAGGCGATGCCGCTGGCGCTGCTGGCCGTTGCGATGATCGAGCTCGCCAGCATGGCCAGCGTCGTGCTGCGCGTGGGCAAGGGCCTGCCGCCGAGGCCGCGCCACGGCAGGTCATGGGCGACGATCGCGCGCGAGGCGTGGGCGACCGACATCCTCCAGGAGCGGTCGTACGTGTGGCTCCTGCTCTCCCGTCTGCTGTTCCTCGGTGGCGGGGCGCTGCTCGCCAACTTCGTGCTCATCTTCCTCGGTCGGGCGCTGGGGATGCTCAAGGAGGAGGCCAACCAGACACAGCTGCTGGTGCTGGCGGTGGTCGTGGTCGCGAACCTCATCGCCGTGGTCCCGGCGTCGAGGATCTCGGATCGAATCGGGCGCAAGCCCGTGATCTGGGCCGCCTGCGCCATCGGTGCCGTGGGGATCGCGATCGCGGCCGTCGCGCCCAACGTGCCGGTGGCCCTGCTGGGCGGCTTCCTGTTCGGGGCGTCCGCGGGATCGTTCCTCGCGGTCGATTGGGCGCTGATGACCGACATCATCCCGCGCGCATCCGCGGGCCGGTACATGGGCCTGAGCAACGTCGCGACCGCCTCGGCGACCACGCTGGGGCTCGCGATCGGTGGCGTCGTCCTCGACCTGGTGACCCGGGCGGGCTATATCGAGCTCAGCCCTCGCGCGGTGTTCGCGCTCGGTGTCGTGCTGTACCTCGCTGCGGCGATCACGCTGCGCCCGGTCGTCGAGCCGCCGCGTGGGCGTGCCGGCGCCGACTCCGCGTCGGCCGCCTGAGGCGCGGCCACCAGCCCCGCCTGCGTGCGACTCACCCGGCGCATCAGGCCGTCCTCCAGTCTGGCAGCTGGCGAGCCGGAACGGTGCCTCGTGGCCCCATTCCGCCATGCTGGCGCCGACATTGATGCACCCGGTGCATCAGGCGGCCGAAGTGCCGATCGTCGAGTCGGCAACGCCCCGCACCCGGGAGTTGTCGAGCAACGCGTTGGGTGCGGCAGGCTCTCAGTCGCCGATCTCGGCGATCGCGGGCTCGGACGCCGGTCGCTGCGCACGCTGGCCGGCCGCTTCCAGCCCCAGGAACCGGCCGCCCCAGTCGTGGAGCCAGGCCCGCGCGCGCCCGAGCGATCCGACCGGGTCCGCGCGCAGCTCGCCCGCCCACGAGCGCGCCACGCTCGCCCCGTACCGGGTCATGTCGCGCCACGAGGAGGCGCGCAGGAACGCGAACGGATCCGCGTGCCGCCACCACCACGGCACCGCCGACCAGATGAACACGAGGTAGTCGGCCCGGAACGGCCGCTGCCCGAACCCGAACAGGGCCTGGAGCTGGATGATCGTCAGCGGCAGCATGGCCAGCGACAGCAGCCCGGACAGGGCGAGGAACACGAGGCCCCATGCCCGGGACCGTGGCGGCAGCACCAGCCACAGCGGCGCCGGGACCCATTTCATCCAGGTCGCAAGGCCCCACAGGAACCCGCCCAGCCGCGGCCCGGTGAACTGCGCGCCGAACAGGCCGAGCGCGAGCAGCAGGTTGATGTTGCCGGTGTCCAGGTTCGCGGCGAACGGGAACGCCAGCAGCCCGACGAGGATCGCCGCCGGCAGCGGCCGCCTCGCATACGCCCACCGGATCGACCACAGCAGCAGCAGGATCGTGGCGCCGCGCCAGGCGAACCAGGCCACCTCCCACGGGAGCAGCGCCCATGGCGTGAACAGCGGCAGCATCCACGGCGCATAGACGTAGGGGAGGAACGGGCCGGTCGGGTGGTAGGGGTTGCCACCCTCGATCCAGATCCTGACCGCCGCCCAGTAGGCCTGGGCGTCGGCGCCCGCGACATCGCCCCGTGCGGTCATGCCCGCGATCGCGAGCGCGAACACGATGATCAGGATCGCCATCGCCGCGATCCGGTGCGGGTCACGGAGCCGCGTCGCCTCGCGCCGCAGCGCGCGACGGATCACGCCCGCGCGGCGGCGGGAGGGTCGTCGGAGGGCGGCGGTCGCGTCCATCAGGCGCCATTCTCGCGCGCCCGGGCGCCGCTTGACCATGCCCCGCGTCGGCCGCGACCCATGGCCGGTCGTGCTGCCTGCGGTTCCGTCGTCACCGACGCCGATATACTCCGCCCACCATGGCGCAGGGAACGGTCATCGTCATCGGCGGCGCGGAGGACAAGATCCGGGACCGGGTCATCCTCGGCCGGTTCATCGCGCTCGCCGGCGGACCCGATGCCCGGATCACCGTCATCAGCAGCGCATCGTCCATGGGGCCCGAGGCCGGCCGGCTGTACCGCGACGTGTTCATGGAGCTCGGCGCCGCCGCCGTCCGACCGCTCCACGCGGTGACCCGAGCGCAGGCAAACGACGAGCACGCGGCGGGCATCGTCCACGACGCCACCGGCGTGTTCCTGACCGGCGGCAACCAGCTCCGCCTGTCATCGATGATCGGCGGCACCCGCCTCGCCGAAGCGATCACCGCCCGGTTCGAGGCGGGGGCGGTGGTCGCGGGGACGTCCGCCGGTGCCTCGGCCGTGTCCAGCCACATGATCGCGTTCGGCGGGTCGGGCGCCACCCCCAAGCACCGGATGGCGCAGATCGCCGCGGGCCTGGGCCTGCTCCCGGGCGTGATCGTGGACCAGCACTTCCAGCAGCGGAACCGGCTCGGGCGGCTGCTCAGCCTGATCGCCCAGAACCCCGGCCTGCTCGGCCTCGGCGTGGACGAGGACACCGCGGGCATCGTCGGCCCCGACCAGGTGATGGAGGTCATCGGCCGCGGCTCGATCACGGTCGTCGACGGCGCCGCCTCGGAGACCGACGCCTGGGAGATCCGCGGCCACCGGCCGCTGATGATCAGCAACGTCGTGCTCCACTCGCTGCCCGCCGGCTACCGGTTCGACCTCCGTCGCCGGATGCGGGTCACGGCGCCGCACCTGCACGCGATCCAGGGCGAGGTCGCGTCCAGCTGATCCGCGCCGTGCGTGGGGCATCGTGCGCCACGCAGACCGCCGCGCGTACACTCGGCGTCCCAACGGCAGCGAGGAGGCTCACGTGGCGCAGACGGAACCCGCTCCCCGGAAGCGCGCCAGCCGGGCCTCCACGGGCAAGGCAGCCGACGGCGCACCCGGACGCGGCGCGGCGCCCTCCAGGGCCCGCCGGCGCGCCACCGGCAAGACGGCCACGGGCCCCCGGCCGACCCTGCGCACGATCGAGACCCGCGTCCTTCGCGGGCCCAACTACTGGGCGCGCGAGCCGGTCATCCGCCAGGTCGTGGACCTGGGCGTGCTCGAGGAGCATCCGAGCAACCGGATCCCGGGGTTCGTGGACGGGCTGGTCGGCCTGCTGCCGTCGCTCGAGGACCACGCGTGCTCGCTCGGGCGCCGCGGCGGGTTCATCACCCGGCTGCGCGACGGCACCTGGGTCGGTCACGTGGCGGAGCACGTCGCGCTCGAGCTCCAGAACCTGGCCGGCACTGACGTCCGTCACGGCAAGACGCGCGGCACCGGCGAGTACGGCCGGTACAACGTCATCTTCGAGTATCGCGAGGAGCAGGTCGGGATCGAGGCCGGCAAGATGGCCGTCGACCTCGTCAACCACCTCGTCGCGCCGGACGACCCGGAGCACGCGTTCGATTTCCAGGCGCGGCTCGAGGACCTCATCCGGCTTGCCGAGCGGCTCGCCTTCGGGCCCTCGACGCAGGCGCTGATCGACGAGGCCGCCAGCCGCGACATCCCGTACATCCGGCTTGACCGGTACAGCCTCGTCCAGCTGGGCCAGGGCGTCCACCAGGAGCGGATCCGGGCGACGATGACCTCGCGCACCGGCGGCATCGCGGTGGACATCGCCTCGGACAAGAAGCTGACCAACCGGCTGCTCGATTCGGCGGGCCTGCCGGTACCCCGGTCGGAGGTCGTCGACACCGAGGACGCGGCGGCGGCCGCGGCCCGGCGCCTTGGCTACCCGTGCGTGCTCAAGCCGCTCGACGGCAACCACGGCCGGGGCGTCGTGCTCGACCTGCGGGACGAGGACTCGGTTCGGGCCGCGTTCCGGGTCGCGCTGGCCCAGAGCCGGTCGGGGGACGTGATCGTCGAGAGCTACATCACCGGCAACGACTACCGCTGCCTGATCATCGACGGCAGGCTCGCCGCGGTCGCGGAGCGGGTGCCGGCCAGCGTCACGGGCGATGGCGAGCGCACGGTCCGGGAGCTGGTCGATGCCACGAACGCGGACCCGCGCCGGGGGATCGGCCACGAGAAGGTGCTGACCCGGATCAGGCTCGACGAGGCGGCCGAGGCGCTGCTCGCGAGCCAGGAGCTCAGCCCGGACAGCGTTCCCGGGCCGGGCACCTTCGTCAAGCTCGCGCTGACCGGCAACATGTCGACCGGCGGCACCTCGATCGATCGCACCGCGGAGGCGCACCCGGACAACGTCGAGATCGCCGAGACCGCCGCCCGGATGGTCGGGCTCGACATCGCCGGCATCGACTTCATCTGCCCCGACATCGAGACCCCGGTCCGCGAGACGGGCGGCGGCATCGTCGAGGTCAACGCGGCGCCCGGGTTCCGGATGCACACCCATCCGACCGAGGGCGAGCCGCAGTACGTCGCCAAGCCGGTCATCGACATGCTGTTCCCGCCCGGCACGCCGGCCCGGATCCCGATCCTCGCCGTCACCGGCACCAACGGCAAGACCACGACCGTCCGGATGGTCGCCCACATCCTCAAGCTGATGGGCCGGCGGGTGGGGATGACCTCGACCGACGGCATCGTCATCGACGGCCGGCTGATGAAGCGCGGCGACATGTCGGGTCCCCGGTCCGCGCAGATGGTGCTCCAGAACCCGACCGTCGACACCGCGGTGTTCGAGGTCGCCCGCGGCGGCATCCTGCGCGAGGGCCTGGGCTACGACCGCAACGATGTCGCGGTCGTGACCAACGTCACCGGCGACCACCTGGGCCTGGGCGGCATCGAGACGATCGGCCAGCTCGCCAACGTCAAGGGCGTGATCGTGGAAGCGGTCCCGCGCTCCGGATCGGCCGTGCTCAACGCCGATGACCCGCTTGTCTACCGGATGGCCCGTCACTGTGCCGGCGCGGTGGTCCTGTTCTCGATGTCCAAGGTCAAGGGCGAGGACGGGTACGACCGGGTGGACGGGCACACGTCACGCGGCAACGCGGCCTTCTGCCTCGAGGACACCCCGCAGGGCGAGCTGGTGATCCTCAAGCACGGGCCGCGCAAGATGCCCGTGCTGTACACGCACCTGATGCCCGCCACCTTCGGCGGCCGAGCCCGGATGAACGTCGCCAACGCGCTCGCCGCGGCGGCCGGCGCGTGGGCCGCGGGCGCGCATCTCCACGACATCCGCCAGGGGCTGCGCACGTTCACGACGTCGTTCTTCCAGGCGCCCGGCCGGCTCAACCTGGTCGAGGTCGCGGGCACCCACGTCGTGATCGACTACTGCCACAACGTCGACGGGATGCGCCAGCTCGCGGACTTCGTCAATCGGATGATGATCGAGCCGCAGACGCGCTCCGGCGTCCTCGGCTCGGGGGCGCACCCGCAGCCGGCGCGCACGGGGCGCGCGATCGGGGTGATCGGGATCCCCGGCGATCGCCGTGACGAGGACCAGGCCGAGTACGGCGCGCTCGCAGCGACCGCGTTCGACGAGATCCTGATCCGCGAGGACAAGCACCTCCGCGGCCGCGAGCCCGGGGTGAGCGCCACCAACGTCGCCAACGGGATCCGCGCCGTTCGCGGCGAGGGTCGGGCCCGGGCGATGAAGGTGGAGAAGATCCTCGACGAGGCGGCCGCGGTCCGTGCCGCGCTCCGTCGGGCAGCCCCGGGCGACCTCGTGGTCGTGTGTGCGGACGACGCGGTGGGCGTCTACCGCGAGGCGATGGCGCTGGCCGGTCGCTCGGACGGCGCGACCGCGTTCGCCGATCCGGGCGAGCTGGAGGCGCCGCTGGGCTGACTCGGGCGGCCGTCGCGCGCCACCTGGTCATGGCGATGGCGCCGCAGGGCGATCACCGCGCGCGGTAGTCGTGGAGCCGGGGCGAGATGTCGTGGAGCCCGCTGGCCGCGTCCACCTGCCGCGCCCCGAGGCGTTTCAGCAGCGCGAACACCTCGTCGCGCTGCTCGTGGCAGAACAGCACCACGACCCGCGGCGCACCCGGACGCCCGTCGCCCGCGGCTGCGGCACCCGCGCCCGCGAGCTCGGCCTCGAGCGCGCAGGACTCCGTCTCGTACACGGGAACGGCCGCCGGATCACCGCCGCCCGCCGCGATCCCCTCGCGCAGCAGCGCGACGACCGACTCCCGTTCGCGACCGCGCAGGTAGCTCAGGGTCTCCTTGATCGCGACCCGCTGCGCGCGCTCGGCGGCCAGCCGCCCGATCCCGCGGAACGTCTCCTCGGGCCGGTCGCCGGCCGTGCCGATGATCGCGGTGATCGGCGAGGTGCGGCCGGCGGCGCCACCCGCGATGGCGGCCGCCACGTCGAGGATCGCCTCCGTGCCGGCCTCGTTGTGCGCAAAGTCCACGATCACCACGCGCTGGCCGAGCTGGTACAGGTTGAGCCGTCCCGGGGACAGCTCCGCGGACGGGCGGAAGTCGCGCAGGCCTTCGCCGACCTCCGCGAGCGTGGCGCCCATCGCGCGCGCGCCGCCGGCGGCCGCGAGGGCGTTCGCGACGTTGTGGCGGGCCATGCCGCCGAGCGCGACCGGGAGGTCGGCAACCTCGAGGATGTCGCGTTCCTCGGGACCCTCCCGCTCGACCAGCCGGCCCGCGCGCAGGCCGTACCCGCGCCCGCCGGCCGCCAGATGCCGGCGCATCACCCGGGAACCGTCCGGGTCCAGCGAGAAGTAGGCGACCCGGGCGCGGACTCGCCGCGCGACGGCGGCGACGATCGGATCGTCCGCGTTGAGGACCGTCCAACCGTCGGTCCGCGTCACCCGGCACACGGTCGCCTTGAGCTCGGCGAGCTCGGGCAGGGTGTGGATGCCCTGGAGGTCGAGGTGGTCCGAGGACACGTTGGTGAACACGCTGGCGTCGTTGCTCTCGTAGCCCAGCCCGCGCAGCACCAGGCCACCCCGCGCGGTCTCGAGCACCGCTACGTCGATGTCGGCGCGCTGGAGGACCGCGGTCGCGCCGCCCGGCCCCGTCCAGTCGCCGGCGTCGACGAGCCGTTCGTCGACCAGGATCCCATCGGACGTCGTCGTGCCGACGTGCCGGCCGGCCAGCAGCAGGATGTGCGTGATCAGGCGGGTCACGGTGGACTTGCCGTTGGTCCCCGTGACCGAGATCGCGGGCATCCGCCGCTCCCCGTCGCGGATCCAGGCCGGCGGCGTCGCGCCCGATCCGGCGATCCGGGCCGTCCATCGGGCGAGGTTGCGGGCCTGCGCCCCGGTCAGGTGGGCGTGACGACTCGCGGACACCGAGCGCGAGGCGAGGTCGAACGCGGCCTCCGCGATGACCCGGGCGCGCTCCGCGCCGTCCCATGGCCAGGTCACGATCCATCGATCGAGGTCGGAGGTCCGGTGCACGTGGACCGGCCCCCGGTGCTCGCCGTGCTCCGTCCGGAGGCGCCGTGTCCAGGCGACGAGATCGGCGATCGGGTCCGGCCAGGCGCGCGCCGGCACGGCTCGCCCGAGGTGGACGAGCGCGGCGTCGTCGGGGGTTCGCGACCCGTGCCACGCGCGGCCCCGCCCGATCGCGACCTCGACCTTGACCACCGGCACCAGCCGGTAGACGTTGGGTCCCTCGAGCAGGCGGATCTCGATCAAGCGCATCGGTCCGGCGAGGATACGCGAGCGGGGCCGCCCCGCGGCGGGTGATGCGCACGGCCGGACGGAAGCTCATGGCGGGGCCGATACCTGCGGCTGGGTAGACTCAGCCGAATGGAAACCCTCCGATGACACCGGTCGCGCAGGATGAGCTCTCGCGGCTGCGCTCCGAGGTTGCGGCAGCGCTGCCCGCCTACCTCGAGGATCTCGAGCGGCTCGTCAACATCGACTGCGGCAGCTACACCAGGGCGGGCGTGGACGAGGTCGGGCGCTGGACGGCGGCGCGACTCCGGACGCTCGGCGCCGAGGTGGCCGCGCACCCCAACGACGACGGCCTGGGTGACACGCTGATCGCGGTCATCGAGGGTGACGACCCGGACGGTCCCGAGCTGCTGTGCATCGGCCACCTGGATACCGTGTTCGACCCGGGAACGGTGGCAGCGCGCCCGTTCCGGATCGAGGACGGCATCGCGACCGGCCCCGGCGTCACCGACATGAAGAGCGGCCTGCTCGCCGGCCTGTACGCCATCGCGGCGCTGCGCGAGGCGTCGGGCGGGCTCCCGCTGGCGCGGCTCGTGTTCGTCGCCAACCCGGACGAGGAGATCGGCTCGCCCGCGTCGTCCCCGCACATCCGGCGGCTGGCCGAGGGCGTCGACGCCTGCCTGGTGCTGGAATGCGCGCGGGCCAACGGCGACATCGTCTCATCGCGCAAGGGCAATCTGGGGTTGGCCATCACGGTCGTTGGCCGTGCCGCCCACGCGGGCATCGAGCCGGAGAAAGGGCGCAGCGCCATCCTCGAGGCGGCCCGCATCGTCACCGACCTCCAGGCGCTCAACGGCCGCTGGCCGGGCGTGACGATCAATGTCGGCGTGATCGCGGGCGGCACCCGGCCCAACGTCGTCCCCGAGCGGTGCTCGCTCGAGGTGGACGTGCGGGCCGTCACCCGCGACGCCCTGGTCGAGGCCGAGGCGGCCATCCGGGCGGTCGCCGAGCCGAAGGTCGTCCCCGACGTGTCGGTGGTCGTGGACGAGACCGGCCGCCACTGGCCGATGGAGAAGCTCGAGCGGTCCGGGCACCTGGTCGGGCAGGTCACGGCGCTCGCCCGAGCGCTGGGCTTCGAGGTCCACGATGCCGCGACCGGCGGTGCATCGGACGCGAACACGACGGCCGGCATGGGCGTCCCGACGCTCGACGGGCTGGGACCGATCGGAGGGCTTGACCATGCTCCCGGCGAGTACCTCGAGGTCGATTCGATCGTGCCCCGGACGACGCTCCTCGCCGGGCTGATCGCCGCGATCGGCCGGGATCCCGAGGTCCGCGCCTGGCGCGCGGAGCGTCTCGCCCGGGTGGCGGCGAGCGGGCGGTAGGGGAGCGGCGCGCGAACCCGGCGGCTACCCGATCCCGGTCAACCGCGCGACCGCGACCAGCGCCATGGCGGCGATGAGCCCGAGCAGGAGGTTGCGTCGCCAGGCCACGAGCGCGAGACACGCGACCACGGCCGCCGCCTCGATCCCGACATGCAGCCCGGAGGTGCCGGTGCCGGTCGGCACCACCAGGGTGTTCGCGGCGGCCAGCGACGCCAGCACCGCCGGCCCGACCAGGCGCAGGTACAGCAGTGCCCGGGGCGGCAGCCGCTCGATCCCGGGCGCGAGGATCGGGACCGCCCGCACGGGATAGGTGACCGCGCCCATCAGCACGGCGAGCAGCACCAGCTCGGTGCTCAACGCGGGGCTCCGGCGGCGGGGGCCGATGTCCCGCCGTCGGCCGGCAGCGCGGCCACGTCGGCGAACGCGCCCTCGAGGTCCACCGCCCGGCCGGTCACGTCGGAGTCCGGCGACGTCCCGGAACCGCCGGCGGGGACGGCCATGCCGATAAGCGGCCCGATCAGCCCGCCTGCGAGGATGCCGGCGGCGGACCCGAACGCCAGCGACAGGGCGACGCCGATCGATGCCCCCGCTCCGGCGGCGACCAGCTCGCGCCGGCCGGTGACCAGCCCCACGGCGAGGCCGGCCATCGCGGCCGGGAACACGACATCGAGACCGAGCGCCGTCGGGTCGGGGATCGCACCGCCCAGCAGCCCGCCGGCGATCGTGGCCAGGTTCCACGGGATGAACACCCCGGCGACCGCACCGATCCAGTAGCCGCCGATGTCGACCCGACCCAGCCGGTGGAAGTGCGCCGCGGCGAGCGCGAACGCCTCGTCGGTCAGGACGTGCGACATGACCGCCCGCTGGGCAAACGGCACGTCGCGCAGGCGCGGCGCGAGCGACGCGCTGTACAGCAGGTGGCGCGCGTTGAGCAGGAACGTCAGGACCACGATCGGTGCCCACGGCAGGCCGGCGGCGACGTAGCCGACCGCGGTGAACTGCGCCGCGCCGGCGAACACGAACACGCTCATCGCGCTCGCCTCGAGCGGGGAGTACCCCGCGTTGCGGGCCGCCAGGCCGAACACCAGCCCGAACCCGATGACGGACACGGCGATCCCGGCGGTGTCGAGCACGAGCTGCCGTCGCGCGGCGCGGAGATCGGGTGCGGCGACCGCCGGGGTCACGGCGCGCGCCCGGCTAGCGGAGGAACGTCTTCGCGCAGGTCCCGTCGCAGACGACGTACACGGCATGCTTCTCGATCGCGTAGCCGGCGGCGTGGAGCAGCCCGGGGCAGCCCGTCGTGGGGCACTTCCAGACCCACCAGCGTTCGTTCGCGTCGAGCGGCGTGGTCTCGGCCTGCAGCTTGCCGGCGAGCCCTTCGCGGTCGGCGATCAGGGTCGCGATGCGGGCGGCGCGCTCCGCCTCGGTCTCGCTGGTGTACGGATAGTTCTGGCCGACGTTCGAGGTCACGCACCCCTCCGTGTGTGCACGATGTGCCGGCGGCAGTTCGTGTGAGCGCAGCCTGCCACCGGCTGCCGGAGGATACCATCGGCCGCCGCGGCAGCCGTCTACCAGGCCTCCGGCCGGCCCGCGCTCCGCGGATCCGTGACCGCGACCAGCGACCCTCCCCGCGCGGGACCACCGGCGACCAGCTCGATCGCATGCTCGTGCCCCAGGCTGCCGTCGTACGCCGCTCGCCGCAGCGCATGCCCGCGCGCGACAAGGCTGTCCTCGACGCCCGGCGCGAGGTCGCCATCCGCGAGGACCGCGACCGGCGGTGCGAACCAGCCATCGGGCTCCACGACCACTCGCGGCGCGGCCACGGCAGGGGCGAGATCCGCGCCACCGTCCACCAGCGCGGACACCAGCTGGACGTGGATCTGCGGCTGGATGTCGCCGCCCATCGACCCCCCGACGATCCACGGCTGGCGCTCGCCGGCGCGGAACAGCATCCCCGGCAGCAGCGTGTGCACGGTTCGCTTGCGCGGGGCGAGCACGTTCGGGTGGTCGGGGTCGAGCGAGAACGATGCTCCCCGGTTCTGGAAGTGCACGCCCGTGACCGGATCCAGGACACCCGAGCCGAACCCCGCCGCATTCGACTGGATCAGGCTGACCGCGTTGCCGTCCGCATCCACGACGCCCAGGTACACCGTGTCGCCGACCAGCGTCCGCGCCGCCGGCGGCGCCGGGTCCGCCCGCTCCGGATCGATCCGCGCCGCGAGCTCGGCGGCGTGCGCGGTGGACAGCAGGCGATCCACGGGCACCGCCCGGCTCGAGGGATCGGTCAGGTATGCGTCGCGGTCCGCGAACACGAGCTTCGCGGCCTCGAGCTGGAGGTGGAGCCACGCGGGGTCGCTCCAGCCCCGCCCGCCGAAGGCGCCGGGCGCCCCGGGTTCGAACCGCTCGAGCACGTTGAGGATCTCGAGCGCGAGCATTCCGCTGCTGTTGGGCGGGTGGGTCGTGATGCGGACGCCGCGATAGGTCGTCGCGATCGGCTCGGTCCACGTGCTCGCGTGGCGGCGCAGGTCGTCGACCGTGAACGAAGCCCCGGCGCCGGCAAGCCCGGCGGCCACGCGGTCGCCCAGGTCACCGTCGTAGAACGCGTCGAACCCGTCGCGCGCCAGCGCCGACAGCGTCGACCCGAGCGCGGGCAGCCGGACCTGCTCGCCCGCTCGCCAGGAGCGGCCGTTCGCCCCCCAGACGCGGCGCAGCCCGGCGCCCCAACGGGCGTCGCCCACCGATTCGAGGATCACGTCGACCGCCTCGATCAGCCCCGCCCAGGCCGGAAATCCGGCCATCGCATGCTCGATCGCGGGGCCCAGGACCTCGTCGCGCGAGCGCCGCCCCCACCGACGGTGCGCGTCGGCCCACGACCGGACGGCACCCGGCACCGTGATCGTCAGCGGGCCGCGCAGCGGGATCCGGTCCATGCCGCGGGCGCGGAGCGCGCTCGGGTCGGCCGCGGCCGGGGCACGCCCCGACCCGTTGAGCGCGACCTGCTCGCCGAGGGCCTCGTCCCACACCAGCCAGAACGCGTCGCCGCCGAGGCCGCAGCCATTGGGCATCACGACGCCCAGCACCGCGTTGGTCGCGATCGCCGCATCCACCGCGTGGCCGCCCGCCGCAAGGACCGACAGGCCGGCCCGGGTCGCGAGATGGTGCGGGGCGACGACCGCGCCGTGCGTCCCCCGGGCGACCTCGGTCGGTGCCTCAGGCATGCAGGCTCACGCTGGGCTCGTCCGCCGCTGCATCGGGGCCGCTGACCTGGTGCTCGTATCGTCGGAGATGCGACAGCGGCAGGAGCGCGATCGCGAGCAGCAGCAGGGATGCCATGAAGATCCCATCGAGCCCGGCGAACTCGGCGGCGGTGCCGCCGATCAGGCTGCCGATGATCTGGCCGAGCCCGAGAAACACCGAATAGAGCCCCATGATCGCGCCGCGGTCGTCGGGGTACGCCTCGGTGATGTCGGCCAGCAGGCCGATCGCCGCGGGCGTGGCGCCGGCGAGCACGAACAGGCCGCCCGCGCCGGCGACCGCGAGCACCGCATCGATCGGCAGCGGGGCGCCGGCGGCATGGTTGAACAGGATGCCGGCAACGATCATCACGCCGCCGCCGCCGATGCCGTACCTGATGATCGTCGTCCGGCGCAGCGTCCGGAACTTCCCGCCCCAGTAGAGCAGCCCGGCGAAGAACAGGACCGCGCCGACGGCCAGCCCCGCGCTGACTGACAGCTCGTCGAAGCCGCCCATCAGCTGCTGGGCGGCGAACCGCGGATCCGGTGCGCGGACGAGCTGGAACAGGGTCTGGCTGGTGAACAGTCCGAGCGTGGCGTTGACCGCGATCCAGGTCGGAGCGAGGAGCCATACGTGGCTGCCGCGGAGGATGCGGAGGTACCGGCGCAATCGCTCACCGCGCACGAGCGTCGCCGTCGGGAGCGGCTCCGCCGTGGCCGGCACGCCGAACCGGTAGATCGCCAGCGAGACGCCGTACACGACCGCGTTGACCAGGAATGCCTCCGGCCCCAGCACCTTGAACAGCGGGCCCGCGACGATGAACCCGCACAGCAGCCCGGCCAGCGTCGCCGCCTCGAACCTCGCGACCGCTCGCCCGCGGAGCAGCTCGTTGCCCGCGGTCGCAAAGGCGATGAAGCCCAGGATCGAGGGCACCGATGAGGCGGTCGCCATGCCCTCGAGGATCCGGGTGCCGCCGATCAGCGGCAGGTTGACCGTCAGCGCCGTGACCACGACCGCGATCGCGCCGAACACCGGGCCAAGCTGCATGATCCGGCGATGGCCCGTCCGGTCGGACAGGATGCCGAACAGCGGCGAACCGGTCAGCTCGCTCACGTAGAACAGCGCACCCAGCGCCCCGACCACGATGGCATCGACCCTCGTGCCGCCGTAGTCGGTCAGGTTCGCGAGGTAGAACACGAGCATCCCACCCGTCAGCCCGGTTGCCAGGCGGAGGGTGAAGGTGCCGAGGATCACCGCGAGCAGGGGGCGCGCCACGATCGCAGCGTACCGGGTACGAACGACGCCGTTCTTTCCTGTGCGCTGCGCGGTCCGTATCATGCCTACCCAACGGGAGCCCACCCCCGACGCCGTCGTCAGCGGCGTCGTCGTCCGTTCCGACCGGCGGCGGTGGGCCCGATGGAGGAGCGCGAACCGTGTCTCACGTCGCGATCGTCACCGACTCCGCGAGCGACCTGCCGCCCGAGGAGGCCGCCCGGCTGGGGATCGTCGTCGTCCCGCTCGTGGTCAGCTTCGGGGCCGAGAGCTTCCGGCCCAACGTCACCCTCACGACGGACCAGTTCTGGGCGAGGATGACCGCCCCCGACGCCCCATTTCCGACGACCGCCGCCGCGGCGCCCGGGGACTTCCTGACCGAGTTCCAGCGGGCGTTCGACGGCGGGGCCGAGGCGGTCGTGTGCGTCAACGTGTCGGGGTCGCTGTCGGGCACCCTCAAGGCCGCCGAGGTGGCGCGCGGGATGCTGCCCGATCGGGAGATCCACGTGATCGACTCGCGGACCGCGTCGATGGGCGTGGGCATGCTCGCCCAGGTCGGTGCGGAGCTGGCGGCCGAGGGCGTGTCGGGCGCCGAGATCGCCCGGGTGCTCGAGGTCCGCAAGGCGGACGTGGACCTGTTCGTCGGCCTCGACACCCTCGAGTACCTCAAGCGCGGTGGCCGGATCAGCGGCGCCCGGGCGGCCGTGGGGACGATGCTCTCGATCAAGCCGATCATCACCGTGATCGACGGCGTGGTCGAGAACGCGGATCGCGTCCGATCTCGCCAGAAGGCACGCGAGCGCACCCTCGAGCTGCTCACGGCCAGCCCCCTCGAGCGGGCATCGTTGCTGCACACCACCAACGCGGACGTTGAGGAGTTCCGGGAGCGGTTCCTGGAGCGCTCCGGGCTCGATCCCGCGCGGGTCCAGACGATGACCGTCGGTCCGTCGGTCGGTCCCCACCTCGGGCCGGGATGCGTCGGCGCCGTCGTGATGCGCCGGCACTGACGTCGCAGGCGCGCGGGACCCCTGCCACAGGACAGGGTCGCATGGGTGACGGAAAGGTTGCGGGCGGGTGACGACCGGCCCATGGTCCCCGGGCGACCACGGCTATACTCCAACTCCAGAGGCGGCGCGCCACGTCCCCGGCCATGCCACGTTTTGGGGACAGATCCGCGCCCCGTGGGGTCGTCCGGCAGACGGCCCAGCGAACCGGGGCGGTGCGGTCTGCCCCGACACGAGAGGACCCTCCGTTCCAATGACGACGGAACAAGTCACGGCGCCCATCAATGCATGGCACGTCGCGCAGCAGCAGTTCGATCTGGCGGCCGACCGGCTGAACCTGGATCCGGGACTTCGCCGGGTGCTCCGCGAGCCACGTCGCGAGCTCACCGTGCATTTCCCGGTCCACATGGATGACGGCAGCGTCAAGGTGTTCACCGGCTTCCGTGTCCAGCACAACCTCGGTCGCGGCCCGGCCAAGGGTGGCATCCGCTTCCACCAGGACGTCTCGATCGACGAGGTCAAGGCCCTCGCGATGTGGATGACCTGGAAGTGCGCGGTCGTGGGCATCCCGTACGGCGGTGGCAAGGGTGGCGTGATCGTCGACCCCAAGAAGCTGTCGCAGAAGGAGCTGGAAGGCCTCAGCCGCCGCTTCTTCACCGAGATCGAGGTCCTGGTCGGGCCCGAGCGCGACATCCCCGCGCCGGACGTCAACACGACGCCCCAGATCATGTCCTGGTTCATGGACACCTATTCCATGCACGTCGGGTACACGGTTCCCGGCGTCGTCACCGGCAAGCCCATCAGCCTGGGCGGCTCCGAAGGGCGCAACGAGGCGACGGCGCGCGGCTGCGTGTACACGGTCGTCGAGGCGGCCCGCCATCTGGGCATCGACCTCAAGACGTCGAAGACCGCCGTCCAGGGCTTCGGCAATGCCGGCGCCATCGCAGCCACGCTGATGGTCGAGGAGGGCTCGACCGTCGTGGCCGTGTCCGATTCGACCGGTGGCATCCGCAACATGGCCGGCCTCGATATCGCTCGCGTCATCAACTGGAAGGCCGAGCACGGGACCGTCAAGGGCTTCCCGGGTGCCGAGAACATCACCAACGCCGAGGTCCTCGAGACCGAGTGCGACGTCCTGATCCCGGCCGCCCTCGAGAACCAGATCACGACCGCCAACGCGGCCAGGATCAAGGCCAAGATCGTGGCCGAGGCCGCGAACGGCCCCACGACCCCGGAAGCCGACGCGATCCTGTACGACCGCGGGATCTTCCTGATCCCGGACATCCTGTGCAACGCCGGCGGCGTCACCGTCAGCTACTTCGAGTGGGTCCAGGACCTCAACCGGGACCACTGGACCGAGGCCGACGTCAACGCCAAGCTCAAGATCATCATGGTCAAGGCGTTCGAGGAGGTCCTCGCCATCTCCGAGCGTGAGCAGGTCAACATGCGCACCGGCGCATACCTCAACGCGGTCCAGCGCGTCGCCGACGCCACCGCGCTGCGGGGCCTGTACCCGTAGATCGCACCTCGCAAGCATTCGAACGGCCCGGCCCGCGCCGGGCCGTTCTGATTCCGGCCCTGCCTGTCGTTCCGAGCCCGGCCCGGCCGGAGCCGAGCGCCGAGCGCGGCCAGGCGCCGCAGCGCCGATTTCGAGCGTCTCGGTGCCCTCAGGCGACGGTCCGGTGCCCTGCTACCATCCCGCCATGCTCGACCACGAGGAGAAGTTCCTGTTCAAGGAGGAGATCCTCCACCTCGCGAACGCGCTGGCCGATCCGGGCAGCCTGGACAACGTCGAGGACCTCCTCACCGATGTGATCACCAGCCCCCGGTTCGACTCCGAGGTGTTCACCCTCGAGCGGAGCCTCCAGGTGATGCTCGGTGCACGGGCCGGCACCACCCTGGTGGGCCTGGTGACGGTCGCCCCGGAGGTGTTCGAGGAGGTCGCCGAGGTCCGCATCCCGCCCGAGGTCCACGAGCGGCTCGTGGCCTGGCGCGCCCGGTTCGGCCTGGCCATCGACAACGCGCTCAACTACCTCAACAACCCGGACGGGATCCAGGGCCACAACTTCGCGACCCAGATCGCCCACGTCGAGGAGCGACGCGTCCTCCAGGGCCGCCTGACGATGGTCCGCTACAACAACGAGCCCCAGTTCTTCGTCGCCGATGCGGCCGTGTTCCTGGGCCTGGTGACCGACATCATGGAGCGCCTCGGCCCGTACCTTGAACCGGACAGCGTGGACGAGGAGTCGCTCACCCGGCTGCGCGAAGCCGTCCAGCTGATCGAGCGCAAGACCGCCCCGCGCGGCTGAAGTCCCGGCAAGGCGACCAGCCGGGCCCACGATGCGTCACCTGTACCTCGCCGCCACCGGCCAGAACCGCGGCAAGACCACCGCCTCGCTGGGACTCCTGGACGGGTTCGTGCGACGCGGCATGCGCACCGGGTTCATGAAGCCCGTCGGGCAGCGGACGGTGATCGACGACGGCCAGCCCGCCGACGAGGACGCGGTGCTGATGCGCACGATCTTCGACCTCGCCGAGCCGTACTCGGCCATGAGCCCCGTGCACATTCCCCGCGGGTTCACCAAGCGGTATATCGCCGGCGACGTCGTGGAGGATCTCGGCGCGCGGATCCGCGCCGCGCATCGCCGGTTCGCCGACCACGACGTGCTGCTGATCGAGGGTACCGGCCATGCCGGGGTCGGCGCGGTGATCGGCCTCTCGAACGCGGTCGTCGCGCGGCTGCTCGGCGCCCCCGCGGTGATCGTGTCCGAGGGCGGCGTGGGCCGGCCGATCGACGAGATCGTGCTCAACGCCTCGCACTTCGCCGCGCACGGGGTGCCGGTTGCGGGGGCGATCGTCAACAAGGTGCGGATCGCGGAGCAGCCGGGCATCCAGCACACGCTGGAGCGGGGCCTGGCGCGCCACGGGATCCCGCTGCTGGGCGTGCTCCCGTACCGTCCGATCCTGTCCAACCCGACGCTGGGCATGATCCTCGAGGGCGTGGCCGGCCGGGTCATCCATCCCGGTCGCAGCCTGGACCGCGTGATCGACGACGTCGCAATCGGAGCGATGGAGCCGCGCCACATGCTGGAGCGCGTCCGGCAGGGGACGCTGGTCATCGTTCCCGGTGACCGCGAGGACGTGATCCTGACCATCACCACCGCGCACCTCACCGGCCGCGCGCGTGCCGCCGCGCTCGACCGCCTCGTCGGGGCCACGCCGGGCGCGGTCGAGGCCGGACCCGAGGGCGCGGCCATCGGGCTGCTCCTCACCGGGGGCTACCAGCCGCGCCGCGAGGTCCTGGCCGCGATCCACGAGGCCGGCCTGTTCGCCGCCCTGGTCGCGGAGGACACCTATGCCGTCGCGTCCGAGGTGCACGACCTGCTGGTCAAGACGCATGCCGCCGATGCGGACAAGATCTCGATGATCAAGGAGCTGGTGTGGGAGCACCTCGAGATCGACCGGCTGCTCGAGACCGCCACCGAGGCCCGGCTCGGCTGACCGGATCGCCGCGGCGGCTGCGGTGCCGGTCCGCTACCCGGGCGCCGCCCGGGCGAACCGGGGCAGGTACGGGAGGTTCGCCTCGATGAGCGCGTCGAGCAGCGGCGGAGCCACGCCCGCGGGCACCAGGGGATTCGCGATCAGCGCCCGGATGGCGTCGCGGTCGTCGCCGCTCAACGCCGCACGGATCGCCTGCGTCTCGTACGCCTTGACGTGCTGCACGAGGCCCAGCAGCTCCGGCGCGAGCGGCGCGGTCGGCAGCGGATGGGCGCCGGCGCGATCGATCCTCGAAGCCACCTCGACCACGGCATCGGGCGGCAGGTTGGGGATCGCCCCGTCGTTGCGCACGTCGACCACGTGGATGGCGCCATCGCCAGTGTGCAGCGACTCGATCAGGGCGGCCGCCGCCTCGCTGTAGTAGGCCCCTCCGCGCTGCTCGAGCAGCGCCGGCTTGCGGGCCAGCGTGGGATCGCGATACAGCTCGAGCAGCTCGCGCTCGATGTTGATCACGTCGGTCGCGCGGCTGGCGCCGTCGAGCTGCTCCCGCAGCACGTCACCGGTGGCGTAGTAGTAGCGCAGGTAGTAGGACGGCACGGCGCCCAGTGCCCGGACCAGCGCCAGCGGAAAGTGATCGTCCGCGGTCACGATCGGATCGCCCGCCTCGATCAGGGAGGGGAGGCGGTCCTTGCCGTCGACGCGCACCTCGCGGATCCAGGTGAGGTGATTGAGCCCGACGTGGTCCAGCGTCACCCGCTCCGGCGCCACCGAGAGCCGTCGCGCGAACGCCCGCTGGAAGCCGATCGCCACGTTGCACAGTCCGAGGGCTCGGTACCCGGCGTCGAGCAGCGCCTGCGTCACGATCCCGACCGGATTGGTGAAGTCCAGGATCCAGCCGCCCGGGGCGCCTCGTCGGGTCGCCTCCTCCGCGATCTCGAGCACGAGCGGGACCGTTCGGAGCGCCTTCGCGAAGCCACCTGGCCCGGTCGTCTCCTGGCCGATCATGCCGAAGCGATGGGGCAGGGTCTCGTCCACGAGCCTGGCCGCCTGGCCGCCCACCCGCAGCTGGATCAGGGTGTAGGTGGCGCCGTCGAGCGCCGCGCTCCGGTCGCCGGTCAGGACGAGCCGCCCGGGCCATCCCGCGGCGTGGAGGATCCGTCCCGCGAGACCGCCGACGATCTCCAGCCGCTCGGCGTCCGGGTCCTGGAGCACCAATTCGCTGATCGGGAGCACGGCGGCGCGGTGCGCGAAGCCCTCGACGAGCTCGGGAGTGTACGTGCTTCCCCCGCCCACCACCGCGATCTTGAGGCTCATCGACGGCACCTCGTTGTCGGCCACGCATGGCCAACCCTTGACAGATTGCTTATAACCTTATCAGCAAGTCTCCCATCGGCAAGAGGTCGCCGGCGCGCTCACATGGCACGGTTTCGACTCCTCGCAGGCCCGGTTCCGCTGCACCACCAGGTGTACCTCGACCTGCGCGCCGCCATCGACGCGGGTGAGTGGCGACCGGGCGACCGGCTGCCACCCGAGCGGGAGCTGGCCTCGCGCTACGGCTGCAGCCTGATCACCGTCCGACGCGCGCTCGGGGACCTGGCCCGCGAGCGACGCCTGGAGCGGGCGCGGGGTCGCGGCACGTTCGTCACCAGCCCGCCCATCGACCTCGACCTCGACGGGACGATGTCGTTCAGCGAGGAGATCCAGCACCTGGGGCACGACCCCGCGACCCGCGTGGTCACGGCCCGGACGCTGCCCGCCGAGCTTGGCGTCGCCGATGCCCTCGAGATCGCGGCCGGCGCATCCGTCGTCCATCTCGAGCGCCTGCGGATGGCCGACGGTGAGCCCCTGCTCCTCGAGCAGGTGTTCCTGCCGGAAGCGCGGTTCCCCGGGCTCCTTGCCGGGGATCTCGAGGGCGGCTCGCTGTACGAGCTCCTCACGGAGCGCTACGACACCCCCGTCGTCCGTGCGCGCGAAGCGCTCGAGCCGATCGCCTTGCCCGCGCGCGAGGCACGCCTGCTGGGGGTCGAGCCGCACCGGCCGGCGCTCCTGATCGAAGGGCTCGCGTACGACCGTGGCGGCCGGCCAGTCGAGTTCGCCCGCTCATTCGTCCGGGGTGACCGGACGCGCTACTACGTGGAACGGGTCGTCGTCCGATCCGGGTCCCGGTCCGGGGGCACCAACCCGGACCGGGTCAGTGCCGGGTTCGGGATCGGCGCACGCCAGGCCCACCGACAGACCTAGTGCCGCCGATCGTCGGCGGCAGGCCACGACAGGAGGAGGAGCAGATGCGAGCGATCAAGGCCTTCGCGGCAGCCGGTGTGCTGGCGCTCGTGGCCGGTGCATGCGGGAGCAGCACCCCGACGACCGCGCCCGGCGGCGCGACCCCCGAGCCGGGTGCCACCGGATCCGCGCCCGCCGAGTCGGCGGCCGCCGGCCAGGTGGAGATCCGCTGGTATTGCTGCCTCGGCGGTGGCGACGCCCCCGAGCAGGTCGCGGTCGAGAAGCAGGTCGTCGACGAGTTCAACGCCAGCCACCCGAACATCAAGCTGACGTTCGAGGCGGTGCCCTACGCCGGCGCGAACGATGCCCTGGCCACCGAGATCGCCTCGGGCAACGGGCCCGACATCGTGGGCCCGGTGGGCATCGGCGGCGCCAACGCCTTCCACGGGCAGTGGCTCGACCTCGCGCCCCTGATCCAGAAGACGAGCTACGACCTGAGCGGATTCCCGTCCGACGCGGTCAATATCTACAAGCTCGACGAGGGCCAGGTCGGGATCCCGTTCGCGATCTACCCGTCCGTCCTGTTCTACTCCAAGAGCCTGTTCGCGGAGGCGGGCCTCAACGAGCCGCCGCACAAGTACGGCGACAAGTACACGATGCCCGACGGGTCGCAGGTGGACTGGACCTACGACACGATCAGGCAAGTCGCAAAGATCCTGACCGTGGACAAGAGCGGCAAGGACGCGAGCCAGGCCGGCTTCGATCCCAAGAACATCGTCCAGTGGGGCTTCGAGCCGCAGCGCGACGACCTGCGAGGCATGGGCGCCTATTTCGGTGCGGGGACGCTCGCCGGCGGAGCGGACGGCAAGACCGCCCAGATCCCGGACGCCTGGAAGGCCGCCTGGCAGTTCTGGTACGACGGCATGTGGACCGACCACTTCTCGATGACCGGGCCCGTGTTCAGCAGCCCGGACATCAACCCCGAGGACTACCCGTTCTTCACCGGCAAGATCGCGATGAGCGAGAACTTCCTGTGGTCGACCTACGGCCTCGAGGGCCTCGATGGTGACTGGGACATGGGGATCATCCCCAGCTACAACGGCCAGGTCACGTCCGCGTTCAACGCTGACACCTTCCGAATCCTCAAGGGCACAAAGCACCCGGACCAGGCGTTCGAGGTGCTGAGCTACCTCCTGGGCACCGGCGCCCCGGAGCTGCTGGCGACGTACGGCGGCATGCCCGCCCTGACCGCCAACCAGGATTCCTTCTTCGCAGGCCAGGACGAGACGTTCACCCAGAAGCCCGACTGGCAGGTCGCCATCGACAGCATCCAGTTTGCCGACAACCCGAACTTCGAGTCGTACATGCCCGCCTACAACGAGACCCTCGGCCTCGTGGGCTCGGGCGGCAAGTACACGACCAAGTGGCAGACGGACCAGGGCCTCAACATGAGCCAGGAGTTCGAGGCGCTGCGCGCCGAGATCCAGGCAATCTGGGACAAGCAGCAGTAGCGTCCTGACCTGGCACGGCCGGACCCGCCGGCCTCATCGTGTCCCCGTCCGCACTCACCGTCGGACGGGGACACAGGCACACCATCCGAGGGACCGATGATCGCCAGCCGGCCCACCTCGTGACGGCCGTCACGCAGCCCGCCCGCCCCCTGCGCCGTCGCCCGCGGCGTCCGGAGGTGTTCCGCATGTCGCGCCTCGCCTGGCGTGAGGCGCGCTGGGGCTACCTGTTCCTGGCGCCGTGGATCATCGGATTCGTCGTGTTCACGCTGGCGCCGATGGTGGCGTCCCTGTTGTTCACGTTCACCAACATCAACCTCGCCCAGGAGGAGCCGCTCGCGTTCATCGGGCTCCGCAACTGGCAGACGCTGCTGGCCGACCACCAGACCTGGGATTCGCTGGGCGTCACCATCCGCTTCGCGCTGCTCCAGCTGCCGGTCGCCATCGTGCTGCCGTTGATGCTGGCGCTCGCGCTCAACAGCAGGTACCTCAAGGGCCCCGGGATCTTCCGGGTCCTGTTCTTCATGCCCTACGTGATCCCGTTCGTCTCGGGGGTCCTGATCTGGCAGGGCATGCTCAACCTGGAGACCGGCTGGGTCAACGAATTCCTGCGGTTCACCGGAATCGAGAACCCGCCCAACTGGCTTAACGACACCGCGGTCATCTACCCGGCCCTCGTGTTCATCGGCATCTGGGGGGTCGGGGCCGGGATCATCGTCAACCTGGCCGGGCTGCGGGGGATCCCGTCGGAGCTGTACGACGCCGCGCGGATCGACGGCGCAGGCTGGTGGGCGTCGTTGCGACACGTGACGTTGCCGATGATGTCGCCGGTCATCTTCTACACGCTCGTGCTCGGCATCGTGGAGGTGCTCCAGTACTTCCTCGTCCCATTGGTGCTCAACAACGGCACCGGTGAGCCCGGGGGAACCACGTTCTTCTTCAACCTGTACCTGTACAAGAACTTCTTCACGTACCAGAACATGGCCTACGGGGCGACCCTCGCGTGGCTCCTGTTCGTGGTCACGTTGATCACGGCGCTGGTCGTGTTCCGGACGTCACGGCGCTGGGTCTACTACGCGGGCGAGCGGTAGGGCGCGCGGTGGCAACCCCGATCGGACGATCCAGGGACCTCCAGCTGGCAGGGGCGCCGCAGCGGCCGCTCCTGGCCCGGCTTCGGCCGGGTCGACCGAGAGAGGTCGGACGCTCGTTCGTGTTCACGTTCGTGATCGTGGTGGTCCTGGCCGCCTTCCTGTCGCCGATCCTGCGTTCGGTCATGGTGTCGCTCAAGACCCCGGCGCAGCTGTCGGAGACGAGCTCGCCGTTCCTCCCGTCGGTGCCCCAGACGTTCACCTGGGAGGGCAAGGATTACGACGTCTACCTGGTCCCGGTCGACGGCGTGGACCGGACGCTGGCGCTGGTCATGCCGGGCCGCCAGCAGAGCCAGTTCATCGATCCCGCCAGCCCCGATGCCGGGCTGATCACGTGGGACGGATCGTGGCGGACGCTGGAGCGGGCATGGACGCTGTCGCCCGCGTGGCAGAACTACGCGGACGTGTGGGACCTGATCGACTTCCCGCGGCTGCTGTTCAACACCGTCGTGATCTCGCTGATCGGGATGGTGGGCACCGTCGTGTCGTGCACCCTGGTCGCCTATGGGTTCGCACGTTTCCGGTTCCCCGGCCGTTCGCTCCTGTTCACCGTCCTGATCGCCACGGTCTTCCTGCCGGCGGCGGTCACGATCGTGCCCACGTACACGATGTTCGCCAAGATCGGCTGGGTGGGGACGTGGCTCCCGCTGCTGATCCCGACCTTCTTTGCCAACGCCTACGACGTGTTCCTGTTGCGCCAGTACATGCTGACCATTCCGCGCGAGATGGACGAGGCCGCCGCGATCGACGGCGCCGGCCCGTTCCGGACGCTGGTGTCGGTGATCCTGCCGCAGGCGTGGCCGGTGATCGTGGCAGTCGCCATCTTCCACCTCGTGTACTCCTGGAACGACTTCTTCAACCCGCTGATCTACCTGTCGACCAAGCCGGAGCTCCAGCCACTCGCCGTCGGCCTCCAGCGGTTCAACGGGATCCACTACCGGAACCCGGCCTACGTGCAGGCGGGCACGCTGATGACGATGCTGATCCCGATCATCCTGTTCCTGATCTTCCAGCGGGTGTTCATCCGCGGGGTGGTCATCACCGGGGTGGAGAAGTGAGCGACGTCTCGTCGTTCCGGGTCGCGCTCACGTTCGACGCGGAGCACCCCGACCGCCCAACCGATCCGGGCACCACGGCGGCGATCCTCGATCACCTCGCGGAGCTGGCCGTCCCGGCCACGTTCTTCGTCCAGGGCCGGTGGGTCGAGGCGGAGCCGGCGATCGCGGCACGCATCGCGCGCGACGGTCACCTCATCGGCAGCCATTCGCATCACCATGCACGGATGACGATGCTCACCCGCACCGGCCTGCGGCGCGACGTACGAGCGGCCGAGGCCGTGATCCGGGACATCACCGGCGTCGATCCGCGGCCGTGGTTCCGCTGTCCGTTCGGAGCCGGGGCGGACAGCGCGCGCGTGATCGACGCGCTCGCCGCGCTCGGGTATCGCGATGTCGGCTGGAACGTCGACGGGCGCGACTGGGCGGGCGGCAGCGCGCCCGCGCTGGAGCGGCGGGTCGTGCGGGCCACGCTGGCGCACGGGGACGGCGCGGTGGTGCTGCTCCACGGCTGGCCGACGATCACGGCCCGCGCGTTGCCGGCGATCGTCCGCGCGCTGCGCGGGGCAGGAGCCGTGCTCGTGCGCGTCGATGCGCTGGACGCGGTCCCGGGACGCGTCGCGTCGGGGACGGCGCCCGGATGACCGTCCCGATCATCGCGGTCGACGGCGGCAACTCCAAGACGGACATCGCGCTGATGGACGTCGACGGCTCGGTGGTGGCGACGTTGCGCGGACCCACGGTGTCGCAGCAGCAGGTCGGCATCGACGAGGCCGGGCGGCGCCTGGTTGCGCTGGCGAGGCTCGCGGCCGACCGCGCGGGCGTCGCGGCGCCCGCCGGCGCGACCGTCGGGTCGCTGGCCGTGCTGTGCCTGGCCGGCATGGACCTGCCGTCCGATCGGCGAGCACTGCAGGCGGCGCACGGGTCGTCCGGGCTCGCCGCCGATGTCGTCCTGCGCAACGACACCGACGCGGCGCTTCGGGCGGGATCGCCCGAGCCCTGGGGAGTCGCGGTGATCCTGGGCTCGGGTCTCAACGCGGTCGGCATCGCCCCCTCCGGCCGCCAGGCCCGGTTCGCCGGTCTGGGGCCGATCAGCGGCGACCGTGGCGGGGGAGGGACGCTGGGGATGGACGCGCTGGGCGCGGCCGTCCGGGCCGGGGACGGGCGTGGCCCGCGCACCTCGCTGGAACGGCTCGTGCCCGCGGTGTTCGGGTTGCGCCGTCCGATCGACGTCACCATCGCCCTGTACCGGGGCCGGATCCCCATGGACCGGGTCCAGGAGCTGGCGCCGATCGTCGTCGGCGCGGCGATGGACGGCGACCGGGCGGCGCTGGACGTGGTCGCTGCGCTTGCCGACGAGGCCGCGAGCTTTGCCATCGCGGCGATCCGTCGGACCGGGCTTGCCCGCGCGGCAGTACCCGTCGTTCTGGCGGGCGGGGTCGCGCGGGGTGGCGATCCGCTGCTGACCGCGCTGATCGCCGAGCGCGTCCACCGGGTGGCGCCGGCGGCGGTCGTGTCCGTGCTGCACGCTCCGCCCGTCCTGGGGGCTGCGCTGCTGGCGCTCGACCAGATCGCGCCGGGTGACCGGGAAGCCCAGGTCCGTGCGCGAGCTGCGCTCACGATGCAGGCGCTCCAGGCGTCGGTCGTCGGCTGACGACGAGCGCTCCGGCCGCCTCGCGCGGGGACCCTTGGTGGCCCGCTCAGCGCCCGCGTCGCCCAGGATCGGCCGGGTTCAGCCCACGGGCTCAGCCCACGAGATCAGCCCACGGGCTCAGCCCGCTGGCTCGTTGTCGATCAGCCGGACGCCGTCGATCCGGACGGCCATCGACAGCAGCGCGCCGTCGTCGACGCTGTCGAGCTCGCGCAGCGTCTCCGGATCGGCGACCGACACGTACTCCGGACTGGCAAGCGGCTCGCCGCCGAGGACGCCGCGCATCTCGGTGCGGACGGCCTCCGCGTCCCGTTCGCCCTCCCGGATCCGGGCCGCGCCGGCGAGCAGCGCACGTCGCAGCACGGGTGCGGCGTTCCGGCCGGCCGGCGACAGCCGCGCGTTGCGCGACGACAGCGCGAGCCCGTCGGGCTCGCGCACCGTGGGGCACGGGACGACCTCGGTGGACAGCGCGAGGTCCAGCGCCATCCGCCGGATGACGGCGACCTGCTGGTAGTCCTTGAGCCCGAAGTAGGCGCGGTCCGCGCGGACCAGCGAGAACAGGATCGCGACGACCGTCGCGACGCCGTCGAAGTGACCCGGCCGTGCCGATCCCTCGAGCGGCTGTGCGATGTCGCCGACCGACACCAGCGTGTCGAACCCGGGCGGGTAGATCTCGCTCACATCGGGCGCGAACACGAGATCGACGCCCGCGGCCGCACACGCCTCCAGGTCACGCGTCTCGTTGCGCGGGTACTGCGTGAAGTCGGATGCCTCGCCGAACTGGCGCGGGTTGACGAAGATGGACACGACCACCGTGACGTTCTCGGCACGTGCCTGCTCGATCAGCGTGGTGTGCCCCGCGTGGAGCCAGCCCATGGTGGGCACCAGCCCGACCGGCCGGGGCATCCGGGCCAGGATGTCGCGGAGCTCGGCGCGCGTCCTGGCGATCTCCATCGGCGGCCGCAGTCCGTCGTGCGAGCTAGAGGTCGCGGTCGAGCGGGATCCCCGCCAGGTCCGCGATGCCGTCGGCGCGATCCGCCGTCGACCTGCCGAGCACCTCGTCCAGCACCGCCGGGTCCATGAGCGCCGTCTCGGCCTCGCCCGGGAACGTGCCCGCCTCGACGTCCGCGCGGTACTGCGTGATGGCGCCCAGGATCGTGCCCCGCAGGTCCGCATAGCGGCGGGCGTGCCTGGGGACCCAGTCGCCGAGCCCGAGCGTGTCGGTGATCACCTGGATCTGCCCGGAGCAGCCCGCCCCGGCACCGATGCCGATCGTCGGGATCCGGAGCCGCTCGGTGATCGCCGCGGCCAGCTGGCCGGGCACGAGCTCGAGGACGACCGCGAACGCCCCCGCCTCCTGCACCGCAAGCGCATCCGCCATCAGCTGGCGCGCCTGGTCCCGGGACTTGCCCTGGACGCGGACGCGTCCGATCGCGTTGATCGCCTGCGGGGTCAGCCCGATGTGCGCCATCACCGGGATGCCGGCCTTGACCAGCGCCTCGATGATCCGCGCGCTGCGGACCCCGCCCTCAACCTTGACCGCGTGCGCCCCCGCCTCCCGCAGGAAGCGCCCGGCGTTGGCGATGGCCGCCTCCGGCGACGAGTACGACAGGAACGGCATGTCTCCGACGACCATCGCCCGCTTCGTGCCCCGCACCACCGCCTTGGTGTGGTGAAGCATCTCGTCGACCGACACCCGGACCGTGGTGTCGTAGCCCAGCATCACCTGGGCCAGCGAGTCGCCGACGAGGATCAGCGGGATCCCCGCCTCGTCCACGATCGCGGCGGTCGGGAAGTCGTAGGCCGTGATCGTCGCGATGCGCACGCCGTCCGCGTGCATCCTGGCGATGTCGACGACGGAGATTCGGCGGGGGGTGTCGGACTGGGCGCTCATCGGGCAGCCTCCGTGCGGGTTCCCGAAGTGTGCGCCGGGGTGTCGCGTTCGTCCAACAGGACGGCGACCCGATCCAGCAGCCGGTCCGCGACCTCGCGCTTGGCCAGCAGCGGAAGGTCCTCGTGCGACCCATCGGCGCCGAGGATCGTGACCCGGTTGGTCTCGCTGCCGAACCCGGAGCCGGGCTCGGCGACGTCGTTGGCCACGAGCAGGTCGGCGCCCTTGCGGCGGAGCTTGTCCGGCGCCCGCTCGAGGGATCCCGTCTCGGCCGCAAACCCGACGATGACCGGGCGGGGGACGAGGTCGCGGGCGATCGCGGCAGCCTCGGCGAGGATGTCCTCGGTCGGCTCGAGCTCGAGGGTGAGCGAGCCGGCGCGGGCGAGCTTGGTCGATACGGGGCTGCGTGGCCGGAAGTCGGCGACCGCTGCGGCCATCACGAGGGCGTCCGCGGGCCCGTCCGCCAGCGCGGCGAGGACGGCGGTGCGCATCTCGGCGGTCGACTCGGCGGCGACGATCCTGGCCGCAACCGGGAGGGCGACCTCGACGCGGCCGGCGACGATCGTGACCCGCGCGCCGCGGGCGAGCGCGGCTTCGGCGATGGCGGCGCCCATCCGTCCGGAGCTGCGATTGCCGATGAACCGCACCGGGTCGATCGCCTCGGCCGTCCCCCCGGCGCTCACGACCAGGTGCCGGCCCTCGAGGTCGAGCTCGTGCGACGGCGCCGTCAGCGGCGGGCGCACGTCCGCGTCCGGCTGCCGGATCTGGCGGCCGGCGACAAGCTCGACCACGGCGTCGACGATCGCGGATAGCTCCGCGAGGCGGCCGATGCCACTCTGGCCGGACGCCAGCGAGCCGACCTCGGGCGGCACCATCCGGTATCCGAAGTCAGTCTCGAGGCGGCGCACGTTGTCGCGGGTCGCCGGGTGGGTCCACATGTCGCCGTCCATCGCCGGCGCGAACAGCACGGGTGCCGAGGTCGCCAGGCAGGCCGCGGTCACCGCATCGCTCGCGATGCCGTTGGCCATCGCGCCCAGCCAGCGTGCGGTCGCGGGTGCGACGACGATCGCATCTGCAGCATCGGCAACCACGATGTGGCCGATGCGCCGGTCCGGGAGCAGCCCCAGGACATCCGTCTCGACGGGGTGTCGCGACAGGGCGCCGAAGGTCAGCGGACCGACGAACTGCGCGGCAGCCGGCGTGAGCATGACCACGACGTCGGCGCCTTCCGCCCCGAGCAGCCGCAGCAGCTCGACGGCCTTGTACGCCGCGATCGAGCCACACACGCCGAGCCCGATGAGGCGCCCCTCGAGGCGTCCGGGCGTCGTCATCGGAGGTCCGCTCATCGCACCGACCCCGCCAGGGGCTCGCCTCCGGTGACCTCCGCGTACAGGATCGCCAGCCCCTTGAGCGTGAGGTCGGGATCGATGACGTCCACGCCCTCGACGCCGCGTGCCCACGGGGCCGCCGACAGACCGCCGGTCAGGATCGCGCGTACGGAATCCGGGGTGACGCCGGCCGACTCGGCGAGCTCCCCGCGGACCCGCGCGAGCAGGCCCGAGGCAAGGGCCTGGTAGCCGAAGATCGTGCCCGACTGCATCGCGCTCACCGTGTCGCGGCCGATCGCCCGGTCGGGCGTCCGCAGCTCGATCCGCGGCAGCTTCGCGGTCCTCGAAGCAAGCGCCTCGAGGCCGAGCTCGAGCCCGGGCGCGATCGCGCCGCCGACGTAGGCGCCGTCGAGCCCGACGCAGTCGAGCGTGGTGGCCGTGCCGAAGTCCACGACGACCGCAGGCGTGCCATACAGGCGCGCCGCCGCCAGTGAGTTGACCAGCCGGTCCGCACCGACCTCGCCCGGCCGATCGACCCGGATCGCCAGTGGCACGCTGCCCGCGCCCGCGATGAGGATCGGGATGCCCCGGCGGGACGCCACGGATTCGAGCGCGGCGGCCAACGGCGGGACCACCGACGCGACCGCGATCGCGTCGACACGATCGAGCGACCGCCCATCGAGCGCAAGCAGCCCGGCGAGGACCACCTCGAGCTCGTCCGGCGTGCCGGCCCGGTGCGTCCCGGCGCGCCGCGTGGCGACGAGCGCGCCGCCGTCGACGAGCCCGAGCGTCACGTTCGTGTTGCCGATGTCGACCGCGAGCAGCATGCGTCGATCATACGTTGGCGCCTTGGCCGCGATCACCGATCACGTCGAAGACCGGCGTCGCGATAGCCGGCGCCTTGGCCATCGCCCTGGCCAGCGACTTGGCCAGCGACTTGGCGCCCCCGCGCGAGCGCCTTGGCCAGCGACCTGGCCCCCCCGCGCGAGCGCTGGCGCTCCGCAAGATCACGTGGTGTGCATCCTGTGGACTTGAAGGTCGATTGCCTCGTGCGGGACGCGGCCAGCCGAGGCTCGGCAGCACGCCCACGCACGACTTGGACGCGAGGTGGGTCCAACGCGACCTCCTGCGCCGCTCCGTGCGTCGCGATTCGCCTGCAGCGGCATCGCCAGCCCGAGGAATGCACATGAGGTGGGCACGAGGCTGCCCGAGCCCGCGCGCGAGGCGAGCCGGCGTGAGGCGAGCACGCGGCTGCCCGAGCACGAGGCTGCCCGAACCCCTGCGGGGCGAGCCGGCGTGAGGCGAGCACGCGGCTGCCCGAGCACGAGGCTACCCGAACCCGCGCACGAGGCGATCCCGCAAGGCGCCTGCGGCACGCGCCCGGCGCCCGGATCCCTGCGAACTTCACCGACCCGCAACCGTCCCGGTCCGTTAGGATCCGTGGTGTCGGGCCGCTCCCGGGAAGGCGGCACGGCGCGCCGCTCCGCAACCCTCGAGCCAGATGGTGGGAGCCCACGTGTCGAGCGATCCGCCCGCGAAGTTCTTCGTCAACCAGGGCCTCGTGACGAGCCGGACTGACCTCCAGCACGTCCTGCGCCCGATCCTCAAGCAGACCGTCTCGTACCGGTATCTCCGGGGCCGGGACGTGGTTGCCCATGGGACCGGGTGGGTCGAGCGAATCGTCGCCGACGAGCCCGACGTGTCGACGTTCTTCACGCCGATCTCGATCACCTTGAACGTGGACTCGTTCGAGCACCTCGAGTTCGAGACCCGCCCCGACCAGCTGCTCGTCTACACCCTCGTACAGGGCGACGAGCGGGTGGTCATCGAGTTCGTGCCAGGCGTCACCGACGAGGACGAGGGACCGTCGGCGCCGCGGCAGCTCGAGTTCGACACGAGCGGGTTCGTCCAGATGGAGCTGCTCGGTCTGGAGGGACCCGAGGAGTAGGGGACACGGAGCGCATCGCCCGTGGGAGATCCCCGCGGGCACGCGGGAGTCGAGCACGAGACGAGGGAGGTTCCACGAGCCCATGAGCGCTGCATCCGTTGCTGCGCCGAGCGGTGGCCTGAATGCCATCGCCGCCTACTTCAAGTTCGCCGAGCGGGGCACGAACTTCGCCACCGAGACGCGGGCGGGCCTGACCACGTTCATGGTCATGGCCTACATCATCTTCGTGAACCCGGGGATCCTGACCGCCGGGTTCGGTGACGCCGACCCGAACTTCACGTTCCCGGCGCTCGCGGCCGCGACCGCGCTGATCGCCGGGATCATGACGATCGCGATGGGCGTGATCGGGAACTACCCGTTCGCGCTGGCCGCGGGGCTGGGCATCAACGGGATCGTCGCGTTCACCCTGATCGGCAAGGGCCTCACCCCCGCCGGCGCGATGGGCGTGATCGTGCTCGAGGGCATCGTCGTCACGGTCCTCGTGGCGATCGGCCTCCGGGAGGCGATCATGAACGCCGTTCCGGTCGCGCTGAAGCGGTCCATCGGCGTCGGCATCGGCCTGTTCATCCTGTTCATCGGCTTCGCCAATGGCGGGCTGATCAAGGCCGGCAGCGGCACGCTCGTGACGGTCGCGTTCCCGACCACGTCGTCGCAGTTCGTGTTCCTGATCGGCCTGGTCATCACGGTCGCCCTGTACGTGATGAAGATCCGGGCCGCGCTGATCCTCAGCATCCTGCTGACCACGCTGGTCGCGCTCGTGCCACCCGTGTTCGGCCTGGACAAGGTGACGACCCTGCCGACGGCGGACTCGTTCAGCTTCGCGCCCAGCTTCTCCACGCTCGGGCAATTCGACCTCGGCGACGTGTTCAACCTTGGGCTGCTGACCGCGATCCTCACGATCTTCGCGATCATGCTGACCGACTTCTTCGACACGATGGGCACGGTCACCGGTGTGGCCGCCGAGGCAGGCCTTGCCGAGGAGGACGGCTCGGTCCCGGGTGTCGGGCGCGTCCTCGCCGTCGACTCGGTCGCCGCGATCGTCGGTGGCCTGGCCGGCACCTCGTCCAACACGACGTACATCGAGTCCGCGGCCGGCGTCGCGGAGGGCGGCAAGACGGGCTTTGCGTCGGTCGTCACCGGCGTCCTGTTCCTGCTCGCCGTGTTCCTGTCCCCGATCGCGGGCATCGTCCCCGGCGTCGCCACGGCGCCGGCCCTGGTGCTCGTCGGCTACCTGATGTTCACGATCGTGCGCGACATCCCGGTGGCCGAGGTCGAGGAAGGTGTCCCGGCGTTGCTGACCATGATCCTGATGCCGCTGACCTACGACATCACGGTCGGGATCGGGGCGGGCTTCATCTCGTGGGTCCTGATCAGGGTCGTCCGCGGTCGGGCATCGGAGGTGCACCCGCTGATGTGGCTGGTCACCGCCGCGTTCGTCGTGTACTTCCTCCAGGACTGGCTGCTCGCGTTCGTCCCGAGCTGATCCCGGGTCCTCCACGCGTCGTACCGGACCGGCGGCCGAACGGCCGCCGGTCCTTCCGTTCCCGGCTACCATCGACCCGATGTTCGACCGAACCGCCCTGCCCGACGGGCCGCGCGTGATCTCCGCCCGGCTGCCCGGGTCACGCTCGGTGTCGATGGCTGCGTACGTGCTGGCGGGGTCCCGGGTGGAGTCGCCGGCCGAGGCCGGTGTTGCCCACTTCATGGAGCACCTCACGTTCAAGGGCACGGCCGGATACCCGTCGAGCCGGTCGATCTCCGAAGCCGTCGAAGGCGTCGGCGGATCCGCCAACGCCGCGACCGACCGCGAATTGACCGTGTACTGGACGCGCGTCCCGAGGCGCGAGGCCGAGCGCGCGATGACGGTGCTCGGTGAGCTGATCGTCCGGCCCCGGCTCGCCGACGCCGACATCGAGCAGGAGCGGACGGTGATCGTCGAGGAGATCCGCTCCTACCTCGACGACCCGTCCGAGTACGTCGGGATGCTCATCCAGCAGGCCCTGTTCGGCGATGGCGCGCTGGGCCGCGAGATCTGCGGCGACGAGGACGGGATCCGCGGCCTGCCGTCGGAGGCGATCCGGTCGTTCTGGCACACGATGTACCGGCCCGCCAACACGGTGGTTGCGGTCGCGGGGGATCTCGACCACGAGGAGGCGCTCGGCCTCGCGGCCACGGCGTTCGGAACCGGCAACGGGCACGTGCCGGGCTTCGATCCGGCCCCTCCGCTGCCCGCCGGCCCGCGCGTGCTCACCGGACGCCGCGACACGACGCAGGCGCAGCTCGCGATCGCGGTGCCGGCGCTGCGTCGCGACCACCCGGACGCATGGAACCTGTCGGTGCTCAACGCGGTGCTGGGCGACGGCATGTCGAGCCGCCTGTTCCTCGGAGTTCGCGAACAGAAGGGGCTTGCCTACGACGTCAGCTCGGGCATCGTGGAGTACGCCGATACGGGTGCGCTCGAGGTGTCGGCCGGGGTGGATCCCGCACAGCTTCCCGCGGCGATCGAGGCGATCCTCGCCGAGCTCGCCACGCTCGTGGATGCGGTGGTGCCGGACGAGGAGCTCGCGAAGGCGAAGGCCTACCTCTCGGGCGGGCTGGAGCTGCGGATGGACGACACCCGCCACCTCGCGTCGTGGGTCGGTGGCCAGGAGGCGATGCACGATCGCGTGCTCACGCTGGACGAGGCGCTGGAGGCGGTCGCGGCCGTTCGCGCCGAGGACGTGCGACGCCTGGCGGCCGAGCTGTTCACGGACGATGCGCTGCGCATGGCGGTGGTCGCGCCGGCACGGCACCTCCGCGGCCTCGACCGGCACCTGCGGCTGCGCCCATGAGCGACACGGCCGACAACCCGACACCGGGCGAGCAGCCGGGACGCGCCCGTCGTTCCGACCCGGCCGCTGCGGCACGGGGACGGGGGCCGACGCCGCGCCTGCGCGATCGCTCGCGGCCAGCCCCACCGGGCGGCGCGACGGGCCGGGGCTCGTCGTCGATCGCGCCCGCCATCGTCGACGCGAACCTGACCGGCGCGACCGCGGCCGACGAACGGCCGACGGCCCTGCGCATGGCACGGCTCCACCTGCGGATGGGGTCGACCTCGCTCGCACGCGCCGAGCTGGAGTCGTTCGCCGGGCGGGGAGCGCTCGACGAGGCCGCGCTGCTGGATCTCGCCGAGGTGCGCTGGCGCACGGGGGACCTCGCCGGCGCCGGGGAGGCGGCGAACGCCCTGATCGAGATCGGCCGCGAGGATGTCCTTGCCCTCGCGATCGCGGCCGAGGCGACCGCGGCGCTGGGACGTCCCGGCGAGGCTCGCCGGCTGGCCGGTCGCGCGGTTGCCGCCGCGGGCGGCCGATCGATCGAGGCGCTGTTCGCGGGCATGCCGCGCAGCCCGATCTGGCCGGAGAACATCGCGGGCGACGACGCACCACCCGATGTCATGGCCGAGCGGCCGTCGACGTCTCGTCCCGCCCGGCCGCACGTCGCGGCAGCGCCGGCCCAGGGCAGCGCGGCCTCCGCGCCGGCCTCGCCCGCGGCCGCCGAGGCGCTCGCCGGCGGGCTGGCGGCGCTCGGCAGCGGCGACATCACCCGTGCCGCCCTCCGGCTGGGCGTCGCCCTCCGGCTCGAGGCGGACTTCGCCGATGCGGTGATCGACGCCATCGGCGAACGCGCAACCGATCCCCAGCTCGCCCTCGTGGTCGGCGACGCGTACCGGCTGCTGGGCCGGGAGAGCGAGGCGCTCGCGGCATTCGACCGTGCGCGCGGACACGAGGACGACCGGGTCGACCGGGACGCATCCGACGCCGAGGGGTAGCCCGCGCCGAGCCGCAGTCGCCCGCTCGCGCGCAGGGACATCGCCCGCTCGCGCGGTCGTCCGCCGCGCTACCCTGTCAGTCCGCGCTGCCTGCGCCCCGAACCCCACGGTCTCGGTCGGCCCTGCAGCGTGACCTGCACCACACCGGCGACGCCGCCATGCCCGCCGCCACCGACATGAGGTCGACTGCCCCGATGCCCGAGCTCGAGCGAACGCTTCTCCTGGTCAAGCCCGACGGCGTCCAGCGCCTGCTGGTCGGCCGCGTCCTCACCCGGTTCGAGGAGCGGGGCCTCAAGCTGATCGGCCTCAAGCTCGTCCACGTCGATCGGGCGCTCGCCGAGCAGCACTACGCGGTCCATCGCGAGCGACCGTTCTTTGCCGGCCTGGTCGACTTCATCACCTCGGGCCCGCTCGTCGCGGCCGCGCTCGAGGGCCCCAATGCCATCGCCATCGTGCGCGCGATGAACGGCGCGACCCGCCCGCACGAGGCGGCGCCGGGATCGATCCGTGGCGACCTGGCCGTCGAGACGGCACAGAACCTGGTCCACGCGTCGGATGGTCCGGAGACCGCAGCCGCCGAGCTCGCGCTGTGGTTCCGCCCCGAGGAGCTGCTCAGCTACGAGCGCGAGATCGATCGCTGGGTGCTCGCCCCGGCCGACTGAACCGGGTCAGATCGCCCGCCGGCCACCCCGGCCCCGGGGTCCATCGGGCGCGACCCTGGCGGCTCGGACACCCTCAGTCCGACGGCCCGGACACGATCAGTCCGCCGACGGCCCGGACACGATCGGCGCCGGCTCGCTGGCCGCACCGCCGAGGTCGAGCGCGCCCCACGACGTGAGCGCGGCAAGGATCGCGAGCGAGAGCACGGCGGCTGAGATCAGCTCCGTCCGATCCCGGCGCATCGCGCCGGCAAGCCCGCGTGCCAGCGAGCCGCTGCCGGCGACCATCCGGCCGCGCCGTCCGAGGGCGCCGGGGGCCACGGCCCCCTGATCGGCGGCTGCGCCGTCCCCGGCGACGCCGGTCGCGGCGTCCGGATCGGTCTCGAGGCTGCGCTCCTGCTCGAACTCAAGGCTCGGCCGGCGCCGCACCGCCCGCACGAAGCGCTCGGGCGCGGCTCGCGCGACGTGGCTCGAGGCCGGTCCGACCCCGATCATCAGGATCCGCAGGTATGCCGGCAGCGAGAGGAACCCGGCGACGATGAGCACCACCTCGAGCGTCCCGCCGGCGGCCAGGCGCGCGAGGTCGCCGCGTGCCCCGAACACGATCCAGCCCGGCAGGCCGAACGTCGCCACGACCGTCAGGAGCAGCGCGGCGGCGAGCATCGGTGACCGCCGCATCCAGCCGCGAAGGTCGGGCAGGCTGCGCGTCTCGAACCGCGACTCCGCGACAGCCGCCCAGGCGGTCAGTGCCGTCTTGGATGCGGCCAACGCCACCAGCCAGATCCGTGTCGGGCCCCACGCCGCGGGGTCGAGCGCCGCAAATCCCAGCAGCACCAGGCCGCCGTCGGCGATCACCAGATAGCCCACCGCGTGCCGCAGGTCCTCCTGGATGAACGCCGCCAGCGCCGCCGCGGCGAGGGTGACGAGGGCAAGCGCGATGACCAGCCAGCGCTCGGTCTCGAGCGACAGCGCGAGCGGCGCCACGAGGTGGTCGACGATCGCGAACCCGGTGACCGCGAGCGGCAGCGGGACCCACGCGATGAGCAGCGGCATGGCCGCCGGCGCGACGGCGTCGGTCAGCCTGGGCACGCGCAGGTGGAACGGGATCGCCCCCAGCCGGATCGCCACGGCGAGCGCGACGGCAAGCGAGACGAGTCCGACGACCGCACCCGCCTGGCCTCCGCTCGGCCCCGCCGATCCGCCCGACGTGCCGGTCAGGACGAGCGCGGCCGCGATGGGCGCGATGGCCACCGATGCGAGCAGCAGCGAGCCGACGGCAAGGGTGACGCGGAGCTCCCGGGCGGCGGCCCCGATCGATGCGCCCCGCGTCGTGGCGAGCACCGGGACCATGGCCGCGAGCCCGGTTCCCGCTGCGGCGATGAGGCCCAGCGACAGGTTGGTCGCACCGAGCGCGACGATCCCGCCGGCGATCGCCAGGAGCGTTCCGGCGAGCAGCCCGCGCAGGGCCGAGAGCCCGCCCATCAGCCCCGCGATGGCGATCACGATGATCGCGTCCAGGGCCCACAGCGCGATCACCAGGCGCAGGTAGTCGGTTCGCACGATCCGTCCCGCGAACACCAGGCCCGGCACGGGGGACGCGTTGCTGTCGATGACGCGCGGGGCGTCCGTGCCGAGTGCGATGCCGAGCACCACGATCAGCGCGGTGACGCCGAGCGCGACGCCCGCGATGGCGCCCCGGCCGCCGCGCGAGAGCCCCCACGCCGCGGCGAGCGCGCCGATCGCGGAGATCCCCAGGAGCAGCGAGATCATCATCGCCGGTGCGCCAGCGGATGTGCCTCGTCGGCACCGCGGGTCCGGACGGCGACCTCGCGGGTCGATGGCGCGCGGAGCTCCAGGTCCCCCTGCAGCTTGATCGCGCGGGAGACCAGCAATCCCACTGTTGCGCCGCCGGCCGCGATGAGCAGGCCGAAGGCGAGCACCGCCAGGTCCTCGGGTGTGCCGCCCAGCGCGGCCTGCAGCCGCTCGGTCGCCGCGACCACGAGCAGGAGGCCGATGCCCGTGCGCAGGACGTCGCGACCCAGGATCACCGAGCTTGCGCCCGTCGCCGCCAGCGCGAACGCCGCGCCCATCGCCGCGCGCGAGACGTCCGACCCGGCGACCAGCCCCGGTGCGGCGACGCCGATCGTCGGGCCCTCCGCCGACGCCCCGCGCAGCGCCTCCCCGATCGCGACCGCGCCGAGCCAGCCGGCGACGAACGCGACGAGGGCGACGGCTGCCGCGCCGGCCCAGCCCAGCTGCCAGCCGGATGCGGGCAACGGCACGCCCCGCAGCGATACCCAGACCAGGTAGCTGCCCAGGATCGCGCCGGTGAGCCGGGCGGCGAGCGCGATCCCGTCGGGCAGCGGATCGGCGACGAACGCCGCGGCGAGCATGGCCGCGAGCATCCCCAGGGCGATGAACCGGGGCTCGCGCGCCGCGCACGCCACGACCGCCCCAGCGCACGCGAGCAGCGCGGCAGCGACCAGGACGGGCGTCACGACCAGGAGCCCGTCAGGGGGTCGACGGGATGGCGGGATAGACCGGCGTCGCGATGATCTGGAGCGCCGAGATCGGCCAGTAGCGGAGGAACGCGCGCCCGATCACGTGCGAGATCGGAATGGAGCCGAACACGCGAGAGTCGGCGGACGCCTCCCGGTGGTCGCCCATCACGAACAGCTCGCCCTCGGGCACCACCCATCGGGTCTGGTCGGTCGACGTCGTCGGCCCGGGGATCCCATCGGCGTTCTTGAAGGTGTAGGGCTCCTGCAGCGGCGTGCCGTTGACGTACACGAGCCCATCATCCTTGACCTCGACGGTGTCGCCGGGGAGGCCGATCACGCGCTTGATGAACGGCGTCGGGTTCTGCGTGTAGTCGACGGGCGGGCTGAACACCACGACGTCGCCCCGGCTGTACGAGTCCCAGCGAGGGGTCAGCTTGTCCACGAGCACGTACTGGCCGGGCTCCAGCGTGTGCTCCATGGAATCCTGCTGGACCTGGTAGGGCTGGGCGACGAACGTCTGGATGACGAAGAAGATGACGAGCGTGAGGACGAGCGTCTCGACGACTTCGAAGAGGCACCCGAGGCTGGAGCGTCGGTTCACGAGCGGGGAGTATAGGGAGGACGGGTCGTTGTTGTCGGAAACGGGGTCGGTCGCGGTCGGCTGATGCATCCCGAGAGCATGGGACTGCATCGCATCCGTCGCTCCGCGATCTGGTTTGACCCCCGCGAGCGGGCACGCATACACTCACCATCGCTGACGAGCGGCTCCCCTGTGTACCGAGCCCCTGTCCGTGAATGCCCACATTGTCGGGCCGGCTGCGATGCCCGCCCCGATCCGGCCGCGTGACCGACGATGGAACGACACCCGACCCACGGCGCCCCGACCCTGCGTAGGAGGTTCTGCAAACCCTGATGGCCGAAGCGCTTCCCTGGATCATCCCCCTCGCGGGCGTTGCCGCGATCCTGTTCGCGCTGTACCTGGCGCGTGACGTCCTGTCGCGCGATACCGGGACCCCGGCGATGGAGGATGTCGCCGGCACCATCCTCGAAGGCGCGGTCGCGTTCATCCGCCGCCAGTACACGACGATCGGCGCGCTCGCCCTGGTCGGCGCGGTGGTCATCTTCGCGATCATCTCGGTGTTCGAGACCAAGCAGGTTGCCGACACGGACGTGTTCGGGGTCGACCTCGGCTGGCGGACCGCCGTCGCCTTCCTGGTGGGTGCCGCGTGCTCGATGGCCTCCGGGATCATCGGCATGTACATCAGCGTCAAGTCCAACGTCCGGACCGCCGCCGCCGCCCGGCGCAGCCTCGTCGAGGCCGTCCAGGTCGCGATGCGTGGCGGGGCGGTGTCGGGCTTCCTCGTCGTCGCGCTGTCGCTGCTCGGCGTGTGGGGCATCTTCGCCGCCTTCGGCGGGCTCGACTCGGCGACCATCAACCAGGCGCCGTTCCTCATCGTCGGGTTCGGGTTCGGGGCCAGCTTCGTGGCCCTGTTCGCGCAGCTCGGCGGCGGGATCTACACCAAGGCCGCCGACGTCGGCTCGGACCTGGTGGGCAAGGTCGAGAAGGGCATCCCCGAGGACGATCCCCGCAACGCGGGCGTGATCGCGGACCTCGTCGGCGACAACGTCGGCGACTGCGCCGGCCGCGGTGCGGACCTGTTCGAATCCACGGCCGCCGAGAACATCGGCGCGATGATCCTGGGTGTGGGCGTGTACAAGATCGCGCTCGACCTCGGCTGGCCCAGCCCGGCGTCGTGGATCTTCTTCCCGCTCATCATCCGCGGGTTCGGGCTCCTGGCGACGATCGTCGCGGTCGCGTTCTTCATCCGCGGTCGCGAGGATGAGAACCCCATGAACATCCTCAACCGCGGCTACTGGGCGACCACGATCCTGTCCGCGATCGGGCTCGTGTTCGTCACCAGCCAGACCATGTCGGTGCCGGTCGACGGCGCCAATGGCATCCCCGTGTGGGTGTACTTCTTCGGTGCCGGCGTCGTCGGCCTCGTGACCAGCGTCGCCTTCGTGTACATCACGCAGTTCTATACCGCCGGGTCGTTCCGCCCCGTGCGCGAGATCGCGGAGGCTTCGAAGACCGGCCCGGCGACCAACATCATCAGCGGCACCGCGGTCGGGTTCGAGACCACGTTCGTCACCGCCGTGACCATCGGCCTCGCGCTCCTGGCCAGCCACTGGCTCGGCTCGCAGGCGCACCTGGTGACCGCGGACGGGCGCGACGTCGGCGGCATCTTCGGGACCGCGGTCGCGACGATGGGGATGCTGATGACCACCGCCTACATCCTGGCGATGGACACCTTCGGCCCGATCACGGACAACGCCGGCGGGATCGCCGAGTTCAGCCGCGCCGAGAAGGGCGCCCGCGAGATCACCGATCACCTGGACGCGGTCGGCAACACGACCAAGGCCCTGACCAAGGGCTACGCGATCGCCTCGGCGTCGCTGGCCGCATTCCTGCTGTTCTCGGCCTACATCGACAAGGTCAACCTGATCCTCGACCGCCAGGGCAAGGCGCTGATGAGCGCGGTCAACCTGGCCGACGTCAGCGTGTTCGTCGCCGCGCTGATCGGCGCGATGCTCGCCTACTTCTTCAGCAGCCTCGCCATCCGGGCGGTGGGCACGACGGCGCAGGCGATCATCGTCGAGGTCCGTCGCCAGTTCCGCGAGATGCCCGGGATCATGGACTACACCCAGCGACCGGACTACGCGCGCGTGGTCGACATCACCACCCGCGCCGCCCTGCGCGAGATGGTCGCCCCGGGGCTGGTCGCCGTGGCCACACCCGTCATCGTCGGGGTGCTGCTCGGCTACCAGGCGGTCGCCGGCCTGCTCATGGTGGGCACGATCGCCGGCGTGCTGCTGGCAACCGTGCTCAACAACGGCGGCGGCGCGTGGGACAACGCCAAGAAGTACATCGAATCCGGCAATCTCAAGGACGACGAGCGGCAACGTGCTGGGCAAGGGCAGCGACGCCCATGCCGCGGCGGTCGTCGGCGACACCGTCGGGGATCCGTTCAAGGACACCGCCGGCCCGTCGCTCCACGTCCTGGTGAAGCTGCTGGCCACGATCACCCTCGTCCTCGCCCCGCTGTTCATCCGGTAGGGCAGGCGAGACCACCGCGGCCGGCGCGTCTGCCGGCCGCACGGAGCGACCCATGGACCAGGTATTCCAGGCGCTCGTCATGGGGCTCGTGCAGGGGCTGACCGAGTTCCTGCCGATCTCCTCGTCCGGCCACCTCATCATCGTCCCGTACCTGTTCGGGTGGGACGACCCGTTCATCGATTCGCTCGCGTTCTCGGTCGTGCTCCACGGGGGCACCCTGGCGGCGCTGCTGGTGTACTTCCGCGAGGATTGGCTGCGGCTGGTCCCGGCCGGGCTGGCCACGATGCGCGATCGCTCGTTCAACGGCGATCCGGACCGGCGGATGGCCTGGCTCATCGTCGCGTCGACCGTCCCGGCGGCCGTGATCGCGGTGTTCCTCAACGACATCATCGAGCAGAACGTGCGCCAGGTCGGCCTGGTGGCGCTGATGCTCGTGATCGCCGCCGCGGTGCTCTGGCTCGCCGACCGCTGGGGGCCGCGATCGCACCGGCTCGAGCAGCTCACGTTCCGGGGTGCGATCGGCATCGGCACGGCCCAGGCGCTGGCGCTGATCCCCGGCGTGAGCCGGTCAGGGATCTCCATCTCGGCGGCCCTGTTCGCCGGGCTCGACCGGTCCGACGCGGTCCGCTACAGCTTCCTGATGGCGACACCGATCACGGCGCTCGCCGTCGCGTACGAGCTGGTCAAGCTGGTTCGCGGCGACGTCGGCGCGGTCGAGGTGATGCCGCTCGTGGTCGGCGTTGTGGCCGCGTTCGTATCCGGGATGCTCGCGATCGCGGTCCTGCTGCGCTATGTCCGGACCCGCTCGTTCAACGTGTTCGTCCTGTACCGCATCGGGCTCGCGATCGTCGTCGTGGGGGTCTTCCTCGCCCGCTGAGGGCACCGGAGCACGGACCCGTGGAAGTCATGAAGCAGCTCCGCCAGCGGGCGATCCGGGACCTGGTGGAGCTCCGCCCGATCCGCACCCAGCAGGAGCTGGCGGCGGCGCTCCGCGAGCGCGGGTTCCGGACGACCCAGGCCACGATCAGCCGCGATGTCGCGGAGCTGGGCCTGACCAAGGTCGGCCGGGTCGGGACGCAGGCCTACGCGATCCCGCCCCGCCTGCGCGAGGCCGAGACGAGCGGGGAGGACCGGATCCGCACGCTGCTGCGGGACATGCCCGTCGAGATGCGCGAGGCGGGGACGATGCTGGTGCTCAAGACGCTGCCCGGTTCCGCGCACGCGCTCGCTGCGGCGCTCGATCGCGCGCGCTGGACGGAGGTGATCGGATCGATCGCCGGCGACGACACGGTGTTCGTCGCATTCGCCGACCGCGGCTCGCTCGGCCGGGCCCGACGACGCCTGGAGGAGCTCGGCCAGTGAGCGACGGTCGCGCCGGCGACTGAGCGACGGTACGCGCCGGCGACGGATCGACGGTCGCGCCGGCGGAAGATCACGCCACGCCGGCGCCGCGGCGGCCATGGGCTTTGACGAAACGCGGGACCACGGATACCATTCCGCCGATCTCCGAACCTCGGCGGCGCCGGCTGCGCGCCCGGGGTTCTTTTATTCAAACCGACCGAGCGGCGACGCTGCCACAGCCGGTCCGCACCTCGGGGGTCGTGCCCACATGAACACCAAGACCACCTACATCTCCAAGGACGGACTCGAGAAGCTCCGCGCCGAGCTGGATTCGATGCTGTCGGTGACGCGTCCCGAGATCGCGCAGCGGATCCACGACGCCAAGGAGCACGGGGACCTCAGCGAGAACGCCGAGTACGAGGACGCCAAGAACGAGCAGGCGTTCGTCGAGGGCCGGATCCAGACCCTCGAGGCGATGATCAAGAACGCCCAGCTGATCGACGAGCACACGTCGACGGACCACGTCCAGATCGGATCGAGCGTCAAGGTCACCGGCGAGGACGGGTCGCAGACGTTCATGATCGTGGGGTCGGCCGAGGCAAAGCCCGCCGAGGGCAGGATCTCGAACGAGTCACCGGTCGGGCGCGCGCTGCTGGGCAGGAAGAAGGGCGAGAAGGTCGTGGTGAAGGTCCCGGCCGGGGACTTCTCGTACACGATCGTCGAGATCAGCTAGGAACGGCACGGCCCCGCAGGGGGCCTGCGAACGTCGGCTCGGCCACCGGCGCGCAGGCGCCGACGCCGCCATCCGGCGGTCCAGGCGACGCCGTCGAATGGGAGAGCGAACCTGTGGACTGGGCTGACGAGCTGGCGGCACGCGTCGAGGGACCGCAGGTCGTCAACGACTCGAAGACCCCGTCCGGCACCGTCCATGTCGGCAGCCTCCGTGGCCCCGTGATCCTCGACGTGATCACGCGGGCGCTGCGCACCCGCGGCCTCGAGGCGCAGCTCCTGTACGGCGTCGACGACATGGACCCCATGGACGCGCAGGCCCTGCTGTCGCCGGATGCGATCGAGCGCGAGATGGGCCGCCCGCTCGCCCACGTGCCGGATCCCGCCGGTGACTGCCACGCCTCGTATGCGCGCCACTTCGCGGGGATCTTCATCGACACCTTCTCAGGTCTCGGGATCCACCCGGATCGCTACTACTGGATGAGTGACATCTATCCCACCGGTCAGATGGACCCGTTCATCCGGACCGCGCTGGACCGGGCCGCGGTGGTCCGCGACATCTACCGTCGCGTCGCCAACGTCCAGCATCCCGAGCACTGGCTGCCGCTGGGCGTGGTGTGTCCCAGCTGCGGCAAGATCGGGACGACGATCGCGTCCGAATGGGACGGTGAGACGGTCGCGGTTGCCTGCCTGGCAGACCTCGTGGAGTGGGCCACGGGCTGCGGCTGGACCGGCCGGATCGCGCCGTTCGGCGGCGCGGCCAAGCTGCCCTGGAACCTCGAATGGGCCGCGCAGTGGAGCCTGTTCGGCGTCACCATCGAGCCCAACGGCAAGGACCTCGCCACCGCGGGAGGCTCGCGGGACCGCTCGGACGCGATCGCGCGCGAGGTGTTCGAGCGCGAGCCGCCGATCAACTTCGCGTACGAGTTCCTCAACATCGGTGGCCGCAAGATGTCGACGTCCAAGGGCCGTGGCGCCGCGGCGCACACGATCGGGTCGGTCCTGCCGCCCGAGCAGCTGCGCTTCCTGTTCGTCCGCAATCGCCCGGAGACGGCGATCGAGTTCGATCCCGAGGGCAGCGACGCCATCCCGCGCCTGTTCGACGAGTTCGACCGCCTGGCCGGCGCGACCGCGGGCCGCGAGGTCAAGGGCGAGCTTCCTTCGGGGTTCGAATCGATCTTCCGCTACTCGCTGCTCGACCCGGCGACGGACGTCGCGGCCGCAGCCGACGCGTACCGGCCTGCGTTCGGGCATCTCGCGCTCCTCGTCCAGGTGCCGGGCGTCGACGTCGCCGAACGGGTCGCGGCGGAGAAGGGGAGTCCACTGACGACGACCGAGGCCGTCGAGCTCGAGCAGCGGCTCGCCGCCGTTCGGGCGTGGCTCGACGCCTACGCCCCGGAGCGTGCCCGGATCGAGATCCGCCGCGACGCCGTCCCGGTCGAGGTCGACCAGCTTCGGCCCGAGCAGCGTGGGTTCCTGCGCGCCCTCGCGACCGCCGCCATGGCCGATGCGCCCGCCTCCGGCGAGCAGTGGCAGGCCGCGGTGTTCGCCGTCGCCGCCGACCATGGCCTCGACGCCCGGGCCGCGTTCAACGCCCTGTACCTCGCGTTCCTCGGCCGGCCCAACGGACCGCGTGCCGGATGGCTGCTGGCAAGCCTCGAGCGCGACTTCGTCGTCGGCCGGCTGCGCGAGGCGGGCACGACCGGGGAGGTACTCGCATGAGCGTCGGCGTCCAGCGGCTCCGCGAGGAGCCCGAACGGATCCGTCAGGGCGCGATCGACAAGCGCGAGGACCCCTCGATCGTCGACCAGGCGCTGGTCGTCGACGCGACGCGGCGCCGCCTCCAGGCAGAGTCCGACACGCTCAAGGCGGAGCGGAACACGGCGTCGAAGCAGATCGGCGAGGCGATCCGCAACGGTGCCCGGCCGGACGGCCCCGAGGTCGCGGACCTGCGTGCCGCATCCACGCGCGCCGGAACGAGGATCGAGCAGATCGACGCCGAGCTCGCGGCCGCGGAGCTGGAGCTCGAGGACCTGCTGCTCCGGATCCCCAACCCCGCCGACCCCGAGGTCCCGGTGGGCGGCGAGGAGGCGAACGTCACCGTCCGGACGTGGGGCGAGCCGGGTCGCGCGCCGGGCGACGGCGGCGGACGGCAGCGAATGGGAGCTGCGGCCGCACTGGGAGCTCGGCGAGTCGCTCGACATCATCGACAACGTCCGCGGCGCCAAGGTCGCGGGCTCCGGCTTTCCCGTCTACAAGGGCGCGGGCTCGAGGCTCCAGCGGTCGCTGATCAGCTGGTTCCTCGACGTCCACACGACCGAGAACGGGTTCACCGAGGTCTGGCCGCCCGCGGTCGTCAACACGGCGTCCGCGCGCGGGACCGGCCAGATCCCGGACAAGGAAGACCAGATGTACGTCGTCACGCGGGACGACCTGTACCTGGTCCCGACCGCCGAGGTCCCGGTCACCAACCTCCATCGCGACGAGATCCTCGAGGCGTCTGACCTGCCCATCCGCTACGCGGCCTACTCGCCCTGCTTCCGGCGCGAGGCCGGCGCCGCGGGCAAGGACACGCGCGGCATCCTGCGCGTCCACCAGTTCGACAAGGTCGAGATGGTGCTGTTCGAGAAGCCCGACGACAGCCCCGCGGCCCTGGAATGGATGACCGGCCGGGCGGAGGACCTGCTCCAGCGGCTCGGCCTCGCATACCGGGTGCTCCTGATGAGCACCGGTGACATGGGGTTCGTCCAGCGCAAGAAGTACGACCTCGAGGTCTGGGCGCCAGGGGTGGAGCGCTGGCTCGAGGTCAGCTCGTGCTCGAACTTCGGTGACTACCAGGCGCGCCGGATGGCGATCCGCTACCGCCCCACGCCCGGCGCCAAGCCCGAGCTCGTGCACACCCTCAACGGTTCCGGGCTGGCGCTGGCCAGGATCGTGGCCACGATCCTCGAGGTCTACCAGAACGCGGACGGGACGGTCACCGTGCCGGAGGTCCTTCGGCCCTACCTGGGTATCGATACGATAGGCGCAGCGTCGGCCGGGACCTGAGGGAGCGCCACGGGTCGGCCGGCGGACCTTGACCCCGGGAGGGTTTCGATGGATCCCCAGCAGCCGCCCGCGCCTGCGCCGCCGCCGATGAGCTGGCAGGCCCCCGAGCCCGAGGCCGGCCCGGCACCCGGCGTGCGTTTCGCGAGCCATGGCGCCCGACTGGTCGCCTACATCATCGACGGGTTCGTGCTCGGGATCATCATGATCATCGCCAGCGTGGTTCTCGGGCTCGTGTTCTTCGGCGCCGTCGCGAGCAACTCGGCGGGAGCGGCGATCGGCGGCACGCTGCTGTACGTGGTGCTGATCCTGGCGCTGAGCCTTGCCTACTTCCCGTACTTCTGGTGGAAGGGCGGCCAGACGCCGGGCATGAAGCCGTTCCACCTGCGCGTGGTGCGCGATGCTGACGGCGGCCCGATCTCGGGCATGTCCGCGGTCCTCCGGCTGGTGGGCTTCTGGATCAACAGCCTCGTGTTCTACATCGGGTTCATCTGGATCTTCGTCGACAAGCGGCGCCGCGGCTGGCACGACCTGATCGCGGGCACGGTGGTCATCGAGCAGCCCTGAGCTCCGGCGCTCGTCGAGCCGTCATCGTTGGCGGGGCGACCGCCGGGGACGGCACATGCCGGAAGTGGCCGGCGGCGCGTCCTGGCCGCGCTGCTATCCTCGGCGGCGGAGCGGTGGCCGAGTGGTTGAAGGCGGCGGTCTTGAAAACCGTTGGGGCGCAAGCTCTCGTGAGTTCGAATCTCACCCGCTCCGCCAGACATGACCCGTGAACCGGGCGGCGCCCCTGTGAGCCACGCCGCCTCGACCGCCGGCACGACCCGGACCCAGGAGACCGCATGCGCCACGAATGTCCCCACGCCGCCGGCCTCACGCCGCCGCCCCCGCCGCTCAACGTGTGCGAGGTGTGTGTCAAGGATGGCTCGACCTGGGTCCACCTCCGCCAGTGCATGATCTGCCACCAGACGCTGTGCTGCGATGACAGCCCGAACCGGCACATGTCCGCCCACGCCCGGGCGGTGCAGCATCCACTCATGCGGACCGTCGAGCCCGGCGAGGACTGGATCTGGTGTTTCGCCGACGACGCGCTCGTCCGCCAGACCGACCACGGCTGGGAGACCTACGACGGCTTCCTCGAGGCCGGGATCCACGTGTTCGGCGGTCACGTCCGGGGCGGCGGCTCGCCCGACCTTGACGAGGAGTTCGAGACCGAGCGGGGCTTCCCGCTGGGGCAGTGGTCCGGCTACGTGCGCGATCTGCACGGATCGGGCGACCTCGACCCGCGTGACGCCGCGGCGATCGAGGCGCTCCCGGGCTGGCGCTGGTAGCGGATCGGCAATCCAGCGAGTGGCGCCGGTCCGGGCATCACGCTTGACGCAGGTGGGACCCCTTCCCTAGACTCCGCGCACCATCACGAACATGGGCGTTGATCGGGACGAGTACTCGTCGATCGCCAATCCAGAGACCCGGCGGCTGGTGTGAGCCGGGATGGCGGCGGCGGGGAATGGACCCGGGAGCCTCCGGACCGAACGCGTGACCGCGGACGCGACAGCGGACGCAGCGACAAGTAGGCTCCGGCGCAGAGCGCCAGCGATACAGGGCAGCGCCGATCGATCGGCCGGGCGAAGGTCCGGGTGATCCGCCGGTCAACGAGTGCGGCACACGCCGAATGAGGGTGGCACCGCGGAAGGCACGACCTTTCGTCCCGGGATGACGAAGGTCGTTTCTGATTCTCGGGCGCCGACCGCCCCCGAGCCGTCGCACCGCCGAAGGGACCCACCGCAATGACCGACCCGCTGAGCCTGACCGAAGCCAAGCGCCTGTCGGGCACCGCCGACACCGTGCTCATCCGCGCCACCCGCACCGCGGACCTGGAGACGCCGATCGGCGCCTTCCTGCGCCTCGACGACGGGACGACGCCCGCGTACCTGCTCGAGTCCGTCGAGGGTGGCGAGCGCCTGGGCCGGTACAGCTTCCTGGGCATCGGCCCGAGGCGCCTGCTCGAGGTCACGGACGGCGTCGCCCGCACGACCACGCGTCCGGTATCGGTCGACAGCTACGCCCCGGACCTGCCCGTGACCGAGACCGACACGCCGGATCCGCTCGCGGCGCTGCGAGCGTTCGTGCCCAGGCGTCGCGTGGCGCCCTCGGATGGCATGCCCAGGTTCACCGGTGGTGCCGTCGGCGCGCTGTCATACGACGCGATCGGCGCGTTCGAGCCGTCGGTTCCGCGACCGGACCGCGACCCCGTCGGCGTGCCGCTGGCCGCGTTCATCGAGACCGACCTCGTGCTCGTGTTCGACCACCTGACCCACCAGCTGTCGGCCATCGCATCGCTCCACACCGAGGCCCCGGACTTCGAGGGCCGCTACCGGATCGCCGAGCGGGCGATCTTCGAGGCGCTCGAGCGCACCGCCCGGCCCAGCGCCGCGGAGCTGGCCGGCGGCCGCGGAACCTCGAACGGATCCGGCCGGACCGCAGGTCCCGCGAGCGTGAGCGAGGTCGAGACCTCGCTCGGGCGCGAGGCGTACATCGACGCCGTCGTCCGTGCCAAGGATGCGATCGCGGCCGGTGAGGCGATCCAGGTCGTGCTCGCCCGGCGCCAGTCGTTCGAGCTGCCGGCCGGACCGGACGGCGCCCCGATCGACGGCGTCGGCCTGTACCGCGCACTGCGGCGCGTCAACCCGTCGCCGTACCTGTTCTTCACGCGCACGCCCTCGTTCGAGGTCGTGGGGGCGAGCCCGGAGCTGCTGCTCCAGGTGGTGGGCGACCGGATGACGACCCACCCGATCGCGGGCACGCGGCCGCGCGGCGCGACGCCCGCGGACGACGAGCGCCTGGCCGACGAGCTGCGCCGCGACCCCAAGGAGCGCGCCGAGCACGTGATGCTCGTCGACCTCGGCCGCAACGACCTCGGGCGCGTGGCCCGGCCGGGGACCGTGACCACCAGCCAGTACATGGAGGTCGAGCGGTACAGCCACGTCCTCCACCTCGTGAGCCACGTCGAGGCGAAGCTTCGATCCGACCTCGACGCGCTCGATGCGCTGCGCTCGGTGTTCCCCGCCGGCACGCTGACCGGCGCGCCCAAGATCCGGGCGATGCAGCTGATCGCCGCCGCCGAGGGCGAGCGGCGCGGGCTGTATGGCGGCGCCGTCGGCTATCTCGGGTATGACGGCAACCTCGACACCGCGATCACGATCCGGAGCGCGGTCCTCAGGGACGGCATGGCTCACGTGCACACCGGCGCCGGGATCGTCGCCCGCAGCGTGCCCGAGCTCGAGTTCGAGGAGACCGAGCACAAGGCCGCCGCGCTCCAGCGGGCGATCGAGCTCGCGGCGACCGCGCCAGCCTCGCGGGTGGCGGCGGAGGGTGCCGCGGCAACCGGGTCGGCGGAACAGGCGACCGCCCGATGATCCTGATGATCGACAACTACGACTCGTTCACGTTCAACCTGGTCCAGGCGCTTCAGGCTGCCGGCGCCGTGGTCACGGTGATGCGCAACGATGCCGTGACCCGCGAGGAGCTCGAGGCCATGGCCGCCGATCCCGGTCAGGACCTGCGCGGCATCGTCGTCTCGCCCGGTCCCGGAGACCCCGACACCGCGGGCGTGTCCGTCGCGACCGTCCAGGTCGCCGCGGAGCGCGGGATCCCGCTGCTCGGCGTGTGCCTCGGCATGCAGTCGATGGCGGTGGCCTTCGGCGGCGAGATCGTCCGAGCGCCAACCCTCGTGCACGGCGAGGCGTCCGCGGTGTCCCACGACGGGCTGGGCCTGCTGGACGGGATGCCCGCGGACTTCCCGGCCGCGCGCTACCACTCGCTGTGCGTCGACCCCGCCCGGATCCCGGGCGAGCTGATCCTGACCGCGACCAGCCCCGTCGACGGCGTGGTGATGGGCCTCCGCCATCGGAGCCTGCCGATGGAGGGCGTCCAGTTCCACCCGGAGTCCGTGCTCACCCCAGACGGCCCGCACCTGCTTGCCAACTTCCTGCGGCTGGCCGGCGAGGGCGAGGCGTCGCGGCTCGATGCGGCGTCGGGCTCGTTCGCGACGCGCGGGATGGCCGAGCGCGACGGCGAGGGCCTCGGCCCGGCGACGCCGGCAGGACCGGTCGCGGGAGCCGCCCGATGAGCGACCAGGTGCGCGCCGCGCTGGCGTCGATCGTCGAGGGCGGCACGCTCACGATGGACGAGGCCCGCCTGGCGATGGGCGCCGTGATGGACGGTGAGGCGACCCCGTCGCAGCTGGCCGCCCTGCTGATGGGCCTGCGGATGCGCGGCGAGACGGTCGAGGAGCTGGCGGGCTTCGCGTCCGCGATGCGCGAGCGCGTCATCCGGGTCGAGGCGCCCGAGGGCACGATCGACGTTGTGGGCACCGGCGGGGACGGCTCGGGCACGTTCAACATCTCGACCACGGCGGCGCTCGTCGTGGCGGCGTGCGGCGTGCCGGTGGCCAAGCACGGCAACCGCGCGATCACCTCGAAGTCGGGCTCGGCCGACGTGCTGGACGCGCTGGGGATCCGGATCGACCACGACGCGACGTCGGCCGCCCGCTCGATCGTCGAGCTCGGGTTCGCGTTCCTGTTTGCTCCGTCGTATCACCCTGCCATGCGCCATGCGGGGCCTACCCGCAGGGAGATCGGCGTCCGAACCGTGTTCAACCTGCTCGGCCCGATGACCAACCCGGCCGGGGCGAGGCGGGCACTGATCGGGGTCGGCGATGCGGCGGCCGCGCCGAGGATCGCAGAGGTCCTCCGCCTGCTGGGGACCGAGCGCACGCTGGTCGTGCACGGCGCCGGCGTCGACGAGCTGCCGCTCGACGGGTCCGGGGTGATCTACGACGTGACGCCCGAGGGGATCGAGCGACGCGACGTCGACCCGGAAGCGCTGGGTCTCCGGAAGGCGAAGACGACGGCCCTCGGCGGCAGCGACCCGGCGGCCAACGCAGCCCTGGTCGAGGGTGTGCTGCGTGGGGAGCCCGGGGCGCGGCGTGATGTCGTGCTGCTCAACGCCGGCGCGGCGCTGGTCGCGGCCGGCGTGGTGTCCACGATCGAGGCCGGCATCGACCGTGCCGCGCTCACCATCGACGCCGGTCTCACGTCGGAGCTGCTGGGCCGGCTGCGGGCCGAGCGACGGGCCGCCGATGTGGCCGCGGGTGCGCCGGCATGACGGTCGCGGAGCGGGAATCGGCCACGCGCCGCGGGAACGTGGTCCGCGAGATTGCCGCGCGCCGCCTGGCCGACGTCCGGCCCGGGCTGGACGCGCTCGGTCGTGCCGGGCTGGCTCGCGCGGTATCGGCAGCGCCGGCGCCGCGCCCGATCGCCGAGCTGCTCGCCGGACCCGGCCTCCACCTGATCGCCGAGGTCAAGCGACGATCCCCGTCGGCGGGGGCGATCGCGGCGGGCGACGATGCCGTCGCGCGCGCCCGTGCGTACGCGGCCGGCGAAGCCGCGGCCATCTCGGTGCTGTGCGAGCCCCATTGGTTCGGCGGCTCCGTGGACGACCTTCGGGAGGTGCGAGCCGCGGTCTCGGTGCCGGTCCTGGCCAAGGAGTTCGTGGTCGACGCCCGGCAGCTGGACCTGCTCCGCGGCGCGGGCGCCGACATCGTGCTCCTGCTCGCCGTCCTCCACCCGGCCCGCCGCCTGGCACGCCTCGTTGCGCGTGCGCGCGACCTGGGCATGGAGCCGCTGGTCGAGGCGCACGATGCCCGCGAGCTGAGTCTCGCGCTTGCGACCGACGCCCGCCTGATCGGGATCAACAACCGCGACCTGCGCACGCTCGAGGTCGACCCGGAGCGCGCCGTGCGGCTGCACGAGCTGGTCCCAGCGGACCGTTTGGTCGTCGCCGAGTCCGGCGTCCGCGACCCGGCGACGATCCGCCGCTGGCGCGCCACGGGCTTCGATGCCGCGCTCGTCGGCGAGGCGCTGATGCGCTCGGCAGATCCGTCCGCGGCGGCTCGCGCATTCGTCGCCGCGGGGCGCAACCCCGATGACGCGACGGCGGTCGCCCGGGCGCCGATCGTCAAGATCTGCGGCGTCACGGACGAGGCCGGCGTGGCGGCGGCCGTGCGCGCCGGTGCCGAGGCGATCGGCCTCAACTTCGCGCCGGGAACGCCACGTGAGCTGGCGGCTGGCGAGGGGGCCGACCTCGCCCGGGCCGCCCGCCGGATCGGGGGTCAGGGGCATCCGCTCATCGTCCTGGTCACCGCCGACCTGCCGGCCGATGCGCTTGTGGGCGCTGTCGCGGCCGTCGATCCCGACGTGGTCCAGCTCAGCGGCGACGAGACCACCGGGTACGTCGCCGCGGTCGGGCGGCCGGTCTGGAAGGCGCTCCGGCTGCGATCCGATGACGTGGCGGCCCGGGTGGTCGAGCGGGCGCAGGCATACCTCGCCGCCGGGGCCGCGCGGATCCTGCTCGATTCCGCGGGCGGGCCGTACCCGGGCGGCACGGGGATCCGGATCCCGGTCGGCCTGGCGGCCGCCGTCGCCCGCGAGGTGCCGGTGGTGCTCGCCGGCGGGCTCAACCCGGGCAACGTCTCTGATGCCGTGCTGGCCGTTCCCGCGGTCGGCGTCGACACGGCATCGGGGACCGACCTGCCCAGGGTGCCCGGCGAGCGCCCGCGCAAGGACCCGGTCCGGGTGGCCCTGTTCGTCAAGCGCGCCCGGGACGCTCGTCGTCACCGGCCCAACGTCGCGTTCGCGCCGACGCCCGTCCACCCGGGCCTGCTCGAGGTGGACGCGGCCGGCCGATGGGGCAAGGAGCGCGACTTCGGGGGACGCTACGTCCCCGAGACGCTGTTTGCGGCGCTCCGGCAGCTCGAGGATGCCTACGACAGCCTGCGCCACGACCCGAGGTTCTGGGCCGAGCTCGACGACCTGCTGTCGACCTATGCCGGCCGGCCGACCGCGCTGTACCGGGCAGACCGCCTCGCTTCGGCGGTTGCCGATGAGGCTCGGCGCATCGATGCGGGGGGCCGCGCGGGCGCACGCACCCCGGTCCGCGATGAGCGTCGCCGCATCGCCGCGGGGCGCCCGGGGGCCAGTGCGATCCCGGCCTTCCGGCTGTACCTCAAGCGCGAGGACCTCGCGCACACCGGCGCCCACAAGATCAACAACGCGCTGGGCCAGGCGCTGCTCACCCGGCGGCTGGGCAAGTCGCGGGTGATCGCCGAGACCGGTGCCGGGCAGCACGGCGTCGCGACGGCCACCGCGTGCGCGCTGCTCGGCCTCCCGTGCGTCGTGTTCATGGGCGAGGAGGACATCCGTCGCCAGGCGCCGAACGTGCTCCGGATGCGCGCGCTTGGGGCCGAGGTCCGGAGCGTCACGTCGGGGACCGCGACGCTCAAGGACGCGGTCAACGAGGCGATGCGCGACTGGGTCACCAACGTCGAGACCACGCATTACGTGCTCGGGTCGGCGATGGGCCCGCACCCGTATCCCACCATCGTCCGCGACCTCCAGCGCCGGATCGGTGATGAGGCGGCCGCGCAGCTGTGGGCGGTCGAGGGCCGGCTTCCGGATCTCGCGATCGCATGCGTGGGTGGCGGATCGAACGCGATCGGGCTGCTGTCGCGGTTCATCGGCGAGCGTTCCGTGCGGCTTGCGGTCGCCGAGGCGGCGGGCGACGGGGTGGAGACGGGGCGCCACGCGGCGGCGATCGTCGGCGGCACGCCCGGGATCCTCCACGGCTCGCGGTCGCTGATGCTCCAGGACCGCGACGGGCAGGTGGTCGAGGCGCACAGCGCGTCGGCCGGCCTCGACTACCCGGGGGTGGGGCCGCAGCTGGCCGCGCTCGCCGAGGGCGGGCGACTCGAGGTCGGCACGGCAACCGATCGCGAGGCCGTTGCGGCGATGCGCACGGTGACCCGGACCGAGGGCATCCTGCCGGCGCTCGAGACCGCGCACGCGGTTGCCGCGCTGCCCAAGCTGCTGGCCGGGGTGGAGGGGTCCGGCGTCCCGCTGCCCGACGACGCGCTGGTGCTGCTGGGGTTCTCCGGGCGGGGTGACAAGGACCTCTCGGCGCTCGAACGGTTCACCGACGTCGAGCCGTGGGAGGGTACGCGATGAATCCCCGCGCATCGGCGGGGACGGGGATGGCGAACATCGAGGGGGTCACGCGATGACCGTCGCCGCATCACCAGCCCACGCCGGCGGCACCAACGACACCCCCGGCGCGCGCCGGATCGCCGCGGTGTTCGCGAGCGCGCGCGCCGACAATCGCGCGGCCCTGATCCCGTACGTGGTTGCCGGCTATCCGGACGCCGACGCCAGCTTCGCCAACGCGTGCGCGGCGATCGACGCCGGCGCGGACCTGCTCGAGGTCGGGCTCCCGTACTCCGATCCGCTCGCCGACGGCGCCACGTTGCAGCGTGCCTCGCAGGGGGCGCTGGCCGCCGGCGCAACGTTCGACCGATCGCTCGCGCTGGTGGCCAGGATCGCGGCAGCCCGGCCCGCGACGCCGGTCATCGCGATGGGCTACGCGAACCAGCTCATCGGCGGTGGCGATGGCAGCGGTCGCGCCCGCACGCTCGCGAGCGCCGGCGCCGCCGGGGTCATCGTGGCCGACCTCACCCCCGACGAGGGCGGGCCGTTCGAGGCGGTCGCCGCGGAGGCCGGCATCGCCGTCGTCTACCTGGTCGCGCCGACCACGGCGCCGGAGCGGGTCGCGCGCATCGCCGCCCGGAGCGGCGGCTTCCTGTACTGCGTCTCGCTGGTGGGCGTGACCGGCGCCCGGACGTCGCTGTCGCCGTCGGTCGCCCGACTCGTCCGTGCGGTGACCGGGGCATCGCCGATCCCCGTGGGCGTCGGGTTCGGGGTGTCGAAGCCCGCGCATGTCCGCGCGATCGCCCGAGCCGGTGCCGACGGCGTGATCGTCGCCTCGGCGCTGGTTGACGCGCTGGGCCCAGATGGCCGCGACGTGCCCGCGCTGTCGGCCCTCGTCCAACGCCTGAGGGCCGCCACCGCTCGCTGACGGCGCCCGTCCGGTCGGTCGACCCGGGTCAGGCGAGGGTGAGCAGCGCCGGCAGCTCGGCCAGGCCGCGGACCTCGTACGTGGGCACCACCCCGTCGACCCGAGTCGCCCCACCGGGGTTGTACCAGCAGGTGTCGATCCCGTAGGCGATCCCGCCCGCGATGTCGGATGCCAGGTTGTCGCCGATGAGCAGCACCTCGTCGCGACCGGGCCGGCCCATCCGCGCGAACGCCGCATCGAAGATCGCCGGGTCCGGCTTGGCCGCGCCGACCTCCTCCGAGATGACGAGCTCGGCGATGCAGTCGCGGATGGCCGATCGGGCGAGCCGGGGACGCTGGACGTCACCCAGGCCATTGGTGATGATCGCCAGCCGGTACGAGGCGTGGAGCTCGCGGACGACCGCCAGCGCGTCGGGCACCAGGTGCCCCTGGAGCGCAAGGTTGGGCAGGTACGCGGCGCTGAACCGCTCCGCATCGGCATCGATGCCCAGCGCCTCGAACAGCAGCTCGAACCGCCGCGTCCGCAGCTCCTCCGCCGAGATCTCGCCGTGCTCGAGCGCGCGCCAGGTCTCGCGGTTGACGCGTCGATACACGGGCAGGTGGTCGGGGCCGAACGCGATGCCAAGCTGCTCGAACGTCCGTCGCAGCGCCTCGACCTCGGCGCGATCGAAGTCGAACAACGTGTTGTCGGCGTCGAACAGGAGCCATCGATAGCGGGGCATCGGGACCAATTGTGGCAGTCGAGGTCGTGCGGCGGCCGCGGTCGCGACACGCCCTCGGGTCCGTTACCATGCGCGATGCCATGACCAAGACCGTCGCCGGGCGCCCGCTGCGCGCCTGGCTCGCCTCCATCTCGAACAAGAACGGCTGATCGGCCCCTTCCCACACCGGCGTCAGGGGGAAGGGGCGAGCGCAGACGCGGGCCGAGATCCATCGCCTGATCGGCGGTGGGCTGTCCGTGTCGCCTCGCCGGCAGCTCGAGAGGAGATCGCGGTCATGCCGATGCCGCATCGCACATTCGCACAGGTCGCCAAGCGGCGGCTCATCGGGAAGGAAGGGCGCGAACGGATCCGCGAGGTCCGGGCCCTGCTCGCGGAGCTTCCCGACTATCGGAACGGCCCGTACGCGGACCTGCGGAAGGCGCTCCAGGCCGAGATCGAGGACACCCGGGTCCGCTCCAGCGCGGTCCACCGCGACTCGATCGCCGTCCGCCGCGAGGGTGCGGCGCAGATCGCGCTGGTCGGCCCGCCGAACGTCGGCAAGTCGTCGGTGCTCCAGGCGCTCTCGGACATCCAGATCCGGACCGGCGACTTCGCGTTCACCACCCTGCGGCCGGTCCCGGCGCTGACCCGCATCGGCGGCGTGCTGGTCCAGCTGGTCGAGATCCCGGGGCTGATCGACGGCGCGGCGGATGATCGCGGCGGCGGTCGTGCGCTGCTGGGCGTCCTGCGGTCGGCCGACGCGATCGTGTACTGCGCGCGGGCGGGGACGGATCCCGCCGAGCTCCGGACGGTCATGAACGAGGTGTCCCGCGCGGAGATCGAGAAGCCGGCGATCATCGCGGTCACCCGCGCGGACGAGGTCGACGGCGATCCCGTGGTGCCGTTTGCCGCCGCCTTCGCCGACCTGCCCGTGCTCGCTGTATCCGTGCTCGATGACGCCGCGCTGGATGCCCTCGGCACCGCGATCTGGCGGCTCACGGGCCTGATCCGCGTGCGCCTCCGGCACGACGGCACGATCGACGAGGAGCCGACCGCCGTCGCGCCCGGATCCACGGTCGCCGACATCGCCGATCTCGTCCACCACGAGCTGGGCGAGGCCGCGGTCGGTGCCCGGGTGTGGGGTCCGTCGGTACGGTTCGCCGGCCAGCGCGTCGGGCGTGATCACCAGGTCGCCGATGGCGACGAGGTGGAGATCCTCAGCTGAGCCAGACTCGGGACGCCTCCAAGGGCGGGGCCAGGTTCGGCCGCCTCAGAGCCGGGCCCGGTTCGGGGATCCGGTCAGCGACCCGCGGCCGTTTCGTCCGATGAGGATGGCTCGGGAAGGGCGATGGCGCCGGCCAGTGGCGTGTCTGGCGGGCGGCGCGGGACCCGATCGGCCGCCCCCGCGGCGTCGTCGCTGTCCGGGGGCTGCAGCCCGGTCGAACCGATGAGATCGTCGAGGCGTTGAGGATCGGCGCCGCCACGCAACAGCAGCCTGAGCCGCAGCCAGATGCGCTCCCACCAGCGCGGCGCATGGTCGAGAACCGCGCCGCGTCCAAACGCGACGAACACGAACTGCCGGCGCCGGATCGACCGATCGCGCTGCATGCCCCTGATCCTACGTCGACCGCCGTCGACCCTCCTGCGGGGGTGCCGTCCGATGCCGCGGGCGTGGTCGGTCCGCTCCGGCGGGGGTGCGTCCGGTGTCGCGGCGCGGTCGCCCCACGGGTCGCGGGTCGCGCCGAGGGCGTCCCGGCACCCGCGGTAGGGGCCGTCGGGGGCACCGACGGCGGCCGGGTGGCTCCCGGTTTCGGGCAGTTCAGCCGTGAGGCGCGACAACCCGTCCGACCACAATGCCGACCGAGGGCGTGGCTGCCGCGTGGCCACGGGACCGATGGCGTGGGGGCGATGAGGACAATCGATGGGAGCGATCGATGGACGCGCTTGACCTGGCGCGGTGGCAGTTCGGGATCACCACCGTCTACCACTTCCTGTTCGTCCCGCTCACCATCGGCCTGTCGTTCTGGGTGGCCGGGCTGCAGACGGCGTGGTACCGGACCGGCAACGAAAAGTACCTGCGCCTCACCCGGTTCTTCGGTGAGCTGTTCCTGATCAACTTCGCGCTGGGCATCGTGACGGGTATCGTCCAGGAGTTCCAGTTCGGCATGAACTGGAGCAGCTACAGCCGGTTCGTGGGCGACATCTTCGGCGCACCGCTCGCCATCGAGGGCCTCCTGGCGTTCTTCCTCGAGTCCACGTTCCTGGGGTTGTGGATCTTCGGCTGGGGCAGGCTGTCCCGCGGCCTGCATCTCGCGACCATCTGGATCGCGGCCATCGGCACCGCCCTCTCCGCGTACATCATCCTCGCGGCCAATGCCTGGATGCAGCACCCGGTGGGCTACGTCGTCAGTGACGCCGCGGGGCGCGCCGAGCTCAAGGACTTCCTCGCGGTGCTGCTCAACAGCACCGCGTTGATCACGTTCCCGCACACCATCGCCGCCGCGTTCATGACCGCCGGTGCGTTCATCACCGGGATCGCGATGTACCGCCTGATGCGGACGCGGGGCGAGGACTCGCCGTTCCGGGTCGCGGCCACGGCGGGCGCCACGATCGTGCTCGTATCCGGGCTGCTGGTCGCGGTGACCGGCGACATCCAGGGCAAGATCATGACCGAGCAGCAGCCGATGAAGATGGCGGCCGCCGAGGCGCTGTGGCAGACCGAGCAGCCCGCGTCATTCTCGATCTTCACGATCGGCACGCCGGACGGCAAGCAGGACCTGTTCTCGATCCGCATCCCCAACGTGCTCTCGTTCCTCGCCACCGGCGACTTCAACGGCAAGGTCGAGGGGATCAACGACCTCCAGGCCGAGTACCAGCAGACCTACGGCGCGGGCGACTACACGCCCAACACCCCGGTCACCTACTGGACGTTCCGCTGGATGATCGGCGCCGGCGCGCTGGCCGCGCTCGCGGCCCTGTGGTTCCTGTGGGCGATGCGCCGGGGCAGGCTGCCGGGCAGGGGGGCCGTGACCGCGGCGATCCTGCTGCCGTTCCTGCCGCTGGCCGCCAACTCGTTCGCCTGGATGTTCACCGAGATCGGGCGCCAGCCGTGGATCGTGTTCGGCCTGATGCCGACCGCGACGGCGGTGTCGCCGGGCAACGGGACGCTGGAGGTCCTGATCACGATGGTCGGGTTTACGGTCCTGTACGGCGTCCTGGCCGTGGTGATGGTCGGGCTGGTGGTGCGGCGCGTCCGTGCCGGCCTGCCGGAGGCGACGTCGGATCGGGGCTTCGAACATGACGCCGACGACATGGCGCTCGGGTACTAGGGGACGACGATGGAGCTCACGACCGTCTGGTTCGCGCTGATCGCGATCCTCTGGATCGGCTATTTCATCCTCGAGGGCTTCGACTTCGGGGTCGGGATCCTGATCCCGATCCTCGGCCGCACCGAGCCCGAGCGGCGCGCCATCCTGCGCACGATCGGTCCCGTGTGGGACGGCAACGAGGTGTGGGTGCTCGTCGCCGGGGGCGCCACGTTCGCGGCGTTTCCCGAGTGGTACGCGACGCTGTTCTCGGGGTTCTACCTCGCGCTGTTCCTGCTGCTCGTCGCGCTGATCGTGCGCGGGGTCGCGATCGAGTACCGCAACAAGCATGGCGGCGCGATCTGGCGGCAGCGCTGGGACATCGCGATCGCCATCGGCAGCTTCGTGCCGGCGCTGCTGTGGGGGGTCGCGTTCGCGAACATCGTGGGCGGCGTGCCGATCGATGCCGACAAGCAGTTCACGGGCAACCTGCTCACGCTGCTCAACCCGTTCGCGCTGCTCGGCGGGCTGACCACGCTGCTCCTGTTCATCACCCACGGGCTGCTGTTCCTGGCGCTCAAGACCGAGGACGAGATCCGGGCGCGGGCGACGGCGCTGGTGCTGCCCGTCGGCCTGGTCACGGCCGTCGTGGCGGTGGCGTTCCTGGTGTGGGCCAACGCGATCCGCGGCGACGCGGTGTCGTTCGGGTTCGCGATCGTCGCCGCGGTCGCGTTCGTCGGCGCGCTGCTCGCGAGCCGGCTGCGGCGCGAGGCCTGGGCGTTCATCGGGTCCGCGGTGACGATCGGGCTGGCCGTGGTCAGCCTGTTCTGGGCGCTGTTCCCGGACGTGATGCCGTCGTCGACCGATGCTGCCTACAGCCTCACGACGACCAACGCGGCATCCACCGAGTACACCCTCCAGATCATGACCGTGGTCGCGATCATCTTCGTGCCCATCGTGCTCATCTACCAGGGCTGGACGTACTGGGTGTTCCGCAAGCGGGTCAGCGTGCCGCGCGCCTCGGTCGAGCCGTGACGGACCACGGCCGAGCCGTGACGGACCGCGGCCACGCCCCCGTCACGAGCGGTCCACGCTGACCGCGAGCCGCGTCCCCGGCCGCGCATGACGACCCTCCACCGCCGCCTGCTCGCGTCGGGCCGTACAGCCACCGTCGCGCTCGTCGCGGCCGTCGTCCTGGGCCTGTCCACCGCACTCCTGGCCATCGCCCAGGCCTGGCTGATCGCCCGCGCGATCGCGGGCGCGTTCGTCGACGGGGAGGGCCCGGCCCAGCTCGCGACGGTGCTCCTGCTGCTCGCAGCGGTGCTGGCGATCCGCGCCGGGCTCAGCTGGGCGTCCGAGGTCGTCGCGCAGCGGATCAGCGGCGCCGTCAAGTCAGAGCTCCGGGTCGCGCTCATGGCGCGGGCGGTGTCGCTCGGGCCACGCTGGGCGGCGGGTCAGGCGAGCGGCGAGATCGCGCTGCTCGTCACCCGCGGCCTGGATGCGCTCGACGGGTACTACGGGCGCTACCTGCCCCAGGTCGCGCTGGCGGTCATCGTGCCGCTGGCCGTCATCGGCTGCCTGTTGTCGGTCGACCTCGTCGCCGGGCTGACCGTGGCGCTCACCGTGCCCCTGATCCCCGTGTTCATGATCCTCATCGGGCGGATGTCGGCCGATCACCGGCGGCGGCGGTGGGTCGCGCTCGCCCGGCTCGCCAACCGGTTCTCCGACGTGGTCGCCGGGCTGCCGACGTTGCGGGCGTACGGTCGTGCCGAGGCGCAGGTCGGCATCCTGCGGCGGATCACGGACGCCTACCGGACCACGACGATGGCGACGCTGCGGATCGCGTTCCTGTCGGCGCTCGCGCTGGAGCTCCTGGCGACGCTGTCGGTCGCGCTGGTCGCGGTGGGGATCGGGCTCCGCCTGGCCGACGGCGACCTGTCGCTCCAGACCGGCCTGTTCGCGCTGGTGCTTGCGCCCGAGGCGTATCTCCCGCTGCGCCGCCTGGGCACCGAGTTCCATGCCAGCGAAGAGGGGCTCGAGGCGGCCGCGGCGGCGTTCTCGATCCTCGACCAGCCGGTCGGGGCGGTGGGGGCAGCCACGCCGCCCGACGGGCAGCAGCCGCCGGAGCGCGTCGCCGGCATCTCGGTCGATCACCTGAGCGTCGTCCAGCCCGGCCGCGAGGTCGTCGCCCCGGCCGATGCCTCGTTCATCGCACGCGCCGGCGAGCTGGTCGCGATCACGGGCGAAAGCGGCGCCGGCAAGTCGACGCTGCTCGCCTCGATCCTCGGGCTGATCCCGCCCACGACCGGTCGCGTGCTGGCGCTGACCGGCGACGGCCGCGACGCGGTCGACGTGCGAGCGATGGATCCCGCGGCCTGGCGGGCGAAGGTGGCGTGGGTTCCCCAGGCGCCGTGGCTGTTCGCCGGGACGGTTGCCGACAACGTCCGCCTGGGCGCACCCGACGCCGGCGATCCCGCGATCCGCGCCGCCCTCGCTGCCGTCGGGCTGGCCGACCTAGCGCTCGGTCGGGAGCTGGGGGAGCGCGGGGCGCGGCTGTCGAGCGGCCAGCGTCGTCGAATCGGCATCGCACGGGCGCTGGTCCGGGACGCGCCGGTCCTGCTGCTGGACGAGCCCACCGCGGGCCTCGACGAGGCGTCGGAGGCGCAGGTCATGTGTGCCCTCCGTCGCGCCGCCGACGGCGGTGCCACCGTCGTGGTGGTGGCCCATCGCCCGGGCGCCGTCGCCGGGGCGGACCGGACGATCGAGGTGCGCTGGGCCGCCGTCGAACCCGTCCCCGGCGGGCTGTCCACAGGCGAGCTCGTCGCCGTCGCCGCGGAGCCGGTCGGGTGAGCTCGCTGCTCGCCATCCTCCGGATCGGCCGGCCGGTCACGCCGCGGCTCGCGCTCGCGATCCTCGCCGGGATCGGCGCCGCGGCGTCTGCGATCGGCCTCGCCACCACGTCCGCCTGGCTGATCTCGAAGGCCGCGCAGCAGCCGCCGATCCTCACCCTGTTCGTTGCCGTGACCTCGGTGCGCGCGTTCGGCATCGCCCGCGGCGTGCTGCGGTACGCGGAGCGGCTCGCCGCGCACGACGCCGCGTTCCGGGTGCTGGGCGAGCTGCGCACCACGGTCTACGCCCGCCTCGTGCGTCTGGCGCCCGCGGGGCTGGCGGAGCTTCGATCCGGCGATCTCCTGGCGCGCCTGGTGGGCGATGTCGATGGCCTGGCCGATCTCTGGCTGCGGGTCCTGCTGCCGTATGGATCGGCCCTCGTGGTCGCGATCGGCACGGTCGCGCTGATCGCGTGGCTGGTGCCAGCAGCCGGCTTCGCGGTCGCCGCCGGCCTCGTGATGGCGGCGCTGGGGGCTCCGCTGGCCGCGGCCGTCGTGTCGCGCCGCGCCGAGCGGCTGCTCGCGCCGGCACGTGGTGACCTCGGGGATGCGGCGATCGACCTCCTTCGCGGAGCCCCGGAGATCCTCGCCGCCGGTGCCTCGACGAGGGCGGTCGATGGGGTCCGGAGCGTCGACGCCCGGCTGGCGGCGGCGGAGCGGCGCTCGGCGTTCGGGGCCGGGACCGGCGGGCTCGTGGCGGGTCTCGCTTCCGGCGCCTCGGCGTGGATCGCGCTCGTGCTTGGGATCATCGCCGTTCGCGACGGCCGCCTTGACGTCGTTGCGCTCGCGGTTGTCGCGCTGACCCCGATCGCGATCCACGAGGTCCTGGCCCCGCTGGTGCCCGCGGCCCAGAAGCTGCCGGGTCTGGCGGCGTCGGCGGGCCGCGTGCTGGACATCCTGGCGCGCCCTGACCCGGTTCCGGACCCGGTGGAGCCGCTGCCCGTCCCGGAAGGCCCGCTCGGGATCCGGGTCCGCGGGCTTCGGCTGCGCTACCCGCTCGCGGATGTCGATGCGCTAATCCTGCCGTCGCTCGACGTCCCCGCCGGTGCGCGGACGGTGGTCACCGGACCCAGCGGCGCCGGCAAGAGCACCTTCGCCGCCGCCTGCCTTCGATTTCTCGAGCCCGTCGCGGGCACCCTCGAGCTGGTCGGCTCCGACGCCGCCACCGAGGTCGTCGGCGCCTCGGCCGATGCCGCCGTCGACGTGCGCCGGCTCGACGGCGACGCGGTCCGGGCCGCGGTCGGCCTGTGCGAGCAGGATCCACATATCTTCGATGCCTCGATCGCCGACAACATCCGGCTGGCGCGCCCGGGAGCGCCCGATGCCGAGCTCGAGGGTGCGCTCGCGTCGGCTCGACTGCTCCCCTGGGTCCGCTCGCTGCCGGACGGCCTCGCGACGTCCGTGGGGGAGCACGGGGCTCGACTCTCGGCCGGCCAGCGGCAGCGGCTGGCGCTCGCGCGGGCGCTGCTCGCCGATGTCCGCGTGCTGATCCTCGACGAGCCGACCGAGCATCTCGACGAGGCCACGGCTCGTGCGTTCGTCGCGGACCTCGAGCTGGCCACGGTCGGACGCACGGTGCTCGTCCTCACGCATCGTCCGGAGCTGTTCGACGGGCCGTCGTGGACCCGGGGACCCGAGCTCACGGCAGCGTCAGCGGTCGCAAGGTCTGCGGCGGTCCCGTAGGCGAGGCATACTCGGGCGATGGCCGCTCCGCAGGCGATCCGCGCGCTCGTCGAGACCACGCCGAAGAAGGTGTTCGCGTCCGCGCTCGACTGGCCGGGCCTGTCCCGCGCAGGCAAGGACGAAGCGCTGGCGATCGAGGCGCTGCTGACCGCCGTGCCTCGGTACCTCGCAGTCGCGCGTCGGGCGGGGATCCCGTTCGACACCGACGTCGCGGTCGAGGCGGTCGAGCACGCCGCGGGCAACGCAACCACCTCGTTCGGTGCGCCCGCGATCATCGCGGAGGCTGATCGCCGACCCGCGGACGCCGCTGAGGCAGAGGGCCTGTCCGCGCTCGTCGGGGCCTCCTGGGCCGTGTTCGACGAGGTTGCGGCAACGGCACCCGAGGAGCTCCGCAAGGGCCCCCGCGGCGGGGGCCGGGACCGCACCAGGATCGTCGGCCACGTCACCGACGCCGAGGAGGCGTACGCCGCCCAGATCGGGATCAAGCTCGGCAAGGGCGCCAGCCGCGACGCCATCCGGGCGGCGATCACCGAGGTCCTCGTGGCGCCGTCGGATGGCACGGTGATCGGCGGGCGCAGGTGGACGCAGCGCTACGCGGCGCGCCGGATCGCGTGGCACGTGCTCGATCACGCGTGGGAGATCGAGGACCGCACCGAGCCCGGCTGACGGGTCCGCGGTGTACGCATACGGGCGGAGCTCAGGCGAACAGTGACCCCAGGGCCGCGGCCTCGATCGGCTCAGCATCCGGACGCAGCCCCGCCAGCCGCGCCGCCAGCCCGAACAGCTCGGCGGGCGTCCGCCCGGCTTCGAGGAACGCCCGGACGGCGGTATCGCCCTCGGCCTTCGACAGCTTTTGGCCGGATACCCGCCTGACCAGTGGATGGTGGAGGAACCGCGGCGGCACATCACGCCCCAGCAGCCGGGCCAGCCGCAGCTGGACGGCCGTCGCATCCAGGAGGTCGCGTCCCCGGATCACCAGGTCCACGCCGTGGCGCAGGTCGTCGACGACCACGCACAACGGGTACGTCCAGTTGCCCAGCCGATCACGGACCAGCAGGTCACCGGTCGCGGCCGGTTCGTCCGCCGTCGGGCCGACCAGCAGGTCCACCCACGATTCCGATCCCGCCCCGACGGCGACCCGGATGCCCACGTCGCCGTCCTCCGGCAGCTGTCGGGAACGGCAGCCGCCGGGGCAGCCGATCCCGCGCCACGGGCGGCCGTGCGCCTCGGCATACGCGGCGAACGTGGACCGGGTGCAGTCGCACGCGTACGCCAGGCCGGCATCGCGCAGGCGGGCGAGCGCCGACGCATACGCCTCGTCCGAATCAGATTGGCGGTACGAGGTCGCGCCTCCGCGGAACGCGACGATCGAGGGTTCGTCGGGCGCCAGGCCCAGCCGGTCGAGGTCGTCCAGCATGGCGGTCTCATATCCGCCCCGCGAGCGCTGCCGGTCATGGTCCTCGATGCGCAGGATCACCCGGCCCCCGGTCGCTGCCGCGATCCCCCACGTGTACACCGCGTTGACCAGGTGCCCGAGGTGGAGGAACCCGGTGGGTGCCGGGGCGAATCGCGTGACCGGCGCCGTGGGCAGGATGCGGGGGTCGGGGCGCTCGCTGCCGGCGGCCACGGGGACCAGCAGCTCCCCGCCCGCGTCGGCAGGATCCGCCGGCTCCCCGGCGGTGTCAGTCGTCGCCCGATCGCCCGGCATGCGTCCGATCCCGCGACTCGAGACCCCGCGTCACCGCCACGATCCTGCGGTAGATCGAGATCAGGTCCGCCTGCGGCAGCGGTCCCGGGTTGGCCATGGCGACCCGCAGGAGCACCTCGCGCTCGCGCTCCGGGTCGTGGATCGCGCGCCGCCCCGCGAGCGCCTTTGACCGCCCCGCCGCCCGTCCGAGCGTCGTGCGCTCATTGAGCAGCTCGACGATCCGCTGGTCCAGCTCGTCGATCTGGTCGCGGATTCGGGCGAGCTCGAGCGCCGCAGCGTCGCGCTCCGCGGCCGTGGGTCGCGTCGCGCCCGCCTTCCGGCCGTCGAGTTCGCGGCTCATGCCGTTCCCTCGAACCGGGCCGCGATGGCCTCGAGCGCCACGTGGTAGCCACGCGCGCCCTGCCCGATGATCGACCCCACCGCGATGTCGTGGAGGAAGTTGACCCGCCGGAACGCATCCCGCGTCCACGGATCCGAGAGGTGGACCTCCCAGAACGGTCGCTCGATCGCGAGCAGCGCGTCGCGCAGCGAGACCGAGGTGTGGGTCAGGCCGGCGGCGTTGACGATCGCGGCGTCGAAGTCGCGGACGTGGAGGCGGTCGATCAGGGCGCCCTCATGGTTGGACTGGAAGAAGTCCACCTCGAGGCCCAGCTCGGCCGCCCGTGTCGCGATCCCGGCGTGGATCTCGTCCAGCGTCTCGCGCCCGTAGATCTCGGGCTCTCGGGTGCCCAGCAGGTTGAGGTTGGGGCCCTGGAGCACGAGCACCCGGGTCATGCCGTCGCCCTCGAGCCGGTGCGGGTCGTCTCGGCGTCACCGGCCGGAACCGATCCGGCGGCCTTGCCGGCCAGGACCGAGCGCACGGCGTCCGCGACCACGTCGTCCGGGACATCGTCGTGCACCTCGACGCCGTCCGCCGTCGGCAGCACCCAGCGGAGCCGCCCGCCCGCGTGCTTCTTGTCGGTCCTCGTCGCGTCGATCACCGCGTCCGCGGGATAGGGGAGCGGCGCGCAACCGAGGTCGAGCCGGTCGAGGAGCGTCTCGATCCGCAGCCCGCGATCCGCCGGCGTCACCCCGAGCGCCGAGCCGATGCGCACCGCGGCACGCAACCCGTACGCGACCGCCTCACCGTGGAGGAGCGTCTCGTACCCGTCGGCCGCCTCCAGCGCGTGGCCGACCGTGTGCCCGAGGTTGAGTCGTGATCCGGCCCCCGATAGCGCCCTGCTCGCGGGCATCCGCGGTCACGACCTCGACCTTCGCCCATGACGGAGCGCTCGACGACCTCCGCGAGGATGCCGCGCATCGAACATGGGTGCGTCGCCATGGGCGATCGCCTCGGCCTCGGCCTCGAGCGTCGCGAACAGCAGCTCGCATCGCCGAGGGCCGCCATCTTGACGATCTCGCCCATTGCAGCGCGCAGCTGGCGCTCGGGGAGCGACCGCAGGGCCGCGACGTCGAGGACGATCGCGGACGGGTGGTGGAACGCCCCCACGCAGGTTCTTGCCCTCGGGCAGGTCGACGCCGGTCTTGCCGCCGATCGCCGAGTCGACCTGCGCGACGAGCGTGGTCGGGACCTGGATCCATGGGATACCGCGGAGGTAGGTTGCTGCCAGGAAGCCCGCCGGATCGCCCAGCGCGCCGCCGCCGATCGCGATCAGCGGCTCGTGTCGTTCGACGTGACGACTGGCGAGGTCTCGTGCGGCAGCCTCGATGACCGACAGGTGCTTCGCCTCCTCGCCCGACGGGCAGCATCACCGTCTCGACCGGGCCAGCCCGCCGCGCGCAGCGTCTCACCACGCTTCGCCGAATGCCGACCAGGCGCCGGGCTCGCTCACGATCACGGCGCGGCTCGCGCCCAGCTGGCGGAGCGTCGCGTCGATCGGCTGATCGCGGCGATCGAATCGCCGATGACGATGTCGCCGATCGGCGTCGTCGCCCGAAGCAGCGTTGTCGCAGGCGTCTGGCCCATCGTCGAGCATCTGTTCCACCGCGCCGAGCACCGACGCGATGTCGGCTACGCCGTTGACCGGATGTGCCGCGGCATAGAAGCGCTCGCCCGGCGTCGCCAGGGCTCCGATCCTGCCCAGCGGATCGTCGCCCTGGATCGAGCGGGCGCACGGTTGGACGTGCGGCGAAGCCGCTGCGCAAGCACCTCCGGTCGAACGTCCAGCCACACCGGCACCCGTCCGCGATACAGCGCCCAGCGGTTGCGGGGATCGACGACGGCGCCGCCGCCGGGCGAGATCACGCGCCGGAGGTCCGGCGCTCGCGTCGGCCTGGCCGAGGCCAGCGACTGCCGCCTCGCTCGAAGGCCCGGAACGCGGCCTCGCCATCCCTTGCGAAGATCTCGGGGATGGGCCGGCCCGCGGCCCGCTCGATCTGGTCGTCGAGGTCGATGAATGCCGCGTGATGACGCGCCGCGATGCGACGACCGACGGCGCTCTTGCCACTTCCCGGGAGTCCGACCAGCACGAGATCCACGGCGCGCTCAGTCGTCCCCGCCGGAGCCGGCCTCGCCGTCGCCGGGTATCGCGGGGTCGGCCTCGAACGCGACCGGGTCGCGAGCACCCGGACGGGCGCCCGCCACCGGGGAATCTGGCACGATCGCGATCCGCTCGCGATACCGGCGCAGGTTGTCCTCGACCTCGGGCATCGAATCGCCGCCAGTCTTGTCCAGCACGAACCGGGCCAGCGTGAGCATGACCATCGCCTCGCCGATCACCCCGGCCGCCGGGACGACCGAGATGTCGCTCCGCTCGTAGTGCGCCGTGTCGACGGGCTTGCCGGTCACCAGGTCGGCCGTCGCCAGCGGCCGGGCCAGGGTCGAGATCGGCTTGACCGCTCCGCGAACGACGATCGGCTCGCCGTTGGTGACACCGCCGGTCAGGCCGCCCGCGTTGTTCGTCCGGTGGATCCAGCTGCCATCATCGAGACGGCCCTCGATCACGTCGTGGACCTCCGACCCGAAGCGCTTCGTCTGCTCGAACCCGAGCCCGATCTCGACACCCTTGAGGATGTTGATGCTCATCACGGCGGCGGCGAGCGCCGCGTCCAGGCGCCGGTCCCAGTGGACGTAGCTGCCCAGCCCGATCGGCGCGCCGTGGACGACGACCTCGAACACGCCGCCGACGGTGTCGCCGTTCGATCGGGCCTCGTCGATGCGGGCCATCATCGCCGCCTCGGCATCAGGATCCGGGCAGCGGAGCGGTGAGGCATCGGCCTCGTCGCGCGTCCGTGTGACCCGGGCCGGATCGATGGCGACCCCGCCCACCTCGGCCGTGAACGACCAGACCTCGATCCCCAGCGCGCGCAGGAACGCGCGGGCCACGCCGCCCGCAGCGACCCGGGCGGTTGTCTCGCGGGCGGACGAGCGCTCGAGCACGTCACGCACGTCGTTGAACCCGTACTTGAGCGCGCCCGCCAGGTCGGCATGCCCCGGCCTGACGCGGGTGATCGGCTGCGCGCGCTTGACGCCGTCGGCGGCCAGGGTTGCCAGCTCGGCGGCCTCGTCGTCGGACAACGGCGCGATCTGCATCACCCGTGTCCAGTTCTCCCAGTCCCGGTTGGCCACCTCGAGCAGGATCGGCGAGCCCAGCGTCCGCCCGTGACGGACCCCGGCCAGGATTCGCGCCCGGTCCTTCTCGATCGCCTGGCGGGCGCCACGGCCGTAGCCGCGCTGGCGGCGCGCGAGATCGACCGCGAGGTCATCCTCGGTCAGCGCGAGGCCGGCCGGGACGCCCTCGACGATCGCCCCGAGCATCGGCCCGTGGCTCTCGCCGGCGGTGGTGAACCGGAAGCGATCCATGGTCGGTCGTGCCGCGTCAGCCGGCGGCGTCGGCCGTGGACGACCCGTCCGCGCCGCCGGCCGTCGCCTCGACGGCGGGTGCGGCCGGTTCGCCTTCCGCCGAGCGGAGGCCATGGGCGCGCGCATCGGCCAGGGCGGCCTGCATCACGTCGAGCGGTGCCGGCTGGCCCGTCCACAGCGTGAACGATGCCGCGCCCTGGTGGAGCAGCATCGTCTCGCCATCGGACGTCGCGCAGCCCGCGGCCTCGGCGTCGCGCAACAGGCGTGTCCGCATGTAGATCAGGTCCTGCACCAGGAGGTCGGGCGGGATCGCCTCAGCCGGCACGGGGCTCTCGACTCCCTCGAGCCCGACTGAGGTGGCGTTCACCAGCACCCGCGTCTTTGCGAGCTCGGCCTCGATGATCGACTCGTGCCACGGCATCGCGCGCAGCTCCATGTGCGCGGCGCTCCGCCCGAAATGCTTGACCAGGCCCTCGGCCCGGTGCAGGTGACGGTTGAACACGATCACCCGCTGGAAGCCCTCGCGGATCAGCCCGTAGACCACCGCCCGCGCACCGCCGCCCGCGCCCAGCACCACTGCCTGACGAGGCATCTTCTGCCGGCCCACGAGCTGGTCCAGCGCCACCTTGAAACCGGTCACATCCGTGTTGTGCCCGATGAGCTTTCGGCCTTCGCGGGTCAGCGTGTTGACGGCCCCCGTGGCGTGGGCCTCCTCGGTGAGCCGGTCCACCAGCGGGACGACCCGTTCCTTGTTCGGGATCGTGACGTTGGCGCCCAGGAAGTCGTCGGTCCGCAGCTCCGCGATCGCATTGGCCAGGTCGATCGGCGCGCGATCCCACAGCTCGTACCGGGCATCGATGCCGAGCTGATCGAAGGCCGCCTGCTGCATCGCCCCGGACAGCGAATGGGCGACCGGGTGGCCGATGAGGACGATCCGCTTCGTCATGCTCGCACCCCTTCGAGTTGGTGGAAGAAGCCGGGGTAGGAGATCCCCGCCGACCCGGGTCGGCGAACGATGGTCTCGCCCTCGGCGATGAGGCCGGCGATCGCGAACGTCATCGCGAGCCGGTGGTCGTCGTAGGTCTCGGTGACGGCGCCTCGCAAGCGACGGCCGCCCTCGATCTCGATATCGTCGCCCTCGACGCGCACGCGCGCTCCGAGGGCCGTCAGCCCGTCCGCGATCCCCGCGACGCGGTCCGATTCCTTGTGCCGGAGCTCCCCCACGCCTCGGAACCGGCTCGTGCCGATCGCGGCGGTCGCGGCGAGCGCCAGGACGGGGATCTCGTCGATGGCCGTCGCCACGTCCGTGGGGGACAGGTCGACGGCGCGGAGCGCGCTGGACCGGACGATGAGATCGGCGAGGGGCTCGCCTGCCCGTCCCCCCTTAGCCGGATGGTCGTGCTCCTCGATGTCGGCGCCCATGCGCCTGAGGATGTCGATGATGGCACGCCGGGTCGGGTTCGTGCTCACCCCCTCGAGCGACAGCTCCGCGTCGGGGTGGATCGATGCCGCCACCATCCAGAACGCGGCGGCGGACGGATCGGCGGGCACGGTGTCCGCGATGGCGGCCACGGTGGCTGGTCCGGTCAGGCGGACGATGTGCCGGCCCTGTTCGTCGACGGCCTCCGAAACGCCGACGCCGCGGGAGCGGAGCATGCGCTCCGTGTGGTCGCGGGTGGCAACCGATTCGGTCACGGTCGTCTCGCCGTCCGCGGCGAGCGCCGCCAGCAGGATCGCGGACTTGACCTGCGCGCTGGGGACGGGCGTCACGTATTCGATGGGGAGCAGGCGGGCACGTCCCGAGATCGCGAGCGGCAGCATCGTTGCCCCGCGCCGGCCTCCGAACACGGCACCCATCGACCGCAGCGGCTCCACGATTCGACCCATCGGCCGGCGCCGGAGCGAGGCGTCACCATCGAGGATCGCGAACATCGGCTGGCCGGCGAGGAGGCCGGCCACCAGCCGGGTCGTCGTCCCGGAGTTGCCGCAGCCCAGGCTCGCGTCCGGCTCCGTCAGCGCGTGACCGCCGGGCGACACGATCCGATAGTCGACGCGCCCGCCCGACTCGGCCACGCGCTCAACGCGGGCACCTAGGGCGGCCACGATGGCGGCGGTGGAGCGGACATCCGCGCCGTCCCCCGCAGCCTCGATCCGGCTCTCCCCTTCGGCAAGCAGCGCGAACAGGAGCGCGCGGTGGGAGATCGACTTGTCCCCGGGCAGCTCCGGGCGCCCCCGCAGACGGGCGGCCGGACGCACCACGATCGCGGTGTCCGGTCCGTCGCCGGCGGCGTCGCGTGTCGACAGGTGCGGGGAGCTGGTCTCTGCGGGCGCACCGCCCGCCTGCCTGGCCGCCATGCCGCTCAGCCCTGTCCGCTGCGGGTCGCGGCGGCGTTCAGGTCACCATGGAGGTCACGGACGTGCTCGTGGACCCCGACGATCGCGTCCATCATCTGCTCGAACGCGGGGAAGTCCAGCTGCTGCTCCGCGTCCGACAGCGCCTCGTCAGGTCGCGGGTGGACCTCCACCATGATCCCGTCCGCACCCACCGCGACGCCGCCGATCGCGAGCGGCTTGACCAGCCATCGGCGCCCCGTGGCATGTGACGGGTCCACGATCACGGGCAGGTGCGTGAAATGGTGGGCAAGGGGGACCGCCGTGAGGTCCATGGTGTTCCGGCTGTACGTCTCGAACGTGCGGATCCCGCGCTCGCACAGGATGATCTGCGAGTTGCCGGCCGACGCGATGTACTCGGCGGCCATCAGCCATTCCTCGATCGTCGCCCCGAACCCGCGCTTGAGCATCACCGGACGGCCCGCGCGCCCGCATGCGAGCAGCAGCGAGAAGTTCTGCATGTTGCGGGTGCCGATCTGGAGGATGTCCGCGTACTCGGCGACGATGTCGACCTGGCTCGGCTCCATCACCTCGGTGATCACCGGGAGGCCGGTCCGCTCGCGCACCTCCGCGAGGTATCGCAGGCCCTCGACGCCCAGGCCCTGGAAGCTGTACGGGCTGGTCCGTGGCTTGAACGCGCCACCGCGGATGATCGTCGCCCCGTGGCCGGCCACGAAGTCGGCCGTCTCCATCAGCTGCTCGCGGCTCTCGATCGAGCACGGGCCGGCCATCACCGTCAGCGTCCCGTCGCCGATCACGGCATCGAGCACCCGGATCACCGTGTCCTCCGGGTGGAACTCGCGCGACACGAGCTTGTAGGGCTTCGAGATCGGGGTGACGGTCGTGACCCCGGGCATCGTCTCCAGGCGTGCCATGAGCTGCGGCCGGCGCCCGCCGAGCTCGCCCACGACCGCGATGACGACGCGAGCCGTGCCCGCGTCGGCGCTGTCCGTGCCCGCGTTGACGCGGTCGCTGTCGGCGTTCTCGAACGGCGTCAGGCCTTCGGACAGGATGAGGCCCTTCACCCCGTTGACCTCGGCCTCCGTGGCTCCGGTCCGCATCACCACGAACATGCTGGTCAGGATTCCTCGAGGAGATCGTCGCGAGGGAACAAAAAAACAGAGGTCCAGGACCTCTGCTCACCCGGCACGAGCCGCTGCCCGGATCGTCAGTATCCGGGATCGGTCATGCCGGGCATATAAAGCGGTAGAAGGCGGACATCGTGCGCGCGAAGGTATCCCCTGAGACCGATGTGCGTCAACCTCGGCTCAGGACGCGATCCGGGCTGGAGGCAGTCAGCCGTCGAGGCGAGAGGCGCCGAAACCGCTTTCCTGGTGGCGACCTGCCAGGGCTGACGTCGCGGCTGACCTGACCACCGCTGGCGGGACGTCGCCACGGACCGTGACGCCGTCGTCGGCGACGAGCACCCACCGCGCCTGTCCGTCGCGGCGCTTCTTGTCGGCGTCGAGGTACGCAAGGACCTCCTCGACGGGGACGTCGAGGGCCTCGGTCGCCAGGTCGAGCACGTCGAGCAGGCGATGCGCGCGGGCCGCGATCCCGACCGGCGTCACCTTCATCGCCAGGCCGATCTCGACGGCGGCCCGGAGGCCGTAGGCGACCGCCTCACCGTGGCGCAGCTGGTACGAGGTCGCCGCCTCGAGGGCATGACTCAGGGTGTGGCCGAGATTCAGCGCCATCCGGACGCCGGACACGTCCCGCTCGTCAAGCAGCACGCGGTGACGCTTGGCTAGGGCGCAACGCTCGACGAGCTCGAGGAGTGCCGCGCCGCTTGGCCAGGGCCTGTCGGGGGCTCGTCGCGCTCCCGACTCGAGCAGCGACAGGAGGCCATCGTCTCCGATAAGCCCGTACTTGACGGCCTCCGCCAGGGCGGCGCGCCGCTCGGTGGCGGGCTCGTCTTTCACGAGGCCGATATCGAGGATGGTCGCGGTCGGCTGGTGGACGACTCCAAGCAGGTTGCGACCGACGCCGGGCAGATCGATGCCGCCCTTGCCCCCGATGGCCGTGTCGATCAATCCAAGCGTCGTCACGGGGATCGCGATGAGCGGGATGCCGCGGAGCCAGACCGCGGCTGCAAAGGTCGCGGCCTCGAGCAGCGCATCGTCGCCGAGGGCGATCAGCGGATCGCCGCGCTCGAGACGGCGGCCGGCGAATCGCCGGAACAGCTGTTCCTGGTTGTCCATGAGCTTCGACGGCTCGCCATCCGGAAGCACCTCGATCTCGACCGGTACGCCCGCCACGGACCGCATCACCTCAATCGCGTCGTCCGCCACCCGTCGCCGACGACCCGAGGTGACGACGACGCAACGGTGCACGGACAGGCGCTGCAGGACGTGCCCCAGGCTGGTGGCCAGGATGTCCTCTCCGAGCTCGATCAAACCGCCGCGAACCTCGGCTCGCAGCACCAGCGTGCCGGAATGGACCGGTTGTTCGAGCATGGCCTGGACCTGTCCGATGACCGACGACACCGAGCCCGAGGCGTCGACGCGCATTCCCGCCAGGTAGTAGGGGCGGTACTCGGCCAGATGGTCGGCGATGAACGTCCGCGCATCGCCCTCATAGCCGACGTCCTGGCGGCGGGCCGCACGCAGCCGCTCGACCAGCTGGTCGCCCGGGACATCGAGCCAGATCACGTGTCGGCCGCGATACAGCTTCGCCCGGACCGACGGGTCCGCGACGATGCGGTCAGCAGCGATGACCGTTCGCAGGACGTGGTCGCCATCGGGCGCCACGCTCATGCGCAGGCCCGACAGTGCGTCGGCACGACGACCGGGCGCGCCGGTGAGATCGATGAATCGCGCCCCGTGACGTTCCGCGAGCGATCTGCCGATCGTTCTGGCACCACTGCCGGGGGCTCCGACGAGGACCGTTTCCATCGGGGCTAACTATGAAGCCCCGGATCGGGTCGCGCTCCGTCGGGTACAAATGCGCTCTTGACCTGCGGCGCCTGTCCCGTAATATAGGCTGGCGTCCAGCTGTATGGGACGCCATGATTGCACCGCTGCACCTGCATGGCGTCCGCGATGCCCGCGAGGTGACCGCAGCGAACCGGTTCATCGGTTTGCCATCGGAGGAGGAGGAAGCCGAAAGGGAGAGAGGCAGCAGCGCGCGAATCGCGAACGCGTGCGGACCTGTCCCGTGCTGATTGCACGTGGCGCGTCCCACCCGCGGAAGATGGCAGGCCCGTCGGTCGCCATCGAGCTCGATCAGGCAGGGCCGTCAAGGTCCGTCACGCGAACCCCTCGAAGCAGAACTGGGAAATCGGCCTGCGCGCAAGCGTCGGCCACAGTCGTCCATCAGCACCCGCGGCCCAGGTCCGGCCGCAGCATCAGAGGATGGGAGAGAACATGACGACACGATCCTGGAGGCTCCCGGTCGCAATGGTGGCGGCGTTGCTGTTCGCCGCCTGCGGTGGGAGCACCCCCAGTCCCACCACCGCCCCCGCCTCCGCGGCATCAAGCGCAGCAGCGTCCGAGGCGCCAGCTTCAGAGGCAGCGCAGACGCCTGTCGAGCTCACCTTCGCCAACAGCTACACGGACGAGCAGCCGCAGGTCGCGTGCGGTGCCAAGGTGATCGCCGACGAGGCCGCGGCCGCGAACGTCGGGCTGACGATCAAGCTGTTCGGCAACGGCACCCTGGGCGACGATGCCGCAAGGATCCAGTCGGTCGTGTCGGGCGACATCGACATTGACATCCAGGGGGCATCGGCGCTCAGCGCGCTGTATGCACCGATGGGCGTCGTCGACGGCGCGTTCGTGTTCGACAGCAGCGAGCACATGTACAAGTTCTTTACGGACCCTGCCTCGCAGCCGCTGACACAGGGCTTCCTGGATGCGACGGGCGTGCGGATCCTGGGCGCCTGGAATACCGGCGCACGGCAGTTCACGGCGAACAAGCCGATCCGCACCCCCGATGACCTCAAGGGGCTCAGGATGCGGTTCCCGCCGTCTCCGGCGTTCTTGCTGAATGCGGCCGCGATGGGTGCAACCCCGGTTGAGGTCGCCTACAGCGAGCTCTACCTGGCGCTCCAGCAGAAGACGGTCGACGGGCAGGAGAATCCGCTCGTCAACATCAAGGCGATCAACCTCCCCGAGGTCCAGTCCTACGTCTCCCTTTCGAGCCACCAGCTGAGCTCGAATCTCGTCGTTATGAACGAAGCCAAGTGGTCCTCGCTGTCCCCGGAGCAGCAGGCAGCCCTCCAGGCTGCGGTCCAGAAGGCGATGGTCGAGGAGCCGAAGTGCGTTGAAACCGCCGAGAAGCAGATCCTCGACGAGTTCAGGGCGGGCGGGACGATGCAGGTCATCGACGATGTCGATCGCGAGGCCTTCCGCGCCAAGGCAGTGCCCTACCTTCGGGATCACTACACCCCCGAGCAGGTCACGGTCCTCGACGCCATCCGATCGACGGCCAACTGACAGCGATCTGGCCGGTGTCCGCCGACGGCGGACACCGGCCAGACACTTGGCATGAGCCGATATTCTGCACGAACATGACCCCAACCCCCTGTGATGAAATGACGAGGGATTCGTGACCGCGAGCAACCTCGAGCAGTCGGTCGGTGGAACATCCGACGACGAGCACGCGCCGCAGGGACCCGGCACGGAGGCGGCCCGCGAGGTCCTTCCCGCGAGCCAGCCGCTCCGCTCGGTGTTTCACTGGCTCGGGCTCGCGGAGCAGTCGGCGGGCGCCGTCCTCCTGGTCACCATCCTGGTCCTGGTCCTTGCGCAGGTTGCCCAGCGCTACCTACCGGGCGGCGGCGTTGCGTGGACGGGCGAGATCTCTCGATTCGCGATGGTGTGGTTGACCTTCGTCATGTCCGGCTTCCTTCTGGCCCACGACTCACACATCGCCATCAAGGTCGTCGACTATTTCCTCCCCGTTCGTGTTCTCGGCACGGTCAACTTCGTCGGACACGCAGTGATCGCGGTCGTTTGCGCCGTGATGCTGTACGGCGTGTTCGACTTCATGGGCCATGACCGCGGCCAGGTCACCGCCGCCGCCGAGATCCCGCTGACGTTCATCTACACCGTCATCGCCTTCGGGTTCACGTCGACCGCGATCCGCGGTGTCCTCATCATGTTCGTCGTGGATCTTCCCGAGATCCGAAGGGGAGTGAGGGTGACCGGGTGAGCGTCGTCCTGTTGCTTATCGTGATCCTCGCGCTGTTTCTCCTGCGTGTTCCGATGGCGTTTGCGATCCTGGGCCCATGCCTCGCCTATCTGCTTGCCCAGGGATATTCGCTCGGCCTCGCCGCTAGGCTCGTGGTGGAAGGCATCAACAGCTGGCCGTTGCTTGCCGTGCCGCTGTTCATCCTGGTCGGCATCGTCGCCACACGAACCGACATCGCCGCCAAGCTGTACGACGCCGCGCTCCTCTGGCTGGGGCCACTCCGGGCCGGGCTCGCGTATGTGAACATCGGGGTCAGCCTGGGGTTCTCCTGGATGAGCGGCGCCGCGCTGGCCGATGCAGCGGGCCTGGGGACCATCGAGGTCGATCTCATGCGCCGGCGTGGGTACCCCCCCGAGTTCACCGTCGGGGTCACCGCGTCCTCGGCTCTGATCAGCCCCATCATGCCGCCAAGCATTCCCGCGGTCGTGTACGCCTCGGTCGCGGCCGTGTCGACCGGGGCGCTGTTCGCGGCAGCGGTCATCCCGGCGACGCTGGTCACGATCTCGCTCGCGCTGACCGTCTGGATATGGGCACGCCGCCACCCGGAGTTCGCAGGTGAGGCCTTCAACTGGCACGAAGCCCGATGGGCACTGCTCCGGGCGGTGCCGCCCATGGGCGCACCGGCCCTCATCCTGGGCGGCATCCTCGGCGGCTGGTTCACCCCGACCGAAGCGGCGGGCGTGGGCGCCCTGTACATGCTCGTGCTCGCCTACGCATATGGCACCGTGCGCCTGCCGCAGATGCTGGTCATGTTCCGTGACACGGCCAACATCACGGCCCAGATCATGATGATCATCGGCGCATCGTCGCTGCTCAGCTGGATCCTGGCCAGGGAACAGGTGCCGGAGGCCGTGGCAGCGGCGTTGCTGGGGTTCAGCGACAACCCGGTCGTGTTCCTGCTGGTGATCAACGTCGTGCTGATCGGCCTGGGCATGATCCTGGAGCCGACGTCGGCGCTCCTCATCATCACACCGATCCTGCTGCCGGTGGCCGTCTCGTTCGGGATCGACCCCCTGCAGTTCGGATCGATCATCATCTTCAACCTGATGATCGGGCTGATCACCCCGCCGATGGGTGGAGTAGTCTTCGTCCTGAGTTCGGTCACCCGGATACCGGTCCACAAGGTATTCAAGGGCGCGCTGTACTTCATGCCGTCACTCCTGGTGGTCCTAGCACTCATCTCCTATGTCCCGGCGGTAACGCTATGGCTCCCGACCGTCATCGGCCTGCGGTGACGCATGATGGGGCGGAGCCACGGCAACGCGGCCGATACGTTCGATGGCCACATCGGGATTGAGGGGTTAGATGTCGGTTCTCGAGAAGGCAAGCGACCTGATCGACGCCCTCGGGCAGGCGGGGGGGCCGGTGTCGCTCGCTTACGTTCGTTCCGCACTCGACATGCCGAAATCGTCGACGCACCGACTCCTCGGGGAGCTGGCGGTCCTCGGGATCGTGCGCCGTACCGAAGACGGTCGCTACTCCCTGGGACCTCGACTCCTGTACTGGGGCGAGGCGGCCGCCGAGACCTTTGACCTGCGTGCCATCGCGGAACCGGCGATGCGCCAGGTTCGCGATGAGGTGGGCGAGAGCGTTCACCTGTACGTCCGCGAGCGCGACACACGGGTTTGCATCGCGGCGGTCGAGGCGCGATACGAGCTTCGCCCGTTCATCCAACTGGGGCGCCCGTTGCCGCTGCGCGCCGGCGCCGCTGGCAAGCTTCTTCTGGCCTTCGCCGATGAGGACATACAGCGTCTCGAGCTGCGACGCGCACGAACCGACCCGACCGTCTTCCCGAACGCGCCGGCGGAGCGCATCGCAGACCAGCTGGAGCAGATCCGGAGCGAGCGCTGGGCAACATCCATCGGCGAGCGAGAGAACGGGGTCGCGGCGGCTGCTACGCCGATCACCGACTCGCGGGCCCGCGTCGTTGCGGCCCTGTGCATCTCCGGTCCCACCTCCAGGCTGAACGAGGAACGCCTGGACACGATGCGCAAGCCACTCGAGGCTGGCGCCGCGGAGATCAGTCGGCTACTCGGACGGAGCTGAGTGCCATCAGCCCGTCCCGATCGGTTCTGCCGGGCGGCGGCGATCCGAGGCGATCACCGCCCACACACCCGCGAACACGAGCGGGATGCCGGCGAGCACGCCCGGCGTGATGACCTCCCCGGCGAGCACAATCGAGCTGCCAACGCCGATCGCCGGGACGGCCATGAACATTGCGCCTGACGACACCGCGGGCAGGCTCCTGGCAAGGGTCAGGATGCCCCACACGCCGAACCCGCTGGCGATGATCACCTGGTACCCCACGATGAACAGCTCGTCCGCACGGAGCGCCAGCTCCGGTGGCCCGTTGACGGCGAACGCGATGGGCGCCATGAGGAGACCGGCCGCGAACAGCTGCCAGGGCATGAGCGCCAGCGGCGTGGACGCCCAGCGGTGACCGCGGACGTGCACATTCGCGGCCGCAGTCGCCACGGCAGCGACGAGGAGCATTCCATACCCGATGGGAGCATCGCTCCCGGTCTCGAGTCCCCAGGGCTCCATCAGCAGCACGATGCCGACCATGCCGATCAGGAGCCCGGTGATTTTGCTGCCGGACAGGTGCTCGCGGAGGAACCAAGCGCCGATGGGCCCGGCCCACATCCCGCTGGTGTGGACGAGCATCGACGAGCGTCCCGGCGGCACGAGCAGCAGTGCAGAGAACACGAGCCCGTAGACGAGCGCCAGCCGGATGCCAGCCACGGATGCGACTACCGGGTAGTCCTGTCGCGTCGGGACCCGAAGGCCACTCGTCACTGCCAGCACGACCGCGACCATCGTGCCGGCGCCGAGTAACCGGATCACCGTCAACCACAGCGGTGCGATCGATTCGATACCCCGGGCCATGATCGGCCAGTTGAGGCCGAGCGCCAGCACGGTGGCCAGCCCCACGAGGTAGATCATTGGGGGACGCACGATCGGCGCCCGAGGCGCGTCCTCGCCGCTCACATCGCCTCGGGCATCGACGCGATGCCGGCCGCGCTGTGCCGACAGCTCAGTCCACCGGTGTCCCGTAGAACTCACCGAACAGCGCCTGGTCGCTCGGCCGATCCTCTGCGATCGGCCGAGCGACCCAGGTCACGTTCATGTAGTGCTTGAGGTGGATGTTCTCGGACGTCACGTTGCCACCCCAGGTCCCGCAGCCCAGGCTGGAGGTCATCGGCATCCCGTTATTGAACGCGCCTGCATTCGCCTTGGACTGCGGCTGGCGGACCATGATCCGGCTTACGGGGGCGATCCGGGCCAGCCGGTCGATGTGATCGTCGTCGAACGAGTAGATGCCGCACGAATGGCCCTTGCCGCCGACGTCGTAGATGGCCTTGACCATGTCGAGCGCCCGGTCGAACCCGGAGTACCGGAACAACGACAGCACCACGCCCAGCTTCTCCGAGCTGAACACGTTGCGTCGGCCGATCTCGGTCTGCTCGACGACGAAGAACCGCCGATCCGCCGGGACCTCGAACCCTGCCCGCGCCGCGAGGACCTGCGCCGAGATCGCGATGGTGTCGGGTGTCCGGTGCCCCTCGGCATCCCACAGCGCCGCCCGGAGGAGCTCGGTCTCATCTGCGGTCGCGAGGTGTCCGCCCTCCTCGACCAGCTTTGCCCGTAGACCGTCGTAGATGGACGCCTCGACGACCAGGTTTCCGTCGGCCGAGCAGCCGGAGCCGTAGTCGGACAGCTTGCTGATTTGCGTGTTGCGCGCCGCCTCCGCGACGTCCGCGGTCTCGTCGATGACCATCGTCGAGTTGCCGGCACCGACACCGTATGCCGGCGTGCCCGAGCTGTAGGCAGCCTTGACCATGTCCCGTCCGCCGGTCGCCTGGACGAGGTCGGCCTGGGTCATCAGGTACTGTGCCGCCGGAATGCTCGGACGCTCGAGGCATTGCAGTAGGTCCGCGGGCGCACCCTCGCGCGCGAGCGCGCGCCGCATGATCTCGACGGTCTCCTGCGTCGTCCGCTTGCTGCGAGGATGCGGGGAGAACACGACGGCGTCCCGGCACTTGATCGCGAATAGCGCGACGCCGGGCGGCGTGAGCTCGGGGTTGGTCGTGGGTACCAGCGACGCGATGAGGCCGGCCGGCTTGGCGTACTTGACGATGCCCTTTTCGGGCACATCTTCGATGACGCCCACGCTCTTCTGGCGAAGGACGTCGCGCAGGATGCCCATTACCTTGAAGCGCTTCCCGATGCGGCTCTCCGGATCGCCGATCCCGCTCTCCTCGACGCCCATCAGGGCCAGGCGCTTGAACGTGACCTCGTTGGCGACGGCCCATGCGATCGCCTGGCAGAGCCGATCAACCTGCTCCTGGGTGGCACCCTCGAACGCATCCATGGCCGCCCGTCCGCGGGCGACCAGGTCATCGACGTGGGCGGTCTCATCCGGAGTGATCGGTCGCGCCATTCTTGATCTCCTGCGCTGGTCGCTCGGCCATGGCGGGCCAAGCGCTTCGTGTTCCAGTATTGTGTACCGCAGAACCGTATTTCGGAACGCCCGGAACGCAGACTAGGCCCGGCCGATAGGCGTGTCAAACCAATTCTCCGAGGCACTTGACATCGCCGCAGGGAGCGGCTTACGTTCCTACATGTCGGACGTGATCCCGCTATTCGGAACGCGCCGTCGCCGTGGCCGTATCGTTCCACGCTCGGGAGGACCACATGAAACCGACGGTCGCAGACCACATCACCTCGTTCCTGGTCGATCGCGGGGTGGAGCAGGTCTTCGGCCTCTGCGGCCACACGAACATCTCGCTCCTCGCGGCCTTCGCGCGCCGCGGAGCCCCGCGGTTCATTACGGCGCGCCACGAGCAGGTTGCCGCCCACGCGGCCGATGGCTTCGCGCGCGCGACGGGCCGGCCCGGCGTGGTGCTCCTCCACGTCGGACCCGGAATCACGAATGCCACCACCGGGGTGGCGACTGCCGCGTTCGACTCGGTCCCGTTGCTCGTGATTGCTGGCGACGTGCCGTCCTACTACGAGGGTCGGGGGCCGCACCAGGAGTTCAATGCCCGGCGCGACGCGGACCAGACCTCGATCTACGAGCCGTTCGTCAAGCGAGCGTGGCGGGTTCGCCGCTCGGATCAGGTGCCGCGCGTCCTGGCTCGCGCATGGGACACGGCCCTCGCCGGCCGGCCCGGACCCGTGCTCGTCTCCGTGCCGATGGACATCCTCGCCGAGGCCCTCGAGGCCGAGATCGTGCCGTCGTCGCCGGTATCCAGGCCGACCATCAGTGCGGCCACGGCCGGCGCGATCGCCTCGGAGCTGCGGGGGGCCGCGCGACCGCTCATGTTGGCCGGCGGCGGGACCCGTCGAGCCGCCCGCCAGGTCCGACGGCTTGCGGAGCTGACCGGCATGCCCGTCGCACACTCCCTTATGGGCACGGGAATCCTCCCGCCCGGCCACCCCCAGCTCCTCGGGATCATCGGCTTCTGGGGGTCGCCGACCGCCAACCGGCTGGCATCGGAAGCGGATGTGATCCTGGCCGTGGGTACCCGGTTCCCCGAGACGGACAGCAGCAGCTGGGAACCAGGGGTCACGTTCAGCATTCCGCCCACGCGCCTCATCCATGTCGACCTGGATCCCCAGGAGCCGGGCCGGAACTATCCCACGGTGATCTCCGCGACCGCGGATGCGGCGCTCGCCCTTGAGGCCATCGCGGACGCGTATGGGAGCGCCACGCCGGATCGCGGATACGACTGGGGCCAGCTGGGTCGCGAGCGAGAGGCGTTCCTTGCCCCCAGCGCCGCGAATGCGCGGTCGAGCGAGATGCCCGTGCTGCCCGAGCGGATCCTCGCCGATGTCCGACGGGCGATCCCCGATGCCATTCTGGTCACCGATGTCGGCTGGAACAAGAACGGCGTCGCCCAGCAGTACCCCGTGGACGATCCGGACTCGTTCCTGACCCCAGGCGGGTTCTCCACGATGGGGTTCGGGCCGGCGGCCGTGCTGGGTGTCGTTCAGGCCGGAACAGGCCGCCCTGCGATCGCCCTCGTCGGGGACGGGGCCTTCGGCTCCAACCCGAGCGTGATCGCGACGGCGGTGGAGATGGGGATCGCCCCCATCTGGGTGGTGATGAACAACGCCGCATTCGGGACGATCGCAGGGCTTGAACGAAAGCACTACGGGTCCGGTTTCGGGTGTGAGTTCGTGGCCGATGAATTGCCGTATTCGCCAGACTTCGCGGCGATCGCGCGTGCCTGCGGCGCGGATGGAATCAGGATCGAGGAGGCGGACGAGCTGGAGCCGGCGTTGCGCGCCGCAGCCGCCACCGGACGACCCACCGTCATCGACGTGCCCATGCGCAACACGCCAGTCATGACGCCAGGGGAGTGGGACATCGAGCGGATCTACCAGGTCGCCCAAGGCTGACGATCGTGGCCCACATCACGCCGGCGACGGGCAATGGCCAACGAAACGCGTCTTGCCGCTGGCGATTGCTATCTGAAGGACGAGGACGGAGCTCGAATGACGAAGGTTCATGAGGGGACGGGCGCGGGCCAGGGCTCGCGCGCGACATCGTGGTCGACAGCGATCACCGCGACGACCGACCGGCAGGTCTTCGTGCGAGGCGTCGCCCTCGACCAGGCGATCGGCCGCGAGTCATTTCCGGCCATGCTCCTGCGACTGTGGCGTGGCGGGGAGGAGGCGAGCGCGGCCGAGGCCGAGCTGATGGGTGCCGCCCTCGTGGCGGCCATCGATCACGGACCGCTGGCCCCATCGGCGCTCGTCGCTCGAACCATTGCCTCCACTCGCGCGGCGCCGATGAGCGCCCTCGCGGGCGGGATCCTGTCGTTCGGCGAGCTGCATGGGGCCGTCGTCACGCGAGCCATGCAGATCATCGCCACGGCCCCTTCCGCGGGGGATCTGGAGGCCTGGGCCGACGAGGTCTTCCGGGCTGAGCGCGATGTCGGGCGGCGCCTCCCGGGGGTCGGGCATCGTTGGCACGAGCATGACCTGCGGGCCGAGCGACTCCTTGACGTTGCCGCGGAGTTCGCCGGCGGCGCGCCGGTGGCGGCCGTCCGAGCGCTCGCTAGCCGTCTGGCCCGGTACGTCGAGCATCCCGTCGCGGTCAACATCGACGGCGGACTTGCCGTCGCGCTCACGGCGCTGCGCCTCGACCCGGCCTACGGTGACTTCGTGTTTGCGATCGCGAGGAGCTTCGGCCTCGCCGCGCACATCGTCGAGGAGCGCGCTCGCGAGCGGCCGATGCGCCTCATCGACCCGACAGCAGCGCTCTATGACGGCGTCCCGGTACTCAGAGCCAACGGAGAGGAGAGGGACCGATGAAGGTACGGCTGATCTCGCCATTCGAGGATTCCGAGGAGATCTGGATCGGGCTCGACGAGCCGGGGATGCGCCGCAAGGTATTCCGGTTCGTGTCGCCCGATACGGGCTCCGAGGAGTTCATGGCGGGAATCACGGTCTTTGAGCCGGGCGAGTCGAGCTCGTATCACGTGCATCCCGAATCCGAGGAGATCAACCTCGTGATCGGCGGCTCCGGGCTCGTCGTGTCCGAGGGCGAGGAGGCCACCTTCGGACCAGGCGCTGCGATGTGGGTTCCAAAGGGCGTGTACCACCAGCACCGCAACACCGGGACCGAGCCGCTCAAGCTGATGTGGGTCTATACGCCCCAGGCCGCGCTGCCCAAGACGTAGTCGGAAGTGCGCCCGTGGCGCGATCCCGCGTGTGTGCATATGCGTGGTCGGTGACCGCGGGCGAGACCGTCCCACCGGCCTTGTCGGCGGTCATTGACCCGCGATGGGTCGTCCAATATAGTGGGCTCATGTCCTATAATTCGGAACCGCTGATGTCACCTCGCGCGGCACCGGGACCGCTTGCAGGCCTGCGCGTCCTCGAGTTGGGCACGCTCATCGCCGGACCGTTTGCCGGGCGGTGGCTTGCCGACTTCGGTGCCGAGGTCATCAAGATCGAGCACCCGGCGCACGGCGATCCGATGCGCAAGTGGGGCAGGAGCTGGGACGGGACCGACTCGTTGTGGCACCTGGTGCAGTCGCGCGGAAAGCGCTCGGTCGCCGCGGACCTCCACGATCCGCGCGACCAGGAGCTCGTCCGACGGCTGGCCGCGGAGAGCGACATCCTGATCGAGAACTTCCGGCCGGGTCGGCTGGAACGGTGGAACCTCGATCCCGCCGATCTCATGGCGCACAATCCCTCGTTGATCGTGGTCAGGATCTCCGGATATGGCCAGACGGGCCCGCTCCACGAGCAGCCCGGGTTCGGCGCGGTCGCTGAGGCGGCTGGAGGCCTGCGCTACATCACCGGCGAGCCGGATCGCCCGCCGACCCGGGTCGGACTCAGCCTGGGGGACTCGATCGCCTCGATGCATGCCCTCATCGGAGCGCTCATCGCGCTGCATGAACGGCACGCGTCCGGTCGCGGGCAGGTCGTGGACGTGGCACTCACGGAATCCCTGTTCAGCCTGCTGGAGGGGATCCTCCCCGAGTACGGCTACCACGGCCTGGTTCGTGAACGGACCGGCAACATCGCCCACAACTCCGCTCCAACCAACGCCTATGCGTGTGCGGACGGCGCGTTCGTGTGCATCGCAGCCAACACCACGCCGCTGTTCCGGACGCTGTTCCGGGTCATCGGCCGGCCGGACCACGCAGACGACCCTGACCTGTGGAAGAACAAGGGTCGCGTCCACCGCGCGGACGAGCTCGACGACCTGATCTCCTCATGGACCAGGACACAGACCGCCGACGAAGTGGTGGCCAAACTGCGAGACCACCAGGTGCCCGTCAGCCGGATCAACAGCATCGCGGACATCGTTGCCGACGCGCAATTCCAGGCACGCGACATGATCGTCGCCGTCGAGGACGAGCGTTTAGACAGGCCGTTGCTGGTTCCCGGCGTGGTGCCCAAGCTGTCCCGGACTCCGGGCCGCGTCCCGTATCTGGCGAGGCCGCTGGGTGCCGACACGGACGCGATCCGCGAGCGGATCGGCGCGTCCCCGCCGGATCAGGTCGCGGCCGTCCCGGCCGCCGGGCGCGATGGCCACTTCGAGGGCGTCGCCCCGTCCCGGGAGTAGAGCGAGCGATCGATGAGCCGAGGGTGAGCCGAGCCGTGCGACGCGTCCAGACGTATGCCGGGCCCCTGCCGCGGGACCAGCTTGGGATCACCCTGCTGCACGAGCACGTGTTCGTGCGGGACCTCGAGCTGGAGCTGGACCGGGCGAGCTCCGAATGGAACGAAGCCGAGGCCGTGGAGCGAGCGGTGCGGGGCTTGGCCGAACTTCATGCGCTTGGCATCCGGTCCGTCGTGGACCTCACGGTGCCCGGTCTGGGGCGCGATGTTCATCTTGTCTCGGAGGTTGCGCATCGGGTCCCCATCAACCTGATCGCCTCGACCGGCTTCTATGCGCCCGCGGCGCTCCCGCTCTACTACCGCTTCCACGGTCCTGGTCGCCCGATCGCCGGACCGGATCCGCTGGTCGACCTCTTCGTGCGTGACATCGAGGTCGGGATCGGTGGCACCGGGATCCGGGCGGGCATGCTCAAGATCGTGACCGACGAGCCCGGCATGACAGACGACGTCACGCGGGTGATGACCGCTGCGGCGATCGCGCACCAGCAGACCGGGGTGCCGATCACGACCCACTCGTATCCGGCGACCCGGACAGGACTGGTCCAGCAGACCTTCCTGCGCAAGCATGGCGTGCACCTCGACCGGGTGATCATCGGGCACTCGGGCGACACCGAGGACATTGCCTACCTGCGGGAGATGATGGATCGCGGCTCGACGATCGGCATGGACCGCTTCGGAATGGAGCATGTGCTGCCCGACGACCGTCGCGTCGCGACCGTGCTCGCCCTGCTCCGCCTCGGCTATGCCGATCGCATGATCCTGTCGCACGACGCCGCATTCTTCAGCCACGTGACGCCGCCATCCTGGCGGGCCGGAGCGGCTCCGCACTGGAACATGGAGGACATCCCCCGTCGCGTGTTGCCGATGCTGCGCCAGGGCGGAGCATCCGAGGCAGAGATCCACCAAATGCTCGTGCTGAACCCGAGCCGACTGCTCGAGCCATCCGTGGTCGCGGCGGGGATCCGCCGCGACCACGTCGGCGATGAGAACACGTCCGGTATCACGGAGGAACCGACATGAGGAACCTGCGACGCATCCCAGGGGGTGAGGCGTCGGCGCACATGGACGAAACGGCCGGTCGCCGCGACCCGGAGCGTCGATCGTGAGGGCAGCACTGCTGATCAAGCCGGGCCAAATCGAGATCCATGATGTGGCCGAGCCGGACCCGGGGCCGGGCGAGGTCCGAATTGCGGTCGGCGGGGTCGGTCTGTGCGGCTCGGATCTCAGCGTCTTCTCCGGCAAGTGGACCGCTCCGACGTACCCATGGATTCAGGGCCACGAGGCGTTCGGGCGAATCGACGCCGTGGGCGACGGAATCTCGACTGACCGGATCGGTGAGGTCGTCGTGGTCGAGCCGAATGTTCCCTGCCTCGACTGTCCGCAGTGTGCCCGCGGTCGCACGTCGGCCTGCTCCCGGCGCCAGTCCGTGGGCATGAACCGGCCCGGTGCACTTGCCGAGAAGCTCGTGATCCCGAGCGCCAACGCCTGGGCCTTGCCAGGGTCGACCGAACGCGACCTTGTCTGCGTCGAGCCACTGGCCGTGGTCGAGGCGGCTCTGCGCCGGCTCGGGCACCCCCTCCCCGCGGCGGCACTCGTGATCGGGGTTGGCTCCCAGGGCCTCCAGATGGTCCTTTCCCTGACCGCGCGCGGAGTCCCGGTCCTCGCCCACGACATCAGCCCGGGGCGGTTGGCGCATGCGGCCGCTCTTGGCGCGCGCGTCCTGTCGCAGGACGCCGAAGCATCGGTCGAGCTGGTGGTCGACACGGTGGGCACCCCCACGTCGATCGAGCTCGGCGTGCGCCACGCGGCCATCGGCGGGACGATCCTCGTTCTCGGCCTGGAGGCAGCACCATTCGAGCTTTCCGCGCAGACCCTCGTCCGGCGTCAACTCGCGCTGCGTGGATCGTTGACGTACGACCACCCGGGTGACTTCCGGGCAACGGTCGCGCGAGTTCGGCACGGCACGGTCGCCCCGGGACGGGTCATCACCGACGAGTACCCGCTGGATGCGGCGCAGCGCGCATTCGAGTCGGGCAGCAGCGCCGACGGCAAGGTCTGGATTCGCGTTGCCGCGTCAGGTCTGTGACGGCGGGCGAGACGTGCCGGCGACCGCGACCGCAGCACGAAGGCCGAGGAGGTAGCTGTCGATCCCGAAGCCCGCGATCTGGCCCGCGGCGATCGGGGCGATGACGGAGCTGTGCCGGAATGCCTCACGAGCATGGATGTTCGAGAGGTGCACCTCGACGATCGGCACCCGGAGGATGGCGAGGGCGTCCCGGATCGCGAGGCTGTAGTGCGTCCAGGCGCCGGCATTGATGACAATGGCATCGGCGTCGCCGTGCGCCCGGTGGATGCATTCGCACAGGACGCCTTCGACGTTCGTCTGGAAGGACTCGACTTCGGCGCCGAGCTCGACCGCCAGGTTCCGCAGCGCCGCATCGATCTCAGGCAGGGTCACCGTGCCGTACTGTGCGGGGTCGCGCTTGCCGAGCATATCGAGGTTGACGCCGTGCAGCACTAAGACCTTCATGGCCGAACTCCGTTCGCGTGACGGGACAACGCCATCAGCCCGCGGGGTTGCGCAACGTATCAAGCGCCATTCCCAGGTAAGCCACAGCCTGCTCGATCCGCTCGATCGCCTGGCCGTATGTCTCGGCCGTAACGACCTTGTCGCCAAACGGGCCGAGGCGGGCCCGAAGCAGCGCGACGTCCGCGGTGATGTGATTCACCACGTTGGCGATGTCTTCCTCGTGGATGTACCGGATCCCGTCGCGCTCGATGCGTGCGTACCCGGATCCCTCGAGCCAGCGCCCGAAGTAGTCGAGGGCGGACTCCCCGGGAAGCGCAGCGAACGGATAGTCCTCCTCTCCGGGCTCCCAGCTGATTCCGGGTGCCCGCGGGTCGCTCTCCTCCCCAGATCCACGCCCCGCCAGCTCATTCTTGGCCATGGCGCGAGTGTAGCAAGGCGCCAGCGGCCGATCCCGCATCCCGTGCGTCGGCCGGCCGGAATTTCGGCCGGCGATCGATGACGGAACCGGTCGCGATCGCCCTTGTGCGGTCGCCCCTGCACTTGACATGCCGACCATCGCGGTGGCCGGTGGCGGCGTCATCGAATGGCGCGACCTCGACCTGATCGCCGGGAGCACGGAATGCCGCCTCGCCTCCATCGTGGACCGGCCCACGCGACGCAGGTCAGGGCGCCGAGCTTGCGGGTCCGTGGTACCGAGCAGCCTGGCGCCGCGAGTCTGGAGGCGGGGCCGCTTCCGATCACATGATCCACGAGGTCGATACCCTGCGGTACGGGTGCGGCGAGATCGGGTTGGTGCAGGCACACCTGTCGCTTGCCAGCATCGAGAATCACCACCCCGTCATGGAGCCGGCGCAGGCCGAATGCTAGAATTCGCCGCGCTGCGTGGGAGAGGTCGCATAGCGGTCTAGTGCAGCGGTTTGCTAAACCGCCGAGTGGGGTAACCTGCTCCGAGGGTTCGAATCCCTCCCTCTCCGCCAGATCCCCGATCAGATCGCCTCCCGAGACGCGTCCTCCGGGACCTCCCCGGGTGCCGACCTACCGCTCGCCGAGCAGGGCGTCGACGTTCGGGAGCTGCACGAACCCCGAGAACGTCCCCTCGTCCGCGATCTCCCGTGCCGCGGTGAGGAACCCGGCCCAGGCGGTGCGCGCCAGGGTTCCCCCGACGCTGATTCGCCGGACCCCGAGCGCGGCCGCCTCGGCGACCGTGATGAACGGCGCGTTGATGAGCAGGTTGACCGGCTTGGGCGACACGGCGGCGACGACCGCCGCGACATGCTCGCGCCCGATCCGCGGGGCGTACAGGCAGTCGGCACCCGCCTCCGCATAGGCCTCCAGTCGCCGGATCGTCTCGTCGATGTCGGGACGTCCGGCCACGAAGCCCTCGGATCGACCGGTCAGCACGATGCCCGTGCCGCTCTCGTCGATCGCTCGCCGCGCGGCCCGGATCCGCTCGACGGCGAGCTCGAACGGGAACAGGGGATCGTGCTCGTCGCCGGTTGAGTCCTCGATCGACAGCCCGGCGATCCCGGTGGCCGCCGCGAGCGTCACGCTGTCCGCCACGCGCTCGGGTTCGACGGCGTAGCCGCCCTCGAAGTCCGCGTTGACCGGGACGCTCACCGAGCTCGCCACGGTCCGCAGGTGCTCGAGCACCTCGTCGAGCGTGGCCCCGTTGTCCGTTCGCCCCAGGGTCCAGGCGAAGCCGGCGCTCGTCGTCGCCAGCGCGCTGAACCCCATCTGCTCGAGCGCACGCGCGCTGCCCGCGTCCCACGGGTTGGGCATCACGAAGCAGCCGGACGCGTGCAGGCGATGGAAGGCAGTGACCCGATCCTGAAGCGTGCTCATCGAGCCAGCATAGATGCCCGGTGAACGAGGTGCCGACATGGTGCGGGACGGCGGTCGATTGGCGGCAGTCCGGCCCGTCCACTACACTCCGGCCGAGTCACATCGTGCGCCCGTAGCTCAGCGGATAGAGCGTCAGGTTGCGGACCTGAAGGCCGTGGGTTCGAGTCCCGCCGGGCGCGCCACTCGCTCCCTGTTACCAGCCGCGAGCCTTCGCGCGTCGAACCATCCGGCGATGCAGCGCGCCGAGCGCGGTCTCGATGGAGCTGGCCGTTCGCGGATCGAGCTCGGACAGGTAATCCGTCGGTGCGCCCGCCCACTCCACATACGACGGTGATCGCCTGATCCGTCGCTCGAGGTTCTCGAACAGCTTGTCGGCCTCGCGCCACGAGAGCAGGGCGACGACGCGGAGGGCGAGGAAGTCGCCGGCCGGCGAGATCGTGGGTCGTCCGTCCTTGATGTCGGTGCTGATCTGATCGCGCGGCCTGCCGTTCATGGCAGCGTCAGTCTGCATCATCGTCGCGCCCGCGTCCCCGGCCCTGCCTGCACCGCTGGCGGCGCCTGGTCACACTCGACCGCTCGCCCCGGTACCCTCGATCGAACGCAGGAGGTTGACGCCGTGGAACGAGTCGGGTTCGTGGGTCTGGGCACGATGGGGGCGGCGATGGCCGCGAACCTCCGTCGGGCGGGGTTCGAGGTGACGGTGTGGAACCGGACCCCGGGTCGGGTGACCGATCTCCTCGCGCAGGGTGCGGTCGAGGCATCGACGCCTGCCGATGTCGGGCGCGCCGCCGACATCGTCGTCACCTGCGTCTCCGATACTCCGGACGTCGATGCCGTACTGTTCGGCGCGGACGGCGTCGCCTCGGGCCTCGCGCGCGGCGGCATGGTCATCGACTGCTCCACGATCTCGCCGTCGGCAACGAAGGAGTTCGCCGCGCGGCTCGCAGGACAGGGCGTCGGCTTCGTCGATGCGCCCGTCTCCGGCGGCTCCGAGGGTGCGAAGCACGCGACCCTGACGATCTTCGTGGGTGGGGAGCCGGCCGACGTCGAGCGCGCCCAGCCGGTCCTGGCCGCGATGGGCAAGACCATCACCCACTTCGGACCGGCCGGCAGCGGCCAGGCGGTCAAGGCGATCAACCAGGTCGTCCTCGCCGGGGCGTACCTGGGGGTCGCGGAGGGCATGGTCCTGGCGCTCAAGGCCGGTCTCGACCCGGTCGCGGTCGCCGGCGCGCTCAACGGCGGGGCCGCTCGGAGCTGGGTGCTCGAGAACCGGAGCGGGCGGATGATCGACAACGCCTACCCGCTCGGCTTCCGGACCTCGCTCCACCTCAAGGACCTCGCCATCGCGCTGGAGCTGGCCCGGAACCTTGGCGCCTCGCTCCCCGTCTCGGCGCTGGCCGCGCAGCTCGAGGCCGGCCTGGTGGCGCGCGGACGCGGCGACGAGGACATGTCGAACCTCGCGCGCGCGATCCGCTCCCTGTCCGGCCTCGACGGGTAGGCCGGGTCCGCGGGGAGTCAGCCGGTCACGGGCCCCAGCGACGGCGTCAGCAGCAGCGGGTCGCCCAGGCGATCCGAGTACTTGGGGCGGAAGCGCTCCGTGTCGTACGCCTCGAGCTGGACGCGCCGTGGGGGCTTGGCCGTCTCGGCCAGCGGCACGTGGGCGTACTTGCCATCGTGGATCCCCACCATCCGGCCGCTGATCCCGTCACGGATGAGGTCCATCGCGACGTTGGCGAACGTTGACGCGACCATCGAATTGAGCATGTCGGGCTCACCCGACCGCAGGTCGTAGGTCAGCTCCGACGCGACCGCCTCGACGCCCGTGCGTGCCTTGAGCTCGCTGGCCAGCGCCTCGCCGACGTTCACCTTGTGGCGGTGCCCGAACGCGTCCGCATCGCCCACGTCGCCCAGCTGGGCGCCGTTCCAGATCGCACCTTCGGCCGTGATCACCATCGCGTAGCGGCTGGGGTTGTTGTCGTGGTCCTGCCGGAGCAGCTCGGCCAGCGCGTCCAGGTCGTACGGGAACTCCGGGATCACGCACCGGGTCGAGGTCACGTAGGCCGTGTACAGCGCGGTGAACCCGGCGTCTCGCCCGAAGATCCGGAACACGCCGATCCGTTCGTGGCTGCCCAGCGTCGTTCGCTGGCGGTTGATCAGCTCCTTCGCGCGCGTGATCGCGGACGAGAAGCCGATGCAGTACTCGGTCCCCTGGACGTCGTTGTCCATCGTCTTGGGGATCGCCACCACCGGGAAGCCGCGGCTGTCGAGGACGGCCGCGAACGACAGCGTGTCGTCGCCACCGATGGCGACCAGGTGCGTCAGCCCGAGGTGCCCGGCGGTCTCCAGCACGTGGTCGGTCAGGTCGTACACCCCGTCGCCGGTCCGCTTGTCCGCGATGGTCGAGACGTCGAGCCACTCCGGCAGCGACGCGGCGGGCATCTTGCGCGGGTTCGTGCGCGAGCTGTGGAGGATCGTCCCCCCGGTGCGATCGATCGCCCGCGTGTTGGTCCGGTCGAGGACCCTGACGTACTCGGGATCGAGCTCGGGACCGCGACGCTGGTGGGTCAGGCCCTCCCAGCCCCGGCGGATTCCGATCACCTCGTAGCCCAGGTCTGTCGCGCGATAGACGACGCTCTTGATGACGGCGTTGAGTCCGGGGACATCGCCGCCACCGGTGAGGATGCCGATACGTCGGGGTGCAGCCATGAGCAAGGCTCCGTTGGGTCGTCGGCCGGGGCCGTTTGGATCGGGTCGGGCGGCGCTGGCCAGTGGATCGCACGTGGCTCGCCGGGGACGCCGTACGGGTCGGGGCCATCCTACCGCGGGTGCCGGTCGTTATGATCGTCGGCATGAACTACGAGCTGTTCATGGGTGAGGCGCTCGCGGAGGCGCGACAGGCGGCCGCGCGTGGAGCGCCGGCCGTCGGGGCGATCGCCGTGGTCGACCAGGCGATGGTCGCTCGGGGCTCGAACCGCGTGGATGAGACGAATGATCCGACCGCCCACGCCGTCATCGCGGCGCTCCGCGAGGCGGCCCGCAAGCTCGGCACGCCCCACCTCGCGGACGTGACCATCTTCACCACGGTCGAGCCGTGTGCGATGTGCGTCGGGGCGATGCTCGAATGCGATGCCGTGGCGCTCGTGTACGCGGTGCCGAACCCGATCGATGGCGCAGCGGGCACCGTCGTCCACCTTGCCCAGCACCCGCGGCTGGAGCGCCGCCTCCAGGTCGTGTCGGGGATCCGGCGCGCGGAGGCCGAAGAGCTCACCGGCGTGCTCGATGCGGTGCCGACCGGCGCCTGAGCGTCGCGCTCCACCGGTGCCCACCGGCGCCTGATCGTCGCGCTTCACGCGGCGCCGATCGGCGTCTGCGCGGCACCCCTGCCCTCGATCCACCCGCCGATGCGTCGTGCTGCACCTTCGGCCCCGTCGACGGCCTTTGTTATCCTTGCGGCGGAGAGGTGTCCGAGTGGTTGATGGTGCCGCTCTCGAAAAGCGGTGTGCGAAAGCACCGCGGGTTCGAATCCCGCCCTCTCCGCCACCCGCAGACCAGCGACGACCCGGCGATCAACGCCGGGTCGTTCGGTGTCCGGGACGCGTCGTACGGGGGTCCCGCATCGTGCCACCGGTCCGCGGGCGCCGCCGCCGGTATCCTGTCCGGCGGAGAGGTCGCCTAGAGGCCTAGGGCGCCGCACTGGAAATGCGGTATGGGGCAACCCATCGCGGGTTCGAATCCCGCCCTCTCCGCCACCGGCCCGCGCGTTTCCGGGTGGGGTCGCATCGGCAGCCGGGCGACGGGCCGCGGGAAGGCCCCCTGCTATCATCCCCGGTGCCGTGCTAGGCGGGGAACTAGCGGTGCCCTGTACCTGCAATCCGCTCCAGCAGGGCTGAATTCCCCCCCGAGGTCGGTGCTCTCGAGAGCCGACGACATTCGCGACGTTGAGGACCGGGTCCCGCGCAGCGGCGACTCGTGAACCGTGTCAGGTCCGGAAGGAAGCAGCACTCAGCGGTGATCGCCGGGTGCCGCGGAACGGCCTGGTCCGAGCCGTGGATGCCGGTGGGCGCGGGAGTCTCCTGATCGACGGGGGGTGCACGGCGCTACTCTCGCCTTGCCCACGACTGCCGCAGGAGCGCCGTTGACCGCAGGAACCCCGCACCAGGCGCTGTATCGCCGCTGGCGCGCCCAGACGTTCTCCGAGATCGTCGGCCAGGAGGCGGTGGTCGCGACCCTGCGCAACGCGGTCACGACCGGACAGGTCGCCCACGCGATCCTGCTCACCGGACCGCGCGGCACCGGCAAGACGTCGCTCGCGCGGATCCTGGCAAAGGCGCTCAACTGCCTCGACCTGCGCCCCAATGGCGATCCGTGCGACGCCTGTGGGCCGTGCGTCGCGATCCGCGAGGGCACCACCCTCGACCTGATCGAGATCGACGCCGCCTCGAACCGCGGCATCGAGGCCATCCGCGACCTGCGCGAGCGCCTCAACTATCCGCCGGGCGAGCTGCGCCGGAAGGTGTACATCCTGGACGAGGCCCACCAGATCACCCGCGACGCCTGGAACGCGCTGCTCAAGTCGCTCGAGGAGCCACCGGACTTCGTCGCGTTCATGTTCGCGTCCACGCATCCCCAGGAGTTCCCGCCCGCCATCCTGTCGCGACTCCAGCGGTTCGACGTCCGGCGTCTCACCGTCGACGAGATCAGCGGCAAGCTGGAGCGGATCCTGGCGGCCGACGGGCGCGAGGCCGAGCCCGAGGCGATCGCCCTCGTCGCGCGACTCGCCGCCGGCGGCATGCGCGACGCGGAGTCGATCCTGGACCAGCTGCTGGGATCGACGGCAGGCCGGATCGAGGCGGACGCGGTTCGCGACCTGCTCGGGCTCGCCGACGCGGACCTGGTCGACGGCTTCATCGATGCCCTGTCGACGGGCGACGCGCGCTCCGGGGTGGCCCTGCTCGACCGCCTCGAGGAGCGTGGCCGCGACCTCCGCGTCTATCTCGACCAGGTCGTCGATGCGCTGCGCGAGCGGCTGATCGCGGGTCTCGGGACCGGCCAGGCCATGGATCCGGCGATCACCTCGGCCGCCCGCCGGCTGGCCGCGATCGACCCCACGCGCATGGGCCCGGGCGGGCTCCGGCTCCAGCTCGAGCTCGCGCTGCTCGAAGCGCCGGCGGGCGCCGCGGCGACCGCTGCCGCACGCCAGGTCGCCGAGAAGGCGGCGGGCGCGACCGCGCGCCCGGCGTCCCGCAGGACCGAGGCGCGCCCACCGGCGGCCAAGCCTCCGCCGGAAGCCCCATCCACCCGCGCATCCGCGGCGTCGCCGGCGGCATCGACGACGGCCAGGGTCGCGCCATCCGTCTCGGCGGCTCCATCCGCGGGTGACCGCGTGCCTGACGGTGACCCCGCGCCTGACGCCGGCGCGCCCGCAGACGCGCCCGCCGACGCGCCCCACGACGACCTCGAGCGGCTCCGCCGGGGCTGGGGCCAGCTGACGGGTTCCGCAACACCGGCGCTGAAGGCGCTGATCGTCGAGTGCCGGCCCGTCGGCGTCGAGGGCAACGTCATCACGATCGGCTTTCCCGAGGAGAAGCCGTTCATGCAGGGTCACGCGGAGCGCAGCCGGGCCAAGCTCGAGGCGCACTTCGGTGGCTTCCTCGGGCACGACGTGAACGTCCGCTGCGTGACCAGCAACCTCGACCTCCTGCCACCGCTGCCGGCGGACGAGGACGCGGCGCACATCCTGGCCGAGGCCCAGCGGATCTTCGCCGAGGACCTGGCCGATGTTCCCGAGGTGACCTGAGCGGGCGCCCGGCGCACGCGAGCAGGCGATGGGCCAGACTCTCCGTAGCACGCGACGAGCCACCACAACCGACCGGAGGATCCAGATCGATGGGCATGGGCAACTTGCAGCGCATGGCGTTGCAGATGCAGCAGGAGATGGCGCGGGTCCAGTCTGAGCTCGAGTCGATGACCGTCGACGGGTCGGCGGGTGGCGGTGCCGTCAAGGCGACGGTCACCGGCAAGCAGGATCTGGTGGGCCTCGTCATCGATCCTTCCGCGGTCGACCCCGACGATGTCGACATGCTCCAGGACCTCGTGATGGCCGCGGTCAACGATGCGCTCCGCGCCTCGCGGGAGATGGCGGAGCAGAAGATGGGCGCGGTGACCGCGGGCCTGCGGATCCCGGGGCTGGGCTGAGGGGTATCGCTTGGCCGCCATCGTCATCGAGCCGGTCGCGCGCCTGGTCGAGGCGTTCTCACGGCTGCCCGGGATCGGCCCCAAGACGGCGCAGCGGCTGACCTATCACCTGCTCCGCGCGCCCGACGCGGAGGCGCGCACGCTCGCGCGCGCGCTGGTCGCGGTGCGTGACGAGGTGGTGTTCTGCGATCGCTGCTTCAACATCAGCGACGCTCCGCAGTGCCCGATCTGCCGCGACCCGATGCGCGATCAGACGCGACTGTGCGTCGTGGAGGAGCCGCTCGACGTGCTCGCGCTCGAGCGCACCGGTGAGTTCCGCGGCCGGTACCACGTGCTGAACGGGGCGATCAGCCCCATCGACGGGATCGGGCCCGAGCGTCTCAAGATCCGGGAGCTGCTCGAGCGGGTGGACGAGGCGGGCGCCGAAGGCCACCGGATCGACGAGGTCATCATCGCCACCAACCCCACCCTGGAGGGTGAGGCGACCGCGATGTACCTGGGCGAGCGGCTCGCCGGCCGGGTGGGCTCGGTGACGAGGATCGCGCGCGGGCTGCCGGTCGGGGGCGACCTCGAGTACGCGGACGACGTCACGCTCATCCGGGCCCTCCAGGGGCGAAGGGAGCTCTGAGATGCGCGAGCTCGTGTTCGAGATCCTGCTCCGCCTGTCCAAGGCGCTGGCCGCGACCATCATCGGGGTGGTCGTGTGGCTGGTCGCCATCGGCCCGCTCGGCGCCTCAGCGACGGTCGAGCTCGCGCTCCTCGCCTGGCTGGTCGGCGCGGCGTTCATCCTGCTCGTCGAGGAGAGCCCGATCTGAGGCCCGGCGGAGCGTGGCCAGGCCCGATTCCGCGCCCGCGGCGCGGCGTTTGACAGCCGTTCCGGTCCGCCCTACCATCCGTCCTCGCGCCTCACGAACCCGAGGCTCGATTGGACCCGCGCCACGGCGCGGAATCCCCCGATCTTCGTTTGACACGCGGAGTGGTGTGCCCCATCATTAGGGGTCCGCGCTCCGGGCGGTCAAGGCCGGGCGCTGCACCTTAACAACTGAAGAGTGGTAGGAACTTCAGCACGAGAACGTGCCTGGACCAAGCTCTTGAGATTCAACACGACCGAAAGGTCGTGTTTTCGCGGAGAGTTTGATCCTGGCTCAGGATAAACGCTGGCGGCGTGCATGAGACATGCAAGTCGAACGAACGAGCTTGCTCGTTAGTGGCGGACGGCTGAGTAACGCGTAGGTGACCTGCCCCGAAGTGGGGGATAACTGCCCGAAAGGGTGGCTAATACCGCATGTGGCGACGCTTTCATTGGTGTCATCAAAGCCGCGAGGCGCTTCGGGAGGGGCCTGCGTCCGATTAGCTCGTTGGTGGGGTAATGGCTCACCAAGGCGACGATCGGTAGGTGGTCTGAGAGGACGATCACCCAGACTGGGACTGAGACACGGCCCAGACTCCTACGGGAGGCAGCAGTCGGGAATTTTGCTCAATGGGCGAAAGCCTGAAGCAGCAACGCCGCGTGAGGGATGACGGCCTTCGGGTTGTAAACCTCTTTTGTCAGGGACGATAATGACGGTACCTGAGGAATAAGTCACGGCTAACTACGTGCCAGCAGCCGCGGTAATACGTAGGTGACTAGCGTTGTCCGGATTTACTGGGCGTAAAGAGCGCGCAGGCGGTCGTTCAAGTCGAGTGTGAAAGCCCCCGGCTCAACTGGGGAGGGTCACTCGATACTGATCGACTTGAAGGCAGGAGAGGGAAGCGGAATTCCCGGTGTAGTGGTGAAATGCGTAGATATCGGGAGGAACACCAGTGGCGAAGGCGGCTTCCTGGCCTGTTCTTGACGCTGAGGCGCGAAAGCTAGGGGAGCAAACGGGATTAGATACCCCGGTAGTCCTAGCCGTAAACGATGGACACTAGGTGTTGGTGGTATCAACCCCACCAGTGCCGAAGCTAACGCATTAAGTGTCCCGCCTGGGGAGTACGGCCGCAAGGCTAAAACTCAAAGGAATTGACGGGGCCCCGCACAAGCAGCGGAGCGTGGGGTTTAATTCGATGCAACGCGAAGAACCTTACCAGGGCTTGACATGACCAGGAATCCGGCGGAAACGTCGGCGCCCCGCAAGGGGCCTGGCCACAGGTGTTGCATGGCTGTCGTCAGCTCGTGTCGTGAGATGTTGGGTTAAGTCCCGCAACGAGCGCAACCCCTACCGTGTGTTGTATCACTCACACGGGACTGCCGAGAGAAACTCGGAGGAGGGCGGGGATGACGTCAAGTCAGCATGGCCCTTACGTCCTGGGCTACACCCACGCTACAATGGCCGGTACAACGGGCGGCGAAACCGCGAGGTGGAGCAAATCCCTTAAAGCCGGTCTCAGTTCGGATTGTAGGCTGCAACTCGCCTACATGAAGCCGGAGTTGCTAGTAACCGCCGGTCAGCATACGGCGGTGAATATGTTCCCGGGGCTTGTACACACCGCCCGTCACGTCATGAAAGCTGGCAACACCCGAAGCCGGTGGGCCAACCCGCAAGGGAGGCAGCCGTCGAAGGTGGGGTCGGTGATTGGGACGAAGTCGTAACAAGGTAGCCGTACCGGAAGGTGCGGCTGGATCACCTCCTTTCTAGGGAGATCCGAGTCAGGACCATTACGGTGAGGTCCTGGCGTTGATGGCTCCCAGGTTGATCGCCCGATCGTTCACATCTCCAGTCGAGTGGGATGTGCCGGTGCAAGCCGGAGATCGACAAGCGACTCGGCGAGACACCGTACCGGGCACGATCAACGGCCCTGTTCCTACCACTCTTCAAGGGTTAACGGTGCAGCCGCCCGTCGGACATCCGGCGAGGCCGGCGTCCGGAGGGCGTTTAGCTCAGCTGGTTAGAGCACTGCCCTGATAAGGCAGAGGTCTCTGGTTCGAGTCCAGAAACGCCCACCACTCCCGCACCACCCATGAGCACGGGGACGTAGCTCAGCTGGAAGAGCATCTCCTTTGCAAGGAGAGGGTCAGGAGTTCGAGTCTCCTCGTCTCCACCACCTTGCCCAATCGGAGGAAGTTCCTCTGGTCCAGGTCCTCAGGTAACGAAATCGAATAGCTCGGGTCCAACCCCGAGACGACCTCCGGGTCCCACCCACGCGACAGGTTCGACGGTTCGCAGGCTGGTCCTCGAGCCGTCGTCTGGTGTCCGGGATCTGGTCCCCTGATCCGTGCGCTCCACCCAGAGCCCACCGACCAGCGGACCGCTGGAGTGAAGGGAGCAATGGCTCCCGTCGCTGAACCGCTTCGGCGGTGCACCTTAACAACTGGATAGATGACGGCAGTAGAGAAAAGATCGAAAGATCATGATTTCGCCGTGAAATCAAGGAGAACCCGATCGACCCCGTCCCGCACTGGCCACCTGGTCAGATGCTGGCGGAGGTCAAGCTACACAGGGCACGGGGTGGATGCCTTGGCGCCAAGAGCCGATGAAGGACGTGGCAGGCTGCGTTAAGCCCCGGGGAGTCGCGAGCAGACGTTGATCCGGGGGTGTCCGAATGGGGAAACCCGGCTGGGGTCATGCCCAGTCACCCATGGCTGAACACATAGGCCATGTGGAGGTAAGCCAGCGAACTGAAACATCTCAGTAGCTGGAGGAAAAGAGATCATTCCCTTAGTAGTGGCGAGCGAAACGGGAATAGCCCAAACCAGGTCAGCGAGATAGGCGGCAGCCGTTTCTGAGCTGGGGTTGTAGGAGTCGAACATTGGAGCCCTGCCGGGTTCCTGCAGAGTTACAAAGCCGGTCGCTAGTCGAACTCACCTGGAACGGTGGGCCAGAGCGGGTGAGAGCCCCGTAGACGAAAGCGAGCCGGCCTCTGGATCGACCACCTGAGTACCACGTGGAAGGTCTCTCATGTGGGAAACTAGGCGGACCACCGTCTAAGGCTAAATACTCTTGGCGACCGATAGCGAACTAGTACCGTGAGGGAAAGGTGAAAAGCACCCCGGAAGGGGAGTGAAATAGTACCTGAAACCACGTGCCCACAAGCAGTCAAAGGGTGTTGCCGGTGTCAAAGCCGGTAGCCTGATGGCGTGCCTTTTGAAGAATGAGCCGACGAGTTACTTGCGTGTGGCGAGGTTAAGTCCGAGAAGGACGTAGCCGGAGCGAAAGCGAGTCTGAATAGGGCGTCCAGTCGCATGCAGTAGACCCGAAACCGAGTGACCTATCCATGGGCAGGTTGAAGCGGGAGTAATGTCCCGTGGAGGACCGAACCCACCAGCGTTGAAAAGCTGGGGGATGACCTGTGGATAGAGGTGAAATGCCAATCGAACTCGGAGATAGCTGGTTCTCCCCGAAATAGCTTTAGGGCTAGCCTCAGGCGTTTAATTGCGGGGGTAGAGCACTGGATGGGCTAGGGGGCTTCCCGCTTACCAACCCCAACCAAACTCCGAATCCCGCAATTCAAGAGCCTGGGAGTCAGACTGCGAGGGCTAAGCTTCGTGGTCAAAAGGGAAACAGCCCAGACCGTCAGCTAAGGTCCCTAAGTCCATGCTAAGTGGTAAAGGATGTGGATTCGCCTAGACAACCAGGATGTTGGCTCAGAAGCAGCCACCATTGAAAGAGTGCGTAACAGCTCACTGGTCAAGTGGATCTGCGCCGAAAATCCAACGGGGCTCAAGCATGGCACCGAAGCTACGGACTTGCCGCAAGGCGAGTGGTAGGGGAGCGTTCCGCTCTGCAGTGAAGGTCGACCGTGAGGACGGCTGGAGCGGGCGGAAGTGCGAATGTCGGCATGAGTAGCGAGATGTGGGTGAGAATCCCACACGCCGTAAGCCTAAGGTTTCCTGAGGAAGGCTCGTCCGCTCAGGGTTAGTCGGGCCTAAGCCGAGGACGAAAGTCGTAGGCGATGGACATCCGGTTGATATTCCGGAACCACCAAAGGATCGTTTGCACCGCAAGGTGTCGCCTGGGGGTAGGAGATCGGAGGATGGCCGGCACAGCCGGTCGAATCCAGGATCTGATCCCAGGTGGGAGCAAGGGCATGACACGGCACGGTAGTTGGAGCGCGTTTTGGCTATACGCGTCTAAGCCGGTAGGGGGAGGAGACAGGCAAATCCGTTTCCTCATTCAACCCCGAGCAGCGAATGAAAGGGCGTCAGCCCGATTCCAGTGAGCCGAGCCGGCGAGAAAAGTGTCTAGCGAGATCCCAGGTGCCCGTACCGCAATCCGACACAGGTAGGCGGGTAGAGAATACCAAGGCGATCGGGAGAACCCTCGTTAAGGAACTCGGCAAAATGGCCCCGTAACTTCGGGAGAAGGGGCGCTTCGCGGCTGCTGCTTGCAGTGGTCGATCGAAGCCGCAGTGAAATGGCCCAGGCGACTGTTTAGCAAAAACACAGGTCTCTGCGAAAGCGCAAGCTGACGTATAGGGGCTGACGCCTGCCCAGTGCCGGAAGGTTAAGAGGAGGGGTGCAAGCTCTGAATCGAAGCCCCGGTAAACGGCGGCCGTAACTATAACGGTCCTAAGGTAGCGAAATTCCTTGTCGGGTAAGTTCCGACCCGCACGAATGGCGTAACGGTCTGGGCGCTGTCTCAACGAGGGATCCGGCGAAATTGAAATACCTGTGAAGATGCAGGTTACCCGCGCTAGGGCAAAAAGACCCCGTGGAGCTTTACTGCACCCTGACATTGGATTGGGGTTCAATTTGTGTAGGATAGGTGGGAGGCTGAGAAGCTGGGGCGCTAGCCTCGGTGGAGCCGACGTTGAAATACCACCCTTGTTGGATTTCGGTTCTAACCGCGACCCGTAAGCCGGGCGCAGGACAGTGTCAGGCGGGCAGTTTGACTGGGGCGGTCGCCTCCTAAAGTGTAACGGAGGCGCCCAAAGGTTCCCTCAGGCTGAATGGAAACCAGCCGTAGAGTGCAAAGGCATAAGGGAGCTTGACTGCGAGACCTACAAGTCGAGCAGAGACGAAAGTCGGGCTTAGTGATCTGGTACCTCCGAGTGGAAGGGGTATCACTCAACGGATAAAAGCTACCCCGGGGATAACAGGCTGATGGTGCCCAAGAGTTCACATCGACGGCACCGTTTGGCACCTCGATGTCGGCTCGTGGCATCCTGGGGCGGAAGTACGTCCCAAGGGTTCGGCTGTTCGCCGATTAAAGCCGCACGCGAGCTGGGTTCAGAACGTCGTGAGACAGTTCGGTCTCTATCCAGCGTGGGCGCAGGGAACTTGAGAGGAGCTGCTCCTAGTACGAGAGGACCGGAGTGGACGAACCGCTGGTGTGCCAGTTGTCCCGCCAGGGGCATCGCTGGGTAGCTATGTTCGGTTGGGATAAGCGCTGAAAGCATCTAAGTGCGAAGCTCGCCTCAAGATGAGGTTCCCCACCGGGTTAACCGGGTAAGACCGCAGAGAGACCATCTGTTTGATAGGCGGCATGTGGAAGTCCCGTGAGGGATGAAGCTGAGCCGTACTAATGGTCGAGGGCTTGACCTCTATACCAGCACCTGACCAGGGGTCAGCGTGCCGGGAGATCGGGTCTCGAGATCCGGCAATCGTGATCCTTCGATCGGCGCCCGCGTCGCATTCGGCGACGCCGGTTGCTGCCGTCATCATCCAGACGCATACGATCCCGGTGACTCTGGCGGAGAGGCCACACCCGTTCCCATCCCGAACACGGAAGTTAAGCTCTCCAGCGCCGAAGATACTGAGAGGGCAGCCTTTCGGGAAAATAGGTCGTCGCCGGGATTGTTGCGTTAACGGACGCACCGTGAGATCGCGTGAGCTCGCGAAGGTAGCTGCGCGCGGGGGCGCCTGCCGCACGGTATCCTCGGCGCCAATGACGACCATCAGCGATGGGACGGATGTGCCGGGCGGGATGGCGCCGGCACCCCAGGCGCCACGCGGCCGCCGCACGTCCGGTGCGGTGTTCGAAGTGTGTCCGTACCTCCGTGCCGAATCGGGTGAATGGCGGAGCGCTTATGCATCCCGCGATCACCGCTGCGCGGCGATCAATCCGCCAGCCGCGCTCGCGATGGCGAAGCAGCGGTCCCTGTGCCTGGTAACCGCCCACGAAGCCTGTGCCACGTACCTTGCTGCCCGGGCAGCGGGCGACGGGGTCTCGGCCGGCGCGCTTCCCGATGGCTCAGGCCTGTGGCCGGCCACCCGGTCGACGCCGCTCCTGCTGGAACCGGCCCACGGTCTGCTGGCACCGCTCGCGGGATCGTCCCGATCTGGCGGACAGGCGTTGCTCGTCGGGCTCATGGTGGTCGCCTTCCTGGTCCTCGTCGTCGCGCGCGCCGCGGGCCCCGGTGCATCCGGCTCACCGAGCCCGGAGGCTTCCGGGGGTTCGCCGGCCGCGGCATCGGGCGCGGTCGTGGCCTCGCCGTCGGGTGTTGCGACAGCACCGCCCTCCCGATCCCCTGCGCCGTCGCCCACGCTCTCGCCGAGTCCATCGGCAAGTCCGTCCGCGATCCCCAGCCCCAGCGCGACGCCCGGGGACGTCCAGACCTACACCGTCAGGTCCGGTGACACGCTGATCGGGATCGCGGCGAAGTTCGGGACAAGCGCTGCGGCGATCGCCGAGGCCAACAACATCACCAACCCGCGAGTGATCCACGTCGGCCAGGTGCTGATCATCCCCTAGCACCGCCTCGATCGGGCGCCTCGATCGGGCGACCGAGGGCAGACGGTCAGCGCTGGCAGCTGCGGCAGTAGCTGGTCTGGAACCCGCCGGCGGAGACCTGCGTGATCCGCGCCCCGCACCGCGGGCACGGCTCACCGCCCCGGTTGTGCACCGCAAGGTGGTCACGTACCTGCTTCTCGAAGGTCGGTGGCACGCGGTCTCGAAGCAAGCCGATCGACGACGACAGCGTGGCGCGCATCGCCGCGTAGAGGTCGTCGACCTCCTCGGGTGCCAGCGAGCTCCGCTTGCGGAACGGCTGCAACCGTGCGGCAAACAGGATCTCGTCGGAGTAGGCGTTCCCGATACCCGCTACGAATGCCTGGTTTCGCAGCAGGTTCTTGAGCTCGCCCGGATGGCGCCGGATCCGGGCCCGCCACACGTCCGGCGTCAGGGCCGGGTCGAGCGCATCGGGCCCCAGCTCATCCGGCCCGAGGCCGGGAACCGCGCGCGCGACGTCGTGTGGCAGCAGGTACACCTTGCCCATCTGCGTGGGGTCGCGATAGCGAACGATGACCGGCGCGTCGTCGCCGGGCAGCCAGGCCGCGCCGGCGGTCCATCGCGCGGCATCGGGAGGCGGTCGCGGTCCGCCCGTCCGCCCGTCGAGCCGGAGCTCCACCGCCGTGCCGGACGGCGCCTTCTCCCCGTGGGCGGCGAGCTGGAATCGCCCGGTCAGCATGGGATTGACCACCACTCGATCCCGATCGAGCTGCAGGTCCAGGAACTTGCCCACGCGCGCGACCCGCGTGACCACCTGCCCGGTCAAAGCGTCGAGCTCCGCAGGGGTCCCGCGAATGGCGAGTGGCATGAGCGCGCGCGCGCCCGCGAGCGGCCTGCCGGCGAGGGCGGCATGGAGCGCGTCGGCAACGACGTCGAGATCGGGCAGCTCGGGCACGGAGCTTGATTGTACCGACCGTACCTGCGTGCTAGACTCTCCCGGCCCACGGGCATGGACAGCTTAAGAGCACCGTTCAGGTCTCGTCATCGCGAAGGAGCGGACCGCCGGCCAAGTCACCAACGATCCACCCTCCCTCTCCAGACGGCCCCGAGTGCTGCTCGCGGCCGTTCGTGATTCCAGGGCGAAATTCACGATAGGAGACTGGATCACCTTGACCGAAGAACAGCAGGGCGGGACCGCGCCGGCGCTGGAGGCCGTCGCCTCCACCGATACCCCGGCGTCCGAGGAGACCGTCGCGGCGATCGCCGTCGCCGACGAGCCCGCCACCTCCGAGACCAGGCCGAACGACATCGACGCTGCGGAAGCCACCGGATCCGCGGATGGCGCCACTGCCGAGTCAGCTGTCGCAGAGCCCGCCGCCGCGGACGGACCGTCGGCGGAGGCCACGACCCCGGAGGCCGAGACCGAACCGACTCCGACCGAAACGGCGCCGGCCGCCACCGCACCCGTGGCAGAGCCCGAAGCCGGAGCCGCCGAGCCCGAAGCCACCTCGGTGGCTGAGCCCGGAGCCGATGAGCCCGCTCCGGCGGCCGAGGCCCCCGCGGCCGAGGCCCCTGCGGCCGTGACCCCCGCGGCCGACGCCGACGCGGCACCGGCGGCGCCGACGGTCACCGAGGACGTGGTGGCCGCGCCGCCTGCGCCCGTGCGACCGACCGGCCCCGAGCCGACCACGATGGAGGAGCTCCTCGCCGAGCAGGACTCGGACATCAAGAGCTTCAAGCACGGAGACGTCGTCGAGGGCACCGTCGTCCGGATCGACAAGGACGAGATGCTCGTCGACATCGGCGCCAAGTCGGAGGGCGTGGTCAGCAACCGCGAGCTCTACGGCCGGCACGCCGAGACGCAGCCGGTGCTCAACATCGGCGACACGGTGCTCGTCTACGTGCTCCAGCCGGAGTCGCCCGAGGGCCACGTCGTCCTGTCGCTTCGCCGCGCAGGCCTCGAGCGCAAGTGGCGCTCGATGCAGGAGCTGTTCGAGGCAGGCACGATCATCGATGCCCCGGTCATCGACCACAACAAGGGCGGGCTGATCGTCGACTGCGGCATCCGCGGGTTCGTGCCGATCAGCCAGATCGTCGACTTCCCGCGCCGCCCACAGAACGAGCAGCCGCGCGACGCCGCCCAGGAGATCGCCGAAAAGCTGCAGCCGTACATCGGCCGCAAGCTCCGGCTCAAGATCCTCGAGGTCAACCGCAAGGCCAACCGGCTCATCCTGTCCGAGAAGGTTGCCCTGTACGAGGAGCGCCGCGAGAAGCGGGACGAGCTGTTCAGCAGCCTCCAGGTGAACCAGAAGGTCACCGGCAACGTCCGGTCGATCGCACCCTTCGGCATCTTCATCGACCTCGGCGGGATCGACGGCCTGGTCCACAAGAGCGAGCTCTCGTGGAACAAGGTCAACAATCCGGAGGCCGGCTACAAGGTCGGTGACGAGGTCGAGGCCGAGGTCATCGACATCAATCACGAGCGCGGCCGGATCAGCCTGTCGATCCGCCGCCTGCAGCCCGACCCGTGGGAGTCGACGGTCGCGGACTTCAACGTCGGCGACGTCATCGACGGGACGGTCACCAAGCTCGTCAACTTCGGGGCGTTCGTCCGGGTCCGCGAGGGACTCGAGGGCCTCATCCACATCAGCGAGCTCTCGCACCAGCGCGTCGCCCACCCGGGTGATGTCGTCCACGAGGGCCAGGTCCTCAAGCTCAAGATCATCAGCCTCGACTCGGAGCGGCATCGCCTGGGCCTCAGCCTCAAGCAGGCCGAGGAACCGCCGGTCCGCACCATGCCCGCACCCGGCACCGCGCCGGCGGCGAGTGGTGCCGAGCGCCGCGAGCGGCGAGACCGCCGCGAGCGCCCGGACCGGAGCTACGCCGCCTCCGATGCGCTCTCGGAGCCCGAGGGCGGGATCGACACGACGCTCGCCGCGGCCTTCGCACAGGTCCGCGACCAGCTGGCCGCAGCCGAGGCTGCCACGGCCGACGGAGATGCCCCGGAGGCCGCTGCGGTCGCCGAGGACGTCCCGCAGGCCGAGGCCGCGGCCGGTTCGGAACCCGAAGCCGTCGTCGAGACGGCACCGGAGCCCGAGACGGCCGAGGCTGCGCCCGAGCCCGAAGCGGCCGCCGAAGTTGCCGCCGAGCCCGAGACGGCGCAGGCCGCACCCGAGCCCGAAGCCGTCGTCGAGACGGCCCCCGAGCCCGAGACGGCAGAGGCCGCACCCGAGCCCGAGGCGGAAGCTGCCGTCGAGCCCGAAACGGCCGCCAAGCCCGAAACGGCCGTCGAGCCCGAGCCGGCGGTGGTCGCGGAAGCCGAGCAGGAGGCCGCATCCGAGCCCGAAGCCGTCGCCGAGACGGCCCCCGAGCCCGAGGCTGAGGCCGTCGCCGACCCCGAGGCCGACAAGGCCTGACCCCGGCCCGGACCGCGTCCGGGACACGCACCAGACGACGAGATGACCCACCGATCCCGGTGGGTCATCTCGATTCCCGCCCCGTCGCCGGTTTCGGGCACGGATCCGAACCGGCGCCACGGACGAACACCAGGTATGCGCTGGGGTCCTTTCGGGTACCCGGCAAGCACCCTCCCGGCTTGTCGCTCCGCACGGGATAGGGTGCTAGGATGGCCCGAAGGTCGCCTCGCGACCAAGGAGAACGAGCTCGACCGGATGGATCGCTTCGACAAGTTCACGGATCGCGCGCGCAAGGTCCTGACGCTGGCGCAGGACGAGGCGCAGCGGTTCAACCACAACTACATCGGAACTGAGCACCTCCTCCTCGGCCTGGTGCGCGAGGGCGAGGGTGTCGCAGCGCGCGTCCTCGAGAACATGAACGTCGAGCTGCCCAAGGTCCGGACGGCCGTCGAGTTCATCATCGGGCGTGGCGACCGACCGGTGGTCGGCGAGGTCGGGCTGACGCCGCGCGCGAAGCGCGTGATCGAGCTCGCGATCGACGAGGCTCGCCGGCTCGGCCACAACTACATCGGCACGGAGCACCTGCTGCTCGGCCTGGTCCGGGAGGGCGAGGGGATCGCGGCGGGCGTCCTCGAGTCGCTGGGCGTCAACCTGGACAAGGTGCGGCACGAGGTCATCCGCGTCCTGTCGCAGTCGTCGTCGGCCGGACCCACCCAGGAGACCAAGCGGGCGAGCAAGACGCCCACGGTCGACGCCCTCGGCATCAACCTCACGGAGGCGGCCCGCGCCGACAAGCTGGACCCCGTCATCGGGCGCGACAAGGAGATCGAGCGGGTCATCCAGATCCTTGGCCGCAAGACGAAGAACAACCCCGCGCTGATCGGGGAGCCGGGCGTCGGCAAGACCGCCATCGCGGAGGGGCTCGCCCACCGGATCGTTGCCGGCGACGTGCCCGACATCCTGCTCAACAAGCGGGTGCTCACGCTCGACATCGGTTCGCTGGTCGCGGGGACCAAGTACCGGGGCGAGTTCGAGGAGCGGCTCAAGAAGATCATCGAGGAGCTGCGCAACACCAACGACGCCATCCTGTTCATCGACGAGCTGCACACCCTCGTCGGTGCTGGAGCGGCGGAAGGCGCGATCGATGCGGCGAACATCCTCAAGCCGCCGCTGTCGCGCGGCGAGCTCCAGTGCATCGGCGCGACCACGCTCGACGAGTACCGCAAGTACATCGAGAAGGATGCGGCCCTCGAGCGCCGGTTCCAGCCCGTGATGGTCGAGGAGCCCACCCTCGAGCAGACGATCGAGATCCTGATCGGGATCCGCGAGCGCTACGAGCAGCATCACAAGGTGCAGATCACCGACGACGCCGTGCGCGCCGCGGCAGACCTGTCGATCCGCTACATCACGGACCGCCACCTGCCCGACAAGGCGATCGACCTCATCGACGAGGCATCGAGCCGGGTCCGCCTCCGCCACTCCTCCGCGCCGCCCGAGCTGCGGACCGCGCAGAAGGAGCTGGACAAGATCACCAAGGAGAAGGACGCGGCGATCAACGCCCAGGAGTACGAGCAGGCGGCGACGCTGCGCGAGGCCGAGGCGACGTCACGCGAGTCGGTCGACAAGATGCGGGCGGACTGGCAGTCCACCGTATCGGGCGAGACGCCCCAGGTCGACGAGGAGGAGATCGCCCAGGTCGTCGCGATGTGGACCGGGATCCCGGTCGCGCGCATCGCGCAGGAGGAGTCCGAGCGCCTGCTCAAGATGGAGGAGGTGCTCCACCAGCGGCTGATCGGCCAGGAGGAGGCGATCGAGATCGTCTCCCGGGCGGTGCGCCGCGCCAGGGCCGGACTCAAGGATCCCAAGCGGCCGATCGGCTCGTTCATCTTCCTCGGGCCGACCGGGGTGGGCAAGACGGAGCTCGCCAAGGCGCTCGCCGAGTTCATGTTCGGGTCCGAGGACACGCTCATCAAGATCGACATGAGCGAGTTCATGGAGCGCCACAACGTGAGCCGGCTGGTCGGCGCGCCGCCAGGCTATGTCGGCTTCGATGAAGGTGGCCAGCTGACCGAGGCCGTCCGCCGCAAGAGCTACGCGGTGATCCTGCTCGACGAGATCGAGAAGGCCCATGCCGAGGTGTTCAACATCCTGCTCCAGATCCTGGAGGACGGACACCTGTCCGATGCGAAGGGCCGGCGGGTCGACTTCCGCAACACGATCATCATCATGACCTCGAACCTCGGGGCGGCCAAGATCCAGACCAACTCCTCGCTCGGGTTCCGGGTCCAGGGCGACACGGTCGAGACGCGGGCCGCCGCGTCGTACGACCTGATGAAGGAGAAGGTCCAGGCCGAGCTCAAGACAAACTTCAGGCCCGAGTTCCTCAACCGGATCGACGCCACGGTCGTGTTCCGAAGCCTGACGGTCGAGGAGATCACCAAGATCGTCGACCTGATGCTCCGGCGCGTGCGCGACCAGGTCACGGCCCAGGGGATGGTCCTCGAGATCACCCAGGCCGCCAAGGAGCACGTGATCAAGCTGGGCTACGACGCGGCGTACGGTGCGCGTCCGCTGCGCCGGACGATCCAGAACATGATCGAGGATCCGCTCGCGGAGCACCTGCTGCTCGGTCGATACCAGCCGGGCGACGAGATCGTGGTCGACCTCGACCCGGACGGGAACGGGCTGTCGATCACCGCCACCGAGGCGAAGACCCCGGTCGAAGCCGTCTAGCGGCCGCGCGGAGCGCCGCCCGTGGCCCGCGCGCAGAGCCGCTACGTGTGCCAGTCGTGTGGCACCGCCGTCCTCCGCTGGGAGGGCCAGTGCCGCACCTGCGGCGAATGGAACACCCTGGTCGAGACGGTCGTCCGCGACGAGCCACGACGCACTCCCGCGCCGGCGGGCGCCGCCCGCCGCGCCCGTCCCGCTGTCCGAGGCGTCGCCCGGCGGCGAGACCCGCCGGTCCGTCCGGATCGGCGAGCTGGACCGCGTGCTGGGCGGCGGGCTCGTTGCCGGCTCGGTCGTGCTGCTCGGCGGCGAGCCGGGGATCGGGAAGTCCACGCTCGTCCTCCAGGTTGCCGCCGGGGTTGCCGGTGATGGCGCCGCGAGCCCGGTGCTCTACGCGACCGGCGAGGAATTGACGAGCCAGGTCCGCCTGCGTGCGGCGCGGATGGGGCTCACCACGGGGATCGCCGGCGACCTCATCCGCGTGGTCGCCGAGACCGAGGTCGGCCGGATCGTCGAGCTCGCCCGGACATTGCAGCCGGGGTTGCTGATCATCGACTCGGTCCAGACCGTCGCCTCGGACGACCTCGACGGGCCGCCGGGGAGCGTGGGGCAGGTGCGGGAGTCCACGCTGCGCCTGATGGACCTGGCCAAGGCCGAGGGGATCCCGATCGTCCTCGTGGGCCACGTGACCAAGGACGGCACCCTGGCCGGCCCCAAGACCCTCGAGCACCTGGTCGACGTCGTGCTGTCCATCGAGGGCGACCGCACCGGCGGTCTGCGGCTGCTGCGCGCCGCGAAGAACCGCTACGGGTCCACGGAGGAGGTCGGCGTGTTCGAGATGGGGGAGCGCGGCCTGGACGAGGTCGCCGACCCCGCCCGCGCCTTCCTGGCCGAGCATGACGCGCCGGCGCCCGGCAGCGTCGTCGCGCCGGTCCTCGAAGGGTCCCGCCCGCTGCTCGTCGAGGTCCAGGCGCTGGTCGCGCCGACGGGTGCGCCGTCGCCGCGGCGGACGGCGTCGGGTGTCGATCCCAACCGCCTCGCGCTCCTGGTGGCGGTCCTCGGCCGCCGGGCGGGCATCGGGCTCGCCGGGCACGACGTGTATGCGAACCTGGCCGGCGGCCTGACGGTGACCGAACCCGGGCTGGACCTGCCGCTCGCCCTCGCCCTCGCCTCCTCGCTCCGCGACCGGCCGCTGGTCCAGGGCACGGTTGCGATCGGCGAGGTGGGGCTGCTGGGCGAGCTCCGCTCGGTGGGCGGGCTCGACCGTCGCCTGCGGGAGGCCGCGAGGCTGGGCTTCACGCGCGCGATCGTGCCGCGACCCCATGGTCGTGACCTGCCGAGCATCACTGGCGTGGACGTGGTGATCGCGGGCTCGCTCGCCCAGGCCATCCAGGCCGCGCTGGGCGAACCTGCCACGTCGCGCCGCGGCGCCTGACGCTCCGGGCCCGCTGCGGATCGCCTCCACCGCGTGCTAGGCTCGGCCCGCGCCGTGCACGACCGGGAACGGCGATCCGGGCGCAGCCATCGAGGAGACGCGTGATTCGGACGATCCGGGTCCTGGGAGCCGCGCTCGGCGCGTTCGTCGGGCTCGGTCTTGCGGCGATCGGCACCGGGCTGTTCACGGACGTCGCATACGCCGGGTTCATCCTGGCGGCGTGGACGATCGCGTGGCTCATCGTCGGCTTCGCGATCCTGCCGTATCTCACGATCGTGCCCGCGGGCTGGATGATCAGCCGGGTCCAGGAGCTGTCGACGGCCGAGTTCGTCGCCGCCGTTCTGGGCCTCCTGCTCGGGCTCCTGCTCGGCCTTCTGCTCGGCCTGCCGCTGTCGAACATCGAGGGATCGCTCGGGACCTGGCTCCCGCTCGGGGTGTCGCTGTTCATGGGCCTCGGCATGATGGGCCTCACCGTCGCCAAGCGGTTCGACCTCATCGCGGCCGCCGAGGGTGCTGGCCTGGTCCGGCGCCCGGGTGCGGATGCCGAGGACCGCGCCGGTGAGCCGCGGATCGTCGTCGACACCAGCGTCCTGATCGACGGGCGGATCGCCGAGATCGTGGAATCCGGCTTCATCTACGGCACCCTCGTGGTGCCGCGGTTCGTGCTCGACGAGCTGCAGCACATCGCCGATTCATCCGACACCCTGCGGCGGAACCGGGGCCGGCGCGGGTTGGAGATCCTCAACCGGATGCAGCGCGACCAGCGGACGCCGGTCGAGGTCGTCGAGGACGAGGCGCCGATGGTTGCCGAGGTCGACGCCAAGCTGGTCGAGCTGGCCAAGCGACGCAGCCACGTCGTGCTCACCAACGACTTCAACCTCAACCGGGTCGCCGAGCTCCAGGGCGTCCGGGTCATGAACATCAACTCGCTCGCGAACGCGGTCAAGCCCGCGGTCCTGCCCGGCGAGGAGCTCCACGTCAAGGTGATCCAGGAGGGCAAGGAGGCGGGCCAGGGCGTCGGGTTCCTCGACGACGGCACGATGATCGTGGTCGAGGGCGGCGCACGGCTCATCGACCGGGACGTCGACGTGTCCGTCACCCGCGTCCTCCAGACGGTGGCCGGGCGAATGATCTTCGCGCAGCCGCGCCTCGACTAGGGTGGCCGGCGAACCACGCGACGGGCTCCTCGTCGACGGCGAGGAGCTTCGCGCCGACGTGGTGGTGGTCGCCGCCGGCAGCTCGCGCCGGATGGGCGGCGCCGACAAGCTGATGGCGCCCCTCGGTGGACGCCCGCTGCTCGCCCTGACGCTCGATGCGATCGCCGCGTCGCCGGTCGTTGCGCGCCTCGTCCTCGTCACCGCACCCGGGCGAGTGGACGACATCAGCCGAGCCGGCTGGCTCCCGCGACGTGTCGATGCCGTCGTCGCCGGCGGCGCGACCCGGCAGGCATCGGTCGCCGCCGGCGTGATGCGGATCGAGGCGCTGGACCCCGGCCGGCCCGACCGACCGATGCTGATCCACGACGGTGCCCGTCCGCTGGTCTCGTCGGACCTCGTGACGGCGGTGGCCCGAGCAACCGCGACGCACGGCGCGGCCATCCCCGTGGTCCCGGTCGCCGAGACGCTCAAGCAGGTCGGCGACGGTGTCGTGGCCGGAACGGTCGATCGCGCGACGCTGGCGGCCGCGCAGACGCCGCAGGGCGTGCGCCGCGGGCTGCTCCTCGACGCATGGCAGCGGTACCCTCCCGACCGGCCCCCGGAGTTCACGGATGAGGCCGCGCTGCTCGAGGCCTGTAAGATCACGGTCCATGCAATCCCCGGTGAGCCCTCGAATCTCAAGGTGACGCTGCCCGACGATCTCCGGCGCGTCGAGCTCGCGCTGCCCCCGGCGGCAGTGCGGATCGGCCTCGGGCACGACAGCCACCCGTTCGGGCCCGGGACGCCGCTGCGGCTGGGCGGGATCGAGCTGGCCGGCGCACCTCGCCTGGCCGGTCACTCCGATGGCGACGTCGCGCTCCACGCCGTCGCGGATGCGCTGCTGGGCGCGGCGGGCCTCGGCGACCTGGGGCGCCTGTTCCCGGCCGACGCGACGACGCCGAGGGGCATCGACAGCCGGTCGCTGCTCACGGAGGTCGTGTCGCGGTTGTCCGCGGCGGGCCTGGCCCCGGCATCCGTCGACCTCGTGATCATCGGCGCCCGCCCGCGGCTGGGCGCCCGGCTGGACGACATGCGCGCCGCCATCGCGGCGCTGCTCGGCGTGCCGATCGGCAGCGTCAACGTCAAGGCCTCCACTGGCAACCTGGCCGGCGACGAGGGCGCCGGGCGCTCGATGTCGGCCCGTGCCGTCGCCATCGTGGAGCGGAGGGCATGACGATCCGGCTCCAGGACACCCTCACCGGCGAGACCCGACCGCTGGAGCCGATCGAGCCCGGCCACGTCCGCATCTACAGCTGCGGCCCGACGGTCTACGGCGCTGCGCACATCGGCAACTTCCGCGCGTTTCTGTTCGCGGACCTCCTGGTCCGGCACCTCCGGCACCGCGGGCTCCGCGTCACCTGGGTCATGAACCTGACCGACATCGACGACCGGATCATCCAGCGCGCGGCGGCCGCAGGGACCTCCACTCGCGAGCTCACCGACCGCTGGGCGGCCAGGTTCCTGGCCGATGCCGACCTGCTCGGGATGCAGCGACCCGACGTGCTGCCGCGGGCGACCGACCATATCGCGCCCATCGCGGACCTCGTGGCCACGCTCATCGACAAGGGACACGCCTACCGCACCGACGACGGCTCGGTGTTCTTCCGGATCGCGTCGTGGCCGGCGTACGGGCGGCTCGCGCGGCTTGATCCCGCGGCGATGCGCGTCGGCGAGCGGGTCGCGACCGACGACTACGGCAAGGACGACGTGCGGGACTTTGCGCTCTGGAAGGGGCCCCGCGACGACGAGCCGTCATGGGATACGCGGATCGGCCCGGGCCGGCCGGGCTGGCACATCGAGTGCTCCGCGATGAGCATGGCGCACCTGGGCGAGTCGTTCGACATCCACACCGGCGGCGTGGACCTCGTGTTTCCGCATCACGAGGACGAGCTTGCCCAGTCGGAGGCCGCCACGGGCCGGCCGTTCGTGCGCACCTGGCTGCACAACGCCCACCTCCGGTTGGACGGCGAGAAGATGGCACGGTCGGTCGGCAACATCGCGACCGTGGACGAGGTCGTTGCCTCGGGCGTGTCGCCGCGGGCGCTGCGGTACGCGCTGCTCGCGGTCCACTACCGGACCCCGCTCAACTATTCGGAGGCGTCGTTCCAGGCTGCCGCGGCCGCGGTGGAGCGGATCGATGCCCTGCTCCTCGCGCTCGCCGCCTATCGCGAGGCGCACGACGACGATCCGTCCCTGCCCGCCGTGCTCGACGCCATGCGGACGGGGTTCGATGAGGCGCTCGACGACGACCTCAACGTGAGCGAGGCGCTCGCCGCGCTGTTCCAGGGCGTGCGCGACCTCAACCGGCGGCTCGACGCGCGGTCGCTCTCGACCGCCGATGCCGCTCGGGCGGTGGCGACGATCCGCGACCTCGATACGGTGCTCGGCATCGCCGCACCGGTCGTGGAGCTCGATCCGGAGCACCAGGCGCTGCTCGACCAGCGGGCCGCAGCCCGAGCCGCGCGCGACTTCGCCGAGTCGGACCGCCTCCGGGACGAGCTGCTTGCCAGGGGGATCGCCGTCGAGGACACGCGCGACGGGCAGCGGTGGAGACCGCTGGTGGGCGCGGGTGACTGACCGCCGCGGGCCCCGCGACGACGGCGAGCGCCCGGCGCGCCGCGAGCCTGGTCGAGGGGGAGGTCCGCGGCGCGGCCCGAGCGGCCCGAGGCCAGGTGGCCCGAGACCGGGTGGGTTCCGCGACGACCGGCGTCCCCCGGGCCGGCCGTGGCCGCCGCCGCCAGGGCAGGACCTCGACCGTCCCCGCGGACCTGCCGGCGGCCCCGGACGCTTCCGCGATGACCGCGATGACCGGGAGTCGCGCGACGCCCGGGACTCGCGCGACCTGCGCGACCCGCACGACCGGGACTCGCGCGACATGCGCGGCCCGCACGATCGGCGTGGTCCGCGCGACTACCAGCAGGGCCGCCCCGGTGGCGGGCGGCGTGGGTTCGGCATGGGCGACGGCCCACGGCCGACCCGGCCCACCGGCCGACCATGGGACGAGCCTCGCCGCCATCAGGCCGAAGGCGGACCGCGACCGCCGGGCTCGCAATACCCGGATGACCGGCCTCGTCGCCCGATGGGCCGGCCGCCGATGGGCCGACCCCCGATGGGCGGGCGTCCGCCGGACCGGCGCCCGGACCCGCCGCCCCCGGGTGGCCCGACGCCTGACGGCCCGCGCTCGGCGCGCGCATGGGACTCCAGGCCGGCGCGACCCTGGGAGGGTGCCGATCGGCCGCACCAGCGGCCCGGCCGCCCGGGACCCCGCCCGTGGCAGGATCGCGGCGACCAGGGTCGATCGTACCGGCCGCCCACCGACTCGCCCGAGATCCTCGAGCTCGCGGAGGGCGAGGAGCTGGTCGCCGGCCGTCGTCCCGTGGAGGAGGCGTTCGTCGCGCGGCGCGAAGCGAAGCGGCTGCTCGTCGTGCCCCAGCGCCGGCTCGCGCTCGAGAAGCTCGTGCTCCACGCCACGAGCCTGCGGATCCCGGTGGTCGAGGTCGAGGGTGGGTCGCTGACCGCGATCGCCGGGTTCGATGGCCACCAGGGCGTCGCCCTGGTGGTGGCGCCGCGCCAGTGGGCGGGACTGGACGACATCCTCGCGGTTGCCGCGGTGCGGGCGGAGCCGCCGCTCGTCCTCGTGCTCGACTCGCTCGAGGACCCCCAGAACGTCGGCACCCTGCTCCGCAGCGCGGAGGCATCGGGCGTCCACGGGGCGATCTTCCCGACGCGCCGCCAGGCGCCGCTCACGCCGGCCGCGGTCAAGGCCTCCGCGGGCGCGGTCGAGCATCTCCGCCTGGCCCCCGTCGATGACCTGCCGGGATCGCTCGCCGACCTCCACGCGCGCGGATTGCGCATCGTGGGCGCCGATGGCGATGCGCTGCTGTCCGCACGCGAGGCCGACCTGCGCGGCCCGATCGCGATCGTCGTCGGCAGCGAGGGACGCGGGCTCGGCCCTGCCGTCCGGCGTCGCTGCGACCTGCTGGTTCGCATTCCGATGCATGGCCGGATCGAATTGCTCAACGCCTCGGTCGCGGGCTCGATCCTGCTGTACGAGGCCGCCGCGCAGCGTGGCCTGCCCGAGGCCGCCCCGGCGGCCGACACGGAGCCGGCCGGCGAGCCCACCGACGCCGTCGCGGGCGAGTCGACCGAGCCGCCGGGGACCGGGCCTCGACCCGCCCGGACCCGCAAGCCGCGGACGACCCGTCCGCGCGCCACGGCCCCGGATCCCGAGCCGGCGCCGCTCGCAGACGAGGAGCTCCTGCCCGGCGCCCCGACCAGTGGCGAGGCGGACGCGATCGCGCGCCCGTCGCCGGATGACGCCACGGACCCGCCCCAGGACGCCGCCGAAGGCCCGTCGCCGACACCCTCGACGGGACCGCCGGAGGTTTGACGCGTCGGCTGGCGGGCCGTATCATTCCCCGGCTCGCGGAGTCCTACTCTTGTTTGACGCTGCGCGCGTGCCGACGTAGCTCAATTGGTAGAGCAGCGGTTTTGTAAACCGCCGGTTCCGGGTTCGAGTCCCGTCGTCGGCTCCATCGACAAGCAACGCCTCAACGGACGTGGATCGGCCGCCGACCTGCGTCCAGCGGGCCCAGATAGCTCAGCTGGCAGAGCACATCCTTGGTAAGGATGAGGTCACGGGTTCGAATCCCGTTCTGGGCTCCATCCCTCGCCGATCCCGGTCCATCCAGGCGGTCAGCACCGCCCAAGCCCTGGAGTGAGAAGGTCCTGTGGCCAAGAAGAAGTTCGAGCGCACGAAGCCGCACGTGAATGTCGGCACGATCGGCCACATCGACCACGGCAAGACGTCGCTCACCGCCGCGATCACCAAGTACCTCGCGCTGCGGGGTGCCGCGGAGTACCGCGCGTTCGATTCGATCGACAACGCCCCCGAGGAGCGCGAGCGCGGGATCACGATCGCGATCGCCCACGTCGAGTACGAGACGGCCAACCGTCACTACGCGCACGTCGACTGCCCCGGGCACGCCGACTACATCAAGAACATGATCACCGGTGCCGCCCAGATGGACGGCGCGATCCTGGTGGTCGCCGCGACCGACGGCCCGATGCCCCAGACCCGCGAGCACATCCTGCTCGCCCGCCAGGTGGAAGTGCCGTACATCGTGGTGTTCCTCAACAAGGTCGACGCGGTCGACGACCCCGAGCTGCTCGACCTCGTCGAGCTCGAGGTCCGCGAGCTGCTGACCAAGAACAACTTCCCGGGTGACGACGTGCCGGTCATCCGCGGCTCCGCGCTGAAGGCGCTCGAGGCCGGCGACGATCCCGAGGATCCGGCCTACGCCCCGATCCAGGAGCTGATGGACGCGGTCGACTCGTACATCCCCAACCCCGAGCGTCCCATCGACAAGCCGTTCCTGATGCCGGTCGAGGACGTGTTCGGGATCAAGGGCCGGGGCACCGTCGCCACCGGGCGCATCGAGCGCGGCATCGTCAAGGTCGGCGAGGAGGTCGAGATCGTCGGCATCAACGCCACCCGCAAGGTGGTCGTCACCGGCGTCGAGATGTTCAAGAAGCTGCTCGACCAGGGCCAGGCGGGCGACAACGTGGGCTGCCTGCTGCGGGGCATCGAGCGCGACGACATCGAGCGCGGCCAGGTGCTGGCCAAGCCCGGCTCCGTCACCCCCCACACCAAGTTCATCGCCCGGGTCTATGTCCTGACCAAGGAGGAGGGCGGCCGCCATACCCCGTTCTACAACGGCTACCGGCCGCAGTTCTACCTGCGCACGACCGACGTCACGGGGGCCATCGGGCTGCCCGACGGGGCCGAGATGATCATGCCCGGTGACAACGTGGACATGACCGTCGACCTCATCACCCCCATCGCGCTCGAGGTCGGGCAGCGGTTCGCCATCCGCGAGGGTGGCCGGACCGTCGGCGCCGGCGCGATCACCAGCATCATCGAGTAGCGAGACGACATGGCACGAGTCGAGGCGCGCCCGGCGATCCAGCTGGCCTGCACCGAGTGCAAGACGCGCAACTACACGACGCGCAAGAACAAGAAGAACGATCCCAACCGGATCGAGCTGCTCAAGTACTGTCCCCGGGAGCGGCGCCACACGCTGCACCGGGAGGCCAAGTAGCCAGCTGGCCGGCCATCGCAGGGGCGTAGCTCAATTGGCAGAGCACCGGTCTCCAAAACCGGTTGTTGTAGGTTCGAGTCCTATCGCCCCTGCCATCACCACCGAGCGCTGAAAAGGCATCCGTGAACCGACTTCGCCGCTTCATTGACGAATCATGGTCCGAGCTCAAGAAGGTCTCGTGGCCCAATCGCATCCAGGTGCGCAACCTGACGGTCCTGGTGTTCCTGATCTCGTTCGTGGTCGGGCTGTACATCACGGTCGCCGATACGGGGTACGACCAGGTGGTCAAGTTCCTCACGAGCCTGACGGCATGACCGAGCAGCTGACCGCGAACAAGGCGCCCGAGAAGCGCTGGTACGTGATCCACACCTACTCGGGCTACGAGAACAAGGTCAAGGCGAACCTCGAGCACCGCATCGAGTCGATGGGCATGGAGGACAAGATCTTCCAGGTCCTCGTCCCGATGGAGGACGAGATCGAGATCCGCCAGGGCCAGCGGCACACCGTCCAGAAGAAGGTCTACCCGGGCTACGTGCTGGTGGAGATGATCCTCGACCCGGAGTCGTGGTTCGTGGTCCGCAACACGCCCGGCGTGACCAGCTTCGTCGGCAGCGGCAACATCCCCGGCATGCGCAGCGAGCCGATCCCCCTCGACGAGACCGAGGTGAAGCAGATCCTGCGGCACATGGGCGTCGAGACGCCCAAGTTCCGGGTCGCGTTCATCAAGGGCCAGAGCGTGCGGGTCACGGACGGTCCGTTCGCGGAGTTCATCGGCACCGTCGACGAGGTCAACCCCGAGCGCAACAAGCTCAAGGTCCTGGTCAGCATCTTCGGCCGGGAGACGCCGGTGGAGCTCGACTTCCTCCAGGTCGAAAAGCTATGAC
>CAVVNQ010000007.1:0-243134 GCA_963749705.1 uncultured Chloroflexia bacterium | reverse complement strand
GTCTCTCCCCACCTCGACCATCATGCCCGGCTCAGTCCAGCGACACCGTCTGGTGCCAGGCCGGAACCTCGACCTCGAACCCCAGCTCGGCCACCTTGGGCGACAGCGCCTGCTGCGCCGGCGGGTCACCGTGGACCAGGAACACCCGCTTGGGCACGCCCGCATCGCCCGGCCTGCGGCCCCGGATGAACCCCCCGATCCAGGCGAGCAGCTCCGGCTCGTCGGAGTGTGCCGAGAACCCGTCGAGCGACCGGACCGTCGCGCGGATCCGCATCTGGTGGCCGTTGATCCGCGCCGACTTCGCGCCCCGGACGAGATGCCCGCCCAGCGTTCCCTCACCCTGGTAGCCGACGAACAGCACCGTGGACGACGGATCGTCGAGGATGCGCGACGCGTGCCCCACGGAACGCCCGCCGGTGAGCATCCCGTTCGAGGCGACGATGATCGTGGGCGGTGTCGAACGCTCGATCGCCTCGGACTCCTGGACGGTCTGGACGACGTGCTGGCCCGGATAGTCGAGCGGTGACTCGTGCTCCCGCAGCAGCGTCGCCGTCTCCGCGTCGTACGCCTCCGGATGCGCCCGATAGATATCCGACGCCCTGCGGGCCATGGGCGAGTCGAGATACAGGGGCAGCTCCGGGATGCGGCCGGCGGTCAGCAGCCGGTCGAGCTCCCACACGATCTCCTGCGTCCGGCCGACGGCGAACGACGGGATGAGCAGCACGCCACGCCGGTCCGCCGTCTCGCGCACGACCGAGGCCAGCGTCTCGATCGACTGCTCCGCCGGCTCGTGCTCGCGACCGCCGTAGGTGGACTCGCACAGGACGAAGTCGGCGTCCGTGACGGGTGTCGGGTCGCGGATGATCGGCGTCCCGGGCCGCCCGAGGTCGCCGGAGAAGACCACGATCGTGTCGCGACCGCCGCCGGGTCGGGCGATCCGCATCCGAGCGATCGCCGAGCCGAGGATGTGGCCCGCGTCCAGCAGCGTGACGTGGACGCCGCGGGCGACCTCGTGCTCCGCGCCGTACGGGATGTGGCGCAGCATCGGCAGCACCGCGTTCGCGTCGTCCTCGGTGTACAGCGGCGTGCCGAAGTCCTGGATGACCTCCGGTCCGGCGGCCCGGAGCAGGTCCTCGGGATCGCGGGAGCCGGGGCCGCCCGCCTCCGCGCCGGAGCTCGCGCCCGCGCCTTCGATGGCCTCCTCGAGCGCCTCCTCGTACGCGCGCTTCTCGCGAGCCTCGGTCTCCGCCGCGCGATCCGGGTTGCGCCGGTTTCGGCGCGCGGTCCGCCTGGCGAACTCGACCTGGAGCTTGGCCGAGTCGAGCAGCACGAGCCGGGTCAGCTCGGCGGTCGCCGCGGTGCACAGGATCGGGCCCCGGAACCCCTCGTGGACGAGGAGCGGCAGGAGGCCGCAGTGGTCGAGGTGGGCGTGGGTGAGGACGACGGCGTCCAGCGTGCTCGGGTCGAACCCGAGCGGGATCCGGTTGCGCATCGACTCGTCGGGCCCGCCCTGGAACATCCCGCAGTCGACGAGCACCCGGGCCCGGCCCGTGTCAACCAGGTGGCGCGATCCTGTGACCGTTCGCGCCCCGCCGAGAAAGGTCAGCTCCATGGACGGATCGTGACACAACCGGGCCGCGACCGGTCTGGCGTGGCAGCATGGATCCCGATGACGAGCCGCGCGATCCGCCGATGACCGCCCCCGCACCCCTCGACGCGCTCGAGGCCGCATACCTCGCCGCCCGCGACGCCCGGGACCGGCTCGACGTTGCGAGGGCGCGCGGCGAACCACCCGACACCGGATCGCTCGAAGCCGACGCGGCCTCGACCGAGGCGGTCCTGCGGCGCGAGCTGGAGCGCGTGCCGCCCGACGATCCGTCGCTCTCGGCGGAGGATCGCCGGGCACGCGCCGCGATCGGGGTCGGGATGGAGCGCGCCTTCGCCGATGACGCAGGCCTGCCCGTCGCGCCGGCGATCGACCGCGGGACCTGCGACGATCCCGCCGCCTGGGCGATGGCGATCGAGCGCGGCGGCGACGAGCTCCATCGCCGCCTCGATGGCTGCTACGGCGCGCTGGCGGACCGGCTCCCGTTCGAAGGCGCGTCGCTGACCCGCCCCAGGATCCTCGGCCGGCTCGCGACCGAGACCTCGGCGACCGCCAGGCGGCGCCTGTTCCTCGCGCTCGAGCCGCTGTGGCGGGTGGTCGACGGCGACGCCGGCGAGCGATCGCCGTATCGGGCGCTGCTGGCCACGTCCGCAGACCTGTGGCGCCGGGGCCGCTCCCCCATCGCCGCCAATGCCGTCGCGCTGGGCGTGACCGTCCATGACATCGAGGCGTGGGTCGTCGCGACCCTGGAGGCGTGGCGAGACGCCGTCGCGGCGCCGCCGGCGGTCGACGGCGAGGCGGGCGGCGCCGGCGACGTCGGCGCGATCGGTCGCGCGATCGAGCCCTGGGACTGGTGGTGGCTCGCCGGCGCGGCGGATCGAGCGATGGGCGACGCGCTGCCGCTGGACCGCGTGTTCAGGGTCAACCGCGAGCTGTACGCCGCGCTGGGTGCCGACCTCGACACGTTGAACGTGCAGCTCGACACCACGCCCCGGCCCGGCCGGCCCGCGGTGCCCGTCGCGTTCACCACGTTCGGCGGCCGCCCATCCCTGCGCCCGGACGGCTCGTGGTCTCCGGGAGCGCCGACGGTCCTCGCCAGCTACGTGGATGGCGGGCTGGGTGAGCTCACCGAGCTGGTCCACGAGACGGGCCACGCCATCCACATCGCGGCGCTCCGGACTCGGCCGGCGTTCGCCGACTGGCCCGCCTCGGACGCGCTGACCGAGGCGCTGGCCGAGCTCGTGGCGCTCGATGTCGCCGAACCTGCCTGGCAGGCGCGCTGGCTGCGGGGCGCGCCCGCGGTTCCTGTTGCGGAATTGCTGCGCTGCCGCTACGCCGGTGTGGCCCTCGACGCGGCCTGGGCGCTGTTCGAGATCCGGCTCCATGCGGACCCGACGCGGCGGCCGAACGACGTGTGGACCGAGATCACCTCCACCTACCTCGGCATCGCGCCACATCCGGAGTGGTCGTGGTGGGCGATCCGGGGGCAGCTCGTCCAGGAGCCCGGCTACATGGCGAACTATGCGATCGGCGCGGTGCTGGTCGCGGACCTGCGGGCGGCGATCCGGGCGGCTCGCGGCGACTGGATCGACGGCGATCCGGGCTGGTACGCGTGGGTCCGAGACCACGTGTACCGCTTCGGACTGGGTCGCGCACCGGCCGACGTCCTGCGCGGCGTGTTGGGCCGGCCGCCCACGGTGGACGCCCTGCGCGCCGAGATCGCGCGTGCCGGGAGCGCACGCCGGGGAACTGCGGAGTGACCGGGGGCGCCGGGAACCCCCGCTAGCGCATCCAGTCGGGCGGCCGTTGCCGCGCGCGGAGGACGAACAGGTACGAGATCACCGCGATCACCAGCGCCCCGACCAGGGCCACCACCGGCAGCAGCGGCTCGAGGTCGATCTGGGTCGATGCCGTGTTCGCGACCACGTCCGCCGCCGGTGATACGTCGATCGGGCGGAGCCGCGCCAGGGCGGGCGTCCAGGGCGTCGTGGCGGTGCACTGGTCGTCCTCGAGGACGCCGTCCCCGTGGCGGACGACGAACAGATACCGGGTCGTCACATAGGTTCGATCGATCGAGGTCGCGGTGCCGGGCTCGGGTCCGCCGTGCACGACGACCGTCTCGCCCAGCGACCGCGCCCCGCTCCAGCGCTCCTCGACCCTGACCGTCGCCCAGCGGCCGCCGTTGTCGGTGCGCAGGACCGTGCCGACGAACACCACGTCGCCCAGCAGCACCGCCTCGTCGATCGATGGCGTCGTCGCGCACGATGCGGCGACGGATGACGCGGCCGGTCCGCCGAGCATGGCCATCGTCAGCGCGAGCGCCGCGAGGATCGCCGGTGCGCCGGCGAGGCGTCCCCACGGGCCGCGACGGGCCGCCACCCGAGCGCTCAGCTGAGCTGCCCGATGAGCAGGGTGTCGACCGCCACCGCGACGAACAGCAGGGTGAGGTAGCTGATCGAGAATCGGTACAGCCGGATCGCCTGGGCCAGCGAGCCCTCGGGCGACGCCGCCTGTCGCCACAGCGTGAACGCGCGCCACAGGAACACCGCGCCGAGGCCCAGCGCGGCAACCAGGTACACCGGGCCCATGTGCGCGACGGCGAAGAACACCAGGCTGATCGCGACCAGCAGGATCGTGTACAGCGCGATCTGGCGCGCGGTCTCGGGCACGCCCCGGACGACCGGCAGCATCGGCACCCGGGCCGCCTCGTAGTCCTTGCGGATCCGCAGCGCGAGGGCCCAGAAGTGGGGCGGCGTCCAGTAGAACACCAGCGCGAACAGCAGCAGCGCCGGGACGTCGACCCGGCCGGTCACGGCGGCCCAGCCGATCACCGGTGGCAGCGCGCCCGCCGCGCCGCCGATGACGATGTTCTGGGGCGTGGAGCGCTTGAGCATGATCGTGTACACGACGACGTAGAAGCCGATGGCGAGCAGCGTCAGGAACGCCGCGATCAGGTTGACCTGCCAGGCCATCAGCGCGATCGACACCGCGCCCAGCGCGATCCCGAACACGACGGCGTTCTCGGGGGTCACGTCGTGTGCGGGCAGTGGCCGGCGGCGGGTGCGGCTCATGAGCAGGTCGATGTCGCGGTCGAGATACTGGTTGATCGCGTTCGCCGAGCCGGCCGCGAGGGTGCCGCACAGCATCGTCCAGAACACGAGCCGGGTCCACTCGGGAAGGTTCATCCCCGGCAGGTCCCGGGTCGCCAGCACCATCGCCGGCACGGTGGTGATGAGCAGCAGCTCGATGATTCGGGGCTTGGTCAGCGCCACGTACGCCCGGATCGTGTCGGCGGTGCGGTGAGTGCCGGCGCCGGCGTCCTGGCCCCCGCCGGGTGCGTCCTCGAGCGGCGTGCCGCCCGCGGGGCCCGGCACGGCCGCCGTGCGGGCGCGGAAGTAGGAGATCGCCACGAGCGCCATCAGGAGCGCCCAGATCACGGCGCCCAGCGCGAGGTGGAGGGTCTGCGTCCACTCGGCGAGCCCGGTCAGGACCTGGAGCCCACCGACGACCGCCTGGACCGTGAACAGGACGGCCGTCGAGACCGCCAGCCAGACCACGACGGGGCGAGATCGCTGGGTGCGCCACGCCGCCAGGGCGGTCAGCCACACGATGACGCCGACCACGCCGGCGACCCAGCGGTGGAGGACGTGCGCGGTGTTGGCATCGGTGAGCGGCGGGAACAGCGACCCGTTCATCAGCGGCCAGTCCGGGAACACGTACCACTGCGAGGTCGCCGTCACGTTCGAGCCGAACAGGAGCAGCGCGAACACCGCCGCCGCGGTGAACGCCGCCAGCAGCGTGAACCGCTGGCTCGCTCCCCTTCCCCCGATCCGGGCCGGGTAGTAGCTGCGGACCAGGATGAACACCAGCAGCCCCAGCAGCGCCATCGCCGACGCGAGATGGGCGGTGACCGACTCGCCCGAGTTGTTGAGCCGGACGGTCTCGCGGCCGAGCCATGCCTGGAAACCGACCAGCAGGATGGCGACCAGCGACATCGAGGTGATCGTCCGGTTGTCGCGATGGTCGCGGAAGGCAACCCAGGCGAGGCCCAGGATCTCGAAGCCGATGATCGCCGCGACGGTCCGGTGGATCCACTCCAGCCACGCCTTGTAGTCGTCGACCGGTGGGATCACCTGGCCGTGGCACAGCGGCCAGTCCGGACAGCCCATCCCCGAGCCGGTCGCGCGCACGATCACGCCGATGGTGACGAGCAGGACGGTCGTGACCACGGTGGCGGCGGCGAGCTTCTGGAAGCGGGTCACGGTGGGGCGATCGTCCTCCGGGACGGGGGCTGCGGGAGCAGGCGCATCCCGGGAAGCCGCCGACATTCTACGCGTCGTCCTCGTGGCCCGGCTTTGGGCGGTCGGGCCGGGCGCCCCGGTCGGGCCACCGCGCGCCCGACCTCACTGTGCCGCCCTCGCTCGGTCGCGTCGATGCGTCACCTCGTTCCCGGCGGATCTGGGCGGCCGGGGCTACGCTGGATCGCATGTCACGCCGTCCGTTCCGCCGTTCCGCCGTTCCGATCATGGTCCTCGTCGCGCTCGCGGTCGCCGCGTGCGGGGGCTCCCAGCCCGCCGGATCCTCCGGCCCGACGCCCGGGCCGCCGGGGAGCTCGGCCGCGCAGGCATCGGTGATCCCGATCATCGTCAGCTCGCAGGAGGTCGTCGGTCACAACCGGTTCCTGTTCTCGTTCCTCGACTCGACCGGCACCAAGCCCGTGTCCGCCCCGGATCGCACCGCGTCGGTCGCGTTCGTCGCGCCCGGCAAGACCGAGCCAGGCCCGCCGACCGCGGCGAAGTTCGTATGGGCGATCGAGGGCTCCCGCGGCGACTACGTGGCGACGGTCGACTTCCTGGTTGCCGGCAGCTGGAAGGCCGTGTTCACGACGGCGGCGCCCGGGGAGCCCGAGGAATCGATCTCCGTCGGCTTCGATGTCCAGCAGACGGGCACGACGGTGGCCGTGGGCGCGAAGGCACCGGCATCGGACACACCGACGGCCGCAGACGTGGGCGGTGACCTGGCCAAGATCGCCACCGACCCCAGCCCGGATCCGGCCTTCTACCAGCTCTCGATCGCCGACGCCATCGCGCAGCACCGGCCGTTCGTGGTCGTGTTCGCCACGCCCGCGTTCTGCGTGAGCGCCCAGTGCGGCCCCACCCTGGACCGGGTCAAGTCGGTCGCCCAAGCCTCACCCAAGAGCGTCGCGTTCATCAACGTCGAGCCGTACCAGCTGCAGTTCACCGAAGGCCGGCTGCAGCCGGTGCTCGACGCGAACGGGCAGCTCCAGCCGGTCGAGGCCGTCAACCAGTGGGGCCTCCTGTCCGAGCCGTGGATCTTCAGCGTCGATCGCGACGGCATCATCCGGGGCTCGTTCGAGGGCGTGGTCGGGGTGGACGAGCTCAAGGCGGCGATCGCGGACATCGCCGGCTCCTGACCCCGGCGTCGGCCGACCGGATGGCCGCGCCCGATTGCCCGCCTCGCGCAACCATCCATCGCGGCCCGCCGCCACGCCGGTTGCCGGCCGACCCGCCTAGCTGGCGTCCTCCAGGCGGTACACGACGAGATCGCCATCCTCGACGCGGAAGAACACGCGAACCGGCGAGGACGTCGCGAGGTGCTCGGCAAGGTGCCCGGGCGGGAACTGCGCGCCGTTCTCGAGGATCCCGATCCGGAAGCTGACCTCCCGGCCGTCGGCCGTCCGGAGGCTGAACCCGGTCACCTTCGTGAGCCCCGATGACTCGATCCCGGTCAGGATGCCGGTGACCGGTGACGCGGGTACCGGATCGCTGGCCCCGGGGGTCTCCGCGAGCGGCGAGCCGATGGACCCTGAGCCCGCCGGGCCGGGCGTCGACGTCGCCGATGGGGTGCACGAGACCGCCGCGACCGCCAGCGTGATCGCGACGGCGAGCGTCGCGGCCGCGCGCCGGGCACCGATCATCTGGGCGCCAGGCCCGTGCCGCCGCTGCCCGGCTTGACGGCGTCGTCGCCCGCGGCGCACCGGGGACACGCCGCGGGACCCGGATCCCACGTCGGCAGCTCCAGCTGCCACAGCGCACGCAGCGGGTAGACGCGGCCGGTCGCCGGCGACGTCAGCGACGCCATGCCGCCGGAGCGGTCGACCAGGACCGCGCACTCCACGATCTCGCCGCCAGCCGCCTCGACGGCCGGGATCGTTGCGAGCAGCGACCCACCCGTGGTGAGGATGTCGTCGACCAGCAGGACCCGCTCGCCGGGCGCGATCGTGAAGCCGCGCCGGAACTCGCGGCGCGGGGCGGTGCCGGGCTCGGCGGCCACCTCCTCGGCGAAGATCGCGCGGGTTCCCAGCTGGCGCCCCGTCTCGAACGCCAGGATCACGCCGCCGGTGGTCGGGCCGGCGACCAGGTCCACGGTCGCAGCACCCGCGTCATCGCGATGGGCGCCCGCCCAGAGCCCGCACAGCTCGCTCGTCACGGCCGGATCCTGCAGCACCTGGAACTTCTCGAGGTACGCGTCCGAGTGGCGGCCGCTCTTGAGGATGAAGTGCCCTCGCCGAAGCGCGCCGCTGGCGCGGAACAGCGCCTCGGTCCGCTCCGCGATCGCGCGGCGCGCGGCCAGGCCCTGGGTGTGCTTGAGGGTGGTCACCCCGCGATTCTAGTCCGAGGACCCGGATCGCTACGCCGGCCGGGGCGGGCGCGAACCGGTTTGCCGGCCAGGGCCTCGGCGCGCGATCCGAGCGTGGCGTCCGGCGGCGCTCCGAGCGTGGCGTCCGGCGCCATGAAACCCCAATTGGCACCGAGATTCCCGCCCACCGGGCCGTTCGTGTGGTCCGGGGCGCCACGGAATCGCGCCAACCGGCCACGAATGAGCTTCATGCCACTCCCGGCTGGCGATTTCGTGGCCTGCAGGGCCACGGCCAACCGGGCACGCAGAGCAGGCGCCCTACGGGACCTGGGCGCGCACGACTTCCTGCGGGTCGAACGCTGCGACGATCTGCCACTGCGCCCCGGGGCAGTCCACCCCGGCCGGCGCGTCGCAGATCGCGGTCTTCCAGATTCGTCGCACCAGGAACGGGCCCCGGGTGACGATCTGCCCGACCGTCTGCCGGGACATGGTCGGCGTGAGCGCGACGTTCGATCCGTCGTTGCTCGCGAGCATGCCGTCATCGAATGGGCGGTCGTCCGTCAGCCAGGGCGGCGGTCCGGGGCACGGCGTGGCGCCCGCGGGCTCGAACGGGCAGGAGTGGATCCCGCCCACCACGAGCCAGCCGGACACGACCGACAGCACGTCCGAGCCGGGGGCGTTCGCGGTCCCCAGCAGCTGCGTCGCGCTGACGGGCGCGTCGAGTCGCTCCGGGGGTCGGCCGAGGTACGTGAGCAGACCGGGTCCGGCGCGGAACAGGAGGTGACCGCTTGTCGGCACCGGGGTGTCGACGATGCTGGCGAGCGGCTGCTCGGCCTGCACCAGGACCCCTTCGAGGCCGCGCAGGTACAGGGTCACGCACTCCGGCCCTCGCGTCACCGAGCACGGCGGCGACGCGACCGACAGGAGGCTTCCATCGACCAGGATCAGGCGACCGGTGAGCGACCCGTCGGCCAGACCCGCCCGGAGCTCCGCCGCCGACATCGCCTCGGAGATCGTGCCCGACCCGCTCGGCTCCGGCGGCCGGATAGCGCCCAGCGAGATCGTGGTTGCCGGATCCAGGCGGGCGATCACCTGGAATGGCGACGCCCCGCCCCGAACCGCGATGGACCGGACCAGGAACGGGCCTGAGACTCCGGCTGGTGCGGACCCCACGTCCACCGACGCACCGACGCTCACGCTCACCATCCCGTTGGTCACCTTTGGCGTGCCGTCCGACCGCGGCGGCTCGTTCGTCAGCCAGGGCTCGACACCGGGACAGCGAAACGGAATCGTCGCCGTCGGGCACTCGATCGTCGGCGATCCGCCGACCAGCCAGCCGCCGGCGACGGCGAGGTCGTCGCCACTGATGCCGCTCGCCGGATCGGTGAGCTCCGTGACGGCCAGCGCGGCCGTGGGCGGCTGGAGCGGCCAGCCGAGGAGCACGAGGTCCGCGACATCGACCCGGAACGCCATCAGGACCGGGCCGGGGTGGGCGACGATCGCGGCGTGCACGTCCGCAGAGCTCGCGGTCGGCGACCAGTAGGAGATCCTCACGCCGTCGAGGCCCGCGATCTCGATCGACTGGCATGCGGCCGGACCGAGACATGCCATCGGCGTGACGGTCAGCGTCCCGGTCAGCAGCACGATCCGGCCGCTGAGCCGCCCGATCGCGAGGTCCGCCCGGAACGCACCGACCGTCAGCTCCGCCGGCACGGAGACGGGCGACGGCCCATCGGCGGATGCTGCAGGCGATCCCCCGGCGGCGGGGCTTTCGCTCCCCGACGTTCCGTCACGGGTCCACGGCGGGCCGGCGACCAGCAGCCCGCCCAGCGCGACGCCGAGCGCGACGACAAGCGCGGTTGCGAGCCCTGCGAGCCACCACGGGCGCCGGCGCATCACGGGTCGGTCGATCACGACGGGTCGCACGGGCACGTCCAGGGCTGGTCCCCGTCGCTCGATCTGCGCGGCGACGGCCGCCCGGATCCTCGCAGCAATCGCAGGGTCAGCCCGATCGGCGCGCACCTCGAGCATCGCGCGAATGTCGCGGTCCTCGAGCGGCGCGGTCATCGGGTCGACTCCCGGGCAAGCGATCGCTCCAGCGCGCGCCGCGCGGCGAACAGCCGCGACTTCGCCGTCCCCACCGGGATCTCCAGGGCGGCGGCGATGTCCGCGAGCGGTCGGCCATCGAGGTGGTGGAGCACCAGGACCGATCGCTCGTCGATCGACAACCGCGCAAAGGCGCGCTCGAGCGCGTGGCGGTCGTCCGTCGTCCCGGGATCGGAGCCGGCGGGCTCATCGGCGGGCCCGAGCGAGTCGAGCGGGATCTCCCGGAGGCGTCGCGCGCTGTCACCGCGCCCGACACGCCGGCAGCGATGGACGAGGATCCGCGTCAGCCAGGCGTCGAAGGCGCCCGGGTCACGCAGCGATGCCAGCTCCCGCCAGGCGGCGAGCAATGCATCCTGGACCGCATCGCGCGCCTGGTCCTCGCGTCCAAGGATCGCCATCGCCGTGCGCGTCATCGGTCCGACCCGTGCCTCCACGAGGGCTTCGAACGCGGCGGCGTCGCCGGTCCGGGCCCGCGCGATGCGTTCCGGGTCCTCGTCCGCCGTCATTGCCCTCCTACCAGACAAGAGTCATCGGGCGGGGCATCGGTTCACGCGATCTTCGCGTGACGGGCGGACGGTTCGCCCGTGGCGCAGCAGGCGAGGAAGGCGGCGCCTCAGCGCGCGTGCTCGGCGCCCTTCGTCGATGGTGGCGCCGAGCGCCCGGGCAGCGCCGTCCCAACCAGATCGGCGACCGACGCCAGCCCACGTGCGCGGCACGCGTCCGCGAGCTCGTCGGCGAGGCGGACCGGGAGCATTGGATCCGCGAGCACGGCGACGCCCACCCCGACCGCGACGGCGCCGACCGCGAGCAGGTCGAGCACGTCCTCGACGGTCGCCACGCCACCGATCCCGATCACTGGCACGTCGACGACCTGGGCGACCTCGTACACGACGCGCAGCGCCACCGGCTTGAGGGCGGGGCCGCTGATCCCCCCGTAGCCGCTGCCGAGCGCCGGTCCCAGCCGGTCGCCCGAGACCATCAACCCCGGCAACGTGTTGATCGCGCTGATCGCGTCCGCGCCGGCATCCTCGCAGGCGTGCGCGATCGACCGCACGTCCGCGGCCGACGCGGTGAGCTTGGCGATCACCGGCAGCTCGGTCGCCCGTCGGACTGCGGCGATGAGCGACCCGGCCGACCCTTCGTCGAGCCCCCACATGGCGCCGCCGCGTCCGCCCGCGCAGGAGAGGTTGACCTCGATCCCGGCGATCCCGGGCACGCCCTCCAGCCGCCGGACGCACTCGAGCATGTCGCCAACCGATTCCGCGCACAGGTTGAGGATCACCGGGACGTGCCAGGCCGCCCACGCCTGGGCGTAGCGTTCCAGAACGACATCGATCCCCGAGTTCTGCATCCCGATCCCGACCAGCAGGCCCGATGGCACCTCGGCGGTCCGCGGCGCCCCATGCCCGCCGCGCGGCTTCAGCGTCGTGCCACGGGTGACGATCCCGCCCAGCCGGTCGAGGTCGACGAGGTCGGCGAGCTCGACCCCGTAGCCGAACGGTCCGGCGGCCGCGATCACCGGGTTGCGCAGCACGAGCCCGCGCCCCAGATCGACCTCGAGCGCGACCGGCCGTCCGCCCAGCAGGTCGACGGCGGTCGTCCCCGTGCCGTCGGCGCCCCGGCCCTCGTCCGTGGTCCCGGCGTCGGGACGAGCCACCCCGGGCGACACCCTCGGGGCCCGCGAGACGGGCGTGATCGCGGACTTGACCCGGCGTACGGTCGGCGTGCGGCGCGGCGGCATCCCCGGGACGACCCGTCGCCGCGCCTTCACGAGGGCTCTCCCCAATCGAGCTCGCCCGCGGCGAACACCGGCCCCTCGCGGCACACCCGGACCGGACCGTTCGCGCCTTCGACGACGCAGCCCTGGCACGAGCCGGCCGCGCAGCCGATGGACTGGTCGAGCGCGACCTGGAGGAACGCCTTGCGTCGAGCCTCCGCGGATCCTGCGGGGATCGGTCGCCCGCCGCCGCGCTTGCGGCCCAGCGTGGCGACGCCCAGGCGCTGCCGCCGCCCACTTGCGAGCCCCGCTACGGTGGCCAGCATCGGCGGCGGCCCGCACGCGAACGACTGGTCCGCCCAGGCCTCGTACTCGAGCATGAGGTCCGTAACCGGCCCCTGGTATCCCAGCGAGCCATCGGCCGTCGCGACCGCGTACTCGACCTCGTCGGGCAGCAGGCTCGACGGATACACGGCAGCGGAGGATCTCGCGCCGTACAGGAGGACCACGGATCGGCCGCCACGGATCGCCTCGTCGATCAGCATCCGGAGCCCGGCGATCGACGGTCCCTCGGCGATCAGCAACAGGTGCCGGGATCGCGGATCCACCTCGAACGGCCGGCCAAGCGGCCCGATCAGGTCGCCCGGATCCCCCGGTCGCAGGCGCAGCAGCCGGTCGCCGGTTCGGGTGCCGGCCGCGACCTGGATCGTGAGCGTCCCGCTGGCGGGGTCGGCGGTCGCGATGGGGTACGGACGGCGCAGCGGGAATCCGAGCGCGTCGGCGGACCGGACGTGGAGGTACTGGCCGGCTCGCGCTCCCGAGACGACCGTCGGGGCATGCCACACCTGCCGCCACTGCCCCGGGACGAACTCCCGGCTCTCGACGAGCTCCGCGCCGGCGGCACGCACCGGCTGCGGGCGCGCGATCGACGGCGGAGGTCGCCCGCCGCTAGGGCTGCGGGTCCTCGCCGGCCGCGTCGTCGTCACCGTCCTCGTCGCCGGCGTCCTCGTCCGTCTCCTCGTCGGATTCCTCGCCATCCTCGTCCTCGCCCTCGTCCTCGGACTCGGGCGCGACCGCGGGGAAGGCCTCGGCGAGCGCGTCGGCGAGATCGCCGAACACGTCGGTCGGGTCGTAGAACTCGACCAGGTCGTCGGCGGCCGAGAGCTCGCGCCACTCGCCGTCGCCGTCCTCGGGGAGCACCTCCGCCCGGAACCGGCCGGACGACCCGAGCACCAGGCGCTCATCCTCGTCGTCGACGATGATCAGGTCGCCGAGCTGCACCGTGAGCTTGGCCGAAGCCTCCTCGAACTGCTCGAGCAGCCGTGCCTCGTTCTGCTGGCTGCGCTCCTGGAAGTCAAGGGCGAGGTCGTACAGCGCTCGCGCTGCCGATTCCTCGTCGTCAGCCTCGGCGACCGGGGGCTGGGTCGCGGCCCACTCGTCCGCGGCACCCGCGTACGCCGCCTCGTCAAGCCCGAACGTCTCCTCGGGCGGGATCCCGGCGGTCCGCATGAGGTCGTCGGCCGCCGTGGGCTGCTTGTCAAAGCCGGCGGCCTCGCGCGCGGCCTCGGCGAACGCCTGGTAGACCTCGGCCGGGTTGTACAGCTCGACCAGCTCCGAGGGCGACTCGACGATCTCGGTCTCGGACATCCACTCGCCCGTGTCCGGATCCTCGTACCGGCTGCGGACGCGGAAGGTGAGATCCGGGGCGACCGACAGGTAGTCGGGGTCGTCGTCGATCAGGGTCAGGCCGCCGAGCTGCGAGATCCGGTCCTTGTTGCGATCCAGGAACTTGCTGAGCTGCTCGGTGGCCTGGACGATGAAGTCCGTCCGCTCGAGCGCGGCGTCGCTGGCGAGCTCGCCGAGCATGTCGTTGCGACCTACGTCCATTCGAGCGCCTCCTTCAGCCGTGGTATTCGAGATCAGTTCCGAGCCGCTCTCGGAGGAACATCGAGTGATGGCGCTCGAACAGCCATTCCCCGGCCCGGTGGCCGAGCGCGCGCGTCGCCTCGTCCGCCTCGAGGCGGTCGAGCGTGCCGTAGTCCGGCAGGTCGAGCAGGATCACGTTGTCGAAGTCCCAGCCGTGCGCGACGTTGTACCAGCCCAGGAACCGGATCCCGAACTTGTCCTCGTAGTCCTTCACCTGGCGCGGGAAGACCGTCTTCATGAAGAACTTGAAGAACGGATCTCGACCGCGTCGAACCGAGAAGAACGTCGCGAGAACGGGCACTTGGCGAGCTGCCTCCTGGGAACGCTGGATGAGACGCGGCCTATTCTCGCATGCCGGCGTCGCGCGACCCGAGGTCATCGGGCGCGGCCGGGTTCAGGGCGTCTGCCTCGCCGGGCTGCGCTGACGTCCCGGCGGCGTCCTCCGCGGGTGCGTCCTCGAGCTCGCCGACGGTCGGCGTCGCACTGTCCAGCGGGCGGCGACGACCCTCGCGGCGATCGGCGGCGACCAGGCGCAGCAGGAAGATCACGGTCTGCCCGGCGAACAGCAGCAGGATCAGGGTCAGGATCAGCAGCCCCGCGCTCACCGCGGGCGCCCAGTCCCAGACCACCGACAGCGGCGTCAGGACGACGAGCACCAGCAGCAGCACGAGCTGGAACCGGAAGCAGCCGAGCCCCGGGCCGCGCTCGGCGTCGAGCGGCTCGCCCTTGTACTCGACAGGTCGAACCGACGTCGGACGATCGGGGGAGGTCATGGAGCCCAATGTATCGCCGTTCCGGTGGCGGCGCGGCCTCGCTCAGTCGCGGATCATCGCTGGCAGCGATCACATTTCGCGTCGAGGTCCGCCAGCGCGGCTCAGGGTCGTTCCCCGGCTCGCGTCAATCGCCCCGGGCGATCACCCGGCTTCGAACGCACGGTGGCAGATCCGTTCAGCGCGAAAGTGATCGCCGGCAGCGATGGCGGGTCGCGCGCGAGACGCGGCCGATCCGCCCGCCCGACCCTCGCGGGGCCCTACCATTCGCGGCGATGGACGATCCCGAAGCGACGGACGATCCCCTCGCCCCGTTCCGCTGGCACCCCGAGCCGGAGCTGATCGGCATTCGCGACGCCGCGGCGTCCCGGGCCGCCCTCGAGACCGCGGGACGGGCAACCTGGCGCGCGGCGCTCGACTGGCTGTACGACGAGGCGATGCGGCGCGCCATGGGCGAGCCCGTCGGCTACGCGGAGCTCAGGCGCGAGTTCTTCGGCGATCGCCTGGGCCCGGGTCCGGCACCCGACGACCCGCACCCGCTGGCCGACGTCCTCGACGAGTTCCGGACCAGGATCGCGCCCCACACGCTCAACAGCTACCACCCGCGCGCGCTCAGCTACTTCACCCCGCCGCCGCTGGTCGCATCGATCGCGGGCGAGGTGCTGGCCCAGTGGACGAACCAGGGGGTGGACGTCTGGCACGCCGGCCCGGTCGGTGCGTTCGTCGAGGAGGAGGTCGTCCGCTGGCTGTGTGACCTCGTGGGCTATGGCGAGGGCAGCTTCGGGCTGATGACCTCGGGCGGCGTGATGGCCAACTTCATCGCGATGGCCCTCGTCCGCGACGTGCATCTCCGCCGCCTGGTCGGGCTGGCGCGGCCGCCGCGGGGCGCTGCGCTGGAGGGCGTTCGGGTCTACACCAGCGACCAGACCCACTTCTCGATCGCGCGTGCGCTCGACGAGCTCGGCTTTCCGCCCGAGACGCTGGTCGTGCTGCCGGCCGATGACCGGTTTCGCCTGCACGCGGCACCGGTCGCGGCGGCGATCGCGCGCGATCGTGCCTCGGGCCTCAGGCCGGTGGCCATCGCTGCGGTCGCCGGGTCGACGAACACGGGGTCCGTCGATCTCGTCGAGGAGCTGGCCGGGCTGGCCCGGGCCGAGGGCCTGTGGCTCCACGTGGACGCCGCGTACGGTGGCGCGGCCCGGCTGTCGGCCCGGGACCGGGATCGCGTGCCCGGCCTGGAGCTCGCCGATTCGGTCACGATCGACCCGCACAAGTGGTTCTTCCAGGCGTACGACCTGGGCACGCTGCTCGTCCGCGACGGGCCCGATCTCCGGCGGACGTTCGACCGGGCGCCGGAGTACTACCGCGGCGGCGAGGGCGGCACGGGCGCAACCGGTGGCGCCGATCCGGCGATCGGCGCGACCGCGAACGCCGATCCGGCGGGCGAGGGCGACGCCGCCCACCAGGACGCCCACGCGGGCCAGCTCAACTTCTACAAGCTCGGCTTCGAGGGCACCCGACGGTTCCGGGCGCTCAAGCTGTGGATGAGCTGGAAGCACCTGGGCACGGCCGGGCTGGGCCGCCTCGTCGAGGCCAATGACGACCTCGCCGCCTACCTCGCGATGCGCTGCGCCGAGGCCGACGACCTCGAGGCCGAGCCCGCCGAGCCGGAGCTGTCGGTGGTCTGCTTCCGCCACCTGCCCGGCGGCGCCGCGACGGCGCACACGCTCCCGGCGGCCGAGCTCGATGCACACCAGGATCGCCTGGCTGCCGCGCTCGAGGCGTCGGGCGATGGATGGCTCTCGACCACGACCATCCGCGGCGCCACCTGGCTGCGCGCCGGGATCGTGAACTACCTCACGACCGAGCGCGACATCGACCGGCTGCTGGCCACGCTCCGGAGCCTCGCGGCGTCGTGACCACCAGGTCGTGCGGCATCCGCGCGCGCCCGATTGGTAACGGCGCTGGGCGCCATCTGCGCTCGCTCGCCGCCGCGCCATCGGCACTGCTCGTCTCCGCGTCGCCGATCCTCGGGGCAGGCCGCGGCACCTCCGGGAGCTCCGCCACCGATCCCGTGCTCGGCGATCCGCTGCTGCCGTACATCGTGGCCCTGCTCGTCGCCGGCTTGACGCTCCTGATCGTGGGCATCGTCGTCGTGGTGTCCGGCCGCGGGAAGACGGCGGACGCCCGCCGCACGCGCGCCGCCGCGGGCTGGTGGCGGTGCTCGATCTGCGACGCCGACAATGCATCGGACCGGAGCGAGTGCTACGCGTGTCAGGCGCCGCGAGACCGTGGCACCGAACCGGCCGCCGGCGACGAACCCGGGTCGGCGCCCGTGTCGGAGGCCGGGTCGGAACCCGTGTCGGAGGGTGCCCACGACGAGGCTGACCCGGCGCCAGGACCCGCGCGGTCGCCCGGTCCCTGAGCCGCTCCTCGACGCCGCCGGGGCGCCGGTGCCAGGGGATCCGGCCGTTCCCATGCCGCGTACGCTGGTGTGCAGCCGATGATCATCGAGCCCGTCCCCACCACCCCGCGCACGCCCCGCCGCCGCCTCGCGCACCTCGCGGCCGTGGTCGCCCCGGTCGCCCTGCTGGCCGTCATCGCGGGGGGCGGTCTGCTCGGTGGAGCCATGGCTCCGACTCGCAACGGGGACGCCGGGGCGACGTCAGAGCCAGGCCGCGGTGCCGAAGGTGATCCGCCCACCAGCGACCCGGGCCCGGCCGTGACCGCGCGGCCGCCCACCGCCCGCATCGTCGAGACCGACGGCTCGACCCGTTTCCCGACCGTGGTCGCCGGCCTCGGTGTGCACACCGTCGTCGAGGCCCTCGCGTTGCGCGACGATGATGCCCTGGGGCGCCCGCTCGCGGTCGCCGGATACCTCGGCGTCCTGTACCCGCCGGCCACCTGCGACGGCGGGCTGCTCGGGCTGCTCGGACCGGCCTGCGAGCGGGTCGGTGTCCTGGCACAGGCCCCCTGGTCGTTCTCGGGCGGCGCCGTGTTCGCCGGCCTCGGGCCCCACGTCCATCCCCGATTTCCGGTCGGCGTCACCCTCCCCGCCGGCATCGACCGCACGACGGCCGCTGCCCGGGGCGCCCCGATCCCGGTGGTCGTGATCGGGGCGTTCGAGACGGCGCCCGCGGGCTGCGGTCAGCCGGACGACCCGTGCGACGCTCGCTTCCTCGCGTACGGGATCGCGTGGGCCGATGGCGCGACCTTCAGTGCCCCGCCCACCCTGGATACGGGCCTCGACAGCCAGCCCGACGAATGGATCCTGCGCAACGAGCGCGTCGCGGAGGTCGCGGCGATCGGCTGGGCGGGGACGATCCTGGCCGTCTCCCTGGTCCGGCCCGCCACGGTGCCGCGCCTCGATCCGGCGGCGGGAGCCGCGCTCACCGCGGTGCCGCCGCCGGCCGGGCTGGTGTGGTACGTGCGCGGCCTCGAGACGGGCTACGACGCCATCGGCTATCCATTCGGGCACGCGACGCCGCGGCTCACCTGGGTGGTCGTCGACGACGTCACGGGGGCGGTGCTCGCCCGGAGCGCGAGCGGTCAGCCGGCGTCGTAGGCGATCCGGCCGGCCGCGATCGTCAGGCGGACGACGCCGCGCAGCTCGCGACCCAGCAGCGGCGTGTTCTGGCCCTTCGACCGCAGCGTGTCCGGCGACACCGTCCACGACGCCTCGCGGTCGATGACCACGAGATCCGCCGGCTCCCCCACCCGGAGCCCGGGCGCGTGGTCAAGCCGCTCCCCGAGGACGCGCGCCGGACCGGTGGTCAGCACCTCGATCGCCCGCGCCAGCGGCAGGCCGCCGGACTCGACGGCCGCGAGCACGATCCCGAACGCCGTCTCGAGCCCGCTGATCCCGTTGGCCGCCAGCCCGAACTCCACGTGCTTGTCGACCTCGGTGTGCGGCGCATGGTCGGTCGCGATCGCATCCGCGGTCCCGTCCCGGAGCGCGGCCAGGCACGCGGCAGCGTCGGCGGCCGGGCGGAGCGGCGGGTTGACGCGCAGTGCCGGGTCGTACGCCGGGGCCACCAGCGAGCCGTCGGTCCACGGGTCGCGCGCACCGCCGGCATCGTCCAGCGCCTCCCAGGCCCACCGGCGCGCGCCCGCGATCCACTCGTCCGTGAAGCCGATGTGGTGGGGCGTCACGTCGCAGGTGACCGGGAGCCCCGCCGCCTTCGCCGCGCGGACATGGGCCAGCGCGGCGGCCGTGGAGACATGGGTCAGGTGGAGGCGCGCGCGAGGCTCGTCGCGAATGACGTCGCCCAGGATCGCAATCGCCCGGGCGACGGCACCGGCCTCGGCCGCCACGGGCCAGCCCCGGAGCCCGAGCACCGTGGCCACATAGCCCTCGGACGCCTCGGCTCCCTCGGTCAGCGTCGGGTCTTCCGGGTGATCGATGATCGGCAGCCCCAGCGCGCCCGCGTACAGGAGCGCGTTGCGGAGCATCGCGGCCGATCGAACGGGCGATCCGTCGTCGGAGAACCCGGCCACCCCGGCGTCGGCGAGCTCGCCCAGCGGCGCCAGGGTGTCACCCTGCCGCCCGGTCGTGACCGCCCCGTGGACGAGCACCCGGACCGGCGACCCCGATGCCCCGGCGGCCGCCCGGACGCGCGCGACCACCGCCGGATCGTCCGTCGCCGGCGTCGTGTTGGGCATCAGGCACACCGTCGTGAACCCGCCGTGCGCCGCCGCCACGACGCCGCTGGCGATCGTCTCCGCATCCTCGTTGCCGGGCTCCCGGAAGTGCGCATGGAGGTCCACGAAGCCGGGCACGATCAACGTGCCCTCCGGGCCGATCCCGTCCGCCGCCGCCCCGGTGAGCCAGGTCAGCCGCTCGATCCGCCCGCCGGTGACCACGACCTCGGCCGCGCCCTCGCGCCCGGCTGCGGGATCCACCGCCCAGCCCCGGAGCGTGCGGCCGTCGGCGACCTCGCCGCGAGCGCGCTCCCCCGCCCCCGTCGCGTCCGTGCTCATCGTCCCGTCCCCCCGCCCCGGGCGCCCGCCAGCAGGTACAGCAGCGCCATCCGGACGGCGACGCCGTTGGTCACCTGCGTCGTGATCACCGACCGCGGGTCGGTCGCGACATCGGCCGCGATCTCGACGCCCTCGTTCATCGGTCCCGGGTGCATCACCACCACGTCCGGCTTCGCACGGCGCAGCCGCTCCCGGGTGAGGCCGTAGCGGGCCGCGTACTCGCGCAGCGACGGCAGCAGGCCCGACGCCATCCGCTCCCGCTGGATCCGCAGGGCCATCACGACGTCCGCATCCCGGAGCGCGGCGTCGACGTCGCTGGTGACCGTGAACCGGCGGCCGGCGGCGCCGCGTGCCGCCCATGCATCGAACCCGCGCAGCAGCGTCCGCGGCCCGCACAGCCACAGGTCGGCGCCCATCGCCGTCAGCGTCCACACGTTGGAGCGCGCCACGCGTGAATGGAGCGCATCGCCCAGGATCACGACCTTGCGGCCCTCGAGCGAGCCGCCCGGCAGCGCGCCGCGGAGCGTGTACAGGTCCAGCAGCGCCTGGCTCGGGTGCGCGTGCCAGCCATCACCGCCGTTGAGGACCGAGCCGCCGAAGATCTCGGCCGCGAGGTACGGGGCGCCCGATACCGAGTGGCGCATCACCAGCATGTCCGCGCCCAGCGCCTCGATCGTGCGGACCGTGTCCACGAGCGACTCGCCCTTGGACACCGACGAGCTGGCGGCCGCGATGTTGACGACGTCGGCGGACAGGTTCTTGGCCGCGACCTCGAAGCTCACCCGCGTCCGCGTGGATGCCTCGTAGAACAGGATCGTCACGCTCGTGCCACGCAGCGTGGGGACCTTGGGGATCGGGCGGGCGAGCACCTCGCGCATCTCGTCGGTCGTGCGCATCACGAGCTCGAGGTCCGCGCGCGTCAGCACGTCCACGTCGAGCAGGTGTCGGTGGTGCCAGGGGATCTGACCCGACGGAATCCGGCCCGAGGACGCCGCCTCGGGGCGGTCGGCCTCGATCGTCACGGTCGGGTGTCCGCCGCGGCCTCGAGGACGGGCAGCCGCTCGATCTCGACCGCGTCCTCGCCGTCCGTCTCCTCGAGCTGGACCTTGACCAGCTCCTCGCGCGAGGTCGGCACGTTCTTGCCCACGTGATCCGCGCGGATGGGCAGCTCCCGGTGGCCGCGATCCACCAGCACCGCCAGCCGGATCGCCTGTGGCCGCCCGAAGTCGATCAGCGCATCCATCGCCGCGCGGATGGTGCGCCCGGTGTACAGGACGTCGTCCACGAGCACCACAGTGGTGCCATTGAGGTCGAACGGGATCTGGGTGCCCTTGACGATCGGCTGCTGCGCGACCAGCGACAGGTCGTCGCGATAGAACGTGATGTCGAGCGCCCCGACGGGAACCACGACACCCTCGTGCTCGAGGATCGCCCGCGCGATCCGGTGCGCCAGGGGCACGCCACGGCGCTGGATACCCACCAGCACCAGCCCGTCGGTCCCGGCCTGCTTCTCGACGATCTCGTGGGAGATGCGCGTCGTGGCGCGGCGGACGTCCTCGGCGGCCATGATCCGGCGACCGGTCACGGGGCCCAGCTGCGGCGTCGCACGAGCTCGCTCCTCCTTCCCGGCCTCTCGGGGCCACCCGGCCTCACGGGACCGGCGCGGAAATCGAGGTCAGTCTAGCGCGACCGGGCCCGCGCGGCCCGCGTCTCCGGAGCGCGCGGCGTCAGTAGATCGAGACCGTGACCCAGGTCGTGCCGGCGTACCACCCGCAGCCGCAGATCTGGAAGAAGTCGGGGCGGTACATGTCCACGATCCTGATCGGCTTGACCGGCCCGTAGTCGGTCACGGTGCGCTCGATGCAGCCGCCGTTGCCGCAGATCCGCACGACGGTCCCGCGCGGCAGGCGCATCGCGGTGGTCCCGTTGTCGTAGAACGTCGCGTAGCCCGACATCGTGTACTTCGGCGTCTTCCACGCGCTGCTCGGCGACGTCGAGGGCTGCTTGATGACCGGGCGGACCGGCGGCGGCGGGGGCGTGCTGCCGGGCTCGACGAGCGCGTCGGACGCGGACAGGAACCCCGCGGAACGCCGCGCAGGGGCAGGTACGCCCGGGGCTCCCTGAGTCGAGGCGCCGGTCCCGTGGAGGTTGAAGGTCGAAAAGGCCGCCAGCTCCACCGCCCGGTCGGTCGAGGATGTCCTCGATCCCACGGGAGCCGGCAAACCAGCCAGGGCGAACGCGGCGATGAGCGCCGCGGCCGCGACGACCAATTTGCGTCGCATGAGTCGCACACGGTACCCCAGCCGGCCCATCCGTGCTGGTCGTGGGCCGGCGACGATCGAGCAGCGGCTTCCGTCGCCGGGTAGATGGCCTCAGGCGTGCGGCGCTTTGCGCGCGCTCAGCGGACGACGATGGCGCCCCGCCGGCCGTGCACCGCGAGGTGGCCGACACTCTCCCCCGACCACGCCAGGACCTCGACCGTGGTGTCCTCGGGATCGGCGCCGCTCGCGTCCGGTGCCGGCGCCGTCCAGGCAAGCCGCCCATGACGCAGCGAGAACCCCGCGAACGCGGGAGCGTCGGCAAGGATCGGCTTGTCGAGGTTGACCGCACCGGTGACCGGATCGACCTGGTACAGGCTCAGGCGACCGGCATCGCCGCTCTCGCCGTCGGTCACCCACAGGGCGAGCGCGGTTCCCGACTCGTCCCAGCGGACCTGCCAATCGCGGATCACGCCGGTCTCGAGCACCTGGCTCCCCGCGCCGTCGGGCCAGCCACCGAGCACGAGCTGTCCCTCGGCGGGGGTCCACGAGAACCCGTCCTCGGCGGACGTCACCGTGCCATCCCACCACACGCCGGTTCGCTGGTGCGGACCGACGGTCGGGCGCCACATCCGCTCGGCGGGAACGGCCTCCTCTGACCCGGTCGCGGGATCGACGATCCACGTGGTCGGAATGCCATCGACAAGCCGGCTCACCAGCAGCTGGTCACCCAGCCAGCCGGCCAGCAGCGATCCGTGATCGAGCGTGACCTGGTGCGCCAGGGCCTCGCTCGTCTGCCACACGTAGACATCGGGACCGGCCGAGTCGTCGGCAGGCCGAGCCGTGAACGCGAACTGCGTTCCGTCGGGTGAGTAGGCGGAGGCCGAGCCGACGACCACGACCCCGCTTGCGATCTCGAGCGCGCCGTCGGGGGCGGGCGTGACCTCCACCGTCGCCGTCGGCGATGGCGCCGTTGACGCGCCCGCGGTGTCGGCCGGCGAGGGGGTGGCGTCGGGGCTCTGCGACGGGGTCGCGCTGGCGCCCGCACCGGGCGACGGCGTTCCCCTCGTGGGCGTCGCGGTCGGGGTCGCCGGCGGCGTCGCGGTCGGGGTGGCCGGGGGCGTCACGGTCGGGGTCGCCGGGGGCGTCACGGGCGCCGTCGGTGTCTCCGTGGCGGGCTGCGACGGCGCCACTGAGGCACTCGCGGACGCCTGCGGCGGAGTGGCGTCCAGGCTCGGCTCGCCCGTCGAGGCCGGTGTCGGCGACGCGGCCGGCGCGACGTTCACGGGCACCACGAACACGCCGCCCGACGACGGGTTCGTGCCCATGACCACGATCCGATCCTGCGAGGGCGAGATCACCGCGTCGAAGCTGCCCAGCTTGCTGAGGCCCGCCGACAGCGGGGTGGTGTCGCTGGCCGCCGACGTGCCGCAGTCCTGCGATCCCACCGGACACACGGCGTCGTACCGGCTGGTCGACAGCTCGAGCGCACCGTCCTCGCCGCGGGTCACGAACTGGAACACACCGGCGGTCATCGCGATCGGCGTGGGCGCCGGACCGGAGGCAGCTCCGCCCGCGGGACCCTGGCCCGGGAACAGCGGGCCGCCGTTGAGCAGCCCGGCCCCGACGGCCACGGCCAGGACGAGCAGCCCGGCGAGCGGCGCGAGCGGCACGCGTCGCCGGCCCCGGATGCCGTACCAGGGTGCCCGGCGTGCCCCGACGGCCTCGATGCTCGCGGCCGTCCGGGCCCACAGGTCGCGGGGCGGAGGCGGCGCCGCATCACGCAGCCGGCGCAGGAGCACCCGCTGCTCGTCGTACTCGGCGGCGACGCCGCGGCACGGAGCGCAGCGTCCGAGATGCCACACCAGCCACGCGGCATCGGCACCGGCGAGCGGCTCGTCGACGGCCCGGGCGGCCAGCTCGCGCGCACGCTGGTGATCCGCGGCGCGCGGGTCCCGCGACCGTCCGGTCCGGCTGCTCACCGTCCCGCACCCGGGCGACGGCGCCGTTCATCGTCGGCCCCGATGGCTCCCGCAGAATGCTCTCGAGCCCCATCGGCGGCCGCCTGCTGCTCGCGCTCGGCAGCCAGGGCCCGTCGCAGGCTCTCGCGGGCACGGGTCAGGAGGGCACGCGCCGCGACATGCGAGACGCCCAGTGCCGCCGCCAGCTCGATGCCGGTCAGGTCGTGGAGCTCCGCCAGCAGGAGTGCGGACCGCTGCCGGTCGGGGATCTGCTCGAGGGCGCGCTGGAGGTCGCCCGAGAGGCGCGCGTCCATCACCAGGTGCTCGGCGGATGGCGCCGCGCCGCGCGTGTCGCCGACCAGCGGCACGAAGCGCACGATCCGCCGGCGGCGCAGGTCATCGAGGGCGACGCGGTGGGCGATCTGGTACAGCCACGCTCGGGCGTTCTCGGGCTTCTGGAGCGCGTCGTAGGCGCGATATGCCTTGACGAACGCGTCCTGCGTCAGATCGGCCGCAAGCTCCGGGTCACGGAGCATCCGCAGGAGGTAGGCGTAGATCTCGTTCTGGTGCCGTGCGAACAGGTCCTCGACGAAGCGGTACGCCTCGTCGCGATCCCAGCCCGCGCTCACGGCAAGCCCCGTGGGCACGAGTCGGCGCTGTTGGATCCTGGGGAGGTTTGCGGCCACTGGAGCTCCGGTGCGGCTGATCGGCCGGGGGCGCCGATCGGGAGCGTTGCGCTCCGAATCCGTTTGACGCCGCGATCCCCGTGCGTGTGACGGCCTCCTCCCCCCGCCCCACTCACCGTGCGGGGTGCTCCGGCGGACCCTCGCCCGAGAAACCCGATCGGAGCTCCTCCACGGCGTCCTCCGGGGACACCGGGTTCACCGGCAGGCCGGTGCCGAGCTCGAGACCTGCGATCTCGCGCAGCCTCGGGTGAATCTCCCAGTGCCAATGGTACGTCGACTCGACCTGCTCCCTGAGCGGGGCCGAGTGGAGCACGAGGTTGTACGGCGGGCCATCGAGGCTCGCCGCGAGGCGGCCGAGGACCTGGCGAAGCGCCTCCGCTGCCGCGGCGATGTCACGGTCCGTCGCGCCGGCGAAGTCCGCATCGTGCCGGCGAGGCACGACCCACACCTCGAACGGCGACCGCGACGCATACGGCGCGAACGCGACCGCGTGGTCGTCGGCGTAGAGCAAGTGGTCCGGGCGCCGCACCTCCTCTCGAACGAGCCGGCAGTACGGGCACTCTCCCTCGCGGATCAGGAACCGGGCCGCGCCGCCCAGCTCCTCGGCGACACGGTGCGGGATCTGGGGAAGGTCATAGAGATCGAAGCACAGGTGGTTCGTCCGCGCACCCGCCTGGGCGCCCCAGTTCTGGACGATCTGGAGGTGCTGGGTGCGGTCGGCGCGGCGCGCCGCCGTGATCTCGTCCCGGCAGCGGGCCAGGAGCTCCTCGATCGTCGCGTTGCCCACCGCGTGGAGCGGCCGATGCTCTCCCGGCGGCGCGACCACGGTCCGCCAGGATCCGGCGGCGCGCGCATCCGAGATCGTGACCTGGGCCACCGACGCCCGGGCTCGCGCCTCCTCCTCGGTGCCGGCGACGGTGAACGCGAAGTCCCTGAGCGTCCGCAGGCGGATGCCGTCCCCGGGGGGAAGCCGGCAGTTGAAGCAGTCGTCCCGGTCGTCGACCCGTGCCGCGGGCAGCGCGAATTGCTCGCGCGCGAAGGTGCGATCGATGATCGTTGCGACCCACCAGCCGGTGATCGCATCCTTGCGGAGCTCGAACAGGCCCTGGCTCACGTCTCCACCACCCGGCCGTTCAGGAGACCGGAACGGCGGTCTGCCGCTCGATGGCGAGGCGCTCGATGGCCACCCGCTCGCCGGCCGGGTCGGCGTCGGGCGGAAGCCGGCCCGTGAGCGGCGCACCGATCCGATCGGCCAGCGCTCGGGCGAACACGGCGGCGGCGGCGGCGACCGCCGCGATCGATGGCGTCTCGTCGCGCCGGCCGAGCTCCGACGCGATCGAGGCCGAGGTCAGGCCGGGCATCCCGCACGGGTCGATCAGGTCGAAGTCCGCGAGCGCCACGTTCACGTTGAGCGCGATCCCGTGGTAGGCGACACCGCGTTCCACGCGGATCCCGAGCGCGCCGATCTTGCGCGGGAGCGGACCGTCGCCGTCCACCCAGCAACCGGGATGGCCGTCTCGGCGCCCGGCGCTGACGCCGAAGGCGGCGCACGTCTCGATCAGCGACGCCTCGAGCGCGCGGACGAACGGACGAAGCAGGAGATCCCGGTCGGCGAGACGGATGATCGGGTACGCGACCAGCTGGCCGGGACCGTGATAGGTCACCTCTCCGCCGCGCTCGACGCGCAGCAGCTCGATGCCGCGCTCCTCGAGCAGCGCCGGCGGGGCCAGCACATGGGCATCATCGGCCTGGCGTCCGAGCGTCAGCACCGCCGGATGCTCCAGGAGCAGCAGCTGGTCCCCGATCTGCCCATCGGCCCTCGCCGCCGCGAGCCCTTTCTGGAGCCGCCACGCATCGCGATAGTCGACCCGGCCCAGCCACCGCGCGGTGAGCGCGGAGGTCGGCCCGTCGTCCACGGGTTCGTGCTGCCGGATCGCCTCCCCGTCCACGATCGCACGATAGCAGGCACGCCTCAACGACCGGCCGATGTCGGGCACCCGGCAGGCTCGCGCATCACGGCGACCGGCGCGGTCACCTACGCGTCCGCACCTGCCGTCCGGGTGGTCCGTGGTTCGGCGGTCCGGCGGTCCGGGCGTCCGGCGGTCCGGCGGTCCGCTGATAGTCTGGGCGCAACCCATCGTCCCCAGCCAGGGACGGCGGGCGAGGGCCCGGGGCGACGGAACCGCTCCGGGCCCGCTTCCGACACGGAGGTCCGCGGCCCGGGCCGACTACCATCGTCGGCATGCATACCGAACGGGTCCTGGTCGCCGAGGGCGTGGAGCTGGCGGTCGACAGCTGGGCACCGGCGGACATCGCAGGCCCGCCGTACCTGCTCGTCCACGGACTGGCCTCGAACGCCCGGATGTGGGATGGCGTGGCCGCGCGGCTGGTCGCGCACGGCCACCGCGTGCTCGCCGTCGATCTTCGCGGCCATGGGCGATCCTCGAAGCCCGACGGTCCGTACGACGTGGCCACGGTCGCCGCGGATCTCGCCGGCCTGATCGAGCGGCTGGGGCTGGAGCGTCCGGTGGTCGCCGGCCAGTCATGGGGCGGCAACGTGGTGATCGAGCTGGCCGCCGGGGAGCCGGCAATGATCGGCGGGGTCGCCTGCGTCGACGGGGGCTGGCTCCAGCTCGGGCGCGACTTCCCGGACTGGGATACGTGCCGTGCTGCGCTCGCACCGCCTGACCTTGCGGGGCGGCGGTTCGCGGAGGTCGAGGCGTACCTCCGTTCGGTACACCCGGACTGGCCCGAGACCGGCATCCAGGGGGCGCTCGCGAACTTCGAGCGTCGGCCCGACGGCACCGTCGCGCTGTGGCTCACCCTCGACCGCCACATGGCGGTCCTGCGGGGGCTGTGGGAGCACCGGCCGGTGGACCGGTATCCGCTGATCGAGGCCCCGGTCCTGCTGATGCCGGCTGACAGCGGCGATCCCGAGCGCACGGGCAGGAAGCGCGCCGACGTCGAGGAGGCCGCCCGACGGATCCCGCGGGCTCGGGTCCGCTGGTTCCGGGGTGATCACGACATCCACGCGCAGCATCCCGACGAAGTGGCAACGGTGATGCTCGAGCTGGCGGCCGACGGGGCGGGATCGTGAGCCTGCCCCGCGTGCTGGCGATCATGGGCTCGGGCGAGACCGCGCCGACGATGGCGAAGGTCCATCGCGAGCTGTTCGCGCGCCTCGGCGATGGACCGGTGCCGGCGGCCGTCCTCGATACCCCGTACGGGTTCCAGGAGAACGCGGACGAGCTGACCGCGCGGACGGTCCGGTTCTTCGCGGACAGCGTCGGGCGCACCGTGGCGGCGGCGTCCTACCGGTCCCGCGACGTCGATGCGGTGACCGCCGCGACGGCCCTCGCGCGGATCCGCGAGGCTCGCTACCTGATGGCCGGCCCCGGGAGCCCGAGCTACGCGCTCCGCCACTGGGCCGACGGCCCCATCCCGGCCTCGCTCGCGGCGCTGCTGCGGGACGGCGGGATCCTGACCATGGCCAGCGCGGCGGCGCTCACGCTGGGGGTGCTGACCATCCCCGTGTACGAGATCTACAAGGTCGGCGCCGACCCGACCTGGCTGCAAGGGCTCGACCTCCTGGGGCCCGCGACCGGGCTCCGCGCCGCGGTCGTCCCCCACTACGACAACGCCGAGGGCGGCAACCACGACACCCGCTTCTGCTACATGGGCGAGCGCCGGCTGCGACAGCTCGAGGCCCAGCTCCCGGAGGACGTGTTCGTGCTTGGCGTCGACGGCCACACGGCGCTCGTGCTCGACCTTGAGCGCGGGACCGCGACCGTGTCGGGGCTGGGCGCCGTGACCGTCCGCGTCGGGGGACGGTCGGCGGTGTTCCCGGCCGGGAGCGATGTCGACATCGACGCGCTGGCAGCTGCGGCTCGACGGCTGGCGACGGGCGAGGCGGTCGATGTCGCGCCCGGGACAGGTCAGCGCGATGCCGATCGAGCCCTGTCGACCGCCGGCCGCGGGACGCGGTCTGCGGAGCCGCTGCGGGACGAGATGGCGGACCTCGAAGGGGCGTTCATCGCCGCGCTCGCGCAGGGCGATCCGCGCGCAGCCGTGGCCGCGCTGCTCGACCTTGACAGCTCGATCGAGGCCCGGATCCGGGCCGGCGAGGACAGCCCGGACCTGGACAACGCCAGCTCGACGTTCCGGGCGCTGATCGTCCGGCTGGGCGAGGCGGCCACGACCGGAGCCGGCGATCCACGGTCCACGGTCAGCCCGCTCGTCGAGACGCTGCTCACCCTGCGAGCTCGGGCCCGGGACGCCGGCGACTACGCGACTGCCGACTTGGTCCGTGACCGGCTCGGCGAGGCCGGCATCGAGGTCCGTGACGGCGCCGACGGTTCGACCTGGATCCTGGCCGGTGGGCAGCCGTCGGCCTGATCTCGTGGCTGTCACGCGCTTCTCATCCGGATCGGCGATCCTGTGATGGCGCGCGGATGACCAAGCGCGCAAGTTCGGACCGCCGGCGGCCGTCCAGCCGCCGGCGGATGAGCGCAGAGGCCCAAGATGCAAGCTGGGAACCGCCGGTACCTGTGGATCGCCGTCCTCGTCATCGTGGTGGCCGCGGTGGCTCTGATCGCCTTCGGGCTGGGATCGGCGGCGGCGAACCGCGGATTCTTTGACAACATGCCGATGCGCGGCTTTGCTCCACGCGGCCAGGGGGCCGGTCCGGGCGTGGTGCTGGGCGGCCTGATCTGGCTGGTGCTGCTCGTCGGACTCGGGCTGCTGTTGGTCGTCGGGCTGGTCAGGGTGCTCGACGAGCGCAACCCGCCGCCGGGCGGCCCGGGCCAGGCGCCGGCGTCACCACCCGCGACCACGTTCCAGGCCTCGGTTGATGACGGCATCGACCGGCTTCGGGAGCTCGCGGAGCTGCACGATCGCGGCAAGCTGACCGACGAGGAGTTCACCGCCGCGAAGCGCCGCCTGCTGGGTCTGTAGCCCCGGCATCGCCCCTCGCCTTGCTCGTCGATGACAGATCCGCCGGACAGGCGGACGATAGGCGCGTGCGCAGCCCGTCTCGCCCGAGGCTGATCGCCCGGGTCGTTCTCGCCGCCCTCCTGCTCGCCCTCGGCGCCGGCGGCTCGGTGTCGCCGCGTCCGGCCGCGGCCGCCTCGCTGCCACGCTGGACCGGCGGGATCGACCTCTATCGCGGCGGCGTGTTCACGACGCAGCAGACCTGGCTGTGGTGCACGGCAGCGGATGTGCAGATCATGCGCAACATCGCGCGCCACCAGGCCGACCACTCGAGATCCGGCCAGCAGCGCTACTTCGACTACATGCGCGCGCACAACCGCTATGCGATCCCGGTCAGCGACGGCGTCGATCCGGCCGGCTGGACGGCCGGCCTCCGCCACTACGTCGACGGCCGGTACCGGCTGGTGGCGAGCACCAGCTTCGACAGCGCCCTCCGATCGGCGGTCACCAACCTGCGGCGTACGAACCTGCCGGTCGCGATCACGGTCTCGCACGGGAACCACGCGTGGATCCTGACCGGGTTCACGGCGACCGCCGACCCTGCCGTCACGACGCATTTCACGGTCACCAGCGTGCGGGTCACCGGGCCGCTGTGGGGCCTCCAGAGCCGGACCTACGGCTACGACATGCGCCCCGACACCAGGCTCACGGTCGCCCAGCTCAGGACGTTCTTCACGCCCTGGCACTACGCCCGGGTGAAGATGGCCTGGGAGGGTCGCTGGGTCTCCGTTCAACCCATCGCGGCGGCTGTGGCAGCACCCAAGCCAACGCCGACGCCGACCCCGAAGCCGAAGCCCACGTCGACGCCCACCGCGCGGCCGGCGGCGATCGCCGCAACGCCCACCGTCGCCACTGACCGGGCAGCGGCCCCAGCCCTCGCGGGGACGTCCACAACCCGATCGGTCGACGTCGCAGCCGTCCTCGCCAGTCCGTCCCCGCCGCCCACGACGACGCCGGCAACGCCGGCTCCGTCCGGTGTGCCGGGCATCGAGACCGCGAGCGCGGCGGGGTTCGATGCGACGCTCGGCGTGGGCGTGTTCCTCCTGCTGGCGCTCGTCGCCGCCGGCAGCCTGGCGCTCGGCGCGCGCCGCCGTGCGCGGCCGCCACGCGGAGTCGACAGGCGGTAGCGTTCACCCTGCATGAAGCCGTCCATTCGCCCGACTCCGGACCAGATCCGCAACTACCGGCTGGTCCAGGTCGATTCGGTGTTCCTGGGGCTGGTGGTCGCCGGCGGAACGTTCCTCCCGGTGTACCTGGTCAAGCTCGGGGCGTCGGGAACCGCAGTCGGCCTGCTGACCTCGATCCCGGCCCTGGTCGCGTTCACGCTCGCCATCCCGTTCGGGCGCTGGCTCCAGGGCCGCCGCAACATCGTGCCCTGGTACAGCCGGCTTCGCCTCCTCGCGTGGCTCAGCTACGGGACGATGGGCGTGGCTTCGGCGCTGCTGCCCCGCGACATCGCGGTCCCCGCGATCCTCGGCATCTGGGCCGTTGCCTCGCTGCCGTCGACGGCCGGCCTGGTCGCCTTCCCGATCGTCATGGACGGGGCCGCCGGGCCCAACGGGCGGTTCGACCTGCTCGGCCGGCGATGGGCGATCTCCGGCATCGTCACCTCGATCGCCGTCGTCATCACCGGGCAGCTGCTCACGGTGCTCCCGTTCCCGGCCAACTTCGAGACCCTGTTCGTGGCGATCTCCGTGGCGGGGCTCGGAAGCTACCTCGTCACCCGGCGGATCGTCCTGCCCGACCAGGTCCCCAGCGCGACCGTCCGGCCGAGCTCCCTCGCGGCGCGCCTGCGCGCGCCGATCGACGTCGTCCGCTCGAGCCCGTCGTTCCTGCGCTTCGAGACCCGCTCGATCGTGTACACGGCGAGCATCGGGCTGGCGATGCCACTGCTGCCGCTGTTCTACGTCAACGAGGTCCACGCATCGAACGGGTGGATCGGCATCATCGGCGCGTCGCAGTCGGCCGGGGCGGTGATCGGCTACCTGACGGTCCGACAGCTGGCGCGACGCCGCAGCGCGGCCGGGATCCTGCTTCCCGCGCTGCTCGCCGCAGCCGCGGTGCCGGCGGCGCTGTCCGTCATGTCCTGGCTGCCGGCCATCGCGACGGCGGTGTTCGTGGGCGGGCTTGCCGCGGCGGGCGCCCAGCTCGCCCTGTTCGACGAACTGATGCGACGCATTCCCCGCGAGCACGGGGTCACCTTCAGCTCGGTCGACCAGAGCGTCCAGAACCTCGCCCTGATCGTCGCGCCGAGCGTGGGCGGGACGCTCGAGGTGGCGATCGGGATCCGCGACAGCCTGGTCATCACGGCAATCGTCGCGCTGGGGGCGTTCGCGCTGTTCGCGTACGACTGGTGGCGCAGGCGGCGGGCGGGCCCGATACGGACCGACCCGTCGGTGCCGGCCTCAGGCGCCGGTGTCGACGACCTCCAGGTCGGCGCCGGTGATGCGCCCCAGGGCGTGGAGGTCGTCATCGTCCCAGCGACTGTCGGGGGCGCCGGTGATGTACCAGGCTGAGCCGTTGTCGGCGAGCAGCATCCCGTAGCGCTGGAGCGCGACCAGCACCGCCCGCGCCTGCGGCCCGAACCCGGACAGGTCGACCGATGCCTTGAGGCGGACGCGAAGGCCCATCGGCGGCCGCGTGTCGCAGGATCCGGAGCCGGCGTCGTGGCGCGCGGGCGCGATGTGCCCGGCACAGGTCCTGGGCGCGGTGAACCGGAGCGCGTGGGCGATCGCGCCCTTGAGCACCTCGTCCGCGCGGGCCAGGCCGGGGAAGATGGGCAGGCCCGCGGCGTCTGCGCTGGTCCAGCCATCGGGGCGGAGCTTGTTCGAGCGGAGGTCCCAGGTGGCACCGCTGCCGGCCGTCCAGCCGGTTGACGTCCTGACCGCGTCGTACAGCTCGTACAGGTGGCAGGCGCTGGTGTCGACCATCAGCAGGTGGCGGTCCGAGCCGCCCTCGATCTTCGGCTTTGCCGGGATCGGGTAGCCGACGCGATCGGATTCGTCCGCGTAGTCGAAGCGAACGGCGCTGTCCGGCGTCGCGGCGCCGACGAGGTTGTACGGGATCCCGTAGCCGCCGGCATCGGAGAAGTCGGGGTGGAGTCCCGCGTCCAGGCCGATCGCGGCGATGTACGCCGCCGAGCGAGGGTCGACAGGGAGGTTGTCGACGCGGGTGTTCCAGGCGTTGCTGGCCGGGAAGATCTGGCAGGCGGACAGGGGCGGCGGCTTCGGGGCCGGGCTCGCGGTCGGCTTGGGGGCCGGGCTCGCGGTCGGCTTGGGGGCCGGGCTCGCGGTCGGCTTGGGCGTCGGCTTCGGCGTGGGTGTGGGTGCCGGCGTCCGCGTTGCAGCCGGCGTCGGTGACGTTGCCGGGTCGTCGATCGCCGACGTCGGCGATGGCCGGCCGGAGCTCATCGAGGGCGGGGCCGGCATGCCCGCTGAGTTCGTCGCCGTTGGCGACGGTGCATTGCCGGGGACGATCGTTGACGCGTCCCGGGCAACCCCCGGGGACGTGGACGCCGCGTCGGCTGCGGGCGCGGTGGACGCCATCGGGGAGCAGCCTGCGACCAGGGCAGCGATGAGCAGCGCAGCGGCGGAACGATGGGCCATCGCCCCGATGTTCGTTGCCCGGCCCGGCCCGGGACAGGGGCGCATTCGGGGTCCCCGGCCTCCCAGATGGTCCTGCCGGATGCCCCGCGCCCGCAGGAATTTACGCTGCGCGAACCCGCGAGCCAGCCGGAGTGATCGGCGGGTCAGCCCGGCGACAGGAGGGCGGTGCCACCGGTCGGCCGCGCCGCGCAGGCGGCGAGCCAGGCGCGGCTCGCGGTGGCGCTGACCTTCGGCCAGGGCGGCCCGGGTCGAGCGATCGCGTACCCCTGCGCCAGGAGCGGGAAGCCGGTCTCGGTCAGGACCGCCAGGTCGTTGGGATTCTCGACGCCCTCTGCGATCAGGACCGCACCGACCTCGATCGTGAACCCGTTGAGCGCCCGCAGGAAAGCCTGCAGTGTCCGGCGGCTGCGCATGCCCCGGACGAGGGACGCATCGAGCTTCACGAACGCCGGCCCGAGCTCGGTGATGTGGCGCATCGACGCGAAGCCGGCGCCGGCATCGTCGACCCCGAACCTGACCCCCAGGTCGAGGTAGCGCGTCATCGCCTGCCGGAGGGCGCCGTAGTCCTCGACGGTCTCCTCCTCGGTGATCTCGATGACCAGCCTGGACGGATCGGCTGCGGCGGTCGCGGCGGCGACCGCAGGATGGTCGAGGTATTGCGGGCTGACGTTGACGGACAGGAAGGCGCGGTCGGGCAGGCGGGCGGCCGACGCTGCAGCGAGAACACGCTCGATCGCGAGAGCCTGGAGCTCGGGGCCGAGCCCCACCTGGGATGCCTCGGCGAACCAGCGGTCAGGCGGGCGCGCAGGCTCGACGAGGAAGCGACTGAACGCCTCGTAGCCGGCGACCGAGCAGTCTGCCAGCGACAGGATCGGCTGGAACGCCGGACGGAGCAGCTCCGGCATGGCCAGGACGCCTTCGATTCGCGCCCGGGCTCCGGCGGCGCGTTCGCCCACTCAGGCGTCCGATCGACGGGCGACCACGCATGCCCTCCGCTTGTCGCTGTGGACGATGGCCTCCCCTCAGACATCGGACCATGGTCCAGGAACGACATGAGTTTACCAATAGTGTACCCCCGCGTGTGCGCTGTTCCCGGGTCCCTGGCGAGCAGGCAAATCGGTTGGCGGTTTCGGGCGCACCGACGCTCGGTCAGTGCTCGGTCAGTGCTCGGTCAGTGCGGATAGGGCGTCTGCGCGAGGGCAGCCGCGGCGCTGAGGAGGGCGATGATCCCGGCCGATGCCAGGGCGACGAGGAAAGGGCGGATGCGGTTGGGGCGAGCGGACACAGCATTCTCCAGCTACTGGCGCTCGCCGGTGACCCGGGGAACCGCTGGTTTCCCAGCGATCGACGGGAATGCTAGTCTTCAGATCGTGCGGAAGTCAAGTATTGCTAAACATCTGGGGTGGGGTCCGGGCTCACCAACGGCCATCGAGCTCGGCAGGCGCGTGCGTGCCCAGCGGCGGATGCGCGGCCTCACCCAGAGCGAGCTCGGGCAGCCGCTGTCGCGGGGCTACGTGTCGGCGCTCGAGAGCGGGCTGACGCTGCCGTCGCTGGGCACGCTGTGGCTGCTCTCGGAGCGGCTCGGGGTGACCGTCGGAGAGCTGATCGACGGGGTCAACCGGGATGAGCCACGCTCGGACGCTCGGGTCAAGTCGTACACTACGGCGCATGAACCGTCCGACGACCGCGACCGCACGAACCACCAGGGGCGAGCTCGCCCACTCCATCGGCGCGCGGATCCGGCAGGCTAGGCTCGCGGCTGGCCTGACCCAGCAGCAGCTTGCGGGGGACCGGTACACCAAGGCGTACGTGAGTGCCCTGGAGAATGGCCACAGCCGCCCGTCGATGGCCGCGCTGAGCTTCATCGCCGAGCGCCTCAACCTGCCGACCAGCCGGTTCCTCGAGGACAGGGCCGAGCAATGGACGCGACTCCAGGCGGACCTCGAGCTGGCCGCGGGCCATTGGCAGCAGGCAGTGGATGCCTACCAGATGCTGCTCGAGCAGCCGTCGGGCGACGGGACCCGGGCCGAGCTGCTGCTGGGGCTCGCCGAGGGCTACGCGGGGCTCGACCGCGGCAGGGAGGCGGTCGGGGCGGCGTCGGAGGCGGCGCGCCTGTTCTCGAGCCTGGGACGGGGCGCGGAGGAGGCGCTGGCTGTCTACTGGCTGTCGTGCGGTCAGTACGAGCAGGGCAACACCGTCGAGGCGCGGGCGCTCCTTGATTCGATCCTCGTCCGGCTACGCGCCGGGTTGCGCGTGGAGCCCGACTTCCAGGCGCGGGTGCTGATGGCGCTGTCGAGCAACGCGTCGCTCGATGGCGATCACGCGGTCGCGCTCGCCTACCTCGAGGAGATCCGGGGGCTGAGCGAGGGGCTGGACGACCGTCGGCGGGGTGTCTACCTGTTCGACCTGGCGTTCAGCTACCGGCACACCGGTGACTTCGAGGCCGCGATCCGTGCGGGCACCTCGGGGCTCGCGCTGTTGCGGGCCGCACAGGCCGAGTTCGAGGCCGCGTCGCTCCAGCGGGATCTCGCGCTCTCATACCTCGCGCTCGGGAACAGCGAGAAGGCGCGCGAGGCGGCGGATGCCGCACGCCGGTTCTTCGAGCGGCGCGGGGACCGGCTGTGGCTCTCCTACGTGGCCGATACCGAAGCCCAGATCCGGCTGGCCACGGGCGACACGAGCGCGGCGGCGGAGCTCGCGTCCCGGGCCCTCGCGCTCGCCGAGGACGTCGGGAGCGACGTCGCGACGCTGGGCGCCGTGCTCACCCTTGCCCGAGCGCGCCGGGCCCAGGGCCAGGATGGCGAATCCCTGGCGCTGTACGAACGTGCCGCCGACCTTGTCCGGCGCGAAGGCAGGCCGGCAAAGGTGCGACAGGTGCTGGGCGAGCTCGCAGAGGCGCTGGCGGGTGCGGGCCAGCACGATCGCGCGTTCGAGCTGATGCGCGAGGCGCTCAGGGCTACGTAGGCGGGACCACTTCGACGACGCCCGGGCCCGGCGCCGGCTCGGCCCGGTTCGTTCCGTCAGCCTGCCAGCTTGCCTCGCGGCAGCTCAGAGCCTGTCGCCGATTGCGCTTCATTGCGGGAGTTCCCTGCTTGACCGAGGCCAGGGGTCGTCCGATGGTGTTCGCATGAGCCGGACCTCCCGCGTCCTCGTCGCCGCGGTCCTTGTGCTGCTGGGGGTGGTGACTGCTCTGCTCGGCGGCCAGGTCGTGGCGTGCCTCGGTCCGCTTGGGGTGACGGCGGTCCAGTGCGCCCGGGCGTCGGGCATCGTGCCGGATGTCGGCGTCGGCCCACCGTTCCTGACGCTCATGATCTCGCTCGCGACCTTCATCATCGCCCCGGTGCCCGCTGCCCGGCGCCTTCAGGTCCTTGTTGCGAGCATCCTCGGCGGCGCGATCGGCGCGGCCGCATTCCTTGCCCTGCGACCGCTGACGATGGAGGGCTTCGACTCCAGCGGCATCTGGATCTCGATCGCCCGACCGCTCGACGCGTACGCATTGGCGACCTCCATCATCCTGGCCGCGCTCCTGGGCACGATCGTCATGCGGCTGCTGCCAGGGGTCCGAAGGATCAGGTCCGCTCGATCCTGAGCCAGCGGGCTTCCTCAGTCGCGGACGCTTCGCGCGATCCGCACGGCCTCGGACGCCGTGCGCCCGACCGATGCCCAGTCCCCCGCCGCGATCCAGGCGCGCTTGACGAACCAGCTGCCGCCGCACGCCGCGACGTTGGGGAGCGCGAGGTAGTCGGCGAGGTTGGCGGCATCGATCCCGCCGGTGGGGACGAACTCGACGGTGCGGAACGGTCCGGCGAGCGCCTTCAGGTAGGCGATGCCGCCGGCCGCCTCGGCCGGGAAGAGCTTGAGCGTCGAAAGGCCGGCGTCGAGCCCCATCTGGACCTCGGTGGGGGTGGCGACACCCGGCAACGGCACCACGCCCGCCTCGAGCGCCTGCTCGACGATGACACGGCTGAACCCGGGCGAGACGACGAACTCCGCGCCGGCCCGAACAGCGCGGTCGAGCTGCTCGAGCGACAGGACCGTCCCCGCGCCCACGAGCATGTCCGGGACGGCGGCCCGAACGGCGGCGATCGCCTCGGCCGCCCCCGCCGCACGAAACGTGATCTCCATGCACCCGATCCCGGCCCCGCGCAGGGTCTCCGCGAGCGGCACCGCGAGCCCCGGATCCGGGAGCTCGATCACCGGCAGCACGCGTGCCTCGCGGATCCGGTCGAGCACCGTCACGACTCGGCGCTCCCTCGCCGCGGCTGGCCGCAGGCGGTGGTGGCGACGGGTGAACCGGTAAAGGCGTGCGATCCGGTCAACGGTGTCACCGGATGATCCGGGCGCCGCCGCCGTCGACGAGCCGCTGAAGCTCCGCCGCCGTGACCTGGCTGGTGTCGCCGCGCGTTGTCTGGAGCAGCGCGCCGTGCGCGGTCCCGTACGCAACCGAAGCCTCCGGGGTGCGTCCGCCCAGCAGCGCGTACGCGAGACCGCTGGCGAAGCCATCGCCGCCGCCCACCCGGTCCTCGACCTCGAGGTCGAACCGCGGTCCCTCGTGAAAGGTGTCCGTGTCGGTCTGGTACAGGATCGCCGACCAGGTGTTGCGGGTCGCGCTTGCGACCTCGCGGAGGGTGGTTCCGACCAGGCGCAGCGTCGGGTGGTCGGCCACGACCCGGCGGACCATCGACCGGTACGACTCGACCGGCAGCATGCGCAGGCCTTCGTCGACCCCGGCGACGCGGTAGCCGAGCACCTGCTGGAAGTCCTCCTCGTTGCCGATCAGGCAGTCGACATGGCGCATCAGCGGTCGCGTGGCGGCGATCGCCTCCTCGCTGGTCCACAGCTTCGACCGGAAGTTGAGGTCGTACGACACGAACACGGCGTGCCGGCTCGCGGCCTCCAGCGCCTCGGCGACGAGCGCCCGCGTCGACGGGCTGAGGCAGGTGAAGATCCCGCCCGTGTGGAACCAGCGGACGCCGCGGCGTCCGAACAGGTCGTCCCAGTCGACGTCGCCCGGCTTGAGCCGGGATGACGCGCTGTATCCCCGGTCGTACACGGTCGCCGACGCCCGCGGGCCGCTGCCGACCTCGGTGAAGTTGAGCCCCATCCGCGCCGCTCGCCCGACACCGTCGTAGGGCATCGTGATGGCGTCGCTGATGTCGATCCCGGCCGAGCGGGCGTGGTTGCGCACGATCGCGCCCAGCGGGTTGTCCACCAGGCCGCCGATCCATCCGGTTCGGAGGCCCAGCCGGGCGAGCGCGTAGGCGACGTTGTACTCGCCGCCGCCGACGTGGACCTCGAGCGTCGACGCGAACTCGATCCTGCCGTGGCCCGGCGGGCTCAGCCGGATCATGCACTCGCCCAGGCTGACGAGATCGAGCTCGACATCGTCGGCCGGCCTGATGTCCACGCTGTACGTCCTCACTGCGCGGTCACGGCCGCGCTGCTACTTGCCCCCGGTCATGCCGCCGTCGATCACGAGGCCGGACGCCATGACGAACCGCGACTCGTCCGAGGCGAGGAACAGGGCCGCCTGCGCCACGTCCTCGGGCTGGCCGAGCTCGCTGGTGAGCTGTCGCCGGCGGATGTTGGCCAGCCCCTCCTCGGGGTCGGCGTAGGAGTCGCGCAGGTACTGCTCGACGAACGGCGTCATCACCGTCCCCGGGCACAGCGCGTTGACCCGGACACCCTTCGGCGCGAGGTCCACCTGCATCGACTTCGTCATCGCCAGCACGGCCCCCTTCGAGGCCGCATAGGACACGCGCCGGGCGACGCCGATGAGGGCCAGCGTGGAGGACGAGTTGATGATCGAGCCCGACCCCTGCTCCACCATGTGCGGCACGACGGCCCGGCTCATCAGGTAGACGCCGCGCACGTTGACCCGCATCACCCGGTCGAACAGCTCCGGGTCCGTCTCGACCACGTCGCCGACGCCGGGGATGCCGGCGTTGTTGAACAGCACGTCGATGCGGCCGAGCCGATCGATCACCCGGGCCGTCGTCGCCACCGTCTGGTCGGGATCCGCGACATCGACCTGCTCCGAGCCGGCCCGGCCGCCGCCCGCCACGATGTCCGAGGCAGCCGCTTCAGCCGCTGCGCCGTCGATGTCGGCGAGCACCACGTGCGCGCCTTCCCGGGCGAACAGGTGCGCCGTCGCCAGCCCGATCCCGGAGCCGGCTCCGGTGATCAGGCAGACCTTGCCGTCCAGGCGTCCCATCGTGGCCGGCCGCTCCCTCAGGCCAGGTCGAACCGGTCGAGGTTCATCACCTTGTTCCAGGCCGCGACGAAGTCACGCACGAACGTCTCCTGCGCGTCGTCGCTCGCGTAGACCTCGGCATAGGCCCGGAGGACGGAGTTCGAGCCGAACACCAGGTCCACCCGGGTGCCGGTCCATCGCACCTCGCCGGTCGCGCGGTCATGCCCCTCGAACACGTCCTCGGCGTCCGAGGTCGCCTTCCATTCCGTGCCCATGTCGAGCAGGTTCACGAAGAAGTCGTTGCTCAGCGTGCCGGCACGATCCGTGAACACGCCGTGCGCCGTGCCGTCGGTGTTCGCGCCCAGCGCCCGCATGCCGCCGACGAGCACGGTCATCTCGGGTCCGGTCAGCGTCAGCAGCTCCGCCCGCTCGACGAGCAGCTGCTCCGCCGGGCGGGTCTGGTCGGCCGCGACATAGTTGCGGAACCCGTCCGCGCGGGGCTCGAGCACCGCGAACGACTCGACATCGGTCTGCTCGGGCGTGGCGTCCGTGCGCCCGGGCGAGAACGGCACCTCGATGGGATGGCCGGCCTGCTTCGCCGCCTGCTCGACCGCGGCGCATCCGCCGAGGACGATCAGGTCAGCGAGCGAGATCCGTGTGCCGTCGGTCTGGGCGCCGTTGAACTCCACCTGGATCCGCTCCAGCACCGGCAGCACCGTTGCGAGATCGGATGGGCGGTTGACCGCCCAGTCCTTCTGCGGCGCGAGCCGGATGCGGGCGCCGTTGGCCCCGCCGCGCCGGTCGGTGCCGCGGAACGACGCCGCGGATGCCCAGGCGGTCGAGACGAGCTGCGAGACCGACAGCCCGGACTCCAGGATGCGGGCCTTGAGCGCGGCGATGTCCGAAGCGTCGACCAGCGGGTGGTCGACGGCCGGGACGGGATCCTGCCAGATCAGCCGCTCGGCCGGGACCAGGGGCCCGAGATATCGCGAGACCGGCCCCATGTCGCGGTGCGTCAGCTTGAACCACGCGCGGGCGAACGCGTCGGCGAGCTCGTCGGGATGCTCGTGGAAGCGACGCGAGATCTTCCCGTAGGCCGGGTCGAACCGGAGCGACAGGTCCGTGGTCAGCATCGTCGGCGGATGATGCTTCGAAGGATCGTGCGCATCGGGGACCGTGGTGGGGGCACCCTTCGCGACCCACTGGCTGGCACCGGCCGGGCTCTTCTCAAGCTCCCATTCGTAGCCGAACAGGTTCTCGAAGAAGTTGTTGCTCCACTTCGTGGGCGTCGTGGTCCAGGTCACCTCGAGACCGCTGCCGATGGTGTCGCCGCCCTTGCCCGTGCCGTAGGTGCTCTTCCAGCCGAGCCCCTGGGCCTCGAGGGGCGCTGCCTCGGGCTCCGGGCCGACGTTGGTCGCGGGGCCCGCTCCGTGCGTCTTGCCGAAGGTGTGCCCGCCGGCGATGAGCGCAACCGTCTCCTCGTCGTTCATCGCCATCCGCCCGAACGTGTCGCGGATGTCCTTCGCGGCGGCGATGGGGTCCGGGTTGCCGTTGGGGCCCTCCGGATTGACGTAGATGAGGCCCATCTGGACGGCCGCGAGCGGGTTGGCAAGATCCCGTTCGCCGCTGTAGCGCTCGTCTGCGAGCCACGTGCTCTCGGGGCCCCAGTCCATGTCGTCGGGCTCCCACACGTCCTCGCGGCCACCGCCGAAGCCGAACGTCCTGAAGCCCATCGACTCCAGGGCGCAGTTGCCGGCGAAGACCATCAGGTCCGCCCACGAGATCCTGCGGCCGTACTTCTGCTTGATCGGCCACAGCAGCCGGCGCGCCTTGTCGAGGTTGACGTTGTCGGGCCAGCTGTTGAGCGGCGCGAACCGCTGCTGGCCACGGGAGCCGCCGCCGCGCCCGTCGCTGATCCGGTACGTGCCCGCGCTGTGCCAGGCCATCCGGATGAACAGGCCTCCGTAATGGCCGAAGTCGGCCGGCCACCAGTCCTGCGAGGTCGTCATGAGCTCGAAGATGTCGCGCTTGACGGCCTCGAGGTCGAGCTTCGCGAACTCGTCCGCGTAGCTGAAGTCCTCGCCCATCGGATCCGACAGTGGGGAGTTCTGGCGGAGCTTCGCGAGGTCGAGCTGATTGGGCCACCAATCCCGGTTCGACGTGCCAGCTGTTCGGGTCATCGCATCTTTCCGATCGTGGTTTTTGGGGTCGGGGTGACGTGCCCTCCAAGGGTACCCGGGACCCACTCGACCCGGCGGCGGACGAGCGCGGCCGGATCTGGGGCCTGGCCGGATCGGACGGCCTGGCCGCGCCGGGCCGGGCCTGTTGCTCGCGCCGGTCCGGCGTCGCCGGCGGTCGCCGTCGTCCCGTCCCCACCATTGCGGCAGGTCGGAACAGCGCTCCTGGCCCGGACGACCGACAATCGGCGTGGAGGTGAGCCATGGACAACCCGCGTCCGAGCTTCGAGGCCGACGTCAAGCCGTTGTTCCGCGAGCGTGACCAGCGGGCGATGAAGTTCATGTTCGATCTCTGGGACCGCGAGGCCGTCAAGGCCAACGCGGGCGCGATCCTGGCCGCCGTCACCGCCGGCGAGATGCCGTGCGACGGCGGGTGGAGCGAGGACCAGGTGGCGCTGCTCAAGGCCTGGATCGACGGCGGCTTCGAGCCGTAGGTCGGATCACCGGGCGTCGCCGGGGGTCCCAGGGCGCCATCCGGGGTTCGTGGCATCGCACGCGCCCATGGCCTCGCCACGCGTCCGTGGCATCGCACGCGCCCATGGCTCGCCACGCGTCATCGCCCGGCGGCGATCTCCCGAACCGGTTCGCTGTATCCCAACCGTGCGCTGATCTCGCGGCCGGCGTCGGCAACCTCGCGAGCGGCTGCCTCCATCCGGGCCGGCGTGAGCCGGTAGGACGGGCCTGACACGCTGACCGCGGCGATCACCGTCCCGTCCTGGTAGCGGATCGGCGCCGCGACGGCATTGAGGCCCGCCTCGAGCTCCTCGAAGGTGGACGCCCAACCGTCCTCGACGACCTGCTCGAGCTGGCGCCGGAGGACCGACGGATCGGTGATCGTCGCGGGCGTGTATCGCTGGAGCGGCGCGGCGAGGAGGAGCTCGCGCTCGCCGGCATCGAGGTAGGCCAGCAGCACCTTGCCGCTCGAGGTTGCGTGGAGCGGCGTGGGCTGCCCGATCCAGTTGTGGCTTGCGATCGCCGCGGGTCCTCGGACCTGATCCAGGTTGATCGCGACGTTGGACTCGAGGCGCGCCACGTTGACCGTCTCGCCCACCTCGGCCGCGAGCCGCCTCGTGATCGGCCGGCTCTGCTCGACGAGATCGAGCCGCGCGCTGGCGGCGCCCGCGAGACGGACGATCCCGAAGCCCAGGCGGTAGCGGCCGCGCTCCGAGACCTGCTCCACGAGGTCGCGCGATTCGAGCGCCGCGAGCAGGCGGGACGCCGTCGATTTGTGGACGCGGAGCGCCGCAGCGACGTCCGTCACCGACACCTCGCCGTGCCGCGCGAGGTGCTCGAGCACGTCCACGGCACGGTCAACCGACTGGATGAGCACCTGCGGCGGCTCGCCGCCGTTGTCACGCATCGCGTGCGATCCACCGGCTGACAGGCGTCGCCCCGCGCTCGGTCATCGAGGCGCCCCCGCGGGCACGCCGCTGAGCGCACCGAGGTAGGCCCGCCACCAGTCGACGGTCGACTGTGCCTGGTTGAACGTGTACAGGTGCACGCCACGGACGTCGAGCCCGGCCTCGAGGAGCAGCGGCCCCAGGCCGGCGAGCAGCGAATCCGGATCGAACCCGCCCGGCCGCACGAGGCGGCCCACCAGGTGGACGTTCTTGCGCAGGAAGCGCCGGGAGTCCGCCACCCCGATCCGGGCGCTGATCGCGAGCAGCTTGCGGAGGTCGGTCACGCCCGGCAGCCCGATGATCGCGGGCAGCGTGATCCCGTCCTCCCGGCGCGACCGGAGCCAGCGCGCGATCGCCCCGGGGTCGAAGCACAGCTGGGTCGTCATCGAGGTCGCGAACGGCTGCTTGGCCGCGAGCGCCTGGAGCAGGCGGCCATCCGGGATGTCGGGATGCCCCTCGGGATAGCCGGCCACGCCGACCTCGCGAATGGTGGCACCCAGGTCAGCCATCGCACGCAGGAGCGCCAGCGCGTCCGGAAACTCGCCCGGCTCGGCGGCATCGCCGCCGATCACGAACACCGAGCCGATCCCGGCCCCCTCCAACCGGTCGAGCAGGCCGCGCAGGTGCGTGCGGTCGCGGATCATCCGCGCCGAGAGGTGCGCGGTCACGCGAAAGCCACGCCCGGCAAGCATCTCGCACGCCCCGATCGTCGCCTCGATGCCCTTGGCGGGGGAAGCCGTGACGGACACGGCTGCCCCGGGCGGGAGCGCCGCGGCCTGCTCGCCGAGGTTGCTCAGCGGGATCAGCTCGAACAGCGGGTCCTCGAGCAGCGCCCGGATCGCGGCGCCGGCGCCGGGCTCCGAGGCAGCGGTCCGGGCCACCCGTCAGACCTCCTGGTCCGGCATCGAGGCCTTGCGTCGCGCGACGAAGTCCCGCAGCGCCTCGTCGATCCCGGGATCGATCGGCGGCGCCTGGTACTCGGCCAGCATCCGCTTGGCGACCCGGTTGGCCCGGGACGCGGCGTCCTGGCTGCCATCCTCCAGCCACTGCTCGAAGCTGTTGTTGTCGGCAACGTCCGAACGGTAGAAGGCGGTCTCGAAGTTGGCGAGGGTGTGCGCCGTGCCGAGGAAGTGCTGGCCGGGCCCGTTCTCGCGGATGGCATCGAGCGCCTGTCCGTTCTCGGACAGGTCGACGCCGCGCGTGAACACGCCCATCATCCCGCACTGGTCCGCGTCGAGGATGAACTTCTCGTAGCCCATCGTGAGGCCGCCCTCGAGCCAGCCGGCGGCATGGAGCACGAAGTTGGTGCCGCCGAGCACGGTGGGCTGGAGGGTCGCGGCGGACTCGTAGGCGGCCTGTGCGTCGGCCAGCTTGGACGCCGTGAGGCTGCCGCCGGAGCGGAACGGGACACCCAGCCGGCGCGCGAGCGCGGCCATCACGTACAGGACGAGCGCCGGCTCCGGGGTGCCGAAGGTCGGCGCGCCGGACTGCATCGAGATCGAGCTCGCGAACGAGCCGAGGATCACGGGCGCCCCGGGCCGGACGAGCTGGACGAACGCCATCCCGCCCAGTGCCTCGGCCAGGGTCTGGGCCGCGGTCCCGGCAACGGTCACGGGGGACATCGCTCCGGCCAGGATGAACGGCGTCATGATCGTCGCCTGGTTGGCTTCCGCGTAGACGCGCGCGGCCCCCAGCATCGACGCGTCCCACACGAGCGGCGAGTTCGCGTTGATCAGGCTCACGATCACGGTGTTGTCCCGGACGAAGTCCTCGCCGAACGCGATCCGGGCCATCTCGACGGTGTCGCGCGCGCGCTCGGGCGCCGTGACGGAGCCCATGAACGGCTTGTCCGTGTCGCGGATGTGGCTGTAGACCATGTCCAGGTGCCGCTTGTTGACGGGCACGTCCACGGGCTCGCAGACCGTGCCTCCGGAGTGATGGAGGTGCGGGCTGAGGTACGCGAGCTTGACGAAGTTGCGGAAGTCCTCGAGGGTGCCGTATCGCCGGCCGTGATCGAGATCGCGCACGAACGGCGAGCCGTACGCAGGGGCCAGCACGGTGTGCGGACCGCCGATGGTGACGCTGTTCGCCGGGTTGCGGGCGTGCTGCACGAACTGGTGCGGCGCGCTGGCGCGGACGATCTGGCGGCACATGCCCAGGGGAAAGCGGACCCGCTCGCCATCGACGTCGGCGCCGGCGTCGGCGAGGATCCGGAGGGCCTCCGGATCGCCGTGGAACTCGAGGCCAACCTCCTGGAGGATGATGTCGGCGTTGCGCTCGATCAGCGACAGGCCCTCCTCGTCGAGCACCTCGAATGGAGCGAGGGTCCGGGTCAGGAACGGCACGCGCGCGACGGCGGCATGCGCCCGGGCGGCCTGCCGGCCGGCACGACCCCCGGTGCGACGGTGATGCAGGTCAGTGCTCATCGGTCCTCCTCGTGCGTCGCGGCGGTGGCCATCCGTCGCCGTCGTCCTGGTCGTCCAGCGCGGGTCTCGCGGCGGGCTGCCGGTCGGGCCGGCAGCTCCACCGCACGGGACAGGTTGGGATAGGGCGCGCTGCCGTGCGGGATCGCGAGCGCGTCCACGAAGTGCTCCTGGAAACGCGGCTCGATGGCGGTCTCGATCTTCCTGACCCTCCCGACGGCCTCCTCGACCTCCGCCCGGCCGCTTGCCGACAGGAGCGCGATCAGCGCGCCCGCCCCGGCGGCGTTGCCCACCGATGCGACGCGGTCGAGGTCGCAATCGGGCACGAGCCCCAGGACCATCGCGTGGCGCACGTCGATGTGGCTGCCAAAGGCGCCCGCGAGGCGAACCTCGTCCACCGCATCCACGCCGTAGGCGTCCATCAGCAGGCGGGCGCCCGCGTACAGCGCCGCCTTGGCCAGCTGGATCGCGCGCACGTCGGACTGGGTGACGGCGATCCGCGGGGTGTCCGCCAGGAGGTACGCGAACGTTCGCCCGTCGGGCACGATCCGCTTGCTCCGCGCCGCGAGCTTGCCGTCGATCACCCCGTCCTGGCCGATCACGCCCGCGAGGTACAGCTCGGCGACCGCCTCGATGATCCCGGAGCCGCAGATGCCCGTGACACCGGTCTCGGCCGTCGCCCGGGCGAAGTCGGGGTCGTCGGACCATAGCGACGAGCCGATGACCTGGAACCGCGGCTCGAGCGTCTGCCGGTCCACGCGGACGCGCTCGATCGCGCCCGGCGCCGCACGCTGGCCGGCGCTGATCTGCGCTCCCTCGAACGCCGGGCCGGTGGGGCTCGACGCCGCCAGGAGCCGATCGCGGTTGCCCAGCACGATCTCGGCGTTGGTGCCGACGTCCGCGATGAGCACGATCGCCTCCGACCGGTGCGGCTGCTCGGCCAGGATCACCCCGGCGGTGTCGGCGCCGACGTGGCCGGCGATGCAGGGCAGGACGTAGACACGCGCCCCGGCGTTCACGGCCAGGTCCAGGGACGCGGCGCTGGTGCGCACGGCGTGCTCGGTTGCCAGCGTGAACGGCGCCTGGCCGAGGGGCGTCGGGTCGAGCCCGAGCAGCAGGTGATGCATGATCGGATTGCCGACGAACGTGAGCTCGAGGATCTCGTCGGGCTCGACGCGGGCCTCGGTCGCCAGCCGGCCGACGAGATCGCGGACGGCCGTGCGCACCGCGCGAGTCATCTCGGCCGCCCCGCCGTCGTGGAGCATCGCGTACGAGACGCGGCTCATGAGGTCCTCGCCGAACCGGATCTGCGGGTTCATCATGCCGGCCGACGCGAGCACGGTGCCGTCGAGCAGGTTCGCCAGGTGGCCGGCGATCGTCGTGGAGCCGACGTCGACGGCGACCCCGAAGGCACGGTCCCGGAAGCCCGGCCACACCGCGCTCACGGAGCGACCGTCGTGGACGGCGACGGTGACGGCGCCACCCTCCGCGAGGAGCGCGGGCTGGAGGGCGCGGATCACCGCCAGATCGACGTCGAGCCCGGTCAGCGTCCAGTCGCGCTGGAGCGCGGCGAGCAGGCGCGAGAGATCCGATGCCTGCGCGCCCAGGTCGGGTGGCGTGACCTCCACGTAGTGCAGGCGGACGACGGGATCGAGCTCGAACGGCCGGACGTCGAGCTCCTTGCGCACGACCTGGCGATGGACCTGGCTGGCGGCCGGGACGTCGATCACGGCGTCGCCCCGGATCGTGGCCGTGCAGCTGAGCCGGCGGCCCTCGGCCAGCCCCTTCCGTGCCGCATACACGGCCTCGACCGAGGTCGGCGGATCCAGGTGCTCGGGGATCGAGGTGATCCCGTGCTTGAGGAACACGCCCAGCCCCTGTTCCACCTGGCACCGCCCGCAGATCCCCCGCCCGCCGCATACCGAATCGATGTCCACGCTCAGCGAGCGAGCGGCATCGAGCACCGTGGTTCCCACCGGGAAGCGCCCCCGGCGACCCGAGGGGGTGAACACGATCAGCGGATCGGAGGACGCGGCCACGATGCGGGGCTCAGCCGCCGGCCGAACCCGCGTCCGCGGCGCGGGTCGCGACGGCGCCGGCGGCACCGGATCGGCGGCGGTTGACGCGCCGCCCGGCCTGCCCCTCGACCTCGGGCTCGCGGTGCGAACGGATCCAGCGTCCGCACTCCGGGTCGTTGCCCATCAGCACGTCCGCAGCCATGATCGCCTCGCGGACCTCGGCCAGCAGCGGGTTGGTGATCGCGCTCGTCAGCCCGCTCGAGATGGCCATCGCGAGGAACGCGGAGTTGATCCCCTCGCGGCGCGGCAGTCCGAAGCTCACGTTGGACGCGCCGCACACCGTGTTGACGCCCAGCTCGTCACGCAGCCGGGCCAGCAGGCGGAAGACCTGGCGGCCGGCGGTCCCCAGCGCGCCGATTGGCATCACCAGCGGGTCCACGATGACATCCTCACGCGGGATGCCATGGTCCGCGGCCCGCTCGACGATCCGCTTCGCGACCGCGAACCGGACCTCGGGATCCATCGAGATGCCGGTGTCGTCGTTGGAGATCGCGACGACCGCGGCGCCGTACTTCTTGATCAGGGGCAGGACCCGCTCGAGCCGCTCCTCCTCGCCGGTGACCGAGTTGACCAGCGCCTTGCCCTGGTAGGCGGCCAGCCCCGCCTCGAGCGCATCGACGATCGAGGAGTCGATCGACAGCGGGACGTCGGTCAGCGACTGGACCAGGCGCACCGTCTGGGCCAGGATGGCCGGCTCGTCGGCGAGCGGGATCCCCGCGTTGACGTCGAGCATGTGAGCCCCCGCGGCCACCTGCGCGACGGCGTCGCGCTCGACGCGGCTGAAGTCGCCGGCGCGCATCTCCTCCGCGAGCAGCTTGCGACCGGTGGGGTTGATCCGTTCGCCGATGACGACGAACGGCCGGTCGTCCCCGATGGTCACGGTCCGGGTCGCCGAGCTGATCACGGTGCGGGTCATGGTGCCTCCCTGGTGGCGTCCGGATCGTCACCGGGCGCCGGTCCGGCTGCCGGCTGCTCGCCGGCTGCCGGGCTGGCCGTGGCCTCGTCGGGGCGCGCGTCGAGCCGCCGGCCGCGACGGCGAGGACCGGAGCCACCGCCGTTCGTGGCCGGGTCGCCGGTTCCTGCCGGCGCCGCGCCGAGGTTCGCGACCAGGGACGCAAGGTCGCGGTTGGTATAGCGGGCCTCGAGCCGGGCAGCCTCGGCGGCCACCTCCGCATCGAGGTCCGGCCCGCAGGCGCGGTCGGTCCGCCGCCACTCCGCGAGGTAGTCGTCCATGTGCTTCTTGCCGGCGCGCGTCGCTGCCCGGTCGATCGCGACCTGGAACCGCAGCCCGAGCATCGCCCGGCCCGCCCGGCGGCCATCGCGTGCGGTGACCTGCGCCGGGATGTCGCGCCACGAGATCACGGTCAGCCGCGGTGCCATCGTCAGGCGGTCCCGGCCGCGGCGCGGGCTGGTTCGGGCAGGGCGGCCCCGGGCCCGGGCGCCACCGCCGCGCCGAGCGCGGCGATCGCCGTCTCGAGCCCACCGTACCCGGTCCGTCGGTGCTCGAACGCGAGCCCCAGCCGGGTGGCCGCCCGTCGCGCGCGCGCCAGCAGGTCCGGATCGTCGCGCTGCGAGAGATAGACCACCCGCCGGTAGCCCGCGAAGTACACCGGGAGCAGCTCGGGGTGGCGGTCCAGCCCCAGCCCCTCGATCACGAGCCGGTCGAAGCTGCGGGCCAGGAAGTCCGTGAGGTAGAAGGTGCCCGGCTCCTCGTCGGCCAGGCGGTCGAAGGCCGGCCCGCCGTAGACCTGGTAGCAGTGCGCCCCGGGCAGCCGCTCGACGCCGTGGACCTCGAGGACCCGGTCCAGCGCGCCGCCGGTGCCGCAATCGCCGTACGCGACCAGGATCCGCGCGTAGCTGCCGCGCGCCGATCGGATCATCCGGTCCACGGCCGCCGGGATCCGGTCGGGCCGGTTATGGAGCGAGGCCGGCAGGCAGCGGATGTCGACCGCGTCCAGGTTATTGAGGCGGACGAGCGTCACGAGCTCGCGGCCGAGCGCGCCGCAACCGATCACCAGCGTGGTCGGCCGGGTCGCCCCGGACGTCGCCGCCGACGGCGCCATCTCAGGCCGGCGCGGCGGCACGTCGCTGGGCCATGAACGACTTGGCGGTCTCGGCGGCGACCGCGGCATCGCGGCAGTACGCGTCCGCGCCGATGGCCATCCCGAACTCCTCGTTGAGCGGAGCCCCGCCCACGAGCACCACGTAGTCGTTGCGGATGCCACGGTCCTCGAGCGTCCGGATGACGACCTTCATGTACGGCATCGTCGTGGTCAGCAGCGCCGACATGCCGAGGATGTCCGGCTTGTGCTCCTCGAGCGCCGCGATGAACTTGTCCGCGTCGACGTTGACACCAAGGTCGGTGACCTCGAAGCCGCCGCCCTCGAGCATCATCCCGACCAGGTTCTTGCCGATGTCGTGGATGTCGCCCTTGACCGTGCCGATGACGACCTTGCCGATCGGCTTGGCCCCGGTCTCCGCGAGCAGCGGGCGCAGGATCGCCATGCCCGCCTTCATCGAGTTGGCCGCGAGGAGCACCTCGGGGACGAACAGGATCCCGTCCCGGAAGTCGATGCCGACGATCCGCATGCCCTCGACGAGCGCCTCGTTGAGGACCTTCTCGGGGCCCCAGCCGCGCTCGAGGAGGAGCTTCGTCCCGATGACGATCTCATCGGCGAGGCCGTCGTAGAGGTCGTTGTGCATCTGGTCGACCAGCTCGGCGTCATCGAGTGCCGCGAGGTCGATGTCGTTGAGGTCCTCGGTTTCCATCGCCTTCCTCAGGACTGCAGTTGTCGCGTCATGAGCAACTCGTTGCTGATGGCGAGACAAGTCTAGACACATGGCGGCCCCGCGTCCAGACCGGAATCGTGGGCGGCCGAGGTGTCGCGGACGAGGGTCGTGTCGCGCGGCGGCAGGGATGCCGCCGCTGCCGGGTCAGCCGGCGACCCGGTCGGGAACGGCCTCCTCGAGCCCGTGGTCAGCCGTCGCAGCCGGCATCGCCCGGCCGGCCGTGTCCTGCGGGGCGGCGGCGAGCGCGACGATCTCTGCGGTCGATGCGGCCTCGGGCGAGACGGCTTCAAGGGGCGGGGCGGCCTCCGACGCGTGCAGCCGGTCCTGCGTGTACTGGTAGTGCGCGCCGACCGCCGCCAGGGCGCCCGGGACGTCGCGGGCCGCGATGCACGAGGCGATCCGGCGATGGAGCTCCACCGGGGGCGTCCAGGCAAGCGACGAGCGAGCCGCGAGGGCGGTCCGCATCAGCAGCACCGTCTGCGATGCGAGGTCATCGAACAGCGCCAGCAGGCGCCCGTTGCTCGACAGGCGGCAGTAGCTCCGGTGGAAGGCCATGTCGGCCTCCCAGGCGGCGCCGAGGTCGTCACGGCCGTATGCCGCCTCGGCCTCCGCGAGGACCGTGAACATCGCGGCGATGTCCTCGTCGGTCGCATGCTCGATGACGAGCCGGACGGCTGCCTCCTCGATCGCGCGCCGGATGACGTAGACCTCCTCGAGGTCCCGTTCGGTGAGGCTGCTGACGAACGTGCCGCGGCGCGGGAGGTCGATCGCGAGGCCCTCGCGGGCCAGCTCGCGGAGCGCGTCCCGGACCGGGCCGCGCGACACGCCGAAGCGCTCGGCGAGCTCCGTCTCGAGGAGCCGGGATCCCGCCGGCAGGCGCCCGTCGAGGATTGAATCCCGCAGCTCGTCGGCCACGGACTCCCAGAGCTGCTTGTGTGCGATCGATGTCATCGGGTCTCCGTCGACCGGGGTCCGACCAGTGCGCCGGAGCATACATCTTTGGGACCCATCTGTTGTTGACATGACGATTGTCAACAGTTAGCCTCCAGCGATCGGCCCAACGGGCGACAGAGCGCACTCCCGGTCGCGACATCCCAGTGACCAACGGCCCCTGACTTCTCGTCCCAGCTCCCCACGGGAAGGAAGCACGCAGACCAGGCACGCGACTCGCGTCGCGCATACGGCATTGCTGCGAATCGCCATATCCAGGACAGGAGCACCGTTCATGGCCAGCTTCCCGGCCCGCGCCAAGGTCGTCATCATCGGCGCAGGCATCGTCGGCAACAGCCTCGCCTACCACCTGGCCAACCTGGGCTGGCGCGACATCCTGCTGATCGACAAGGGGCCGCTACCCAACCCCGGTGGCTCCACCGGCCACGCGTCGAACTTCATCTTCCTGGTCGACCACAACAAGGAGATGACCGCGCTCACGGCCGAGAGCGCGCGACAGTACCGCGACTGGGACGTGTACACCGAGTGCGGCGGCATCGAGGTCGCGCGCACCGAGACCCGGATGAACGAGCTCCGCCGTCGGATGGACTCGGCCAAGAACTGGGGCATCGACGACGCCCGCCTGGTCACGCCGGCCGAGATCAAGGACCTGGTCCCGTTCATCGACGAGTCGATCCTGGTCGGTGGCTTCTACACGCCGGGCGTCGGCGTGTGCGACTCGCTCCAGTTCGGGACCCTGTGCCGCGAGAAGGCCGAGGCGATGGGCGCCCTGACCGTGTTCGCCAACACCGAGGTCCAGGGGTTCGACACCACCGGCGGTCGGGTCCGCTCCGTCCAGACCACGCGGGGCACCGTCGAGGCCGAGTACGTCGTGATCGCGTGCGGCGTGTGGGCGCCGATGATCGCCGAGATGGCCGGCTCGCACATCCCGCTCACGCCGGTCGTGCACCAGATGATCGACGTCGGTCCCGTCCCCCGCTTCGAGCGCTCGTCCAGGGCGATCGAGTTCCCGATCGTGCGCGACATGGACGTCCTGATGTACGAGCGCCAGGACGGCATCGGGCTCGAGATCGGATCCTACGCGCATCGCTCGATCCTCCACGACCCGGAGGACATCCCGTCGATCGAGCAGGCGGCGCTGTCGCCCACGGAGTTCCCGTTCACGCAGGACGACTTCGACCCCCAGATGGGGGACGCGCTGGACCTGATGCCCGAGATCGTGGGCGACGAGTCCGTCGGCGTGAAGTACGCGATCAACGGCCTCATCGCGCTGACCCCGGACGGCATGCCCGTCCTGGGCGAGACGCCCGAGGTCAAGGGCCTGTGGTCGGCGGCGGCCGTATGGGTCAAGGAGGGTCCCGCGGTCGGCAGGTGCGTCGCCGAGTGGATGGTCCACGGCGAGCCCTCGATCGACCTTGGCGCCTCCGACGTGGCGCGCTTCCACGCCCACCAGAAGACGCGCCAGCACGTCAAGGCCCGCGCGTTCGAGGCGTTTCCCAAGACCTACGGCATCGTCCATCCGGCCGAGCAGTACGAGTCCGACCGCCCGATCCGACGATCCCCGATGCACGAGTGGCACACGGCCGCCGGCGCGACGTTCTTCGAGGCCGCCGGCTTCGAGCGCCCGCAGTGGTTCGAGTCCAACGCGCCGCTGGTCGAGAAGTACGGCATCGCGACCCGCCCCAACGAGTGGGACGCCCGGTGGTGGTCGCCGATCATCAACGCCGAGCACCTCGCCATGCGCGAGACGGCCGGCATCTTCGACCTGTCGTCGTTCATGAAGTTCGACATCGTGGGCCCGGGCGCGCTGGCGGGCGTGCAGTCGGTCGCGATGCGCCAGATGGACGTCCCGGTCGGGCGCGTGGTCTACACGCCGGTCCTGTCGCAGGAGGGCGGCTTCAAGAGCGACCTCACGATCATGCGGCTGGACGAGTCCACGTTCCGCGTGGTCACCGGCGGGGCCCACGGCATGAGCGACCTCAAGTGGTTCCGTGACCACATGCCCGCCGATGCCGCGATCGTCGACGTGTCCACCGCGTACACCACGATCGGGCTGTGGGGGCCGCGCGCGCGGGACATCGTGCAGTCGATCACCCGGGCGGACATGTCCAACGAGGCGTTCAGGTTCGGCACCTGCCGCACCGTCGAGATCGGGTCCCAGCTGGTGCTGGCATCGCGGATCTCGTACGTCGGCGAGCTGGGCTGGGAGCTGTACGTGCCGATGGAGCAGGGACAGCGCCTGTGGGACGAGCTGTGGGAGGCGGGACGGCCGCACGGGCTCACCGCCTGCGGGATCGGGGTCTACGTGTCCACCGGTCGGCTCGAGAAGAGCTATCGCGCCTACGGCGCCGAGCTCGACGGCGACTACAACGTGGTCGAGGCGGGCATGGCGCCGGTCAAGGTCAAGGGCATCGACTTCGTCGGTCGCGACGCCGTCCTGCGCCAGCTGGGCGAGGAACCGGCGGCCGTCCTGTGCACGCTGACCGTGGACGACCACACGTCGGCCAGCGGCGAGAAGCGCTACCCGCTCGGCCGGCAGCCGATCGTGACCGCGGATGGCACGCCGCTCACGGACGCGAAGGGCCGGCGGTCCTACGTGACCTCCGCGGGTGCCAGCCCGTCGACCGGCACGGTACGCGCTGATGGCATACCTGCCGCCCGAGCACGCCGTGGAGGGCAACCACCTGTTCGTCGAGTACTTCGCCGAGCGCTACCCGGTGACGGTCGCGGTGGCCGGATCGCGGCCCCTGTTCGACCCCGAGAACCAGCGAATCCGGGCGTAGCGATGAAGGTTCTCGTGTGCATCAAGAGCGTGCCCGCCGTCGGCGGCCGGATCACGCTGACCGCGGACGCGCGGGCGGTCGACACGAAGCACCTGGGCTTCGCGATCGGGCCGCACGAGGAGTGCGCCGTGGAGCAGGCGGTGCGCCTGATCGAGGCGCACGGCGGCGAGGCGGTCGTGCTCACGCTCGGGCCGGCCGAGGCGCTGGAGCAGCTCCGCGACGCGATGGCCCTGGGCGTCGCGCGCGCGATCCACCTCGTCACCGACGGCGGCGAATGGGATCCGGAGTCGACGGTCGCCGCGATCGTGGAGGCCGTTCGCGCCGACGAGGCTGCATCCGGCCCGTTCGACCTGGTCCTGATGGGCAACGAGGCCGGCGACTCGGGCGGCTACCAGGCCGCCGTCCGGCTCGGACGAGCGCTCGGCCGGCCCACCGTGACCGGGATCAAGGGGATGTCCGCGACGACGTCCGCCGTCCGCTGCGAGCAGGAGGTATCGGGCGGGCGCGACGTGTACGAGCTGCCGCTGCCCGCGGTGGTCGCGGTCCTCGAGGGCCTCAACGTGCCGCGCTTCCCGTCCGTGCCGGGACGGCTGCGCGCCAAGAGCAAGCCGGTCGCCACCTCGACGCCGGTCCGCCCCGAGCAGCGCCTCGAGCTGGTCCGGCTGGTGGTCCCCGAGGGACGGGTGAAGCAGGCGGTGGTCCTCGGCCAGGGGGCGGATGCCGCCCCGGCCGTGGTGGACGTGCTCGGCACGCTGGGGGTGCTGTGATGTCGACCGTGCTGGCCTACCTCACGACCGCCGACGGCGCCGCCGACGAGGTCTCGCTCCAGGCGCTCGCGCTGGCCGCGCAGGTGGCCGATGGCGGCACGGTCCACGCGCTGGTCATCGGTGACGAGACGGCGGCAGGCGGGCTTGGCGCGTGGGGCGCGTCACAGGTCCACGTGGCGCAGCACGCGGCGCTCGGCGCCGCCGCGCCCGATGCCGTGGCGCGCATCCTGTTCGATCTCGCGACCAGCCTCGACGCGTCGGTCGTCGTGGGTCCCGGATCGGAGCACGGCAACACCGTCCTGGCCCGGGTGGCGGCGCGGGCGAGCCTGCCGTTTGCCGCGAACTGCACCCGCGCGACCCCCGGCAGCCCGGTTGCCGTGACCCGCCAGCGGTGGGGCGGCAGCCTGCTCGAGGAGGCCGTGATCCACGCGGATCGCGCGATCATGACGGTCGCGCCGCATACCGTGGCCGCGACGCAGACGGGTGGCGCGGCAACGGTCGAGACGTTCGCCCCCACACTGGACGACGCGGATCTCGTGGTCCGTGCCATCGAGCGGATCCCCGCCGCCGTGGGCGGCATCTCGCTGGCCGACGCCAGGGTGGTCGTGTCCGGCGGGCGGGGCGTGGGCTCCGAGGCCGGGTTCGGGCCCGTCGAGGAGCTGGCCGGGCTGCTGGGCGCCGCCGTCGGCTGCTCCCGGGCCGTGACCATCTCGGGCTGGCGGTCGCATACCGACCAGGTCGGCCAGACCGGGACCAAGATCGCGCCCGACCTGTACATCGCGTGCGGGATCAGCGGCGCCACCCAGCACATGGCCGGCTGCAAGGCATCGAAGAAGATCCTCGCGATCAACAAGGATGCGGAGGCGCCGATCATGGCCACCGCCGACTACGCCGTGATCGGCGACCTCCACCAGGTGCTCCCCGCCATCAGCGCGGAGATCCGCCGGGTGCGCGGGGCCTAGGGCATGGACGTCGGGATCCTCATCTCGGGGATCCTGTTCCTTGCCGTCTGGCTGACGTTCGTCGGGCTGTTCGCCCGGCGCGCGCTGTACCTCGCGCGGCTCGTGATGCACGGCCGCGCGTCGGCCCGCTTCGACGAGCTGCCCCGGCGGACCGGGCGCGAGGTGCCTCGGTTCCTCGCCCAGTCCAAGCTGTTCCTGCGCCCGATCCCCGGGGTCATGCACCTGCTGCTGTTCTGGGGCTTCCTCGTCCTGCTGCCCACCATCGTCATGTCGTGGCTGGGCGCGGTGAGCCCGCACTGGACCATTCCCTGGCTGTCCGAGCAGGGCTGGTTTGCGCTGATGGCCGACCTGTTCGCGCTGGGCACCCTCGTCGGCGTGAGCATCGCGTTCGCGATCCGGCTCGGGCAGCGGCCCGTCCGGTTCGTCGGCAGCTACCTGCAGCAGGCGTACAACATCCTGCTGTTCGAGGCGGCGATCGCGATCACGCTGTTCATCTGGCACGCGTCGCGGGTCGCGCTCGGCTACAACGAGTACCCGGCGGCGTGGTCGCCGATCTCGACGGCCATCGCGGGCCTGCTCCCGGCGGGCTCCGCCACCGAGGTTCTCGAGCGCGGCGTGGTGTGGGTCCACGCGATCCTGATCCTCGCGTTCCTGCTGTACATCCCGTACACCAAGCATCTCCACACCCTGATCGTCGCGTTCAACATCTTCTTCGAGCGCACGCGCGGGCGAGGCCGCCTGGAGCCGCTGCGGTTCGACGACCCCGACGTTCCCGAGGACCAGATCCGGTTCGGGATGGGGACGATCCGGGACATGACCTGGAAGCAGATGGTCGATGGCATGACCTGCACCGAGTGCGGGCGCTGCCAGGACGCCTGCCCGGCGTTCTTCACGGGCAAGAACCTGTCGCCCAAGCTCGTCGTCATGGGCCTCCGCGACCAGCTCTACCGCGAGGGCCACCAGATGCTGGCCGCCGCGGGCAACGGGTCCTTCGCGGGCAGCCCGCTCGTCCCCAACGCCGTCGCCGATGAGACGGTGTGGGACTGCGTGACCTGCGGCGCGTGCGTCCGCGAGTGCCCGGTGGGGATCGAGCACATCGACCACATCGTGGACCTGCGGCGCAACCTGGTCATGGTCGACACTCGCGTGCCCGCGGCCGGCGCGGCGATGCTCCGGGACCTGGAGCGCACGGGCAACCCGTGGGGCAGTGCCGCGACCGAGCGGGTGGACTGGGCGGAGGGCCTCGACCTCCGCGTCCTCCAGCCCGGCGACGACCCGCCCGACGTCCTGTTCTGGGTCGGCTGCGCACCGGCGTTCGACGAGCGGGCGCGGATCGGCGCGATCTCGACCGCGACGCTGCTCAAGGAGGCCGGGGTCGATTTCGCGATCCTCGGCCCGCGGGAGAGCTGCACGGGCGATCCCGCCCGGCGGATGGGCGACGAGTACACCTTCCAGGCGCTGGCCAGGCAGAACGTCGACACCCTGGGCGAGGCGAAGGTGACGAAGATCGTGACCACCTGCCCGCACTGCTTCAACACGCTGGCCAACGAGTACCCCGACTTCGGCGGCAGGTACGAGGTCATGCACCACACGCAGCTGCTGGCGGAGCTGGTGCGCGACGGGCGCCTGTCACCGGCCGCGAGCGCCGACACGATCACCTACCACGACTCGTGCTACCTGGCCCGCCACAACGACGTCCGGTCCGAGCCGCGGGAGCTGGTGGCGGCCGTCGGCCGCCCGCTCGAGATGGCGCGCCGCGAGGAGCGGACCTTCTGCTGCGGTGCCGGCGGCGCCCACATGTGGCTCGAGGAGCGCGCCGGCCAGATCAACGAGGAGCGCGCCCGCGAGGCCACGGCCACCGGAGCGGGAACGCTCGCCGTCGCCTGTCCGTTCTGCACCGTCATGCTCGATGACGGGATGCGAGCGACGGACGGCGGGCTCGAGGTCAAGGATGTCGCCACCTTGCTGGTCGAAGCCGTCGAACGAGGCCGGCAGCGTCCCGCCGCCGCCCTGACGGCAGCCTCATCGGGAGCGGCGACCGCCGCCGTCTCCGACGACCGGGAGGGGGGCAGAGACGACATCTGACTTGCGTGGGTTGTACCAATCCGACCGGATTGGACGGACAGGAGGAGAAGCACAGTGATCAACACTGGAACCAGGTTCCGGATTGCCGGTCTCGCTGTTGCTGCGGTGCTCATGGTGAGCGCCTGTGGCAGCGGATCGTCATCCCCGACTGCGGGTGCGAGCAGCGCCCCGGAGTCCGCCGCCCCGGCCGGATCCGGGACCGCCGCCACCGAGACCATCAACATCGGCATCGACGGGCCGTTCACCGGCACCTCGGCCCTCACGGGCACCGAGATGAAGAACGCCGCACAGATGGCGTTCGATGCGGTCAACTGGCAGGTCGGCAACTACAAGATCAACCCGGTCTACGTCGATGACCAGGCCGACCCGGCCAAGGGCACGGCCGCGCTCGAGCAGGCCATCGTGGGCCAGAACATCATCGCGGGCATCCTGAACTGGAACAGCTCGGTCTCCGTCGCCGAGATGGAGCTCACCGCCAAGTACAAGATCCCGTGGTTCTTCGGCATGGGCGCCACCGGCGTCGTGAACCAGAAGTTCGCCTCCGACCAGGCGAAGTACGGCTACTGGACGTCCAAGGGCTGGCCGGACCCGGTCAAGCTCACGACCGCTTACGTCGGCGCCATCAACGACGCCATCGCCGCGGGCACGTACACCCCCGCCTCGAAGGACGTGGCGATCTACGGCGAGGACACCGACTGGGGCCGCTCGTTCGGCTCCGGTCTCAAGCAGGACTTCGAGAGCACCGGCTGGAACATCGTCAGCGAGGACTACTTCCCGCTCACCCAGACCGACTTCTCGTCCCTGATGTCGCGCTACAAGAGCAACAACGTGCCCGTGATCGCGGGCACGAGCACGGCCGCCGCGTCCATCACCGCCTTCATCAAGGCCTCTGACGACGCCGGCCTCAAGTCGCTGATCGTCGCCGACGGCCTCGGCTGGTTCGGCGACTGGTACAAGATGACCGGCACCTCCTCGAACTACGTCCTCGACTCGGTCCCGGGATTCGCCACCGAGAAGGCCAAGAAGTTCCAGTCGGACTACCAGGCGAAGTTCGGCTCCTCGCCCAGCGCGGCGGCGGCCGGCCTGTCCTACGACTGGACGAACTTCTTCATCAAGGTCCTGCAGTCGACCCTCGACGACCAGGGCTCCATCACCAGTGCCACGCTGTACAAGGAAGCACAGGACAAGCTGTGGACCGGCCAGCTGGCGTACACCGATGGGATCATCATGTCGAGCTACGACTTCAACGCTGACTCGATCCCCGACCCGGTCGTCGGCAACGGCCACTACATCTTCCCCGTCACCCAGTACCAGAACGGCGACCGGACCGTCGTCTGGCCCGCCGATCAGGCCGCCGGGACCCTCCAGGCGAAGCCCTGACGCCAGCACCACCATCTGTCCGCAGGGGGGTCGGCGCAGCGCCGACCCCCAACCCATCCAGAGCGAGGCTCCATGTCGCTTCTCGAGCTCAACAGGGTCACCAAGCGCTTCGGCGGCCTGACCGCGGTTGACAACGTCACCTTCAACGTGGAGCGAGGCGAGATCTTCGGGCTGATCGGTCCCAACGGCGCGGGCAAGTCGACCCTGCTCAACTGCCTGGCCGGCGCCACGCGCCCGAACGGCGGCACCGTGCTCCTCGACGGGCACGACACGACCGGCCTGCCCGCCGACCGCATGTGCCGGCTGGGCATCGGGCGCACGTTCCAGATCCCGCGCCCGTTCCCGCGGCTGTCGGTCCTCGAGAACGTGACGGTCGCGGCAACCTTTGGCGATCCCCACGCCCAGCCCGGGGCGGCCACGAAACAGGCGCGCCGGATGCTCGAGTACGTCGACTTCCCGCGCCCGGTCGACACGATCGCCGGCCACCTCAACGCGGTCCAGCTCAAGCGGCTCGACCTCGCCCGCGCGCTGGCGAGCAAGCCCAAGCTGCTGTTCCTCGACGAGTTCGCGTCGGGCCTCACGCCGTCCGAGCTGGCGCCGGTTGCCACGCTCCTGCGCAGGGTCCGTGACGACGGGGTGACGATCGTGATGGTCGAGCACGTCATGCGAATCATCATGGATCTGTGCCAGAACCTGGCGGTGCTGCAGTACGGCCAGCTCATCGCCCACGGTGATGCAGCCACCGTCGCCAAGGACGAGAAGGTCCTCGAGGCCTATCTCGGCGCCCACTACATCCTATGAGCGACCGGACCGGGTCGAGGGAGACACCGTGCTCAAGCTGACCGGCGTCGAAAGCGGCTACGACTTCCTGCAGGTTCTGTGGGGCGTGGACCTCCACGTCGAGGAGGGCGAGTTCGTCGCCATCCTGGGACCCAACGGCGCCGGCAAGACCACCACCCTGCGCTCGATCGCGGGGTTCGTGCCCCCCATCCGGGGCTCGGTCAACTTCCGCGGCAAGGACCTGACCGGCGTCCCGCCCCACCGGGTCAGCCAGTCGGGCATCGGCTACGTGTCCGAGAGCCTCAACCTGTTCCCCTCGATGTCGATCTACGAGAACCTGCTCGTCGGCGCCTACACCGTCAGGGACAAGCAGGCGATCGCGTCCACGATGGACACCGTGTTCGAGCTGTTTCCACGGCTCCTCGAGCGGAAGGACCAGCTGGCCGGCACGCTCTCAGGCGGCGAGCGCAAGATGCTCGCGATCGGCCGCGGCCTGATGCCCAGGCCCTCGCTGCTGCTCGTGGACGAGCCCAGCCTGGGCCTTGCGCCCATTCCGACGCTCGCGGCGTTCGACGCCCTCAAGGCGCTCCGCGAGCGTGGCATGACCATCCTGCTGGTCGAGCAGAACGTGAACACCACGCTCCGCATCGTGGACCGCGCGTATGTCCTCGAGCAGGGCAAGGTCGTCCTCGAGGGGACGGGCGAGGAGCTGCTCGGCAACAGCCACGTCCAGGAAGCGTACCTGGGGATCTGAGGGAGACCGATGACGACGACCAACGCGGCCGCCCCCGCCCCGAGCAACCTGCGCCGGGTGCCGCTGTTCCAACGCTTCCTGACCTTCACCTGGGCCACGGTCGGGTTCGCCGCCCTGGTCCTGGTCGCCTTCCTGTTCGTCCAGCCGTCGATCGTGGTCGACACCCTCGTCACGGGCGGCATGTGGGCACTGATGGCCGCCGGTCTTGCGCTCGTGTTCGGGGTGATGAACATCCCCAACTTCGCGCACGGCGAGTTCTTCATGATCGGCTCGCTGACGGCGTTCTTCGTGTTCTCGCCGATCCAGGACGCGATGCTCAACGACCCGGCCGGCACGGGCCTGCTCAAGATCATCGCGCCGATCCCGGGCATGATCGTGGCCGCGGTCGTCGGGTTCGCCGTCGGCGCCCTGCTCGAGGTGCTCCTGTTCCGGCCGCTGCGCAAGCGAAGCCGCGACCAGTGGGTGATCAACACGTTCCTCCTGACCGCGGGCATCTCGATCGTCCTGATCAACGGCGACCGGCTGATCTTCGGCAACGACTTCCGCGGCGCCTCGCGCTACTGGGACGTGCATCCGCTCGAGTTCCTGGGGGTCCCGGTGTCCATGGACCGGGCGGCCGTGTTCGTGATCGCAATGATCACGATCCTGCTGTTCTCGGCATTCCTGCTCCGGACCAGGACCGGGCGCGCCATGCGCGCGGTCGCCCAGGACGAGGCCGGCGCCCAGATGGCGGGCATCAGCCTCAACCGGATCTTCGTGCTGACGATGGGCCTGTCGTGTGGGCTCGCCGCGCTCGCGGGTGCCTCGCTGCTGTTCCTCTATCCGTCATCGCCCGACGTGGGCCAGCAGCCGCTCTACCTCGCCTGGTACGTGGTCATCCTGGCCGGCCTCGGGAACATCCCGGGCGCCATCATCGGCGCCTTCATCGTGTCCCTGCTCCAGACCGTGACGGTGTACTACGTCGGCCTGGAGTGGGTGGAGGTCCTGCCGACCGTGTTCATCATCCTGATCCTGCTGTTCCGGCCATCGGGGCTGTTCGGCAGCGAGGTGAAAGGCGTTTGGGAGCAGTAGTGAGCGCCACAGCCGACGCAACCACAACGACCCGGAACCCGCGGTCGGGGCCCGCCCGGCGCCGGATCATCTTCGCGGGTGCCATGGTGGCCCTCGCGCTGGTCCTGCCGTGGATCCCGCCGTTCAACGGCCAGGACTACCAACGCTTCCTCGTGACCGGGGCCCTGATGGCCGCCTACGCCGTGGCGTTCGACTTCACGGCCGGGTACATCGACATCGTGAACTTCGGCTTCGCCGCGTTCATCGGCCTGGGTGCCTACACCTCCGGCCTGCTCGCCACCGACATGGGGATCTCGCCCTGGATCGGGATGGTCTGCGGCGCCTTCGTGGCCGGCTTCGTCGGCCTCCTCACCGGCATGCTGACGCTGCGCCTGCGCGGCATCTACGCGGCGGTCATGGCGTGGTTCGTGGGCCTGGCCCTGATGGGGCTCGTGCGCAACGCGACGGACCTCACGCGCGGCTCGCTCGGCCTCAGCGTGCCGCTCGCGCTCGACACCTCCGACAACCTCCCCTACTACTACCTCATCCTGGGCATCCTGTTCTTCACCCTGATCGTGCTCATGGTGGTGATCCGCTCGCGGCTCGGCCTCGCGTTCCGGGCGATCGGCCAGAACCTGGCCGCGGCGAGGGCGTCGGGCATCAACCCGACCCGCTTCCTGGTCATCAACTTCACCCTGTCGTGCGCGTTCGCCGGCCTGCTGGGCGGGTTCTACGCCCACTTCTACGGGATCCTGACGCCGGACCTCCTGGCGACCAACCACACCGTGGAGATCCTCGCCGTCGCGTACATCGGCGGTCGCGGTTCGCTGTGGGGCCCCGCCATCATCGCGTTCCCGCTGATGGTCGCCACCGGGCTCCTTCAGGCGCAGCTCGCGAGCCTGCCGGGCCTCGAGCTCGCCCTCTACGGCCTGCTGCTGATCGCGGTCATGGTCTTCTACCCGTCGGGCTTCGCCGGTTTCGTCCGCTGGGTCGGGCAATGGTTCGACCGGCGCGGCGGCGGTGGCCAGGGGGAGCCCGCGTCGCCGGCGCCGGTGGAGACCACGCCGGTCGCCTGAGGGCGCCGCGCGGTCCCGGCGGTCAGCTCCGGATCCGGCCGTTCGTCGGGTCGTATGGGGCGCGGAGCGAGGCCGTCGCCGGCAGCCGCTCCAGCGCAACCTCGACCTCGATCCGGCCTGCCGTCAGCCAGTCAGAGGTCACCGGCCCGTCGTCGCGGGTGACATAGCCGAGCCCGATCGAGCGGCCGATGGTGTGCCCGAATGCGGCCGACGTGATCCGCCCGACGATCCGGCCATCGCGCCAGATCGGCTCGTCGTGGTACAGCAGCGGCTCGGGATCGTCGAGGATCACGACCGCGAGCCGGCGCCGGATCCCTTCCGCCCGTTGCCGGAGCAGCGCCTCGCGGCCGATGAAGCCGCCCGGCTTGTCCCACGCGACCGTGAACCCCAGGCCGCCCTGGAGCGGCGTGTCCTCGATGCCGATGTCGTGGCCCCAGTGGCGGTACGCCTTCTCGATCCGCAGCGAGTCGAGCGCGTGGTAGCCGGCATGGCGCAGGCCGAAGCCATCGCCGGCGGCCACGATGGTGTCGTACACGTGGGTCGCGTACTCCATCGGCACGTACAGCTCCCAGCCGAGCTCGCCCACGTACGTCACCCGCGCCGCCCGCGCGTAGGCGAAGCCGAGGTCGATCTCGCGCGCGGTCCCGAACGGGAACGCCGCGTTGGACAGGTCCGCGTCCGAGAGCGAGGCGAGCAGCTCGCGTGAGCGTGGGCCCATCACGCTGATCACCGTCTCGGCGGAGGTCACGTCGGTGACCGCGACCCGTGCCTCGGGATCCATCGTCCGGCGCAGCCAGTCGAGGTCGCGCATCGTCGAGGTGCCGGTCGTGACGACCATGAACCGGTCGTCGGCGAGCCGCGTGATCGTGACGTCCGACTCGATCCCGCCGCGCTCGTTGAGCCACGGCGTGTAGACCAGCCGCCCGGGCTCGACCGCGACGTCCCCCGCGCACACCCGGTTGAGCTCCCGCTCCGCGTCCCGGCCCTGGACCAGGATCTTGCCGAACGACGTCTGGTCGAACAGCCCGACCGCCTCGCGGACGGCGCGGTGCTCCTCGGCCGAGTACGGGAACCAGTTCTGGCGCCCGTACGAGTACTCGTAGCGCGGCTCGACGCCCTCGGGGGCGTACCAGTTCGCGCGCTCCCAGCCGGACACCTCGCCGAAGCACGCGCCGCGCGCGGCGAGCCGGTCGTGGAGCGGCGATCGGCGGACGCCTCGCGAGGTCTCCATCTGGCGGAACGGCCAGTGCATCTCGTACAGCAGCCCCAGGGTCTCGGTCGTGCGCTGGTAGAGGTAGCGGCGGTTGCGCTGGAACGGCATGAACCGCCGGATGTCCACCTCCCACAGGTCCATCGGCGCGTGGCCGTCCACGACCCAGTCGGCAACCGCGCGCCCGGCGCCGCCGCCCGACGCGAAGCCCACGGAGTTGAACCCGGCGGCGACGAAGTAGCCGCCCAGCGTCGGCGCCTCGCCCAGGACGTACCGGTCGTCCGGCGTGAAGCTCTCGGGTCCGTTGAAGAACAGCTGGATTCCGACCTGCCCGAACACCGGCAGGCGCTTCGTCGCGCGCAGGATCCACGGCTCGAGGTGGTCCCAGTCCTCGGGCAGGGTGAGGAACTCGGCGTCCTCCGGGATGCCGTCCGTCGCCCACGGCTTGGCGCCGGGCTCGAAGAACCCGACCATCAGCTTGCCCGCCTCGTTGCGGGCGTAGGTCGCGTCGTCGGGCATGCGCAGGACCGGCAGGTCCGGGGTGAGCCCCTCGACCGGCTCCGTGATCAGGTAGAAGTGCTCGGCCGCATGGAGCGGGACGACGACGTCGCTGCGGCCCGCCAGCTCACGCGCCCACATGCCGGTGCAGTTCACGATGTACTCGCAGGCGATGTCACCACGCTCGGTGGACACGCCGCTGACGCGGCCGTCCCGACGGAGCACGCCGGTCACCTTCGTCTGCTCGAACACGCGTGCGCCGGCCATGCGCGCGGCCTTGGCCAGCGCCTGGGTGACGTCGGTGGGGTTCGCCATCCCGTCGCCCGGGATGAAGGCGGCGCCCAGGATGTCGGTGGTGTCGAGGAGCGGCCACATCTCGCCGACCCGCTCGCGGTCCACGAGCTCGAGGTCGACGCCGATGAGGTGGCCCATCGACGCGCCGCGCCGGATCTCCTCCCAGCGACCGGGTGTCGACGCGATCAGCAGCGACCCGTGCTGCTCGAAGCCGGTGCCGTCGCCGGTGCGCCGCTCGAGCTCGCGGAACAGGTCCTTCGCATAGCTCGCGAGCAGGCTCATGTTGTACGTCGCCCGGAGCTGGCCCACCAGGCCGGCGGCATGCCAGGTCGTGCCGGAGGTGAGCGTCTTGCGCTCGAGCAGGACCACGTCGGTCCAGCCCCGCTCGGTCAGGTGGTACAGCACGCTCGCGCCCACGATCCCGCCGCCGATGACGACGACGCGGGCCTGGGAAGGGAACGGCGCCGCATCGGGCGCGGCCGGGGTGGCGTTCGTCATCGGGTCCACACCTCTCGTGTGCTGGAGCGCCGCCGTCAGGCCGGCGGTTCGCCGGGATCTGGTCCGACGCCGAGGAGCGTGCGCGCCGCGTCCACGAGCGACGACAGCAGCCGGTCGCGTGAGGTCCCCGGTGCCGCGAGGACGGTCGCGACCTCCGCCCCGTCCACGCCCATGATCAGCAGGTCCACGAGGCGCTCGGTGGACAGCGCCGGGCGGAACAGCCCGCCGGCGATCCCCTGCTCGATCGCCTCGCGGAACGGGCGCCGCCACGCCTCGTAGAAGCCGGCGAGCTCGGCCCGCAGCCCCTCGTCGCGGGCCATCGCAAGGAACTCCACCCAGATCCGGCTCCGCCGCAGGAGCGGCTCGGCGAGCGCGTGGGCGAGCAGGGTCTCGATCCGGCGCCAGGGGTCCACGTCACCGGGCTCCATCGAGGTCCAGGCCTCCAGGCGGCGGCGGCCCGACCAGTCGAACAGCTCGGCGACCAGCCGGTCCCGGGTGTCGAAGTAGTGCTGGACGGTCCCGATGGACACGCCCGCGGCCTCCGCGACGTCGCGCAGGCGCATCCGCTCGACGCCGCTGTCCACGAGGAGGTGCTCGGCGGCGGCGAGGATCCGCTCGCGCTGGCGTTCGCGGTGCTCGGCGCTCCGCCCGGCGCCCACGGTCGCGCGGCGGGTCGCCGGGTCGACGCTGCTGACGCTCATAGCACCATATTATTACAATGGCGGGGACGGGCGCCGACCGACGACGAGGCACACCCCGGCACGGATGGAGGCGGGTCGATGAGGACACACGCGCGGGTCGTGGTGATCGGTGGCGGGGCCGTCGGCTGCAGCCTCCTCTATCACCTTGCGAAGCGTGGCTGGACGGACACCGTCCTGCTCGAGAAGCACGACCTCACCGCGGGCTCGACGTGGCACGCCGCGGGCCTGTGCACGCAGTTCAACGCCAGCATCAACGTGACGTCGCTGCTGATGTACGGCGTCGACCTGTTCCGTCGACTGGAGGCGGATACCGGCCAGACCGTCGACTTCCACGGCGTCGGCAGCATCCGGCTGGCCACGACCCAGGAGCGGATGGACCAGTACCGCGACCAGGCGGGCCTGGCCAAGATCGTCGGGCTGCCGTACGAGCTCATCGGGCCCGCGGAGATCGCCCGTCGCGCGCCGCTGGTCAACGTGGACGGCGTGATCGCCGGTGCCTGGACCCCGACGGACGGGTACGTCGACCCCAGCAGCATCACCCGGGCGATGGCCAGGGGCGCCCGCGACCTGGGCGCCGAGATCGAGCTCGAGACGCCGGTCACGGAGCTGCGGCCGCAGCCGGGCGGCGAATGGGACGTGGTCACGCCGCGCGGGACGATCCGGGCCGGGATCGTGGTCAATGCCGGCGGGATCTGGGGCCGCGAGATCGGCCAGCTGGCCGGGGTGGAGCTGCCCATCGTGCCCATGGAGCACCAGTACCTGATCACCGACGCCGTGCCGGAGCTCCTCGCCGAGCACGCGGAGATGCCCGTCGTCCGGGACACGGAGGCGTCGTTCTACGTCCGCGAGGAGGCCAGCGGCCTGATCGTCGGGCCCTATGAGCACGACCCGAAGCCGTGGGCTGCGCGGGGGATCCCGCGGGAGTTCGGCCAGCAGCTGCTGGCGCCGGACTTCGAGCAGGTCGGCGACGTGCTCGACCTCGCCCAGCATCGGCTGCCGGTGCTGCAGACGGCCGGCATGAAGCAGCTGCTCAACGGCCCCACCAGCTACACGCCGGACGGCAACGCGCTGATGGGCTGGGTGCCCGGCCTGCGCAACCTCTTCGCGCTCACCGGGTTCAGCTACGGGATCGTGCAGAGCGGCGGCGCCGGGTACAACGCGGCGGCATGGATCATCGACGGGCAGCCGGTCGACAACCTGTGGGAGCTGGACGTCGCCCGGTTCGGGCCGTATGCGAGCGCGCTGCCGTTCGTGATCGATCGCGCCCGCGAGGTCTACGAACGTGAGTACGCGATCCCCTACCCGTTCGAGGAGCTCCCCGCCGGCCGGCCGCTCAAGACGGACCCGCTGTACGACCGCCTGCTGGCGCGCGGCGCGGTGATGGGCGCCCGCAACGGCTGGGAGCGTCCGCTGTACTTCGTGCCCGAGGGTCAGCCGACCGGCGATCGGCCGACGTACCACCGCCCCGACTGGCTGCCGTACCAGGTGGCCGAATGCGCGGCGGTCCGGGAGCGAGCCGGGCTGCTGGACATGACCAGCTTCGCGAAGTACGAGGTCCGGGGACCGGGCGCGGCCGCGCTGCTCGATCGACTCGGCGCCAACCGGCTGCCGCGGGTGGGCCGGGCTGCGCTGGTCCAGATGCTCACGCCCGCCGGCGGGATCTGGTGCGACGTCACGGTGTCGCGGCTGGCCGAGGACCGGTTCTACCTCATCACGGCAGCCGGGACGGAGACCCACGACCTGGACTGGATCGTCGCGGCATGCGCCGGACGACGGTTCGGTGGTCCTGGAGAACGTCACCGCGGCCTGGGGCGTGCTCGCGATCGCGGGACCGCGCGCGCGCGACGTCCTCGCGGCCGTGACCGACGACGACCTCTCGAACGCGGGCTTCCCGTTCATGGCCGTGCGCGACATCCACCTCGGCCCGGTGCCGGTGCGGGCGCTCCGCGTCACGTACACGGGCGAGCTGGGCTGGGAGCTCCACCACCCGATCGAGGATTCGCGGACCCTGTACGACCTGCTGCTCGCGGCCGGCGAGGCGCACGGCCTGGCCGACATCGGGTACCTGGCGCTCGACTCGCTGCGGCTCGAGAAGGGCTACCGGCTGTGGGGCGCGGACATCTCGGCGCTGTACACGCCGCTCGAGGCAGGCCTGGAGCGGTTCGTCGCGCTCGACAAGGGCGAGTTCATCGGGCGTGACGCGCTGCTGCGCCAGCAGGCCGAGGGCATTCGCCGCCGCCTGGTCACGGTCCGGACCGACCTCGAGCCGTCCGACGACCTGTTCCCGCGAGGCGGCGAGCCGGTCCTCTCCGACGGGCGGCTGGTCGACTACCTGCGGGCGGCCGCCCCCGGCCATGCCGTGGGCATGACCCTGGGCCTCGCCTACCTCCCGGTCGAGCTGGCCTCACCCGGGACGCCGCTGGAGATCGAGATCCTCGGCGTCCGGCGCCCGGGTGCGGTGATCGAGTCCCCGGTGTACGACCCCGACGGATCGCGGATGCGCGGATAGCCCTCGGCGCCCCTCAGGCGCCGAACCGTCGCGGGCTGAACGGGGCGAGCACGTCCGGCTCCGTGCCGTCGAGGATCATCGACGCGAGCGTGGTCCCGGTTCGCGGGGCAAGGGTGAGGCCGAGCATCGCGTGCCCGCTCGCGACGTACACGTGCTCGTACGGCCGCAGCCGCCCGATGACCGGGATGCCGTCGGGGGTCATGGGTCGCAGCCCGGCGCTCGGTTCGAGCGACGGGGCATCGGGATCCCAGGACCGGAAATACCGACCCGGGGCGCGTCGGATCGCGGACAGGCGGACCGGGGAGATCCGCTCGTCGAGACCGCCGAACTCCATGGTCCCCGCCACCCGGGTCGCGCCGTCGAGCGGGGTCACGGCACAGTGGGCCTCGGAGAGCATGACCACGGGCCGCATCGCGACCTGCGCCGGCACGAAGTCGACGCTGTAGCCCTTGCCCGGGCGGATCGGCAGCCGGACGCCGAACATCCGGGCCACGCGGGCGCTCCAGGCGCCGGCGGCGATGACCACGGCATCCGCGACCACCGAGCCGAACGCGCCCCGGAGCTCCGCCCCACCCGACGGCAGCGCCCAGGCCGCGGTGACCGCCCCGTCCACCCACTCGGCGCCCAGCGCCTCGAGCCGCGCGACCAGCGCGGTCACCACCGTGGCCGGGCGGACATGGCGCTCGTTCGGGAAGCGGATCGCCCCGACCACCGCATCGGACAGCTCGGGGACCGTCGCCCGGGCCTCGTCGCCGGTCAGCGACGCCGGCTCGAACCCCGCCCGCTCGTACGGCGCCAGGTCCGCGGCTGCCGCGCGGTGCTCGGCCGGGTCGAGGTAGGCGCGCACCTCGCCGTCCGCGTGCAGCTCGAACGCCAGGCCGTCCGCGGCCCATGCGTCGAGCTCGTCCATCGTTCCCGCGGCAAGCCGGGTGGTCGCCTCGAACGCGCGCCGGTACGCCGTCGCGTTGCACGCGCGGAGCATCCCGGCCATGAACCGGACGAAGCCGGGGCTGGCCTCGGGTCGGACGTAGACGGGGCTGTCGGCCCGGAGCATCCAGCGCATCGTCTGGAGCACGACGCCGGGCGCCGGCACCGGGCCGCTCTCGGCCGGGACCACCCAGCCCGCGTTGTTGCTCGACGCGCCGCTGCCCGGCGCGCGGTCGCCGACGAGCACCACCTCGGCACCGCGCTTCGCGAGGCTGTACGCCGTCGCCAACCCGATGATCCCGGTTCCGATGACGGCGACCTTCATGGCAGACACCCTTGCACCGATGACGTAGGTCCCCTCTCCTGCGGGTCGGATGGGACGGCGGGCCCGGGCGGCAGGGTCTCCATACTGTAGGTCCCCGGGGCCAGTCGGCGGACGCCGGCGGCGGCGTGAGCATCGGGCGGCCCGGACCCGGGGTCGACGAGGGCAGGCGACGGATGGACAGCACCACGCGCGCGAGGGCCGTGATCATCGGCGCCGGGATCGTCGGCAATGCCATGGCCTGGCACCTCGCGAGGCTCGGCTGGCGCGACATGGTCCTGGTGGACAAGGGCCCGCTGCCGAACCCGGGCGGATCCACCGGGCATGCGTCGAACTTCTGCTTCCCGGTCGACGGCACCAAAGAGGAATTGGCGCTCACGGTCGAGTCGATCCGCCAGTTCACCGAGCTGGGCGTGTTCACCCGGTGCGGCGGCATGGAGGTCGCCCGGACGCCGGAGCGGATGGCCGAGCTGGCGCGCCGCCAGGGCCTCGCCACGTCGTGGGGCATCGAGTCCGAGCTGAAGACCCCGGCCGAGGTCAGGGAGATCGTCCCCTACCTCGACGAGACCGTGATCCTGGGCGGCTGGTACACGCCCAGCGCGGGGGTCGTGGACTCCGTCCGCGCCGGCACGCTGATGCGCGAGGCGGCCGTGGACATGGGCGCCCTGTCGCTCATGGCCCGCACCGAGGTCACCGGCATCGACGTCGTCGACGGCCGGGTCGCGGCCGTGCGGACCACCGCCGGAACGATCGAGACCGACACGATCGTCGTCGCGTGCGGCGTGTGGAGCCCCCGGATCGCGGCGATGGCCGGCGCCCACATCCCGCTCGTCCCCACCGTCCACCAGTTCGTCAGCGTCGGCCCGGTGCCGCGGTTCGCCGATGTTCGCGGAGAGCAGGCCTACCCGATCCTGCGCGACATGGACAGCCTGATGTACGAGCGGCCGAACGGCAGCCAGCTCGAGATCGGCTCCTACGCCCACCGGCCGATCCTCCTCCACCCCGACGAGATCCCGTCGATCGAGGACTCGGTCCTGTCGCCCACCGAGCTGCCGTTCACCAAGGAGGACTTCGAGCCGCAGTACGAGGACGCGCTGGAGCTGATCCCCGAGATCCTGGGCGACGAGCGGGTCGGCGAGCAGTACGCGATCAACGGGCTGCTCTCGGTGACGCCCGACTGGAGCCCGGTCCTGGGCGAGTCGCCCGAGGTGGCCGGGCCTGTGGTCGGTGGCCGCGGTGTGGATCAAGGAGGCGCCCGCGATCACCGAGAACATCGCCCGGCGGATGAGCGGCCTGCCGCTCCAGATCGACCTCCACGCCGCCGACATCGCCCGCTTCTACCCGCATCAGCGGACGTGGGCCCACGCCACGGCACGCGTCAACGAGGCGTTCAACAAGTTCTACGGCATCGTCCACCCGTCAGAGCAGTGGGCCTCGGACCGCGGCATCCGGGTGCCCCCGATGTACGACCGCGAGCTGGCGCTGGACGCGGTGATGTTCGAGGTCGCCGGCTGGGAGTGCCCGATGTGGTACGCCTCCAATGCGCCGCTCGTCGCCGAGTACGGCGACCGGGTGACGGATCGGCCGGCCGAATGGGACGCGCGCTGGTGGTCGCCGATCACCGCCGCCGAGCATCTCGCGATGCGCGACCGTGCCGCGCTCATCGACCTCACCACGTTCGCGATGTTCGACATCAGCGGACCCGGAGCGCTCGCGTTCCTGGAGCGCCTGTGCGTCAACCGGATCGAGGCGCCGATCGGCCGGACCGTCTACACGCCGCTGCTCGACGACAACGGCGGGATCGTCGCGGACCTCACGGTCATGCACGTGGGGCGCGACCTGTACCGGGTCGTGACCGGCGGCGGCATGGGCATGCGCGACAAGAAGTGGTTCACCGACCACCTCCCGGACGACGGGACCGCGCAGCTCACCGACGTGACGTCGGCCTGGACCACGATCGGGCTGTGGGGGCCTCGCGCGCGCGACATCCTGTCGACGGTGACCCGCGCCGACCTGTCCAACGAGGCGTTCCCGTTCGCCACCTGCCGGCCGCTCGACATCGACGGCGTCGCCGTCCTCGCCAACCGGCTGTCGTACGTCGGCGAGCTGGGCTGGGAGCTGTTCGCGCCGATCGAGCTGGGCGGCCACCTGTGGGACACGCTGTGGGCCGCCGGCCGGCCGTTGGGGGCGATCGCCGCCGGGATGTCGGTGATCTTCTCCAGCGCGCGGCTCGAGAAGGGCTATCGCGCGTATGGCGCGGAGCTCGATCTGGACCACACGCTGGTCGAGGCCGGCCTCGCCCGTCCCAGCGTGAAGCGCGCCGAGTTCGTGGGCCGGGAGGCGTACCTCCGGCAGCGCGCCGAGCCACCCGTCTCGCTGCTGTGCACGCTGACCGTCGACGACCACACCTCGAGCGACGGCACCCGGCGCTACATGCTCGGCCGCGAGCCCATCCTGACGCCCGATGGCCGGCCGATCACCGACGCCCGCGGCCGCCGCTCGTACGTGACCAGCGCGGGCGCCGGGCCGTCGGTCGGCAGGCACCTGCTGATGGCCTACCTGCCGGTGGAGCTCGCGGTCAGGGGCACCAGGCTCGCCGTGCAGTACATGGGCGAGCGCTACCCGGTGACCGTCGCCGTCGCGGGCGCGACGCCCCTGTTCGACCCGGGCAACGAGCGGCTGCACGGCTAACGGCCGGAGCCCGGGCGCGCCATCGGACGTCGATCGAGGCGGCGGACGCGGAGCCCGCCACGCTTGACGACCGCCCTCGATGACGGCCATCCTCAGCCCTGATCACGGGGCTGGCCGCCCCCCGCCCACGCGGCCGCTGCGTCCCCCCGACGACGGCCTCGCCGGCGTCTGAACGAAAGGACCCTCGCTCCCTTGGAATCCATGCCGCTTGCGGACGGGCCGGAGACCCCGGACCTCGCCCACGACCCGGCGCTGGGGCTCGCTCGACGGACGAAGTTCGAGATCCTGGCCGCCATCCTGCTCGGGATGTTCCTGGGCGCCCTCGACCAGACGATCGTCGGTCCGGTCCTGCCCAGGATCGTGGGCGACCTCCGTGGTGCCGACTACTACGCCTGGGTCGTGACCGCGTACCTGCTGACCAGCACCGTGAGCGTGCCCATCTACGGCAAGCTGTCCGACCTGTACGGCCGGCGGCCGTTGCTGATGATCGGGATCGTGATCTTCCTGGTCGGCTCCGCGCTGTCCGGGCTGAGCCAGGAGATGTGGCAGCTGATCCTGTTCCGCGGCATCCAGGGCCTGGGGGCGGGCGCGCTGTTCCCGATCGCGCTGGCGGTCATCGGCGACCTGTTCACGCCGGCCGAGCGCGGCAAGTACCAGGGCCTGTTCGGTGCCATGTTCGGCCTGGCGTTCCTGCTCGGCCCCGGCCTCGGCGGGTTCCTCACCGACACCTTCAGCTGGCACTGGATCTTCTACGTCAACATCCCGATCGGGATCGTGGCCCTGGCCGTCATCGCCCGCCTGCTGCCGACGATCCGCAAGGAGGGCGCGCGACCGGCGATCGACTACCTGGGCGTGGCCAGCATCATCGTGGGCCTGGTGCCGATCCTGATCGCGCTCACGATCGCCGAGGACGGCAACTGGGGCAACCCGTGGATCTGGGGCCTGTTCGCCCTCGGCGTCGCGGGGCTGGTCGGGTTCGTGGTCGCGGAGTCCAGGGCGGCGGAGCCCATCGTCCCCCTGCACCTGTTCCGGAGCCGCACCTTCTCGGCGTCGATGGTGGCCATCTTCCTGGCGACGTTCGGGTTCGGGGCGGCGATCATCTTCCTGCCGCTCTACTACCAGGTCGTCGAGGGCGCCAGCGCCACCGAGTCGGGCTACAAGCTGCTGCCGTTCCTGATCGGGCTGATCTTCGCCTCGATCGCGTCCGGCCAGATCGTCGCCCGTCGGGGTCGCTACCGGAACGTGCTCGTCGTGAGCATGGTGCTGCTGGGCATCGGCCTCGCGCTGATGACGCAGCTGCGGGCCGGGACGTCGGACTACCTGCTGTGGGGCTGGATGTTCATCGCCGGGCTGGGTGTCGGACCCACGTTCGCGGTGTTCACGATCGTGGTCCAGAACTCGGTGCCGTTCCACGAGCTGGGCGCGGCGACCAGCGACCTGACCCTGTTCCGGCAGATCGGGACGACCGTCGGGATCACGATGGCGTTCACGCTGTTCCGCAACAACCTCACCTGGGACCTGCTCCGGGGCGAGATCGTCACGGCGGGCGCGCCGGCCGCGGTCGTGCCGGCGACGGCACCGACCGGCCTCGACCTGGGCGGGCTGACGAACCCCGCCGGGGCTGCGGGCATGATGCAGTTCCTCGCCCAGCTGCCCGCCCAGGTGCAGCCGATGTTCGTGGAGGGGATCCACGGCGCGATGACGATCGCGATCGCGAACAGCCTGTGGCTGGGCGTCGGCGCGACCGTGCTGGCGCTGGTGGCGACGCTGCTGCTGCGCGAGATCCCGCTGCGCGACACGCACGGGGCCGCGTCCGCTCCCTGACGCCACCGCCGATGGCGACCCGGTCAGGCGAGGATCGCCCCCCGGGTGGGCAGGATCTCGTCGATCTCGTCGAGCACGTCCAGGAAGCCCTGCAGCGCCGGCGAACGTGAACCGGCCCCACCCCGATGGACGGCCACGATCCTCCGCCGCGTCGGCCCGACGCCCACGAGGTCGACGGCTCGCAGGTCACCACGCGCAAGATCCCCGGCGATCGCCGTATGCGGCAGGAGGGCGACCCCCAGGCCCTGCCTGACCATGTGCTTGGCGGCCTCGATGTTGTCCAGCTCGATCACGCTTCGAGGGGCGACGCCCGCGGCCCGGAAGATCGCGTTGGTGAGGTCGTAGTAGCTCGAGGTGCGGTCGAACAGGATGAGCGTGGAGTCGGCGAGCCGCTCCACGCCGGTCGCATCGACCCGGGCGAGCGGATGCTGGGCGGGAACCACGAGGATGAGCTCGTCCTCGTACAGCAACCTGACGGTCAGCCCCGGCCGGACGAGCTCGCGGATGAGGCCGATGTCGAGCTCGTCGCGCGCGACGTGGTCGGCGATCTCCTCCGAGTGGCCGGTCCGGACGACCAGCCGCACCCCGCTGAACCGCCGGACGAAGCGGGCGAGGATCCCGGGCAGGACATAGGCGCCGACCGCCGGGGCCGTGCCGATCGTGAGCTGGCCCGTGGTTCCCTGGGCGTGCTCCGCCACCAGGTCCCGGCCGGCGTCGAGCGCCCGGATCGCCCGCTCCGCGTGTGGCAGGAACGCCCGGCCCGCGTCCGTGAGCTGCATCCCGCGACTCGAGCGCTCGAACAGCGGCGTGCCCAGCTCCTCCTCGAGCAGCCGGATGCGCGCCGTCAGCGCCGGCTGGGTGACGTGGAGCGCCGCCGCGGCACGACTCAGGTTCCGCTGGCGGGCGATCTCGAGGAAGCCTTCGACCTGGGCGATGAGCACGACCGGCCTCGATCATCAATGCAAATGATATGTCTGATCATATCAAGTGATTTGACTGATACTACGGCCTCCCCCAGGATGGGGTTCCAACCCCACAGGAGGGCCGATCATGACCCACCTCTTCGATCTCACCGCCTACCCCGTCGACCTGCTCGTGCAGCGCACCCCGCCGCCGGAATGGATGGCCGTCACCTGGGCTGCCGTCGGGACCCAGCTCGCCTGGCCGCCGGCGCCCCCGTCGGAGCCCGACGTTGCCGAGTGCACGTGCCCCATCGACTGCATCCGCGATCACGAAAACGACTGATCGAGCCACGGCCACATGCTCGCAACACCGCCCCCGGCTGCGGGGGTCCCCGAACAGCGCCCGGATTCGACCATCGCCGAGGTCCGTGACTGGCTGACGGGCCCCCGGTTCGCCCGCATCACGCGCCTGCACTCCGCCCGCCAGGTCGCAGAGCAGCGGGGCACGATCGCGTCCGAGCACACGGTCGCCCGGGACGCGGCGATCGCGTTCCACGCGCGGCTGCGCGAGCTGTTCGAGCAGCGGCGCTGCATCACGACGTTCGGTCCCTACTCCCCCGGCCAGGCCGTGGTCGCCAGGCGGCTGGGGATCGAGGGGATCTACCTCGGCGGCTGGGCGACCTCGGCCAAGGGATCGGCAACGGAGGACCCGGGGCCGGATCTCGCCAGCTACCCGCTGTCACAGGTCCCGGACGAGGCGGCGGGCCTGGTCCGGGCGCTGCTGACCGCCGATCGGAACCAGCATTTCCTGCGCTCCCGGATGACGCCCGAGCAGCGCGCCGCGACCCCGGCGGCGGACTACCGCCCGTTCATCATCGCCGACGCCGACACGGGCCACGGCGGCGATCCCCACGTCCGCAACCTGATCCGGCGGTTCGTCGAGGCGGGCGTGCCCGGCTACCACATCGAGGACCAGCGCCCGGGCACCAAGAAGTGCGGACACCAGGGCGGCAAGGTGCTGGTGTCGTGCAACGAGCAGATCAAGCGCCTCAACGCCGCGCGCTTCCAGCTGGACGTCATGGGCGTGCCCGGGATCATCGTGGCGCGGACCGATGCCGAGTCCGCCAACCTGCTCGAGTCTCGCGGTGACGAGCGCGACCAGCCGTTCATCCTGGGCGTCACGAACCTCGAGGTGCCCGCGTACAAGGTCGCCTTCCTCGCCCTGCACCGGCGCTTCCACGAGGCCGGCGTGGAGGAGCTCAACGGGCACCGGCTGTATGCGATCGACGATGGCGAGTACCGCGCGGCCGACGCCTGGCTGGAGCGCACCGGGATCGCGGACGCGGTGCGTGCGGCGAGCGCGGACATCGCGGGCGGTGCCGATCTCGACGCGACCTTCGACCGGGTGGCCGAGCGGTTCCTCGCGGCCTGGGAGGAGGACGCCGGCCTGGCCACCTACGCGGATGCGGTCGCGGACGTGATCGAGGCGCGCGAGCTGGAGGAGCGCGAGCGCGACGACGATCTCGACGGCGACGAGGCGTCCTTGCCGATCACGCGCGAGGCGTGGCTGGCGTTTGCGCGCGGCGCGTCGCACGCGGTCGCGCGGGCGCGCGCGGCCGAGCTCGGGCTGGAGGTCGACTGGGACTGCGAGCGAGCCACGACCCCGGAGGGCTACTACCAGGTCGCGGGCGGCATCCCCTATGCCATCGCCAAGTCGCTGGCCGTCGCGCCGTTCGCCGACATCCTGTGGATGGAGACCAAGACCGCCGATCTCGCGGACGCCCGGCGGTTCGCCGATGCGATCCATGCCGTGCACCCGGACCAGATGCTCGCGTACAACCTGTCGCCGTCGTTCAACTGGGACTCGACCGGCATGAGCGACGACGAGATGCGGCGCTTCCCCGAGGAGCTGGGGAAGCTCGGGTTCGTGTTCAACTTCATCACCTACGGCGGGCACCAGGTCGACGGCGTCGCGGCGGAGGAGTTCGCGACCGCGCTCCAGCAGGACGGGATGCTCGCGCTCGCCCGGCTCCAGCGGAAGATCCGGCTGGTCGAGTCGCCGTATCGAACGCCGCAGACGCTGGTGGGCGGCCCGCGCCTGGATGCCGCGCTCGTCGCGTCATCGGGCCGGACGGCCACCACGATGGCGATGGGCAAGGGCTCGACCCAGCACCAGCACACGCAGCAGACCGAGGTCCCCAAGCGCCTCCTCGAGCAGTGGCTCGCGCTGTGGGCGGAGCACAACGAGCTCGAGCCGGCGCCACGGGTCCGGCTGCTGCCGCACCGGGCCGGGTCGGAGCTCCTCGAGCTCGCCCTGGTGGGCAGCGGCGACCGCAAGCTGGCGGGGATCGTGTTCGCCCCCATCCACGATCGCCGGGGCCGGAGCATCCTGTCCGTCCGCGACCAGAACACGTTCGATCCCTCGCTCCGGCGCCGGCGCCTGATGACGCTCGCGCACCTGTACCTGATCCACCGCTACCGCGCGGAGTCGGTCCACTACGTCAGCCCGACCGAGGACAACGCGATCCAGACGGCCCGGATGCAGGACATCGGCATCTTCCGCGAGGTCAACACCGAGGTGGGCGAGGTCATCGTCGCCGAGGTGAGCCGCGAGCGGATCGCCGAGCTGGTCGCCCCGGACCAGGCGGCCCTGCGGCAGCTGATCGGCAAGAGCGGGTAGGCGATCGCACGCGGCCTCGGGCGGCAGCCGATACAGCCGCCGGGCGTTCCCGGCCAGGATGTCCGCGCCGATCGGCTCGACCTCGGCCTCGTCCATTCGACCCGACGCGACCTCGCGCGCGAGCACCCTGGCAAGCGCATCTCGCCACAGGCGGATGCCGCGCCAGTGCATCTCCGGATAGGAGTGGCCATCGGAGCCGGCCAGGAGCTTGGTCGTGGGGCACAGCGCGAGTGCGGACGCGATCGCACGCTCCGCACCGGCGCCGCCCAGCAGCGGGATCGCCAGCGACAGGTCGACGTGAACCTGCGGGAACACCGATGCGAGATACGCGGCCTGGTCGATGAATGGGTGGCAGTGCAGCAGGACCAGGCGGCATTCCTCGATCGAGGCGTCGCGCAGCAGCGGCCGAAGCAGCGACGGATCGGAGGCCGGAAGCTGGACGTCCTCGTCGCCCAGCCCGACGTGGACCTGAAGTGGGACGCCTCGGACCGCCGCCAGTCGGGCGGCCGTCCACAGGACGTGGGCGATGATCACCCGGTCGTCGAGACGGCGAGCCTGAACCGCGCGATCGAGACGCCGGAATGCGCCATCGACCTCCGCGGCCGACGGCTCGGGCAGGTCGAGGCCGGCGCGGTAGGCGGCGATCGTCTTGAACCCCACGGCCCCCGACGCGATGGCGTCGTCGAGCGCCTCGAGCACCGCCTCGGTGAACGCAAGCCGGGTGCGGGCGCTCCCCGGCGGCTTCGCAAGGCATCGTTCGGCGACGCTCTCGATCCGGACGATCGTGTGCGCGGGCCGGCCAATCGTGCGCGCAAGCCCGACCACGTCCGGCGAGCCGTACCCCGTGTCCACGAGGATCATCGAGACGCCGGCGTCGTCGAACAGCCGGCGCGCGTAGGCGTCGGGATCGTCGCCGATCGCTCGGGCACGTTCCCGCACGACCCATGCCTCGAGGTCGGCGGGGGCGGGCGCCGCGCCTCCGAGGTACGTGGCCATCGCCCGCAGGAGCTCGACGTAGCCCCGGGTGGACGGAACGTCACGCTGCAGGGAGGCAGGCCGCACGGCCTCGGTGAAGCATCGGCGCCATGCGGGCGCGGCGTCGTCGAGGTCCGGCCACGTCTCGACGAGGCCATGGCAGTGCTGGTCCACTGCCGGGATCTCGCCCAGCGTCGCGCCGATCCGTGCGAGCAGGTCGGTCACGGTGTCCGTCGACATCTGGGGCGCCTCAAATCCTCAGGTCCGGCTCGCATCGCCATCGCGCCGGCCGGGCTAGAACCGCAGCGCGTGCTGGAAGCACTCGAACGCCGCGTCGTGCGCCGAGAACGATGCGACCTCCGACCGCTTGACGGCCAGGTATGCCGTCCGCCGCAACGGCCCGAGGGCCTCCATGAGCACCTCGTCCCGTTCCAGGGCGTCGAGCGCTTCGCCCAGCGATGCCGGCAGGCGGGCGATGCCGCGCCGGCGCAGCTCCGGCTCGCTCAGCGTGGCCGGATCGACGTTGACCGGGTCGCCCGGATCGAGCTGTCGACGGATGCCGTCGAGCCCCGCGTGGATGAGGCCGCCGAGCGCGAGGTACGGGTTGCCCGTGCTGTCGGACGCCTTGAGCTCGAGGTTGGTGGAGCCCTCGTCGTCGCCCCACATCCGGGACGGGATCCGGATCGCCGCCTCGCGATTGTCGTCGCCGTAGCACACGTAGGCGCTCGACCAGTGCTGCGGCAGGAGGCGGCGATAGCTGTTCACGCTCCCGCAGGTCAGCGCGACCAGCGCCGGGAGATGCTCCAGCACGCCACCGATGAAGTGGTAGGCGAGCTGCGAGAGCCCGTATCGGTCGCCGGGATCGTGGAAGGCATTGCGGGGAGCGGTTCCACCGTCGCCCTCCCCTTCCCCGGCCGATGTCCAGGCGGAGAAGTGGCAGTGCAGGCCGTTGCCGGCCTGGTCCGGCAGCGGCTTGGGCGCGAGCGATGCCCACAGGCCGTGCCGCCACGCCACGCCGCGTGCCGTCTCGCGATACCAGACCTGATGGTCCGCGGCGCTGAGGGCCGGGGCGTGCCGGATCGACATCTCCTGCTGCCCATGGCCGAGCTCCGGGTGATAGAGCTCGACCGTCATGCCCTGGGCCTGGATCGCACGGACGAAGTCGAGCGCGAAGTCGTGGGCGAGCGCGAACCCGGTCGTGGAGAAGCACAGGCTCTCGTCCACCGGCACCAGTCGATCGCCGTCGGCGCCCGTCTCCCGTCGAGCGAGCAGGAACTCCGGCTCGAACGCGGCCTCGATCGCCAGGCCTTCGCCGGCGGCCATGGCGATCGCCGACCGGAGGAACGAGCGGGGGCACGCGGCCCAGGGCCGCCCGTCCAGATCGACCAGGTCGCTCATCATCGCGGCCGCGCCGGGCGAGAACGGCAGGTCCACGTACGACCCGGGGTCCGGAACGATGCGCACCTCACCGGCCGGGCTCATGCCCTCGACGGGCTGGAGCTCGTCGAGCATGTTCATGGCCTGCATCGCGACCGTCAGCCCGATCCCGGTCCGCATCCGCCGCTCGAGCGTCGCCCGGCTGGTCGCCTTGCCCCGGACGACCCCACCGTGATCGACGTACAGGAACCGGACGAGCTCCGCCCCCGCCGCGTCCGCCCGCTCCAGGACCCTGTGGATGGCCTCGTCGCGCATTGACACCTCCCTCGCGGACCCTACAGCAGACCGGTGCGAGTCTGCGCGAGCAGTGCGAGCCCGGTCGCTCCATCGATGAAGTCATTTCCCTGCTGCGGGCGGAGCCCGCCCCGCCGAGGAAACTGTCGCCGGAGGAGGCCGCGCGGTCGCGACAGGATCGTGAACAGGGCCTAGCCTCGATCGACCGCATGGTGGGCGCTATTCGCCAGATGCAGGCGCGCCAGGGACCGATCTACAAGCTGCGGCGCGCGCACGCGAGCAGTCTTGTGGTCCCAGTGAGAGCGAAGGGCACCATCTGGCAACCCCAGGCGATGGGAGGGTCGGAAACCAACGGGTTCGCGTCCAGATGCGACGCCCGCCCCTTGACTCGGAGGGTCCGCCCTCTCAACGTGGCCAGGAGGAGGCCAGCCGTGCAATACAACGACAGGCGCCGCCTCGCCGAGTTTTCACTTGACGAACAGCGCCGCACCGCGGAAGAAGAGCTTGCCCGAAAGCGGCATTGGACAACTGACGATGGCGAGGGGGCTCGCGCGGGCGGCGACGGACTGCGCAGTAGGGTCAGCACGATCCTCAGCCGGATCCGCCATGCCATGCGTCCCTGATCGTTAGCCGCGCGATCCGCCGGGCGGCCCCAACACGATGAACGGATCGTGAATGGTTGCCCAACCTAGCCGAGCAGGAACAGCTCGCCTGGGCTGTGTCCGCACACGCCCGCCCAGATGAGGACGCCCGCGACGGGCGTGATCCGCCGAAATACCGAGTCACCCACTCGGCGGCCGTAGACCGCCGCCGCGACGTGGCCCTCCACCGAGTCCAGGGAGAGGCCATCGTCGCCCAGCTTGCAGTTCATGGCGTCACCGCGACTCGCGTGACCCCCGGTGCGCCCGAGGAGGGCGACGGCTTCCTCGAACACGGCCCATGGCAGGAATGGCTGCTTGGCGAGGTTGCTGACCGTGATCCCGTCCTCCGCGATCGAGGCCGTGAAGGAACGACCTCCCTTCAGCAGGGGTATCCGGACGGTCGGCCCCGCGGCTTCGAACCGGCGCCTGATCCGGTCAGCGACGGGAGCGGCATCAGTGGCCATCGCGCGCGCGACCGGAGGACGCGCCGTCGCGTGCGGCACGCCGGCTGGGGACGATCCGCGGCCACTCCCCCGGGCCTCCGCAGGTCGCCCCGGACGGCTAATTCCCGACGGGCGACGGACCTGTTGCCCAAGACGCGACCGGGGGCCGAGCGCCATGTCGTACAGCCGGCCGCAGGCGAGATGCGCGAACGGTGGTGGGACGGCCCTTGCCAACGGACCATTCCGGGACTCGTAGGCTGCGATGTCCTCGGCCACGCCCTCCAGGATCGCCACCCAGGCCGCGCACGTCTCCGGCCGACGGACATGGATCTGCTTGCGGACGTTCGAGTCGAGGGCGGGACCGATCCGCCCGTCGGTCAGGAGGAGGACGCTCTTGGAGATTCCGACGCATGACGCGGTTCCGTTTGAGGTTAGGCCCGAGAACAGAGCCCACAGATCCGCGAGTGCCCGGCCCTGCCGCTCCGTCCGGTGAGGGAGCGTCTGCACCGTCAGGTCGGCCAGTCTCTCCAGTGGCTCCGCCGCCAGTTCGAGCAGGTCCTCGAGGAAGGGCTCTCCGTGCTGGGCCTCGGACCTGATCCGGCGCATTGGCCTTGGCCGGGTCGCCTGCCACCTGCGCAGGATCTTCCCAAATAGTCTCGCCTTGTCCCGAGGCCCCGCCGCCAGCCAGGCGTCCCAGTCTTCGACATAACGCCTGTCGAAGTCGTCCACGGCGGCCCGCAACTCCTCGGGTGTCATTCGCCTGATCGGGTCGATGGTCACTTGCCACTCCACGAGCCGCGACTCTTGCTGGCCGATCCGCCGCAAGGGTCATCGTCCCACGGACGCTGACGTGGCACGATCTGCTCATCGTGTGCCGCCGGGTCTGGGGGAGGTGGTCGACTGCGCCTTCCAGGACCTTGGCATCACGTCCTCATTGGCTGGCCGGAACGGTCCTTCATGCGAGCAAGGTCAGCTCGCGGGGCACGGCTTCACCACTCGTCACCCGAACCCAGCGCCCTCGATCGACGCCTCTCCGTCGCCTAGACTGCCAGGCATCGGTGACTGAAGCAGGGGGTGCGAAACAGCGATGCACGACTTCCGTGGTTCCGATCATGAGGAATTGCGTCGCCGAATCCGGCTTCTCGAACAGTCCCGACTTCTTGATGCCGCGACCCGACTGGACGAGGAAATCCGAGCGACCGGCCCGATCGACGCCTATGTGTATTGGGAGGTCAGTTCCAGCCTCGCCTCCATTGCTGCATACCGCCTGGCGGACTTCGATCGCGAGGCTCGTCGTGCGACCGACTTGGTAGCCCACAACATCGGGGCATCGGCATCCGCGGCGAGCGGCTGCTACTTGAAGTCGGCGGTCACTGCGATCGGGGCAAAGTGCCGAGCCTCGATCATCTGCAACGTGACGTCGTTTTGCTCAAATTCCCTGAGCAAGGACCGGACAAATGCCCGCTCTTCTCTCAGCGCCAGTGCTGTTAGCGCAAGCACGCGACGCTCGAGAGGATGGTTGGCGTGCTTCGCGGCTTCGCGGATGGCCTGTCTCGCTTCGTCGGGCCTCCAGGCACCGGATCGCTGCGCTGCCAATGCGAGAAGCTGGAGATTCGGAAGCGCTTCGATCCGTTCCAGGAAGTACCGAGCCACCTCTCCTTTTCCTGGGTCCCCGGACGGGAACATGGTGCCAAGCTGGCCCACCGCCCAAGGCAGGCATCCCCAAGCGGAGCCGGTGTAATTGATGTACCAATCCTCAAGATCTCGCCAGCGCTCCTCGTCGCGGAATAGGCGTCCGAGAGCATCGGCGGCATGCGGCATGCGGTTGGCGTTATCGACAAATGGCTGGACCAATGTGTCGAGCTTCTTGCCACGGATACGCACCGTCGCGAACTTTACCGACGTCCTGGAGGCTGCTTCGGGTCGTTGGAGAAGGCGGTCGACGAGCTCCTCGAGTGGCTTCGTGTTCATCGGTGTCTCACTCAGCCCCTCATCGGCGGCCGAGTGTTGAAGATTGAGAGTCGCTTCTAGCAGCTCATCTCCGCTCAGGACGTGTGTCTTCGCGATACCCATGTTCAGATCAAGGTCACGCATAGCCGACTCTATCGCAAGCTGAGTCGCTCGCAGGCGTCCGTCGTCGTTGCCAAAGACCCAAATGTCATCCATCCATCGGGTTAGGGACGCGACCTTGAACAACTTCACCTGGCCGGCCAGGCCGACCATCACGTCGTCGAGAGGACGCAGATACATGTTCGCGAGCGTGGCGGAAGCCATCGACCGCTGTGGGAGCCCGGACCTACCTGCGACTCGCCCCCACGCCTGAAGCATGTCGACTAGGCGGGCTGATACTGCACTTCCTCCTGCCCTCTGCTCGATCTCCTCGCAGACTCGGTCAACAGGGATGTTCGCGAAGAACGAGACGATGTCCGTACTCAAGCCAAACGCACGGAAATTGGCGAGGAGGGAGACGCGGCTTCGGTACCACGAATACTCGTTGCCATTGTCGGAGTAGACACCCGCGACGGGATCCTTTCGCGGCAGCCGCCAACCGAATACCCACGGGCGCATCTCGCCGATTAGCGAACCACTTAGCTTGTCGACCAGGGCTTGGTAGATCAGGCGGTCGATTGGGTCCATCACGATTGCGGGACGCGTCGCGAAGTTTTCCTTCGGTACGTCGAGATTCGTGCTTCGATGAACGCCACCACCATTGAGACGCGCGACGACCATATCCGGTCGCTTCTCGGCGACCCACTTCAGCTCCGGCCAACTCCAGGGGTCGCGGTACCAGTCCCCAACGATGTCCGTGTGGCAGTTGACCAGCGCGCGCTTGAGATCGACGACGGACAGCCAATCGAAGGCTGCCCGCCCAGCACTGCCGCGTCCGGCCATGACACGTATCCCCCATGATCACGCTCGGGATTACCGCGCGCGTGCACAAACAAACTGTCGGGGATCAGGATAGAGGTCCTGTCCCAGAGCACGCGGGGGGGTCTCGGCGGCCGCGAGCAATGCCCGGTTTGGCACGCGTTCTTTAGGCCTTGCTGAGTTGAGCCGAGGAGGGCCCCACCGACCCGTGCTGGTACCATCTAGAACATATGTTCTAGGCGGGAGCGATCATGGCCGACTGGATCATCTCGATGAGCAATCACGCGCCCGGATATCCCCGGGTTGAGCACCGACACGCGAACGGGACCATGCCGGCCGTCCGAGACCACACCCCGACGCTGATGCAGGGTCCAGGCGAGCCCCGGCGCGAACGCTGGACGTGGCAATGCCCGTGCGGCGAGGTGTGGTCGTGGGAGCGACCGGAACGGGCCTGATCTGCCCGGGGGGTCCGCTTGGCGTGACGCTCCGGCTGGGCCCGTCGCCCGCGCGTACGATCCGCGATGAGCGCCTCAGCCGTGAGAGACCAAGGGGGAACGGGAGCATGCAAGTCGTCGGTGATGTCATTGCGTTCACCTTCGTTGGGGCGGTGGCCGCTTGGGTCCTTGTGTTTGGCAGCGCCGCGGCGTGGATCGCCTCGACAAAGGGCCACGACAAGGTCCTCTGGTTCCTGCTCGGGGTGTTGCTTGGCCCCTTTGCGTCGCTTGTCGTCGGCCTGTCGTCTGACCGATACCCCGGCCCAAGTTGGCAGCGCTGCGGTGCCTGTCTCGAGCCCGTGCGCTCGGGAGCCAGCCGCTGCCCCCATTGCGCGGTGACGCTCGTTGGCGAGGACTGACAGCGACCGACCGTTCTATCTCGGCACCGGACCGCTGCGGATCGGCTTCCGCGCTGGCGGACTTGTCTGGCGCGAGTCGATCACTCCGCCTCCGGAGGCGCAGGCCGCGCCGGTATCGAGGGCTCGGGCGTCGGAAGGGCGCAGGCTGCGTCGCTTGACGAGAACGGGTATTCCCATACGGGGAGAGCGCGATGGCTGACTGGGATACGCCCAGACGCGTCGTGACGGCGAACGTCGCTGGTCCGCTCAGGGGAACTACCGACGACCGGCGCGGCGAATTATCGGCGACCACGATCCAGGAAGTCCACGCTCGCCACCGGCTCGCAAGGCCAGCAGCTGACCGAGGGCCAACGCCCGCTTGGCGGCGCCCGACCGGACCGTTAGAATGACGCCCTCCCGAGCGGGAGTAACTCAGCTGGCAGAGTGTCTGCTTCCCAAGCAGAATGTCGCGGGTTCGAATCCCGTCTCCCGCTCCACTTCCTCAGTCTTGTGCTTGCGAAGGACACCCTGACCGGGTGTCTTTGGTCGTCTTCATGCTGCGCAAGGTCGCCGCACTGTGCGCCGATGGTCGGCTACGCGACCGGGTGGGCTCAGAGATAAGGCCGCGGCGGCTCCATCTGTCGTGGCAGACTCATCGGATGGATGAGACCCGCGTCGTCGCAGGCTACGACCGCATCCTCACAGCGATCGGCGAGCGTGCCGCTGACATCGGCGACCGGCCCGTCGTCACGCATTGGCCGCACGTTGGAAGTGCCTACCGCGGGCTCGTGATCGTCGGCCAAGCGGTCTACGGCTGGGCGGACGATGCGAAGGCTGTCGACCTCCAGGATCCGACAGTTCGAGCCGCGATCATCGCGTCGATCCGCAGCCGGGTCGACAAACCCGACCCGCTCAACTGGATCGACACCCATCCCGTCCGGACCTCGCCGTTCTGGCGGGCGGTACGCCGGATGGTCGAAGCCCTCGAGCCCAACATCGATGCGCCCTGGTACGCCCGCTTTGCCTGGGTGAACCTGTTCCCATCGGCGCCTGAGGATCCGCCGGGCAACCCAGGCGGCGCCCTCAAGGAAGCTGAGGATCCGCACGTCGGGCCGCTGCTGCGCGCCGTGACTGACTGGCTGGACGCGAAGCGGGTAATTGCCACCGTCGGCCCCTTCTGGTGGCCCGCAGCCGGCCCAGCGGGCCTCGCCGACCTTCCCGAGGAACCGCGCCCGCTCCTCCGAGCCGGCCGCACCGACGGGCGTACCTGGGTGATCGGCTGGCATCCCAACGGTGCGAGCCATCGCGGCTACGGCCCGGCCGCGTACACCGACCTCATCGTCAAGGCGGTGGCCAAGGCTGAGGCGACGTGACGGACGACCGCGCGGCCAGGAGCGAGATGGCCATCGGCTCGATCCCGGAAGACTGGGCGCTCGCGATCGGTCCGGCCGCCTCGCCCGAACGACTCGCGCCGATCGCCGACTTCATCGCACAGGAGCGAGACGCGGGCATGGTCCTGCCCGACGGCGACCGCGTCTTCGCCGCGCTCCGGGCGACGCCGTTCGCGTCCGTGCGAGCGGTGATCCTCGGCCAGGACCCGTACCCGAACGCGGCGCATGCGATGGGCCTCGCGTTCTCGGTCCCGCAGGACTTGGCGCCACCGCTGCCGCGCTCGCTCATGCGGATCCGGACAGTCCTGCAGTCCGACGGCGGGTGGACCACTCCCGACCACGGATCCCTGGAAGCCTGGTCGGCCAAGGGCGTTCTGCTCCTCAACACGTCGCTCACGTTCAGGCAGGGCAACGCCGCCGCGCACCGCCGCGCTTGGGCGAACCTGACGGACGGGATCATCACGGCTATCGCAGGCAAGCACGAGTCGGTGGCCTTCCTGCTCTGGGGTCGGCACGCGCATGCCAAGGCCCGCCTCATCACCGGCGGTCAGCATGTCGTGGTGTGCTCCCCGCATCCGATGGCGCGGTCACAACCCTTCTTCCGCGACTCGAGGCCGTTCAGTCGGGCGAATGACGGCCTCGTGGAGCGTGGCTCCTGCTGGCTCGATTGGAGCCTTCCCGGTTAGGCGCCCCGGGTCCGAAGACCATGTCGTAGAGGCGGCCCACGGCCAGGTGACGGAAGCGCTCGGGCACCGCGTTGGCGAGCGGGCCGTGCCGCGACTCGAACGCGGCGACATCGTCTGCCCTCTGCGGCGATCCGTAGGGCCCATCCTGCGCTGGCCCGATCGCTGACACCCGGAAATTCTCAGCGTCGCGGATCGTGCCGGCTGGCTATTAGTCGCCAAGGATCTCCGCAGGTTGCCGCGTCGAGACACGGGCGTCGTATTCGGCATCGACAGCAGCCACGTACTCAGGAATTGAGAGCCCGCGAAGCGCCGACTCACGCACGACCGACTCGCCGACCTGCCGCCCGTTCAACATGAGCAGTGGGAACCGATCGTTGATGACCTCTCGCTGGGCCTGCTCGCTGAAGTACCCGGTGGTGACAAAGGAGCCGACCCAACCGCGGTCGAGTCGTGCAACCGTCCGAGCCAGATCCAGCCCACTGGTGACTGGTGCGGCCCCGGCGATGCATTTGGCCTGGCCGAGCACCACGAGTTTCAGGGCGCCAGATCCGGAACCGAGGTCGAGCCGACTGACGAAGTCGATACCTCCGTCGCCAGCTCGCTTGGTGATCCAGCCCGGGTGATATTGACCGCTATCACGAAGAACGCTGCCTGTTATCTCGGAGGCCAGTCCTTCAAACCGGTGCTCCCCAACGCCGTGGTACTGGCCAAGTCTCTTGTAATGCGCAATGACATGGCGCAGGGCGTCTTCCGCAGGGGTGCCGGCATCCGGTCGCTGGTCGGCTGCGCTCAGTGTCGAAGCACGCGCCAGTCGCTGCCGAATTGACTCTCTGACGGTCGCCCCGCCATTCACCCAGAGTCGCCATGACGCGGGTGCCAGCTGCAGGCAGTCCTCGAGCGACTTGGTGGGATCGCGACGTGCAGCGATCCATTCCCATGCAATGCCGAGTCCCTCGAGACTGAGGTCGACCAAGAGGCAGTCGAAGGCGTAGTTGACGAAGGGTCTGCCCCTGCGATCGACCTGGGCTACGAGCTCAGCGTGCTCGACGAGGCCGACTCCGAGAAACCGCCAGTACCCTTTGGCGTGCCCCTCGTGGACGAGGCTCTCGAAGAAGAGCAGAGGGGCGGCGCGAAGGCGATCAGCACGACTCACGCCGGTATGAAGGGCGAACTGCTCGATCACGGACCGATTTCCTCTCGGTCCGAGCGGATCTGTGCCGAGCTCCGCTTTGTTGTCGCCGAAGTACCGGATGTGGCCTCGTTCCGGATCAAGTTCGTCGTGCCAGGGTGTCCAGTCGGACCCGGCCCGGTGCGGTTTCGAAGCGATCAGGATCGCCGGTCGTCGCTCCCCGTCGACTGCCTGGACCCGCTTGACCGAGTCGATACCGTGATCGAGCTGAACGCGGCCCGCATTGGCAAGGCCGGGCCAATTCGGCCAACGAGTCACGTTGAAGATGTTCCGATACCCGTCGATGAACTCAACGTCAGGCCCGGGACTCGGCTTCTGGTATCGATAGAGTTCGAAAACTTGCATCAGATGTGCCCAGGCCGGTGGCGCTGCGATCGCAACGTTGGACACCAATCGTAATCGGTGGGCGGTCCGCGCCATCGATCAGATGCGAGCAGATGGTGATAGATCGGTATCGGCATGCGTGAGCTGCCCAACCGCGACCACGTCGTCGCGGGTAGTTGACGACGCACGACAGGGCCCCACAATCCCGGAGTGCGAGCGAGATCGGGCGAGCAGTGACGCCGACACGTCCGTCCCGGACCGAGACGTTCCTGTTCACGGACATCGAGGGAAGCGCGCGGCTCTGGGAGGAGCACCGGGCGGCGATGGGGGCCGCCCTCGCCGCGCATGACGCCCTGCTCCGGACGGCCGTCGAGGATGCGGGCGGGATGGTCGTCAAGACGACCGGGGACGGGATGCTCGCCGCGTTCGACCAATGCGAGGCCGCGCTGACCGCGGCGATCGAGGGCCAGCACGCGCTCGACCGTCACGACTGGCCGGAGACGGGCCGCCTGCGGGTCCGGATGGCGATCCACTCCGGGACCGCCGAGGTCCGCGATGACGACTTCTTCGGGCCGACGGTCAACCGCGTGGCGCGCCTGCTCGCGATCGGCCACGGTGACCAGGTGCTCGTCTCGGGCGCGAGCGCGGCGCTCGTCGCGGGCAGCCTTCCGGCGGGGTGCGAGCTCGTGGACCTGGGCGAGCACCGGCTGCGCGACCTCGACCGGCCCGAGCAGGTCTTCCAGCTCGTCGCCCCGGGCCTGCGCCGCACGTTCCCGGCCCTGCGAACGAGCGCCGAGCACCCGACGAACCTCCGGCCCCAGGCGACGTCGTTCGTCGGTCGCGAGCGGGAGCTGGCTGACCTCGCGCGGCTGCTCACCACCAGCCGCCTCGTGACGCTGGTCGGCGTGGGTGGCACCGGCAAGACCCGCCTCGCGCTCCAGGCCGCGGCGGACGGCCTCGACCGGTACCGCGACGGCGCCTGGCTGGTCGAGCTCGCGCCGGTCAGTGACCCCGAGCTCGTGACGTCCGAGATCGGCCGCGCCCTGGGCATCCAGCCACAGCCGGGACAGCCTCCGATCAACGGGATCGTCGACTACCTGCGCTCGAAGGAGCTCCTCCTGCTGCTCGACAACTGCGAGCACCTCATCGAGGCCGCCGCCGAGGTGGCCGATCAGCTGCTCGGTGCCTGTCCCGCGCTGCAGCTGCTGGCCACGAGCCGGGAGCCCCTCGGCGTCGAGGGCGAGGCCGTCTTCGCCGTGCCGTCGCTGGCGCTGCCGACGCTCGCCGGCGAGGTGCGCGACCCGGACGCGGCGATCGACGACGCGGAGGTCGAGCAGGCCGATCGATCCGAGGCGGTGCGGCTGTTCGTCGACCGTGCGACCGCGACCCTCCCGGCCTTCGCGATCGATCGGTCGAACGTGCGGGCCATCGTCGAGATCTGCCGGCGCCTGGACGGCATTCCCCTTGCCCTCGAGCTCGCGGCAGCCCGCGTCAACGTCCTGTCCGCCAACGAGATCGCGGAGGGCCTGGGCGACCGCTTCCGCCTCCTGACGGGCGGACGCCGCACCGCGGTACCCCGGCAGCGAACGCTGCAGGCCCTCATCGACTGGAGCTGGGATCTGCTCGAGGACGAGGATCGCCGGCTCCTGCGCCGGGTGGCCGTGTTCTCCGGTGGCTGGACGCTCGACGCCGCGGCCGTGGTCGCGGTCGACGACGCGGCTGCCGAGGATCCCGCCCGGGCGGCGCGCGCGGACGCGGCGGCGCGGTTCGCCGCCATCGACGGGCTCGGACGTCTCGTCGATCGGTCGCTCGTCGTGGCCGACCACGAGGGCTCCACCCGATACCGGATGCTCGAGACGGTCCGGCAGTACGCCGCGGACCAGCTCGCGGCGAGCGGCGAGACGGTGGCGCTCCGGGACCGGCACCTTCGGTTCTTCCGCCAGCTGGCGCTCGATGCCGAGCGGGGGCTCGACGGCGCGGAGTCGCCGGTGTGGCTGCGTCGCCTGGACACGGAGCTCGAGAACGTGCGATCGGCGCTCGATTGGGCGTCGGAGACCAGCCCCGAGGCGGGGCTCGAGATCTGCGTCTCGATGGTCCGCTACTGGCAGGCCCGCACGATGGGACCGGAGGGGCGCGACCGCATCCTGCAGGCGGTCGATCGAGTTCGACGGAGTCCCGCGCCCGATCAGGAAGCGGCCCAACGCACCCGAGCCAGCCTCACCGCCCGTGCGCTCGCGGGCGCCTCGTTCCTGGCCGCGATGGGCGGCCGAATGGAGACGCTCGCGCTGGGCGACGAGGCGCTCGCCGCTGCCAGGGCATCGGAGGATCCGGTCGCGATCGCCGACGCGCTCCATGTCTGGCTGTTTCGCGGGGATCCCAGCGCGCCGGCGGGGCTGCGCGGCGAGTGGCGCTCCGTCGCCGACGAGGCGGTCAGGGTCGCCACGGACCTCGGGGACTGGGGCCGTCTCTCCCGCATTGCGGTCTCGGTCGCGATGATCGAGGCCCAGCTGGACCCGGTCGCAGCGGATGGCTGGCTCGAGCGGTCGCACGAGGCCGCCCGTCGTTCGGCCAACCCATTCGACGCCGCCTACGTCGCGCAGGCTCGTGGCCGCGTCGCTGCCATGACCGGCCGACTGGGCGATGCGCAGCGTTGGTACCGTGAATCCAGGGCGCGCTTCGACGCGCTCGACGACCGACGTTTCGCGCTCTCCGCGCAGAGCGAGCTCGGCCATGCCCTGCGGCACGACGGCAGGATCGACGAGGCCGAGGCCGAGTACCGCGAGTCGATCCGGGGCTGGCAGCGGACCGGGAACCGCGGGGCGGTCGCGAACCAGCTCGAGTCGTTTGCGTCAGTGGCGCTCGCGAGGGGTGACGGCGCCCGGGCGGCTCGCCTGTACGGCGCAGCCGAGGCGCTCCGCGAAGCCTCCGAGTCCCGGATGACCTCGGCCGAACGCGAGGAATACGACGCACAGGTCGCCCGACTTCGAAGCGAAACCGACGAGGGAGTCCTCGGCTCCGCGTGGGCCGCGGGTCGCGTGATGACCAGCGACGAGGCCGTCGCCTTCGCGCTGTCCCCTGCCACCTAGACCGGGTGCCATGTCCGACCCCGAGGCCACCGCGATCGGCCATCGCGCCGGCCCGGGACGCGCGTCAGCGACCGGCGTCGGGGGTATCGGCGAGGTGGATCTCCACCATCAGGTCGCCGGCCAGCCGCTCCAGGCCCTGGCGGACCGCGGTCAGGTCGGCACCCTCGGGGACGGTCACGCGGATCAGGGCGCGGAACATGCGGTCGCCGGAATGGGCAGCCGGTGGCAGGTCCGTGGCCAGCTCCTCGACGTTGATCCCGTGCGCCGCGAGCACGGCCGAGATCTCGTGGACCAGGCCCGGGCGGTCGAGGCCGAGCAGCTCGATCTCCCTCGCGGGAAGCCGCGGCGCCTCGACAAGTTCGCTGCGCTCGACGACGACCCGCAGGCCGCTCCCCCCGAGACGGCCCAGCGCCTCCTCGAGCGCCGCCACCTGCTCGTCGGCCACCTCGACGCGGAGCACGCCGGCAAACTTGCCCGCGAGGTGCGCCATCCGGCTGTCGAGCCAGTTGCCGCCGTGCGCGGCGACGACCTCCGACACCGAATCGACGATGCCCGGGTGGTCCGGACCGACAAGCGTGATGACGAGATCGATCATGTCCGGATCGTAGCGCCGACGAACGCGGTCGGCGCCGCGAGTCCTATTCGAGCGGCGTCTTGAGCACGACCTTCACACCACGAATCGTGCCCTGGACGGAGTTGCGGACGCGCGTTGCGGCGGCATCGCCGATGTCGCCAGCCGCGTCGATCGCGCCCGTCGCGGCCGCCGTCGCCGCCGCCTCCGCGCTGACGCTGGTCTCCTTGGCAATCTCGATCGCACCCTCGACCGCGCCCACCGCGGCGGCCGTGACGTCGGCACCCACGGCGGAGGCTTCGGCGACCGCGCTCCGGCTGGTGCGGCTGATCGCCTCGAGCGTCTCCACGCCGGCTTCGGACGAACCGCGGACACCGCCCACGACCGCGGCCTTGGCCGCGTAGCCGATCGAGGCGGCCGCGACGCCCGCTGCGCTGGCGGCCGCGCTGACGGACTCGGCGGCGGTCTGCGCCCCGACGCCGACCACGTCGCCGGCGGCGCGGATCGTGCCCTTGACGGCCCCGATGGCGAGATCGGCAGCGGTGGAGCCGGCCGTGCCGGCCTCCTTGAAGGTGCGCTGGACGGCGGATGACAGCGTCGCGACCGTGACCTCGGTGATCTCCCCGGTTCCCTTGATCGTCCCGATGATGCTGTCACGCACGCGGCGGCCGATTTCCTGCTCGTTCACGATGCACCTCCTGTCTTTCCGTGACGACCAGCATATCGATCGCGTCCACCACCCTGGCCGGATCGGCCTGCGTGCCCGCCTCGATCGAGATGCCGCCGCCGGAGAGCGACGTGGACCTGGCGGGAGTGCCTGGCGCTCAGGCGCCGGCAGGCGCCATCGCCGGCGTGGCCCCCGCGCGTCGCGGCGACCGGATCCCCTTGAGCAGCAGGTAGCCGATCATCCACAGCTCGGCGATGGTGGACGGGATCACGATGACGTCGTTGATCCGGGCGCCGATCTCGGGGACCAGGAACAGCACGAGCATGTCCGCGAGGTAGCACGCGCCGCCCACGACCAGCAGGACGCTCAGCGCCCGCGGGAACATCCCGGACCGGAAGGCGAGGTATCCCAGCGGCACCAGCCACAGGCCGAAGAAGATCTGGGCGATGAGGAACCCGTAGTGCTGGAGGTCGAGCAGGAGCAGCACCAGCGCGCTGGACCCGGCCGTGCCAAAGGCCGTCGCGTACGACGGGTCCGTCGCGACCAGCAGGGCGGCGAACTGAAACCCCACGACCAGGCACATCATGGTCGTCGCGATCGCGACCAGGATCACCATCGCCCGCGCCGAGTTCCGGCTCACCTCCTGGAGCAGCAGGTACAGCGTCATCGCAAGGAACAGGAAGACGGTTGCCTGGAGCAGGTCGGCGACCACGCCCATCACGCACGAGCCCGGCATTCGCCACGACGTTCTCGGCGGTGGTCGCGGCGTCGCCGGCGACGTAGACCTGCATCCGAACGCCGAACTGGGCGAAGCCGCCGAAGATGGCGACGATCAGGTACAGGAGCCCGGCGGTTCTCGCGAGGCGCTTGGGTGCGTGCATGGGTCCCTCCTTCAGGTGGACGACGACTTACGCTGTAAGTACTGGCGTTACCGTATACATACGGTGTAAGTTTGTCAACGCCCGGATCGCCGTCCGGCGGATGACCACGGAGATCGACCATGGAGCCAGGGAGTCAGGCTGGCCCGGACGACGGGTCCCGTACCCGACTGAGCCGGGACCGCGTGGTGCGGAGCGCGATCGCGCTCGCGGACGCCGGCGGGATCGAAGCGCTCTCGATGCGCAAGCTGGCCGCCGTGCTCGGGGTCGAGGCGATGTCGTTGTACAACCACGTCGCCAACAAGGAGGACCTGCTCGACGGCATGGTGGACCTCGTGTTCGGCGAGATCGGCCTCCCGCCGGGCGGTGTCGGCTGGAAGACGGCCATGCGCCAACGGGCGATCTCGGCGCTCGCGGTGCTGGAACGGCACCCGTGGGCCACGAGCCTGATGGAGTCTCGGGCCAATCCGGGGCCGGCCACGCTGGAGCATCACGACGCGGTGATCCGGAGCCTCCGGGAGGACGGCTTCTCGATCGCGCTGGCCGCGCACGCGTACTCCGCGATCGACAGCCACATCTACGGCTTTGCGCTGCAGCAGCGAGCCATGCCCCTGGATAGTCCGGACCAGGCGGCCGCGGCGGCCGCCCACCTCCTCCAGCAGCTGCCGGCCGAGCGGTACCCGCACCTGGCCGAGCTGACGGTCGAGCACGTGCTGCAGCCCGGCTACGACTACGGCGCCGAGTTCGAGTACGGACTCGCCCTGATCCTCGACGGCCTCGAGCGGGCCCGGGATCGCGCCTGACGCGGCGGTCCCTTGGCGGGCGCCGGGCCATCGGTCGGCAAGTACCTCCTGATGGCCTACCTGCCGGCGGAGCTGGCGGTCCCGACGCATCCGAGGCGCGCGTCGGATGGTGGCTAGGGCCGCAGCAGGAGTCCGGCGACCGTGTGTCTCAGCCACGCACCGTATTGGTCAAGGCTCCAACCCGCGTCGATGGCCGTGACCATCGTCTTCGGCGCGGTGAGCAACCAGAAGCCTCGCTTGAGGTCGGCGACTGGAACATCCGCGCGCAGGAATCCCTTGCTCGCAAGGGCGTCGACGAAGAACGCCTGGGCGTCGTGCCTGTCACGCTCGTTGCGTTCGAGATGGTCAGCCACGGCGGTGTCGACGACGGCCGCCTCGAGTGCGATCCGGTACACGTCCAGGGTTCGCTCCCCCACGCCGATGGTCGCTGCCACGAGCCCGTCGATCATCGCCTGAGGTTCCGTTGCCCCGAGGACGGCCGCGTGGTCGTCCGCCTGCGACCGCACGTCGGCCCCGATGACCCGGTCCTCGATCACCGCCAGGAGCAGGGCCGCCTTCGACTCGAACAGGTTGTAGACCGTCTGTCGGGCGACGCCCGATCGCACGGCGATGTCGGCCATGGTCGTCCCGACGTACCCATGGTCGAGGAAGGCCGCGAACGCTCCTCGCCGGATGAGCGCCCGTGCGGCCTCGGCCTGTTGCTCCCTCAGGTTCATCTGGGTTGACAGACTCCAATCTTGTACTCATAGTATAGATCATGGATCGACAGTCCACAGCAGCACAAGGGAGCACCTCATGACCCACCGGATCAGCATGATGCATCGAGCGTGGCTGTTGGCGGCGATGGTTCTGCTGGGAGCGCTCGGGCTCGCCTTTGCCGTCGTACCCGGAGCGGTGCTGGAGCGGATGGGGCTCGACGCCCCCGAGCGCGTTCTCGCGATCATCCGGGTCGGAAGCTCCACCCTGCTGGCCGAGACCATCGTCGTGGGCATTGCCCTGCGTTCGGGATCGTGGACTGCCATCCGCCTGGTGACGATCCTGCTCGTCGCCCACTTCACCATCGAGACGGTCGTCCGGGTGGTCTCGTTCAGCTGGGGGGAGTCCGACTCGCTCGTTGCCGCCGTCCCGCAGGCCGTCATCGCGGCCGGACTCGGGCTGGAGCTGGTGCGCCAGCGACGAGCGGGCCGCACAGCGTCGGCCGAAGGCCTCGGCGCAAGGGACGTCGCGTCCGCGCAGTCGTCGTGACCGCTCCTGACCGCTGACGCCGAGTACCCGGGCTCGAGGCCGCCGGCAGTAGCCGGCGGCCTCCGCGTGAGGGTGTCCCGGGTGCGGCCCGTACCTAGGGCATCCGGACCTGCTGCCCCTGCGGGTCGGCGCCGTCGGCCTCCGCTTCAGCCGAGCGTGCCGTTCGGCTGCACCGCCACGATCATCCAGCGGTCACCGAGCGCACGGCGGACCGCGAACGTGAGCGCGAACGGCGACGCCTGCCGGTCGACCAGCGCTCCGCTCGCGTCGTACGTCTCCGTCGTCACCGTGCCCGTCGACTCGAACCCGATGCTGCCCCCGGTCTGGACGCCGAACGGCGCGATGACGACGACGTGGACCGAGTCGAAGTGATAGTGCGCGATCGCCGCCCGGCCGGACGTCACCGCATCCTCGAGCCGGCCCTGCATCTCCTTGAGCCGGTCGCCGTGATCCACGGCCGTGAGGATGTCCGGGTCCGAGCGCAGCAGCGCCTGGTTCTCGAGCTCGAGGTCCTCGCCCAGGGTGACCAGGATCCCCTGCGCCACCGGTGCGGCGATCGTCTCGTCCCAGGCCGGGACGTCGACGGTGATCACGGGCAGCGTGGCCGGATCGATGGCATGCGGCACGCCGTTGAGCAGCTCGCCGGTGTCGGGCGCCGCGGGCTCACGGGCAGGCGTCCCCGCGGCAACGATCCCGACGCCGAGACCGAGCGTCGCGGCCACGATCAACCCTGCGCGGAGCGCGCTGCGGGCGAGCCCCACGCCCGCGCTGCTGCCCCGCACCACGCGGGTCGCGAACGGGACCAGCCGGTCGGCGGCCGAGCGCGGCTCGGGCAGCACGCGATCAAGGAGCGGTCGCACCGCGCACACGAGCACGAGGCCTCGCGAGCAGGCCGACCTTGGTCCCGAACTCGTTGGTCTGGGGTGCGATGAGCAGCGTGCTCGCGGCGGCGACCAGCAACGCCGAACAGGACGCGCCCGACCCGGCTCGCCGGCACGGTCTTGGGGTCCGTGATCATGAACAGCAGGAAGATCAGCACCTCGGGTGAGGTGAGGATCACGCGCACGAAGTCGCCGCCGCAGACCGGTGCGAACGCCCAGTTGGCGGTCATGCAGTGCCCCGAGGCGGCCAGCAGCCCGACGCCGGCCGCGAGGGCGACCCAGAAGGCCGCGGCCATCAGGAGCAGGTGGAGCCGCCGCGTGATCAGCAGCCCGCCCACCAGGATCACCGCGTAGGCGGCCAGCATCCAGGCGTCGAGCGGCGCCCACCAGAAGTCGAGCGGCTCCACGCGCCCGCTGCCCAGGACCACGAACGCCGCGACCAGCCCGAGGTTGGACGGGTTGAACACGTGCGAGCCGCGGTAGCGGATCACGTACTTGGACAGCAGCGACAGCCCGGCCACGACGGCGAACACCCACAGGTCGTTGGTCGCCCAGGGGCTGTCCAACGGCGTGCCGACGACACGCAGGATGAGCGCGACGCCGCTCCCCGTGAGCATGGCGCTGGCCGGCCACACGAACGCGCGGCTCAGCCTGAACGTCAGCACGACCTCGATCACGGCGCAGGTCAGGATCGCGGCCAGGATCTGGGGCACGCTGACCCGGAAGTGGAGCCCGACCTGCCCCAGGACGTGGATCGTGATGATGACCGCGGCGACGTGCAGGCGCGGATCGCGGATCGTGGGCAGGACGAGGGGGTAGCTCGTTCCGCCGAAGGTGACCGTCCGGCTCGTCAACTCGTCTCCCGGCCCCGATCCGTGCTGCTAGCTGTAGCCCCGGACCGCGATCTCGGACGCGCGACCACGGTAGGCGTCGGGGGTTGGCGCGGTCCTCGCTCGCAGCCCGTCGACCATCCGGTTGTACATCGAGAAGGCGGCCGAGATGAGCACCGCGAGCTGAACGTCGGCGTCGGTGGCGCCGGCCGCGATCGCCGCGTTGACGTCGGCCGCCGTCAGGTGGCGGGCCTCGCCTCGCACCGTGCGCGCGATGTGGAGCAGCGCCCGCATCTTGTCGCCGAACCCATCCGACGACCCGGCCTTGAGCACGTCGATCAGGGGCAGCCCGTCCAGCGTCCCCGTCAGCTCGAGCAACGCGCTCGCGTGCGCGCCGTGCGAGTCCATGCAGAAGAAGCAGTCATTGGCCGCGGAGACGGCGGTCGCCAGCATCTCCCGGTCGGCCCGGCTGAGCGTGGTGCCCGGGTAATCGTTGACCAGGAGCTCGTCCGCCAGGCCGCGAAGGTGGCGCCCGAGGCCAGGCGTCAGCTGGATCGCCGCGACGATGCCCGGGACATCGGGCAACCCGCCCACGATCGGTGCTTCCCGAGAGCGCACCAGGCGCTCGTCATCCCGTGTCATGGCAGCTCTCTCCGTTCGGGGGCCCACGTGGGGGTTGAGTATGCCGCAACGTCGATCGCGGGCCCGTTTCCGGGCGCCGTCACGACCGGATAGACTCGAGGTGCGCCCCCACCGGTGATGGGCCGGTCGTTCCCCGACCCGAGGGAAGGCCTGAATGCCAACGTTGAGCAATCGTGAGCGGATGGCGGCGACGCTGGCCGGAGAGCGACCCGACTACATCCCGTTCTGGAACATCGGGTTCAACACCGAGGCGGATGCCCGCCGGCTCGTGCCACCCGAGCTTGCTGCGCCGGACCTCTACTACATCCCCCCGGATGGCGTGTACGGCTTCGAGGCCCACGAGCCCGCGGAGCTGGACACGGTGATCGGCTACAACCGCTTCACCGACCAGGTCGCGACCGGGGTCGGGCGGGGTGCGAACTTCTGCTTCGGGCACGCGGGGCCGGGCGAGTTCAACAGCCGGGTCGTGGATCGTTCCCCGGGTTCGTTCGTGGTCGAGTACGAGACCGGCGCCCGGGACCTTCACAACGTCACACCCCAGTACAAGCACCAGCTCGTGCGCCCGGTCACGACGCTCGACGACCTTGACCGGCTGGAGCTGCCCGATCCCGACGACCCGGCCCGATGGCAGGGCTTCGCGGCCGATGTCGCGTACCTCAAGGCCGCCGGCGAGTACACGGTCGGCTGGGTCAACGGCTACTTCTCTGGTGGCCACTACTTCTTCTGCGACTACCAGGACTGGCTCGCGAACCTGCTGCTCGAACCCGAGCTCGCGGAGCGCCTGCTGGCACGCCTCGGTGACTGGAACCAGCGCGCCGCGCGCCACATGCTGGAGGCCGGGGTCGACTGCATCGGGTTCTGCGACGACCTTGGCGCGAGCGCGAACCTGCTGCTCAGCCCGGAGCTCTACCGCCGCTACTTCCTGCCCTGGCACCGGGCGCTGGCCGAGGAGGTCCACGCCGCGGGCGGCGTGCTCCACATGCACTGCCACGGCAACATCAACGCCATCCTCGACGACATCGTCGGGACCGGCGTGGACATGCTCAACCCCGTCGACCGGACCGACGGGATGGACCTGGCCGCGATCCGGGAGCGGCATCCGCGGCTGACCCTGGTCGGTGGCGGGATCGACAAGTTCCTGTACGAGCGGGGGCTCGACGAGATCGAGGCGGGGCTGCGCCAGTCCGTCGAGATCGCCGGCGACCGGGGCCGCTTCGTGTTCATGGACGGCGGCGGCGTGCCCGAGGGGATCGAGCGCGAGCGATACCTCGCGGTCCAGCAGGTCAGCCGCAGGGTGCGCGGCCAGCCGGACGGCTGACGGTCCGGGCGGCGCTCGATTCCGGTGGGCGGCGCCGGCGACCGTCCCGACCCGACGTCCATGCCCCCGACGGGGACGCCGCTCAGCTCTTGCGACGCTCCAGGGGCAGGCAGACCTCGAAGCACGTCTCGCCGGGCTTCGACCGCACGTTGATCCGGCCGCCGTGGCGGGCGACGACGTTGTGCGAGATGTGGAGCCCGAGCCCGGTCCCGCTGCCCGGTGGCTTGGTCGTGTAGAACGGCTCGAAGATCCGCGCCCGGACCTCGGGCGGCATGCCCGGCCCGTTGTCGCAGATCTCGACCACCAGGTCGGTGTCGCGCACGTACGCCCGGATCCGGATCTCGCCGTGTCCGTCCATGGCGCCGATCGCGTTGTCCAGGATGTTCGTCCAGACCTGGTTGAGCTCGCTGCCGAACGCCTCGATCTGGGGCAGGTCCGGCTGGTAGTCGCGCGTGATGGTGATCCCCGCCTTGGTCTTGGCCCGAAGGATGACCAGCGTGTTGTCCAGCCCGGACCGGACATCCAGCTGCTGGACCGGGGCCTGGTCCATGAACGAGTACTCCTTGACCGCCTTGACGATCTCGGAGATGCGCCGGGCGCCGGTCGCGACCTCGTCCACGAGCGCGTGGACCGCGCTCCCGGCGGCGACCCAGGACAGGATCGGACCGAGTGCCTCGGCCGAGAACTCGGCCTCGATGCGCTCCAGGTGCGATCGCTCCCAGCCCCCGCTCACGAGGGCCGGGGCGAGGTCGCCCGCATCGGCCACGCCACGGTCGGCGAGGAACGTCTCCAGCTCCCAGGCACGGTCGCTGGCGTCGAGCGGATCCAGCGCCTCGCCCGTCGTGGCGTGCCGCGCCACCTGGGCACCGAGGTCCGCAAGATTCGCCGCATCCCGCTGGTCGTCGACGACGGTTCCCAGCGCGCTGGTGGCATCTGCCCAGCGGTCGAGGCCGTCCTCGAGGAGGGCGGCGCTGCGCTGCACGGCGGCCGCTGGGTTGTTCAGCTCGTGGGCGAGCCCCGCGGACAGGGTGCCCAGCGCGGCCAGCTTCTCCTGCTCGCGGAGCATCGACTCCGTGTTGCGCAGCCGGCCCATCATCGTGCGCAGCATCGACAGGGTCACCGACGGCCGGGTCTGCAGGATCGCGAGGATCTCGTCGCGGGCGATGCGGACGACCCGGGTCTGCTCGACGGCGCGGACCGTGGCATTTCGCGGCTGGGCCTCGAAGATCGCCATCTCGCCCACGATCTCGCCGGGCCCCAGGACCGCGATCGGAACCTCGGAGGTTCGCGATCGCTTCACCACCTGGAGCTCACCCGACACGATCACGAACATCGCGTCGCCCGGCTCGCCCTCGCCGGCCAGCTGCTCACCCGGGGCCAGCTCCACGGGCTCGCCGGTGTCGGCGACCCCGGTGAGGTCCTCCTCCGACAGCTCCGCGAACAGGGGGGCCCGGCGCAGCAGCGCGCGGTCCGAATCGTCGATCGTCACGGGCGTCGGATCACAGGTCGGCGAGATGCTGGTGGACGAACCGGACCGCCATGGCGCCCTCGCCGACGGACGAGGCGATCCGCTTGACCGAGGCCGAGCGGACATCGCCCGCGGAGAAGATCCCCGGCACGTTCGTCTCGAGCATGAACGGCTCCCGGGCCAGCGGCCAGCCTCTCGGGTGGTCGCCGACACGCTTGAGATCGACGCCGGTCAGCACGAAGCCGCTGTCGTCGCGCTCGACCAGGTCGCCCAGCCAGTCCGTGCGTGGCGCCTGGCCGATGAACACGAACATCGCGGCCACCTCCAGCCGCTCCTGCGATCCATCGGCCTTGGCCGCGATGTCGACCCCCTCGAGCGTCTCGCCACCGTGGATGGCCACCACGTTGACGCCGGTGCGGACGGTGATGTTCGGGGTGGCCGCGATCTGGTCGACCAGGTAGGCGGACATCCCCGCCGACAGCGAGTCGCCGCGGATCAGCACGGTGACGTGCTCGGCGTATCGGGCCAGCCAGACGGCGGCCTGGCCGGCGGAGTTGCCGCCGCCCATCACCGCCACGCGTTCGCCGCGGTAGAACGACGCCTCGGTGGTCGCACCACCGTAGTAGATGCCGGACCCGGCGAGGCGGTCCGCATCGGGCAGGTTGAGCTTGCGGTACTCGACGCCCGTCGCGACCAGCAGCGCCTGGCAGCTCAGCTGGGAGCCGTCGGCCAGCTTGACCACCTTGTACGGGTCCTCGACGGTGACCCCGACCACCTCCTGCGGGGTCAGGATCTCGGCGCCCAGCCGGGTGGCCTGGGCCACCGCCCGACGGGCAAGATCGGCGCCCGACAGGCCGACCGGGAAGCCCAGGTAGTTGTCGATCCGCGACGTCGTCCCGGCCTGCCCGCCCGGCGCCTCGCGCTCGATCATCAGGGTCTTGAGCCCCTCGGAGGCGCCGTAGACGGCGGCGGCGAGCCCGGACGGTCCGCCACCCACGATCACCAGGTCGTAATAGGGCAGCGCGGCGTGCGTCCGCAGGCCGACGTGGGCCGCGATCTCGGCGTTGGTGGGCGCCACGAGGTGCGAGCCGTCGCCGAACACGACCATCACCTGGCGGACGGCGTCCACCTCGGCGCTCACCGCCAGCTCGGATGCCTCGGACTCGGTCTCGACGTCCAGCCAGCGATACGGGATCTGGTTGCGGGCCAGGTAGTCCTTGATCTCGTGGGCGCGAGCGGACCAGCGATGGCTGATGACGCGGACACCCTCGAACGGCGGCAGGAACCCCGCCTGCCAGTCGTCGAGCACGTCCTCGAGGACCGGGTACAGCTTGTCCTCGGGCGGATCCCAGGGCTTGAGCAGGTAGTGGTCGAGCTGGATCGTGTTGATCGCGGTGATCGCCACCTCGGTATCGGCGTACGCGGTCAGCAGCACCCGCTTGGCGTCCGGGTAGATCTCGCGCGCGGCGGTCAGGAACTCGACCCCGGTCATGCCCGGCATCCGCTGGTCGGCCAGGAACAGCGCCACGGCGGAGCTGCGCAGCTTGAGCCGGCGGACCACGTCCAGCGCGGTCGCGCCGCTGTCCGCGGCGACGATCCGATAGCTCGACCCGAACCGGCTGCGCAGGTCGCGCTCGACGGCTCGCAGGACCTGCGGATCGTCGTCGATCGCAACGATGACCGGATTCTCCACGCGTTCCCTCCGCTGGTGTGTGCCTGTCGGTGCGCGAGATCGATGCCCCCGGGCGGCCGGATCGGTCTGACGTGCCGCGAGGAGCGATCCGCGCCCGCGGCGAGAATCCTCCGGTGCCCGAAGTCTATCGGGTTGGCCCGTGCACAGCGTCCGCGCCCGAGCGGGTCAGCGCTGGCGCAGCGTCCGGTAGCGGTCGGCCGCGATGTCGACCACGGCGTCGAGGGCCCGATGCAGCTCGGGCTCGCGGTCGGCGCCGAGCGCGGCTTCCATCCCGGGGAGCAGCGCCGCGCGTGGCCGGCCGGCGACGAACACGCAGTAGCGGAACCCGAACCGCCGCTCGTAGGCGGCGTTGAGCCTCGCCAGCTCCGACGCCACGCGGGTGCGATCCGCATCTGCCGCGGCCTCCGCGGCCTCGTGGTCGTAGCCCTGCTCGCGGAAGGACAGCGCCGAGACGGACCCGGGCGGGGCACCCAGCGGGGGGTGGGCGTCGATCAGCTCGACCTGCTCGGGCTCCGGCATCGCGTGGGCGATCGCGCGCGCCCGCGCGATGAGCGTCGCCGCATCGCCGAACGGGCGGGCGGCGGCGAGCCGGGCCAGGAACCGTGGCGCGCCCTCGAACAGCGGCGCCAGCGCCTCGGCGCAGCCCGGAGCGTCGAGCGCGTCGAGCTCGGCGATGCTCGATGGAACCGGGCCGGGCGTCGCGGACCCCACGCGTCAGGAGCCGCGGTAGGTCGTCAGCCCGTACGGCGCCAGCAGCAGCGGCACGTGGTGGCTCCGGCCGGCGTCGTCGATCCGGACCTCGAGCGCGACGCGCTCGAAGAAGCGCCCGGATCCCAGGTCGAACGACAGCCGGTACACGCCGGGGACCAGCCGCACGCCGCCCAGCAGGTCGCGGATCCGGCCATCGTCGTCGGTCACGCCGTCGCCCACCGGCCTCGGCTGCGTCGCCGTCCAGCCGCTCGCAGCGGACGGCGATCCCGGGCGCGGGTCGGCCGCCCGCGGTATCGAGGACGTGCGTGGAGATGGTCGGATGGCCGTCGGGCACCGTATCCTCCGCCGATGAGCGAGCTGTCGATCCGTGTTGGTGACCTGCACTTTAGCGCCCGCTGGGAGCCCGAGGCCCCGCGAACGATCGAGATCATCCGCGCGATGCTCCCCCTGCACGCGCGCCTGATCCACTGCCGCTGGAGCGGCGAGTCCACCTGGATCCCGTACGGCGACCTGCGACCGGACGTGGGCTGGGAGCACCACACCTCGCACCCGGCACCGGGCCACCTCGCGCTGTACCCGGGCGGCGTCTCCGAGTGCGAGATCTTCTTCCCGTACGGTGCCTGCACGACCTCGTCCAAGGTCGGCCAGCTGGCGGCGAACCACTTCGCATCGATCCTGCCCGACGAGGGCTGGGAGGACCGGCTGCGGGAGATGGGCCGCCGCTGCCTGTGGGACGGTGCCCAGGACATCGAGATCAGCGAGGGCTGACGATGACCGACCTCGTCGTCCGCGGCGGCACGGTCGTGACGGCGGGTGGATCGCGGGTGGCCGACGTGGCCGTCGATGGCGGGCGGATCTCGGCCGTGGAGCCGGACCTGGGCGGGCTCGCCGGGACGGCGCGCGAGGTCGTCGCGGCCGCTGGCCTGCTGGTGCTGCCGGGCGTGGTGGACGTCCACACGCACGCGCGGGTCGCCACCAACGCCGAACCGGACCGGTTCTTCGCGGACTCGGTCGCCGCGGCGTTCGGCGGCACGACCACGTTCCTGGCGTTCAACAACCCGGGGACCGGGTCGTCGCCCGCGGCCGCGCGGTCGCTGGTGACCGGGCTCCGCGAGTGGCGCGCGGCCACCGATGGCGACGCGGCGGTCGATGTCGCGCTGAGCCTGGTCGTCACGGCCATGCAGGCAGATCCCGTCGGCGAGCTGCCGCGGGTCATCGAGGCCGGCGTCCCGACCGCCAAGGCGTTCATGGTCTACGACTTCGGCGTGGACGACGCCACGCTGTTCCGGGCCCTCGCCGCGGCCGGTGCGCACGGCGGCATGCTCGAGGTCCATTGCGAGAACCGGACCATCCTGGAATTGCTGACCGCGCGCCATCTCGCGGCCGGCGAGGTCGAGCCGCGGTTCCACGCGAGCTCGCGGCCCCCGTACGTCGAGGCCGAGGCGACGACCCGCGCGATCGCGCTCGCGCAGGCCGCGGATGCGCCGCTGTACGTCGTCCACCTGTCCTCCGCGGAGGCGCTGGCCGCCGTCCGCCGCGGGCGCGATGCGGGCCGGCCGGTGTTCGCCGAGACGTGCCCCCAGTACCTGACGCTGACCGAAGATCGCTACGACGCCCCGCCGGAGGTCGCCGCCCGGTTCGTGATCTCGCCGCCGCTGCGGGCGCCGGGCAACCCCGATGCGCTGTGGGACGGGCTCGCCGACGGCTCGCTGTCGCTGATCGCCACCGACCACGTCCCGGACCGCGTCGGCGTCGAGAAGCAGTCATGGCGCGAATTGTTCGACCGGATCTCCAACGGCAGCCCGGGGATCGAGACGCTGCTGACGCTCGCGTACGACCAGGGCGTCGCCGGCGGCCGGATCCCGATCGAGCGGCTGGTCGACCTGCTGTCGACGACGCCCGCCCAGCTGTTCGGGCTGCGCGCGAAGGGCGCGATCGAGGTGGGTCGAGACGCCGACCTGGTGCTGTTCGATCCGGCCGCGCAGCGGACGATCCGCGCCACCGACCTTCACCACTCGAGCGACTACACCCCCTACGAGGGCCGCGAGGTCCGGGGCGCCGTCCGGTCGACGATCGTGCGCGGCCGGTTCGTCGTCCGCGATGGGGTCTTCGTGGGGCAGCGAGGCTATGGGCGGTTCGTGGAGCGCGAGCTCGAGCGAATGCGCTGAGCAGGCTTCGGGCGGACGGCGGATCCCGATCCCGGGCCGGGGCCGACGGCGGTCGGCGGACCGTCCGGTGCGTCAGTCGAGGTGGCGGTACGCGTCGAGGGTCAGGAACTCCGCGAACGCATCGTCCAGGACCAGGCGGTCGAGCAGCCCGGTCGCCTCGGCCACACGGTCGGCTCCCCCATCCCCCGCTGCCCCGGCGGCCGTGATCCGTTCCAGCTCGGCGTCGCGGATGGCGCGGTATCGATCGGCCGTGAACGGCGCCCCGTCGTCGAGCGCCACCCCGTGGTGCCGCCATTGCCACAGCTGCGACCGCGAGATCTCGGCCGTCGCGGCGTCCTCCATGAGGTTGTCGATCGCGGCCGCCCCGTTGCCGCCCAGCCAGGCCGCGAGGTATCGAACGGCGACGCTGATGTTCTGCCGCACACCCGCCTCCGTGACCCGGCCGGCTGGCACGGTCACCCCGAGCAGCGCCGCCTGCCCGATCGATGCGTCGCCCGGCGCCGTCTTCTGGTTCGGCCGGTCGCCCAGCACCCGATCGAACACCTCACGGGCCACCGGCACCAGGTCCGGGTGGGCGACCCAGGTGCCGTCGAACCCGTCGCCGGCCTCGCGCTCCTTGTCCTCGCGGACCTTGGCCAGCGCGTTGGCCGTCACCTCCGGCTCGCGGCGGTTGGGGATGAACGCGGACATGCCGCCGATCGCGTGCGCGCCTCGACGATGGCAGGTCGCGACCAGCAGCCGCGTGTAGGCGCGCATGAACGGGACGGCCATCGTCACCTGGCCGCGATCCGGGAGCACGAACGCCGGGTCGTCGCGGAACCGCTTGATCACGCTGAAGATGTAGTCCCAGCGACCCGCGTTGAGGCCCGCGGCGTGGTCGCGCAGCTCGTACAGGATCTCGTCCATCTCGAACGCGGCGAGGATGGTCTCGATCAGCACGGTCGCCCGGACCGATCCGCGCGGCACGCCCGCCGCGGCCTGCGCGTGGACGAACACGTCGTTCCACAGCCGCGCCTCGAGGTGCGACTCGAGCTTGGGCAGGTACAGGTACGGACCCGTCCCGCGGGCGAGGGCCTCGGCGGCGTCGTGGAACAGGAACAGGCCCGCGTCGAACAGGCTCGCGGACATCGGGCGGCCGTCGACCAGCAGGTGCCGCTCCTCGAGGTGCCAGCCGCGCGGCCGGACGAGCAGCGTGGCCGTGCGCTCGTTGAGTCGGTACGACTTCTCGGCCGTGTCGAGGGCGAGGGTCCGCCGGACGGCATCCCGGATCGCGACCTGGCCGGCGACGATGTTGGCCCAGCCCGGGCTCAGCGCATCCTCGAAGTCGGCCATGAACACCGACGCGCCCGAGTTGAGGGCATTGATCATCATCTTCGGCTCGGCCGGTCCCGTGATCTCCACCCGTCGGTCGTCGAGGTCCGCGGGCGTCGGCGCCACGCGCCACGTTGCTGCCCGGATGTCCGCGGTCGCGTCGAGGAAGCCGGGCCGCTCGCCGGCATCGATGCGCGCGTGGCGCTCCGCCCGCCGTCGAAGCAGGGCGGCGCGCTCGTCGCGGAACCGGCGCTCGAGGTCACCCAGGAAGGTCGCCGCCTCCGCCGTCAGGATCTCCTCGACACCGTCGACGTCGGGACCGGCGACCTCGACCCCCGGCGCGAGGCGGGTCACGCGCCGGGTCCCCAACCGGTCATGCGCAGCGTCCCGGAAGGATCACGCGCCGCATCCCCCGGCCGGTCACGCGCCGCCCGACCGGCGGACGGTCGCCTCGATCATGCCGTAGGGCTCGCTCGTGGCCACGAAGATCTCGCCCTCGTTGGTGCCCCCGAACGGCGCCAGGTCGACCAGCCAGTGATGGAGGTTCGGCAGCCGCATCGTGACCTCGGTGATGCCGGGCTCGGCGGCCAGCATGGCGTTCGCGATCACCCAGATCGAGTGCTGGACCGACTCGCTGTCGTGGTCGGTGAACGTCGCCAGCAGCGTGCGAACCAGCCCCTCGTGACGCGCGTCCCAGTCCGCGGACGTGCCCGCGTGGCGCCAGGTTGCGCTGACGCGGGTGGCCATGATCCTGTCGCGCACCTCGCGCAGCGTCGTATAGCGGTCGCGTGCGAAGCCCGAGAACGCGGAACGCCGCGTCTTCATGACGACCAGGTCCTCGATGCCGCCGTCGACCGTGATCGGGGCGGCACCGGCCGAGGAGGCGACGGCGACGGCGGTCCGGATCGCGCCACCCGTGCGCCGGAACGCATCGGGAGCCGGGGCACCACCGGCCTCGATCGGCTGCCAGGCATGCTCGCGGATGGTCACGGTTGCCGCGGACACGGCGTCGGATGCGACGAAGTGGCGGGCGAGGTCGATCGCGAACGGCTCGATGGCGCCGGTGAGGTGCTCGGTCGCGAGCGCGTACACCGTGTTCTTCATGGTGTCCGTGGCCACGACCGACGCGTTGTCCCCGTCGCGGAAGGCCGCGTCGAACGTGCCCTCGAGCGACACGTCCACGGTCAGGTCGCGGACGCGGTCGACGGGTCCGTGGATCACGCGCACCAGCCGGATCGACTGCTTGCCGTACCGGTTCGGGCCGAGCTCGGTCACGCTGCACCTCCGTGGATCGTCGCGTCGCCGTCGAGCCCGGCGGCATCGGCGAGCAGCCGCCGCACGACCCGCCGCGCCGCCTCGCGCCGATAGGCGGCGGTCGACCTGACGTCGTCGATCGGGTTGATCGCCGATCCCAGCGCCGCGACCGCCGCCTCGATCGATGCGACGTCGCGCGGGCGGCCCTCGAGCGCGGCCTCTGCCGCGGCCACCCGGATCGGGGTCGGCGCCACCGAGCCGAGGGCGATCCGCACGTCCTGCCATTCGGCCTGGCCACGCCACGCCGCGGCGACCACGACCTTGGAGATCGCCTGGGCGCGTCGCGTGCCGACCTTCCGGAACCGCTGCTCGCGGTCCTCGACGATCGGGATCCGGACGCGCACCAGCAGCTCGTCGGGGCGCGCGGCAGTGCGCCGGTACGCGGGCCAGAAGTCGGTCGCGGGAACCTCGCGCTCTCCGGCCGCGCTGCCCAGCACGAGCACCGCGTCGAGGGCGAGCAGCACGGGCAGCGTGTCGCCCGCCGGGGAGGCGTTCATCACGTTGCCGCCGATGGTGCCCCGGTGCTGGATCTGCACCGCCCCGATCGTCGCGGCGGCGTCCACCAGCGACGGGACGTGCGCCCGACAGGCCGCGGAGCCCTGGATCCCGGTGTAGGTGGTGAGCGCCCCGAGCTCGAGCACGTCCCCCCGGACCTCGATCCCGCGGAGCTCGTCGAGCCCCCACAGGTTGAGCACCCGATCCGGGACCGGACCGAGCTCGCCGGTCAGCTGCACCAGCAGGTCCGTGCCCCCGGCGAGCGGGCGGTACGGCTGCTCGGCCAGCCGCGCGTAGGCCTCGGAGAGCGTCCGCGGCGAGACGACCGGGGGCTCGACGGGCATCAGGCCGCTCCCTCGGTGCCGACCGAACCCGCGCCCGCACCCGTCCGTTCGGCGGCCAGCCGGATCGAGTCGATGATCTTGGTATAGCCGGTGCACCGGCACAGGTTGCCCGCGATCGCCTCGCGGATCGCGTGGTCGGTCGGTTCGGCACCCGACGCCAGGAATGCCTCGGCGGCCATCAGCATGCCCGGCGTGCAGATCCCGCACTGGGCGCCGCCCGCCTCCAGGAATGCCGCCTGGAGCACGCCCAGCCGGCCGGGCGCGGGGGCGAGGCCCTCCACCGTGCGCACGTCGGTGCCGTCGACCTGGCACATCGGGATGAGGCAGCTGAGGACCGCGTCGCCGTCGATGAGCACGGTGCAGGCGCCGCACTCGCCCTCGCCGCAACCCTCCTTGGTGCCGGTCAGCCCGAGATCCTCGCGCAGGACGTCCAGCAGCCGGCGCATGCCCGGCGCGTCGACCGAGACGGGGTTGCCGTTGACGACCAGCTGCCAGCTCATGCGGCAGGCCCACCGGGCGACGGCGACGCCGCCGAGGTCGACCCGGGAGCGGCCCCGCCGGGCGCGGCCGCCGAGATCGCAGACACGCCCGGCGGCCCGGGCGGCTCGATGCCGGCGAGCGCGGCCAGGATCCGCTCCGGCGTGGCGGGCAGGTCGTGGATCCAGACGCCGGTCGCATCGTGGATCGCGGCCACGACCGCGGGTGCGCCGACGTCCATCGGCAGCTCGCCCACCCCCTTGGCGCCGTGCGGCGCATCCTCGAACCGGGCCTCGACCAGGATCGTCTCGATCCGGGGCGCATCGAGCGCGGTCGGGATCAGGTAGGTCTGGAGCCGGTCGTTGAGGTACCGGCCGTCGAGCAGCTTGATCTCCTCGATCGTGGCGTAGCCCACGGCCTGGAGGGTGCCGCCCTCGACCTGGCCCTCGCACAGGACGCGATGGATCACGTGCCCCACGTCGTCCGCGGCGACGACGGAGTGGACGACGACCTCGGCGGTGTCGAGGTCCACCTCGACCTCGGCGACCGCGGCGGCCCAGCCGTACGAGGGGTAGGCGTCGCCGGTGTACGTGGCGTCGTCGAAATGCCGGCCCGGATAGGGCGCGAACTGCTCGTCGATGCGGGTGGCGCCGTGGTCCCGGGCGTCGTCCGGATAGGACAGGCCGAAGTCGCGGCCGGTTCGACCCTCGACCTCCGCCTTGAGCCGTCGCGCGGCATTGACCAGCAGGCCACCCACGACCATCGCGGTCCGGGAGGCGACGGTTGGTCCGGAGTCGGGCACGATCGAGGTGTCCTGCGGCACCACCTCGACCGCGTCGATGTCGATCCCGAGCTCGCCCGCGACCAGCTGCGGGAAGATCGTCTTGGTTCCCTGGCCCATCTCGGTCTGCGCGGTCAGGATCCGGATCCGGCCGTCCGCGGTCAGCTCCAGGCTGGCGATCGAGCCCATCTTCTCCTCGCCCGAGCCGGTGAAGCCCGCGCCGTGCCAGGCGAGCGCGAGCCCGATCCCGCGCGCCGTCCGCGCATCGGGCGATCTGGTCGCGCGCTCGGCCGCGGTCCGCGCGCGAGTCCGCTCGAGCTCCGAGGCCTCGGCGGCGCGGTCCAGGACCTCGAGCGCGGCGACGTCATTGGCCAGCACCTGGTGGGTCGCCGTGATCCCGCCCGGACGGTACGCGTTGCGCCGCCGGATCTCGAGCGGGGAGATCCCCAGCGCGTCCGCGGCGCGATTGACCTGCATCTCGGCGGCGAACTCCGCCTGCGGCGCGCCGAAGCCGCGGAACGCGCCGTTGGGCGGGGTGTTGGTGGCCACGGCCCGCGACCGGATCCGGACGTTGTCGACGTCGTACGGACCGCCGGCGTGGATGGTCGCCCGCGACAGCACGACCGGGGTGAGCGTCGTGTACGCGCCCCCGTCGAGGACGAGGTCGATGTCCTGGGCCACGATCCGGCCGTCCCGGTTGAGCCCCGTCCGGTGATGGACGATGGCCGGGTGGCGCTTGGTGGTCGCGGACAGGTCCTCGTGGCGGTCGTAGATCATGCGCACGGGTCGCCCGGTGCGGCGCGCGAGCAGCGCCGCGTGGAGGGCGATCATCGACGGGTACTCCTCCTTGCCGCCGAACCCGCCGCCGGTCTCCGCCTGGACGACCTGGACGTGGGCGTCGTCGAGGTCCAGGCCGGCGATCAGCGCGCGGTGCACGTAGTACGGGCACTGAAGGCTGCCGTGGACGGTGACCCCGCCGTCGTCGCGCGGCAGCGCGATCATCGCGTTGTTCTCGATGTACAGCTGCTCCTGGTGGCCGACCCGGTAGGTGCCCTCGATCACGACGTCGGCCGCGGCCAGCGCGGCGTCCACGTCGCCCCGGCCCAGCTCGAAGTGCTCGAACACGACGTCCGAGGCGAGCGGATCGAACACCGGGGGCAGCGGCTCGGTCCGGAGCCGGATCCGGCGACGCGCCTCGCGCAGCGTGTCGCGGTCCGGCGCGGCGACCAGCGCGACCGGCTCGGCCTGGTGCCGGATCTCGCCACCGACGGGGACCAGGATCGGCTGGTCCGCCGCGATGCTGGCCACGACGTTGCGCCCCGGGATGTCGGCTGCGGTGACCACGACCACGCGGTCCCAGGCGAAGTCCGCGCCAAGGTCGATGCCGAGGAGGTGCGCATGGGCGTCGGTGGACCGGATCGTGGCGCCGTACCAGGCGCCCGGGAACACGAGGTCGTCGGCGTAGGCGGCCGTGCCGGTGAGCTTGGCCGGGCCCTCACGCCGGGCCGGCGTCGCCCGCCCGATGCCCGTGCCGGGACGCGGTGGCGCCACGACCGGTGCCGGCGCTGCCGTCGCGGAAGCCGGGACGGGCGCGTGCCGCGGCGCGCTCTCGATCGTCAACCTGGACTGCCTCCGTGGGGTTCCCGGAAGGGTGGAACGGTGCACCGGTGCGTGTCAAGCAGCGAGCCGGTCATGGCCATCGGCCGGACCTCACGCGTGGTTTCCGCGACGCAACGAGCGTCCCGGCGTCGCGCCCGTGTGCTCGCCGCCGTCGATCACCGGCACCCCGTTGACGAGCACCAGCGGGATCCCCACCGGGAAGCGGCGCGGATCGTCGTAGGTCGCCCGGGACGCGATCGTGGCCGGATCGAACGCGACGATGTCCGCAGCAAGGCCGTCGGCGATCCGACCCCGGTCCGCGAGCCCGAGCCGCGCCGCCGGCGCGCCCGTCATCCGGTGGACGGCCGCCTCGAGTCCCAGCCAGCGCTCCTCGCGGACGAGCTCGCCCAGGATCCGCGGGTAGGAGCCGTACGTCCGGGGCGCGGGCTTGTCGCCGATCAGCACCCCGTCGGTCCCGATCATCGCCCCGCGATGCTGGAGGAACGTGCGGATCCCGTCGCGGTGCGGCCCGGGCGTCACCTGGTTGACGCGCAGGTCCTCCGCGAGCAGCAGGTCGCAGATCGCGTCCACGGCATCGCGCCCGGTCGCCCGCATCAGGTCGCCCAGCATCCGCCCCTCCCATTCGAGGTGCTCGGGGCGGGTGAGCGCGCCGATCCGCAGCTCGTCCCAGGTTCGGTCGCCGGCGAACAGCCGGCCTCGTGCCCGCAGCTCGTCGCGGATCCGGGCGCGCATCGCGCGGTCGGCGAGCCGCTCGCGAAGCGGCCCGATCCCGCCGGCCTGGATCCACGTCGGGAGCATGATCAGCAGTCGCGTGCTCGCCCATTCCGAGGGGTACAGGTCGAAGCTCACGTCGAGGCCCTCGGCGCGGGCATCGTCGACCAGCGCGAGCATCTGCTCGGGCGGTCCCGGGAAGGTTGCCCGGTGGTAGAAATGGGTGATGTGGACGGGCGCGCCGCTCCGCCGTCCGATCTCGATCGCCTCGCGGAACGGGTCCAGGAACCCGTCCCCGAGCGGGTAGCGGACGTGCGTGTGGTAGATCCCACCGAGGCCCGCAGCCTCGGTGGCGATCGCCGCCAGCTCGGCCGTCGTCGCGTACGAGCCGGGCGGATAGTCGAGCCCCGTCGACAGCCCGAAGGCGCCATCCTCCATCGCCTCGCGGAGTCGTGCCCGCTGGTCGGCGATCGCGGCCGCGCCGGCCTCCACGTCGTCCCAGCCCAGCGCCGCGATCCGGAGCGGGGAGTTGCCCACGACGCAGGCGATGTTCACGGCGACCCGGCGGTCGTACCGGGCAAGATGCTCGGCCACGGTCGCCCAGTCGTAGTCGAGCTCGGGTCGGCCGTCGAGCCCGCCGTTGAGGACCACGAAGTCGCGCAGGTCGCCCGGGTCCGGGAACGGGGCGTACGAGTTGCCGTCCACCCCGATCACCTCGGTGGTGACGCCCTGGCGGACCTTGGGCTCGTGGCGCGGCTCGGCGAGCATCACGAGGCCGCCGTGGCTGTGGAGGTCGATGAACCCGGGCGCGATCACGAGCCCCGTGGCGTCAACCGTGCGGGCGGCGCGGATGGTCTCGCCCGGCGCCGGCAGGACGATCCGGTCGCCTGCGACCGCGACGCTCGCCGGGTACCCGGGCGCACCTGTCCCGTCGACGACCGTGCCGCCCGTCAGCAGCAGGTCGACGTCGCGCGTCATGCGAGGCGCCCGGTGGGCGCCCGGCGGCGCGCCGGTCCGTCACGCCGGCCCCGGCGGCCCGTCCAGCAGCCGGCCGCGGACCCAGGCCGCGCGGACCATCGCCGGATGCGGCCGGAAGGCAAGGCGCGACATGATCTCGTCGGGCTCATCCGAGTCGATGCCCTCGATGGGGGCCACGAGCCGCGGATCGATGGCGATCAGGTCGGCCTCCTTGCCCGGCTCGAGCGAGCCGATCTCCCCATCGAGCCCCAGGGCTCTGCGCACCCTCCAGCGTTCCCATCCGGAGCCAGTCGAGCGGGCCGAGCGGCGCCTGGCCCCGCCCCTCGTCGAGCACGCCCAGCCCGCTCTGCGTGTACGCCCCGGCGCGCATGTTGGCGAACAGCGAGAGCTCCGGCCCGCCCGACACGTCGGATCCAAGGCCCACCCGGATCCCCGCGGACCGGTACCGGTCCAGGCGCATCGCGCCGGAGGCGAGGAACAGGTTCGATGCCGGGCAGTGCGCGACCGCGGTGTCGGTCTCGACCAGTCGCGCCACCTCGCGGTCCGACAGGTGGATCGCGTGCGCCATGATCGTCCGGTTGCCCAGGGCGCCCGCCCGGTCGTACACGTCGAGGTAGTCGATCGCGTCCGGGTGCAGCCGCGCCACCTCGCGCAGCTCGTGCCGGTCCTCGGACAGGTGCGTCTGCCAGTAGGCGCCGGTCGAGCGGGCCAGCGCCGCCGACTCGCGCAGCATGTCCGCGGTGCATGACACGGCAAACCGCGGGGTGAACGCGTAGCGCAGCCGGCCGCCGTCGCGGCCGTGCCAGCGGCTGCACAGGTCGGAGGACTGGCGGAGGCTCGTCTCGAGCACCTGCTCGGGCGGCAGCCGGTCGTCATAGCTGCCGCGATCCATCATCACCTTGCCGATCACCGCCCGGATCCCGTGTGCCTCGGCGGCGCGGAACGTGGCGTCGAGCGAGGGCTCGTAGACCGCTCCGTAGATCACGGCGGTGGTGGTGCCCGCCGCGGCGAACGCGCGGAACGCGGCCGGGGCGAGGCGTTCGGCGGCCGGCTCGTCGAAGGCGCGCTCGAGCGGGAAGATGTATCGCTCGAGCCAGTCGAGCAGGTGCAGGCCGGCGCCCACGCCGGCGGCGGGCAGCTGCGGCAGGTGCACGTGGAGGTCGACCATGCCCGGTAGCAGGACGAATGGCCGCAGGTCGACCGTTGGGGCGGCGGCGGCGGCCGGACGCTCGCCGGCGCTGCCATCGCCGCCGACCTCACCGCCGGGCGCGCCGGGCTCGTCCCGCCACGGACCTACGTCCGTGATGAGCCCCCGCGCATCGACCTCGAGCCGGCCGTCACGCTCATAGCGGGTGCCACCCGCCGCAAGCGGCGTGAGCACGCGAGCCCGGATCGTGAACGGCGGTCGCGCCGGTAGCGTCGGCCCCATGGGTTGATGCTACTGCGGGAGATCACGCTGCGGTGGTCGGCGACGCCGCACGGGAGTTCCGCGGCGATGTCCACAGCCCGCGACCGCGGGCGATGACCACCCTCCGCGACCGACCTTCACCCGCGCCCGGTCGAGACGTATGCTGCCGGCCTGGCCGCGGGTGTCGCGTCGCGGTGCGGTGGAGGGCAGTCATGACACGCCGGCTCGCAACCCTGGCCATCCCCCTGGTCCTGCTGCTGGGTGGTCTCGTGCCGCCCGCGTCGGCTGCGGACACTGCGCTGCCGCTGCCGGCGGTCATGGCCGCCGTCGGCGACTCGATCACGCAGGCGGCCAGCTCGAATGGATCGCTCGGCGCGGACGCGCCCGAGAACTCGTGGTCGACCGGGACGAACACGACGGTCGACAGCCACTACCTGCGCCTGCTCGCGCTCGGCGCGCCGATCGCCGGCCAGAACAACAACCGCTCCGTGAGCGGCGCCAGGGTCGTCGGGCTCGACGCCCAGATGACCGGCGTCGTCGCCCTCCATCCGGACTACCTGACCGTGCTCATCGGGGGCAACGACCTGTGCACGGACACGGTGGCGCAGATGACCTCGGTGGCCGACTTCCGGGCACAGTTCCAGACGGCGATGGAGACGATCACGACCGGCTCGCCCTCGACGTACGTGTACGTGGCCAGCATCCCCGACGTGTACCAGCTGTGGAACCTGTTCCACAACGGCTGGTGGGCGCGCGTGGTGTGGTCCGTCGGCGACATCTGCCAGTCGCTGCTGGCCAACCCGACCTCGACCCAGGCCGCCGACGTCCAGCGCCGCGCCGACGTCCGCCAGCGCAACATCGACTTCAACCAGCAGCTGGCCGAGGTGTGCGCGACCTTCACCAGGTGCCGGTTCGACGGCAACGCGCTGTTCAACGTGCAGTTCGCCAAGAGCGACGTCTCGGGCGACTACTTCCACCCATCGATCGCGGGCCAGGCGAAGCTCGCAGCGGTCACCTGGGCCGCGGGCTACACGTGGACCGCAACCCCGCCCGCAAACCAGCCCCCGAACGCCTCGTTCACGAGCAGCTGTTCCGGGCTGACATGCGCGTTCACCGACACGTCCACTGACACCGACGGCACGATCACAACCCACGTCTGGGACTTCGGGGATGGGTCGGTCTCCACGGCGACCAACCCATCGCACACGTACGTCTCGACCGGCACGTTCGATGTCACGCTCACGGTCACCGACAACGACGCGGCTGCCGACTCGGCCACCGCGACCGTCTCGGCCATCGAACCCACGCCGATGTGGATCCGGGCCATGACCGAGACGGCGAACGCAGTGCGCCGGAACTGGACCGCGACCGTGACGATCCAGGTGGTCGATGCGGACGGCCCGCTCGACGGCGTGCTCGTCACCGGCAGCTGGTCATCGGGGTCGGGCGAGACCTCGTGCACGACCACGGGCGACGGCACCTGCTCGGTCACCAGCTCGTCATTGGGCAAGAAGGTATCGAGCGTGACCTTCACGGTCGGCGACCTGGTGAAGGCCGATTGGGTGTACGAGCCGGGGGCAAACGAGGTGCAGCCCTGGCTCTCGGTGTCCAAGCCCTGAGCCACCACGTCGCGCCGCCGGTGCCAAGCGACGCCCAGGCGCCGGATCGCGCAACATGGGCACATGCCTGACCAACCCGCCAGCCACAGCGAGCGCGTCACCGTCTGTCTGCCCGATGTCCCCGAGCGAGCTCACATGGGCGACCTCCCGGACAACGTGGATGTGGTCCTCGTTCCGCAGGAGCCGGGGCCGATCCCGGATCTCAGCGGCGTGGATCTGGTCATCCCCTACCACCGCATCCGCGAGACGCTGCTCGCCGTGCTCGACCACCCGCAGGGTCGACTGCGCGTCATCCAGACCCTGAGCGCGGGCGTCAACTGGCTTCGGGGCCACGTCCCCGCGGACGTGATGGTCTGCAACGCGCGCGGCGTGTACGACGTGCCGCTCGCGGAGTGGGCGCTGGGCGCGATCCTCGCCATGCAGCGCGGGCTCGTCCGAGCGCGCGACGCACAGGGGCGCGGCGAGTGGACCTCGTACGAGCCGGACGAGCTGGCCGGAACCACGGTGGTCATCCTCGGCATGGGCTCGATCGGGTCCGCGATCGCCGACCGCCTGCGCCCGTTCGGCGTGGAGATCATCGGCGTCGCGCGAACCGCGCGGGACGGGGTCCTCGGCATGGCGGATCTCGATGGCGTCCTTCCCGGCGCCGGGATCCTGGTCAACATGCTGCCGCTCACGAGCGAGACCGACGGCCTGCTCGACGCCCGCCGGCTGGCGCTGCTGCCCGATGGCGCGATGGTCGTCAACGGCGGCCGGGGGCGCACGGTGGACACCGGCGCGTTGGTGCGGGAGCTGGAGACGGGCCGGCTGCGTGCGGCCCTCGATGTCACGGAGCCCGAGCCACTGCCCGGGGGCCATCCACTGTGGGCGCTGCCCAACGTGCTGGTCAGCCCGCACATCGCGGGTGACTCACCGCAGGCGACGGTCCGCACGTTCGAGCTCGCGGGCGACCAGGTTCGCCGGTTCGCCACTGGGGAGCCGCTCATCAACCAGGTCTCTCGCTACCTGGTGGAATGAGCCGGGACGCAGGACGAACCGGCGCCCGACGCCAGGGAGGACGTGATGAACGCGACCGAACCGCCCACGACCCCGGGGTTCCCGGAAGCGGGCATCGAGATGACGCACATCCTGGTCGTCAGCGACCTCGAGCGTGCCCGCACCTGGTGGGTGTCGGTGCTGGGCGCCTCGCTGTACCGCGAGTACGGCGGCACGTCGGCGGTGCTCCAGCTCGGCGGCAGCTGGCTGCTGCTGGTGACCGGCGGTGGCCCGACGCCCGACAAGCCGGACGTGACCTTCGCGCCGCCGCCGGACCCGACCACCGTCAGCCACGCGATGACGATCCGCGTCGGGGACTGCCGGGCCGTGTACGAGGTGCTTCTGGCGCGCGGGGCCACGTTCCTCACCCCGCCCGTGGTCAACGGCCTCGAGACCCGGTGCTTCACGCGCGACCCGGACGGCCATCTCGTGGAGCTCAGCCAGTACGGCTGACCTGACGGCTACGGGGGGGTAGCCAGGACGGGTACATTTCGGGTAGCACACGAGCCGGCGGCGTCCAGTCGCGCATCCGTCGCCCGCGCGCCGGCACGATGGAGGGCGAGCATGGCCGAGCACCCGAACGCCAAGGTCGTTCGCGAGATGAACGAGGCGATGAGCAGCGGGGACATGGACGGGGCGGCCAGCCGGGTCGCCGATGACGTCGTGTGGCACGAGATCGGGCGTGCGCAGCCACGGCGCGGCAAGGGGGAGCTGGCCGGGTCGATGGCCGACTTCGAGGGCTACACCATCGACTACGAGATCCACGACGTCGTCGCCAACGACGATCACGCGATCGCGCTGGGCACGGCGCACGTGACCCACGGCGACCGCTCGCTGACCTATCGCACGGCGGAGATCTACCACGTCCGTGACGGCAAGGTCACCGAGCGCTGGGCGTTCTCCGACGACACGAAGGCGATCACCGACTTCTTCGGCTGAGCACGCGCCGACGCATACCCGAATAGCTGCCGCAGGACTGCCTACTTCCTGCTGACCTCGAACGTGCCGCCGGGCGCGGACTGGCCTCCGATCTCCCTGGAGACCGTGCCGCGGAAGAAGCCGTCGGAGACCGTGCCCTTGTACGTCGTCGTCTGTTTCGTGGTGCGAGCCTCATAGACGAGCGTTACCGAATCGCCGTCCCAGGTACCCGTCACCCCGTTGTCCGCCTTGCCGTGCTCGTAGAGGACATCGCCGCTGATCGTCCCCGCGATCTCCAGGAGCACGAACCTGATCCCCTGCGAGCCCGTGCTCTCGACCACGGTGCCGCTCCAGTCGCCGGACATGCTCGACTTCGGGCCATTGGACACGCTCGCACCGGCTGACTCGCCAGCCCGCTGCGTCGCTGTCGCCGCCGCGCGCGGCGTGGGCCCGGATGCAGTGCCGGGTGTCGCGGTGCCGCTCCCTGCCGGTTGCGATGCTCCCCCATCAGGACGGGCGGCGGGCGCACTCGTACAAGCCGACAGCGCCAGACCTGCGACGAGGACGACAAGCAGGCGCTTCGCCAGCTGCAAGATCGGCACGGGAACCTCCTCGCCCGCCCAACGGGGCGCGGCACTCACCTTCTGGTGCCCGCGGAACGAGGCTTGGGACCTCGTCGTTACGGATCCCTGATCACGATGGTCACCTGGTCGGTCACGCCCACGGACTCGTCCATCCCCCTCCCGCCGGTTGCCTCACCGGCGTGGCTCGGCCCGCCGACTGGTGCCGGGGTTGGCGAGACCGCTGCCAGGGTCGTGGGCGCGGAGGTCAAGGTCGGCAAGTCCTGCGAGGCGGCTTCGCTCGGCGTGGCTCGCGGCGCACCACAGGCAGTCGTCGTCAGGATCGTTGCGAGCAGCGTCAGGCGTGGCGACGACCGTGCCGGCATCACTTGCGCCCACGATGCGTTCCGTGGGGAACCGCGACGTCGCCGCCACCCAGGAGCGCGGCCTCGTCGACCGCAGGACCGGTCATCGAGAGATCGGTCGGGTTGCCATCGCCATCGGTCACGCTGATCCAGAAACGATCCACACCTGCGCCGGGTGTGTCGTTGTCCTCGGCGTAGACAACGAAGTGGAAGTTGCCCGCAGGTGCGGGCCAGCCAGGCGCCTGGTACGTGGCCTTGCCGCTGAACGTCGCCCAGCCGAACGCGGCGGATGGATCGGACAGCGCGAGCCCATCCAGCGCGTTCGACTTCAGCCGATAGGCGGTGCCGTCCGGGAGGTGCCGAATGAGGAGAAGGCTGCCCTTCAGGTTTGTGCCCTTCTTGTTGTACTTCATGGTGTATCCGAAGGTGGTGCGGTCCCCGGTCCCGGGCCAGCTGAACCAGCCACCTCCGGTCGTGAAGCCGAGGCTCGGGTCGTAGATCACGAGGACGTCCTCGTCGGAGCCCAGGTAGAGGCCGCCCACGCTGGCGACCGCTGCATATGTGTTGACCGGCACGTCCGAGAACCGGCACGTGACCTGGAGCTCGTCGTCGAGCGACGTCGTGCACGAGTCGGCCTGGACCGTTGAGCCGGGGCCTACCGGCTCCAGCGACAGCCCGACCTCCGCACCGCCGAGGCCACCGCTGACCAGGTTCGGATAGACCTCGCCGACCGTGTACGTCAGGTCGAACGGCTCACTGTCGCCGCCGGGCTCAGTGACGGGGACCGAAATCGGGTTGCCGTCGCTCAGCTCGACCGCTGCGGGGCTGAGGACGGTGATCTGTACCTGGACCTCGTGCGGGTGGCCGTCAACCATGCCGACGGCAGCCACGGTGTGCTCGCCGGCCGACAGGGCTGGGATCGTGATCACCACCGAGATGTGACCCGTGCCGTCGGCCGTTGTGGTGCCGAGCTGGATCGGATCCGACCGAATCTCGACGGTCACCGCGGCGTTCGGATCGAACCCATCGCCGATCAGCGTGGCCTCGTCGCCAACCGAGACATGGGTGGTCGGGTTCCCGAGCTTGTCATACAGCACGCCGAGATCGACAGTCAGGGTTGGGACCGAGACGGTCACGGCGTCGGTCACGCCGATCGCCTCGCTGATCGTGATGACCACGGGCGGTCGGACGGTCACGGCGTCGGTCACGCCGATCGCCTCGCTGATCGTGATGACCACGGGCGGTCGGACGGTCACGGCGTCGGTCACGCCGATCGCCTCGCTGATCGTGATGACCACGGGCGGCCGGACGGTCACGGCGTCGGTCACGCCGATGGCCTCGCTGATCGTGATGACCACGGGCGGCCGGACGGTCACGGCGTCGGTCACGCCGATCGCCTCGCTGATCGTGATGACCACGGGCGGCCGGACGGTCACGGCGTCGGTCACGCCGATCGCCTCGCTGATCGTGATGACCACGGGCGGCCGGACGGTCACGGCGTCGGTGACCCCGATCGCCTCGCTGATCGTGATGACCACGGGCGGCCGGACGGTCACGGCGTCGGTCACCCCGATCGCCTCGCTGATCGTGATGACCACGGGCGGCCGGACGGTCACGGCGTCGGTCACGCCGATCGCCTCGCTGATCGTGATGACCACCACGGTGGGTGCCGCGGCGGCATGGACGACGACCAGGTCCGAATCGATCCCGCCGTTCCCATCGTCGACCGTCAGCTGGACGGTGTAGTCACCCGCGACATCTGGAGTGAAGCTGGGCGCCGCGGTGTCGCTCGCCGACAGCGCGGCAGCTGAGCCACTGGGAGCGGAGACGAGGACCCACGCGTATGAGAGCGGGTCGGAATCCGCGTCGGTTGAGGCGGATCCATCGAGGGTGACGAGCTCACCGACGAGCACCGACTGGTCCATCCCGGCATCTGCCGTTGGCGGAGTGTTCACCGGCCCTTCCGGGAGAACCGCGACGGTGAACTCCTCGTAATCGGAAGACCCGGAGAAGAGGTCCGAAACGATCACGACGAGCGGATGGTCGCCCTCCTGATCGAGGGTTGGCGTCCACGAGAAGGCACCCGTCGTCGGATCGATCGTGGCGCCGGCCGGGGGTGGCCCAGGTAGTGCCAACGTGCCACCGGCCAGCCCATAGGTCAGGGAATACGGGCCAGGAGCCGTTGCGGTCGCGGTGAACGTGAGCTCCACGCCCACGGTGGCGACCTTGTCCCCGATCGGATCGAGGCGTACCCCGGCACTGACATTGATGGCCACCGTCAGCGAGGTGAAGACCGCAGCGTCCCCATCCTCGACGGCGGTGACCGTGACCTGGTACGTCCCGATGTCGGCATCGGTCGGCGTCCATTCGAGGCTGTTGCCGACCTGGGTGGCGCCGGCAGGCAGATCGGACCAGACGACCGAGAAGGGGTCTGCTTCGGGATCGGTGATGGCCGGCGTGATGGTGAGCCCCTCCCCCGGGGCGACCGTCTTGGGCGAGATCGGATCGATCTCGGGTGGGAAGTCCGGGTGGAAGGTTCCCGCCACATCCCACACCACGGCGTGCTGCAACGTCGAGCCCGCGGATGTTGCCTGGCCGACGATCAGGCCGGCGTCATTGATGTCGAACGCCGTGCTCGAGATGCCGCCAAGCGTCCCGAGGTCCTGCATGCCGTCGGTGGGTGTCCAGAGGAACGCATGCGTCTCACCACTCGCGGTCTCACTCGACCCGACCACCGCTCCAGATCCGTTGATCGCGTTCGCCTGGCTGAACGAACCGCCGAGGGTCGGCAGGACGGCGGTCGGGGCGCTGTTGGCACCGGACCAGACGGCGGCGCGGGTCCCATCGACCGTCGCCACGCTGCCGGCGTAGTCGAGGCTGTTGCTCACCGCATTGACAATCCCGGCATCGGTGAACGGTTCGAAGGCATTCGAACGGAGATCGAATCCAACCCAGCTGTAGCCATGGCCGCCGGCTGTTCCCGTGACGACGCCGTCCACGCCGTCCCACAGCGCAACGTCCGCGGCAAGGAACTTCGCTCCGGTGGAGGTGCCGTCATCGACCACGCCGATGCTGCCGATGGAGGCTCCCGTGTCACCCTGGCGCGCATAGAAGCTGCATGTCCCGCCTGTGGCGCCCGAGGACAGACCACACGCTCCCGGAGCGGCGACGTACCAGCCAACGACGTTGCCGCCGTTGTCGATCGCCTTCGCCTCGATGTTCCCGCCCGCGATGGTGCCCGGCACGATGCCCAGGTCTTCGTACGGTCCCGAGCCGCTCCAACGGAACGCGCCCTTGGCATTGGTCACAGCATTGTCGAACCATCCGACGACCTCGCCGCCGTCGTTGATGTCGTTGGCACCGCTGTCGAAGACGACCCCTGGCTCGGGATCGATCAGCGGAATCGGCGAGCCTTTCGCCTTCCAGAGGAATGCCTGATTCATGGGGGCGGTGCTGAAGCGCGCGGCACCCACCACCCAACCGTCGGCGTTGATCGCGTTTGCGGAGCCACCGAAGAGACCCGGGATCTGAACCACGTGGACGCCCGTCGTGGAGGTGGTGTCGTTTGGCGACGAGGCATCCACGGCCGGGAGAAGGATCGTGCCGCTCATCCCCGACGCAAGGATCACTGCGGCGAGAGGCAGACCCGCACGGCGGCGGGTCCACGCAGCTGCGCGATGCCGGGTACCCACGGCTCGTCAGTGACCCGCGACCTCTTCAGCAGACACCCTACGAGAAGGTCAGCGACACGGTGACCTCGATGCTCTGGCCCGCGTCAACATTGATTTGAGCCCCGCTGTCGGCGAAGACCTCCTTGAGGGTGAAGAGGTATGTCCCTCCATCGCTGAGAACGACCAACGTCTTCACGATCCCGATGGCCCCGGTGCGAGTGGCGATGACGGATCCTTCCAGATCAAGCCCGTCGCTGGTGCTGGTCACCTGGAGGTTGAACGAGGACACGGGCAGGGGGAAACCTGTCATCCCGGGCTCGGCCACCACGCAATCGTCTGGCGTCCCGCCAGGCGGAAGGCAGGGTGCAGAATCCGGGTTCAAGGGGTTTGTCCCGAGGGCGATTGCCCAGCCAGGATCCACCACCTGGGCGCCACGCCCGAGGATCAATCCGAGGGCACGAGCCCCCGCAGAGTCAAGGGCGTTCTCGAATGCGCTGTGGGTGGCAAGCTGACCATCCGGATTCACGACATCCACCGTCCAATGACCGTGGACGGCGATCCCCTCGGACGCCCCCTGCGACGACTGATTGGCGCTTGTGCCGCACGCGGCGAGCACCAATACGAGCACCGCAAGTGCGGCGAATCCCTTGCGTGACGACACCTCGACCTCCATCGAACTTGGGCCTGTCCAAGTGACCCTGCGATGTCATGCGGGGGCTGTCATGAGTAGTGGACTACTCACGCGGGTGTTCGGCGAACAATCGGTCGGTTAGGATCGCGAGATGGAGTGGCCGCTCATCGGCCGCGACTCGACCCTGCTCCGTCTCGGCAGACTCCTGGCCCAAGAGGATGCCCGCGGGATCGAGATCGTCGGCGAGGACGGCGTGGGCAAGAGTCGGCTCGCCCGCGAGCTGGTCGGCGGAGCCTCCGCGCGCGGCATGGCGACGGCCTGGATCGTCGCCTCGCGAGCCACGTCGGACATCCCGTTTGGTGCGTTCGTGCACCTCATTTCTCTGCCGGTCGTGACAATCGACGAGCGTCAACTCCTCGGTGAGCTCCTGGTCGAGCTGACCCGGCCGGCCAGCAAGGGGGATCGGCTCGTCCTCGGCATCGACGACGCGCACCTGCTCGACAGCCATTCCGCTGCGCTGGTGCGCGGTCTCGTTACCCGGTCGGATGCGTTCATGATCATGACCCGGCGTCCCGGCGACCGGGCTGCCGCGGACCTGACCGAGCTCTGGAAGGACGGGCTCCTCGAGCGAGTCCAGGTCGATCCGTTGTCGGAGGACGAGACCGGCCGGCTGCTCGAGGTCGCGCTTGACGGGGCCGTCGAGCCGATCACGCGGTCAACATTGTGGCGACGGTCGGGTGGCAATCCCCTGTTCCTCCGCGAGCTCGTCCTCGGCGGGCTGGAGAGCCAGAAGCTCGTCCAGACGAGCGCCGGCTGGCGTGCGCTCGAAGGGCTCGCTCCCTCGGATCGGCTCAATCAGCTGGTCGAGACCCGGCTGGGACGGCTGGACGCGGCCGAGCGGCAGGTCGTCGAAGCGCTCGCCATCGGCGGAGCGGTCGACCTGCAGGCGTTCGACGCGCTTGATGATCCTCGTGCCCTCGAGCGGCTGGATGATCGCCGCCTGGTGGAGATTGGCCGCAGCGGCAATCGCCAGACCGTGCGCCTCGCGCACCCGATGTACGCCGATGCCGTGGCCGCGACGATCCCGTCGACGCGAGCGCGTCACGTCAAGCGCTGGCTGGGCGACAGCCTCGAGTCGACCGGGGCAAGGCGGCGCGACGATCTCCTGCGGCTCGCCCTGTGGCGGCTGGAGGGCGGCGGACACATGCCCGCGACGCTGGCACTCAACGCTGCGGGACGTGCACTCTCGGTCTTCGACGCGCCCCTTGCCGAGCGCTTCGCCCGCGCGGCGTTGGCGGGCGAGCCCGACAACATGACGGCGCAGCTTGCGCTGGGTCGCGCCGTGGCGGCCCAGCAGCGCATCGAAGACGCCGACCGCGTCCTCGCCCGAGCCGCGTCGCTCGCGCGCACGGACGCGGACATCTCGACGGTCGCGCTGGCACGCGCAGACCTGCTCGGCTTCCGGGCCGGACGAGCCGTCGAAGCATCGGACGTCCTCGATGCGGCCGCCGCTCGCGTGATCGACGAAGACTGGCGAGACGAGATCGACTCGCTGCGAGCGCTGTTCCGCACCGGTGCCGGGGACCTCCTTGGCGTCGCGGCCATCGGTGATCGCCTGATGCTCAGGCCAACGGCCAGGCCCAGGACGGTCGTGCATACCCTGATGTACTCGAGCATCGCCAACGTGATGCTGGGCCGCCTGGCTGAGTCGGAGACCCAGGTGCGTCTCGCGCTGGAACGCGCCCCGCAGACGCGCGAGGAGCTGCCGCTGGCCCCGGACATGCTGCAGATGAACCGCGCGATGGCCCTTGCCTACGCAGGACGCCTTGCCCAATCGATCACGCTATGTGATGTCGCCCAGCGCGCGGCCATCGGGGCCGGTGCCGTCGAGGTGGCGGCGATGTGGGCCATGATCCTCGCCGAGTGCCAGATGCTCGCCGGCAACATCGGCGGCGGCCTGCAGACCGTGGTCGGAGCGCTCGAGGTCGCACGAGAGCGGGACACGTTCTCGGTCCGCGGCATCCAGGCCGGGGTGGCGACGGTCCTTGCCTCGTGGCTGGGGCGCCACGATGACGCACGCGCGCTGTACCAGGAGATCGTCGATCAGCACCTGGTGCGTGATGTGCGATCGAGGATCCAGTTCGACCGGGCGACGGTCTGGATCACGTGGCTCGATGAGGGGCCGGCCGCGGCGGCCCGCCTGGCCCTGGCCGCCGGCGATCGCGCGGTGAGCGACACGCACCTGGTCTGGGCGGCCTGGACGTTCCACGACGCCGTTCGGCTCGGGTACCCCGAACTGGTGCGAGACCGTCTCGCCGCACTCACTGACTCGGTCGAAGGCGATCTGGTGGCGACGATGGCCCAGCATGCCGCGGCGCTCGCCGAGGGGGACGGTTCAAGGCTTGACCGCATCTCCGTGGCGTTCGAACGAATGGGCAGCACCCTGTGCGCTGCGGAAGCAGCCGCCCACGCGCAGGATGCGCATCTGCGCGCCGGGGAGCCGGTTCTCGCGCGGATCGCCCGGGCGAGGGCGAGCTTCCTTTCCGGCAGCCTGGCCGGCGTGGCGACGCCGCCACTCACGACCGTGACCACCGTGCCGCTGACGCCGCGCGAGCTCGAGATCGCGCTGCTCGCCGCCGGCCGGCAGTCGTCGAGCGAGATCGGGCGTCGTTTGGACATCTCCGTTCGCACGGTGGACAACCACCTTGGCGCGGTCTACGGAAAGCTCGGCATCGCGGGCAGGCGCGACCTGAGCTCTGTCCTCGGGATGGGCTCTGCGGTGTCCCAGGCCACGGAGACGCGCTGACAGGCAGCCAGCCCGCGTGCCACCGCGGGGGAACGCGGGTCAGTCCACGATCACCAGCGGCTCGATCCCCGCAAGGGGCCCGTCGGCCTTCGGCGCCGCAAGCTCCGGCTCCGGGCCGCGATCGGTCTCGCGCGCGGCGACCTCGGCGTCGAGCAGCTCGACGAGCTTCGGAACCCGGGACCGGAGCGCATCGCCGTAGTGCGCGGCGACCTCGTCGGCGACCGCCCGGCCCTTCTTCGCCTTCGGCGGTCCGAACCGCATGTGGATCACCGTCCCATCGGGGACCGGCTCGAACTCGATCGTGTGCGGCAGCTTGAGCGGACCGGCGGGCGTGTCGAGGATGGTCCGGTCGGTGACGTAGTCGTATGGCCGCCAGTCGAGGATCTCCTCGATCACGGCGTCCTTGCCGTGCATGCAGTGGTTGGACGAGCCGACCCCGCGCCGCCCGCCCGTGGCGTCCCTGATGGTGACCTCGGTCACCCACGGCTGCCACAGCATCCGCTGCCCAGGCTTGGTCAGGAACTCCCAGGCCACCTGCGGCGGCGCGCTGGTCGGCACCGAGACGCTGAGGATCGACTCGTCGGGCGTGACGAACACGCGCGCGCGATCCTCCTCCTCCCGCCATCGGCGCTCGAGGTCGTGGGCCCACCCGGGCACGTCGCCGATCCGGTCATAGGTCTCGGCGTGGGCACGCATGCCAAGCGCGGCCGGATCGATGTCCGCCGCGTCGATGCACGCCTGGGTGAGCAGGGCGTAGGCGTTGATCCCGAGCTGCTCGATGACCTCGTTCTTGAGCAGCCGGTGGACGACGATCACGTCCGACCCCAGCAGCTCCTGGCGCCCCGCGACGCGCTGGATGATCGTCTCGCCGTGGTGGACCACGAACTTGAGGTCGAGGTCCGGGATCCGGCTGCATGCGTTGCACTCGCACGAGGTGGCCTGGCGCACGTCGCGGCGCCGGCGCCTGAACCCGAAGTAGCAGCGCTCGATCGTGTCCAGCAGCATCGACCCGTCGATCCTGGCTCCGGTCATGTACGTGAAGGCCGCGTCACCCTCGAGCTTGGCCAGCCGGAAGTCGGGTCGCAGCGCGCTGACCACGGCGCCGACGAGATCGGCCAGGATGTCCTGCGCGTGATCGAGCTCGACATCCGCGAGGTACCCGGTATACCCGGAGATGTCGGCGATCAGGAAGCAGGCGGGTTGCGCGCTCCCGATCATCGTTCCTTGACGAGTCGAGGCATGGCGCCAGTCTACGGTCGGCTCCAATCCGTGCACCGGACCTGCCCGGGGGACGCCCGTGTCGTATCGTCTCGGGCATGGACCTGGAGCGCCATCGCTCGGCCACCTCGCTGCTCTCGGCCGTGGGCGACTACCTTGCGGCCCGCGAGGCCGAGCACAACCTGCCGCTCGGGATCCTGGGCACGCTGCGGGATCACCCGGAGGTCTACCCGGATCCGGCGTACCTCGCCGCGGTCAGGGACCAGGGCACGGTCGCGCTGATCGCGGTTCGCACGCCGCCCCATCACCTCATCCTGTCCGAGCCCGGCGTCCCCGCCGACCGGGTCGCGGACGCGGTGTCGGTGCTGGTGGACGACGTCCGGATGGTCACCCCGGACCTGCCCGGCGTGCTCGGCCCGAAGTCGGTCGTCGGCCCGTTCGTCGAGCGCTGGTCCGCGGTCACCGGGCAGCCCGCGACCCTGCTCGTCGAGGAGCGGATCTACCGGCTGTCGCGCGTGATCCCGCCGCGGCCGACCCCCGGCGTCATGCGTCATGCCCGGGAGGCGGACCGGCCGCTGCTCGTGTCCTGGATCACCGCCTTCGACCGGGAGGCCCTCCCGGACGACGAGCCGCGACGCGACATGGATCGGATGGTCGATCGATGGCTGGGCGAGGCCGACCGGACGGCATGGCTGTGGGAGGTCGACGGCCGTGCGGTCTCGCTGGCCGGCTCGGGGTCGCCGACGCCCAACGGGATCCGGATCGGGCCGGTGTACACGCCGCCGGCCGATCGGCGGCGCGGGTACGCGAGCGCGCTGGTCGCGGCGGCCAGCCAGCAGCTCCTGGACGAGGGCCGGAGCTTCTGCTTCCTGTTCACGGACCTCGCCAACCCCACGTCGAACCACGTCTACCAGGCGATCGGCTACGAGCCGGTCACTGACGTGGACCAGTACCGCCTGGGCTGACGCGGGCGCGCCGGCGATCCGCCCTAGTCGCCGACCCGGCTCCAGAACTCGATCGGCACGCCGGCCTCGCGCAGGTGGATGCCCGGGTCGAGGTACCCGTGGGCGGCGTACCAGGCGGCAAGGAGCGGTAGCGGGTCGTCGCCCGGCAGACCGCCGAGCGCCGCCACCATGCCGGGAACGGCGTCGGGGGCGATCCGCCACAGCCACTCGTACTCGTCGAGGCCGGAGCCATAGGTTCGCTCGACGCCCGGCCCCAGGTCCTGGCCCTCGATCACGACCCCAACGCCCTCGCGCCATTCGGCGACGAGGCGGCGCGACCCGTCCTCGTCCCGCTGCTCGCGAAGCACGATCGAGGGCAGCCAACCGGGTTCGCGCATGCCGTCTCCCGTGTTGCGCCGCGTGCCGCGGCGACCGCCCGATTCTGGCCCTTCGACGGGACATCGCGAAATGGCGCATGCTGCCGCCATGATCGAACAGCGCCTGATCCCCACGCCGGACGGCCGGCAGCTGGAGGTCCGGATCGCCGGGCCCGCGGACGGCCGGATCCTGCTGTTCCACCACGGGACGCCCGGTGCCGGGCTCCCGTCCCCCAGCTGGGTCGCCGCGGCAGCGGAGCGCAATCTGCGGCACGTGTGCGTCGTGCGCCCGGGCTACGGCGAGTCGACCCGAAACGCCGGGCGGTCGATCGCCGACGTCGGCGCCGACGTGACGATCGTCCTCGACGCGCTGGGCGCGGCACGCGTGCTGACCCTGGGGGTCTCCGGCGGCGGTCCGCACGCCCTGGCGACCGCGGCCGTGCTGCCCGATCGGGTGGCCGCTGCGGCGACGATCGGGAGCGTGGCTCCGTACGAGGCCGACGGGCTCGACTTCCTGGCCGGGATGGGGGCCGAGAACGTCGAGGAGTTCGGCGCGGCCGTCGCGGGACCGGCCGAGCTCGCCGCGTTCCTCGAGGCCGCGGCTCCCGCCTTCGCCACGGCATCCGGAGGCCAGATCGCCCAGGCGTTCGGTGATCTCGTCCCCGATGTCGACCGGGCGGCGCTCACGGGCGAGATGGCCGACTCGATCGCGGCCGACATCCGCGCGAGCCTGCGAAACGGCACCTGGGGCTGGCACGACGACGACCTGGCGTTCACCCGACCGTGGGGCTTCGACCTGGCATCGATCCGGGTTCCGGTCACGGTGTGGCAGGGCGAGCAGGATCGGATGGTGCCGTACGCCCATGGCCGGTGGCTGGCCGGGCGGATCCCCGGCGTCCATGCCAGGCTGCTCGCGGAGCACGGCCACCTGTCGCTGCAGGCGGATTCGATCGGGATGGTGTTCGACGAGCTGATCGCGGCGAGCGACAGGTGACGGACGGGCCGGCGGCGGCTAGATTCCGCGCAGGAGGTGTCCCCAGATGACGATGCGCGAAGCCCTCGACCATGCGATGCACCACGACGGTCCGGACGCGGCGATGAGCGAGCTCCAGCAGCGGGGCGTCACGCTCGCCGACGAGGACACGATGACCCAGGCGATCCATGACGTGTACTGCGGGATCATGGCGGACCATCAGCATCCGAACGCCAAGGATCGGGAGCAGGCGCAGCGGCTGATCGCGGCGCTCCGCCACACGGGTGTCTGACGACGGGGGGCCGCGGGGCCCCCTCGCGCATGTCATCGAGGTCCGTGGCGGTGTCCCCGCCGGAAGCCAGATCCGGCTCGAGCACCGCGAGGCGCTGATCTACACGCTGGGCAAGGCAGCCGAGCTGGAGCACCTGATCATGCTCCAATACTTGTACGCCGCCTTCTCGCTCAAGCAGGGCGAGGCCGACGGCCTGACGCCGACCCAGGCCGCCGCGACGCAGCGCTGGCGCCGGACCCTGAGCGAGATCGCCGAGCAGGAGATGCTCCATCTCGCCCTGGTCCAGAACCTGCTCACAGCCGTCGGCGGCGCACCCCGCCTGGCGAGGCCCAACTTCCCGGTTCCCCAGCACCTCTACCCGGCCGGCGTGCAGGTCGGCCTGTTCCCGTTCGCCGAGCCGGCCCTCCGCCACTTCGCCTACCTCGAGCGACCGATGGGCATGGCGTTCGACGACGCGGAGGGCTTCATCGCCCTGGAACAGGCCACCCCCCTTCCGCGCGACGAGGCGGACGAGATCGCACCGCAGCTCCAGGACTTCGAGACGATCGGACAGCTGTACCGCTCGGTCGAGACCGGGCTCGAGCACCTCGCCGAGCGGCTCGGGGCGTCGCGGCTGTTCGTCGGCCAGCCCAATGCGCAGGCCACCGAGGAGCACTTTCGATGGCCCGAGCTGGTCGCGGTCGTCGATCTCGCGTCCGCGCGCCGGGCGATCGATACGATCGTGGAGCAGGGCGAGGGGGCGCGCGGCGAATGGCGTGACGCGCACTTCGGACGCCTGCTGGGGATCCTCGAGGAGCTGACCCAGCTGCGCGCGGAGGATCCCGGCTTCGAGCCCGCCCGTCCCGTCGTCGCGGCCCGCGTCCGTCCGACGGCGGTCGGCCCCGCGATCCCCACGATCTCGGACCCGGGAACCGCCCGGGCGATGGACCTGCTCAACGTCGTCAACGAGGTCCTGCTCCAGGTCCTGTCACGCTACTTCGCCCACACCGACGAGACCGACGAGCAGCTGGGCGTCCTGGCCGATGTCGCCGTCGGTCTCATGTATTCGGGGATCAAGCCGCTCGGGAACGTGCTCACCAGGCTGCCCATCGGATTCGACCAGCCCGGCGTCACGGCCGGGCCCACGTTCGAGCTGTTCTACGAGGTCGACTACCTCCTGCCCCACCGGGACGCGGCATGGGTGGTCATGGAGGAACGCCTGCGCGATGCGGCGGCCTTCGCCCGGCGTTGCACCGCGGCATGCACGCCCGTGGTGATGGGCCCGCTGTCGAAGGCGGCGACGGCGCTCGAGAAGTACGCGGACGCGCTGGCGGCCGCAGCGGGTCCGAGCGGCGATCACGGCGGTTGAGCGAGCTCGTCCCGCCCCTGATCACCGGCTGACCCCGCCCGTCGCCAGCGACGCGGCAAATGAGGATCCGAGGGGAAACGCTCTAACGCCAGGCCTCAGCCTCCGACGGGCGTGCCCCGCTGGTAGGTTCGGGCGGACACGACCGAGCACAGGAACTCGAGCCCGGAGTCGACCTGCATGACGTCCCCGGATGCGATCGCGGCGTCCAGCTGGGCATCCGATGGTGATGTGCCGGACGGCCTCACGGCTCGTGAACAGCTCGATGTAGACGTGCCACGGGACCCTACCCGCCATCGCGCGCGGCACCCGGCTCGGACCGGGTGATCCCATCGAGATCCTCGTCTGACGGCTCGACCAGCACCCCACCCGCCGGCGCCAGGACCACCGGTGTCGCGAGATACCCGGCCCTCCTGACGACCGCGCGGACGGCTGGATCCAGGTCCATGTTCACGTACCGGTACGGCGTGCCCGCGGCGTCCAGGTGGCGACGCGCCCGGGTGGTGTCATCACAGGTGTCGACGCCGTAGACGGTCACGACGCCCGGCCGCATGAGCGATTCGAAGTCTTCCAATCGTGGGGCTCCTTGCAGGGGGCACGAGCGTACCGGGATTCCGGCTGCGGGCTCGCCGTGGCTCTGCCGTGCGACGGGGCGGAACGTCCCGTGCACCACTCCGCGCTCGGACGGATGATGGGTCCGCCGCGGGGCTGATGGTGGACGCCGACCGTTGGCCCGGTGATTTGCCGGCCGAGAAGCAGGAGGCATGGACGTGACGTTCTCGATCGTCGCTCGTGATCCAGCGACCGGTGACCTGGGGGTCGCGGTCCAGTCAAAGTTCCTGTCGGTGGGGTCGGTCGTCCCATGGGCCCGCGCCGGCGTCGGCGCGATCGCCACCCAGTCCTATGCCAACGTCCGATTCGGACCGGACGGGCTGGCGCTCCTCGAAGGCGGGGCGAGCGCCGAGCAGACGCTCGCCGCGCTCGTCGACGCCGATGAGATGCGCCAGCAGCGTCAGGCGGGTGTCGTCGACGCGCAGGGGCGGGCGGCGACGTTCACCGGCCGGTCCTGCTTTGCATGGGCCGGCGGACGCACGGGCCCGGACTTTGCGGCCCAGGGCAACATCCTCGCCGGAGCGGGGGTCGTCGACGGGCTGGCGGACACGTTCGAGGCCGGGGGCCGTCCGTTTCCGGACCTGCTGGTCGCGTGCCTCGCCGCCGCCGATGCGGCCGGCGGTGACCGGCGCGGCCGCCAGTCCGCGGCCCTCCTGATCGTGCGCGAGGGTGGTGGATACGGCGGCGGCAACGACCGCTGGATCGACCTTCGCGTGGACGACCACCCCGACCCGATCGCGGAGCTCGGCCGGCTGCTGGACCTCACGCACCTGTACCTGGAGCGACCGACGCCGATCGAGCTGATCGCCGTCGACGCGTTGCTCGCGAGCGAGCTCCGCGAAGGGCTCGAGCGGCTCGGATGGGGCATCGGCGCGACGGTCGCCCCCGTGTATGCGCCGATGTGGCCCGATGAGAGCGAGGCGGACGAGGAGCGGCCGTTCGTGGGCGAGCCACGCCCGTTCGCCGACGGATGGGATGACGCATGGCAGGAACGGCTCCTGTCATGGATGGCCGTGGAGAACCTCGAGGAGCGAACCGCCGCCGCGGGCTGGATCGACCCCAGGGTGCTGGCCTACCTCCGCGAGGCGGTCAGGACGACGATCGGCACCGGCGCCTGAGGGCAGGTCACAGCGACCGGGCCGCCGGCCCCGGGACGGAACGGACGCCCGCCGAGCCCACGTGAGGACGGCGAGCGGCAGGATCAGGACGCCGTGCGGCCGGGATCGCTCGCCACGGCCTTCGCCTTTTGATCCTCGGGGAGCTTGTGGGCTTCGTCGGGGAACGCCCGCATGAGATGACGCAGCAGGCGGAACAGCTCGGCGCGCTCAGCGGGATCAAGGACGGACGCGATCATCGCCTCGCGGCGCGCCTGGGTGCCGACGGTGCGATCCCATGTCGCGTGGCCATGCTCGGTCGGCTCGATGATCGTGCCCCGTCGATCGCTGGGATCCGCCAGGCGACGGATGAGGCCCGCGGCCTCCATGCGATCGAGGCGGTTGGTCATCGCACCGCTGGACAGGTGCATGTCCGATGCCAGCTGGCCGGGTGAGCGCTGGTACGGCGGCCCGTAGCTGCGCAACCGGCCGAGGAGGTGGTACGAGCGCCGGTCGAGGCCGTACACCGCCAGCGTCTCGTCCATCGAGCGGCCGAACGCCTTGGCCAGGATGCCGATTTGCTCGACGATCCCCTCGGTGAGCGGGTCGAGGTCAGGGATCTCGCGCTCCCACACCCGGAGCCACTGATCGATCTCGTCGAGCTGTTCGCCCTCGTCGTCCATGCTCCGAGTATCACCAATACCGTCGCAGTGTCAAGATACTCTTGGTCATACCTCTTGACATCAAACGACTCTATGCCGTACATTCCTCGAAGTACTTCGAGATCGAGAGTCTTGACATCGAAAGCCGGTCGCGAAGTCGCCGAGGACAATGCGATGGTCGCAACGAACGATCTCCGGGTCTGCGAGCCCGGCCCGAACACCGTCACCATGACCCGGCCGGCGCCGTCGCGCGGCCTCGGTCTCGTCGCACGCGCCGCGGCCGTGCTCCGGGAGTGGACCGCGCAGCCGGCCACGGACGCCGACGACCGCGTCACCGTCATCGGACGGGGACGCGCTGACCCCGCCCTCGACGACCGCCGCGTGCGCGAGGCGGACTGGGCGCTCGGCCGCTGGTCGAGACTCTCCTGACCGATCCCCCGATCGCGGGCTCGGCCCGGTATCCTCCGGCCGATGCCCGACGATCCGTCCGACACCCTCGTCATCCGTACGCCGCGCGTCGAGCTCCGGTCGATGTCGCTCGCGTTCATGGAGGCGCTCGTCGCGGCCGACCACGACGTGGCCGTGCGCGAGATGGACGCCGTGCTGCCTGTCGATCTTCGCGAGCAGCTGGGCCACTTCCTCGACTACCGGATCCCGTCGCTCAGGGCGGACCCCGACAGCCGGCCGTGGCTGGGGCGCGGGATCATCTGGACGCATCCCGACGGGCGACGCGAGCTGATCGGCACGATCGGGTTCCATGCGCCGCCCGACGAGGACGGGCGAGCCGAGGTCGGCTACCGGGTGGAGCCGGCCTTTCGCCGGCGAGGGATCGCGACCGAGTGCGTGGCGGCGCTCCTCGACTGGGCGGAGTCGCAGGGCTGCCACCGGTTCCGCGCCTCCGTGTCGCCGGGCAACGAGCCGTCCCTGGCGATCATCCGCTCGTTCGGCTTTCACCAGGTGGGCGTGCAGGAGGACGAGTTCGACGGCGAGGAGCTCGTGTTCGACCTCGATCGCCCGGCCCCGCCGCCGACCTGAGCTCAGCGTCCCGCGATGTCCTCGAGGTCGCGCCGGTAGCGCGCGTTGCGGACGATGCCGTCCGGCCGCTCGTCGTCGCGGGTCGTGCCGTCGAACGCCCAGCCGGCCGCCTCGTAGAACCGTCGCGCGCGGGCGTTCGCCTCGAGAACCCACAGGGTCGCCCGCAGATACCCGCAGTCGCGCAGATCCTGGGTCACCCGGGAGAACAGCGTCCGCCCGATGCCCATCCCGAATGCATCGGGGTCCAGGTAGATGGTGTGGACCTCGCCGGTGTCGTCGGGCGCGTCCGGATCGCGGCTCGGGCCGACGATCGAGAACCCGACCACCACGCCGCGATCGACGACGACCCACGCGCGCCTGGGATCGTCCGCATCGGTCACGACGGCCCGGATCCGCTCCGTGCGAGCCTCCCGCTGGGTGATGACACGGTCGATCATCGCGTCCGGGATGAGCCCGCGGTAGGCGACCTGCCACGAGCGGGCATGGAGCGTGACGATCGCGTCGACGTCGTCCGTGGTCGCGCGCCTCACCTGGGGCGACCCGCTCATCGGGCGTACGCCGGCCGGCCGGTCACGGATGCCTCCGGCCGCGCCGCCCGGAATGCACCTCGCCGGCCGGCCGCGTCCTCCAGGAGACGGACCCGGTTCCACAACCCGATCTCGACCTTGCTCATCGCGCATGCTCGCCCTAGTCTGGCGCGGTGACCGAGCGTCCCGAGCTCCAGCCACCCGACGCGCCCGCCGATCCCGACCCCGCGCCAGCCAATGATGCCGCGGACGCGGCCCGAACCGAGGCGTGGCGAGCCATCCTGACCGGCACCGACAGGGCCATGCTCCGGATCCGGAAGGTGTGGGGCGTGGTGCCTTCGGATCCTCGCTGCAAGTTCTGCAACTCGCCGTTCCACGGGCCGGGCCGGATCCTCACGTCGCTGATCATGCACGGACAGAGCAACCAGAACCCGCTCCTGTGCAACGCGTGCTTCCGTGACCTGGGCAAGCATCCGGGCGGCGCCGAGGTGGAGACCTCGGTCCTGTTCGCCGATGTTCGCGGCTCGACGGGGCTGGCCGAGCAGGTGACGGCGGCAGGCTTCCGCCGCCTGATCCAGGAGTTCTACCAGGTGACGAGCGGGGCCGTCACCCGGAACGGCGGGATGATCGACAAGTTCATGGGCGACGGGGTCATGGCGCTGTTCGTGCCGGTCTTCTCGGGCGAGGATCACGCGGGGCGCGCCATCATGGCGGGCCGGGACCTGCTCGCAGCCGCGCGCCGGCCGCGGCTGGTCGATGGCGGGGTGCGCGTCGGGGTCGGGGTCCACACCGGCCCCGCGTTCGTCGGGGCCCTCGGCTCCGGCGACCGGCTGGACTTCTCGGCGCTCGGCGACACCGTGAACGTGGCGGCGCGACTGGGGTCCGTCGCGGGGCCCGGGGAGCTCGTGGTCGGTCGGGCGGCCTGGGATCGCGCCGGCCTGCCCGTCGAGGGCGTCGAGCAGCGGTCGATCCCGATCGCGGGCCGTAGTGCCGGCCTCGATGTCGTCGTCGTTCGCGACGCCCCACCGGCGACGGTGTCAGCCTAGCGGGGCTCGTCCGAACGGCTTGCCGGCCGCCCTCGGGCTCCCAACCCGCGATGCCGGATGGCTGCGGACCGCCGTGAGCCGCCGGTCGTCGGTCGCCATCGGCGTTCGCATTGGTAGCATGATCGGGCGGCGCCCGGCGAGGTCACCGTTCGGGTCCAGAGCGTCGCGCCGCCGGCCTTCAACGCGCACATCCGTCATCGATGAAGAGGTCTCGCCATGCTCGGTCGAGCACTCGCCCTGTGCCTGGGTCTCGTCCTGCTCGCGGCATGCGGCGGGTCTTCCTCGAGCCCCGGTGCGACGGCCTCCGAGTCACCGGACCTTGCCGAGGGCACGCCGGCCGGATGGGATGCCGGCGGCAAGGTCACGTTCGAGGTCACCGGGATCCCGAACCCGTTCGGTGATGCGCTCGGCTACTCGGCCTCGCGGAGCTTCTTCGGCGGCGACGCCCAGAGCTTCCTCTCGTTCGCGAACGACGGGGCGGACGATACGCTGATCATCCAGGTCCTCGACGGGGCGGTGACCGTGGAGTACGCGGGGTCGACGGTCACCATCCCGTCCGCCGATTGCCAGGCGCCGGACCTCAAGCTCGACGCCGCCCTGTCGTCGGGAACGTTCGACTGCGCAGCGCCGACGGCGACGAGCTCGAGCGGGACGACGCTCCCGAACGCCCGGATCTCGGGATCGTTCGAGGCGCGCGGCTGACGCACGGGCCTCGAGCGGCTGGCGCTTGGCCGGCGCGCCGTCCCCCGGCGGGCTGGGGTTGCCCACCGAGGTAGCCTTGAGCTCGGAAGGGAGGTCCTCATGAGCGACCTGAACCAGGACCCCGGCGTCTCTCCGGCCCAACCGACTCCGCCCCCGGGCCCGCCGGCGACGGATGGCTGGAATGCGGCTGGTGCCGCCCCGGGTGCGACGAGCGCCGCGCCGGCCAACGCGGCCGCCGACGCCGCGTCCGCCGCGACCGCGGCATTTGGCCGTCTCGGGCGCGCGGAGCAGATGGCGGTTGCGGGCGCGGCGCTGCTGATGGTTGTCCAGCTGCTGTTCGGCCTCGTGCTCGAGGAGTACTGGGTCGGGGACGTGGCGTTCGTCCTCGCCCTCGCCGTGCTGGCGGCGGCGTTCGTCATCCACGTCCGCAACGGCAAGCTTCCGGTGAGCGAGAGCACGGTCATCCGGGCGGCCGGACTCGGCGTCGCGGCCCTCGCGATCGTGGATCTGCCGTACGAGCTGCGGAACGGCATCTTCGACAACCTCGCGGACGATATCGGCGGCCTCGGCTACTACGCCGGGGCGGCGCTCATGGCCGTAGGCGCCTGGACGACGAGCGAGGCCTGACGACCGCGTCGGGCGTGGAGGCGACCGGAACGACGCAGGCGCCTCGTCACGGGTAGCATCGCCCGGCCGGATGCCGATCCGGCCTGGTGAGGAGCCACCCACGGAGCCTGCGGCTTGGGCGACAGGGATCCGATCCCGCACCTGGACCTGTACGCCGAGCTCGAGGTCGAACCCGGGGCGACGCTCGAGGCGATCGAGGCCGCGTACCGGGCGCAGATGAAGCGCAGCCACCCGGACCTGGCCGGTCCGGGTGGCCTCGAGCGGTCCAAGCGCCTCAACCTCGCCCGAAGCTGGCTGACCGATCCCGGGCGCAGGGCCAGGTACGACGCGTCGCGGCGCGCCAGGACGACCGCCCCGGCAACACCGGCGGCCCGGCGGGCAGCGCCGGCGCCGGCAGCCCGCCGTCGACCGGCGCCCCGATCGCCACGCACCGCGCCGGGGACACCGGGCGCGTGGCGGTGGCGCACGACGGCCGGAGCACACCGGACAGCGGCGGCAGGACCGCGGCGCCGCCGGCGCCAATCCCCGGCGGTCGTGCAGGCACTGGCGGTCATCGCGGTCATCGGGGTCCTCGTCGTGGCAGGCGTCATCATCGGCCTCCGGGGCGCGGGGGTCGGCGGCCTCGTGGCGACGCAATCACCGACGCTCGCCCCGACCGCGAGCCCGCCCGTGCTCGCGGCGAGCTCGCCCGGCGAACCGACGCCTCGGGCCACCTCCACGGAGACCCCGACCGTGGCCGCGACCGCGATCCCGTCGCCGTCGGGCGCCGCCGGCGGGTCACCCCATGTCACGACCGGTACGGCCGATCTCCGGTTCAGCGGCGACTACGTCGAGCACGACGTCGCCACGCTGGGTCCGACCAGCTCCTGCACCGCGGTGGACGAGCCCGGGGAGTCGCCCGCAGCGCCGCACGGCTTCCGACTCGCGTCCGGCCCGGGATCCCCCGCCGCATGGTCGCTGGAGCTCGATGACACGACCGGATCGTGGACGATGGGGATGAGCTTCGACGACCCCGCGCTCGACCTGTACTGGCTGGCGGGCAGCGATCCCGGCTCCGTGTCCCCGTCGGCATCCGGGTACGCGTTCGACGTCCAGCTGACGGGCGCCACCGCGTCGATCCGCGTCGAGGGCTCGGTTTCCTGCGGCCCTGGCGGCCCCTGACGGCCCCTGACGGCCCCTGATGGCCGAGCGTGCGACGATCAGGACGGCCCGCCCCAAGCGCCGGGCCGTGAGCAGGGAGCCAGGACCATGATCGTATGCATCCCCGTCACCGCGACCGACATGATCGACGCCGGCTGGGGTCGCGCCGCCCGCGTGGCCGTCGCCGATGTTGTCGATGGCGCGACCACCCGCTGGGAGACCTTCGACGTCGGCTGGGATGCGCTGCATGACACGGGCACCGAGGGCAGCCACCACGCCCGGATCGCACGGTTCCTCCAGGATCACGCGGTGCAGGTCGTGGTCACGGGTCACATGGGCCCGCCCATGGCCAACATGCTCGAGCGCATGGGCATCCGCGTCCGGCTCGGCGCGAGCGGCGACGCGCGGCGAGCGGTCCTGGACGCGTCCGCCGGCTGAGCCCGGCGGCGCACCCGCGAACGATCAGCCGCTCCCCCTTGTCCGGGATGCGGCGGCGGCCTCGGTGTGGACCGCGGCCGGCCGCGGTGCGTGCCACCGGCCGGGAGCGATCAGCTCGTCCGCCGCGTCCGGCCCCCAGGTCCCGCGCCGATACGGCGTGGGCGGCCCGTCGGGGTCCAGCGCGGGTCCCACGATCCGCCATGCCGCCTCCACCGTGTCCTCGCGGGCGAACAGCATCTGGTCGCCCTGGGCGGCATCGCCGATGAGTCGCTGATACGGCGGCAGCTCGGCCCCGGAGTCGTGGCTCGCGAACAGCTCGACGGGCTCGCCGACCATCCGCTCGCCGGGTGCCTTGGCCAGCGCACCGAGCGAGATCGACATGTCCGGCGTCAACCGGAACCGCAGGTAGTTCGCATCCATGGGCTCATGCTCGGGGAATACGTCGACCGGCGGTTGCCGCAGCTCGACGAGCACCTCCGTCGCGGTCACCGGCAGGCACTTTCCGGTCCTGATGTGGAACGGGACGCCACCCCAGCGCCAGGTGTCGACATGGAGCCGGATGGCGGCGAACGTCTCGACCCGCGAATCCGCGGCAACGCCCCGAACCTTGCGGTATCCCTCGTACTGGCCCCGGACGACGTCGCCGGGCGCGACGGGACGGATCGAGTCGAGCACCTTGAACTTCTCGTTGCGGAGCCCCTCCATCGCCAGCCCGGACGGTGGCTCCATGGCCAGGATGGCGACTGTCTGGAGGAGGTGGTTCTGGATCACGTCGCGGATCGCCCCCGCGCTGTCGTAGAACGCGCCGCGATCGGCCACGTCGAATGCCTCGGCCATCGTGATCTGCACCGAGGACACGTGGTTCGAGTTCCAGATCGGCTCGAGGAAGCGGTTCGCGAACCGGAAGTACAGCAGGTTCTGGACCGGCTCCTTGCCCAGGTAGTGGTCGATCCGGAAGATCTGCGGCTCCGCGAACACCTCGTGGAGCGTCCGGTTGAGAAGCCGGGCACCCGCGAGATCGCGGCCGAACGGCTTCTCGACGATGACCCGGGCTCCGTCCGCGCAGTGCGAGGCGCCCAGCAGCCTGACAACCTCGCCGAACAGGGCCGGCGGGATCGCCAGGTAGTGGAGTGGATGTCGGGCACCACCGAGCGCGTCGTGCAACCGCCGGAACGTCTCGGGATCGTCGTCGGAGCCATCGATGAACTGGAGCTGGGCCTGGAGCCTGGCGAGGATCCCGGGGTCGCTGATGCCGTGGGCCGCCAGGCTGTCCCGGGCACGGTCCCGCAGCGACGCCAGGTCGCCATGGCGCGCGATGCCGATGATCGGCATCGTCCAGCCATCGTCGCGGATGAGACCCGCAAGGGCGGGGAAGATCTGCTTGAACGCCAGGTCCCCGGTGGCGCCGAAGAACACGAACGCGTCCGAGCGCGGGGGCGGTGTGCCGTGCGGGTGAGGGGACGGAGTGGTCGTCATCGTGGACGCAGGTCAGCTGGCGCTTCAGTCCTTGGGCTTCTCGAGGTGGCCGCCGAACCCGAACCGCATCGCCGACAGCACCTTGTCGCCGAAGTCCGCCTCGCCGCGGGAGCTGAACCGCTCGTACAGCGCGGCCGTCAGGACGGGCGACGGCGCCGCCACGTCGATCGCGGCGATGCTGGTCCAGCGACCCTCGCCGGAGTCGCTCACCCGGCCGCTGAAGTCCTCGAGCTGCGGCGACTGGTGGAATGCCTGCGCCGTGAGGTCGAGCAGCCAGCTGGCGATGACGCTGCCACGCCGCCAGACCTCGGTGACCGCCGGCAGGTCGAGGTCGTACTGGTACAGCTCGGGATCCCGGAGCGGCGTGGTCTCGGCGTCGATCTCGCGCTGGTGCAGGCCGACGTTCGCGTGGCGGAGGATGTTGATCCCCTCCGCGTAGGCGGCCATCACGCCGTACTCGATCCCGTTGTGGACCATCTTCACGAAGTGCCCGGCGCCGGCCGGACCGCAGTGCAGGTACCCCTCCTCGTCCCGGCCCGGCGCCCCGTCACGACCCGGTGTCCGCGGGGCCGCGTCGACCCCCGGGGCCAGGGCGCGGAACAGCGGATCGAGCCGGTCGACGGCGTCGTCGGGGCCCCCGATCATGAGGCAGTAGCCGCGCTCGAGGCCCCACACGCCGCCGCTGGTCCCGCAGTCGAGGTACTCGATCCCGTCCTCGGCGAGCGCCTTCGCGCGGCGGATGTCATCGACGTAGTAGGAGTTGCCGCCGTCGACCACGACGTCACCCGAGGCGAGCTGCGAGCGCAGCTGCTCGAGGGTGTCATCGACCGATGCGGCCGGCACCATCAACCACACGACGCGCGGCGTCTGGAGCTGCCCGACGAGCTCGTCGATCGAGGTTGCACCCGCCGAGATCGCCCCATCCGAGACCAGCCCCTCGACCGTGCTCCGGGTCCGCGCGTAGCCGACCACGTGGTGACCGTTGCGGATCCAGCGGCGCGACATGTTCGCGCCCATCCGGCCAAGGCCGATGATCCCGACTTGCATGGCGATCTCTCCTCTGCCTGCGCGGTCCGGCGAGCCGACCCTGCGCGTGATGGCGCCGGCCCCGGGCCGGCACTGCCCGGAGCCCAATGGTATGCCCGCCGGCGTCCGGACCACGGCTGATCGCCGTGCCCACCCGGCCGGCGTGGCCCGGCATACGGGGGCTAGCCCCACCCCGAAGACGCCCGCTGCCCGGCTGGTCCCGGAACCCGGGTGTCCGTAGCGTTCTGGTCATCAACAGGAACACCTCGGACCGCTAGCGCGGGCCGGCCCAACACCTGGAGGAACATGACCATGGCGGTCCATCGCCGGCCCCTCTACTGGGGCATCTTCTTCGTCACGGCGGGGGCCGTGATGCTGCTCGCGCAGGGCAACGCGCTCGATCGCGACGCGGTCGCCGCGGCGCTGGCCCTGTGGCCGGTCGCGATCATCGTGATCGGGGCCGCGCTGCTGCTCCGCGGCACGCGCCTGGGGCTGCCGGGCGGCATGCTCGCGGCTGCGATGCCGGGACTTCTGCTCGGTGGGATGGTCGTGGCGGCGCCCGGCGTTTCGATCGACTGCGGCGCCGCGACCGTGGACGGCACGCACGCCCGGCAGGGCGTGTTCGGCGGTCCCGCGACGGTGAGCCTCAACCTCGCCTGCGGCGACCTGACGGTCACCGCGATGCCGGGCGACGCATGGCACCTGGAGACGAGCGATGGCGCGGCCGAGCCGACGGTCAACGCGACCGCGGACCGGCTGTCGGTCGCGTCGGCAAGCCATCGACGCTCATTCGGCTTCGCCCACGGCAAGGACACCTGGATGGTGTCGCTGCCGACCGCGCACAGCCTGGACCTCGACGCCGAGGTGAGCGCTGGCCGCGGACGCTTCGAGCTCGCCGGCGCGCAGCTCGGCCGCTTCGACCTCGCGATCAATGCCGCCGAGGCCCACGCCGACCTGACCGGCGCGACGGTCGGCCGGGTGTCGCTCGACGTGAACGCCGGCGCCGGCTGGCTCCAGCTCCCGGCCACGGGCGATCTCAACGGCGACCTCTCGGTCAATGCCGGCAAGCTCAGCGTGTGCGCTCCCGATGGCATGGCCCTGCGCATCCATGGCGATGCGTCACTGGGTTCGATCGACCACGGCGGGCTCATTCGAGACGGCAGCGCCTGGCAGAGCCCGGGCTACGCCACCGCCCCGTTCCACGCCGACCTGGCCGTCTCGGCCAACCTCGGCGCCATCGACATCAACCCCGAAGGAGGATGCAAGTGAACACCCGTCGTCTGTATCGCAGCCGCTACGATCGTCAGATCGCAGGCGTCGCCGCCGGCATGGCGGAGTACCTCGATCTCGACCCGACCCTGGTCCGCATCCTGTGGATCCTGTCGGCCCTGTTCGGCGGCTTCACCATCTTGCTCTACGTGATCTTCGCGTTCGTGATCCCCGAGGCGCCGTTCGTCGCGGCGCCCGGTGGTCCGGGGGCGGCCGATGCTGCCGGCTCGGCCGGCGGGCCCGCGGCTCCCGGCGGTGTCGCCGCCGACGGGACGGAGACCCCGGGTGAGCCCGGCCCGATCGAGGGCTGGACCAGCAACCCCGGCTGGGCGGCGTACCCCGCAGGCCAGCCGACCCGCCGGCGCGGTGCCGGCGCGGCGTTCTACGCCGGGATCCTGCTGATCGTGTTCGGTGCGCTGGCCATGGCCGACTCGGTGATCCCGGGCTGGGCCGCCAGCGTCCACCTCGGGCCCGCCCTGCTGGTGGCCCTTGGCGCGGTCCTGCTGGTGCGCGCGACGCGCAATGCCTCGGAGGCGCGGTGATCGGAGTCCCGCTCCTCGTCCTCGGCACGCTCCTGATCCTGAGCGCCCTCCTGGGCGCTCAGGTCACGGGGCGGCAGCGTGGCGCCATTGCCACGTTCGTCCTGTCCCCGCTCCACCCGGCCACGTGGCGCGCCCTGATGGCGATCGTCGTGGGGTTCTGGGTGGAGCTGATCGCGATCTCGCTGGTCGCTGCGCTGTTCTCGGCCGGCGTCTCGCTGCTCGTGGTGGGCGTCGGCGTCGTGCTGATCGGCCTGGCGATCGAGGCCTGCCGGGTGGTCGCCAGGATCGAGCGCCGGCGCGCGATGCGGGTCGATCCGAGACCTCTCCGGCCCCACGCGTACCGGCCATACGGAACCGGCCTCCGGGACCTGCTGTTCGCGGTGTTCCTCGACCTGGCCCGGTGGCGCGACGTCATCTACGTGGTCGTCGCGTTCCCGCTGACCGTCATGGAGTTCATCGCCGCCGCGATCCTGTGGACGGGATCGCTCGCGCTGCTGTCGCTGCCGGTGACGGCCCTCATCCAGGGCCACCCGTCCGATGCCGGCGGAATCCTGCCCCCCGCCGCGGCTACCGTCGCCGGCGGCATGGCCGGGCTCGTCCTGCTCGCCATCGCGTCGTCGGTCACCCAGGGCCTGATGGCGCTCCACCGCGCGGTCATCGCCGGCCTGGTGTGCGAGTCCGAGGAGCAGGCGCTGGCCCGACGGGTGGCGACCCTCGAGACCAGCCGGCGCGCGGTCATCGATACCGAGGCGAGCGAGCTCCGCCGGATCGAGCGCGACCTCCACGATGGCGCTCAGCAGCGGCTGGTGATGCTCACGATCGACCTGGGGCTCGCGGCCGAGAAGATCGACACGGATCCGGCGGCCGCAAGGACGCTGGTCGCCGAGGCCCAGGACCAGGCGCGCCAGGCGCTGGCCGAGCTGCGTGACCTGGTGCGCGGGATCGCGCCCGCGATCCTGCTCGACCGAGGGCTGGTGCCCGCGTTGAGCGCGATCGCCGGCCGGTCGCCCGTGCAGACCGCGGTCTCGAGCACGATCCCCGATGGCACGCGGCTGCCGGACGCCGTCGAGCGGGCCGCCTACTTCGTGGTCGCGGAGTCGCTGGCCAACGTCGCCAAGCACGCCACGGCGACCCGGTGCGAGATCCGCTGCCGGCCGGACGGCGCGAACCTCGTGATCGAGGTGTGGGACGACGGCGCCGGCGGCGCCCGGATCGTCCCCGGCGGCGGGCTGGCCGGGCTGGCCGGCCGGGTCGAGGCGCTGGACGGCACGCTGACCGTCGACAGCCCGGCGGGCGGGCCGACCGTGGTCCACGCGGAGCTGCCGGTCTCCGTCATGCCGCCACCGCCCCCGCCGCCGGCGATCCCGGGCTGGAACCCGGGCTAGCGTCCCTGCCGCCGGGGATCGGTACCCCGCTCGGTCGGCGGAGCGGGACCCTGGCCTGCGCCGGGCGTCGGGCGTACGGCTACGAGCCCAGGTAGGTCAGCACCGCCAGCACGCGGCGGTGGTCGTTCTCCGTGTCCGGCAGCTCGAGCTTGCCGAAGATGTTGCTGATGTGCTTCTCGGTGGCGCCCTCGGAGATCCCCAGCAGCGTGGCGACGCCCATGTTCGTCCGTCCCTCGGCCATCGCCGCCAGCACCTCGCGCTCCCGTGGCGTGAGCGAGTTGAGCCGGTCGTCCGAATGGCGCGGGATCATCAGCTGCGCGACGACCTCGGGATCGAGCGCGGTGCCGCCGCGGGCCACGCGGCGCAGCGCGTCCATGAACTCGCGGATGTCGGCGACACGGTCCTTGAGCAGGTAGCCGACGCCGCCGGCCCGGTCGGCGAGCAGCTCGGTCGCGTACTGGTGCTCGACGTACTGGCTGAGCACGAGCACCGGCGTGCCGGGGATCCTGCGGCGGGCCTCGATCGCGGCGCGCAGGCCCTCGTCGCGCTGGGTCGGCGGCATCCGCACGTCGACCACCGAGACATCCGGCCGGTGCTCGACCACGGCGTCGACGAACGACGGTCCGTCGCCCACCTTGGCGACGACCTCGCCCCCGGAATTGATGATCAGCCGGGCCAGACCCTCGCGGATCAGGACGGAGTCCTCGGCGATGATCACCCGCAGCGGCTGGGAGTCCACCGGCCGATCATGCACCAGTGGCGGGGCTGCGGTCACCCCGGTGCGCGCCGGGCTGGGTCCCGCCCTGGTCGCCCTGCGGCCATCGCGAGTCCACCCACCCGGGTAGGCTGGGGCCAGGATGATGACCCGATGACCCACGAATACGTCATCGCCGTCGGCGGCTCGGTCCTCGGCACGGCGGCCGCGCCGGTGGGCGAGCCCGCCACCACCAGCGAGCCGGTCGCGACCGCGGTCGCGTGGGCGGCCGACCGCATCCTCGCGGTCGGGGCGGATGACCTGGTTCGGGCGATCTCGCGTGGCGACTCCACGTTCCTCGACCTCGCGGGCTGCGCGGTCACCGCCGCACCCCGTGATCCCGATGCCGCCGAGGCGGCCGTACGGTCGGCCGTCGGGGCTGCCGCGAACGTGCTCGCGCCTGAGCGACGGGGCGTGATCGACCTGGTCGCGGTGCTGGTCGGGTCCGGCCAGCTCCGGTCCGACGAGATCCTCGAGGCGGGCGCACCCGCCGAGCTCGCCTTCTGGCTGCCGGATCCCGCGACGGGCTCGAACGGCTCGCGCGTGCCTCGGATCATCGGCCTCGTGCGCGACGGCGCGTTCGTCGATGGCGATCCACACCGAGGACCCTTCTCCGCACCGGGATCGAGCCAGGGCAGCGGGTACGTGGCACCCGCGTCCACGGATGATCGGCACGAGCGGCCGTGAGCCGGCTCGTCAGGCCTCGTCGAGCGGCGGGATCGGCCGCCGGAGCCAGCCGGCGACGTCCCGGATCGCCGACAGCTCCTCGTGCGAGACGGGCGGGTCGCCGACCGTCCGGTCCGCCTTCGCCACGCGGATGGCCAGCACGACCAGCCAGTCGCGGACCGCGGCAGACTCGTCGTCCGGCACCTTGTCCAGCACCTTGCGGGCGCGCTTGAGGTCCTGCCCCGGGTGGCGACCCGAGCTCTGGTACGCCGCCCACAGCACGTCGAGGTTGGCGGTCACGGCCTCGGCCAGCGTCCATCCGATGGTGCCGTCCGCAAATGCCTGCCCGGCCGCCGCGATCTCCTCACGCAGGCAGCGGAACTGCGCCTCCGTCGCCTCCGTCTCGGTCGCGACCACGGTCAGGTACACGCAGATCGGGGCATGCAGCAGCGACTCCCACTCGTCGCGCGACAGGTCGGCCGGATCGCTCATCGACCCAGCATAGACGGCCGTCAATGGACGGCCTCGAACGCGGTCAAGCGCGACCGACGACGATCCACGCCCGCCGGCCGGGCGCCCCGGCAGCTAGCCTGCCGTCGCCTCAGTGACCGTGGCCGCGCCCGGCGCGGACGCTCGAGCCTTCCGGCCGGCCATGCGCCTGACGATCCCGTCCACGATCTCTGCGGCGTCGGCACCGACGCCGCCGACCAGCGGCGACAGGAAGCCGGTCTGGAACGGCAGCCCCACGAACGACAGCCCGGGCTCGCTCGCGACCACGCCTCGCTCGTGCCGTGGCAGGCCCCCGGGCGCGAGCACGGGCAGGTGGATCCAGTCGAAGGCGGGGCGGAACCCCGTGCACCAGACCACCGAGTCGACCGCGAGGCTCCGTCCGTCGCCAAGGACCGGCCGGCCATCCTGGACCCCCGCAACGCGCGCCACGCGGACGACCCCGGCGCCGTCCAGGTCTGCCTGCCGGACGCGGATCACCGGGGCGGAGCCGTGGTCGCCCATCCGCGCCCCCATGCGGCGCCCGATCGGCGTGTCGAGCGTGAGCACCCGTCGGGCGAAGGCGAAGAACGGACGGCCGCCCCCGACGCGAGCGATGCGCGGCAGGAACATGCTCGTCCCGGCGAGGCTGACCCGACGACCCGCCCGCGCAAGCTCGAGGGCGATCTCCACGCCTGAGTTGCCGCCACCGACAACAAGCACCGAGGCGCCCGGAACCGAGCCCGGGTTCAGGTACGCGGCACTGTGGACCTGCCGGATGGCCGGATCGAGGCCGGCGCCGAACGGCGGCACGAACGGCGCCGACAGGAACCCGGTCGCCACGACGACCTCGCTCGCCTCGTACCGTCGGTCGCCGGCCCTGATGGTGAACCGGTCCCCGGAACGCTCGAGGCTCTCGGCCCGCACGCCATGCTCGATCGGCGCGTGGTTGCGGGCGGCGTATTCGGCGAGGTAGTCGGCCATCTGATCCTTGGTGGGCAGATCCGCCGCTGCCAGCGGGAACGGCATCCCGGGAAGCCCGTCGATCCCTGCCGGGGTGAACAACCGCAGCGAGTCCCAGCGGCTGCGCCAGGCGTCGCCGACCCGGGCGCCGGCATCGAGGACGACGTGCTCGACGCCTCTTCCGGTCAGGTGATGCGACGTCGCGAGGCCCGCCTGTCCCCCGCCGATGACGACAGCGTCGTGTCGCTCGGTCACCGTCGACCCCATCTCACTCACCCCCCGCTGCCCCTGGCAAACGACCGGCCGGCGCATCGGTGCCACCCGGCGTGGACCGGCCTGGGGCGTAGCCCAGCTGCTGGAGCATTCCCAGCTGGTCAGCGACACCCCAGTGCTCCACGACACGCCCCGCTTCGATCCTCGCCAGGTCGAACACGTCGACCGAAACCCGCTGGCCCGTCGGTGCGAGGCCGTTGACCGGCCCGGTGTTGGTGCCCGCGACCCGCATCCGCAGCCAGACCCGGTCGCCCACGACGGCCAGGTCCTCGATCCGGAGCTCGAGATCGGACAGCCAGCCGTGGAGCCTGGCCACGAACTCGTGGACGCCCAAGACACCCTGCGCATGACCCCGCTGGTGCTCGACACAGTCCGGGGCGATCAGCTCGTCGATGATCGCGCGATCGTTGTTGGCGAACCCCTCCTCGATCAGCCGGTGCATCCGACCGGCAACGTCAAGGCTGGTGGGTGCGTCGAGCATCTGGCAGACTCCCTTCCTGGGTCGGTGTCCACTAGATAGAGTTAGACTCTACCAAGTAGAGCTGTACTATAGCGACATGCCAGGGACTGTCAAACCCAGACCGAGCCTCCGCGCGGAGCAGGCCGCGGTCACGCGCCGCCGCATCGTGGAGGCCGCGCGCCTGCTGTTCGTCCGCGATGGCTACGGCGCGACCACGCTCCAGGCGATCGCCGACGAGGCCGGGGTCGCCGTGCAGACGGTGTATGCCGTGTTCGGCTCCAAGCCCGGGATCCTGCGGGAGCTGCGCGACGCGATCGTGTCCCTGCCGGAGGCCGACGAGCGCTTCCGGGCGGCGGTGGCTGGCGCGACCACGGGCGACCCCGGTGCCGCGCTCGACACGTTCGCGCGGTCGATCCGGATCCGCTGGGAGATCGGGGCGGACGTGGTGCTGGTCAATCGAGAGGCGAGATCGACCGACCTCGACCTGCGCGCCGAAGAGCGCGTGCCGTACGAGCGTCGGCGTGTGGGCATGCGGGTGCTGGTCGAGGCCATCGGGCCGGGGTTGCGGCCAGGTCTCGAGGTCGACGACGCGATCGGGGCGCTCGATGCGCTGACGCTCCCCGACGTGTACGTGGAGCTGGTGCGCGGCCTGGGCTGGTCGGCCGATGCCTACGAGGCCTGGCTCGCGCGGTCGCTCCGCCGGTTGCTCATCGCGGGCTAATCTGCCGCCCGGGATCGTCGCTGCCGACGCGCGCTCGCGCGCCCGCTCGCGCAGAGCGGCGACGACCAGCACCGCGCCCGCGATCGGGATCGCGCCGAACACGAGGATCCGGCCGGCATCGGCGCCTGCCGGGTCGCCCACCGCGAGCAGCACCAGGTACACCAGGTAGGCGATGTAGAACGCGACCAGGAGCAGGCCCTCGCGCCGGGAGACGAGCCGGCCGGTATACAGGATCGGGAGGCAGGCGAACGCGGACGCCACCATCAGCGGCAGGTCGACGGCGAGGAGCGACGGCGAGATGGAGATCGGATCCGGTGACACCAGCGCCGTCGCGCCGAGCACCATCAGGATGTTGAAGATGCAGCTGCCCACGACGTTCCCGACCGCGATGTCGCGATGGCCGCGAAGCCCCGCGGCGACGGATGTCGCGATCTCCGGCAGCGAGGTGCCCACGGCCACCACCGTGAGGCCGACGATCACCTCCGGGATGCCCAGCGTCGTGGCCAGGGCGACCGCGCCGTCGACGATCCAGGCCGCGCCCACGACCAGCCCGACCAGCCCGGCGACGCCGAGGCCGACGCTGGTGGCGACGATCCGGCCCCGATGCCCGGCGTCCACGCCGAACTCGGCCGCGAACTCCGCACGCACCGCGACGCTCGCGCCCCGGCTGGTCCGGGCCAGGTACACGGTGTAGGCCACGATCCCGGCGAGCAGCACCACGCCCTCGATCCGCTCGATCCGGCCCGACAGGGCGATCAGCCACAACAGCAGCGAGGCGGCGATCATGAACGGGACCTCGCGCCGGACCATGCGCGTCGCCGTGGCGACCGGGACGACCACGGCGGCCAGCCCCAGCACCAGCAGGATGTTCGCGATGTTGCTGCCCACGACGTTGCCCAGGGCGATGTCCGGCTGGCCGGACAGCGCAGACCCGACGCCGACGGCGAGCTCGGGCGCGCTGGTCCCGAACGCAACCACCGTCAGCCCGACGACGAGCGGCCGGACCCCCAGCACGGTCGCCAGGCGGCTCGCGCCCCGGACCAGCGCCTCGGCCCCGGCGACGAGCACGACGAGCCCGGCGACGAACAGGGCGAGCGTGACGGGCTCCACGCGACGATGCTACCGGGCGCGGATGCCGCAGCGGGCGCCCGGACCACGGAATCGAGCGCGCGAGGCGCGCGCTGGGTGCGATTGATAGCCACCCGGCTTGTGTCCCCTATCATCAGGTGATGCCGACGCTCGAACCCGCCACACGACGCCCCGGTCCCGGTCACCCGGACGCAGACGCCCTGACCGACGACCTGGAACGGATCGTGGTCGGGGCCGTCGGCCTCACCACCCGATCGCTTGCGAGCACCGATGCCGGGTTCGAGCTCACGTTCCCGCAATGGCGCGCGATCCTGGTCCTGGGCGAGGCGGAGGATGGCGCCCGGATCGGCGAGGTCGCAGCCAGGGTGGGCGGCACGCTGCCGGCGACGAGCCGGCTGCTGCGCCGGCTCGAGGGTCGAGGGCTGACCGCGCTCGCCGTGGACGAGCTGGACCGGCGCGCGACACGAGCACGCTTGACCGAACGCGGACAACAGGTCCGGGCGGCGATCCTCGACCACCGGCGGGCGGCGCTGCGCGGGATCGCCGGGGTGCTGCCGGACCGGGGCCGCGTCGACCTCGCCTCGGGCCTCCGGTCGGTGGCCACCGAGCTCGAGCGGTACGCGTGAGCGCCGTTGTCGCGAGCCAGGTCAACAGCTGGCGGCGCCTGCTCCAGCAGCGGATCCGTTCCGCGAGCTACCTGCGCAAGTGGGTCGTCCTCGGCGCCCTGATCGGCGTCGTCGGCGGGCTGGGCGCGATCGTGTTCTACGCGGCGCTGGAGCTTGCGACACAGGTCTTCCTGGGTGGGCTCGCCGGCTACGTCCCACCCACGCCCGCCGGCGAGGGCGGGGCGCTCATCACCGACGCCGCCCGTCCCTGGGCCATCCCGCTGGTGGTGGCCCTGGGCGGGTTGATCTCGGGGGTGATCGTGTTCCGCCTGGCGCCCGAGGCCGAGGGCCACGGCACGGACGCGGCCATCGCCGCGTACCACCATCGCCCCCGCGGGATCCGGGCCCGGATCCCGTTGATCAAGCTGGTCGCCTCGGCGGTCACGATCGGATCCGGCGGGTCCGGCGGCCGCGAGGGCCCGACGGCGCAGATCAGCGCGGGGTTCGGCTCGTTCCTCGGACGCGCCCTCGACCTCGACGCACGCGACGCGCGGATCGCCGTTGCCGTCGGCATGGCGGCGGGCATCGGCGCGATCTTCCGGGCGCCGCTGGGCGGCGCGATCCTGGGCGCCGAGCTGCTCTACCGCGACGACGTCGAGTCCGAGGCGCTGGTGCCGTCGTTCATCGCGACCATCGTCGCGTACTCGATCTTCGGCGCCGTCGAGGGGTTCAGCCCGATCTTCGGGACGCAGGCGCGGTTCGGGTTCTCGAACCCGGCAGAGCTCCCCTGGTATGCGCTGATCGGTCTCGTGTGCGGCCTAGTGGGCCTGCTCTACATCCGCAACTTCTACGGTCTCACGGCGTGGTTCGGACGGTGGCGGATGCCCCGCGCGCTGCGACCCGCGATCGCCGGCTTCGCGGTCGGCTGCATCGGCCTGATCCTCCCCGGCGCCCTGGGCACGGGCTACGGGTTCGTCCAGGTGGGCCTCGACCGGCAGACGCTGCTGGGCATGGACCTGTGGATCATCCTGGCCCTCCCGTTCGCCAAGATCCTGGCGACCTCGCTGTCGATCGGCTCGGGCGGGTCGGGCGGCATCTTCGGCCCGGGGATGGTGGTCGGCGGCCTGCTGGGTGCCGGGATCTGGCGCCTGCTGGAGCCGATCGCACCCGCGATCCCCGCCGAGCCGGCGCCGTTCGTGATCGTGGCCATGATGGCCCTGTTCGGCAGCGTCGCCCACGCACCGCTGGCGGTGATGCTGATGGTGGCCGAGATGACGGGCAACCTGTCGATGCTGGCCCCGGCGATGGTCGCGGTCGGCCTCGCCACGTTCATCGTCGGGCAGAAGTCGATCTACAGCAGCCAGCTGGCGACTCGCGCGGACTCACCCGCACACCGCTTCCGGTTCGCGATGCCCCTGCTGGCCGCGGTCCCGGTGGGCGATGCGGCGCGGCAGGCGCGGGTCGTCGTCAACGTCGGGGACACGGTGGGGACCGCGCGGGCCCGGATGGAGGCGCTCGGCGCTCCGGGGGCGCCGATCATCGGCCGCGACGGAACGGTCGCCGGGCTGATCGACCTCGAGACCCTGGAACACCTGCCCGAGGGCGAGCCGATCCCGTCGTCTGCCATCGTGCGCGAGCCGATCCTGGCCGCCGACGACGGCCTCGACGACGCGCTCGGGTCGCTCGCCGATCACCGCAGATCCTGGGCACCGGTCTCCGCGGGTGGCCGGCTCGCGGGCGTTCTGTCCGTGCGCGACGCGATGTCCGCATACCGGGGGGCGCTGCACGGGAACATCCGCCAGGTGCGAGGCCTGCGGACGGGGGGCGTGATCATCGAGACGGAGCTCCTGGCCGGCTCGCCGCTGGCGGCCCACCGGGTCGCCGACATCCCGTGGCCGCGCGAGGCCGTGCTGGTGGCGATCGAGCGCGACGGGGCGCTGCTCGTGCCCCGCGGCGATCTCCGGCTGACGCCCGGCGATCACGTCTCGATCTTCGCCACGCCCGACGCCCAGCCGGCCGTCGAGGCGCTGCTCGGCCCGGTCGACCCGGCCGTGGCCTTCGTCAGCACGGCCGCATCGACGGGCATCACGGACGATGTCCTCCCGGGAGCCGGCACGAACCCGGCCTGACGCCGCACTCGCGCCGTTCAGCTCGAACAGCCGTCACGCGGAAGCCGACGCTCGTCGCCGCATGACCTCACCCGCGTTGCCCGGATGTCGACGGCCGTTGCCATGGGACGCACCCGCGTCGTCCATGTTCGGCACACCCGCTGCCGCACCAGCCAGCCGGCGTATCTGGTCCCGATCGCCCTGTCCGTCCGACGATCACCGCAGCAATTGGTAATGGGAACCGACACACGGCGGGAGAGATGGCCATGCAGATCGGGGAAGTCACGGAAGATATCGCGCTGATCCTGCCGATCGTGATCCTCGTCGAGGGGGTTGTCGGCCTGGTTGCGTGGCTGGCGTTGGGTGCACGCGGCGGTCGTGCCGCGCGGGTCGCGGCCTGGATCGGGCTGGTGACCCTGACCCTGTGGTGCGGGTCGGCCGCGGCGTTCATCCTGCTCCACATCCTGCTGTTCGCCTTCGGGTCGACGGCCGCCATGGCGGGCGCGTTCGTGGTCACGGTGCTGATGGTGCTCATGCCGTTCGGCTGGGCGGCCGTCGTCCGCCATCACGAGCCCACCAACCACGAGCCGCTGCAGCGCTGAGCGGGCCGGTCACGTGTCCACCACCCACGACGCGGCCGGTCGCGCGGGGCAGGTCGTGTCCCAGCTCGGCGTGCTGCTCGCCATCGTCGACTTCCCGCTGCTCGCGACGGCATTCCGGGACGTGATCGAGCGCGAGCCCGACATGCGCGTGATCGGCCAGGTCACCAGTCGCGACACCATGATCGAGGACATCCAGGCGGCATCGGCCGATGTCGTGGTCATGGAATGCGAGGCGTTCGGTGGCCTCGGCTGCGCAACGTTCGATGCGATCGGCGTCGTGCGCGCCGCCTGTCCCCATACCCGGATCATCGCGCTCGACTGCCGGTGCGCGGCCGAGCAGTTCTCGGTGGCCCTCAAGGCGGGCGCCAACGGGTTCCTCACCCGCGAGACGATGGAGGGCGAGGTCGTCGAGGCGGTGCGCAGCGTCGCGGCCGGGCACACGTACGTGAGCCCCGCGATCGTCACCCGCATCGTCGACACCTACGTGCGGCACAGCCCGGATGCCTCGCTCGATGATCCGTACGAGACGCTGTCGGAGCGCGAGCGGGAGATCCTGCTGCTCGCCTCGATGGGACACACCAATCGTGACATCGCGCGGTCGCTCCAGCTGTCCGAGCAGACCGTCCACTACCACCGGGCCAACATGATGGAGAAGCTCGGCCTCCACGACCGCGTGGAGCTGCTCCGGTTCACCATCCGCCGCGGCCTGCTCAACCCGGCGAACCTGTGAGCCCGCTGCTGCGCGCCAGGACCGCCTGGCAGAGCGTCCGCCCGAGGACGCGCCGCGGTGGCGCGCTCGGGGTCGTTGCGATCCTTGCCGGCGCGGCGGTCCTGTCCGTGGTCATGTTCGCGGGCGCAGTGATGGCCTGGTCGCCGTACCTCGACTTCAGCCTCCACCGAGACGTGAACGCCCGGCACTGGGCAGCGCTTGACGAGTCGTTCGCGAGCAGCGGCATCTGCGCCAGCTGCCACGCGCCGGAGGCTGCGAAGGCGTCGTCCGCGAACCACGCCGGGATCGGCTGCCAGAGCTGCCATGGTCCGCTGCTCGCACACACGCTGGCCAGCCCCGATGCCGCCGGATCCACGGTCGCCGTCGCGGTCCCGACCGACGAGGTCTGTGTGAAATGCCACGTCCAGGCGGACGGCCGCCCGGCAGGTCTCCGGCAGATCGTCCCTGCCGACCACTACGTCTCGGCCTGCCTCGACTGCCACGACCCCCATACCGCCATCGCGATGCGGCCGCCGGTCGTCACCCACCCGCTCGATAAGCTGCCGCCGTGCCTCACCTGCCACGGACCCGAGGGGTTCAAGCAGCGCAATCAGCGGCATCCGGCCGGCACCTCGGACGACAGCCTGTGCCTCGACTGCCACGCGGCGGGCCGCGGCCCCGATGACGAGCCGGGGACACGATGAGCGGTTCGATGCATTCCGACGACATCCTGGCGCCGGGCGAGCCGGCAACATCGGACGAGGTGGCCGAGCCGGTGGTGACCGAGCCTGCCCTCGAGGCCGAGCCTGTCGCCATCGCCCCAGCGCCGGAGCCCGCAGCCGCCGAGCCCGAGCCCGAGCCCACCACCGCCGAGCCGGAGCCCGAGCCGATCGCCGAGCCTCAGCCGGCAGCCGCCGCGCCGGAGCCGATCGCAGCCGAGCCGGTCCAGCCTGAACCCGACCCTGCCGGCGACATCGCGCCGGCGGTCGCCTCCGAGGCCCTCGAGGCCCTGCCGGTCGCCGATCCGGTGTCGCCCGCCCCGGACGCCACCGGGCTGGTCCCGCTCGAGGACATCGCCCCCGCCATCATCGAGGCATCGCTCTCACGACGTGCGTTCCTCGGCTTCGGGCTCGCCCTGGCCGGTGGCCTCGCGGGCGCGGGCTCGCTGGCCCGCCTGTTCCCGGTGTTCGATGACACCTCGGACGCCGCATCGCCGATCGTGTCGACATACGACCCCGCCTCGAAGGCATGGACCTTCGTCGTCGACACCGCCGCCTGCATCGGCTGCGGGCTGTGCGTCGTCGCCTGCAAGGAAGAGAACAACGTGCCCGAGGAAGCCGCCTACACGCGGACCTGGGTCGAGCGGCACGTCACGACCACCGACGGCGAGCTGTTCGTGGACTCGCCCGAGGCCGGGATGTACGGGTTCCCGCCCCGGTCGACCGCCCCCGGGGCCGCAGGCAAGGCCGTCGAGTCCGCCTTCTTCGAGCCGCGCCTGTGCATGCAGTGCGAGGACTCGCCGTGCACCGCGGTCTGCCCCGTCGGCGCCACGTATCGGACCGAGGACGGCGTGATCCTGGTCGACGCCAGCCGGTGCATCGGTTGCGGCTTCTGCGTGGTGGCCTGCCCGTACGGCGCCCGGTACATCGTTCCGGCCGGGCCCGACGCCCCCAACGGCACGCCCGGCGTCGCCGACAAGTGCACCTGGTGCTACCACCGCATCAGCCGTGGCGGCAAGCCCGCGTGCGTCGAGGTCTGCCCCGTCGGCGCCCGCCGCTTCGGCGACGCGAACGATCCCGCCAGCGAGATCGCGACGCTCGTCCGCGAGCGCAACCCAAAGCAGCTTCATCCCGAGTACGGCACCCGCCCGCGCGTGCTGTACCTCGGACCGGCCATCGAGGAGGCCTGATCGATGCAGGCGACCGGACACACCCTGACGCTCGGCCGGTACGTCGTGCCGATCGAGCCGCACGCAGCCGTGGCAGCCCTCGTTCGCGAGGTGCGGAGCATGTCGCTCGGCCTGCGGCTGTGGCTGGCCGGCCTGTCGGCCGTGATGGCCGTCGGCGCCGTGGCCGCGCTGATCGCGATCCCGCCCGGCTGGGAGGTCTTCGGGACCTCGCCCAGCTTCGAGTGGGGCCTGCTGATCGTCGGCTACGTGTTCTTCGCGATCATGACCAGCGGCCTGTGCCTGGCGTCGTCGCTGGGCACGGTGTTCGGCATCGAGCGCTTCCGACCGCTCGAGAAGCGCCACGCGATCCTCGCCGTGCTCAGCCTCACGACGGCGTTCGGGATCATCGCGCTCGATCTCCACTACCCGGTGCGGATGGTGTTCGGCGCCGTGCTCGTGCCGTCGCCGTCATCGCCGATGTGGTGGATGGGCGTGTTCTACGGCGCCTACCTGTGCGTGCTCCTGGTCGAGGTGTGGAGCATGTTCACCGACCATCCCAAGATCCACCAGGCCGCGTGCACGATGGCGGCCGGCATCGCGATCCTCGCCCCCGCCACCCTGGGCGCGGTGTTCGGCGTGGTCGCCGCCAAGCCGTTCTGGCACGGGCCGTTCACACCGGTGCTGATGGTCGCCTCCGCGTTCCTCGCCGGCACCTCGCTGCTGGGCATCGTGTTCTACGCCGTCCATCGGTTCGGGCTCGAGGGTGCCGAGCGCGCGGCAAGCGTGGCCATCCCGTCGATCCGACTGCTGCTCACGGTCGGGCTGGTGCTCGTCTCGTTGCTCGTCGGCCGCGAGGTCATCGTCGGGCTGACCGGCGCGGAGCGGGGGCTCCGGGCGGCGACCGAGGCCCTGGTGTTGGGCCCGATGGCCTGGCAGTTCTGGGGCATCCGGATCGCGGCCGGGCTGGTGGTGCCGATGGTGCTCGTCCTGCTGCCGCGCACGCGAACCCCGGGCGGCATGATCGCGGCGTCGGTCCTGGCGCTGGTCGGCGTGTTCGTGGACCGCATGACGTTCGTCGCCGGCGGCCAGATCGCACCGACCACGACGGCCGTCGGCACGGTCTCATATCCGTACGCGTCGTACACGCCGTCACCGGTGGAGATCGCGATCATCGCGGGCGCCCTGGCGCTGCTCGCGTTCACCTACACCCTGATCGAGCGCTACGTCGACATGGGCGACACCGACGCGCATGTCGGGTTCTCGCTGCCGTGGACCCGCCACCACGCCACCCATGAAACCGCCGAGGCGGCGTCATGATCGGCCGCGCGCTCGCCGGTCACGCCTACCGGGTCAGCGTCACGGTGCTGGTGGTCGCGATCTGCTTGGTCGCCGGGTATCTCGCGATCGTGGCGCTGCCCGACCTGACCGGCGCGTCGGCGGACCACGCCGCGGCCTCCGAGGCGACGCCCACGCCGGTCCCCACGGAGCGCTCCGCGATGGCGCTGTCACCGATCGGGATCGAGATCCCGGCCGGCTCGGACTGCGGCGCCTGCCACCTGACCGACGCGGGCGCGGTCGGCACCAAGGCCATCCCCAAGCTCGGCCACCCGCTGTGGGGCTTCCGTGACTGCACCGCATGCCACAAGCCGGACGGGCTGGTCCAGACGGCACCCGGTCACTCGAGCCTCCACAAGGACGACTGCCTGGTGTGCCACCAGGTCCCCGCGACCACGACCGCCGACGGCAGCCTCGCCCCGATGCGACCCGAGCACATGGGCGTGGACCGGCCCTGCACGTCGTGCCACGGCGTCGACGAGCACGCCCCGCTGCCCGCGGACATGCAGGGCCGCGACAGCTGCTGGATCTGCCACAACGGGCCCGAGTTCCAGTACCTGTTCGAGAGCGCTGAGCCGTCCGCGGTCCCCTCGCCCATCGAGCTGCCGACGCCGGGCTCCGACCTGGGACAGCTGTCGAGCCGCTGACCGCCGCCGGCACGGCCGGCCGCAGCGAACCGATGGCCGCCATCCGGCCAGCTCTTGAGGCATGGGCGCCTCCGGCGCAGCACCAGGAGCGTGGATCGGCATCGACCCCGCGCGTCGTCAGAGGGTCATGCGGTCGACGGCTTCGGGCGCGGATGGCTCGCCGCGAAGATGGCCATCGTGCCGACGGTCTCCAGCTCCACCTGCTCGAACGATGCCTCGAGGATCTTCCGGAGGCCCTCCTCCGTGTCGCCGAGGTTGTCGAACGTGCCGCGCCGGCTGTTGGCCCGGAGGATGCTCCGCGACAACCACGTGTGTCGCCCGGAGAGCCCGAGGATCGACGCCCCGAACAGGACGCCCGTCGGAGCGAGGACGGCGGCCACGTTGGCGACGGCGGCAGCCTTGCGCGACAGCGGCCCGGGCAGGCAGTGGAGCACGCCGCTGAGCGCGGCGGAGTCGAACGGCCCGGGGACGGGGAGTGGCTTGCAGACGTCGGCCTCGACGGTCGTGACGTCCAGGTGCCGCAGCCGGCGGGATGCGTGACGCAGGACGTTCACGTTGGGGTCGAGGAGGGTGACCGGGCTGCCGTCAGGCATGCCGGCATGCGCAAGGAGGTAGCCGGTCCCGGGGCCAACGTCGAGGTGCCGCCGGCCGAGATGTCGCCGGTAGCCCTCCACGAGGCGAGGCGTCGGGCACCGCCAAACCACCGGCGAGAGGAAGCCGAGGATCACGGGGTCGTAGATCCTGAGAAACAGCGGGGTGTACTCGCGCTGGCCCGCGTAGGCGACATCGTCACGATCCATTCAGCTCGAGCCCTCCTCCCCTGGTACCCGACGCTCGAGGGACGCCGGGTCGGCCGTCAGGCGCTGCGCACCAGATCGTACGGCGCGCTACGCCGACTCCGCCGCGAACGCGGCGAGCTCCGCCGGATCCAGGGCGCGGTCCCAGACGCGGACGTCCGCGAGCTCGCCCTCGAAGCCCGCGCGCGGGCCACCCCCGAGCACGAGCGGCGTTTCGGCGTCCGGTGCAACGGACCCCGCGATCGTCGTGACCTCGGACGTGGCGACCCCGCGACCGTCGACGTACAGCTCGACCCGATCGCCCCGCCGGACCCCGGCGAGGTGGTGCCAGCCGGGCGCCAGCGATCCGTCGTTCGACGCCACGGCACCCGCGCGCAGCGAGTGCACGTGTCCCGAAGGCAGCGTCCCGACCCACAGCTCGCCGCCGAACAGGACCATCGACGCCGCCCGCCGATAGCGGACATCGGGCGTCGCATCGAGCGTGGCCACGAGCGCCCAATCGTCGTCCGCGTCGTATCGGAAGACCTGGGCGTGGGGCAGCGTGCCGCCGTAGAGGGTCCCGTTGTACGCCTGCAGGTTCATGATCTCGGTCTCGTCGCCGAGCCGCCCGATGGGCTGCCAGGAGGCGTCGCCCGCCCCATCCAGCTCCGATCCCCGGAACACCAGGCCCGCCGGCCAGGTGCCGATGTGCAGCCGGTTCCCGTACGTCTCGATCGAGTACAGCTGCGTCGTGTCCGGCTGGAGCCCCCGGCTCACCCAGCGGTCGCCGCCGTCGTAGCGGAACACGCCGCCCCCGCCCTCGGTCGAGCGCGCCGCCACCACCACCCCGGCCTTCGTGAGCGCGATGGCGCTGCTGACGTCGGCATGGTCGTTGCCTGCGCCGTACAGCGCACCACCGTGCACGCCGAGCGCGAGGAGGCGGCGCCCCGGCGACCCGCACCACGTCCAGCGCCCGGGGCCGTCGAACCGGAACACGCCCTCCGAGTACATCGGCGCGGCGTACAGCGCGCCCGCGAACGGGACGAGCGCGGCAATCGCGTCCGCGCCCTCGATCTGGCCCATGTCGGACCACGCCTGCCCGCCGTCGTAGCGGAGGACACGCCCACCCGGACCCTGGTTCGCCGAATCCTCCAGCCCGGAGCCGCCGCCCCGGAGCCGCGACACGCCGGCGTAGAGCGCCCCATCGTGGACGGCCAGCCGCGTGACGGCGTTCGCGTCCCAGGGCGACCCGCAATCGACCCAGGTGCCCCCATCCAACCGGTACACGTGCCCGCGGGGCGCCGGACCCTGCTCCCAGGTGGCCGCGTAGATGCTGCCGTCATGGGCGGCCAGCGAGCAGACCATCACCGTGGCATCGCCCGGGCGTCCGTGGTCGACGGTCGCTGGCGTGGTCCCGGCGTCGATCCCGAACCAGGCCGTCCGGTCGTTGCCGTGGCTGCCGCACGGCGCGCCGTGCTCGAACGCAAGGTTGAACCCGCGCCGCGCCTGCGGGTCGAACCACGAGACGACGTCCCCCAGCACGGTCGTGGGAGCCGCGGCCGCGTTGACCCATGCCGCCACCGTGATGTCGCCGCCCGCGAGCCCCGGTGCCGGCACCTCCAGTCGTCCGGACCCGGTCAGCCGCGCGCAAGGGCGTCCGAACGCAGGATCCGCCGACGCGCCGAACCGGACGTCGTCCCGCACGATCCCATGGCGCGCGTGCCCGGAGCCGTCGCGACCGTCGACAGCCAGAGCCCAGGAACCGACCGGTCCATCATCGCGAGCCATCGTGCACTCCTCGGGACGCGCTGACCGGGATCGGTGATGCCGCCCCGACTCCACCGACCCTGGCGATCGTTGACCCTCGGATTGTCGGTCAATCGGACAATCCTGTCGAGACCTGCGATGATTGGCACGCGAGACGGCGAGCGCGCCCCATGGAGGTGGTTCGATGACAACGCCACTGGCGATCCGGGCGGATGGAGCGCTTGACCTGCTGGCGCTCGGCGCGGTGGTCACGCGGCTCGACCCCGGCATCATCCCGTTCCGGAAGGCCGCGTCCTTTGACATCCACGTGTCGGGCGGCGAGTTCAATGTCGCCGCGAACCTCGCCGATGCGTTCGGGCAGCGGACCGGGATCGCGACCGCGATGGTCGACTATCCGATCGGCGACCTGGTCGCGGGCAGGGTCCGGGCGATGGGCGTCACGCCGTTCTACCGCCGGTTCCCGCACGACGGGGCGACGGGCCCGAACATCGCCACGGTGTACAGCGATCGCGGCTACGGCATCCGTGGACCGGTCGTGTTCTACAACCGCGCCAACGAGGCGGCGGCGCGTCTCGCGCCGGGCGACTTCGACTGGCCGTCGATCTTCGGCGCCGGCGTCCGCTGGTTCCACAGCGGCGGGATCTTCGCGGCGCTATCGCCCACCACCTCCGAGCTGATCATCGAGGCGATGCAGGCCGCGCACGATGCGGGGGCGATCGTCTCCTTCGACCTCAACTACCGCGCCAAGCTGTGGCATGCGCTGGGGGGCGGCGCCCGAGCCCACGAGGTCCTGCGCCGGATCGTCGAGCACGTGGACGTCCTCGTCGGCAACGAGGAGGATCTCCAGACGGGCCTCCAGATCCCCGGACCCGAGGTCAGGAGCACGGGCCTGGACCCGGCCTCGTTCCTCGAGATGATCGACCGCGTGGTCGCGGCGTACCCGCGGATCCGCGTGGTCGCGACGACGCTGCGCGAGGTGCAGTCGGCAAGCCGCCACCGATGGAGCGCCGTCGCGTGGGTGGCCGGCCAGTCGTTCGTCGCACCGGTGTGCGAGCTCGACGTCCACGATCGCGTGGGCGGTGGCGACGGCTTCGCCTCCGGCTTGTTCTACGGGCTCCTCAATGGGGAGGCGCCCGAGGAGGCGCTGCGGCTCGGCTGGGCGCACGGGGCCCTGCTGACGACGTTCCCGGGGGACACGACGATGGCCACGCTCGATCAGGTCCGCGCGTTCGCGGCCGGAGGGTCTGCCCGCATCCAGCGCTGAACCCGCGCGCGGCCCGCGTCATGCGGCCGGCGTCGCGCCGTGCGCGGCGTCAGGCGGCCGGCGCCTCGAACACCACGGTCCCGTCGACGAGCGTGCGCACGATCTCGATGTCCCCCGTCGCATCCGATCGCCGGAACATCGTGAGGTTGGCGGCAACGCCCGTCCGCAGGCTCTCGTGGCCGGCCGTGATCGGGAGCCCCAGCAGCCGCGACGGGTTCGCGGTGACCATCCGCACGGCGTCGGCCAGCGTCGTGCCGGCGTGACGGACCGCGTTGGCGACGCACGTGGGCAGCGCCGTGACCGCGCCGGCGAGCAGCGGCGTCCCGGCAAGCTCGAGGCGGCCGTTGGGCTGGAGCTCGACGTCGCCCCCGTCGAACAGCGTGTACCGGCCGGGCGGCAGGCCCGCCATCGACACCGCGTCGCTGACCAGCACCGTGCGCTCCACCCCCTTGGCCCGGACAGCGGTTCGCATGAACGCCGGTGGCAGGTGATGCCCGTCGAAGATGAACCCGGCGCTGAGGCGGTCCTCGGCCAGCTGGTCCCAGATGTAGTTCGGGTGGCGCCGGATCATGGCGTGGGCGCCGTTGCCCAGGTGGGTCGACCAGCGAGCCCCGGCGTCGACCGCGGCACGGATCTGGTCGGAGGTCGCCGTGGTGTGCCCGATCGAGACCAGCACGCCGTCGGCAGCGACCGCCCGGATGTACGGGACCGCCGCGTCGTACTCGGGCGACAGCGTCACGATCCGGATCCGGCCCTCGGCCGCCTCCTGCCAGCGTCGGTACTCGTCGATGTCCGGCGGACGGACGTGGCGCAGCGGGTGGGCCCCGCGCGGTCCGTCCTCGGTCGCGATGTGCGGACCCTCGACATGGATCCCGACCAGCGATGCGGCGATGAGGGGGTCCGCGTCACCGGCCGCGACGATCGCACGCAGGTTGTCCTTGATGTGCGCCTCGGATTCGGTACAGATCGTGACGCACGAGCCCGTGATCCCCTCGGGCCACAGCGAGCGGACCATCCCCTCGGTCGTGGATGCGTCCGCGCCGGTGGCGTTGGGGTCGTGGCCCGCGTAGCCGTTGATCTGGATGTCGATCCAGCCGGGCGAGATCCAGGTGCCCCCCGGATCCTCCGTCACCCGCTCGATCGCGCTGACCACGCCCCCGTCCACGGTCAGCCGGACGGGTTCTCCGTCCTCGGTGGACCGGCCCAGGTACGTGAGCGGGGCATTGTGACGGGCAGGAGCATCCGGGGCGGCGCTGATCGAGGTCATGGAGCGATGCCTTTCCGGGGGCTCGCGGTCAGCCCTTGAGCCCAGTGAGCGTGATGCCCTCGACGATCCGGCGGCGCAGCAGCATGAACGCCAGCAGCGTGGGTGCCATGGCGATCACCGCGCCGGCGGCGACGACGCCGAAGTCCACGGAATAGGAGTTGGCGAACTGCGACAGGCCCAGCTCCATCGGGAAGTACTTCGGATCGTTGAGGATGAGCAGCGGCCAGATGAACGCGGTCCAGGCCTGGATGAAGGCGAGGATCGCCAGCGCGGCCATGGCCGGGGCGAGCAGCCGGGGTACCAGCCGGAGCATGATCCCGAACTCACCCATGCCGTCGATCCGGGCCGCGTCGAGCAGCTCGTCGGGCACGCTGGTGATCGTGTTCTGGCGCATGAAGAAGATGCCGTAGCTCAGGACCAGGTACGGCAGGAACATCCCGACCGGGTTGTTCACCAGGCCCAGCGCGTTCATCTGGAGGAACAGGGGGACCATGTAGATCTCGAACGGCACGATCGCCGTCGCGAGCACGAGCATGAACAGGAAGTTGTTCCCCGGGAACTTGAACTTGGCGAAGATGTAGCCGGCCACGGTCGAGGTCAGCAGGATGAACACGGTGGACACGGTCGCGAACACGACGCTGTTCCACATGTAGGACAGCAGCGGCGCGCGATCGATCGCCTTCTGGAAGTTGTCCAGCGTCCAGTGCTGGGGGAGCAGGCTCGGCGGGACCTGGATCAGCTCCGTCCCGGGGCGCAGCGATGTGCTGAACAGCCAGAACAGCGGGAACACCATGATGATCCCGCCGACCAGCAGAAGGGCGACGACGACCCAGTAGCTCACGCGGGCCATGAGGGAGCCGGTGCCGGGCTTCATTGATCGGACCCCCGCAGGAACCGGAACTGGATGACCGTCAGCACGAGGATGATGATGAACAGGTACATGGCCTCAGACGCGGCGTAGCCCATCTTGAAGAAGCGGAACCCGTTCTCGAAGATGTCGTAGACGAGCACCCGCACCAGCTTGCCCGGGGCACCCTGGACGTCCGAGGCGAGGACGTACACCTGGGTGAACACGTTGTAGGCGGAGATCGTGGTGATCACCACGACGAACAGCGTGACGGGCGCGAGCAGTGGCATCGTGATGTGCCGGAACTGCTGCCAGGCATTGGCGCCGTCGCATGCGGCGGCCTCGTGGTAGACGTGCGGGATGGCGCGCATCCCGACCAGCAGGATGATCATGTTGTAGCCGATCTGCTTCCAGACCGACAGGATGATCACCGCCACGAGGGCCATCGTCGGGTCGCTCAGCCATGGCTGCTTCGGGATCCCCACCAGCCCCAGCGCCGAGTTCAGGATCCCGTGCTGGTAGTTGAAGATCTCCCGCCAGCCGAGGGTGACCGGCACCATCGGCACGAGCACGGGGGCGAAGTACAGCAGCTCCAGGGCGCCGCCGACGCGGCCGCGTACGAACCGGGCCAGGAGCGCCGCCAGGAGGAGGGCGACCAGCACGGAGATCACCGAGGTGCCTACGGCGAACAACGTGGTGTTGGTGAACGCCGTCCGGAAGTTCTCGTCGCCCAGCAGGTTGATGTAGTTGTCGAGCCCGACGAACTTGTCGGCCGGCTTGATGAGCTGCCAATCGAAGAAGCTCATCAGCATCGCGAAGCCGGTCGGGATCACGCGCAGATAGAAGAACAGCGCCATGATCGGCGTGAGCACGAGGAACACGAACCGGTAGCGGACCCAGGTTCGTCGTGGAACACGACGGACAGCGGCGATCGGGGTACGTGCCAACGAAGACAACGAGCGACCCTCGACCTTTTCAGGACTGCTCATCAGCGACCCTACGATAGCCGGTGGTGCAGGTGGTTGTGCGGGCGTCGCGGCAGCTGCCGCGACGCCCGCAAAGGTTGGTCAACCGCCGTAGTGGCTGTTGTCCTTGAGGATCTGGTTGGTCTCGTCTGCCCAGCCGTTGAGCAGGGTCTGGATCTTGTCGGGCTGGCCGGCCAGGTTGGCGAAGTCGGCGTAGGCCTCGACCAGATGGGTCGCGAGCTTGGTCTCGATCTCGTCGAACTCCGGGATCGCCGGGGTGGTCGTGAGCGAGAAGTTATCGGGCTTCTTGAGGAAACCCTCGAAGGTCGGGTTCTCGGCAAGGAACGCATCCAGCCCCGCCCCGAGGTCGTGGCGGGCGGGCGGCCAGCCGGAGACCTTGACGAGGTTGATCTGCTGCTCCGGCTCGCGCATGAACCGGATGAACTCCCACGAGCAGTCCGGATTCGGCGCCGCGGTCGGGACGAACATGGACTCGACCGTGAGGATGTCGCCCACCGGCGGCGCGATCGTCGCGTAGTGGCCGACGAGGTCGGGGGCATTCTTCGCGATGTCGGGGATCACCCAGGACTCGCGAAGGAACTGCGAGGTCTCCTGCTTCTCGAACGCTGCTGCATCGGAGTCGATGTTCAGCGAGTCGACGCCGTCACGCAGCATGTCCACGTACATCTGGAACAGCTTGACGCCCTCGGGGCCGTTGTACTCGGCCACCCACTTGCCGGAGCCCTCGGGGGTCTCGCGGATGAGCGTCTTGCCGTACTGCAGCAGCAGGATCCAGAACTTCTCGGCGACGCCGCTGCCCTGGCCTGCGAGCCGCAGGCTGAGGCCGGACACGGTCGTCGCGCCCGAGGCGTCGGTCTTGTAGGTCTTGTAGGCGTTGGCGATCAGCTCGTCCATCGAGGTCGGCGGGCCGCTGATCCCCGCGGCACTGTACATGTCGGTGTTGTAGAAGATCCCGGTGCCGCCGGTGAAGATCGGCAGGCCCCACATGTTGTCGGCGTAGGTGCCGTCCTTGATGACCTCCGGCGCGTAGCCGTTCGCGGTCACCGCCGTCTTGAGGTCGTCAGGCAACGGCAGGAGGAGGCCCTGGTCGATGAACCGGGCCAGGAAGTTGGTCGTCCTGACCACCACGTCACCGGCCGTGCCGGACGGGATCGCCGTCGTCAGCTTCTGCTCGAAGCCGCGCAGGTCGGTGGAGAAGACGGTGAAGCTGACGTTGGGATGAAGCGCCGTGAAGGCTTCGCCCGCGGCCTTGTAGACCGGATCGAGCTCCGGGTAGCCGCCCCAGACGTTCAGGGTGATCGGGTCGGTGCCGCACGCGTCGGCAGCCGGCGCGCTGGATTCGCCTGGTGCGGTGCTGGCCGCGGTGGTCGGCGCCGTCGACGGGGTGCCGGAGCCGCAGGCTCCGACCACGATGACGAGCGACCCCGCGACCGCAAGGGCTTTGACCCATGCGCGAGGGTGAATCATGTTGCTCCTCCAAGTGCGTTCGCCACGGTTGGCGTGAGGCGGCGGATCAAGGTCAAGGGCACCAGCCTCCTGTGTGCTCGGATCCAGATCTTCGAGTCGCACCCCCGGTCCGACGAGGGCCGGATGGCGTGGACGGGATGGGCTATCGATCGCTCCCGGGCTGCGGGCTTGAACGCCTCGGGTGCGGACTGGCTCCCGAGGGCCAGCGACCGAGGCCGAAGGTTGTCGACTGGGGACGCTTGGTCCGTCCTGCCTCCAGCGCGGCCATCCGGGTCATCAGCAGCTCACCGGCCTCGATGACGTGGGTCCGGACGGCGGCGTCGAGCAGCTCCGGGTCGCGCAGCTCGACCGCCTCGACGATCGGGGCGTGCTGGGCGATGAGCGTCGGCGCATCGGCGGACGAGATCTGATTGGTGAGCACGATCCGGTAGGACAGCGCCTGGAGCGTCAGCAGCCGGCTGAGCAGCATCTTGTGGCCGCACCGCGCGAAGACCGCGCGATGGAAGGCGACGTCCGCGTCGGCGACGTTCACGGGGTCCCCCGTCGCGATCGCCTCCTTGAGATGCTCGAACGCCGCGTGCACCTCCTCCTGGATCGCCTCGTCGGAGCCGCTCGCCTCGAGGGCCAGGCGCGAGGCGTATGGCTCGAGCAGCGCGCGGAGGCTCGTGATCTCCCACGCCGCACGAACCGACAGCTGGGACACGAACACACCCCGGCGCGGGATGATCTGGATCAGGCCGCCATCGGCCAGCGTCCGGAGTGCCTCCCGGACGGTGCCGCGCGACGTCTCGAGCTGGGCGGCGAGGGCCACCTCCGGGAGCCGGGAGCCGGGCGCGAACTCGCCGCGCACGATGGCGTCCTTGACGTAGGCGGCGACCGCGGTGGTCAGCGTCTCGGGCCGCTGCAGACTCATGGTTCGAGCATCCCCTCCAAATGCATGATTGTCGGACAATAGATCATCTGACATGGCAGGCGCAAGGCGCTTCGGCACCCCCGAGCCGGGCCCCTCGAGCCGCGGCGCAGAGCCCATTTCCGCTGCCTCCTGCACGGTCGATCCAGGCCCTCAGAGGTTCCGCACGCGGGTGCGATAGCGCTCGGTCACGGCGACGTTCGCCTCGTCGCCACCGGGGCTGTTGGAGCTCCGCCAGATGGGCGGCTCGATGCCGCGCCGGGCCAGCTCCGCGATCGCCTCGAGCATGATCGCGTTGAGGGCGAAGGCGTTGAGGTAGGTGGACACCGGGGCGACCTTCTCGCTCACGCCGTCGAGCTTGAGCACGGCGTCACCCAGCGGCATCTTGGTGTCGACCAGGATGTCCACGAGGTCGCACAGGTCCTGGCCGCTGGGGTGGCGGCTCGGATGACCCTGGGGCAACCCGCGCTGGTTCGCGACCGACGTCACCCCGATGCTCGTCATCCCCTTCTCGCGGGCATACATCGCGCTGTCGATCGTGGCCGAGTTGATGCCGTAGGCGTTGACGATGACCAGGACGTCACCGGCGCCCATCTCGCCGCGATCGAGGATGGCGCGCGCGTAGCCGGGCGTCCGCTCGATCGCCATCGACCGGGCCGCGCCGTTGCCGAGGTAGAAGCCGTCGTCGATGAACGACACGATGCAGGCGAGGCCGCCGGCCCGGGAGAACACCTCCTCGGCGCCGATCTGCGAATGGCCGCCGGGGCCGATCACGTAGATCATGCGATCCGCAGCGATCCGGTCCGCGATGACCGCCCCGGCCCGGGCGATCGCGTCGCCCTCCTCGTCCCGGATCTGGGCAAGCAGGGCGGTGATCTGGTCGAGGTAGGTGGCGTAGATCGGCGTGGCCATGGGTGACCTCCTGGTGGTCGGTTGTCCGGTCGCTGGTGATCGTGGTTGCGGGTCGGTCCGTGTCAGGCTGCGGGTGCCCTGGACGCGAGGTCGACGGCGGCGTCGACCAGCCGCTCGCCTTCGCCCGGGTGGAGCACGCTGGCGTTGGGCTCGTATCCGCCGATCGCGAATGCCTCGGCGGTCGGGATGTAGCCCACCGTGCCGTCGCACAGTGCCGCGACGCAGGTCTGCCCATCGCCCAGCGTCCGCCGGATCTGCTGGCCGAGCGCCACGAACAGCTCGCCCGACACGCCGACGTGGAGCAACGGCCCGATGGCGAGCCCGCTCGCCCGGATCCGGACGGGTTCGTCGCGATCGGGATCGGCCGCCTGGCTCGCGACCAGCTCCGCGTAGGCGGCGGCCACGAGCGCGTGGTAGGTGGCGTCCGGGCTCATGTCGGCGGCCACGACGAGGCGCTCGGCGTCGCGCGCCGCGACGGCCGCGTCACGGGCAACATCGCGTGCGGGCAGGCGCTTGCGCCGCAGCTCGACCACCCGCGCGTCGCCCCACACGCGATCCGATGGGCGCGGCTCCAGCCCTGGCCGAACGGCCAGGACGCAGTCTGCCAGCAGGCGGCCGTACCGCTCGGCGGACTCGAACGTCCGCCACGGGACGACGATCCCGACCATGCTGCCCTCGGGCGAGTAGCCACCCGGGTTCACGTCTCCCTGCGGACCGGTCGAGAACACGGTCACGCCGCCGACCGCCTCGTCCACCAGCCGGCAGAGCACGCCCGGGTAGTCGGCGGTATAGAGCAGGTTGTTCGGACCCAGCGTGGTCGGATGACAGCCGTAGTTGACGTGGGTCGCGATCGGCCGGCCGTCGACGTCGTCGAACCGGGTGACCGTGACCCGGTCGTCGACCGGACCGCCGTTGGGCCGCCGGTTGGCGCCGATCCCGGTCACCTCGCCGATGCCCACCGCGGCAACCGCCTCGCGGCGCTGCTCCCAGGCGTGCGTGATCGCGTCGGCGATGCCGTGGCCGATGGCTCGCTCCGCGTCGGACGGCTCCGCCAGCCGCGGTCCGCTGTGCGTGTGCGTCCCGGCCAGCTGCAGGTGCTCCCGGGTGATGCCGGTTCGCGCCAGCACCTCGTCGGCGACCAGCCCCTGCAGCCGCGGATCGACCTGGAGCAGGTCCGCGACCAGCAGTGCGACGGTGGTGCCGTCGGCGCCCTCGGCGACGATCGCCCGCGCGTACAGCGGGTCATGGATGCCCGTCGCGCCGTCCACGCGAACCTCGAAGCCCTCGAGCTGCATCCCCAGCGGCGGCGTGATGTCGACCTTTGCCGCCCCGACCTTCATCTCGAACCTCCTCCGAGCACGACGGCTCGTCCGGCACGGTCGGCCTCGTAGGCGGCCGTGATGATCTCGACGGCGTTGCGGCCGTCATCGCCGGTCACCGCGGGCGGGCGGCCGGTCCGGACGGCCTCGACGAAGTCGGCGTACTGACGCAGGTAGCCGATCGCGTTGGTGCCCCATGTCTGCGTGGCGCCGACGCCCGGCTGATCCACGACGGCAGCGGCGTCGTCTGTTGCGGGCTCCGGCGCCGGCACGCCCGGGACATCCCACTCGACGGCCGCCTCGCCGGCAAGGCGAACGTGCCCACGATCCCCGTAGACGCGCAGCTCCACGGGCAGCTCCGGGTTGGCGCAGGTGGTGGCGACGATCTCACCCAGCGCGCCACCGGTGAACCGGAGGCTGACTGAGGCCGTGTCCTCCGCCTCCATCCGGTGCCCCAGGGTCGCGACGTGGCCCGTGACCGACGCCACCGGTCCGCCCATCCAGCGCAGCAGGTCGATCACGTGGATGGCCTGGTTCATCAGGACGCCGCCATCGAGGGCGCGCGTGCCCCTCCACGGGGCGCTGTCGTAGTACGACTGCGGCCGGTGGTACAGACCCTCGGCGATGATCAGCGAGATCGTCCCCAGCGCCCCGGCCTCGATCGCCGCGTGGAGCGCGCGCACGGCGGGCTCGAACCGGCGCTGCGAGATCGTCGCGACGGTGAGGTTGCGCTCGCGGCCCGCCGCCACGACGGCGTCCGCATCCTCGACCGACAGGGCGATCGGCTTCTCGACGATCACGTGGCGACCGGAACGCAGCGCTGCCAGCGCCTGGGCCGGGTGCAACCCGGACGGCGTGGCGATCGTGACCGCATCCACGTCGTCCCGACCGAGCAGCTCGCCGAGGTCCGTCGTCCACGGCACGCCCCACCGCTCGCCGACGGTCTGTGCCCGGTCCGCGGACGCGCTGACGACACCGGCGAGCGACAGGGCCGGCAGCGCCGAGATGGCCTCGAGGTGCTGGGTCGAGATGGCCCCGCAGCCCACCAGGCCGACGCGGATGGCCGCGGGTGTGCTCACGCGCGAACCGCGGCAACCTTGGCGACCGCCTCGGCGACGTCATCGAGATCCTGGTGCGTGCCCATCAGGATCGACAGCGAGAACATCAGGATCTCGTCCGCCTCGGCCTTCTCGGCGTTCGGGCAGGGCACCGGTGCGGGCCCGCCGAGCCGCGCGATCTCGTCGATCACGGCCTGGTTCCGGTTGAGCGGCGTGTAGCCGTGGAACACCGGCACGCCCTCGGCGCGAAGCGCCTCCGCGAACTGGTGCTTGGGCAGGCCGCCATCGGGCTCACCCAGCCAACGCCAGTGGTACGTGTACCAGCTGTGCGCGGTGACCCCGTCGGGAACGCGCAGCGGGACCGCGCCCGGGATCTCGAGCAGCCTCGACGACAGGTACGCCGCCGCCTCGGTTCGATGGGCCTGCTGCGCGGGCATGCGCTTCATCTGCTCGAGCAGCACCGCGGCCTGGAACTCGGTCATCCGGAGGTTCCAGCCCAGCCGGACATGCTCGTACCACTCCCCGCCACGTCGCCGCCCGACGTTGCGGTACGACCACAGGAGCTCATCGAGCTCGTCGTCGTTGGTCAGCATCATCCCGCCCTCGCCGGCGTTGATCGGCTTCGAGGACTGGAAGCTGAACGTCCCCACGTCCCCGATCGCGCCGACCGGCCGGCCGCGCCATGCGGACCCGTGGGCCTGCGCGGCGTCCTCCACGACCTTGAGCCCGTGTCGCTGCGCGGCGGACATGACGCCGTCCATGTCGACCGGGGAGCCGCCGTGGTGGACGGGGATGATCGCCTTGGTGCGCGGGGTGACGGCGGCATCGATGAGGCTGGGGTCGATGAGCAGCGTGTCCAGCTCGACGTCGACGAACACCGGCACCGCGCCGACCATGAGCGCCGCGCTCGCCGTGGCGATGAACGTGTACGGCGGGACGAGGACCTCGTCGCCGGGCCCGATCCCCAGCGCCTTGAGGGCCACCGACAGCGCCATCGTGCCGTTGACGCAGGCGATCCCGTGGCGCGCGGCCTGGAGCTTCGCGAACTCGACCTCGAGCTCCTTGACGTACGTGCCGTCGATGGAGCCCCACACGCCCGATCGGAGCGCCGCGAGCAGGGCGTCCTCCTCTTCGGTCCCGAACACCGGCCAGCCGAGGAAGGGCTTCGTCCGGACCGGCGTGCCCCCGTGGATTGCCAGCTTCGACATCGTGACTCCTCTGTTCAGGACCGGCCGTTCCGCGGCCGGGACCGGGCTGGCTGCCGTCAGCGGCGGGCCGCCGAGGCCGCGGCCTCGTCGACGAACAGCACGGCATCCGGGTGGCCGCGCAGGACGGAGGCCGGACAGGCGGTGCTGACCGGACCGTCCAGCATCGCCGCGATGGCGGCAGCCTTCTGCGGCCCCGGGACGACCAGCGAGACGACCCGGCAGGCGCGGATCGTGGACATGGTGACGGTGAGCGCGGTGCGGGGCACGTCCTCGAACCGGTCGAACGCGCCGTCGCGGACCTGCTGGTGGCGGCTGGTGTCGTCGATCTCGACGGGCTTCATCCACACGGGATCGTCGAAGTCCGCGACGTGGGGGTCGTTGAAGGCGACGTGTCCGTTCTCCCCGACGCCGACGAGCGCGAGGTCGATGCCGCCGTCCGCAAGGAGCGCGCCGTAGCGGGCGGCCTCGGCCGCGCCGCCGGCGGGGTTGCCGCCGTCGATCCGCTCCACCCGGCCGGGATTGACGCGTGACCAGATGTGGTCGTGGAGCCACCGCCCGAACGACCTCGGGTGGCCCAGCGGCAGCCCGACGTACTCGTCGAGGTGGAACGCGTCCACCCGCGCCCAGTCGATGCCCTCGGTCTGGCCAAGCGCAGCCAGCATCTCGTTCTGCGAGGCGGCTGCGGCGAAGATCACCCGCACCCGATCCTGGTGGTCGAGGAGGCTTCGAAGGCGATCCGCCGAGTACGCCGCTGCCGCGGCACCCAGCGTGGGCCGATCCGGCTGGACGATCACCCGCAGGCGATCGCGAACGAGCTCGGTCATGCGTGGGCCGGGACGAACACGACGAAGAACACGTAGTCCAGCACGTCCGCGCCGGTGTTCGTGATCTCGTGCTCGGTGCCGATCGGGATCAGCACGCTGCTCCCCGCGGACACGTCCGTGCGCTGCCCGTCGAGGACGACGTACCCGGTGCCCGAGGCCACGTAGTAGACCTGGTCCTCGTCGTGGTGGGTATGCGTCGGGACCGTCTCGCCGGGATGGATCCGCACGTGGGTCACGTTGAGCCGGTTGGTCTCGAAGATCGGCCGGTAGTCCGCGTAGGGCTGGGGCTCGACGGCGAGGTCGGCGAACTGCTTGATCATTGCTCCTCCTCGAATCGCGCCCGCAGCCTGCGGGCGCCCGGCACCGACGTCAGCCGCCGCGGGCGACGTACGTCTCGCCGTCGATCGGCCCCTCTTTCACGGTGTCGAAGTCCCAGCCGTTGGTGGCGCACATCTGGTGGACGTGGCTGTCCCAGGTCGGCTCGGCGGGGTTGGGGCCGGCGACGAAGCAGTCGATGCTCAGGTACACGAACCGGCTCTCGCCGATGCAGCTCACGGCGTGCGGCACGCCCGGCGGGGTGCGGACGAAGTCGCCCGGCTCGAGCGGATACCGTTCGGCTGCCTCGGGCCCGATGCCCAGCTCGCCCTTGCCCTCGAGGATGAAGAACACCTGCTCGGCATCGTCGTGGGTGTGGATCGGGGGCGCCTCGCCGGGCTCGAGGATCACGAAGAACGCCTCGGCGGCCGAGGCGTGCTGGCGGTCCATGATCAGGTCGTTGGTGTGGGTCGGGTACCGGTACCGGATCACGTCGTGCGGATCGAAGACGTACTGCGTCACGCCCTGCACCTCGGGTTTCTGCCGTGATGAACGATAGTTGATTGTCCTACAGTAGACCCTTGGACACAGCGCCTGCAAGGGCCATACTGGCGGATGACGTCGGTGCTTCAGGCAGGCGACGACCGACAGCCAAGACGCGCCCGGTGGGGAAGCACGGAAAGGCATTTGATCGATGACCACGACCGGCGTTTTCGATCTGGACGGCCGGGTGGCCGTCGTGATCGGCGGTACGGGCGTCCTGGGCGGCAGCATCAGTCATGGGCTCGGTGCGGCGGGCGCCGCGGTGGCCGTGCTCGGTCGCTCGGAGGAGCGCGCGGCGATCCGGGTTGCGGCCCTGGAGGCCGCCGGGGTCCGGGCGATCGCGGTCCACGTCGACGCCACCGACCCCGCGACGGTCGAGGCGGCGCGGCGCGAGGTCGAGGCCCGGCTGGGCCCAGTCGACATCCTCGTGAACGCGCCGGGCGTCAACAGCTCGACCCCGTTCTTCGACATCGAGCTCGATGAGTGGCGGCGCCTCCTGGACGCGAACCTGACGTCGGTGTTCGTGGCCTGCCAGGTGTTCGGCCGGGGCATGGTCGAGGCCGGCCGCGGGGGGTCGATCATCAACATCTCGTCCGCCTCGTCCGGGCCCCCGCTGTCGCGGGTGCTGGCCTACTCGGTGGCCAAGGCCGGGCTGAACAACCTGACCCAGTACCTCGCGCGCGAGCTCGCGCCACACCGCATCCGGGTCAACGCCATCGCGCCCGGCTTCTTCCCCGCCGAGCAGAACCGGGCGCTGCTGTCCGACGACCGCCTCGCGGCGATCGTCTCGCACACGCCGGCCGGCCGGCTGGGCGAGCCTGACGAGCTCGTCGGAACCGCGGTGTGGCTGGCCTCCGACGCGGCATCGGGCTACGTGACGGGAGCCATCGTCCGCGTGGACGGGGGCTTCACGGCCATGACGATCTGAGGAAGGCGATGACGATCCGCCGGGACGACGATCCGCCGGTCCCCGAGATCGGGGCGCGTGCGCCCGGCTCGTGGCTTGACGTGTTCCGCCACGAGGCGCTCCCCTCGTGGGCCCTGGTCCGGCACGAGATGGACCGGACCGAGGTCGGTGACATCGATTCGGCCGTGGCCGACGCTCTCGCGCCGGTGCGCGACCGGCTGCCGACGGGGGGCCGGGCGTGCGTGGCGCTGGGCAGCCGGGGCATCGACCGGATCGCCGAGGTCGCCCGTGCGACGGTCGCGGCGCTCCGCGCCTCGGGGCTCGAGGTGTTCGCCGTGCCCGCGATGGGCAGTCACGGCGGCGCGACCGCGGACGGCCAGGCGGCGGTGCTCGCCTCGCTGGGGATCCGCGAGGACACCATCGGGTGTGAGATCCGCTCGAGCATGGACACGGTGGAGATCGGCGAGGTCCGGGGCGTGCCCGTGTTCGTTGATCGCCTGGCGCTGACCGGCGCCGACGTCATCATCCCCGTCAACCGGGTGAAGCCGCACACCGACTTCTCGGGACCGATCGAGAGCGGGCTGCTCAAGATGATCGCGATCGGTCTCGGCAAGCAGCGCGGTGCCGACACCTTCCACCGCGAGGGCTTCTCCACCTTCGCGGAGCTCATCCCCGCCGTCGCCGAGCACACCCTTGCCAGGGCGCCGATCCCGTTCGGCCTGGCCCTGATCGAGAACGGCTATGCCCGTCTTCGCCGGATCGAGGCCGTCCCGGCCGCGGAGATGCACCAGCGCGAGCGGGCGCTGCTGGAGGAGGCGGATGCGCACCTCGCCCGGCTGCCGCTCAGCACGCTCGACGTCCTGATCCTGGACCAGATCGGCAAGGACATCAGCGGGCTGGGGATGGACTCCAACGTCGTCGGACGCTACTACACCGGGCCCACCGGCAGGGACCCGCTCATCCAGCGGATCATCGTCCGCGGCCTGACCGAGGCCACCGAGGGCAACGCGGTCGGGATCGGCATGGCCGACGTGGTCCTCGGGCGGGCGGCCGACGCGATGGACGTGGCCAAGACCTACATGAACTGCATCACGGCCAAGACCCCCGAGGGCGCGCGGGTGGCGCTCACGGTGGACACGGACCGGGACGCGCTTGACGCCGCGATCGCGTGCTGCCTCAAGGTGTCCGCGGACACGGCGCGCATCGTGCGGCTGCGGGACACGAAGCACCTCGAGTGGTTCTACGCGTCCGAGGGACTCCTGCCCGAGCTGCTCGCCACCGGGCGATGCCGGGTGGAGCGCCCGCCGGCTCCGATCGGGTTCGACGCGATGGGGAACCTGACCGACATCCTGCCCGACTGACCGACCCGGTGACCGCATCCACCCACCCGGTCGCGGCTCGCTTCGCGGGCCTGTCCACGGCCCGCCGCGGCGCGCTCATCTTCATGCTCGCCGGGATCGTGTTCGTCGCGACGGACTCGATGACCAAGACGCTCGTCGGGCAGCAGCCCGTGGTGCACGTCGTGTTCGGCCGGCACGTCTCCTACCTCGTGGCGTTCGCGCTGATCGCCGGCGGCCGGCATCCGGGCCGGCTGCTCGCGACCAGGCGGCCGTGGACCCAGCTCGCCCGTGGGCTGGCGATGTTCGCCGCGACCGCGACCTACTTCCTCGCCCTGTCGCTGCTGCCGATCGCCGAGGTCAGCGCCCTCGGAAACACGACACCCCTGATCGTGGTCCTGCTCGCGGGTCCGCTGCTCGGCGAGCGGGTCAGCCGCGCTGCGGGGCTGGGCGCGATCATCGGCTTCACGGGCGTGGTGATCCTGGTCGGGCTCGATGCGGCGGAGCTCAAGCTCGCAATGCTGGTGCCGCTGGGAACGGCATTGGCCTATGCCCTGTTCAGCCTGCTCACCCGTTCGCTGAGCGACGAGCCGGCCGAGGTGACGGTGTTCCTCTCCGGGCTGGTCGGGCTGGTGGCCGCGCTGGTGCTCGAGGTCGGGGTGCCGACGCCGACGTCGCCGACGCCCCTGGAGTGGATCGGGACCGGCGTGGTCGGCCTGTCTGCGCTGCTTGGCCACCGGCTGCTGGTCGCCGCCTACCAGCGCGGCCGGGCGAGCGATCTCGCCCCGCTGGGATACCTCTCGCTGGTGTGGTCGTTCACCGCGGGCGCCGTCATCTTCGGCGAGGCGATCATCGCGCGCGCGGTGGCCGGGGCGGCGACGATCGCGGTGGGCGGGATCATCACGCTCCGCAGCGCGCCGGCGGCCCAGGTCACGCCCGGCGGTCCCGTCGAGCCGGGCGAGTTCGAGGACGCTGACGACGGTGCGCCCGGGCGCGAGGCATGGTGAGCGGAGATCGGCCGCCCGCCTGGGTCCTCGCCGCGCGGCCCGACGGAGCCCCGAGCGCGACCCGCGCACGGTGGGGCTTCGACCATGAGACCTGGCTCCTCACGGGTGACGGGCGACGGCTGGTCGTCCAGCGTCGGGCCGACGCCTCGGAACCCACGGAGCCCGGACCACGCTCGATCCGGGCCGCGGTCCGGCACACGGGCCTGCGGGTCCCCGAGCCCCGGCTCGTCGCGCGTGACGGCGGCCACGCGATCCTCACCATTCCGTTCGTCGAGGGGCGGCCGGGGTCGGAGCTCCTGGGCGACCGTTCGGGAGCGATGGTCGTCGGGCGCACCTGTGGGCAGGTCGCGGCCCGACTGTCCGCCATCGACCCGGGCGCGCTCACGCTCCCCGGCGACTGGGCGTCCGGCGAAGCCCTGCAGGCCACCGGTGGGGCGTGGCTGCGGCGCTGCGCCGACCTGCTGGATGAGCGCGCTCACCGCGAGGCTCGGCGAGGTCCTCGGCATCGCGGCCCGGGACACGGACCGCGTCCCGTCGGTCTTCGCCCACGGCGACCTCGCGCCCGTCAACGTCCTCGTGCGCGGAACCGATGTGGCCGCGGTCCTCGACCTCGACCGCGCCCGGCTCGCCCATCCGCTGTTCGACGGGGCATGGTTCGCATGGGTCGTCGGCCATCACCACCCGGACATGGCGCGGACCGCCTGGCGATCGTTCGCCGACGTCGCCGGGCTGCCGGAACGCGAACCCCGGGCGTTCGCCTGGCTCCAGCCCCTCCAGCTCCTGGAGCGACTGGCCACGGCCGACGCCGCGGCCGACCGGGCGAGGTGGGCGGCGCGGCTCGCCGCTGTCCTGGGAGACGGATCGGCGGCCTGACGTTCGCGCGGCCGACTCGCGGCGTAGCCGACTCGCGGCGTAGCCGACTCGCGGCGTAGCCGACTCGGATCGACCACGGCGCCCCGTTCGCGCCGCCGACCTACGCTGCCGGTGCCTCGCGCTCCCAGGCCTCGACGCGCCACACGTGCCCGTCGCGGATCCGTCGGCGTCGGAAGCCCGCCGTGCGCAACACTGCGGCGAGCAGCGTCGGGCGATGGACGCGCATCCGGTATCCGGCCGATCGACGGAACATGATCGGGTTGGAGATGGTGACCCCGATCCGGATCCACCAGGTGTCGCGCGGATACACGAGACCCACCCGCCGGGTCGCGAGCGCCGCGGCCGCCGCCACCAGCGCCGGCGCATCGGCATAGCAGCAGACCACGCGGTCAAGCGCCACCAGGTCAGCCGGTGCGACATCGCCGACCAGGCCGGTCACGTCGCCCAGGATGTGGGTGACCCGGTCATCGAGACCGCGCCGCGTCGCCTCGGCCCGCGCGGCCGCGAGGTACGCGCTCGATCCGTCGATGTCGACCGCATCCCGGGCACCGAGCTCGAGCAGCCCGATGTGGACCGCCCCGACGCCGCCACCGATGTCGACCACCGAGAGGCCGGATACGTCGAGCCCGTCGGTCAGCGCGTCGATCAGCTCGCTCGTCGCCCACGACGGACCGCCTGCGCGAAACCGGCGCAGGTCGTCGTCCGCCGTCCGCTGGTCAAAGACGTGTTCGCAGGAGGGAATGCCTCCGCCGCAGCAGCTGCCCACGGGCGGAGTATCCCACTGCGGCGGCCGCGACGGGCCTGGCGGCAGCGCTCGCCCAGGTCGCCGTCTGGAGTCCGGAGGAGCCCCCGGTACGGCCAGGTCTCAGTGCGGTGCGGCCGCCCCCTCGAGCTCCTCGAACGTGATGCACCCGTCGACCGGGCACACGTACTGGCACAGCCGGCAGCCGACGCAGTAGTCACCGTCCACGGACAGCCGCGACGTGCCGTTGTGCCCGTCGAGGCGGATCGCCTGGTGGGCGCCGTCGTTGCACGCGGCGTAGCACGCGTTGCAGTGGATGCAGCGCGACTCGTCGATGTGGGCAAGCAGCCGGAACGTCTGGTCGAGCTCACCCCAGTCACCGAGCGTGGGCAGCGCGCGCCCGACGAGCTCGGACGGGCTGTGCAGGCCCTTCGCGCGGAGGTAGGTCGACAGGCCGTCGACGAGGTCGTCGATGATCCGGTAGCCCAGGTGCATGACCGTCGTGCCCACCTGGACCGTGGTCGCGCCGACGAGCAGGAACTCGACCGCGTCCCGCCAATCGGCGATGCCGCCGATGCCGGAGACCGGGATGCGCACGTCCGGGTCGGACGACACGGCAGACACCATGTGCAGGGCGATCGGCTTGACGGCCGGCCCCGAGAACCCGCCGTGGCTGCCGCGTCCGCGAACGTCCGGAACCGGCGCCCAGGTATCGAGGTTGACGCCGATCAGCGAGCTGACGGTGTTGATCAGCGCGATCCCGTCGGCGCCGCCGGCGCGGGCGGCCCTGGCGGGCGGTCGGATGTCGGTCACGTTGGGCGTGAGCTTGACGAGCACCGGCAGCTCGGCGGTCTCCATCACCCATTCCGTGATCATCCGGACGTACTCGGGGACCTGCCCCACGGCCGCGCCCATGCCCCGCTCGCTCATCCCGTGCGGGCAGCCGAAGTTGAGCTCGAAGCCGTCCGCGCCGGTGTCGTTCACCTTGCGCACGATCTCGTGCCACGCCTCGCGGTTGGACTCGACCATCAGCGACACGACCACCGCCTGGTTCGGGTAGCGCCGCTTGATGTCGGCGATCTCGGTCAGGTTGTCCTCGGTCGGGCGGTCGCTGATGAGCTCGATGTTCGACAGCCCGACCAGGCGCCGGCCGTCGACGTCGAGCGAGCCCAGGCGCGACGTGACGTTGCGGACCTGGGCGCCGATCGTCTTCCAGACGACCCCGCCCCAGCCCGCGTCGAATGCCCTGGCGACCATGTCGCCGTTGTTGGTGATCGGGCAGCTGGCCAGCCAGAACGGGTTGGGCGACCGGATCCCGGCCATGTCCGTGAACAGGTCCACGCCGGGCACGGTCGCGTCGGTCGGCCTGACCGGGACGATCCGCGGCCCGCCCGCACCGAGGGCCTCGACGATCGACCTCGCCGCGAGCTTGCCGGCCTGGACGGCATTGACGACCTCGGCCCCGCCGCTCGTGATGTCGCCGATGGCCCAGACCCTGGGGCTGCTGGTCCGTCCGGTCGCCGGGTCGGCGACGACGCCGTCCTGGCGCACGGGCAGTCCAAGGCCGGCCCGGAGGCTCGCGGCGCCCTCGGGCTCGTCCTGGCCGACGGCGCGCACCACCGTGTCGAGGGGAACCTCGAACCACGAGCCGTGCACCGGCGTCGGGCGCGGGCGCCCGCTGGCGTCCAGCGCGCCCAGGCGCATCGACTCGAACGCGACCCCGGTCACCCGTTGGTCGCCCAGGATCTCGATCGGCGCGGTCAGCCAGCGGATCGTGACGCCCAGACGTCGGGCGAGCTCGATCGCATGCGGATACGCGGGGCATTCCGCGATGCTCCGCCGGTAGAACAGGGTGACCTCCTCGGCCCCGAGGCGGACCGCAGCGGCGGCGGCGTCGAACGCGGTGCTGCCACCACCGATCACGCCCACCCGGCGGCCGATCGGCGCCTCGCCCGGTCCGCCGTCGATCGCATGCCGGATCAGGGTCAGCGCGTCGATCACGCCGGCCTTGTCCTCGCCGGGCAGTCCGAGCTCCATGCCGTGCCCCAGCCCGATGGCCACCACGACCGCGTCATGGGTGGCCAGCAGGTCGGCGGGATCGACATCGCGGCCGATCCGCGCGCCCAGCTCGAACCGGGCACCGGCGCGCTCCACCTCGGCCACGTCGAGGGCGACGGTCTCGCGCGGCAGGCGCCAGGGCACGATGCCGTGGTCGCCAAGGCCGCCGGCCCGCTCGTCGGCCTCGTACAGGGTGACGCTGATCCCCGCCCGCCGGAGCTCCGCCGCGCAGGCCAAGCCGGCCGGGCCGGCGCCCACGATGGCCACCCGCAGGCCCGTCTCCTCGCCGGGCGTGATGAACGCACCACCGGACGCCGCGTACGCCTCGACGGCGTGGCGCTGGAGCCGCCCGATGGCGATCGGCTGATCGACGGCGTTGCGCACGCAGGCGCCCTCGCACAGCCGCTCCACGGGACACGCCGCGCCGCACGTTGCGCCCAGCGGGTTCGCCGCGAGGATGGTCCGGGCGCTGCCCTCGATGTTGCCGGTGGCGATCTTGCGGATGAACGAGGGCACGTCGATGCCCGTGGGGCAGGCGCGCGTGCACGGCGCGTCGTAGCAGTACAGGCAGCGCTCGGCCTCGGTCCGGGCCGCGTCCGCGGTCATCGCCGGCAGCGGCAGGAACGGGTCTGGCTGGTGCTGGGTCAACGCGTCGACGGTCATGGTCGGTCTGGACCTCGGTCGGTCGTCTGGGCAACGACGACGGTGTGGACGCAAGGTCGACATTGTCGACGGCCGGCCACCTTCCGCCGACGGCCAGATCACCCGCTCTGACCGTGCCGGAGGGGGTGTCCGTGCCGCGGGCGAGCGGTTCAGCCCTCCAGCTCCTCCGGCGGGCGGAGACGGCTGAAGGCGCGGTAGAGGAGCAGGTCGTAGCCGACCTTGAGTCCACCGGCGATGAGGAACGGCAGGCTGGCCAGCGAGGCGGTCGCGAACAGCGGACCCGCGATCAGCGGCGCCGCCGCGACCCCCAGACTGCGCGCGATCCCGGTCACCCCGGCCGCAGCCGAGCGCTCGTCGGGCGCGACGATCGCCATCGTGTATGACTGCCGGGTCGGGACGTCCATCTGGCTGATCGCGAAGCGGGCGAGCAGCGTCGCGACGGCCAGGGGCAGCGTCGGCATCAGCGGGACGAGCATCAGCAGCACGTTCGACGGCAGGTGCGTGAACACCATCGTGCGCACCAGCCCGAACCGGGCGGCGAGCCGGCCCGCCGCGAGCGCCGAGAACCCGGCCAGCAGGTTGGCCGCCGCGAGGACGAGGCCGAGCGCGGCCGGGTCGACGCCGTATCGATCGTGGAACCAGAACGCGATGAAGCTCTGGATCGCGAACCCGCCGGCGAACGCGTCGAGCGCGAACAGCGCCGACAGGCGGAGCACGACCGAGCGCGAGCGGTGGAGGCCGAGCCGGTCGCGGATCGTGCCGTCGGCGACCGCCTGCGCCGGCACCTCGACGCGCGCCGACACGCGCGTGAACAGCAGCGCGAGGGCGGCGCCGACCAGCGCGTAGCCCACGATCACCAGGCGGTACGCATCGGGCGCGTCGGCGCCACGGTCGAGCGCGAGCTGGGACACGAGACCGCCCGCGAGCGTGCCCGCAGCGGTCGCGAACGACCCGGTCAGCTGGTACCAGGCGAACACGCCGGTCCGGCGCCGGCCGGGGATCAGCTGCGCGAGCGCCGCCTGCTCGACGGCGAGGAACGGGCCCACCTCGTTGCCGCTCGGGCTGAGCACGCCGATCGTCGCGGCGACCAGCAGCACCGCGAACACGGGCGTGGCCACGAACACCAGCCCCGCGACCAGCATCAGGATCGCGCCGACCATGAGCACCCGCCGCCGGCCGATCCGGTCCGCGTGGGTGGTCAGCCACAGCGAGACCGCCGCATCGCCAAGCAGGGTCAGGCCGAGCAGCAGCCCGATCTCGCCGCCCGACAGCCCGATCGAGGACAGGTACAGGACCAGGACGACGGCGAGGAACCCGTACCCGAACATCCGCAGGGCGCGGGTCAGGAACAGCAGCGCGACATCGGCGCCCGTTCCGCGGCCGCCTGCCGCGGGACCGTCCACGCTAGGCACGACCCCGGACGAGGTCGATGAGCCGGCCCAGGACCCGCTCCCCGTCCGCGCGCAGCCCGTTGTGCTCGTACTCGTCGGTGAGCCACGGACGGAGCCCACGAACGACGGCGGCCGTCTCCTCGGCGAACTCGCGCTCGACATACAGGTCGTTGGCGTAGATCGTCGCGGCGACCGGCACCTCGTTGTGGCGCAGGCGATCCTGGTCGTAGAGCCGCGGCCAGGGGTGCTCGGCCAGCCGGTGCGCGGCATCCCGGTGTGCCCGCAGCTCGCCGTAGTCCTCGAACATCCAGGGGAAGATGTGCTCGGCGGTGAACATCTCGCCGTCGCGGACCTCCTCGGGCAGCAGCCGATCAGCCGACCAGCGGGTGGCCACGCCGTCCGCGTACGACGACTCGTGGAGCGTCGCGTAGATCGGGTTGCGACCGAAGTCGTGGGCGGTCTCGACGTCGTGCACGAAGGCCGGCGAGTCCACGGGCAGCTCGAGGACGTGGTGCAGCAGCTCGAACCCGCCGCTCATCCCCAGCCACAGCCCGAGCTGGCGGAACCGGCGCACGGTCAGCCGGTCGCCCGACGGCAGCCGGATGTCCTCGCCTTCGAGCCGGCGGTGGATCTCGCGGACGCGAGCCTGGTCGGACGGATACCGCTCGTAGTAGCGCCGGTTGGCCTCGATGAGGCGTCGGTAGGTGGCGCGGTAGACGACGTCCACCGAGCGCCCGTCGACGGGCGTCAGGCCACCGGTCAGGAACGCCTCGCGCAGGCCCTCGGGCGCGATCGAGAGGTACGCCAGGCTGGTGAACCCGCCGAAGCTCTGGCCCAGCACGCTCCAGCGATCCACGCCAAGCTCCTGCCGGATGAGCTCGGCGTCGCGCACGATCGAGTCGGCCCGGAAACGGGTCAGGTACGTCGCCTGCGCCTCGGGCGTCGCGCCCGGGATCTGCGGGCCGACCGGCGTCGATCGCCCGGTGCCGCGCTGGTCGAGCAGCAGCACCCGGTAGTCGGCCAGCGCGCGTCGCATCCACGAGCCGGCCGGCGCCGGCAGCACCGGCCGGGCGGCCTCGTAGCCCGGACCGCCCTGGAGGAACACGAGGTACGGCCGGTCCAGGCCGTCGGGGTCCGCGACCTCACGGGTGAACACCGTGATCGTCGGGCCATCGGGCCGCGCATGGTCGAGAGGAACGACGTGATCGCGCTCGGTCAATATCGCGCCGGGCACGCGGAAGGTCGTGGTCATCCACTCACGATAGCCGTTCGACCGGTGGGCGCCGCACGGTTCGCGCAGCGCGATACGCCCCCTACCAGCGCTGATGGACGAGGGGCCTGATCCGCTCGTCGTAGAGCGCCTCGATGCGAGCCATCGTGGCCGCCGGGAGCGGGGCGAGGTCGGCCGCTGCGGCGTTCGCGCGCGCCTGCTCCGGGGTCTTCGCGCCCGGGATCGTGGCCGTGACCTCGCGACGCATGAGGATCCAGCGGATGGCCATCTGGGCCATCGTCGCGCCCTCGGGAACCAGGCCGCGCAGCTCTTCCACGACCGCGAGGCCGGTGTCGTAGTCCACCCCCGCGAACGTCTCGCCCATGTCGAACTCCTCGCCGTGCCGGTTGAACCGCCGGTGGTCCGTGGGCTCGAACTCGGTCGACGCGGTGAGCTTCCCGGTCAGCAGGCCCGACGCGAGCGGCACCCGGGCGAGGACGCCCACGTCGCGGCGTGCGGCCTCGGTGAGGAACCGCTCGGCGGGACGCTGCCGGAACACGTTGAAGATGAGCTGGACGGTTGCGACGCCCGGGAACTCGATCGCCTTGAGGGCCTCCTCCACCTTCTCGACGCTCACGCCGTAGGCGGCGATCGAGCCGTCCGCGACGAGCTCGTCGAGCGCGGCGAAGGTCTCCGGCTGGTAGAACAGCGCGGTCGGCGGGCAGTGGAGCTGGACCAGGTCCAGCCGGTCCATCCCCAGCCGTTCCCGGCTGCCATCCACCCATCGCCGGAAGGCCTCGGGCGTGTAGTTGGCGACCTCCTGCGGGACCGCTCGGCCCATCTTGGTGGCCACGAAGAACGACTCGCCGGGGCGCTCGCCCAGGAAGCGCGCGATCAGCTGCTCGCTGCGTCCATCGCCGTACACGTCCGCGGTGTCGATCAGCGTCACGCCCGCGTCGGCGGCGGCATGGAGCGCTCGCAGGCTCTGCCCGTCATCCACGGTCCCCCACGAGCCGCCGATGGCCCACGCGCCGAACCCCACGGCGCTCACGTCGCGGCCGGTCCGGCCGAGCCTGCGGTATTCCATGCGTCGAAGCCTCCGTCGGATGGGCAGTGATGTCCGAAGCGTAGCCCCGGACATGGTTCGAGCCCGCCACCCGGTGGGGCGGCGGGCTCGGATGACAGCGCTGGATCAGCTGTTGCCGGGGAACACCAGGCTCAGGGGGCCCTGCTTGCCGGGCTCGGGCCAGCGGATCGTGACCTCCTTCTGCTGGCTGAAGAACCGGAGGCCGTCCTCGCCGCGCATCGGCAGGTCGCCGAACGAGCTCGCCTTGCCGCCGCTGAACGACAGGTAGCCGGCGGGAACCGGGATCGGCACGTTGATGCCGATCATCGGCACGTCCACCTCGAGCTGGTAGCGCCGTGCGGCGCCGCCGTTCGTGGTGAAGATCGCGGTGCCGTTTGCGTACTGGTGGCCGTTCACGAGGCCAAGCGCCTCGTCGAAGGTCTCCGCGCGGACGATCCCCAGCACCGGGCCGAAGATCTCCTCGTTGTAGATGTCCATGTCCGGCGTGACCTGGTCGAACAGGGTCACGCCCAGGTAGAACCCGCCGGGATGCTCGGGATGGACGAACGGCCGGCCGTCGACGACCAGCTCGGCACCCTCGGCCTCGCCACGATCGATCCACTTCATGACCGACGCGCGATGGTCTGCGGTGTAGATGGGGCCCATGTCGACGCCGGGGTCCATGCCTGGCCCGATCTTGAGCCGGGAGATCCGCTCCTCGATCAGGGGCCGCAGCCGGTCGGCGACGCCGCCAACCGCGATCACGAGGGTCTGGGCCATGCACCGCTCGCCGGCCGAGCCGTAGCCCGCCGCGACCGCCGCATCGGCCGTCATCTCCAGGTCTGCGTCGGGCAGCACGACCATCGCGTTCTTCGCGCTGGTGAACGCACCGACCCGCTTGCCGCGCTTGGTGCCCTCTTCGTAGACGTAGCGCCCGACGCCCGTCGAGCCCACGAACTGGATGGCCTTGATGTCCGGGTGCTCCACGATGCCGGCGACGGCCTCGCGACCGCCATAGACGATGTTGAACACGCCGTCGGGCAGGCCGGCTTCCTTCCACAGGTCCGCCTGGAGCTGCGTCGCCCCCGGGGTGTGCGAGGAGGGCTTGAGCACGAACGTGTTGCCGGCGGCCAGCGCGATCGGGTAGATCCACATCGGGACCATGGCCGGGAAGTTGAACGGGGTGATGGCGGCCACCACGCCCAGCGGCTGGCGCAGGGTGATCGCGTCAACGTTGGTCGCGACGTTGGGCGTGTTCATGCCGGCGAGGTGGACGGGCAGCCCGCACGCGTACTCGATCGTCTCGATGCCGCGGGTCACGCCGGCCAGGGCGTCGGGGAACGTCTTGCCATGGTCGCGGGTCACCAGCGCGGCCAGCTCCTCGCGATGCTTCCACATCAGCTCGCGGAAGGCGAAGAACAGCTGGCTGCGCGCGATGAGGGGCATGTCCCGCCACGCCGGGAACGCGGCCTTGGCGGCAGCGACGGCGCGGTCGACCTCGGCGGCCCCGCCGCGCGGGACCCGGGCGATCACCTCGCCCGTGGCGGGGTTGAACACCGGGCTCGTGTTCTCCGGCAGGACCTCGACCGGCCGGCCGTCGATCCAGTGGGACAGGATCGGCAGCATCGCCGGCGGCGTCTCTTCCGCGTTGGGTCTGATTTCCGTGGTCACGTCCGTGTGCCTCCTGGCGTGCTGAGATCGCGTGGCGTCCGACGGCTGGGATGCGCGGCTGTGCCGCATGTCGACGTCGCGACAGACCTGATCCTCCGCTCTTCGCGCGGGCAAACAAGGTCCGGGTGGGGTCACCGGGAGGGGCTGGACGGACTGCCTGCACGGGACGTGACCACCGGCCCTACCGCGATCGAGCACCTCGGCCGGACGATGCGACATTCCACAGCGCCAGGATCCCCACAGCGCAAGGAGGAGAGCCCAGTGGCCGATCTGTCCACGGTGTTCACGGGCATTCGCTTCGAGAACCCGTTCCTGCTCGCGTCGGCGCCCCCGACCGAGTCCGAGAGCAACATCATGCGGGCGTTCGAAGCCGGCTGGGGTGGCGTGGTCACCAAGACGATCGGGCTGCACCCGGTGGTGAACGTCGCCGGGCCCAAGACCAAGTTCCTGCGCGCAGACATCGGTGGCTCGCGACTGTCGATGGCGAAGCGCCCCGACACGGCGCTGATGGCGTCCTGGAACTGGGAGCTGATCTCGGACAAGCCGATGGACTGGTGGCTGCCCAGGATCCGCTCGATCAAGGCCGCGTGGCCGGACCGGGTCCTGGTCGCCTCGATCATGGCAGGCTCGGGCACCGACAAGGAGCTCGGCAACTGGCAGACCCTGGTCGAGGGCGTCCAGGACGCCGGCGCCGACGCGCTCGAGCTCAACTTCTCATGCCCGCACATGGATCGCGTCGACATGGGCTCGAACGTCGGCAAGGACCCGGTCCTGTGCTCCGTGTCCACCCAGGCCGTCAAGGCCGTCGCCCGGGTCCCGGTGTGGGTCAAGCTCACCCCGGCAACGGCCAACATCGTGGAAGAGGCCGAGGCCACGTTCCGCGGGGGCGCCGACGCGATCTCCTCGTCCAACACGTTCCCGTCGCTGCCGCTGTTCGATCCGTTGACGCTTGAGCCCGAGGTCAACGTCGACGGCCTGGTGTCGCCGGGCGGGCAGGGCGGGCCCGGGATCCTGATGCAGTCGCTGGCCAAGATGGCCGAGATGACGCAGGCGTTCCCCGATCACGAGTTCTCTGCGATCGGCGGGATCTCCACGTTCGACCACGCGCTGAGCTACTTCCTGCTCGGCTGCGGGACGGCCCAGGTGGCGACCGCGGCGATGCTCGACCATGCGATCGGGCCCAACGTCATCCGCAACCTGACGACCGGAATGGCCGAGTTCCTCGACCGAAACGCGGAGCGCGGCTGGACGTCGCTCGACGACTTCCGCGGGATCCGCCGCGGCCGGGTGGTCGCCCAGTCCGCGATCCGGCGCCCGGAGGCGAAGGACTATCACGGCGGCTACGAGGACCAGGATGAGGCCGAGGGCTACGCCCCGCCGCTGACCCCGGCCTGAGGCTCGAACCCCCGCGAATCAGGCGTGCGTGTCGGGGACGGGCGGTCAGCGCACCCTGAATTGCAAGACCGCACCCGAGACATGACGACGCCGCGGCGGTGGCCGCGGCGTCGTGCTGCGCAGCGTTGGTGGGCCGCTCCCTACTTGGCGGGCTCCTTCTTCGATGCCTCGAAGCACAGGTGACTGAGGCCGTACCAGAAGTGGTGCGGGTTCTTGTAGTTGATCGGTGAGTGCAGCCCCGTGCCAGACTCATCGCCGGAGTAGATGTACAGGTTGTACTCGGGACCACCCTTGACCGTGACGCTGGTGACGACGTAGTTGGACGACCAGTCGAATTCCGGCCCGTTGGCGGTCTGGTAGACGTCAATGGTGAACCATGCGCCGTCAAAGTAGTAGGTGCCGTCGGCAACGGGGTCGATCTTGAACCCGGTACAGGACGGGTTGCCGACACCGGACTCGACGCTCGTCAGGCTCGCTGACGCCGACGGGACGCCAACCAGCGCCAACAGCATCAGCGCGACAGGCAACAGCAGCAGGCGCTTCTTCATTCGGCCCTTCCCTCCACGACATTAGATGGACTCCCCGTCCACGGACCTTAACCGAAAGCGACAGCCATTGGTACTCCGATTCTCAGGACTTCCGGCCCTCGCGTGCGGGGCGCCGGGCGAGGTGTTGCCAGGGCGCACCGGATTGTTGCCGGCGAACGGGAACCACTCGCAGGCGGCGAAAGTCCGCCCGACGGGGTCGGGCTGATCCCCCTCAAGGCGTCGGGGTGATCCCCGGGCTCGGCGACTCCCGCAACGTCAGCACGCTCGGGCTGCGGGCCACGACCTCGAGCTGCGGAAACCTGTCAACCGTCGTGATCCGGATCTCGGCCCACACGTCGTTGTTCGACTCGTCCGCCTCGATGAAGTCGTTGAACGGGTCCGCCGTCTCCCGGATCCGATACGTTCCGTCCGGCAGGTCCGTGACGTCGATGTTCTGCTGGAGCATGTTCCAGGGGTACTTGTCGCCCCAGCCGACGGACAGGCCCATTCGCGATCGGACGGCGAGGCGCGATCCACACGCCTTGGAGTCATACGCGGGTGCGGCCGGTGCGCCTGGCAGATCCGGGTCGATGAGGTCGGTATCGAAGAAGCAGAAGCCCTGCTTCACGACCGTGGCGATCGGCGCACCGTCGAGGGTCTCCAGGACATGGCGCTCCGACTCTCGGACGTGGAAATGGAAGTGCCCATCACCACCGTAGACGAGGCTTGCACCGGTGTCGTGCTCGGTGTGCCCGCCTCCTCGTTCATCGATCAGCTGCACGGCCTTCCAGTCGTCGAGCAACGGAAACGTCCGGTCGGCGCGGATCAGGAAGTCGCCCTCGCCGATGTTGACGAACATCGCGGAGAACCGGAGCCTGCGGGCACCAACGCCGGTGACCGTGATGCCGATGTCCTCGATCGGCGCCATGACCAGGTCGGGGAGCAGCGGATCGACCATGGCGGGCAGCGGCGGCGCATCGTCAGGACCGGCCTGGGCGCGGCTCCACACAACCAACCCGAACACGGCCGTCAGGACCAGGGCAGCGGACAGGAGGAGCAGCGGGCGGACGAACCGGGGCAAGGGGAGCCTCGCGATGGTGCCGGCGCGGATCGCCGGGCGCTGCGGCAACAGGCCACGCCCATGACGATACGCGTTCGGGCGACGTCCCGCGCGTTGTTCGGCGTTGACCCCGTCCCCCGCGAATCAGGCGGCCCGGGAGCGTTCGCTCCCGGGCCGCCGTGCGTGTCGGGGACGGGCGGTCAGCGCACGAAGATGCTGCGCTCCCGCTTGACGAACTTGCCGTCCCCGGCCTTGCCCAGCCACTGGCCGTGATCGACGATGACCTTGCCGCGGCTCATGACCACGTCGGAGCCACCCTGGACCTCGAGGCCCTCGTAGCACGAGTAGTCCACGTCCATGTGGTGCGTGCTCGCGCTGAGGGTGTGCTTCCGGTCGGGGTCGTAGACCACGATGTCGGCGTCGTAGCCGGCGGCGATCGCGCCCTTCCTGGTCAGGCCGAACAGCCGCGCGGCGCCCGTGGAGGTGATCTCCACGAAGCGGTTGGGCGTGATCCGGCCGTCGACGACACCCTGGTGGATGAGGTCGACCCGCTCCTCGACGCCGGGCAGGCCGTTGGGGATCTTGCGGAAGTCGCCCCGGCCGAGCTCCTTCTGGCCGTGGAAGTCGAACGGGCAGTGGTCCGTGCCGACGGCTGACAGGTTGCCCTTGATCAGCCCCTTCCAGAGCTCCTCCTGGTGGCCGGCGGCCCGGTCGCGGAGCGGGGGCGAGCAGACGAACTTGGAGCCCTCGAAGCCCTGGTCGATGTCCGCGAGCGACAGGTACAGGTACTGCGGGCACGTCTCGGCAAACGCCGGCAGGCCCTCGTTCTGCGCCTGGCGGAGCGCGTCGAGCGCCTCCCTTGCGGACATGTGGACGAAGTACACGGGCGCCTTTGCGGCCTGGGCCAGCCGGATCAGCCGGTGGGTCGCCTCGGCCTCGAAGATCGAGTAGCGGGCGAGCCCATGCCCGATCGGGTCGGTGACGCCCTGCGCCACCAGCTCGGCCGCGACCACGTCGATGACGGGGCCGTTCTCGGCATGCATCAGGATCATGCCGCCGTTCTTGGCGGTCTGCTTCATCGCCTTGAAGATCGCGTCGTCGCCGCTGAGGAACACGCCCGGGTAGGCGGTGAACAGCTTGAACGTGGTGACGCCCTCGTCGACCAGCTCGTCCATCTCGGGCAGCAGCTCGTCGCGCATGTCGGACACGATCACGTGGAACGCGTAGTCGATGCAGGTCTTGCCGTCGGCCTTCTCGTGCCACGTGGCGAGGCCGTCGCGGAACGACCCGCCCCGCGGCTGGACGGCGAAGTCGATGATCGTGGTCGTGCCACCGAACGCCGCCGCGCGGCTGCCGGTCTCGAACGTGTCCTTGGCGAAGGTGCCGCCGAACGGCAGCTCCATGTGCGTGTGGGGGTCGATCCCGCCCGGGATCACCCACTTGCCGCTGGCATCGATCGTCTGGTCGGCCTCGACATCTAGGCGCTCGCCGATCAGCGCGATCCGCTCGCCATCGACGAGCACGTCGCCGGCGCCGGTGGCGTCGGCGTTGACGATGGTGCCTCCCTTGATGAGCGTACGCATCGTTCCTCCTCGGGACTTCGGGTCAGTGGACAGGATGCCGCTTCGCTCGCGGCCGTGTCACGTGGCGTCACCGGAGCCGGGGGGCGCCGTGCCGGCTCCCGGTGACGTGGCGAATTGCGATGTCAGGGTCGGACCAGGTCCCCGTACTGGTCGGGACGGCGGTCGCGGTAGAACTGCCAGGTCTGGCGGACCTCGGTCACGAGGTCGAGGTCCATGTCGCGGATGATCAGCTCCTCGTCGTGCGCGGAGCCGGCACCGCCGATGATCTGGCCCCGCGGATCGGCGAAGTAGCTCTGGCCGTAGAAGTCGTCATCGCCCAATGGCTCGATGCCCACCCGGTTGATGGTGCCCACGAAGTAGCCGTTGGCGACGGCGTGGCTGATCTGCTCCACCCGCCACAGGTACTCGGACAGGCCGCGGCTGGTGGCACTCGGGATGAACACCATCTCGGCCCCGTTGAGCCCCAGCGCCCGGGCACCCTCGGGGAAGTGGCGGTCGTAGCAGATGTACACGCCCACCTTGCCCACCGCGGTCGAGAACACCGGGTAGCCGAGGTTGCCCGGGCGGAAGTAGTACTTCTCCCAGAACCCCTTCACGTGCGGGATGTGGGTCTTGCGGTACTTGCCCAGGTACGACCCGTCGGCATCGATCACGGCCGCGGTGTTGTAGTAGATGCCCGAGGCCGTGCCGTCCTCCTCGTACATCGGCACCACCAGGACCATGCCCGTCTCCTTGGCCAGCGCCTGCATGCGCTTGGTCGTGGGGCCGTCGGGGATGAGCTCGGTGTAGCTGTAGTAGCTGGGCTCCTGCACCTGGCAGAAGTAGGGGCCGTAGAACAGCTCCTGGAACAGCATCACCTGGGCGCCTTGCTTGGCCGCCTCGTGCGCGTAGCCCTCGTGCTTCTGGATCATCGACTCCTTGTCGCCGGTCCAGGTTGCCTGCAGGAGCGCGCCTCGGACGATACGGGGCATGGGTTCCTCTCCAATGCGAGAACGGGGTGGCTCGACGCGGCCACCGCCAATGGCCTCCAAGCCTCGCGCTTCATGCGTGGCACCGGCATGAGCCGGAATCCCCGAAGGACCCGGGCCTGTCGGTTCGTGACCCGTGCGCTGGGCCCATGGCGTCATCGGCGAATGACGCACAGGCCCGAAGGGGGGGTGATTCTCGGGACCTCAGGCCCTCTGCCGGCCTCAGCCGGGGGTGCTGTAATCGGCCATTACCAGCTCGCAACCGGTCCGCGTCGATGCGTATCCGGAACGCGGGTGCCGCGTGCGGCTTGACCCGGCGCGCGGGCGGAGCAAACTACGCCCATTGGGGATGGAACCGGATCACGGGTGGACCGGAGGGATCGACCCGAGGGAGGTGCCCAGCGACGACGATCCCGGCTGCTCGTACGGCCTGGGGGGCGTACGCACAGCCAGCGAGCGGTTCCTGAACCGTTGTCCAACTTCGCGGAGGGAGGCACATGGCACTAGCTTCGGCAGAGCAGAACATCCTCTCGGACGGCCGAATCGAGCTGAACGCCGACGTGGATCGCAGCCTCGATCAGTACCCGCTGCACAACGCGGACCTTGCCCCGGTCCCGATCAGCCGGCGGAACTGGAGCACCTACAACTACCTCGCGCTGTGGGTGGGCATGTCCATCAACATCCCGAGCTGGCTGCTGGCCTCCGGCCTGATCGCCCTCGGGATGTCGTGGACCCAGGCGATCATGACGATCTTCCTGGGCAACCTCATCGTCCTCGTCCCGATGCTGTTGATCAGCCATGCCGGGACCAAGTACGGCATCCCCTACCCGGTGATCGCGCGCGCGTCGTTCGGCGTCGTCGGCGCCAACCTGCCGGCGCTCATCCGGGCCCTCGTCGCCTGCGCCTGGTTCGGGATCCAGACGTGGATCGGCGGATCGGCGCTGTTCGCCGTGGTCGGGGCCCTGCTGGGCAGCGACTCCTGGTGGATGACCGCGGACAAGATCTCGATCGGCTTCGGCGTCGCGGCTGCCCAGCCGTGGACCCTGTGGCTGAGCTTCGCCGTGTTCTGGGCCCTGAACATGATCGTCATCCTGTGGGGCATGGAAGCGATCAAGAGGTTCGAGAGCTGGGCCGCCCCGTTCCTGATCGTCGTGTTCCTGGGCCTCATGGTCTGGATGATCGCGCAGGCCGGCGACTTCGGCAGCGTCGTCCAGGAGCCGGGCACCCTCGGCTGGGGCAGCGGCTTCTGGGCCATCTTCCCGATCTCGCTGATGGGCATGATCGCGTTCTGGTCCACCCTGTCGCTCAACATGCCCGACTTCACCCGGTTCGGCCGCAGCCAGCGTGACCAGGCCTACGGCCAGGCCCTTGGGCTGCCGACCACGATGACCCTGTTCCCGCTGGTCGGCGTCCTGACCACGTCGGCGACGGTCGTCGTCTACGGTGAGGCGATCTGGGACCCGGTCGCCCTGACGAGCCGGCTGGACAACCCCATCGTCCTGATCATCATGCTCGCGACCCTCGCGCTCGCAACGCTGACCACGAACGTCGCGGCCAACGTCGTGAGCCCGTCGTACGACTTCTCGAACGTCTGGCCGCGGATGATCTCGTTCCGGACCGGCGGCATCATCACGGGCATCGTCGGCATCGTGATCCAGCCCTGGAACCTGCTCAACGACCCCAACGCCTACATCTTCACGTGGCTGGGCACCTACGGCGGCGCCACCGGCGCCATCGCCGGCGTCCTGATCGTCGACTACTGGCTGGTGCGTCGCACCAAGCTCAAGCTGGCCGACCTGTACCGGCCTTCGGGCGTGTATCGCTACGTCCGTGGCTGGAACTGGATCGCGGTCGTCTCGCTCCTCGTCGGCATCTTCTTCGCGATCGGCGGGGCGTACTCCAACCCCGGTGGCCAGCCGTTCCCGGCCGACGGCATCATCCCGGTCCTGAAGTCGCTCTACGACTACAGCTGGGTGGTCGGCCTGATCGTGTCCGGAGCCCTGTACTACGCGCTGTCGTACGTGCTCGACCGGCCCCGGATGGCGGAGCAGACCGCCTGACCTCGCGGCCGGCTTCGCCGGCGCGAAAGGCTGCAAACGGTCCGAGGCCCCTCCCGAACGGAGGGGCCTCGGCGCATCGACCGCACATCCCCACGGCCGGGCATCATGCATCGCCCGCAAAGCCCTTCCCGGGGCCGCCCGGTCAGCGCATCATTGGTGACGCAGAGGAGGGACGCATGGAACCGGTGCGTTACAGCGGGGCACGGGACGTCGCCGCGCTCCTGATCGCGACCATCGCCTGCCCGCTGGCGGTGTTCGGGGGCGCCAACCTCGGGTGCGTCGGCCAGGGGTTCAACAGCGATTGCGCGATGACCGCCGTCGTGATCTCGCCCATCCTGCTGCTGCTGGGCGGCGGCACCGCAGGGCTGATCACGCGTGGCTGGACGGGCCTGATGGTCGTGCTGATCGGCGTCCTGCTTGGGATGATCCTGATCCTGTTCCTCTCGTTCGGCGTCGGACGACCGGTGCCGCTGGACCCGATCTCGGGCGTGCTCGCCGCGATCTGGTTCTCCGCCCCCGTGACCATCGGCTACGGCATGGGACGAGTCGTGTCCAAGCTGTACGAGACCCGCGACCACGGGGATCGCCCCAGCCATTGACCCGGCCCGGCTCGGGGCTTCGCCCGATCAGCAGATCCGGGGCAGCTGCTCCCCGACCAGCATGTCCACGATGCGCTCGCTGCCGACGATCGTACGGATCGTGACCATGCCCGGGTGGTCGGCCACGATGCTCCCGATCGTGGCGGCCTCGGCGCCCTCGGGGAGGACACGCATCGCCGCGAGCACCGCGTCCGCCGAGGCCGCCGGCACGATGGCCACCAGCTTGCCCTCGTTGGCGACGTGGAGCGGATCCAGCCCAAGGAGCTCGCAGGCGGCGCGGACGGGCCCCGGGACCGGGATCGCCGGCTCGTCGAGGACCATGCCCACGCGGGACGCGGCGGCGATCTCGTTGAGCGCGGATGACAGGCCGCCGCGCGTCGGGTCCCGCAGCACCCGGACGTCCGGCTCAACGGCGAGGATCGCAGCAACGAGCACGTTGAGCGCCTGGGTGTCCGACGCGATCTCGACCTCGAACTCGAGCCCCTCGCGGACGCTCATGATCGCGACGCCGTGGAGGCCGATCGGGCCCGACAGGATGACGGCATCGCCCGGCTGCGCCCGGTCCGCCGAAAGGCTGACGCCGTCGGGGACGAGCCCGATCCCGGAGGTGTTGACGAACAGCCGGTCCGCGGCGCCCCGCCCGACGACCTTGGTGTCGCCGGTCACGATGCTCGCGCCGGCCCGGGCAGCCGCGGCGGCCGCGGACGCCGTGATCGCGCGCAGCTCCTCGAGCGGCAGCCCTTCCTCGATCACGTAGGCGAGGCTGAGCGCGAGCGGCTGGGCGCCCATCATCGCGAGGTCGTTGACGGTGCCGTTGACGGCCAGCTCCCCGATGTCGCCGCCCGGGAACCGGATCGGCGACACCACGAACGAGTCGGTGGTGAACGCGACGCGCGTGCCGGCGACCTCGACCACGGCCGCGTCGTTGAGCGGGCCGCCGGGCGCGGCAACGGCCAGCGCGGGCACCAGCAGGTCACGCATCAGGGCGTTCGACAGCTGCCCGCCGGAGCCGTGCCCGAGGATCACGCGCTGGTCCTCCGGGATCGGCGCCGGGCAGACGGCGCCGGTGGCGTCGACGGTGGCGTCGATCGCGATCCGAGGCTCACTCGACGAGGTCATCGGGCGGCCTCCCGGGGCGCGACGTCGCCCCGCGGCGCCGCGAGCGGGACCAGCGGCATCGCGCCGCTGAACCCGCCGCTCGCCGCCAGCCCGCGGCCGGCCCCGAAGAACGCGGCGCAGGTGCCCTCGGAGCTGACCATCGGGGCGCCCAGCGGGGTGCGCGGCGTGCACAGGGTGCCGTACGCGGTGCAGTCGAGCGGGGTGCGGTCACCGGTGAGGATCGAGCCCGCGATGCAGGCCGGGTGCTCGGTGGTCCGGATGTCCCCGACCTCGAACCGGCGCTCCGCGTCGAAGCGGGCGTACTCGGCCCGCAGGTGGTAGCCGGACCGCGCGATCTCGCCGATCCCGCGCCACGTGCGCGGGCCGACCTCGAACACGGCGAGCATCTGCTGCTGGGCCAACGGGACGCCCTCTCGCTGCACCGCGCGGACGTACTGGTTCTCGACCACGTGGCGGCCCTCCTCGAGCTGCCGGATCGCCATCAGGATCCCTTCGAGGAGGTCGAGCGGCTCGAAGCCGGTGACGACGATCGGGACCCGGTACTGCGCGGCGATCGGCTCGTACTCGGTCCAGCCCATGATCGCGCACACGTGCCCGGCCGCCAGGAACGCCTGGACCTGGTTGCCGGGCGAGTCGAGCAGCGCGGTCATCGCCGGGGGAACGAGCACGTGCGACACGAGCACGCTGAAGTTGTCGATCCCGCGCCGGGCGGCCTCGGCCACGGCCATCGCGTTGGCGGGTGCCGTGGTCTCGAACCCGACCGCGAAGAACACGACCTGCCGGTCCGGGTTGGCCAGCGCGATCCGGAGCGCGTCGAGTGGCGAGTACACGATCCGGACATCGGCGCCGCGGGCCTTGAGCGCGAGCAGGTCGGTGGTCGAGCCGGGCACGCGGAGCATGTCGCCGTAGCTGGTGAAGATCACGTCCGGGCGGGCGGCGATGGCGAGCGCCTTGTCCACCTGCTCGAGCGGCGTCACGCACACCGGGCAGCCGGGCCCGTGGATCATCCGGACGCCGGCGGGGAGTGCCTCGTCGATCCCCTGCTTGACGATCGTGTGGGTCTGACCGCCGCACACCTCCATCAGGGTCCACGGACGGGTCGTGATCCGGTGGATCTCCGCGAGCAGCTTCTTCGCGAGCACCGGGTCGCGATACTCGTCGAGGTACCTCACGACGACCCGCCGTTCGTTGCCGGCCGGGGCGCGTGGTCCAGCGGGTTCGCGTCGCCGGCCACCTCGTCGGACACCACCGCGGGCTCCGCCATGCCCGGCCCCATCGTCATCAGCTCCGGCTCGACCACGCCCATCGTCGCCAGGATCTCGAGCGTCTTGAGCGCCTCCGCCTCGTCCACCTTCGAGATCGCGAAGCCGACGTGGACGATCACGTAGTCGCCGGGAGCGACGTCGGGCAGGTATGCCAGGCAGGCCTCCTTGCGGACGCCGCCGAAGTCGACCCTGCCCATGGCGAGCCCCGCCTCGTCATGGATCTCCGTGACCCTGCCCGGGATGCCGAGACACATCCGATCAGCCCTCCGTCGCCGGGGTCGTCGGGACGGCGCCCGATCCGAGCCGTGCGGCGCCGGACGCCGAGCCGAGCCGTGCGGCACCGATCGCGGCCTGGCCGTAGCTCACCCCGCCGTCGTTGACGGGAACGCGTCGATTGATGAACACCTCGAACCCGTCGCGCGCCAGCCGCCGGAGCAGCGTGGACGCGAGCCGCCGGTTCTGGAACACGCCGCCCGACAGGCACACGGTGCGCACGCCGGTTGCTGCCCGTGCCTCGGACAGGAGCGTCCGGGTGACGTCCGCGATCGTCTCCTGGAAGGCGGCCGCCAGCGGCGCCACGGCGGCACCGCCCGCCCGGGCGACCACGAGCGCGGCCAGCGTCGGGCGCGGGTCGTAGACCAGCAGCCCCTCCGACCGCCCGATGGCGTACGGGAGCGATCGGGCGGCCCGGTCGCCGGCCGCGAGCTCGAGATCGACGGCCGCCTGCGCCTCGAACTCGGCGATGTCGCGGATCCCGAGCAGCGCCGCGGCGGCATCGAACAGGCGACCGGCCGACGAGGCGACGGGCGCGTTGAGCCGCCGCGCGACCTGGGTGCGAACGAGCGCGACCTCGCGGGCCTCGAGGCGGGCGAGGAACCCGGCGATGGCGTCGTCGGCGAGCGGGATGCCGGGCACGTCCCCGCGTCCGTCGAGCGCCTCGGCGCCGAACAGGTACCCGAGCGCCATCCGGTACGGCCGCCGGACCGCGAGCGCGCCGCCGGGCAGCGGGGCCCGGCCGAACCGTGCCAGCCGCCGGTACCCGCGCAGGTCGGCCAGCAGCAGCTCGCCGCCCCACAGGGTCCCGTCGTCGCCCATGCCCAGGCCGTCGTAGGCGACGCCCAGGACCGGCTCGGTGATCCCGTGCTCGGCGGCGCACGAGGCGACGTGCGCGTGGTGGTGCTGGACGGCGATCCGGCGGGACGGCGGGAACCGCTCGATCGCGTACTTGGTCGAGAGGTACTCGGGGTGGAGGTCGTGGACGACGACCTCGGGCTCGAGCGAGAGCAGCCGCGACAGGTGGGCGAGCCCGTCGGTGAACGCCCGGTGGGTCGCGAGATCCTCGAGGTCGCCGTTATGCGGCGCGACGTGGGCACGCCCGCCGCGAGCCAGCGTGAACGTGTGCTTGAGCTCGGCGCCCACCGCGAGCAGCGGTGTCGGTGTGGGCAGGGGCAGGTCGACCGGGTCCGGGGCGTAGCCGCGGGCGCGGCGCACGATCGACTCGCGGCCCGCGACGACGCGCGTGACCGAGTCGTCGTACCGCGCCCGGATCTCGCGGTCGTGGACCAGGAAGCCGTCGGCGAGGCCCGACAGGCGGGCCAGGGCGTCGGCGTCGTCGGTGGCCAGCGGCTCGTCGGTGAGGTTGCCGGAGGTGAGCACGATCGGCCGGTCGAGGTCGGCCATGAGGAGATGGTGGAGCGGCGTGCAGGGCAGGAACACGCCCAGCCGGCGATTTCCCGCCGCGACGGCCGGGGCGAGAGTCGGGGCGAGCCCGGGCCGGACGTCGCGCCGGGCCTCGAGGAGCACGATCGGTCGCGCCGGTCCCGTCAGCAGGCGGCGCTCGGCCGCCCCGATCCGGCACAGGACCCGCGCGGCGCCGAGGTCCCGGACCATGATCGCGAACGGCTTCGCCCAGCGCCGCTTGCGATCCCGGAGCCGCATCACGGCCTCCTCGCTCGTCGCGTCGCAGGCGAGCTGGTAGCCACCCAGGCCCTTGACCGCGACGATCCCGCCGTCGAGCAGCAGGCGCACGGCGGCGGCCAGGGCCGCGTCGCCCGCCGCGACCGGAGCGGCGGCGCCCGTCGGCCGCCAGGCGAGCCTCGGTCCGCAGTCCGGGCAGGCGACCGGCTCTGCGTGGAACCGGCGATCCGCGGGGTCCCGGTACTCGGCGTCGCACGCCGGGCACAGCGGGAAGGCCCGCATCGTGGTCTGCGATCGGTCGTACGGGAGCTGGTCGATGATCGTGGCCCGTGGCCCGCAGTCGGTGCAGTTCGTGAACGGATAGCGATACCGCCGGTCCGCCGGATCGCGCAGCTCGGCCAGGCACGCGTCGCAGGTCGCGATGTCGGGCGGGAACAGCCGGTCCGTGCCGGCCGCGCCCACGCTCTCGACGATCTCGAACGGCCGGGGCAGGGTGTCGTCGTCGGCGCCCAGGTCGCGCACCGTGACGCGTTCCACGCGGGCGCGCGGCGGGGCATCGGACCGCAGCCGTCGAGCCAGCGCATCGAGGGCGGCCGGTGCCCCGGCGGCCTCGATCTCGACGCGGCCGGCGGCGTTCCGGACCCGCCCGGCCAGGTCCAGCTCGGTGGCCAGGCGCCACACGAACGGTCGGAAGCCGACACCCTGGACCACGCCCTCGACGACGAGAGCGCGAGCGCATCGCCGGTCGCTGACGGCCGGGACGCGCACGTCCGGATGGACGGTCGCAGCCATGGTTCTAGCGTCGGGCCGGAGGCGCTGCGCTCAATGAGCCGAACGGCCCGCAATTCCGCCCGCAGGTCTGCAGGTCGGACCCCATCGCCGGCTCGAAGGTCCCGGCCCGCGTTCCTTGCGCGGGTCCCGCGGGTACCATCGTGAGCAGCCCGGCGCCCGCCGGGGCGCGGTCGCGGAGGAGGGTCGGGTGCCCGAGGCCCACGTCATCGCCGTCACCGGTCCCCGTCCCGCGGCGGCGCTGGGCGTGGTCGATGCCCACGACCACCTGATCCTCGACTCGCCCGCCGACCCGGCCGGCGCGTTCACGGACGTCGAGCGCTCGATCGAGGAGGTGCGCGACGCACGGACGAGCGGGATCGGCACGATCGTCGAGATGACGCCGATCGGGCTGGGGCGCCGGCCGGACCGGCTGCGGGCGATCGCCGGGGCGACCGGGGTCACGATCGTCGCCGCCACCGGGTACCACCGTGACTGGCACTACCCCGCGGACCACTGGGTCCACTCGGCCCCCGTCGAGGTGCTCGCGGACCGGGTCGTCGCCGACCTCACGGTGGGCATGCACCCCGCCGACTGGCTCGACCCCGGGCTGCCGCCGGACCCCGCCCGTGCGGGCGCGATCAAGGGCGGGGCGTCCTACCACCGGATCACGCGTGGCGAGCGACGACGGCTCGAGGCCATCGGCGGCGCGAGCGCCGCGACCGGTGCCGCCGTGCTCGTCCACACCGAGATCGGGACCGCCGGTCACGAGATCGTCGACGCGCTGGTGGCGGCCGGGGCAGCCCCCGGGCGGGTCGCGCTCGCGCACCTCGATCGCAACCCGGACGCCGAGCTCCACGCCGAGATCGCGGCCAGGGGCGTGACCCTCGAGTACGACACGATCGGGCGGACCAAGTACCACCCGGACAGCACGGTGCTCGACCTGATCGAGGCCGTGGCAGCGGCGGGGCATCTCGATCGGATCGTGCTCGGCCTCGACCTCGGCCAGCGCGGCTACCTGCGTGCCTACGAGGGAGGGCCCGGGCTGCGGTACCTGATGGCCACCTTCGTGCCGCGACTGCGGCGGCGGCTGGGCGACGACGCCGCGGACCTGATCCTGGTCCGCAACCCGGCCCGGCTGTACGCCATCGGCGGCGGTGCGGGCGCCGCGGCCGGCGCGGTTCGGGTCGACGGAGCGGGCGCTTGACGGGGCCGTTCGACGTCGTGGTCATCGGATCGGGCGCCGCCGGCTCGGCCGCCGCGATCACGGCCGCCCGGCTCGGCGCGCGCACGCTGCTCCTCGACCGGCTCGCGTTCATGGGCGGGACATCGACCGCCGTCCTGGACACGTTCTACGCGTTCTACACGCCGGGCGAGCGGCCGCGGAGGGTCGTCGGCGGCCTCGGCTGGGAGGTCGCGCAACGGCTGACCGAGGACGGCGTCGCCTTCGAGCGCCCCAACACCTATGGCGCCGGCACCGGGGTGACCTACGACGCCGAGGCGCTCAAGGTGCTCTGGGAGCGACTCGCCGAGGACGCCGGGGTCGAGCTGCTGCTCCACACCTGGGCGACCGGCGCGCGCGTCGCGGACGACGGCCGGCTGACCGCGATCCGGCTGTGGAACAAGGGCGGCGAGCGATGGGTCGAGGCCGCGGTGTTCGTGGATGCCTCGGGGGACGCCGATGTCAGCGCGATGGCGGGCGCCCGGTACGACGACGCCACCACCACCGGACAGGTCCAGTCGCTGTCCACGCTGTTCAAGGTCGCCAATGTGGACGTCGAGCGCGCTCGCGCGGTATCGAGGGCTGAGCTGGTGGCGCGGATGCGCGAGGCGGCAGCGGAGGGGCGATATCGCCTGCCGCGGATCGAGGGCTCGTGGCACCGGACGCCGTACCCGGGCGTCGTCCTCGTCCACATGACCCGGATCCCGAACGTCGACGCGACCGACCCGGAGCAGCTCACCCGCGCCGAGGTCGAGGGCCGGCGCCAGGTCCAGGAGTACCACCGGTTCCTCCGGGATCGCGTTCCCGGGTTCGAGCAGGCCGTGATCGTCGCGACCAGCCCCGCGATCGGGATCCGCGAGAGCCGGCGCATCCACGGCGACCACCGGCTGACCCGCGATGACGTGCTCGGCGGACGACGGTTCGCGGACGAGATCGCGCTGTGCGGGGCGCCGATCGAGGATCACCATGCCGGCGGCGACACGGCGTGGGACTACGTGGGCGACCGGGGCGTGTACGGCATCCCCTACCGGTGCCTCCTCCCGGCGGGCATCGAAGGCCTCCTCGTTGCGGGCCGCTGCTTCTCCGCGACGCACGATGCGCACGCGTCGGCGCGATCGATGGCAACCTGCATGGCCATGGGCCAGGCCGCCGGAACGGCCGCCATGCTCGCCGCCGCGGGCGGCATGACACCGCGGGCCGTGCCGGCGGGTGATATCCGGGAGCGGCTGCTGGCCGACGGCGCGCTGCTGGACACGATCGGCATGGAGGTAGGGACAGGATGACCGTCGACACACTCAGGTCCGGGCCGATCGCCGACCTCATCCGCCGTCACCGGCTGCTCGCGGTGCTCCGCCCGACCAGTGCCGACGTCGGCCTGCTCGCGCTCGTCGAGGAGCTCGCGGATGCGGGCGCGAGGGTGTTCGAGATCCGGCTCGAGACGCACACGGCCGAGACCGACCTCGCCGCGGTACGGGCCCACCTGCAGGCGCGGACGGACGGACCGTTCCTGGTCGGCGCCGGCAGCGTGCTCCGGCGGAACGAGCTCGAGGCGGCCCGCCGGGCGGGCGCCGACTTCGCCGTCGCGCCGCTGCTCGACCCGTCGCTCGTGGCGACCGCCGTCGACGAGGCCATGCCGTTCATCCCCGGTGCGTTCACGCCGACCGAGATCGCGACCGCGTGGGCGGCCGGAGCCACGTTCGTCAAGCTGTTCCCGGCCGCGTCGGTCGGGCCGGCATTCGTGCGCGGGCTCCGTGGCTCGATGCCCGACGCGCAGCTCATCCCGACCGGCGGCATCGATGCGGCCAGCGCCGCCGCGTATCTCGAGTCCGGGGCGGCCGCGGTCGGGATCGGCACCGCACTGGCGCTGGGAGATACCGCCACCCGGCGGTCGATCGTCGAGTCCGTCGCGCCCCGCGAGGTCCGGCGTTGACCGATGGCGCTCGGTTCCCCGGCCGCACCGTGAACCCGGGCGGGCCGGCGGTCTCGTGACCGGATCGACGGGCCCGGTCAGCGGCGGGCGGTTCGCCGGCCGCAACGTGCTCGTGACCGGGTCGACGGGCCTGGCCGCCTCGGCGGCGCGCGCGATCGCGGCCGAGGGCGGGTCGGTGCTCGTCGTGTCCAGGACCGAGGAACACGCCGCCGAGCTCGCGGCGGAGATCGAGCGCTCAGGCGGCCGGTGCGCCGCGGAGGCGGCGGATCTGCGCGACGAGGCTGACGTCGATCACGCGTTCCAGGCCTTCGACCGGCAGCTCGGGCGGCTGGACGCGGTGTACAGCGTGGCCGGGATCAGCGGACGCCGGTTCGGCGATGGACCGGTCCACGAGGCGACGCTCGAAGGCTGGGAGACGGTGCTGGCATCGAATGCGACGAGCCAGTTCCTGGTGGCCCGCGGAGCCATCCGCCGGATGCTCGTCCAGGAACCCGATGCCGGCGGCGAGCGCGGCGTGATCCTGATGATGTCGAGCGTGCTCGCGACGCATCCGGCACCCGCCCATTTCGCGACCCATGCGTACGCGGCGAGCAAGGGCGCCATCGACGCGTTCACGCGCGCCGTCGCGGCGTACTACGCGCCGGAGCGCATCCGGGTCAACGCGATCGCGCCCGCGCTGGTCGCGACCCCGATGAGCCGTCGCGCGCAGGAGGACCCGGCCATCCTCGCCTACCTCGCGGGCCGGCAGCCGCTCGCGGGCGGACCGATCGATCCCGATTCGGTCACGCCGGTCGCGCTCCACCTGCTGAGCGCCGACTCGCGGATGGTGACGGGCCAGGTCGTCGAGGTCGGCGGCGGCTGGAGCGTGAGCGAGCCTCGCCCGCGCTGAGCCAGAGGGTGGGGCGTCCGAGCTTCAGGAGCCGTCCGGCTCGCCGACCACGCGTGCCCACGGAGCGATCATGAGATCGCAGACCTCGGGGTCGACGTGCTGGCGGCTGACCAGCAGGCATGCGGCGTAGCGCGCCGCCCGGGCCGCGCCGGTGCCTCGCCCCCCCATGCGCCGCCAGGACCGATCATCGGGCGGTACCGGGATGCCGGCCTCTGCGCCCGCCAGCTCGACGGCCGCCCACGCGGCATTCCGGGCTGTCATGCGCTCGGCCTTCAACCCCGCCCCGTCGATCTGGTCCCGCAGGACGTGCCAGATGACCTCCCGCGTGGCTGCCCCTTCCGCTTCAGCCAGGTCGAGTTGGTCGATCTCGCCAGCCGTCAGGTGGCGGGCGCGCTCCACAATGCCGGCGGCCTCGGCCGGGAGGGCGACCTCCGGGATCCTGCCGGCTTGTCGGCGGTGCCCGCGCTCGCTCGTACGACGCATCGGCAGCCGCGGTCTGAACATCCTCGATCCTCCCTGGCTGTCCCGGCTGCCTCAACCCTGCGGCGGACGGCGTCATCATCGCGCACCCAGGCTCGGCTCGGGCTCCCTCCGCGCCTGTTGTCCACGCTGCGACGGGTGGCGGCTGCGTCCTGCCGGCGTGACTGGGTTCGTTGTGGTCGCAACCGCCCCACGGGGTAGAGAACCCCCGGGCCACGTGCGGCAGGAATTGTGGTGGCGGTCAGCATCCGCGTGCCGACCGGACTATTGACAGTCGATTGAAACAGATCGATGCTCGATAGATGAAGAAGCTCCCGAGTCACCTACTGCGCGTCGCCCTCCTCGTGCTCCTTCTCGGGTCCGTGCTCGCGCAGATCCTCGTGCCGGTCTACGCGTCCGAGGTCGGGGCGCGGTTCCCTGAGGTTGCCCACCTCGTCGTCCCATACTCCCTGGCCGCGATCCTGTTCATCGGATGCGGCCAGGTGGCGCTGCTCGCCACCTGGCGGTTGCTGTCGCTCGTGGACGACGGGACCATCTTCACGCGCCGGGCCGTGCGCTGGGTCGATCTGATCGTGACCTGCGGGGCGGTCGCCACGTCCCTGGCAGGCCTGGTCCTGATCCACATGCTCGCCGTCGTGCCCGGTGGTGGCGGACCGATGGTCTACTACCTCGGCGGCTGCATCGCCGCGGGCCTCGCGTTCGTGCTGCTCATGGTCCTCATGCGGGGCCTGCTCATGGCGGCAGTCGCCGATCGAGCCGAGCTCGACGAGGTGATCTGATGGCCCTCGTTGTGGACCTGGACGTCATGCTGGCCCGCCGGAAGATGTCCGTGGGCGACTTCGCTGCGGCCGTTGGCATCACCCCCGCGAACGTCGCCGTGTTGAAGAACGGGCGTGCCAGGGCGATCCGGTTCACAACCCTCGACGCGATCTGCCGGGTCCTCGATTGCCAGCCGGGCGACATCCTGCGCTGGACCCCCGACGAACCCGGAGCGGACGTTCGAGATCGGGTCGCCGGTGTCGTCCGATAGGCAGCGCCCTGGGCGTGATCGTCAGAAAACAAGGCCGAGCTCGTCTTGCCGCACAGGCCCCCGGGGCCCTTGACTCACGCAGCGCATCAGGCAGGTCTCCGGCGGCCAGCGTGACGCCCGTAGCGCGGCCTGACGGCCCCAAACCACAAGGCTGGCACCACCCTTGATGCGCCCCGTGAGTCGCACCCAGCCGGGGGATCAGCTCTCCCGCGACCCGGCGAACGAACGTCAGCCGGCGCCGTCGATCCAGCCGGCGCCGCGGGTCACCCGGCGCACCCGTAGCGCGGCATCGAGCTCCACCAGGTGGGCGCGCCGGCCCACGGCGATCCGCCCCCGGTCCGTCAGCCCGAGCAGGTCGACCGGGTTGGCCGAGGCGGCCGCGAGCGCCAGGGAGAGCGCGATCCCCGACGCGACGAGGTTCCGCACCGCGGTGTCGAGCGCGATCGTCGACCCGGCGAGGGTCGTCGTCCCGGCCAGCGTCGCCCGGCCGTCGACCACGTCCACCGCCAGCCCGCCCACGATGGTCCGCCCATCGCCCACCCCGGCCAGCGGCAGCGCGTCGCTGACCAGGATCACCCGACCGGCCGGCTTGGTCCGCGTGATGATCGGCCACAGGGAGGGATGGACGTGGTGGCCGTCGGCGATCAGCTCCACGAACGCCTCGTCATCGGTCAGCGCCGCGACGGCGAGGCCGGGTGCCCGGTGGTCGACGCCGGTCATCGCGTTGAACAGGTGGGTCGTCGTCCGGGCGCCGGCGCGATACCCGGCCCGCGCCTCGTCCAGCGTCGCGGCGGAGTGACCCATCGATGCCGCAACGCCCAGCGCCGCGAGCCGCTCGATCAGGGCCGGCGCACCCGGCAGCTCGGGCGCGATGGTGATCACGCGAAGACCGTCCAGGATCGCCGCGATCGTCGCCTCGTCGAGCGCCGCCGGCGCACGCAGCAGCTCAGGGTCGTGGGCGCCCTTGCGCGCCGGTGCGAGCAGCGGCCCTTCGAGGTTGAACCCCAGCGGCTCCGCGCCGTCGGCGGGGGCGCCGGGCATCCACCGCCGCACCCGATCCGCGAACCGCGGCAGCTCCTCGACCGCGAGCGTCGGCGCGGTGGGCAGGAACGAGGTGACTCCGCGACGCAGCAGTGCCCTGGCCATCCCCGACAGCGCGGTGGCGTCGCCGGTGGCGTCGTGGCCGCCCCAGCCATGGACGTGGACGTCGACGAAGCCGGGCGCGAACAAGGAGGCATCGGGGGCACCGGGGTCATCGTCACGCTCGACCCCGGCGATCCAGCCGTCCTCGATCGATAGGCGACCGGCAACGACCGCTCCATCGAGCAGCAGCCGGCCCCGGACGACCTCAGTCGCCATTGGACGCCGCCCTGACCTCGGACCACATCGCAAGCAGGTTCTCCGGCGGCACGTTGGGCTGCACGTTGTGCACCGTCGCGAACACGAACCCGCCCCCGGGCGCGAGGTCGGCGACGCGACGGCGCACCTCCGCCCGGACCTCGTCCGGCGACCCCGCCCCGAGGATCCGTTGGGTGTCCACGCCGCCGCCCCAGAACGTCAGGTCACGCCCGAACTCGCGCTTGAGCTCGGCGCTGTCCATACCGGTGGCGGACACCTGGACCGGGTTGATGGCGTCGACGCCGATCTCGATCAGGTCCGGGATCAGCTCCCGGATCGCGCCGCAGGAGTGGAAGAACACCTTGGCGTCGGTGTGCGCGTGGAGGAACGCGAACAGCTCCTTGTGGAGCGGCTTGACCATGGAGCGGTACATGGCCGGTGAGAACAGCGTCCGGTCCTGACCGCCCAGGTCATCGGCCTCGCCCACGACATCGACGACGCCGTCGAGGAGCGGCAGCACGCGGCCCCAGTACTCGAGCTTGATCTCGAGGATCCGCTCCATCAGCCGCCGAGCACGCGCCGGCTCGGCCGCGAGGTCCATGTACCCGTCCTCGAACCCGCGCAGCTTGAACAGCCCCTCGGTCACGCCGCTGCAGATCGACCCGACGTGGACCGCACGCTGCTCCTCGAGCGCATACCGGCGGGCCTCGTCCGCCATCCCGGCGTAGCGCGAGTCGTCGGCGGCATCGGGCCACGCGAACCGCTCGATCGCCTCGTCATCGATCTCGCCCGCGAGCGGCTGGGTGTGCGCGTCGTAGTAGAAGCCACCGTTGAGCGGCATCCGCCGCGTCACGCCCCAGTCGTCCACGAACGACAGGTGCTCGCCGTCGTTCCGGATCTCGCGCTTGTACGACGACGCACTCCGGGGCAGCACCACCCGGACGTCGCAGCCCAGCGCATCGAGCACGTCAGGCTCGACGTCCGCAAGCTGCTGGGTGATGTCGATGATCCGCGGCTCGCGGGCCGGCAGCCCGAGCGCCGGACGCAGGCGCTCGTAGGCGCGGACGTGGATGCCGGTCATCCGCGAGCCGCCGAGGTCGAACGGGATCCGGTCCGCCTCGCGGTGGGCGAGCGCGGCGCGGACCCGCTCACGGCTGGTCATCGCGGGTGCCGCTGTCGTCGTCCCGGCTGCCGTCATGGGCCGCTCCCGATCGGTCGGTGCCGCTGGCCTGGTCGTCATGCCGCACCGACCACCCGGTCGATGAAGTCACCGGTCGCGGGATCCTTGAGGATCAGCTTTTGGCGCCCGTCGGGGAGGACCTCGCGCTTGATGACCACCTTGCCCTCGTGCATCTCCGGGCTGCGCGCGATCCGCGGCGTCGTGCCGCCACGCCATTCGAACAGCTCGACCGGCGCCCAGGCGCCGCTGCGAGCCGAGCGGTAGGCCGCGTCCATGACGGCGTTGACCACGTACCCGTCCCAGAACGTCTCGCGCGGCGCCGCGCCGCCGTCGATCGCCTCGAACATGTCGTCGAACATGTCGACGTAGCCGAGCTCGGCCACCTCGTCGCCCACCGGGAACAGCCAGCCGGCGGCGGTCTCGGCCTTCTCGGCCACGTAGCCGCCGCTGCCGCCGGCGGTGAACATCTCGTACCCGGTCCGCAGGAAGTGGTTGAGCCAGATCGTGCCCTCGGTGCCCGCGACCTCGTCGCGCAGGTCCATCCCGCCCCGGAACGTCCAGCTCACCTCGAACTGGCCGAGCGCCCCCGACTCGAACCGGATCAGCGCGACCGCGTTGTCCTCGTCGTCGATGGGGTGCACGAGCGTGTCCGTGTGGCACATCACCTCGACCGGCCGGTTGCCCTTGCCGACGAAGCTGCGGATGATCTCGATGCAGTGGCAGCCGAGATCGATGATCGCGCCACCGCCCGTCAGCCGGCCGTCCCAGAACCACGCGCTGTGCGGTCCCGGATGCGCCTCGCGTGCCCGTACCCACGTGATCTCGCCCAGCGCGCCGGCCTGGACGGACGCGACCGCCTTGAGCGACTTCGGGGTATAGGCAAGGTCCTCGAGGTAGCCCGCGAACACGCCCGCCTCCTCGACGGCGGCCAGCATCCGGCGCGCCTCCTCGGCGTTGCGGCCCAGCGGCTTCGTGCACAGGACCGCCTTGCCGGCAGCGGCAACGGCCGTCACCGCCTCCTCGTGGAGGTGGTTGGGCAGGGCGACCACGACCACGTCGGTCTCCGGGTGGCGGATGGCCGCGTCCATGTCCGTGGTGACGTCCGGGATCCCCCACCGCTCGCCGAACGCCCTGCCCCGATCCTCGTTGCGCGCGTACGCGACGCGGATCCGGTCATGGCTGCGCAGGCGGTGCAGCGTCGTGGCGTAGAAGTCGGCGATGAACCCGGTGCCCAGGATCGTGATCGCGTGCGTCCGCATGGCGTCGGCTCCTCGTGGCTGCGTCGGTCGACCTCCAGGGGGCGTTCGGGACCGAGATTCAGTTCGTCGCCTGAGATTGTATAGACGACCTCGGACGCGCCGTGGCCCGGCCCGTCTCACGCGCGGGCGATGGCCTCCACGGCCTCGCCGCCTGCCGGGGTGTAGTACCGCCGGTACTCGCCGGGCGACATCGAGCACGAGCGGTAGAAGACCTTGTAGAACTGGTACAGGTTGGTGTAGCTGACGGCCCGGGCGATCTCGGCGACCGACAGGTCGCTGGCAAGCAGCAGCCGCTTCGCCTCGGCGACCCGGACCTGCGTCACGTACTCCTTGAAGCTCACGCCGGTGACGTCCTTGAACACGTGGCGGACGCGCGACGTGCTCACGTGGGCGATGTCGGCCACGTCGTCGAGGGTGATGCTCTCGCGGCAGTGGCGGTCGACGTAGGCGAGGACCGGCCGGATCTGCTCGCGACGATCGGCGGCCGCCCGCGCGGACGCCGACGGCACGCCCGCGGAGCCCGCCCGATTGACCAGCGCGAGCACGCGCCGGAGCGTTGCATCCGCCAGGTGGCGCTCCGCCGCGTCGTGCCGCTCCCAGGTCGCGCGAAGCTCGTGGAGGATGGGCGCAAGCTCGGCGGCCAGCGGTGTCTCGCCGCAGATCCGCGCGGATGCCGTCCGCTCGTCGATCCGGAACGGCGCCAGGTAGCCCAGGTCCAGCTCCCGACAACCCGGGCCAGCGATCAGCTCCGGGCGGAACAGGACCAGCAGCAGGCGGATCGACGATCCGGGCTCGGCCACCGCGACGTGCGGCTGCGAGTTGTCGATGAAGAACAGGTCGCCGGCCCGGGCCGGCAGCGAGCGCCGGCCGAAGCGGAACGCGCCCCGGCCATCCAGCACCAGGGCGATCTCGAGGTGATCGTGCCAGTGCATGGGATCGCGGTCCCCATGCGCCTCGTACTCGATGACGGCGAGCGGGAACCCAGGGTCCATCGCCTGCTGCCAGACATAGACGGTCATGCCGCGACGGTGCCAGCGAGCCAGCCACATCGGACAGGGCCACTTGGAGCGAATCCGTGCTGACCCATCGGCCCCGCAGCCGCTTCTGCCAGATCATCGACCGGTGATGGCATTGCCCGGGCGCCCCGGGCGGGCCAGCATCGAGGGGTCGAGATCTGTCTCGCCCCCCAGGAGATCCGGTCATGGCCTTCCCGCACCTGTTCAGCCCGCTCCAGCTGGGGAGCATCGAGCTTCCCAACCGGATCGTCCACGTCCCGACCGACATCAGCTCGTCGCATGCCGACGGCGAGGTCAGCGAGCGCGACATCCACCACCACGCCGACATCGCGCGCGGCGGCACCGGGTTCGTCATCGTGGGCGCCACGACGCCCGACATGAAGACCGGCCGTCCGACGGTCACCTGCCTGGTCGCCGACGGCGACAACTACATCCCGGGCCTGGCCCGCCTCGCCGAGAGCATGCATCGCTACGGGGCGAAGTGCGCGGTCCAGCTCCAGCACCCGGGTCGCCAGTGCGCGATCCCGCGCTACAACACGCTGGGGGCGACCGACCGGGTCCTCAAGCTTCCGTGGTCCGCGGGCCACGAGATCGTGTACGAGAACGCGGAGGAGAAGGGCAAGGAGATCCGCGAGGCGTCGATCTCCGAGATCCTGGAGCTCGTCGACCTGTTCTCGGAGGCCGCCTGGCGGGTCAAGCAGGCGGGCTTCGACGCGGTCGAGCTGCACGCGGCGCACGGGTACCTGCTCTCGGAGTTCATGAGCCCGTACCTCAACATGCGCACCGACCGGTTCGGCGGCAGCTTCGAGAACCGGATGCGGTTCCCCCTCGCGGTGATCGACTCCATCCAGAAGAAGTGCGGCAGGGCCTACCCCATCCTCGTCCGCTACTCGTTCGAGGAGTGGTGCCCCGGCGGGCGCGACACGGAAGAGGGCCTGGAGACCGCGCGCGTGCTGGAGCGGGCCGGCGTCGCCGCGCTCGACCTGTCCCAGGGCATGCAGGAGAGCCCGGGTGCCGGCTTCGACCCGATGCAGTACCCGCAGGGCTGGGCGACCTACGCGGCCGAGGCGACCAAGCAGGTGGTGCGGATCCCCGTGATCACCTCGCACTCGCTTCGCGACCCCGAGTACTGCGAGCAGATCCTGGCCGAGGGCAAGACGGACCTCGTCGGGCTCGCGCGCCAGCTCCTCGCCGATCCGTACTGGCCGGTCAAGGCGCAGTACGGAAAGGTCAAGTCGATCCGCAGGTGCATCTCGTGCCTGGGCGGCTGCTGGCAGGAATCGCTGATGGCCAAGAAGGAGATCGCCTGCTCGATCAATGCCGCCTGCGGCAACCCGGCCTACGCGGACATGCGCCGGACCGGCAAGCCGGTGCGCGTCGCCGTCGTCGGCGGCGGCCCCGCCGGGATGGAGGCCGCCCGCATCGCCACCGAGCGAGGCCACGTCGTGACGCTGTTCGAGCGATCGGCGGAGCTCGGCGGCGCGATGAAGTACGTGTGCATGGTCCCGGGCAAGGAGAAGATGCGCTGGTACCTGGACTGGATCCGGGACCAGCTGCTCGACCTCAGCGTCGACATCCGGCTCAACCACGCGCCCGGGGTCGAGGAGCTGCGCGACTTCGACGTGGTGCTCAATGCGACGGGCGCCGCCTCGTACGTCCCGCCGGTCGTCGGCGACACGTCGCGGGTCGTGCCGTTCGAGGAGGCGATGGCCTGCCCCCGGGTCGCCTGCGAGTGCCATCCGGGCGGGCGCAAGATGCGCAAGCTCGGCGCGCGGGTCGTCCTGTGGGGCGACAGCTACGCCGCCGCCGACACGGCGACCTGGCTGGCCGACATCGGGCGCGAGGTCACGATCGTGACCGAGAACCGCGAGTTCGCCGCGGACTGCGAGGTCATCCACATGTACGTCGCCCGCAAGCGCTTCGCGCAGGGCGATGCGGAGGTCCTCGAGTCCCGGCCGTACAAGCACCCGGTGACGGTCATCACGTCCACGACCGTGGCCGAGATCCGCGACGGTGAGGTCGTCCTCCAGGACAAGGACTTCAACCGGACCGTCGTGCCCGCCGACGACATCGTCACCTGTCACACGCGACCGGAGCTCCGGCTGTTCAACGAGCTGCGGGCGGCCGGGATCCATGTCCTCAACGTCGGCGACTCGGTGCGGCCCCGGAACCTGTACCACGCCGTGAAGGAGGGGTCCGACTTCGGGCTCGCCGTGGACGAGCACCTGCTGTTCAACCCCAACGGCGCCATCGTCAACGAGCTGCCGGCCGACGTCCTCGCCCAGCTCACCCGCGAGGAGGGGCCCTCCTACACCGCCAGGCGGATGCTCGAGCTCGCGGGCATCACCGCGGATTGAGGCGCCGGACCTGCCAGCCTGCCACCGCCGGAGGCTCGACGGCGATGGCGCTGGTGGACCTCGCGAATCACCTATCTAGTCGTATAGACTGGTCGCGCCCCAGCGAGCCGGCCCACCGGTGCTCGATGGAGATCCAAGGCCACGGCGCCCCACTTGAGGAGACCTCAGCGCATGCCGCGACGCAGTGACATGGGCGCCGCCGTCATCGGCAGCGGCTTCATCGGCACCGTGCACATCGAGGCGCTGCGCAGGATCGGCGTCCGGGTCACGGGGCTGCTGGAGCTCTCGCCGGAGCATGGCGCGCGACGCGCCGAGGAGCTCGGGCTCCCGCGCGCCTACGAGAGCCTGGCCGAGCTCCTCGCCGACGACGCCGTCCAGGTCGTCCATGTCACCTCGCCCAACGAGCTCCACCACCCGCAGGTCAGGGAGATCCTCGCCGCCGGGCGGCACGTGGTGTGCGAGAAGCCGCTCGCGATGACCTCGGCGCAGTCGGCCGAGCTGGTCGCCCTTGCCGCGAAGAGCGGCCGGGTCAACGCCGTCAACTTCAACATCCGCTGGTACCCGCTCAACCAGCACGTCGCGTCGATGGTCGCCGACGGCGGCCTGGGCGACGTGCGCCTGGTCACCGGACGCTACTTCCAGGACTGGCTGCTGTACGACACGGACTGGAACTGGCGGCTGGAGGCGGACCAGGGCGGGGTCCTGCGGGCCGTCGGCGACATCGGATCGCACTGGCTCGACCTGACCACGTTCCTCACCGGGCTGCGCATCGAGGCGGTGATGGCGGACCTGGCGACGTTCATCCCGGTCCGCCGCAAGCCCGCCGGGCCGGTGCGCACGTTCTCGACCGAGGTCGCCGCGGACACCATCCCCGTGGACATCCACACCGAGGATGTCGCGACGATCCTGCTCCGCTTCGAGGGCGGCGCGCGCGGCAGCGTGGCCATCAGCCAGGTGAGCCCGGGCCGCAAGAACAGTCTCGCCTACCAGATCGACGGCTCCTCCTCCGCCGTCGCGTGGGAATCGGAGCAGCCGGACTCGCTGTGGATCGGTCATCGCGACCGGCCCAACGAGCTGCTGCTCCGAAATCCTGCGCTGATGAACGAGGCGGGAGCGGCCGCCGCGCGACTGCCCGGCGGGCACGTCGAGGGCTTCGCCGACACGTTCGGCGCCGTGTTCACCGCCGTCTACGACGACGTGCTGGCCGGTCGCCCGTCCCCCGCGCCGAGGTACGCCACCTTTGCCGACGGCCATGAGGAGATGCTCGTCGGCGACGCCGTGCTCGAGAGCTCCCGAACCGGCCGCTGGGTCGATATCGCCCGGCCCGCATGACCAGCCACCACCATCCAGCCTGCCGCATCCCGGAGGAACAGCCGCGATGAAGCTCGGTTTCCTGACCGCCCCATTCCCGGACACGCCGCTCATGGAGGTTGCCGACTGGGCTGCCGGCGCCGGTTTCGAGGTCCTCGAGATCGCGTGCTGGCCGGCGTCGGGCGGCGACACCCGGCGCTACGCGGGCACCAGCCACATCGACGTGACCAACCTGTCCGCGACGCAGGCGACCGAGATCGTGGGCGCGCTCACCGCCAAGGGGCTCTCGATCTCCGGCCTGGGCTACTACCCCAACCCGCTCCACCCCGACCCCGCCCATCGCGAGCAGGTGATCGGCCACCTCAGGCACGTCATCACCGCGGCCGAGAAGATGGGCGTGCCGCTGGTCAACACGTTCATGGGCGGCGACGGGACGAAGAACGAGGACCAGAACTGGGAGTCGGCGCTCGAGGTGTGGCCCGACATCGTGAAGTTCGCGCAGGACCACGGGCGGAAGATCACGCTCGAGAACTGCCCGATGCTGTTCAGCTACGACGAGTGGCCGGGTGGCCACAACATCGCAACCACGCCCCGGATGTGGCGTCGGATCCTGGAACAGTGGGGCGGCACGATCGGGCTCAACTTCGACCCCAGCCACCTCGTGCTCCAGATGATCGACACCCGCCGGTTCCTCAAGGAGTTCGGGGCGCACGTCCTCCACTACCAGGCCAAGGACCTGATGATCGACCGCGACGGGCTGTACGAGCGCGGCATCTTCAGCATGGGCATGGGCTGGCAGGTCCCGCGCATCCCCGGGCTGGGTGAGGTCGACTGGACGGTCGTGTTCTCCGAGCTCTACCGCCAGGGGTTCGAGGGCGACTGCATCATCGAGCACGAGGACCGGCGGTTCGAGGGAACCGACGACAAGGTCAAGCAGGGCTTCCTGATCGCCCGCGACGTGCTCCGGCCGTACTGCCGCTGATGGGCACTCCAGGGATCCCCATGACCCTCTCGATCGACACCCTCACCGAGCGTGACATCGCCAAGACGATCGATCACTCCCTGCTCCGGCCCGAGCTCGATGACGCGTTCATCGAGGCCGGCTGCCGCCTGGCGGCGAAGTACGACGTCGCATCCGTGTGCGTCCGGCCGGCCGATGTCCGCCGGGCGCGGGAGCTGCTCGCCGGCACCGACGTCGCGGTGGGCACCACGATCGGCTTCCCGCACGGCAACCACCGCACCGAGACCAAGGTGTTCGAGGCGACCCAGGCGCTCGCGGACGGTGCCACGGAGCTGGACATGGTGCTCCAGATCGGGGCGCTCAAGTCGGGCCGCGACGCCGATGTCCAGGCGGACATCGCCGCCATCGTCGACCTCGCCCACGCCAACGGCGCCATCGTCAAGGTCATCTTCGAGAACGCCTACCTGACGAACGACGAGAAGGTCCGGGCCTGCCACCTGTCGGAGGCCGCCGGGGCCGACTTCGTCAAGACCAGCACCGGGTTCGCACCGTCGGGCGCCACCCATGACGACCTGCGCCTGATGCGCGCCAACACCTCGCCCCACATCCGGGTCAAGGCCGCGGGCGGCGTGCGCACCCTCGACGCGCTGATCGCCGTGATGGAGCTGGGCGTGACCCGGATCGGCGCCACCGCGACCGAGACGATCATCCTCGACTTCCGCGCCCGCAAGGCGGGCGAAAGCCGCGGGACGACCGCAGCGACGGCGGACGGCAGCTACTGATGCGGTCCGTGGGCGTGGGGATGCTCGGCTCGGGGTTCATCGGCGAGTTCCACACGCTCGGCCTGCGCTACGTGCCCGACGCCCACGTCGTCGCCAACTTCGGCGCGGGTGCGGAACGGCGCGACGCCTTCGCCCGGCGGTTCGGCAGCCGTCCGTTCGATTCGATCGCGGCGCTGTGCGCGGATCCCGAGGTGGACCTGGTCGTCGTCTCGCTGCCCAACCACCTCCACCGCGAGGCCGTCCTGGCCGCCGCCGCGGCGGGCAAGGGCGTCGCGTGCACCAAGCCGCTGGGCCGCAACGCGGAGGAGGCAGCGGACATGCTCCGCGCCGTCACCGAGGCCGGCGTGTTCAACGCGTATCTCGAGAACGTGGTGTTCAACCACGACGTGATGCGGATGCGGGACATGATCGATGCGGGCGCGATCGGGCGGCTGACCACGTTCCGGGCCCGCGAGGGCCACAGCGGACCGCACGCCCCGCACTTCTGGGACGCGGAGCTGGCCGGCGGCGGCGCGCTCCTGGACATGGCCTCGCACGGCACCGAGTGCGCCCGGTACCTGTTCGGCAAGGACCTGGGCATCCGCGAGGTGTTCGCGTGGGGCGACACCCTCGTGCACGGCGCGCGGACGAGGGGCGAGGACAACGCGGTGATGGTGATCCGGTTCGAGGATGGCCGCGCCGCGACGTGCGACGTCTCGTGGTCCTCGAAGGGCGGGCTCGAGGGCCGCTTCGAGGCCTACGGCGATGCGGGGAGGCTCATCGAGGACATGAGCGTCGGGTCCCTGCGCGCGTTCATCGAGCGACCGGCCGGCTACCTGGGCGAGAAGGCCGACGCGGACACCGGCTGGGTGTTCCCGGTGCCCGACGAGGTGCGGGTCCATGGCCACGACGCGATGATGGCCGACGTCGTCGACAGCTTCCGCGCCGGGCGGCCGCCGCGCGAGACGTTCCGCGACGGCTACGTGGTCAACGCGGTCCTGGATGCCGCGTACCGGTCGATGCGCAGCGGTTCCTGGGAGCGCGTCGCGGTCGACGACCCGCTGATGGCGGCGGCATCGTGACCACCGCGGCATCGACCTGGATGGACGAGGCCGGCAAGGTGCTCGGACGGATCGCCGCCACCCAGGGCGACGCGATCGAGACGGCCAGCCAGTGGTGCGCGGACGCGATCGCCAACGACGGGCTGGTGCACCTGTTCGGCACCGGGCACTCCCGGATCCCGGTCGAGGAGATGTTCCCGCGCTACGGCTCGTATCCAGGGTTCAATCCGATCGTGGAGCTGTCGATGACGTTCCACACCCAGGTGGTGGGCGCCAACGGACAGCGCCAGGCGATGTTCATCGAGCGGATGCCGGGCCTGGCCGAGGTGATCCTGTCGAACTACAGCTTCGGGCCCCACGACGTGATGATGGTGTTCTCCGCCGGCGGCCACTCCGCGGTGCCGGTCGAGATGGCCCGCGGCGCGCGGGCGCGCGGCCTGCGGGTGATCGCGGTGACGTCGGTGGCCCAGTCGATGTCGGGGGATGCCGGCCCCGCCGCCCGCGCGCGGCTGCTGGACGAGGCGGACCTCGTCCTCGACCTGTGCACCCCGCCCGCGGACGCGATGGTGACCATTGGCGGGCTGATGACCCCCGTTGGGCCCGGGTCCACCCTGGCCGCTGTCGCCATTGTCAACGCGATCAAGGTCCGGACCGCCGAGCTGCTCGTGGAACGGGAGGCGATGCCGCCCGTGCTTACGCGTGCCAGCGTCGTTGGGGCGGATCGGTCGCGGACGTTGTTCGATGAGGCCTATCGAGAGCATGCGCGGCGGCTCGCCCGTGCGATCGACCAGCGAGGAGGAGGATGACGTAACGCCGAGCGAAGGCCACGTGAACATGCCTGGCGGATCCGGCTCCACCCTGGAGCCCCGGGCCGCCGCAAGGAGGAGACGCAGCACATGAAGAATCTATCTATGGCCCGCGGCCTGGTCGCCCTCACAGCGATGGCGATCATCGTGGGTGCGTGCGGCAGCGGGGGTGGGACTTCGAAGGCCACCGCGCCGTACTCGATCGGGTACTCGAACGCCGGTGGTGTCGGCAACGGCTTCCGCGAGGAGCAGGTCTGCACCGCCAAGGCCGAAGGCACGGCGCTGGGCACGGACAAGATCTCCTCGATCACCGTGATCCACCGCAACACCGACGCAGCCGGCCAGCTGTCCGACCTGCGCGACCTGATCTCCAAGAACGTCAACGCGATCGTGTTCAACCCGAACGATCCCGACGCCCTGAACCCGGCCCTGGCCGAGGCGCATGACGCGGGCATCGTGACGATCTCGGTCGACGCTTACGTGACCGACGCGAACACGTGGAACCTGTACAACAACCAGATCAAGTACGCCGAGCTCGGCGCCAAGTGGCTGTTCGACCAGCTCGGCGGCAAGGGCACCGTCTGGTACACCCGCGGGATCGCCGGCAACCCGGCCGACTCGGACCGCGACATCGGGTTCAAGAACGTCCTCAAGGACTACCCGGACATCAAGATCGTCCCGGATGCCACCGGCGTGTTCACCGGCTGGGATCCGGCGACCGCCACGCAGCTGGGCAACGACTTCATCGCCAGCGGCCAGTACGACCAGATCGACGGCATCTGGGCATCGGGCATGGCCAACTATCTCGTTGACGACATCAAGGCCGCCAACAAGCCCTTCGTGCCGATCGCCGATGCCGACATCGGTGCGTTCGTCGCACAGCTCCTCAACCCGACCGACTACCCGGGCCTGGTCGGCGCGGCCGTGACCAACACGGCCTCCGTCGGCGGGGCAGGCGTCAGCCTGGCCTACAAGCTGCTCAACGGCGATCCGGTCGAGCAGACCGCGGGCGCGGGTCGCCCGAACACGATCCTGCTCGACCCCCAGATCCTGGACAACACGACCGACCAAGGCAAGGCTGATCTCAAGGCGTGGGTCTCGGTCCCCGGTATGGACCCGACCTGGCCGCTCAGCCTGTCGATCCCCGGCTGGACCGACTACGATCCGATGACGGTTCCGTCGTCCTGCTCGGGCGCATAGCCTGATCCGCCCAATGGGGGTCGCCGGCTCCGCCGGCGACCCCCGCTCATCCCGGTAGGAGCCCATGACGTCCACCCATACCGATCTCCTGCTCGAGGCGACCGGCATCTCCAAGACCTATGGCGCGGTCGTCGCGCTCGCGTCGGCATCGCTGGCGGTGCGTCCCGGCGAGGTCCACGCCCTGCTGGGTGCCAACGGCGCCGGCAAGAGCACGCTGGTCAAGATCCTGACGGGCGCGGTGCATCCCGACAGCGGGCGCATTGTCGTCCGCGGACGCGAGCGAACCTCACACTCGCCGGCCGAGGCGCGCCGCAACGGCCTGGTCTCCGTGTACCAGGAACCATCACTCATCCCCGACCTCGACATCGGCGCCAACCTGCGGCTGACACGGACGCCGATCGAGCCCTTCCGCCACTGGGTCAGCGAGCTCGGTCTCGAGCAGCTCGACATGGCGAGCCTGGCGCGACGACTGCCACTGGCCTCGCTGCGAATCATCGACCTCGCGCGCGCGCTGGCCATCGAGCCCGACGTGCTGCTGATGGACGAGATGACCGCCGCCCTGCCGGCCAACCTCACCGAGCGCGTGCTCGAGGTGATCGGCCGCCAGCGGGGTGGCGATCGATCCGTGATCTTCATCTCCCACCGCATGATCGAGATCGCCGCCGTGTGCGACCGGGCGACCGTCCTGCGCGAAGGAGAGACCGTCGGCGTGGTCGATATCACCGCCGGTTCCGAGGAGCGCATCGTCGAGCTGATGCTGGGCGAGATCAAGGGGATGCCGGTACGCCTGTTCGAGGACCGCGGCGCCGCCAGGCCGGGCGATGCCACCCCACGCGTGGAGGCCCGCGGGTTGGCCGCCACCCGGCGGCTGCAGGACGCCTCGTTCTCCCTGCATCCGGGCGAGGTGCTGGGCATCGTTGCGCTCGATGGTCAGGGCCAGGACGAGCTGTTCAACATCCTGGCCGGCTCGGATCGTCCCACGGCGGGACAGCTGCTCGTGGACGGCAAGCCCACGACCTTCCGGGACCCTGCAGACGCCATCCGCGCCGGGCTCGTGTACGTGCCGGCGGACCGGGCCGAGGCGCTCCTGATGCAGCGCTCCGTCCGCGAAAATGTCGCCCTGCCGTTCCGCACCCGGCTGCGCAGCTGGGGCCTGATCGACCTGGGCGAGGAGCGCCGGACGGTCGACGGCGCGGTCGAGAAGCTGCAGATCGATGCCCGCGCGGGCAACGAGGTGCGACGGCTGTCGGGCGGCAACCAGCAGAAGGTCACCATCGCGCGTTGGGTGGCAAGCGGCGTCCGGACGATGCTGTGCTTCGACCCGACGCGCGGCATCGACATCCGGACCAAGCAGCAGATCTACGTCCTGTTGCGCGAGCTCGCCGAAGCCGGCGCGGCGGTCCTGCTGTACACGTCCGAGCTCAAGGAGATCCAGCTCGTGTGCGACCGTGCGATCGTCATCTTCGGCGGCCAGGTCGTTGCCGAGGTGGATGCCGCAACGGCCGACGAGGCGACACTGCTCCGCGCGGCGCACAACCTGTCGCCGGCAGAGGGGACGGCGCCCATGGCTGGCACCCGCGCATGAGCGTCACGAACGGAACCCTCGACGCCCTGCGCGTCCGGCCGCGCGAGGCGCTGACCACGATCGCTCGGCGAAACGCCTGGGCGCTCGGCCTGCTCGCCTTCTTCGCGGGGCTGCTGATCCTTACCAACGTCATCCAGCCTGGCTACGGCGCGCTGGGCGTCCAGCGCCTGGCCGTCTCGGTCCTGCCGCTGGTCATGGCGGCGGTCGCGCAGGCGGTCGTCGTCATCGCCGGCGGCATCGACCTCTCGATCGCCTCGATGATGGCCCTCACCAGCGTGGTCTCGGCGGAGCTGATGAAGGGCCAGAGCGAGGAGCTCGCCGTCGCCATCGTCATCGGCGTCCTCCTCCTCGGCATGCTCATGGGCGCGATCAACGGCACGCTCGTGGTGCTGACCAAGGTGCCGGACATCGTGGTCACCCTGGCAACCTTCTTCGTCTGGTCGGGATTCGCGCTGCTCGTCCGGCCGTCGCCCGGCGGTGGTGCCGCGACGTGGCTCAAGGACCTGGTGGTCGGCTCGACCGGCATCAGCGTGGTGCCGACGGCGGCGCTGGTGATCCTGGTCATCGTCCTCGTTGTCTGGATCCCCATCAGGCGCTCGAACCTGGGCCTGTCGATCTATGCCATCGGCAGCAGCCCGCTCGCCGCGTTCCGGAGCGGCGTGGCCGTCGGCCCGACCAAGGTCATGGCATACGCGATCGGCGGCCTGTTCGCCGCGTTTGGTGGGCTGGCCCTGACCGCGAGCACCGGGATCGGCACGCCGGTCCCGGAGCCGACCTACACCCTGATCAGCATCGCCGCCATCGTCCTCGGCGGCGTCAGCCTGGCCGGTGGCGTGGGCGGCGTCTTCGGCCCGATCATCGCCGTCCTCATCCTGCAGCTGATCCGGACCGACATGACCTTCCTGAGCATCAACTCCAACATGGCGCTGGTGGCCCAGGGTTTCATCCTGATCGGAGTGCTGATGGTGGGTAGCTGGGTCCAGATCCGGCGGAGCCGGACATGAGCGCCGCCGTGAATGCCCCCGATCGCAGCTCCCCGTTCGCGACGATGCGCAACCTCCTGCGCGACTATCCGCTCGTCCCGCTGACCGGCCTGCTGCTGATCCTGATCCTCGCCGTCGAGATCGGCCAGCCCGGGACGGTCCAGCCCGGCTGGATCGGCGTCGTCACCCGGGCGGCGATCCCGCTCGCCATCCTTGCCGCCTGCCAGACGCTGACCATGCTGACCGGCGGCATCGACCTGTCGGTCGGCTACGTGGCGTCGATGGCCGGCTTCGTCACCGCGACGCTGGTCGGGCCGCTGGGCGTTCCCCTGGCGATCCTCGTCACGCTGGTGGTCGCCGGGATCGCGGGCCTGATCAGCGGCATCGGTGTCGGCATCTTCCGCGTGCACCCGCTGATCATGACCCTGGGCATGGGCCTCGTCGTGCTCGGCTTCTCGAACGTGTGGCAGCTGCAGATGGTCCAGACAGGATTGGGCGTGCCGCCGGAGCTGCGGACGCTGGGTGTCAGCTTTGTGGCCGATGTGATCCCGTTCAGCCTGGTCGTGTTCGTCCCGCTCGCCGCGGTCATCCTCCTGGGCCTTCGACGCAGCGGCTACGGTCGGCTGCTGTTCGCCATCGGCGACAACCCGGTCGCGGCGCGCCTGTCCGGCGCGCGGTCCTGGCAGGTGCTGATCGTGCTGTACGTGATCTCGGCCGTCCTGGCCGGGATCGCCGGTCTGCTCTACTCGGGACTTGGCAATACGGCCAGCGTCACCCTCGTCCAGTCGCAGATGCTGCCCTCGGTCGCCGCCGCGGTCATCGGCGGGACCTCGATCCTGGGCGGGCGCGGCACGTTCACCGGCACCATGCTCGGCGCGCTGATCCTGACCGTGCTGACGGCGCTGCTGACGATCCTCGGCCTGCCCGAGCCGTGGCGCCAGATCGTGTTCGGGTCGATCATCGTCGCCGTCGCTGCCGCCTACACCCGCGTGACGGCCGAGTCCTGAGCCGCGGATCGAGCCCTGAGATGACCCACGAGGCCGCAACCAGGCACCTCGGCCTCGACCTGGGCGCGACCAACCTCAAGTGGGCGGTCGTCGCGCATGAAGCGGGCGCCTGGACCATGCTGGCCAACGGGCAGGTGCCCACCCGCCTCGTGCCCGATCCGGCCGCGGTGCCGGCGTCGGTCGTGGCCCAGCTGGGCGAGGTCGCGGCCGTCGCCATCGACGAATGGGGGCCGGTGCTCAGCGTCGGGATCGGGGTGCCCGGGCTGTACGATCCGGTGGCAGGGACCACGCGCTTCCTGGTCAACATCCCCGGGCCGTGGGCGGACCACCCGGTTGCCGCGCCGGTGGCGGCCGCTGCGGGCGTGCCCGCGTTCCTGATCAACGACGCCCGGGCGTTCGGGCTCGCGGAGCTCCGGCTGGGTGCCGGCCGCGGCGCCGGCACGATGATCGGGCTGACCTTGGGGACGGGGGTCGGCGGCGTCGTCGCCATCGGGGGCGTCGTGCTCCTGGGTCACGATGGGACGGCCGGCGAGATCGGCCACCAGACGATCGACCCCGACGGCCCGTGGTGCGGCTGTGGCAACCGTGGCTGTCTCGAGGCGTACGCCCGGGCGGATCAGATCGCCGCGGCGTGCGGGACGGACACCGCCGAGGCGGCGGTCCGCGCGGCCGCCGGCGGCGATGCGCGGGCGCAGGCCGGGCTGGCCGCAATCGGGCGGTACCTGGGGATCGGGATCGCGAACATGATCACGGTGATCGCGCCCGACCGGGTCGTCCTGGGCGGCGGCGTGGCCGCCGCCGGCGAGCTGCTGTTCGCGCCGATCCGGGCGGAGCTCGAGCAGCGCGTCCGGACAACCGCGCTCGAGGCCGTGACGGTGGTGCCGGCGAAGCTCGGCACGTGGGCCGGGTCGATCGGGGCGGCGGTGCACGGCGCCGAGCGGGGGGCCGTCGCATGACGCACGGGCCGGAATCGTGGGTCCCGTTCTACCGCCAGATCGAGCAGTCGCTGCGCGTCCGGATCGCGTCCATGCGTCCCGGGGACCGCCTGCCGTCGGACGCCGACCTGTGCCTCGAGTTCACGGTCAGCCGGATGACCGCCCGCAACGCGATGCAGCGGCTCGTCGACGAAGGCCTCGTCCGACGGGTCCCGGGCCGCGGGTCGTTCGTCGTCGCCCCGCCGGCGCATCGCTACGCGGACCGGCTGCTCGCGTTCTCGCACGAGATGGAGCGCCTGGGTCGCAACCCAACCTCGCAGCTGCTCACGCGGGAGGTCCGCCCGGCCACGCCCGATCAGGCAGCGGCCCTCGGCCTCAGCGCGTCCGAGCCGGTCGTGGTCGTGGAGCGGCTGCGTCTCGCGGACACCGTGCCGATGGTGATCGAGACCGCCGTCCTCGACGGGCGGACGGCCGACGCCGTGCTCGCCGCGGACCTCGAGACCGGGTCGCTGCACGAGGCGCTGGCCGTCGGCGGCTGGCACCTGCGACGCGGCGAGGGGACGATCACGGCCGAGGCGGCCAGCGCGCACGATGCCGAGCTCCTCGCCGTCGCACCCGGGGAGCCGCTGCTCGTCGAGCGCCGCGTGATCAGCGACAGTCGCGGTCGCACGGTCGAGGCGACGGAGTCGCGGTATCCGGGCTCGCGCTATGCGCTCGATGTCCGGTTCGATGTCGAGGACGCGGCAGCCGTCGCCCGGGTGGGCTGACCCGGCCCCGACCGGGGGTCCGTGGCGCAGTCGGGTCCCGACGCGCGGCGGTCAGTACCCGACGGACGGCATCCAGGCGCCTCGCGGCACCTGGTAGATCCCCTTCGCCATCAGCGTGGTCACGAAGAACACGCGCAGGCCGTGCGCCAGGCACCAGCGGAACAGCGGCGCGTTGTCGAGCGGGACGAGGATGCCCGGGGTCGGGATCCCGTCCGCATCGCCGATCAGCGCGCACAGGGCGTCGTTGGACTCCGCGACGGAGTGGGCGAAGTAGGAGATCCCGGTCGTGTACCCGGTGATGCGGCCGAGGTGCTCCACGACCCGGGCCGTCCCGGTCGCCACCGCCTCGGCCAGCTCCTGGGCGCGATCGTGCCCATGGACCCGGACGCACAGCGCGTTGCAGGAAGCCTCGTCCGCGGCGGTGGCCGTGCGGACCGCGTACCCGGGCATCGCGACGCGGATCGGGTCGCCGTGCATCGCGGCCAGCGGCGCGCGCACCTCGAAGCCGAGCTTCGCGTACAGGCTCAGCGACCGGTTGTGGTAGGCGATCTGGACCAGCCGAACCCCGGGCGCACCGCGCTCGGCGACTCGATCGAGCATCGCCGTCATCAGCGCTCGCCCGACGCCCCCGTCCTGGGTGTCCGGATCGACGCTCACCGGCCCGATCGCCGAGACCAGCGACCGCTCGTCGAGGAAGCTGCTGCCGACGATCCGCCCATCGCGCTCGGCGACCACGCCATGGATGTGCGGGTGGTTGATCAGCTGGCGGATCGGCTGGGCGGCGGCCTCGACGGTGGGAAAGTCGGGCGGGAAGCCGTGGTGCGCCGCGAGCGTGGCGAAGGCCAGGTAGCAGATCCGGCCGGCAGCCTCCCAGTCGGCATCGACGGCCTCCCGGACGGTGACCCGCCCGGGGTCGAGGGTCAGGCCCGGTGCATCAATGCGAACTTCGACGGCCATCCGCGTCCTCCGAATCGGGCATCAGCCGTGGCCCGTTGGGGACGCGTCCACGACGGCGATGGTAGCCGCGCCGAGCGGGTTCGTCGGAGGGCCAGACGGCCCCCAGTACGGGTAGCCGCGGCCGAGCACCACGTCGATGCCGGCCAGGACGAGTTCGAGGTTCGACGCCGAGAGGCGGCCCACCCGTTCCGTGAGCGCCTGGCGGTCGAGGGTCACGACTTGCGATACGTTGGCGACCGACGGCTTCGGCAGGCCGGTTGCGCGGGCTGGCAGCGACACGTTTCCCGGAGCCTCGGCCCACTTGACGTTGCTCGTCAGCACGACGCAGACGACGGTCCGCAGCGAGCTCGCGTTGAAGGCGTTGCCCTGGACCACGACCACCGGGCGGCGGAACCCGGGCTCAGACCCCGCCGGCTCGCCGAGGTCCGCCCACCAGACCTCGCCCTCGGCGATCACCACTCAGCCGAGGCGAGCGCGCGGCGGGCGGCCGCGGCGGCGAACGAGTCCGCGCCGGGCTCGCCGAGGTCCGCGATGACGGCGTCGAGGCTCGCGGTCACCTCGTCGGGCGCGTGGCGGGCCAGGTACTCGCGCAGGGCCGCGCTGTACACCTCGCTGCGCGAGCGGCGCGAGCGCTTCGCGAGGCGGTCCACCTGGGCGAACAGGTCGTCAGGCACCGAGACGGCAGTCTTCATACCAATAGTATAACCGCTCCCCACGCTTCACCCGAATCGCTTACGTCTACTCCCGACTCGGCGCGCGTAGCCAATCCACGAGGTAGGCGATCCACCGATCAAAGGCCATCAGGAACTCGTCCCCCACTGCGTCCAGAGGCGGGAAAGGCATGCGCTCGGTCGAGATCCGATCGGCCAGCCGACCGATCAATCGCCGGGCCTCGATGGCACGGACGGTCGTCGACATGTCGTCACGGCCCGACAATCGGAGGACCTCGAGAGCCACGGCGAACGTGGCAGCCCAATCCGACTGCGACACCGGCGGCCGGAGTCCCGGCAGGATCGGCACTCTTCGGTGGCAGGGCAAAACGTCGCTCATTCCCCACGGCCCTCGCCGTGACGAGTCCCGCCAACAGCAGCGCATCGAGCGCGGAGGCGATGCTCGGCTTCGTGAACCGAGTGATGCGTGCAAGATCGGCGGCGTTGACGCCGCCCGGCGACGTGGCCAACAGCGCGGCCAGGATGTCCGCCCGGGCGTTTACCCCGAACGCTGCCCGAAGCCGGATGCGCAGGCGCGGTCGGGATTCGGCGGAGTCGAGTCGGGCTTTATCGCGCCGGACGTAGTCGGGCCGGGGACGCGTTCCCATTGGCCAGGCTGGCCCGCCGGACGCCGCGACCGTGGCCACGTACTCGCCGATCATGTCGTCCGGGGTGCCGATCTCGCGCGCAACCTGCTTGAGGCGAGATCCGTTGACGTACCGGCCAAACGCGACGCACCAGTCGGTGCTGAGATCGCGCAGTCTTGCGTCGGCGTCACCGAGCTCGGCCGTCAGCGCGATCAACGCCTCGGGGTCGACTACGGCATCGTCGCGCTCGACTGTGGCGTCGACGCCGAGCGCGGTCCACTGGATCCAAGCGCGATTGAGGAGCGCTCCCTGGAGGGAGCTAGCCGAGCGCTGCATCGGCATCCTCCACACCGAGCGCCCGAAGCGTCTCTACCAGCAGGCTTCGGAAGCCGGGCGACGGGTCGTGGCTCCTCGCCCAGCGGGCGGCCGAGAGGAGATCGTCGCGGTCCGGACCCAAATCGCGGAGATCCTGGAAATGGCGGCTCCGCGGACCTTGGTCGACGGCGGCGTAGAGCTTGAAGCAGACCATGTCGAACCGGCCCGCGAGCCACGCCACGAGCCCGCTGAAGTCGCGGCGCTCGAGGCGGTCGACGAACCCGTCAGGCAGGCCGAGGTCGAGGAGCGAGTCGGGGCCGGTGTTAAGCCAGTCGTCCGCGAGCCCGAACGTTCGGCCTACGTCGAAGATGGCCTCGCGGAGCGGTTCGGGCATCGGGCGGATGGGGACGATGCCGTCCGGTGTCCTCGTTCCCAGGATGTCGAGATCCTTCGTGGTCGGACGTGCGATCAGCTCGCGCAGGATGAGGTTTCCGCCGCCGACCAGCACGACCTCGTAGCGGAGCCCACGGGCCGTGAGCAACTCGCCGAGGGCGGCCAGCGCTGTCTCGAGCTGCGCTCGCCCAATCGTGTCCATTGCCGCACGATATGCCGCCGACCAGTAAGAGTCAATCTATCGATACGAGAGAGTCACCCTTACCATTCCAGGCACTCCGCACGACGGAAGTGGGTCAGCTGATCAGACGACCCCTCGGCGTCGGTCACCGCGGAGGGCGTCTGGGCGAGCCCGGCCGCGATCGAGCCATGGAGGTCGGGGGTGAGCCAGGCCACCGTGGAGCCGGTCCTGGTGCCCAGGCGATCACCGGCGGGATCGGTGATCGAGTCGGTGACGGCTCCTGTGCCCCCGGTGTTGGCGATCCGGACCACGGTGTCCGATGTGCCGAGGTAGCTGTACGTGTCGACCGATGTGCCGGTGGTCCGGTTCATCGGGCGGCCCAGGGCGTCGAGCGTGAGGGTCGTGGTGGGACCACCGGCCGGGGTGATCGAGGTCAACCGGTGGGCGAGGTCGTAGGTGCTGGTGATGGTGGATCCGGTGGTGCCGGTCTCGGGGTCGGCGGTCAGATCGCCCGTCGCAGTGTAGGACGCGGTGAGGGGAAAGCCGCCGTTGCGGCTGAACCGGTTTCGGCGCCTGACGGGCCTACGCTCGGCCCGCCGCCACCTCGTCCGCCCGGGTGCGGCCCGCGAGCAGGATCAGGTCCTCGTGCAGCTCGAACCATGCACCGTGGTAGCTGTCGACACGGGGCGAGGCCACGTACCGCGCATCCCCCGCCAGCGCCAGCTCGATGGCAGCGGCCAGCCGGCGTCGATAGCCCTGCGCGCGCGGCCAGCGGGGCTCGAGCGGTGCCAGCCACGCGACCGTGTCCGCGTGGATCGCCGCCAGCCGGCCGAGGACGGCGGCGTCGTACGCGGGGTCGGCATGGTCGTTGATGACCGGGTCGCCGTCGGTCGGCCGCATCTGCCAGTCGGTGACGGCCGCCTTGACGCGCTGGTCGAGCGCGAGGAAGGCATCGAGCGACGCGCCGGCGGTCTCGATGCCGAGCGCGGCCTGCTCCGCGGACAGCAGCGCCCCGCCGCGTTCCCGGCCTGGCTCGGTGAGCCGGAATGCGCCGGCGACCGTGCCGGCGAGCCCCTCGTCGACGAGCCGGTCCAGCAGCGGCTGGACCGAGTCCGCCGGCACCCGGAGCGCGTCGGCGAGCGCCCCCGTGGTGGCAACGCCCTTGAGCCGGAGCAGGTGCGTGCAGTCGTCGAGGGTCGGCGCGGCGCCGTCCGGCGCCTGATCGGCGGGCGTCGTCTGCTCGCCCCCCGACGATGGGCCACCCGAGACCGCGCCGATCGCGATCCCCAGCTCGCGCGCCCAATCCAGCAGCGTCCCGGCCTCCGGCGCGATGGCGGAGGCCGCGGCGATCGCCCCTTCGAACACCTCGCCGGTGTCGCCGTCGATGGTGATCGCATCGCCGGCATGCAGCGTGAGCCCGGGGAAGCGGACCTCGCCATCGAGCACCTCGATGTCGCGCGCGCCGACCACGGCCGGGATCCCCCACCCACGCGCGACCACGGCGGCGTGGCTGGCCAGCCCGCCGCGCGCGGTCAGGATGCCCGCGGCGCGCGCCATGCCGTGGACGTCGTCCGGGGATGTCTCGGCGCGCACGAGGATCGGCGAACCCCCGGCGTCGGCGAGCCGGACGGCCGCCTCCGGGCTGGTCACGATGTCGCCGCTCGCGACGCCCGGCGATGCCCCGAGGCCGGTGCCGATCGAGGTCGCGCCGGGATCCCGTTGTGAGGCGACGCGCGGCGGATCGGCGAGGATCGCGGCCACCCGTTCGACGGCCTCGCGCCGGGTCAGCGGGAACGCGTCGTCGCTGGCCATGTCCAGCGCGATCCGCAGCGCGGCCCGCGGGCTCCGCTTGCCGACCCGGACCTGGAGCAGCCACAGCCTCCCCTGCTCCACCGTGAACTCGATGTCGCACAGGTCGCGGAAGTGGCGCTCGAGCCGCACGGCGTGATCGCGAAGCTCTCGCCCGACCGCCGGCAGGCGCTCGTCGAGGACCGCGAGCGGCTGGGTCGCGTGCGTCCCCGCGACGACGTCCTCGCCCTGGGCCCCGAACATCACGTCGCCGTACAGCCCGGGCTCGCCCGTGGCGGGGTTGCGCGTGAACACGACGCCCGTCGCCGAATTGGCGCCGCGATTGCCGAACACCATCGCCTGGACGGTGACCCCGGTCCCGATGTCGTCAGGGATGCCCTCACGCCGGCGGTAGGCGCGCGCGCGATCGCTGTTCCACGAGCGGAACACCGCTTCCACGGCGAGGCGCAGCTGGGCCCACGGCTCGTCCGGGCCTCCCGACCCACGATCTCGCGGAACATCGCCTCGAACCGTCGCCGGCAGTCGCGCGCGAACGCATCGTCGTTGGTCGCCCGCGCCAGGCCGTCCGTGGTCGCGTCGGTCAACCCGAGGTCCAGGATCGTGTCCATCATGCCGGGCATCGACACCGGAGCCCCGGACCGGACGCTGACGAGGAGCGGGTCCGCCGGATCCCCGAACCGCCGCCCGATCGCCGCCTCGACGTCCGCCATCCGCGCCCGAAGCTCCTCGTCGAGGCCGGCCGGCCAGCCCGATGCGAGGTATTCGCGGCACGCGGCGGTCGTGATCGTGAGGCCTGGCGGGACCGGCAGGCCGAGCTCGCGGGCCATCACCCCCAGGTTGGCCGCCTTGCCGCCGACCAGCGCAGTGACCTCATCGGGCGGGAGCCCGTGCGGGTGGTCGAGGCGGTAGGCCAGGGTCATCGCGGGCCGGTCTCGCCCGTGCCGCTGCCCGCGCCAGCCGGCAGATCGCGGAGCGCCCGCCACACGCGCTCGGGCGTCAGCGGCAGGTCCCGGATGACCGCACCCGTGGCATCCCGGACGGCCGCCGCGACCGCGGGCGCCACGCACAGCAGCGCGCCCTCGCTCATGCCCTTGGCCCCGTACGGACCGGGTCCGTCGCCGTTCTCGATCATGTCGCTGTCGATGGTGTGCGGCAGGTCCATGCTGGTCGGGATCCGGTAGTCGATCGCGCCGAGGTTCCGGATCCGGCCCGCGTCGTCGAAGATGATGTGCTCCATCAGCGTGTGCCCCAGGCCCATCACGGCGGCGCCCTCGTCCTGGCCGCGCACCTGCGCCGGGTTGAGCGCTCGGCCGACGTCGGACACGGTCACGTGGCGCGTGATCGCGATGTCGCCGGTATCCCGGTCCACCTCGAGCTCGACGGCCGTGCAGTTGAACTCGAAGAACGCCGCCGTCCCGCCGAGGGGATGCCCTGGGTCGGCCTCCTTGCGCATCTCGCCCACGCCGATGAGCTCGCCGCCCAGGCGCCCCAGCCCGCGCCGCAACACGTCCCGGATCGGCAGCTCGCGACCGCCGATCGCGACCACGCCGCCGTCAACCACGACCTCGGCCTCATCGACCTCCTCGAGCCGCGCGGCCATCGCCCGCAGCCTCGCCTGGATGTCGCGGCACGCGAACAGCACGGCGTTGCCCATCAGGACCGAGGATCGGCTGGCCGACGTCTGCTGGTCGTACGGGACGGTCGACGTGTCGCCCATGACGACCGTGACCCAGTCCATCGGCGCCCCGAGCTCCTGGGCGGCGATCTGGGCGAAGATCGTGCGCGCACCCTGGCCCATGTCCGAGGTTCCCGCGTAGACCACGACGCTGCCGTCGGCGAGCAGGCGGACGGTCGAGTACGACAGGCCGGTGGTGGGCCCGGACTTGAGGCCGACCGCGATGCCCCGCCCGCGACCCGGCACGACCGGCCCGCCCCAGTCCAGCATCGCGGCCGCCCGCTCGAGCGTCTCGGCCCACCGCCCGTCGGCCGGCGTGTCGCCGGGGATGAACGTCTCCCCCCGCTCGGGGAAGTTCCGCAGGCGGAGCGCCACGGGATCGATGCCCAGCACCCGGGCCGCCTCGTCCATGTTCGATTCCACGGCCCAAATCTGCTGCGGATTGCCAAACCCGCGGAACGCCGTCGACGGCGTGGTATGCGACAGGACGCTGCGCGCCACGATCCGGACGTTGGGCGTCCGGTACGGCCCAGCGGCCGTGTAGCCGCCCTTGGTCACGGTCCGGTCAGCGATGTCCGCGTAGGCGCCGATCAGGTAGTCGGCATGGATCTCGCGCGACACCAGCGTGCCGTCGGCGCGGAAGCCGGACCGGACGTGGACCTCGCACGCGCCGCGCCGAACCGCCTGGAACGACTCCTCGAGGCTGAGCACGAGGCGGACCGGCCGGCCCGCGGCTCGAGCCATGAACGCGACCAGCGGCTCGAGCTTCGCGTGCTGCTTGCCGCCGAAGGCGCCGCCCGGATCGGGGGCCAGCACGCGAACCTTGGCCAGCGGCAGGTGGAGCAGGTCCGCGATCACCCGCTGGAGCCAGCTGGGGTGCTGGATCGAGCTCCAGACCGCGATCCCGTCGCCGTCGGGTGCGGCGATGAAGGCGTGGGGCTCGATGGCGAACTGGGTCACGATCGGGAACGAATACGTCCCTTCGACGACGACGTCCGGCGTCGCGGCATCGACGTCCCCCCACCCGTAGTGGTGCTCGCGGAGCACGTTGGTGTCCCGCAACGGGTCGTCGGGGCGGAGCCCGGGGTCCTGGACGAGCGGGGCGTCGGGGGCGAGCGCCGCGGCGACCGAGAACACGGCCGGCAGGACCTCGTGCTCGACGCGGACGAGGCGCGCTGCGGCCTCGGCGGCATCCTTGGTTTCGGCGGCGACGGCCGCGACGGGCTCGCCGTGATACTTGGTCTCGCCCACCGCGAGCACCGGCCGATCGCGGAGCTGGGGCCCGAACCGAGGCATCGGCTGGGGCAGGTCGGCCGCGGTCATGACCAGGCGGACGCCGGGCACGCGGAGCGCCTCGGACACGTCGATCCGGTCGATCCGCGCACGGGCGCAGTCGAGGGTCACGAGCTTGACGTGGAGCGCGTCCTCGACGTGGAGATCGGCGACGTACGCCTGGCGGCCGGTCACCCGGTCGAAGCCGCCGACCCTGGCCGGCGATCCGCCGACGCCGTGCGCCGAACGGGCGCTGGTCGCGGACTCGCCATCGGCGCCCGGAGCGCCGCGCCCGGAGCGCCCGCCGTGCCCGCCGTGCGCGCTCATCGCCCGCCCTCACCGGCGGCGTCCAGCACGGACTCGATGATCTGCTGGTAGCCCGCGCACCGGCACAGGTTGCCGGCCAGCCCCTCCTCGACGTCGGCCCGGCTGGGATGCGGGTTCTCGGCCAGCAGCGCGTGGGCCGCGACCAGCTGGCCCGGGATGCAGAACCCGCACTGCACGGCGCCATGGTCGAGGAATGCCTGCTGGACGGCGCTCAGCCCGCCCGCGGCGGCCAGGCCCTCCACCGTCAGCACCTCGCCGCCGTCGGCCTCGGCGCCGAGCACCAGGCAGGAATCGACGCTCCGCCCGTTGAGCATCACCGTGCACGCGCCGCACTCCCCGACCAGGCAGCACTCCTTGGACCCGGTGAGCCCGAGGTCGTCGCGCAGCACGTCGAGGAGCGTGTGGTGGGCGGCGATCCGGACGTCGCGCCGGCGCCCGTTGACCGTGATCGAGATCGCCAGCATGTCGCTCATGGCCGCGCGCCTCCGGCCAGCCGCGCGGAGGCGACGTCGACCGCCCGCAGCGCCAGCACCCGGAGCATCTCCAGCCGGTACTCGGGGCTGGCGCGCATCGACCGCAACGACGGGCTGGCATCGGCGAACAGCGAATCGAGCATGCGGCGCTTCGCCTCCGGCGAGGTCCGCGCGTCGGACAGCGCCCCTGTGTCGTCGGTCACCAGCAGCGGCCGTGGGCCGAGGCTGCCGTACGCGATCCGGGTGCGGCCGCCATCGAGGACCGCGCAGGTCAGCGTGACCGACGCGAGGTCGTGCCCACGGCGCCGGGTGCGCCGGACGTGGACGCTGCCGCGCGGCTCGACGGGCAGCGGAAGCTCGATCGCCGTCAGCAGCTCGCCCGGTCCCAGCGCCGTGCGACCGGGTCCCACCAGCACCTCGTCGATGCCCAGCCGCCGGGTGCCGGACGGGCCCACGGCGACGATCGTCGCGTCGTAGACCAGCAGCGAGGGCACGGTGTCCGCCGCCGGCGAGGCGTTGCAGATGTTGCCCGCGAGCGTGGCCCGGTTGCGGATCTGCGCCGACCCGACGACCGCCGCCGCCTCGGCCAGGGCGGCGAAGTCACGCCGCACGCGCGCGTCCGCGGCGATGTCGGTCATCACGGTGCGTGCGCCGATGACCAGCCGGTCCCCGTCCTCGCGGATCCCCGACTCGAGCTCCTGGATCCCCTTGACGTCGACGACCATCGACGCCCGGACCGACCCGTCGCGCAGGCGGATGATCAGGTCCGTCCCGCCGGCCAGCGCCCGGGCCTCCTCGCCGTTCGACGCGAGCAGCTCGACGGCCTCGGCGATGGTGGCAGGACGCTGGTACGAGAACGGGCGCATGGTCCGGCTTATACCACCCGGTCCATCTCGTCCAGCAGCACCTGCGGGGTCGCGGCACGGACGAAGTAGTAGGGGCGATCCGCGAAGCGCTGGACGAACGCCGCCCGCGCGCGGCGCAGCGGCTCCGTGTCGACCATCGGCATCGGGAAGCCGGGCGCGAGCAGCTCGTTGAGCAGGAAGTAGCTCTGGACCGAGTGGAGGGTCTGGAACTGGCGCTCGAACGGGATCATCTCGGCCAGCGACGGCTCGAAGTTGCCGTCGATCGCGGGCACGATCACCACGTCCACCTCGCTCGGCTCGAGCCACGTCTCCCACGCCGGCATGTCGCCGAAGAACTTCTGGACGCCCGCCTCGGGCGCCGCCTTGTCGGCGCGCTCGGTGCCCTCGGTCCGACGCTTGAGGAACACCGACTTGGAGCCCATGACCGCCCGCGCGTCCTCGTCGATGACGGTGGTCTCGGTCGAGATCAGCATCCCGCCCCGGCGGCACGCCTCGATCTGGCCCATCGACTTGCCGTGGTTCGATTCGCCGCCCAGGAACAGGATCGTGCGGTCCCGGTAGCGGACCGCCGACGAGTGGAACGGGTGCAGCCCGATGGCCTCCATCCGGAGCGCGAGCATGGACACGATGACCTTCTGGATGGGCCCCGCCGGCCAGTCGCCCCGGAACGTCATCCGGCGCCCGTCGTAGCCGATGTCGCGATCGCCTTCCTGGTACCACAGGATGTCGGGCTCGGCGAGCGTGACCTCGGGCTCGACGCGCACGTCGGCGAGCCGGTAGTTCATGAAGCTCATGTCCTCGAGGACATGCTCGCGGGGGTGTGGTCCGATGACGTCGATGCGGAGCCTGGCGGCGCCGGCCGTCATCTCCTCGGAGCGCTGGACGGTGGTGATCATGGTGTCCCTGCTGAAGTGGTCGGCTGGTCCGGTCGGGCTTCGGCTGCCGCCGGTTCGGTCATGTCCCCGGTCTCGCCGGGCAGGCCGGTGTCCGGCCAGCGCTGCGCCATGTTGGCGCTCGCGTCCGTGAAGTGACGCTCGATCGCCGCGGCCACGCCCTCAACGTCACGCCGCCGGAGCGCGTCGAGGATCGGGCCGTGGAGGTGCGCGGACCAGGCGGGATCCGCGCCCTGGGCGGTCAGGCTGATGTACGTCCGCGACACCGGCTCCAGCGAGCGCCACACCTTGGCCAGGGTCGGGTTGTCGGCGAGCTCCACGATCCGCCCATGGAGCCTCGCGTCAGCGTCGGCCACCGCGCGACCGTCACCCGTCGCCGCGGCCCTGTTCATCGCCTCGCCATAGCCGGCGAGCTCGGCGAGATCTGCGTCGTCCATCCGCGCGACCGCCAGCCTCGCCGCGAGCACCTCGAGCGCGGACCGGACCGCGTAGGCCTCCAGGATCTCGCGCCGGGTCGGGCGTCGTACCCGGGCGCCGCGGAACGGCGAGATGACGACGACGCCCAGCGCCTCGAGCCCGCGCAGCGCCTCGCGGACCGGCGCCTGGCTGGTGCCCAGCTGGCGCGCGACCTGGGTCTCGACGATCCTCGAGTGCGGCGGGTAGCGGCCGCTGAGGATCCCCTCGAGCAGGTGGTCGCGGACCTGGTCCGCCAGGACGCTGCGGGACGGCAGGTGGTCGGTCGTCACGCGGCCGCCGTCACGTTCCGACCGGGTTGCGGGCTGACGGCCCGGCATCTGGCGTCGGGCCCGGCGACGTGTCCGGGGTGGTGCCCGGCGCGGCGCCCGCAGCCGTGGCCAGGATGTCCACGGTCCCGGCGGTGCCATCGATCCGGATCCGGTCGCCGGTCGTGATCCGGTGCGTGGCCACGGACGTGCCGATGACGGCCGGGATCCCGAACTCGCGGGCGAGGACCGCGGGATGCGAGGTCGTGCCGCCGGTGTCGGTGACCAGGCCCGCGATCTTGGTGAACAGGACGACCCAGGCGGGGTTGGTCATCTGGCACACCAGGATGTCGCCGTCGCGCACCTCGTCGAACTCGTCGACGGTGCGCACGACCCGGGCGATCCCCTCGAGGATCCCGGGCGATGCACCCAGCCCCGTGATGCTGCGCACGTCGGCGGACTGCTGCTGGTGGAACCGGTCCGGGTATCCCCAGTTGACGAGGTACGGGAACGCGAGCTGCGACGGCGTGGCCGTGCCGATCCAGTCGCGCGGGCGCAGCGCCTCCGATGCCGTCCGCTCCGCGCGTCGCGTCGCCACGATCGCGCGTGCCTCGATCGCCGCCGCGTCGCCGATCAGCGCCCGCAGCTCGTTGTAGCGCAGGAACATGACGTCGTCGGGCTGGTCGAGACGGCCCGCCTCGACCAGCTTGCGGCCGATCGCGATGAGCACGAGCCGGACGTGGGCGTTGGCGCCCTGGTCGATGTAGAAGTGATGGTCCGGGGTGAGCGGCGCCATCCGCAGGTTGACGGCGTTGGCGGCGCGCATCTCCTCGAGCGCGTCGCCGGTCAGCCCCTCGAGGATCTCCGCCGACGCCGCCTCGATGTCCCGGCGCATGGCGTCGATCGCGGCGGGGTAGTCATAGTCGGTGTCGAGGTACCCGCGCACGAGCTCGAGCACCGGCTCCATCTCCTCGCGGGCGGTGGGGAAGATGAACTCGTGGCTCCACACCGCGTGCCAGCCGAACTCGCGCTGGTAGGGCTCGACGCGCTGGGCGATGAACCGGCGGCCGCGCTCGGTGGCCCGGAGCGCGGCGCCGATCTCGCGCGGCGCGGTGCCGGCGAAGGCGGCCCGCAGCTCGGGGTCGTCGCGGACCTCGTTCTTCATCTTCCACAGGGTCTCGATCGAGTCCCAGTTGCGGTCCGAGGCCGAGTTCTGGAGCCGACCGAGCAGCTGCTCGTCCACGCTCCCACGCGTCTTCTCCATGACCGCCCGCAGGTTGAGCGTCGCCGACAGCTGCGCGAAGTTGAGCATCCAGTGGATCTTCCAATGGCGATCGTGGATGTCGATCGCGTCCTCGAGCAGGCACGCGACCTCGGCCAGGCTCATCCGGTCCGCCTCGTCCAGGCGGCCCTCCAGGTACGTGAAGTTGCGTTCCATCTCGGGGCGCAGCCGGTCCCGCCACCACTCCGCGAAGTGCTCGCCGTACACGGGCAGGACCGTGTCCAGGTACTTGCCCATGGTCGTCGCGTAGGCTGCGTCGCGCGGCACCCGGGCGCCGTACCGCGCGGAGTACTCGGTCGCGTCGATCCGCAGGTCCGGGTCCGCCGGGATCGCGGTCGTGTAGACGTAGCCGTTGACGTTCTTGGCCAGCCAGTCCACCGCGAACGGGGTGCCGAACCGCCGGAACATGTGGTCGCAGCTGAGCCACCAGCCACCGATGTCGAAGAACATCGGGCTGACCGGGTGCGGGCAGTGCAGGTCGTCGTAGACCCAGAAGAACTCCCGCTCGACATCGGAGTCCCAGGTCACGGGGAACGACGCGTCGCCGAGGAACTGCCCCAGGATCTCCTCTGCCACCGCCACGGCCCGGACCTCCTTCCGATCGATCGTCAGCGTCGCTCCGACGTATCGTCCCGCCCGAGCGCGCGTTTGGCAGATAATCGATTGTCGATGATACTAGCATCGTCATCGAGATGGGAGAAGGTGGACGATGGGCGATCTGAGCATGTTCAGCCTGGCCGGCCGCGTCGCCCTGATCCCCGGCGGGAGCGGCGGGATCGGCGCGGCGCTGGCGGAGTCGTTCGCCGTCGCCGGTGCGCGGGTCGCCGTCGCAGGTCGGACGCCCGAGGCCCTCGACGCTGCCGTGGCCCGCGTCGCCGCAGCCGGTTCGGAGGGCCTGGCGATCGTCGCCGATGCGACCAGCGAGGCGGACTGCGATCGGATGGTCGCCGCCACCATCGAGCGGTTCGGCCGGATCGACATCATCGTCAACGCCATCGGCGGCGGCGCCGGCAACGTCCTCCACCCGGCGGAGGACTACCCGCGCGAGGATTGGGACTGGATCATGGAGCTCAACGTCCGGAGCACCCTGGTCGCCACCCAGGCAGCCGTGCGGGCCATGATCCGGGCGGGCGAGGGCGGCAGCGTCCTCAACATCTCGTCGGTCCGGGCCAACCTCGGCATCAACGCCGGGTACTCGGCCTACGTCGCCGCCAAGGGTGCGATCAGCTCGCTCACCCGCCAGTGGGCGACCGAGTGGGCGAGGTACGGGATCCGCGTCAACGCGATCATGCCCACGTTCGTCGACACGCCCCAGGTGGCCTCGCTCCTCGCCGATCCCGCGTTCAAGGCCGGGATCGTCAGCCGGATCCCGCTCGGCCGCGTGGGCGAGACCCGGGACATCGCGGGGCCCGCCATCTTCCTGTGCTCTGACGCCGCCTCGTTCGTGACCGGCCACGTGCTGGCGATCGACGGCGGCCTGACCGCGACCCAGTAGCCCGACCGGAGGACCTCGCCATATGGAAGCGCTCGCCTCGATGATGGAGCGAGTCACGCCCAACGTGTACACGACGACGAAGCTGCGTGGCTGCAACCCGAGCTTCGTCGTGACCTCGGACGGCGTCGTCGTGATCGACACGCCGCAGCTCCCGACGCGGGCGGTGGCGATGCGTGAGGAGGCGGAGACGCACGGCCCGATCCGCTACCTGATCAACACCGAGAACCACGTCGACCACATCTTCGGCAACCACTGGTTCCGCGGCGCGGGCAAGGTCGTCAACCACCAGGCGCTGTACGACATCTTCATGGACTCGACGGCGGCGCTGGACCCGTTCGCCTACGCCCTCGAGGCGATCCCGACCGATGACCCGGAGGCTGCCCCGCTCATCCCGGACCGGGACGCCTACTACGCCGACCTGCCGCGGGGCACTGTCGTGTTCACCGGCGACCTCATGCTCAAGGTGGGCGACCACACGTTCCACTGCCTGTGGACCCCGGGGCATACGCCCGGACAGCTCGCCGTCCACGTGCCCGAGGAGCGGGTCGTGTTCACGGGCGACACCATCTTCTCCGGCTGCCAGACGTGGCTCATGACCTCGGACGTCGACCAGTGGCTGGAGGCGCTCGAGCGGATCCGCCAGCTGGACGTCGATCACGTGGTGCCCGGGCACGGCCCGGTCGTCACCCTCGACTACGTGAACACCCAGCGCGCGGTGCTGCTGCGCTGGAAGGCCGCGGTCGCCGATGCGGTGGGCAAGGGCTGGTCACGCGACGAGACGATCGCCCGGGTCCGGTTCGACGACGAGTTCGGTCCGGTCGACGTCGGGCAGGCGTACATGATGGATCACATCCAGAACCAGAACGCCGGCTCGCTGTGGGACAAGCTCACCGCCACGGGATACGCGAAGGGTCGCTGAGGCGGGTTCAGGCCGCACCCGCAGCCCGAGCCCCGCTCATACGCCCTCGACGTCGAGGCCCATCGCACGCGCGGCGTCCGCCTGGCGCCGATCGAAGGTCAGCATCACGATCGGACGCGGCAGTCGGTCGGCGGCAGCCAGATGCAGCGCGTCGAGCGTTCGGACATCGTGCCGGCAGCCGAGCTCGGCCGCCCGATCCAGACAGGCAGGATCGACCGGCACCACGTGGCAACGCTCCCAGTCGTCGCGCAGGCGCTGCCGTAGAGCGTCGAGCTCGTCGGCTGCGAAGCCGAGCCGGCAGAGCATGATCTCGGCTTCGGTCCGGGCGACCGACGACACGGCCCACTCCGCATCCTCGTCCATGCGCCGGACGACCTGATCGGTTCCCTCCTCCACGACGTAGCGCTTGATCAGCGCCGAGGTGTCGAGGAACAGCATCAGCGCTCGCGCAGCCGCCCCAGGACGTCCGAGCTCGAACGGTCCGACGGAGCATGCCGGGGCTCCGGACGTGGCGGAACGCTGCGAGTTCGCGGCGCGAGGACCGTGCCGGCTGCGATGAGCTCCTCGATGCTGGTTGCCCGCCCGGCGGTGCTGACCGGCCCGATCTCGGCTGCGGGCACGCCGTCGACGGTGATGATCAGCCGCTCACCCGAGCGAGCCCGACGCACCACCTTGCTGGCCTGATTCCGCAGCTCCCGAACGGCGATGCGATCCATGAGCCGCAATGTAGCACATGGACTACGCCACCTCATCGCGCGCTTGAGCTGCGCAGAGAGCTCCTTCAGGGCCGAGAGCTCAGGCGGGCAGGCGCACCCAGAACGTCGTCCAGCCGCGCTCGCTGGTGACGCCCACCCGGCCGCCCGCGGCCTCGACCAGCTGGCGCACGATCGTGAGGCCGATGCCGGCCCCGCCGCGCGCTCGGTCGCGGGACTTCTCCACCCGGTAGAAGCGCTCCCAGACGCGCGGCAGATCCGTCGCCGGGATGCCGGGTCCCGTGTTGGCGACCCGGATGTCCACGCCGTCCGGCACGCGGCCGGCGGTCACCCGGACCTCGCCGCCCTCGGGCGTGTAGCGGACCGCGTTCTGGAGCAGGTTCGCCAGGACCTGCGTGAGCTCGTCGGGGCGAACGTGGGCCTGGAGCCCCGGCGGCACGTCCACGGCGAGCGAGATCGAGCGGCGGGCGAGCACCGGCGCGACGAGATCCGCGGCGTTCCTCACGATCGGCGCCACGTCCAGGTCGCGGGCGATCCCGGGCTCGCCGTCCGCGCCGGCCAGGACGTCGAGCGAGGCGGCAAGGCGGGTCAGCCGGTCGACCTCCTCGCGCAGCGAGTCGAACATCGCGGGATCGGGCGGCAGCACGCCGTCGCGGAGCGCCTCGAGGTAGCCCTGGAGGTTGGTCAGCGGCGTGCGCAGCTCGTGCGACGCGTTGACGATGAACTCGCGCCGGATCGCCTCCTGCTCGGACAGCCGGGCGGCCATCGTGTTGTACGACGCCGCCAGCGCGCGCAGCTCCACCGGGCCCTCCTCCGGCACGCGGGCCGACAGGTCGCCGTCGGCGATCCGGGCGGCGGCCTTCGCGAGCCGCTCGATCGGCCGGGCCAGGCGACGCGACAGGACCGTCGCCAGCACAACCGCGACCACCGCGGCCACCGCGGCCGCGATCCCGAACACGACCGTGACGCTCGAGTCGAACATCTCGTGGGCGTGCTCGGCGCTGGCGCCCGCGGCCATCATCAGCGCCTCGAACGAGTCGCCCCCGACGCGCAGCACGCCCACGGCGACGATCCCCAGCGACACGGCCGCCACCGCGAGCGACGCGAGCAGGATGCGGGCCGAGAGCCCGTCGCGCGGCCCGCTCACCCGGTCGCCCTGTGCTCGACGGGCCCGGCCGCCCGGTAGCCGACGCCGCGGACGGTGGCCACGTACCGGGGCGCGGCGGGATCATCGCCGAGCTTCTCGCGCAGCCGCTTGACGTACTGGTCGATCGCCCGGTCCGTGACGTCGCCCTCGCCGGTGCCATGGATCGCGTCGAGCAGCTGGTCGCGGCTGAGCACCCGGCCGTCGGCATCGAGCAGCGCACCCAGCAGGCGCAGCTCGAGCGCGCTGAGGGTGACGCCGGCACCGCCGACGGTGGCCTGGTGCCGGTCAGGATCGAGCTCGAGGTCGCCCAGGACGAGGATGCCGGAGGGCCGCCGGGCCCGGACCGTTCCGTCCGGCGCAGGATCGTCCGCACGCGCACCACCAGCTCGGCCGGCGAGAATGGCTTGGCCAGGTAGTCGTCGGCGCCCTCGCTGAGGCCCAGGATCCGGTCCCCCACCGCTCCCCGCGCAGACAGCACGAGGATCGGGACGTCGCCCAGCTCGCGCGCGCGCCGGATGACCGTGAGGCCGTCGATCTCGGGGATCATGAGGTCCAGGACGACCAGCCGGGGCGTCGAGTCCTCGATCGCGCGCAGCGCGGAGCGTCCGTCCATGGCAGTGACCACGGCGTAGCGCTCACGCTCGAGATAGGTGCGGACCAGGCTGACGATCTTGGGATCGTCGTCGACCACGAGGATCGGCGCAGTGTCGAGCGCGGGGGCTGCCATGAACGTCATCATCACCCGGCGGAGCCTGCCCGGCAACGGTGACGCCAGCGTGACATCGGGCGGGGCCGGGCCCGGCGGTGCCGGACGGTGGGCCGCGGCGCCTAGCTGGTCGTCGCCTGGTCCCAGGGGGCGCCGGGGCTGGCGGAGGAGTCCCCCACCGGCTGCGTCTTCGAGATCCGGTCGCGGTTGACGAGCAGGACGTCCTGGTGACGCGCGGGCGCCTCGCGCCCGACCCGCAGCTCGGCATCGGTCACGGGCACGAACTTCGCCCAGCGGGAGAGCGCCGCGAGCGGCTGCGTGTTCGGCGCCCGGTGGAGGTTGCCGGTCACGATGAACGGCCCGACCTCGAGCACCACGCGGTCCTCGACCGTGCGCAGCCGCCGGCCCGGGTCCCCGCGCCGGCCGACGACCTCGATGACGTGGAGGTCGCGACGCTCGACCTCGAGCTCGTCCATGGCGACCCGGTGCCCGTCATCCAGCGCCTCGAGCGTCGCCGTCCGGAACATCAGCAGCTCGCGGTCGTTGACCTCGTCGCTGAGGCGCCCGTCACCGAGCTCGACCTCGCCACGCAGGACGCAGTCCCCCGCATATGCAACGAGTGACTCCTGCACGCACCCTCCTCGCGCCTGACAGCCCTGCGATCGCCGATTTCCGCGAGCATACGACGTGGCGGTCCGTTGTGGAGGGGTGGATTGCGGTGCGGTCGCTCAGGGCAGCGCGGCCGCGGCCTGCGCGGCCAGCGCGGCGTCGGCGGTCTCGATCAGCAGGACGTGGTCGCCCTGCGCCAGGAGGTAGTCGATGGTCCCGCCGTCGCCGTAGTCGATCCGGGTGAACTCGTGGCCGCCGAGGGTCACCGTGTCGGTCACGACCCCGGGGCCCGTGGCCGCAAGCCAGGAGGTCATGACCAGGGACTT
>CAVVNQ010000006.1:0-240649 GCA_963749705.1 uncultured Chloroflexia bacterium | reverse complement strand
CCCGCTGGGACGTCGGCAACGGTGACGCTCGAACGGCCCTCGCGATTCGCGATCGTCCGCCGCTGACTTCGCCACGTCAAGGTCTCGCGGTCACCGGTGCCTAGGACCCGGGTGGTGCGCCTGGTATGGCGACGCGGGAACCTATTTGACCATCGCGGCTGCGGGCCGCGCCAGGAGGACGACCCCTATGCCCGACCCGATCCGCGTGCTGTTCGTGTCCGCGATCGCTGGGTCGCCTTCCTCGTCACCCAGGCTACGCTCCTGCGCTGGCACCGCGAGCTCGTGCTTGAGGAAGTGGACATACCGCCGGACGGGCCGCCCTGGCCGGCCGCCGATCGATCCTGAGGTCCGTGCGCTCATCCTGCGACTCGCCCGGGAGAACCCGCGCTGGGGTTGCGTCCGGATCAAGGGCGAGCTGCGCAAGCTCGGGATCCGCATCAGCGCCACGACGATAAGGACCTTGCTCCGAACTGCGCGAGCTGGGCCCGCACCGCGGCGGACCGGCCCCACCTGGGCCGAGTTTCTCCGGGCCCGGGCGCACGGGATCATCGCGTGCGACTTCTTCACCGTGGAGACCGCTTGGCCCCGGACGCCATACGTCCTCGTGTTCATCGAGCTCGCGAGCCGGCAGATCCACATCAGTCCATCAACGATTCACCCGGACTCGGCGTGGGTGACCCAGCAGGCGCGGAACCTTGCCATCGCGCTCGATGGACGCTCGCCGGGGGTCCGGTTGCTGATCCGCGACCGCGACGCGAAGTTGACTGGGCCGTTCGACGCGGTCCTGCGCTCGGAGGTCATGCGGGTAATCCGTACGCCGATCCAGGCACCGAATGCGAACGCATACGCGGAAGCTGTCCCAACACTCTCGTCCGCGGCTGCTTGGATAGAGCACGCGGCAATCAGAGTCAACTTTCAATTGAGCTAAGCATTGCGTATATATCAACACTGAGACAAGATGACCGTGCACCGGGGGGACGCCAGGTACCCCCACTTGGGACGTGGGGGGCCGCATTGACGCTCAGCGATCCAATCGCTCGCGCGGCGCTGGACGCCAGTTTCTTGGCCGAGATCGATCGCGCGTCGGTCGAGGCTCTTACGCAGGGCCAACGGCTCCGCGAGATCCCCGCCGGGCGTGTGTTCATCAATCAGGCCCAGCCGCAGCGGTGCGGGCTCGTCGTGTCCGGCCTCGCTCGCGCCTTCACCACCCGGATCGACGGCTCCGAGGTGACGCTGCGGCGGGTCGGGGTGGGCGCCGCAGTCGGCATAAGGGCCCTCCTCGGGCGCCGCAACCAGCTCAGCGTGCAGGCGATCACGGATGTCGTCTTTCTCGACATCGACGCCCATCGGCTGGTCGACATGGCCTGCCGAGACGTGGCGTTGGCGATGGCCATTGCCGCTGAAATCGATCGCCGGCTCGAGGACACCGAGATCGAGATCGGGAGCATCCGCGGCAGCGTCCTGCAGCGCGTCGCCGGCATGCTCCTCGATCTCAGCCCCGCAGGCGAGCCGCTCGAGGTGCGCCTCAGCGAGGAAGAGCTTGCCGCGATGATCGGTGCCTCGCGCAAGCGGGTCGGCAATGAGGTTCGCATCCTGGCTCAGGCCGGACTTGTCCAGCACCGCCGCGGCCGTTTCATCTTGGTTGACGCCATTCGCTTGCAGGCGATCGCCCGAGATCCTGCCCGCGACATCTCCTGGCACGCCCGGGTGACCGCAACTTAGTGAAGCATCTCGCGGATGGCTGTCCTGCGCGGCTACGCCCCCGCCGCCACGAATACAGCTGCAACTGCGAACCACGTCCCTCTTGTTCGAGACTCGTGCCGCACTCCATGGCGACACGCGCCCTTGTGCCGCGGCCGGGCTGCCACGACCTTGACCGCCACACGGGTTGCCGTCCCGAACGGACGGGCGCGGCTGGGGCGATATCGGTGTGAGGAGCGTGTCATCCGGGGGCGAGCGGGGGAGGTGCGACGGGACAACTGAGCGGCGCCAATGACATGCACGGGGCGCTACCGCGAAACGGAGCAGCTTCGCGGGCGCCGGAAAGGGGGCTGTCTGATGCGACACCGTGTCGCAATGATCATGGTCGTCGCGCTGGTACTCGCCGGCGCTCCATCCGTCACCCAGGCGTCGGAGTCGCCGGCATCCGTCCCGGTCGGCCTCGACACTGCCGTTTTCCACCGCGCCACTCATGGCCCGATCGTTGCGTCCGGCAGGCTGACCGGCGGCGACGGCGCGATTGCATCGGGCTGGGTCGCCCTGCTGGCCTGGCCGACCGAGCAGGTCCTGCGTCGCGTGCCGGTCGGCGAATTGGTCAAGTTCCCCACCGTCGGGTGGGCGCGCACCGACGGAAGCGGGCGGTTTCAAGTCCGGCTCGACCCGACGCTCCTCCCCGACGGTTATCTGAGTGACACCGGGCAGGCTGACGTCGACGTCTTGGGCTGGACCGGCGATGGGATGGCGACGGTGCATTTCTCCGCCCAGCTTGGCACACCTGACCGGGAGCAGGCTGCCGCAGAGGCGTCGATTGCGGCTCCGGCTTCGATCGACGTGCGGGCGCTGCTTCCGCTCCACGGCACGGTATCCACGACCGCGGACTCGACCGCAAGTGTCACCCCCCTCATCCACTACTGCGACGGCACCCGCGTGGGGACGTACAAGTTCTGGACGCGCGTCGCCGAGACCTGGCCGTACTACTCCACCTCGACCGGATGGGTCGAGCTCTCCTCTAGCCACTCGGTCACCGTCGGGGTTGGCGTGACTCTTGGCTCGACCTGGTCCGAGAGCGGAACGCATACGACGACCGCGGGCTACTCGTGGACGCCCACCCCGAGCACGCTCTACCGCGAGTACGATGTCGAGATGGCCTACGGCAAGTGGTACTACTCCTGCACATGGGAATACGACATGTACCCGGATGGCCCGACGGGCGGCGCGAAGACGGTCTCCATCTCGTACCAGGGCAAATGGAGCAGCGCCAATTGCGCATACGTCGGCGCCGGGGTCTGGAAGCGAGAGGACTCGTCCTACAGCGCCTACGCGCTCTCGGGCGGGGTCAAATCGTCCAGCATTATCGGGATCGGGCTCTCCGTAAACACCAACTACTCGACGACCTCGAACTACATCAAGAAGACGGTCTACAGCCTTCAGACGTGGTCGTACCTGTGCGGCAGCAACGCGTACCCCTCGAGGGCGAGCCGCATCACGGACATCGGGCACAATACTCCATAAAATGAAGAACGGCGGCAAGTTGTTTGCCGCGGCGGGACTCGCCGCCGCGGCAACGATCCTGGCGTTCTCGATCGGGGGGTCGGGGCCCACGCGCCACGTCGATGGAGCGGGACCGCTGTCGTCGGTCGCGGCCGGGACGACAATGGCCTTTCCAGCGGGAGCGGCTGGTCCGTGGTCGCTGGGCATCCCGTTGTGTGTCGTCGGCACCGACGGTCCTGCGGTGATCGAATTGGTGGACCCCGGGCTCTCGCTGGGCTCCGGCAGCCGATTTCTGGGGGCCCTCGTCCGCACCTTCGTCCGAAGTGCATCCGACACGATGATCATCAGCATTGAGGGTTACCCACCTCCGAGCGTGTCCGATCACCTTGATCCCGCTGCGGGGGCGAGCGTTATCGCAACTTGTGCGACCAGCGACGAGCCCACTACACCATTCACGGAGCTTCTCATCGGCTTCTCGGTCGACGGTGACTCGGGGGGCGGCTGGGACGGCGTCGATGTCGCCTATCACCTCGGGGCGAACCACTACATCCTCCACGTGACCGAGACGATCGTTCGCTGCGGCGCGGGGCTCGCCCCGGGCATCTGCAGCACGCCGCCACTGGCCGCGACCAACCCACCGGCCCGCGCCCCTGCTGCGGAGGCTGCTCCCCGCGGTGCCGCGACGAACCGAGGCGCCGCCTTCGCCCTTTTGGTCGAAGGCCGACCGGACTGAATATGATCGCGGATTCCTCGCGGTTCATACCCGTCCGCCCAGGGCGCTCATGCTTATCCCGTTGCGAAGTCCCGCGTCTGGTGGGGTAGGCTCGACGAGTCGCGGACGACCACCGCTGTGACGCTGGAAGAGTACACAATGCTGTACACATCTGCCATTGACCTTGCTCTAGGCAGCCCGCACGCTGACCGCGGGCGACTGAGGCCAGTGGATGCGTACCTGAGCGCTTCAGTCGCCCGCCACGTTCGATGGTCGAACGGGCAGCGGGCTCCCCGGCACGAGCTCCCACGGCGGTTGCCGTGACCCAACCAGCGCCGGCGTCGGGATCCTCTGCGGTCCAGGGCGACTGAAGCACCTTAACAACCCCACATAGCGCTGCCAATCGCGCGCTCTTCGATGCGTGCGATCGCGCGAGGCGTGCCGCCACCAGGGCGTGGACGGAGTCCGACCGGGGATCGGTCGTCGTGAGGAATGCTCCTCGACGATCCGGGATCTCGGTCGTGGCCTGCCTTCGTTTGGGGGCGGCGCGACCGGTTTCGGTTCGTTGTGGCGTTGCTCAGGCGACGGCTCGAGCCTGCCCGGTCGGGACTCCCTTCCACTCACCTGTGGCGGATGACATCTGCGCCGGAATGGAGGTGATGCCCCGAAGGGGTTGGCACTCGAGCCGGCGGCCTGCGCGTCCGTCGGCGCTCGATTTCGAGTCGAGTCAACCGCGCTGGACCGGGCCGATCCTCGTCGATCGCATCCGAGTGCAGCGTGCCGCGCCTGCGCTCGTCTGCCCCGGTCCGCTTCTCATGCGGCGTTCGTTCCACATGGAGGTTTCTGATGCAGACGATGCAGATCGCCGAGACGACGAAGGTCATCTACGGCGTCAACGAGCTCGACCTCGATCTGGCCGGCAGATCCGTCCGCGGGATCTGGAAGACCCTCGAACAGGTCTTCAACATTCCCCGCGATGCGGTCGTGACGGTCAACGGCACCCGGGCTGACGACGAGTACGTCGTGCGCCCGGGCGACGAGATCGAGTTCCAGAAGGCAGCCGGCGTGAAAGGCATGCCTGCCTGACACGTTGGCTTCGGCCACACCCAGAGGGTTCCCAGCGGTCCGGCGGTGCCATGCGGCGCGCCGGGCCCTGGCCCCAGGGCGACCGATCGCCCAAGGAAAGGAGCTCATTCCCCATGCAGTCGCGCACATTCCTGCGCATCGAAGGCGATCTCGTGAGTCTCGTATCGGAGGTCATCGACCGTGAGGTCGCGCTCCCGGACCTCCTCGCCGAGCTCACCACCACCCAGGTTCACTTGAGCCCACGGCTGCCAACCGGCTGCCGCTTCTGGTTCCGAGCAGGGTCGACGGGCCGTACGGTCTTCGTCACCGAGCAGGCCCCGATGCGGCGGACGATCGAGTACCACGCGAGCCGGCGATCGGACGGCGAGCCGACCTCACATCGGATCGCCCTGCCGTACGTCGTGTTCGTCGTCTCGACCTACGGCGAGCAGATCGAGGGCCTCGCGACCTACTTCCGGTCGGCGCCCCTGCGCTCGATCGACGATGGACTGTCCTGCTCGACCCTGCCCAACACGAGCGACGATGGGCTCGTCTGTCTCGGCTCGGTCAGGGTCAGCGGCGCCACCGTCGGCGAACGCGTGGACGCGCTGATCGGCGCGTTCTGGTCGAGTCGCTTCAACCAGGACCTGCGACGCCATCCGCTGCCGTTCAGCTGGTGGCTTCCGGGCCTGGGCGTCTCGCTCGCGGCGGGATCCGCTCGCCGCCCTCTCGATGGCCTACGACCCCTATTGGCGGACCCTCCGCCAGGTCGCTGCCCGATGGCCGGCGTGGCCCCCACGGACCTGCCGGCGGTCACGCCGATCCCAGACGACGCGACCGAGACCGACGTCCGGACGCCGGACCCGATGACCGACGGAGGTGAGGCAGATGACCTCGCTGCCTGAGACCATCCGGGGACTGCCGGTCGCCCGACCGACGGATCTCGGGAGCCTGCTGGCACCGCATCTCCGGGTCGCCGACCCTGCGAACCCGCTCGTCGGGCTCGAAGCGTCGGCCCTCTCGATCGCGGTGACGGTCCTTCGGGCCTCCGGACGAGTCCTGCGCGAGGAGCTGACCCGCGAGCGATCGCGGTTCCGCGAGCTCGAGCACCTCGTCTACCGCCTGCCGGCGACCGAGCGGGAAGGGGAGTGAGATGTTCCCGATCCTTCCTGCGGGGTCACCGGCGGCGGCCGACACCGACTTGCCGGCCTTCCTCGTCGCCCATGACGGGCTGTATCTGCGCAAGCGGAGCCTGCTCGGCGTGAGCCAGACGAAGGTCGACGGCGCCGAGCACCTGCCCCCTGAGACCGAGTACGTCGAGTACGGGCTGCCGAAGATCCCGTGCGGACCAGATGGCCCGCGTCGTCGGCTTCTTCCGCTCGATCTACCGGGCGCAGCGGACCGAGGCGCTCGTCCTCCTGCTGTGGGCGGGCGAGGGCTTCGATCTGTTCGTGCCCGACCAGAGGGTGAGCCCGGCCTCGGTGAGCCACACGCTCGACGAGGCCGAGCTGCCAGCTGGGTCTCGTGTCGTCGGGTCGATCCACAGCCACGGGGCCTTCGGCGCCTGGGGCGAGTGCGGTCGACGAAGACGACGAGGCGGAGTTCGACGGGCTGCACGTCATCGTCGGTGGCTTCGACCGGCGTCCGTCCTATTCGGCGGCGATTGCCGTCGACGGACGCCGCTTCGCGGTCCCGGTGACCGCCGTCCTGGAACGGCCCCGGCGGCTCGTCGAGCCGCCGGAGGCGTGGTGTCAGCGAGTCAAGCTCCTGCCACCGCCACGGCCGTCGAAGGCGAAGGGCCGCCGACCCGGGTCGGCGGGCGCCATGGCCCGGCTCCCGGGTCGAGGTACGTCCCGAGCCAGCCGCGTCGATCTCGACGTCGCGCTCGTTCGGGCGGACCGCCTGGCCGCAGACCTTGGGCTCCAGCTCACCGTCTCGCTCGTCCCGGTCAGCGGGTCGGGTCGGAAGGGCGGTGAGACCGATGCCTGAGCGGGTCGTGCTCATCGGATTGGGCGGCATCGGGAGCCAGCTGCTCCCCTCGCTCGTCCGGTACCTCTCGTTCCGCCCGGAGCCGCGACCGCTCCTCGTCCTCGTCGACGGTGACGCCTACGAGATCTCGAACCGGTCGCGGCAGCTGTTCCCCGATGACGCCCTGGGCACGAACAAGGCCGAGGCCTTGGCCCAGGTGTTCCGTGGGGGTGGGCTGGCGGTCGCGGCAATCGCCGCGTACGTGAGTCCCGACAACGTCGGGCTCGTCGTCCGCGAGGGAGACCTCTGTCCTCCTCGCGGTCGACAACCACCCGACGCGGGCGCTCGTCGACCGGCACATCGCCGGCTCTGTCGGACGTGACGCTCATCAGTGGCGGCAACGACGAGACGGACGGCAACGTCCAGCTCGTCCGCCGCCGCGACGGGTACAGCGTCGATGGCCACCTGGTCGAGATCCACCCGGAGATCGGCCAGGCGGCCAGTTCGGAGGTCATGCCGGGCACCGGCTGTGCGGTCCTCGCGGCCGAACGGCCCCAGCTCGTCGTGACCAACCTGATGGTCGCAAGCGCGATGCTCAACTGCCTCTGGGCAGTCACCGAGCAGGGCAGCGTCCCCTACAGCGAGGTCTACCTCGACGTGGTCCACAACGCGGCGCGCAGCCGCAGCTGGTTCCGCGTCCCGGCCGGCGCGCAGTAGGGGAGTGTGGAGTCAACAGGTGCAATAGACGGCCGGGGAGGCGCCATGCGGCGCTCCCCGGCCGAACCATGTCGAGTGAAGATGAACCCTTCAGGGATCTGCTCGGCGGGGTCATCCGCGACCACGACGGCGTCGCCGCACGATCGAATCCGGGTTTCTGACCCCACGCGGGTCAAATCCGGCTGATCACCACGGCGGGGAGCAGCCGTTCCACCTCCGAGGGATCCAGGTCGCCGGCCCCGGGTACGAGAGCGTTAGCGATCGCCGCGGCCATGCCGCGCCGGGCAGCCTCGACGAGAGCCTCGCCACCGCCGAGCGCGACGGCAAGGCCGCCGAGGAAGGCGTCGCCGCTCCCCACGGGATACGAGCCGCGGACAATCGGTGGCATGAGGATGGCCTGTTCGTTCGCGGTCACGACGACCCCTCCGTCCACGCCGAGCGTCACGATGACGCCTGCGGCCCCGCGTTCCACGAGGCGACGCGCCGCGGCCACGGCCGATCGCGGATCGGAGACGGCCAGGCCGGCTGCCTCGCCGGCCTCGGACGCGTTCACCTTGACCACGGCCGGGCGCTCGGCAAGCACGGCGGCGAGCGCGGGTCCGTATGCGTCTGCGAGCACGGGGACGGACCGGTTGTTGGCGATCCGCGCGATCCGCGCGTAGCCGTCGGTCGGGCGCCCCCGGGGGCAGGCTGCCGGAGAATGCGAGCGAGCCCGCATCCCCTCGATCGAGCTCGCGAACCACGATCGCCTCGAGCGTCGCCCAGGCGTCGGGTCCGATCGCCTCGCCGGGCTCGTACAGCTCTGTCAGCGAGCCCGTGAACCGATCGAGGATAGAGACGCAGGTCCGGGTCTCGCCCGCCGAGCGTGCCATCCGTGCGTCAATGCTCGCGGCGGCGAGGCTCTCGACGATCCAGTCGCCGGCCCGCCCGGCGACGATCCCGACCGCCGTGACGCGGGCGCCGAGCGAGGCCGCGGCCCGGGCCGCGTTGAGCCCCTTACCGCCGGGTCGCGCGACGACCGCGGCCGGCCGGTGGATGGCACCCCCGACCAGGAGGTCGATCTCGTAGAGGCGGTCGATCGACGGGTTCGCCGCGACGAACAGCAGGCGCGGCCTCCCCGTGGTGCCGGTCATCCTCGATCGCCGCCGCCCCACGACGCCAGCGCCACCCGCGCCTCGGGGAGGGTGGGCTGCCCGTCGATCCCGCCGAGCCGCAGCGTCGAGATCGCGCCGCAGACCGCCCCCCAGCGCAGGCTCTCCCGGAGGTCCGCGCCCTCGAGCCACGCCCGGAGGAAGCCGGCGTTGAACGAGTCGCCCGCCCCCGTCGTGTCCACCGGCGCGACGGGCATCGCCGGGACGCGGACCAGCGGGCCGTCGGCCGTGCAGGCGAGTGCCCCCCCGGCACCGAGCTTCACCGCGATGATCGGACCGCTGTCGGTCCGTCCCGCGGTACCCGCCACCGCAAGGGCTCGCGCCGCTTCCTCGACGTCGTCCAGACGGGTGATGCGGCGCGCCTCGGCAGCGTTCGGGAAGAAGACGTCGGCCGAGCGGAGCATCGCCGCGACGCCGCCGTCCCACGATCCGCTCGGGTCCCAGTTGGTGTCGAACGAGGTCGTCGTCCCGCGCGCACGCGCAGCCGCGAAGAACGCGGGGAGGCGCTCGCGGCTCGTCTCCTGGAGGTAGAAGCACCCCGAGTGGATGTGGCGCGCCCGGGCCAGCAGGGGTTCGGGGACGGTGTCGACGTCCAGCGCGCCGATCGTCCCCATAGCCGTGAGGATCGCGCGATCGTGGCCGCTGGTGAGGATAACGGTGGCGCCGGTTGGCCGGGTTGCATCGACCGTGCACCCCGTGACGTCGATCCCGCGGGCGCTCATCGCATCGAGCATGAACCGCCCGAAGGGGTCGTCGCCCACGATACCGACGTACGCGACCCGGAGGTCCAGGCGGACCGCGCCGCAGGCAAAGATCGCGGACGAGCTCCCGACCGTCAGGTGGATGGACCCGACCACCCGCTCCACTTCGTCGAACACGGGGACGGGGTCCGGGTCCGAGACGACGACGTCCGGGTTGATCTCGCCCACGACCAGGATGTCGACGTCGCGAGCCAAGGCCGTCACCGAGTCAGTACTCCCGGTACCAGCCGTCGCCCGGAGCCGGCGTGGCCGTGAGGCGGCTCGGTCGCTCGTGCCACGGCCGGCCGAGCGTGTCGACGAGATCGACCAGCCTCCCGAGGCGCTCGCGGCCGACGGTCGCGAGGAACGCGTCGCGCTCCGGGGGCGCCATCGTGGCGGCCTCCGCCCAGACCGACCGCCCGACCAGCACGCCGCTGGCGCCGGCCCGGCAGGCCGTCTCGACCTGGGCCTCGAATGTCGCGTCGTCAACCCCGCCCGAGAGCAGAACCCACGGCACCGCCGACGCCGCGTCGAGCTCGGCGCAGGCCTCCCGCCAGAGGCCCCGATCCGTCACCGCGGGGTCGTATGGGAACTCTGCCTTGAGGATGTCGCCGCCGATCCGGGTCAGCCGGCGGGCCGTCTCGACGACGACGCGCCGCCGGTCGTCACCGGTGAGCTTCCGGCCCTCGACCAGCGAGAACGAGAGCGGCTCGACGAACATGGCGAGGTCCGCGTCGCGGCAGGCGGCCGCGACATCTGCCACGAGCCGCTCCTGGTCGGCCGCGTTCGAGGCGTCGGGGTGGTAGTAGACGAGGAGCTTGGCGGCCGAGGCCCCCATCCGCTTGGCCTTCGCCACGCTCCAGCCGTCGAGGATGCGACTCACGCGAGCCGTCGCCGACCCCAGGTAACCGGTCGCCTCGATGGCTACGAGGAGGCCGGCACGCGCGGGCATCGAGCCGTCCGCGATGCACTGGGCGACCCCGATCTCGGGATCCAGCAGCGTGCCGGTGGCGGTGGCGGCCAGGGCGCGCACGACGGCGCGCTTGAAATCGACCATCTCGCCGTACGTGACCGAACCGGGATCGCTGGGCCGGAGCTCCCGGCGCAGGTTCTGACGGTGGTCGAGCGCGAGGACGGCGAAGGTGCCGCGGTCGGACGCACATGCCGAGAGGCCGCGTCGGGCGCCGAGGGCGTAGGTCACGGGTCACGACTCCGGGAGAGGCTTGGGGGGCGATCGGCTGGTGGGATGCCGGACCGACGATACCCGATCGCCGACCCCCTCGACAAGCGCAATCTGTGCACTCCGACAGCGCATGGTGTACGACATGCGCATGATTCTTGACAATGTGCGCACCAGGTTGACACGATGTGTGCATGAGAGACCGACACCGAGACGACCGCCTTGTCGAGCTGGTGCGGCTCAGCGGGACGGCCTCGGTCGAGACCCTGAGCCAGGGGATCGGCGTCGGGCCGTCCACCGTCCGGCGGGACCTTCGCCGCCTGTCCGACGCGGGCCGGCTTGTCCGCACCTACGGCGGTGCCACGCTGGCCGATCGGCCGAACGCGGGACGGCCCGAGTCGATCGCCCCGGCCATGGCCGAGAAGCGACGCGTAGCCGTCGCGGCGGCCGGGCTGGTCCGCGACGGCCAGACAATCGCGATCACCAGCGGCAGCACAGCGATCGAGTTCGCGCGCCTACTGGTCGACCGGCGCGATCTCACCGTGATCACGAACTCGCTCGACGTAGCCCAGATCCTCGTTGATCGCGACGGGATCCAGCTGGTCGTCCTCGGCGGCGTGGCCCGACCGCGGATGCACAGCCTGCTCGGCCACCTCACCGAGCAAGCCTGCCGTGAGCTGCGGGCGGACACGCTCTTCCTGGGCATCGGCGCGATCACCCTGGATCGGGGCCTGATGAACGACTATATACCCGAGATCGTGACCGACCGGGCCGTGCGCTCGATCGCGAGCATGGTCGTCGTCATGGCCGACTCCACCAAGTTCGACCACGTCGCCCCGGCTCTTGTGTTCGGGCTCGACGAGGTCGACGTCATCGTCACCGACAGCGGCGTGCGCCAGGAGGTTGTGGACGACCTCGTGGCGCGGCGCATTCGGGTCATCGTCGCCTGAGGGCTGCAGGAGGAACCATGTCAATCGAAGGGGTCGTCCCCAGCGAGATCCTGGAAGGGCCCGCCGCGATCCGGGCGACGGTCGCGGGCGCCGAGGCTGGCGCCAGGGAAGTCGCCGGAGCCCTGCGGGTGCGGCAGATCCGCCGCATCTGGGTGATCGGCAACGGGACCTCGTATCACTCCAGCCTCCATGCCGCGGGCCTGGCCCGGCGACTCGCGGGACCGGACGATCCCATCGCGATCCCGGTCACCGCCGGCGACTTCCGGACCTTCCGGCCGCGCCTTGGTCCCGGTGACGTGATCGTCGGCATCTCGGCGTCGGGCGAGTTTCGGGACGTCGTCGGAGTCTTCGAGGAGGTCCGCGGACGGATCCCGACGGTGGGGATCGTCCACGTGTCGGGCTCCACCCTGACCGGGATCTCCGATCATCTCATCCTCTCCGGCGGTGGCCCGAGCGGCGCGCCGGTCATGACCAAGACCTTCTCCTCGACGCTGGCGGCGACGATCCTGACCCTCGCGGCCATCCTCGGCGACGGACCGCTGGCCGAGGTGACAAGGGGTCTCAGCCTAGCTGCCGATCACGCCGAGCGTGCGATCGCCGACGCCTGGCCGCTCGTGGAGGACCTCGCCGCCGAGCTCGCTGATGCCGAGCACCTGTTCGTCGTCGGCGGCGGGCTCGCCCACCCGGCCGCTCTCGAGGCCGCGCTCAAGCTCAAGGAGATGGCCCTCGTCCATGCCGAGGCCTCCGAGACCTGGGAGATGGCGTCGGGACCAGCGACGATGGTCGGCGCCTCGACGGTCGTCGTCTCCCTCGCCCCCGACGGGGCGGCGCGGGCCGCGACCGACGATGTCGTCCGCCACTGCCGCGAGTGGGGCGCCCAGGTCATCGAGGTCGCCCCCAGCCGGGCCGTCGAGGGTTCGCACCTGCTGGCGGTTCCCGCCGCGGTCGACGAGCGCTTCGCCCCGCTCACATTGGTCCCTCCGGTCGCGCTCTTGGCGTACGTCCTGGCCCGCCTCCGCGGCGCCACCCCCGACCGGCCGTCCTGGACCGAGCGCTACCACAGCCAGGGCCTCACACACATCGTGGGCGTCTGACCGTGCACGCGCGGACTGGCCGGCGAATCCGCGCCGGCCGGCTGTTCGATCTGGCGAGTGGTCGGGCGATCGTGGTCGCCCTCTCGCACGGCGTCCTTCGGTGGGCTGATCCACGAGTACTACGGCGCCGCCGCGTGATCGAATCCGGGTTTCCGATTCCCACGCGATGAATACGCGCACTCGGCTGTCCTCTGTTGTGCTGCGCTGCACGGCCACGCGGGCAACCGCCCAGCTCAGCCCTTCTCGAGTAGCGGCTTGACGTCGGTCGCAAACCGGGTCATCGACTCCTCGTCGTAGTTGGCCGGGAAGCCGGTGATGAGGTGCCGATAGCCGAGATCGAGGTACGGCGCGAGCTTCTCGGCCACGTCCTCCGGCGTGCCCACTGGCTGTTCCGTCCAGTGGTTGGCGACACGGTTCCGGTCGAATGCCTCGTGGAAGAGCCGTTCTGCCTCGGCGCGATCGTCGCGGATGAACATCGTGCCGACGCTGGCCGTCCGCTCGATCTCCGCTGGATCGCGGCCGACGGTCTCGCAGTGCTGGACGAGGATCTCCTCCTTCCGGCGAACCAGGTCGAGGGTTCCGACGAGATTGTTCATGTCGGCGTACTTCGCGACCAGCTTGAGGGTCACCTTCTCACCACCACCCCCGATGCAGATCGGCAGATGGGCCTGGATCGGGGCCGGCAGGTTGCGGGTGTCCTTCGAGTGGTAATGCTCGCCGCTCGCCGTGGGCTCGGTGCCGTCGAGCATGCCGCGCATCACCGGCAGCGCGTCGCCCAGCCACCGCAGCCGCTCGGGAAAGCCGGACCCGAACTCGAGCCCGAAGTCCTCGTGCTCCTCCTCGAACCACGCGCCGCCGACACCCAGGATCGCCCGGCCACCCGAGATGTGATCGAGCGTCGTCGCCATCTTCGCGGTCAGCGTCGGCGCCCGGAACGTGTTGGCGCCGACCATCAGCCCGATGCGGACGCGTGTCGTCGCCTGCGCCCACGCGGTGATGGTCAGCCAGCCCTCGTAGTTCGGCCCGTGCGAGTCGCCCACGATCGGGTACACGTGGTCCCACGTCCACAAAGTGTCGTAGCCGAGCTCGTCGGCGCGGATACCGGCGTGGAGCAGCGCGGGCCATTCGGTGTACTGGTTCCAGCACAGGGCGCCGATCTTGATGTCTGTCATGTGAACTCCTCCACGTCCCCTCGAACACCGCTCATATGTTTGCCGGATCGAGTACCCACCATCGACGCCGAGGTTGGTCCCGGTCGCGAACGCTGTGGCATCGGAAGCGAGGTAGAGGGCACCCGGACCTGCCTCCGGGCGAGCGCGCGCGTGCAGATGGTTTCATGGCTGGAGCTCGAAGGACTTTGCGAGGCGTGGGAGCCACCGCTCGGCATTGGATATCAGGATCTTCTCGAGGACCACGTCCGGCAGGGCAAGACCGGGCCCTGAGCCATGACGTGTCACCACGGACTCTGACGACCGGAGCCACGTCAGCTCGGACTGCCAGACCTGCTCGGCCCGCTCGACAAGGGCGTCAACGTCCGTCCGGTCGTCGTCGAACATGTTGAAGTCCAAGTCTGACCCGTAGAGAATCCGGTCCTGGTAGCGGATGAAGAACGAACGCACGTCGTCTCGGTCCAGAAGCATCATCTGCTCCAGCCGTTCGGCGGTGTCGATTGCGAGCTGTGGGTACCGATCGAGCAGTGCGCCAAGTGCGACGAGGTCATGATCCATGCTCGCGAAGTGGCAGGCCACGACCGTCAGAGCGGGATTGCGGGCGATCATCCGATCTCGGGCGGCCAGTATCTCAGCGTGGGATGGAACGGAGCGCGAGTACAAGTGCCACTCTGGATGCGAGCGGTAGTACTCGAAGTTCGGATCGTCGGGCTGGAGCGGGAGCCACGCGGCAAGTGGTTCGCCCAGGTGCGCCACCAAGGGGGTCCCATTCCGAATGAGCTCGTCGAGAAGTGGCTGAAATACCGGATCGTCGATCTGAACCCACTGCCCATCGCGGCGACGTGCCGCCAGGCCTATGTCCTTCCAGACCTTGACGCCCACCGCCCGTTTCTCGTGCGCGTCCTTCAGGATCGCCGTCGCCGCGGAACCGTACTCGGGCGTTTCTAGCCGAGCCCACGGCCAGCCTGCGGTCCAGCCGTATCGGAGGCGAGCGTTCCCGGCCAAACTCGAGGCGAGCGAATGTTGTCGCTCCAGCTCCTCGTCGTCGCCAAAGCCCATACAGATCAGATTGATCTTCACGTGGGCTCGTTCGAGCAGCTCAAGCACGCGCTCGTCCCCAGAGAAGATGTGAGTATGGGCATCGATCCATCGAGGTGGATACGAGAAGACCGTCATCCGAATACACCGCCTATTCCAAGGGGCCTCGTCCACCCAAGTCTAGGTCAAGTCCCAGGACAGGAGCCCTTGTCTCGTCACGCTGGGCCTGATCATTCCCACCACGCCCTGAGAGGCGTCGCGGCTGTAATCGAGAGCACCTCGGGTGGACGACGTCGGGCGAGGTGACGCCTGAGGCCAACTGACTGCCTCGCGCCGGACACGCCGGGCGGCCTCGATGAACTCAGGCCCGGGGAGAACGAGCGGAGGTACCGTTCAGCCCAGCGGATCGCGAGGCCAGCCCAAGCGAACTAGAGTTCATCCTCCGCGGGCAACGCCGCAAGCAACGACCGGAGTGTTTCGGTCTGCCCCGGGGTCAGGTCGAGCAGCGGGGCCCGGCAATGACCCGCAACCTGACCGCGCAACCGCAGGATTCCTCTGTAGATCGCGAGGCTGCTGACCGGACCCACCAGCTGGCGCGTGTAGATCAGCTTGACCGGCAGGATCGCGCGCCATGCCGCGCGTGCGCGGTCCAGGTCGCCCGCCCGCATCGCCGTCCAGAGCTCGACCGCGTCTGACATGATGACGTTGAGGATCCCACTCACCCAGCCGTGCGCTCCGCCTGCCATGGCCTCGAGCGGGGCCATGTAGCTTCCGTAGAAGACGCGAAATCCCTCGTCGGTCATCGCGCGCAGCTCGTGGATCTCGTGGACAGTCGAGAACGTGCTCTTCACTGCCTGGGCGTACCCGCTCTCGTAGAGCTCGCGGAGCTGTGCGGGCTCGAGAGCCGGGGCGCTCGAGTTGGTCGGGTTGTTGTAGACCATGATCGGAATGGGCGATGCCCGACCGACGATCCGGAAGTGCTCGAGCACCTCGGTCTCGCTCGGTCGCTGGTAGTACGGCAGGATGACGATCGCTCCGTCCGCCCCCGCGGCCGCGGCGTATTCGGTGAGGCGGATCGTCTCGGAGGTTGAGTACCAGCCCGTCCCGACGACGACCGGCACACGGCCCCCAACGGCCTGGACGGCGAGGTCAATGAGGCGTCGGCGCTCGCTGTCAGAGAGGCCGATGAACTCGCCGCTTGTACCCCCTGCAATGACCCCGTGGGCGCCATCTCGGACGAGGCGATCGAGGTGAGCTGCTGTGGCGCTCTCGTCGAATCGACCGGCCTCGTCAAACATCGTCAGGGCGGCCGGGTAGATCCCATTCCAGTCGATCGGCTTCGTCGTTGTTTCCATGTTGCTTTCGACCCTCGTCACGATAGGGGTAGGCCGGTGGTGCTTGGATGCTCGGGCGCCCAGGCCGGCCCGCCGTCCCCATGATTGTCGTCTCTTGTCGGCTGTTGTGCGAGCGACGCCCACCGTCGATCCTTGATTGGCGACGCCCTCTCCATCCGAGTCGCGTCGCGTCGCAGCGCGGACGTGGTCCACTTACCCGAAGGCGCCAGGGTTCAAGCCCAATACCGGTGTAACAGCCCGTCATGCTCGCGGCTGATCGCTCAGCTCGCCATCAACAGGGCCGGACCCTTGTTCGCTCGTTATTCGAGCGTCGGCCCCGACGCTGAGCTCGCGCGCGGTGATCAATACTCATTCGGCGATCATTCGCCGGCGCGCGATGTGTTTCGGCGGGCAAGGTCGCGGAGTTCGCGGTCGGCGGACGTGAAGACCGTTCTGATCCGGCGCTGGGACGAGCGATCACCTCTTGTCGCCAAGGTGTCCAGCCAAGTGAGGCCGCCGGCGACGATCGTTCGGAGATAGGCGATGTCCTCGCGCGCTGCGACGCGACGATCGCCAACAAGGTAGATGGGCGACGTGTGGGCGGCCATCTGGACCGGCCACGCATGCTGGGCGACGAATGGGCTCGACGCGCGCGCAGCGATCCAGCCACCGCGCGAGACCCGGATCGTCGTCTTGAGTTCCAGGAACCGATTGCCGCGGGGCTCGGTGGTCGCCTCGACCACCTTCCCGTTGTAGACGAGCTCCAGGCGGTCGAGGGGTGCCATGCAGCGAGCCGTCGCATGCACGTCAATGCTCGCTCCCCGTCCGATCGCGATCTCGTCGCCGAGTCCGCGGCCCTCCACTGACAGGTTTATGAACGGCCCGCTGGAGGTGGACGTTCGACCGGCCCGCACGGCGTCGGTCCAGCTCTCCCAGGAAGTCGGGCCGGCGCCCACCTGCGCGTATGTCCGCAAACCCCCGATGGGCATGCCGGCACTCATCTTGTCGGTACCACCGACGATGGGAACGCGCAGGCCGCAGTTGAGCAGGCGATACCACTCGCGCGTGGCGTTGGTGTCGACACCCGACCAGAAGTCGCGGATCTCCAGGGCGTCAACTCGTCCGAGGGCGACGTCGGCGACCGCCTCGCAGTACGGGTTTGGGAAATGTGGGATGACGGCCAGGCCGCCACGCCCTCGACTGTCATCCGCCCAGTCCGAGAGGCTGGTCCAGGCCGCGTCTCCTAGGTACGACTCGTCCGGGCCGGCCGAACTGAGTGGAGCCGTGATCCTCCCGTTCGTTCCGAGCAGCGACAGGTGCCCCAGGATGTGCTGGCGGTTTTCGGTCCCAACCCATACAAGCGTGTCGTCTCGACTGACAGGCGACAACTCGCCGGTGACGTCACCGACATTGGTGTACAGGTCGCCCCACTGAGCGGCAAGCAGGTTCACGATGCTCAGGCCCTCTGCCTGACCTTCCAGCCACGCCGTCTCAGGCGAGAGGAAGTGCACATGGGTGTCGGCCGCAATCCAACCCTGTCGACGAACGTCATCCGTTCGTTTCAGGTGGACGACCACCGGGCCGGCGGAGATGGCCCCGGCCCTCACCACCAGCCGGACCGGCTCATATTCGAAGCCCTTGACCACCTCGAGGAAGACGTCGCCGGCCGGAAGGCGGATCTGAAACGAGCCTGGCACGTACGCGTACTGCGTCTGACCAAGCTTGAGATCTGCGCCGAAGTCTTCGAACCAACGGTCATTCACCTCCTGTCGGTGACCGACCGGAGGCAGGTACATGCCTTGACTGGTCCGAACGTGGACTCGCGACGGCGTCAGGGCGCCGGTTTCTGCATCGCGAATCTCGAAGGAGACGAGTTGCGATGGCTCGGGGAGCGTGTCGATCCAGATGCCGTTTGATAGCCGTGTGTGTCGCCGCCGCGCCAGTTCAGCGATCGATACGCTCGCCCCGGCAACCGTGACGGCTCCAGCCTCAGCAGCCGCGACCTGGACGATGCGGTCGGTGCGCGGCCCCTGTCCGAGCTCGTCTCCCCACCCGATGACCGCGGAGCGCAGCCATGACGTCCGATCCGTGGGTTGGCGATCCAGTGTGCGCGCGACCTCGCCAAGATCGACTTCGACCGCCGGCGGGGGATCCGAGGCATCCGACTCGACCACGAGGCTCAGGAGGCGGGCACGCCGAAGCGGGTGCGCTGCTGACCGGATCAGGGTGATAGCCCCGATGGCGATCCAGTCCGAGGTGGCCGCCTCGAGGCGTAGACCGGTGAGCGGCACGCGCGGCCTCGGGTTCCTAAGCGCGAACAGCCAGTAGTTGCCGAACGGAGGAAACGTCGGCTGGCCACGTGCCACGCCGGCGTAGTCCCCACCATGGACGCCCGTCTGATCGAGGGCCCACTCGCCCGCGGCGTGCGGACCGCGCCACTCGCCGGGTCGGAAATCGCGATGGGGAAGACTCGCGAACGCGGACTGGCCCCAGCCAATGACGACGTCATTGATCTCGAAGCGTCGGCGGATCGGCACGCTCCGCTCGACCGTGTCCGCATAGACCAGCGAGTAGGTGGCGAGGCGAGCGCCGGGGTTGAGGATTCCCGGACCTGGAGCTTCACCGTTCGTCGCATGCGGCTCTGTCGAAAAGTGGGCGAAGACGACCCAGTCCGCAAGGGCATGATCGATGGCGACATCGGCGCGGGGCAGCGTTGGTAGAGAGAGCCAGCGCTGTCGCGGGGTCGCTGCCTCGGAAGCAAACTCGAACGGGATCCCCCACAGCGTCTGGTCACCGGCGGGAAGGGCCTTGGCAGCTCCGTCGATGCCTGGGTGCAAGGCGACGGCGGGATGCGGTTCCAGGCGAGGCGCCGAGATCAGGGCGGATGCTTTCACTGGCGCGAACGAATACTCCATACGTCCTCCTGTGAGCCTTACCTGTCCAGCGTCACCCCAAACGGTCATCGGATTCCTGTCGACTATACGTATCAGCATGAACACGCCCAGGGGCGGTCAACACTCTGGACGCGGTCAGGACATCGATGCCGACGAGTGCCCGCGGCCATGAGAAGGTCCCGCTGGCGGCCACGGGAATTCCCCCACCGCTCGATTGAGCTGCGCCATCCGGGAGCCCCCGGGGACTGCCACGATGCGGTTGCTCAGAACCCATCACCGGCAGACCTGAGGGACGCCGACGGTGTGGTCTGCGCGGAACCAGCTGGACATCACGTCCGCCTACCGCGAGCTCGGAAGCCATCGGGCTGCCGCCGGCCTGTGCGGGACGACCCCCAAGACCGTCCGGCGGATCGTGGAGCACAGTGGCCGGCCGCCAGTCGAACGTCCACCACGTCCGAAGGCGCCGGACCACCTGGCGCGGTCGTGTCCCCAGACCCGTGTGACAGCGGGCCCCAAACCGAGCACGAGGGCTCTCACGTTGTCAACGATGTGAACGAGAACGACAGCTAGGCGCCCCTGATGGCGACGCCCGCGGGGGCAGGGAGAACGCCATCGTCCGGAATCACCGTCGCCGGGATCGGCTTAGGGACATCGACTGGCTCTCCTCGCCACCCAAGACCCGCACCGATCTTCGCGGCGGCCTTCAGCAGGTCTGGAGCAAACGCCTCAAGTTCCGCCAGTGGCAGTAGTGAGACGGCGGTGATGGAGATCGCTCCGATCGTGCTGCCTCGGCCGTCGCGAATCGGCGCCGCGATACAGTGGATGTATTCCTCGTGCTCACGGTCGTCGATCGCGTAGCCGCGGGCGCGGGAAGCCTCCAGGTCGGCAGCGAGACTCTCCCACGTCGTGTGCGTGTTCTCCGTATACCTGATGTACTCGATCGACCGGCAGAGACGATCGACGGTCACGGAGTCACTCCATGCGAGAACTGCCTTGCCGACGCCGGTACCGTGTAGTACGGCCGCGCTCCCGATCCGAGAGAACATCCGGATTGGGTTGTCCGCCTCGTGCTTGTCGACGTAGACGACCCTTGAGCCCTCGAGCACCGCCAGGTGGATGGTCTGTTTGGTTGTGTGGTTCAACGCTGCAAGCGTGTCATGGGCGAGGACCCGCAAGTCGATCGCATCAAGGCTTGCCTGGCCGAGCTCGATGATCCGGCTACCACCGTGGTATACCCCCCTCGCATCGCGTCGAGCCCAGTCGTGCTCCTCCAGCAATCGGAGGTATCGGAGCGCGCTGGACTTGTGGACACCGAGGCGCTCCGCGACCTCCGTGATTGTCCCCGGCGCTTCGACAATGGACTCGAGTGTCGCGATGAGCTTTGACGCCGACTGAGTCGTCACCTTGAGGCACCTCAACTCTCGAGATTCGCGTGCCGCCCTCCGACCGCCATCGCAGTCAGCAAGCCCGCGTTGTAGTCTCCACAGCGGAAAACAGGCAACGATGTCCCCCATTCGCGGCACAGACAACACCAGGGCGTACCCACAGATGCCTGCGGCAGTGCCGCGTCACAGGTGCGACCACACCTGGATGGCCGTGCCTCCCAGGATCGACCGCCTTGCCGCCGTATCGAGGAATGGCATCTGCTCGATGAGCGTGAGCTGCTGAGCGTAGGATCCGTGTTCGCCGACGAACGGCCAGTCAGAACCCCACATCGTTCGCTGAGGGCCGAAAGCATCCACGACCGCTTCAATCCACGGCCACGTGTCCGCGTATGGATACCCAGCGCGCGAAAGGTTGTACATCCCAGATAGCTTGACGTTGAGCCCGGGGATCGCCGCCAGGGCGCGGATCCGGTCGAGTGCGGTCAGATCGCTGGCGTCCACCGGGAGGCCGAGGTGATCGAGTACCTGGCGGGCATTGCGGGCGCGGGCAGCCGCTCGCTCGATGAGACCGGCCGAACGCAGGGGGACCGTCCACTGGATAACGAGCCCTGCCGCGCTCGCGGCGTCGACCATGGCGTCCAAGCCAGCCAAGTCCTCGTCGCTTTCGAGCGGCGCGGCGTGCGCATTGACTCGAACCCCGACGGCGCCTTGAGCCGCATGGCGCGGTACCAATTCGACCGCTGCGCGATCACGCGGGTCGATCAAGACGACCGCCAGGATCCGCTCAGGCAAGGTCCCCGCAAACCCGAGGACATAGCCATTGTCCGGGTGGACCATCGCCGGGCAGACGACGGCTGCGCCGACACCGCCCGCATCCAGCGTCGCGACAAGGTCCGCCGGCGCTGCCTTCATCGGGACTTGCACTCGCTGCAAGGGATGGACCATGCCATGCGGCCAGACGTGGACGTGAGTGTCCACGATCAGCGCGTCAGCAAAACCACCAATGCCCGTCATTCTCCGACCTCGCCCATACGACAACGCGGCAGCCACCGAGGTCGTCCGCTGTCGTTCACGAGAACGTCGTCGCCACTCATGGTAAATCCTCCCGCTTATCCCAATGCCGGTCGATGGCAGTGATCAAGGCCTGGGTTCCCTTTCCGGTGTACCCGGCGGCCTGCACAGCGTGGTAGAGCTCCTTCACGAGTGCCGTCCCTGGAAGAGCAATCGTCGACATGTGGCCGGCCTCCAAGGCGAGGCCGAGGTCCTTGATAAAGTGCTCGACGCGGAAGCCGGGCTCGAGATCGCCGGCCGCGATCCGTGGCCATATGAACCGCATGAGACCGGAGCCTGCAATCCCCGCGCCAAGCGTCTCGAGCACCGCCTCCGAGTCCAAGCCGCTGGCCTCCGCGAACAGGAAGGCCTCGCAGATCCCGAGCATCGACCCGCCGGCGGCGATCTGGTTCGCGATCTTCGCGCTCTGGCCCGCCCCTGCCGGCCCCTGGTGGACCACGGCCGTCCCCAAGCGCTCGAGGATTGGCCGGACGCGAGCAACGACCTCATCACGCCCGCCGATCATGATCGAAAGTGAGGCAGTTTCCGCGCCGCTGGGCCCGCCACTGACCGGCGCGTCGAGGACGTTGAGTCCGGCCGCCTCGCCGGCCGCGGCTATCTGGCGGGCGAGCTCGGGGCTGCTCGTCGTCATGTCGACGAGGATCGACCCCGGCCGGGCGCCCGCGAGCAGGCCGTCGGGGCCAAGGTAGACCGCCTCGACATCTGCCGGCATCGACACGATCGTAAAGACAACGTCCGACGCTGCGGCGACCGCCGTCGGGGTTTCTACCTGAACCGCCCCAGCCTCGAGGAACACCAGCGCGGACGAAGGGTTGCGCGCATAGATGGTCGCGGGATGCCCCGCCCGAAGGAGATGGGGGAGCATCCGGCTCCCCATGAGGCCGAGCCCGATCCAGCCGATCCGTTCCATCTCAAACCACCTCACCGGCCTTCGACGCCCTGTTGTGCGCGACGAGGGTGGCGAACGCGGCCTCCGCGGCCCGGCGGCTGTCCCGGATGACAATCGGAAAGCTGAGCGTCCGCTCGCTCTCGCGCGGGTCACGGCCGACCTCCACGCAGTGCCGCTCGAGGTTGGCCATTTGCGCTCGGACCTCGGCGAGCCAGCCAGCCGTGTTCGAGGCGTCGGCTTGGAGGGCGACGCTGCGGAGCGGCTTCCGGGGACCCGAGCCGCCGACGAGGATCGGCAGACAGGCCTGGATCGGCCGCGGCGCGGTTAGCGCGTCGTGGAACGTGTAGAAGCGGCCCTCGTACGAGCACAGTTTGGTCCGGCGGGGTCTAGCGCGACACGCATCAATCATTCTTCCCACCCACGTTCTTGCTCCGACCCGGCCGTTGGCTCTCTTGCCGCTCGGACCGCCTCGGAGAAAGCCTTGGCGTTTGCAGTCAGCGTGGCCCAGTCTCCGGCTGCGACAACCGTGCGGTCGACCAGCCTGCTCCCAACCGCGACAGCGGCAGCCCCGGCCAGGATGAAGGCCGCGACGTTGTCCCTGCTCACGCCGCCGGTCGGCACGAGTCGGATCTGGGGAAGGGGAGCGAGGACGTCGCGGATGTAGCCTGGCCCCAGTGAGGTCGCCGGAAAGACCTTGACGAGATCGGCGCCCCACTCCCAGGCAGTGAGGATCTCGGTCGGCGTGTACGCGCCCGCACAGATCGGGGCGCTATAGCGATTGCAGAGCTCGATGGCCTCATGCCGGAGCGTGGGGGTGACCACAAAACGGGCCCCGGCGAGGATAGCTGCCCGGGCGGTTTCGGGGTCGAGCACGGTCCCCACGCCGAGGAGGATCTCGTCGCCGAAGCGGTCGGACGCCTTCCGGATCACGTCGAGGGCGCCGGGCGTCGTCATCGTGAACTCGATCACGTCAACCCCACCGGCCATCATTGCCTCGGCGACCCGCAGGAGTTGGTCGGCGGAATCGAGTCGCACGATCGCGATGACGCCCGAGTCGAAGATCCGGGCGAGCCGGACATGCTTGTCCATCGTCGTCTCCTGTCTACGCGCCGCGGAGCCAATGACGCGGGCCGCGAGGGTGTTCCCGCAGCTCGACAGCGAGCCGCTCGTCTGAGTCAGAGCACACGGCGAGGCCATCTGTGTGGACATCAGCGCACGATCCGCAGGCCGCCGGAGCCCGCGACCTGTGCTTCGACCTCCGCCAGCGTCGCCCAGCTGAAGTCGCCCCATGACGACTGCTTCAGTGCGCTGAAGGCGTTGCCGTATCTAACGCCTTTCGCAACATCGCCACTGAGCACCCCGAAGAGGAACCCGGCGGCGTAGGCATCCCCGCCGCCAACCCGGTCGACGATCTCGATGTCATACGTCCGATCGTCGTAGAACGACCCATCGCTACACGCGACCGCGGTCCATGTGTTGCGAAGGACGGAGATATCGCCCCTGAGGGTGATCGTCACGATCTTGCAGCCGAACCGCTGCGCGAGCTCTCGCGCAGCCTCGCGGCAGTCGCTTGCCCGGATCCCGAAGACAGTTGTCACATCCTCCTCGGTCGTCATCAAGACGTCGACCAGCCCCATGAGTGGCTCCTGAACCGCCCGCGCTCGCTCCTTCGACCAGAGCTTGGACCGGAAGTTCAGGTCGTAGCTCGTGAGGACACCCTTGGCCCGGGCGGTATGGAGGCCCGTCGCGACCTGCTCGGCGTTTCGCTCAGAGAGCGCGGTCGTGATCCCGGTCGCGTGGAAGGCCCGGGCTCCGTCGAGGATGGCGTCCCAGTCGAAGTTCGCGCGCAGGTCATTCATCGCCGAGGGGTTGCGGTCGTAGAGAACGCTGCTCGGCCGCGGGGAGGCGCCGTACTCCACGAAGTAGAGGCCCATCCGTGCCCCCGGATCCCACGCGATGCAACTCGTGTCGACCCCGAACTCGCGCGCCTTGTTCCGGACCATCCGTCCAAGCGGGTTGTCGGGCAGGCAGGAGACCCACTTTGTCTGCAGACCGAGGCGCGCCGCGCCGGCCGCGACGTTCAGCTCGGCGCCGCCGACGGTCACTTCGAGGCTCGTCGCCTGTTCGAGCCGGCGGTGCCCGGGCGGGGACAGGCGGACCATCGCCTCGCCGAACGTGACCAGATCCGTCATCGGTTTCGCGCGTCCTCTCTGCGCATCGGGTCTGCCGTGCAACGAGCGCATGGTCCGCTGGCGGCCGCGCGACGCGAACGAGACAGCGCCCGGACCGCACGGCCGCCTATCTACGCATGGCCGTGCGAGCCAAACCCCACTCGGACTCGGCGTACGGCACTGATCCGGACTGAACGAAGGTGATGCCCTGGGCCAGGAGTTGCTCTACCCGGAGAGCCCTGACCGAAGCTTGAGGGCCGTTGGGTCCCGGTGGTCCCGGTGGTCGTAGATTGCCGGCACCGGGTGCTCGCGACGAACGCGCAACCGCAGCTCGTCGTTGATCGGTACCCCCTCTGCCTCTGCGAGGCGCCGCTCGTAGAGTTCGTACCAAAGCCGATCGGGCCAGATCTCATCACCACGACTGTGGCCGCCAAAGTCAGGCACGACGAGATCGTCGGCGAGGATGCGCTCCGCTCGATCGAGATCCCCCGCCTCGAGCGCGGCGCTCGCCTCGACGACTCGGATTCGGCCGTGGGCCCTGAGGTCAGGATCCAATGCGTCGATCACGCTGAGGCCATCGGCCGGGCGGCCGGCTTCGATCAGTGTCCGGACTGTCTCGACGACGAGGGGTCGGAGTCCGGGCGCCATTTCAAGCGCCTTCAACAGACGCTCGGCCGCCCTGCCGTGCTCTCCTTCGAGGCGGTCGACGGCCGCGAGATTACGGATCGCCCACGGGTTCACCGCCAATTCGAGCGATCTTGCCCACGCCGCTCGAGCCGCCGCGTGGTCACCCGAATGGAACTGCATCACCCCGAGGTGGAGCTGCATCAGCCACGACTCGGGGCTGGCTTCCAGGAGCCTTCGCCACTGCGCGTCCACCATGTAGTTGATCGGCGGCAGGCTTGGATCTGACGCCGGGAGCCGTCCCTCGTCGAGGAGAGCGAGCCAAGGTGCCTGTTCGGGTCCTAGCGTGTCATCGCCGAACGGAAGTCCAGCAGAATCCGCCGACGGTTCACCTGCCGAGGCGCGGCGTCGTCGTTCTAGCGCGCCCCAGCCTGACCCGGAATGCAGCGCCTCGACCGGTGCGTTGTCCGCGAATGCGCCGAGTGTTGCGAGTTCAGCGTCCACGTTCGTCGTCGAATCGAGGTTCGCGACCGCCTCCTGCACGGTGCGCCGTGCGGACTCCCAGGAACCGTGGACGGGATCCGGATCGACCTCGAGTAGCCCATAGGCTTCTGCCCAGGACCAGGACGCCCCGGCCGGCATCGGTAGGTGTTCGGCCTGCGTCTTGGCGAGTCCTGCTTGGATCTCCAGGTATGGGTGCCCCGGCTCTGACAGAAAGTCCTGCCACCAACGACCGCCCGGTGACATGCCCCAGGCGAACCTCTTCCGGCCCTGGAGGCGGTCAGTCGAGAATTGGACGAGCCCCCGACCATCGCGCCCGACAGCCGCGAACCATGGACGACGCTTGGACTGGACGTCGAAGAAGTCCGAGGCGCTGCCGCCGAGGATCGCGGTCGGGTAGGACACATCGACTCCGTTCTGGATGGGGAACGGAACCTTTCGGAGAACGTGCGCGGCGTCCGCCAGATACGAGGACTCGGTCGGGGCAACGACGCGGACGTCGTCTCGTTCGCTCACCGCGATGTTCGACCACCAGTACATCGGGATCTCAGTGTCGTGCGGATTCCGGATCCGGAAGTTCAGGTACAGCACCGGGGAGCCATCGGGAAGATACGCATCGATCTGAAATGGCGTCCCCCGAAGGCGCTCCCATTCGTAGAGGCGGAGGATGGGGGCTCCGTCGGGGCCTTCGACCCGAGCGGCATGGAGCGACTCGCAGGTCAGCGGGCAGTGCCCGATTGTCCCGATGCTCCACTCAACCCCGCCCGAGAACCAGGCCCCGCGCAGGCCGATGTTCACGGGCTGGAAGATCGGGTTGCGGTACAGGAGCTCTCGCCCAGAGGGCCGGTGAACGAGCGACCAGAGCCTCCCGCCATACTCGAGCAGGAATGTCGCGCGAAGGACCTCGTTCTCAAGCACCGCGACCTTGAGGGCCCGATCCGGTCGCTCTCGCCCAAAGCCGTCCTGAAAGAGGTACGGCAGGCTACCGGGCACTCCCCCATAGCGGGCATTCCTGACGATCTCGTCGGGTACCCCGGGCCCCGCCTCGAACGCGACACCCGGGCCAACCAGCTGAGGGAGCGGGTTCGTAGGCCCAAGCTCGGCGCCCGGCAGCACCAGGCTCTCAATGCGCAGGTCACTGATGGCGCTACCCTCCTTCTCGCGTCGGGCGGCAGCAAGCCAAGAGAATTCGCCAGCATTCGCATCGACGGTAATGCTCCAAATCGTGGCGCAAGCGGCACCCGGTGTCAATGCTCCAGTTTCAGGCTGCACAACCCGGTTGCAGTCGCTGAACCCCGGACGGAGCTCTACCCATGCCGCGTAACGTGAGGTCATCTCGCGACTGCCGCTCCTGCTCCATATGCTGCAACCGACCTTCTTAGGGTGAACTCGGTTCTTGACATCGACACCGTGACCACCCATCTTGTGGCAGTTCTTGTGCCAATCATGTTCGCTTTGCTAGGAGCCATGGGTATGTGGCCCGGCAGCAGGAGGAGCAAGGTTATGGATCGACGTTCTAAAGCACGATGGTGGCTCGCTGCCGGTGCCATGGCTCTCGTCGTCGCCAGTTGCGGCAGTTCGTCCGGCAGCCCGGCGGCCAGCAGCGCAGCGAGCGAAGCGGCCGGCAGTGCTGCGCCGTCGGCTGGTCCGAGCGCGGAACCGGGCTCGTTTACGTATTGGGCGATGTGGAAGGAAGGCGAGCCGCAGCAGAAGGTGCTTCAGGCTGCGATCGACTCGTTCACCAAAGACACGGGGATCACGGTCGACGTCCAGTGGCAGGGCCGGGGAAACCTGACCAAGCTGCTGCCGACGCTCAATACGGACCAGGTCCCGGATCTCGTTGACCAGGGTGCAGCCAACATGCGCGGCGCGCTCGTTCCCAACGGCCAGGCCAAGGATCTGACCGATGCCTATGCGCTGGAGGTAGCGGGCGAGCCCGGCACGAAGGTGTCGGACGTGATTCCGTCCAAGTTCGTAGACGTCGTGCGAGACGACGCCGGCGCGCCGTTCATGGTCCCCTACGAAATCACATCATCCGCGATGTGGTTCAACGCGGCCGATCTTCCGAACGTTGCCGCGAACCCGCCGATGACGTGGGACGCGTTCATCAAGGTTCTCGACGAGGAGAAGGCCGCGGGCCGAGCGGGGCTCGCGCTCGACGGTGATCAGCCTGACTACGACTCCATGTGGACCACCGCAGCCCTGATCTCAGCGCTCGGCGCGGGTAACCTCCACGCGACCGCCTCTGACAAGAGCGGCGCCGCGTGGGACGATCCGAGGGTCCTCGCCGCGGCCAAGGCGGTCGAACAGCTCGTCAAGGGCGGCTACTTCATCAAGGGCTACGACAGCAGCGCATGGCCGGCGATGCAGCAGGCCTGGGCCCAGGGCAACGCCGACTTCCTCCTGATGGGCATCTGGGCTCCGAGTGAGACGGCACCAGACGCGAAAGCTGGCTTCCAGTACGACTCATTCCAATTCCCGTCGCTCGGCACAGCCACCCCCTCAGTCGAGGTAGGAGCCATTGGCTGGTCGATCCCGGCGAAGGCCAAGAACGCGGCACAAGCGGAGCAGTTCATGGCCTACTTCCTCAACAAGGACCGCCTCGCAGGCATCGCCACGGAGTCGCTCAACCTCACGCCGCGTGCTGACGTCTCCGTGCCCTCACAGCTCACGAGTCTCAAGGCTGCCATCGACAGCAGGCCGTTCGGTGAGAGCTCCGACGGGCTCTACGGTATCCCGGACTACATGCAGAAGATCTTCCAGCCGGCGAGCCAGGAGCTTCTCTTGGGCAAGGTCAGCGCCGAGGAATTCGTTGCCAACGTCAAGAGGGCTTCGATCGACTTCTGGAAGCTCCAAGGATAAGGAAAGTGACCAGCGCCATACAGCGCTCTGACCCGGCCCCCCCGCGAGGCGGGGGGGCCGGGTTGCGCGCGCCGGCCGGCAATCCGGTCGACGCGCAGCGGCGACGGATCTTCCTTCCGTTCGTCCTGCCGGCGGTTGTCGTCTACGTCGCGATCTTCCTCGCGCCGGTGGTCATGACCGTCGGGCTCAGCCTGTTCAGCTGGCGCGGCAGCGGGCCGCTGAGCTGGCGAGGGCTCGACAACTACGCGATTCTCTTTCAGGACAACGCTTTTCAGATCGCGTTCGTAAATACGCTTGAGCTTCTGGTGGTCGTCGGGGGCGCAGTGTTCCTCTTCAGCTTCGCCCTGATCATGGTCCTGCGCCAGATGGCCGCAAGACGGACGGTCATTGCGATCCTGTTTTTCCCGAGCATCGTCAGCTCGATCGTCCTTGCGATTGTATGGGGGTACCTATTCCAGTCAGGCGGGCTCGTGAATTCGGCAATTCAAGGCCTCCTGGGGGTCGAAGGGCCGAGATGGCTGGACCTCGACAATCGGTTCAACATGATCATGATCGCGCTCACCTGGATCATGACCGGCTTCTACGTTACGATCCTGATGGCCGGGGTCGACCGGATCCCCAGTTCCCTGTACGAGGACGCCGAGATCGCGGGGGCCAGTCCGCTCCAGCACTTCCGCTTCGTGACGCTACCGCTCATGTGGGATGTGGTTTCCGTAGCGGCAGTCTTGTGGACGATCAACAGCATCAAGATCTTCGACTTCATCGTCGCGTCTTCGACCGGTTCTGGCTTGCCACCGCTCCGAACCTGGGATTCGGCGGTGTTCGTATATGGGGAATCGTTCGGGGGAAGCATACCTTCGTACCAACTGGGCTACGCTTCCGCGGCGGCTTTCGTGATGCTCCTACTCGTGATTGTCTTCGTCGTCGTGTTGCGCAGACTCATGCGGCGCGAGGCCATTCATTTCTAATGGCGGAGGGATTGCGCCGATGACCGCATTGACGCTGCGCCGTCGCCGGAGAGGCGGCCGGCCAGCCCCGGCTGCGCACGGAACGGGAGCCATTCAGCGCGTCGGCAGTTTGGCCGCATGGGCGGTGGTTGCCTTCAACGTCTTCATCCTGTTGTGGATTGTCGGGTCTTCGCTGAAGACATCGCGCGAGATCGTCTATGGTCCTTGGTCGCCGCCAACAGCCTTCCACTTTGAGAACTACGTCGGAGCCTGGGACGTCACAAACTTCGGACAGGCTGCACTGAATTCGACCCTCGTGGTCGCGGCATCGGCGCTTACAATCGTCGCGATCGCCGCTCCAGCTGCGTACGCCCTGGCTCGAATCGCGGGTCGGGTTTCGAGCGCGCTGACTCTCCTGTTCATCGTAGGGATTGGCATCCCCGATCAGCTCGTTGTCATCCCGTTGTTCGTGATGCTGCAGCCGCTCGGTCTCACAAATAGCCTCGTCGGCCTATACGTCATCTACGTCGCTGCGTCTTTGCCGTTCACGGTCTTCTTGCTAACCGGCTTCTTCCGGTCGCTGCCAAGCACTCTCGAAGCAGCCGCCGCCATTGACGGCTGCTCACCGTTCCAGACATTCCGATTGGTCATGCTGCCCCTGGCCCGAGCCGGGTTGATCACCGCGCTCATCCTCAACATCATGGGGCTGTGGAATGAACTGCTGTTTGCGCTCATTTTCATACAGGACACGAGGTATGAGACACTGCCGCTGGCCCTCTTCGGTCTCTTGGGCACGTTCCAGTTCACCGGTGCGGACTGGGGTTTGTTGTATGCGGGCATCTGCATCATCGTCATGCCCATCCTCGCCATGTACATCTGGTTTGGCCGCCGTCTCGTCGAGGGCCTGAGCCTTGGCGCTGCCAAATGAGGCGGGTCGCCTGCACTGCGATGAGCGACAACGGGAAGGACGTCTGAATGGCCACCGTTCGATGGGAAGGCGCCACCCGCATCTACGCCGGCACCACGGTGCCGGCATTGGACGCCCTCGACCTCGCTATCGATGATGGCGAGTTCATGGTGCTCGTCGGGCCATCCGGCTCAGGAAAGTCCACAGCATTGCGGATGCTGGCAGGGCTCGAGGGCGTCGACGAGGGTGCCGTCTTTATCGGCGATCGGGATGTCACGAAGCTGCCGCCGAAGAACCGCGACATCGCGATGGTCTTCCAGGACTACGCGTTGTACCCGCATATGACGGTGGCCGAGAACATCGGCTTTCACCTCAGGATTGCGAAGCGCCCGAAAGACGAGATCAAGCGTCGAGTCTTGGCGGCGGCACAACTGCTTGACCTCGAGCCCTATCTCGACCGTAAGCCGGCCAAACTCTCGGGCGGCCAGCGCCAGCGGGTGGCAATGGGTCGGGCCATCATCCGTGAGCCCCAGGTCTTCCTCATGGACGAGCCGCTCTCGAACCTCGACGCGAAGCTGCGGGTGCAGACGCGAGCGCAGATCGCCTCGCTTCAGCGGCGGCTGGGGATCACGACCATCTACGTGACACACGACCAGGTGGAGGCGATGACGCTGGGCGATCGGGTCGCCGTGCTCCATGAGGGCGTGCTCCAGCAATGTGACAAGCCACCGGTGCTGTTCGATCGACCGGCGAACGCGTTTGTCGCCGGCTTTATCGGCTCGCCAGCGATGAACCTCATGTCGGCCGGGGTTGACGACGCATCGGTGCACCTCGGGGCGATCAGGATGCCGCTGACGCCGACCCAGCAGGCGGCGCTCCGTGGCGGCGACGCGATTGTCGGGATTCGTCCCGAAGGATTCGCCCTTGGACCGCCCGACCAGGGTGGCTTGCCGGGGCTGGTCGTGCTGGTCGAGGAGCTGGGCGCAGATGCCTTCGTCTACGTCAACGTCGACCTTACGGGGGGTCCCGAGCTCCTGACGGTGCGTACCGAGGGAAGAGCGGCGCCAACCCCCGATACCCGGGTCAGCCTGGTGCCTGCAGAGGGCGCCATCATCCATCTATTCAGCGCGGCCACGGGTGAACGACTATCGGACTGATGCGGCTCTCCGGGCCACTCGATGGTCTGGAGGCTGAGCCGACCCATCCGTGCCCGCGCCCGCGGGCGGTGCAAACTATTGGAGCTACGCCAAGATGACGATGATCGACAGAGACAGCGTTCCGGCCATAGCGATACTCGGCTACGGGGCGATTGCTGACATGCACGCCCAGGCGTTCCGTGATCTAGGCGCTCGCATCCTGAGTGTCGCGGGCCCGAACGCGGCCGAGGTCCAGGCTTTCGCTCTTCGCCACGAAATCGAGCACTGGACCGTCGACGTAGACGAGGCGATCACGATGCCAGGCGTTCAGGCCGTGGTCATTGCATCGCCCAGCGCCGTCCACTTCGAACAGGCTCGCGCCGCAATCGAGGCGGGCCGTCACGTGCTTGTCGAGATCCCGCTGGCCCTGTCGGCAGGCGAGGCCGAAACCCTCGTCGCACGCGCGCAAGAGGCCAAGCGTGTGCTGATGGTGTGCCACTCAATCCGCTACTCCGAACCGTTCCAGGTCGCCCGAGCTGCGATCGAACAGGTCGGTCTGGAGCCGACCAACGTCGTGGCTCGTTACCTCATGCTTCGTCGAGACAACGTCGGGTGGACCGGTCGCCAGAGGAGCTGGACGGACAGTCTCCTATGGCACCAGGGTGGCCATATCGTTGACGTGGTTCTCGGCCTGCTTGGTGCACCTGTTTCGGAGGTCACGTCAGTGGTCGGACCTGTCTGGCAGGCGACCGGCGTACCGATGGACTACGGGATCACGCTCCGCACCCCGGCCGGCGCTGTGGCGACCATCTCCCTGTCCTACAACGCGCAGATCGCGACGAACGACTACCTCGTGGTCGGCGAGCAGGACATGATTGAAATCGCCTACCCGAATGTTGCCAACTCGCACGGACCAATCTTCCAGGGCAAGGACCTCGCGACAGTCCACGGGAATAGCGTCGTCGCTCAGGATCAGGACTTCGTCTCATCGATCACCTCGGGCCAGCGTCCGGTGACGGCCGCCGAGGCGATCTTGCCCGCAATGCGCATCCTGCAGGCCGTACAGGACCGCACGGCCTGATCGATGCGGCCCGGCGGGTGGTTGAAGATTTCGGGTTGAGGGATTTGGAACCTTGGACCATGGCGTATCGATGAACGATGCAGCTGAGGATGTCTCAGGGCCGCCGGGGAGGGCCCACATCAAGATCACCCGAATCGAGACCCGAGTTGCGCGCTCGCTCTATCGGTCCCCGTTCGTCATCAGCAGCGGGACGGTCGATGCCCTGGAGTCCGTGATCGTCTCAGTGTGGGATGAGGATGGGCGTTGCGGCGTCGGCGAAGTGAGCCCCATGACGCCGTACTCGGGGCAGACCACGGCTGGGCTCCGCGCGGCTATCGATAGTGTTCTCGCGCCATCTCTGATCGGTGTGCCGGCCCTTCCCGGAGTGGTGCATGAGCGAATGGATCATGTGCTCAGGGACGCAGCGATGGCCAAGTCGGCGATCGACATCGCCGTGTACGACCTTATGGGTCGAAGTCTGGGGGTCCCCGTTTCTGCCCTCCTTGGCGGACGGCGGCGCTCCGAGATCTCGCTCGCCTGGGTCATCGGGATCGGTCGGGTCGACGACATCGTCGCCGAAGCTGTGGCCCATGCGAAGGCGGGGTTCTCGGTCATCAAGCTCAAGATCGGTCGGGACTCGCGGCGAGACCTCGATGTCGTGGCCGCCGTCCGCGACGCACTTCCCGACATCCAGATTAGGGTCGACGCCAACCAGGGCTACAGTCGAGCTGAAGCGATCCGCATCCTCCGGGCGATGGAACGGTACGAGCTCGAGCTGATCGAACAGCCCATTGCCGGCCACGATCGCGTCGGCCTGCGAGCCATTTCGCAGGCTCTCGACACCCCGGTGATGGCCGATGAATCCCTCCAGTCGCTCGCCGATGCCCACGAGCTCGCACGACTCGGCGCGTGTGACGTCTTCAACATCAAGATCGTGAAGCCCGGCGGGCTGTATCGGGCACTCCAGATCGCGGCGGTCGCGGAGGCTGCTGGGATCGGTCTGATGGTGGGCTCGATGCCCGAGATGGGAGTAGCAACCCTCGCCGCGGCCCAGTTCGCCGCGGCGGCACCTGGGTATCTCTATCCGTGCGAGCTAATCGGGCCGTTGATGGTCGAGCGAGACGTGGTCCGTCGGCCGGCGCTTGCGGCGGCGATGGCCTCAGGGCGGCTCCCGGTCCCGGCCGGCCCCGGCCTCGGGATCGACGAAGTCGAGTGATATGGCGAAGCCGAGGATCGGTGTGATCGGCCCCTGCCGAGCTGGTGACGCGAGTCGCCAAGCTCACAGGTGATGTCCCGTCGATTAGCACCGTCGAGCGGCGATACGAGACCTAGGTTGGACCCAGGCCGCGATCGCCGACGCGGGCACCGCGTGGCACGGCTGCGCTCGCTGATGAGATCGAAGGACAAAGGGAAGATCCGTGTCTGAGCACGAAGACCGCATTCTGTTCGCGGGAGAGAACGACTGTCGGATCGAGCAGTTCACCGTATCCACCTCACTGGAAGCGGATCAGATGCTGATTCGCAATGACGCTTCGTTGGTCAGCGCCGGAACAGAGCTCGCTGTGCTCCGCAAGCGGCACCGTGCCTTCACTTCCGGTGGAGAGGCTGCCGCTTCGTTCAAGTACCCCTTCTACCCCGGATACGCGGCGGTTGGGCACGTCGAGGATGTCGGCTTGGGTGTCACCGATTTCGCGGTTGGCGATCTCGTGTGGCATCCCAGCTCTCACGCCACTGTATCGGTCGTACGAGCATCGCAGTGCGTGCTGGTGCCCGAGGGCATCGAGCCTCAAGATGCAGTCTTCTTCGGTCTGGCGCAGATTGCAATGACCGCGGTTCGTCTCGCACCTGCAGAGCTTGGCCAAACCGTCTTGGTGAGTGGACTGGGATTGGTGGGCATCCTGGCTGGGCAGCTATATCGCATTGCGGGGGCTGCGGTCACCGCGGCCGACCCATCTCAAGGTCGCCTCCGTCACGGAGCGTCGCTGGGTTTCAACCCTGTGATCAATCTCCGTGAAACCAGCCTGGTTGAGTGGTACGCGACGCATCCGGGAACGTCGCCTGACCTTAGCGTCGAGGCCGCCGGAATCGAAAGCAACATCGATGCCTGTCTGAAGGTGACGGCGCCGGGCGGACGTGTTGTGCTTCTCGGCAGTCCGCGCAAGCCAATGGAAATCGACCCCTATACGGACATCCACCGCAAGGGACTTACCATCATCGGCGCGCATGCCAGGATGATCAGCCCGGCGGTGCGCAACCGCGACGTGCCGTACCTCTTCTCCCTGTGCAGAGGTCCCTTGCACATTGACGATTTCCGCACACACGAACTCCGTTACACCGAAGCCCCGATGCTGTATGACCGCCTGGAGGATAGCCTCGATGAGTATCTGGGGGTTGTGCTCACCTACTGAGCGAGTCGCAGAACTGGAGTCTCTGCTTCCGCGCAGCGGGGGACCTCCCGTTACCGGCTGCGAATCCTTGGCGCGGGGAGATTTGCAGCAGGGTCGGTCGCCGCTACGATCCCCGGCATGGGCATCACCCGAACGCGCATGACCGAGTTCGTGACGGATCAGCTTCGGACGGTCGTCCTCGCGGACCGGGCGACAGTCGACGCAGCCGCGACCGACTACGTGTCGGAGCTCCTCAAGGTCAACCCGGGCTTTGGGGGCTTCCTCAACGCGCCGGGCGGAGACTCCTGACATGTCGGGCCTGTATTACACCGAGACCGGATTCGTCCTGCCCACTTTGGGCGAGGAGCTCACCACCCGTCGTCGGGCACGCAAGGAGATGGCCTTGCCTGCGACGGACGGTCCTGGCCGGCTGTTCGTACTGGCCCGGAGCTACGCCGGCAACGGACGACCCTTGCGGATCACCGTCAACGGGCGTGAGCTCGAACCGATCCGCCCGGCTGGAGCCAACTACCTCTGGTACGAGGTGGTCGTTCCAGCGAACGCCCTGCTCGTCGGCTCGAACCGGTTCGAGTTCTGGGCGGAGGCGGACGCGATGGACGCCTGGTCGCTTGGCATCGAATACGGCCATTACCCTTCGGCCAGTCACCTGAGCACAGACGGAGGGGTGACCTGGAATTCCGACCGGATCGGCCACCTCCACGTCGGGGCAGGGGAGTACCTGGTCAGGCTGCGCCTCGAGGAAGGCCGTGACCCCGATCCTCCGACCTTCATCGCGGGCCTGCCCGACGACCCAGGAGCCGTGCAGCTTCGACGGCTCCTGCCCCCGGATGTCGTCGCTTCCGGCGACACGCTCACTCGCGTTCGCGCCCTCGCGACGTGGACTTCGACCGGTTGGCGGTACCGGGATAAGGGGGTGCAGTATGCGCCGTGGGACCCGCTTACCATCGTGTCCTGGGGCAAGGCCGGCAGCGGGCATGATGGGCGCGAGCCGTTCCTCGTGTGCGTCCACTATGCGGTGACGTTCGTCGCGGCGTGTGTCGCCATCGGGATCCCCGCACGGCCGGCCGTCTTGACGGAGGAGGTGAACGGTCACAACGGACATTTCGTTGCCGAAGTCTGGCTCGAAGATGTCAGCCGATGGATCGTTGTCGATCCCAACCTGGATGCATTGTTCTTCGACGGCGGCCGACCGATGTCGGTCGAGGAGGTGCGCGGCGCGGGGTCCGATCTGCAACGACATGTGCGGTGGGGCCCCGGACACGCCTACCAGAATTGCGTGCCGACGATGCGACGGTGGATCCGCGACGTGCTGTTGCCCGGCGCGTGCTTCCGGCACCGTGCGGTGTGGCCACGTTCGGACTTCCTGACCCGGCCAGAGCTGGCACCCCCTTCGCACGGCCACACGGCATATTCGGAGCTTGACCTTGTCTGGGAGGCTGCTGACCTCGACCACGGATTTGCGATGTTCCGGTACTTCGCCGAACCGGCCTGGTTCTTGGCGCAGCCGACGATCACACGATGAGTCGGCTGGCGATCCGTGGGGGGCGGGTGGTGCTGCCCGATCGGGTCGAGGAGATCACCCTGACTGGCCTGAGGGGCTAGGGTGGGTACGAAGCGCACAACGGACCTCGTCGTCGAGGGTCGGCTGGTCGAGGATGGGCGGTCCGAGCCCAGGGTGGCAACAGAGTCCATGCGCGTCGGCGTTGACGTCGGAGGCACCAACACAGACGCTGTCCTGATGAGCGTTGATGGCGTCCTGGGCAAGGTGAAGACGCCGACGACTGTGGACGTAACGAGCGGCATCGTCACAGCCGTCAGCGCACTGCTCGACCAGACTCGTGTCCCGACATCCGAGGTCTCGGCCGTCATGATCGGGACCACCCACTTCACGAACGCGGTCGTGGAGCGGCGACGGCTTCAGCCCGTCGCAGCTGTCCGCCTCGGCCTGCCGGCGACCGAATGCCTTCCGCCGATGATCGACTGGCCGCCCGACCTCGCTGCCGTGGTGGGGCAGCATCACTATCTCGTTCACGGGGGCAACGAGTTCGATGGCCGGATCCTGAGCGAGCTCAACGAGGCAGAGATCGCGCGCGTCGCCGACGACCTCCGCCTTCGCGGAACCACGGCGGTAGCGGTCAGTAGCGTCTTCTCGCCGATCAACGGCGAGATGGAGCTCCGGGCCGGCGAGCTCCTCACCAGCCGGGTGCCTGGCCTTGACGTCACCTACTCGCATCAGATCGGTCGGATCGGGCTGCTTGAGCGGGAGAACGCGGCGATCCTCAACGCATGTCTGCGCGATCTGGCCCGAACGACGATCTCGAGCTTCCGCCAGGCGATCAAGGAAATGGACCTCGGCGCGACGGTCTACCTCACCCAGAACGACGGTGCACTGATGACCGCCGTTCAAGCGGAGCTCTTCCCAGTGCTGACCTTCGCCTCGGGGCCGACCAACTCGATGCGCGGAGCCGCCTACCTCTCCGGCCTCCAGGACGCGATCGTCGTCGATGTCGGCGGCACGACCACCGACGTCGGCGCGCTGACTCGCGGCTTCCCCCGCCAGGCGGCGCTGGCGATCGAGGTTGGCGGGGTCCGGACCAACTTTCGAATGCCCGACGTGCACGCCACCGGGCTCGGTGGCGGCTCGCTCGTCCGTGTCAACGGCGATGCCATCTCCGTCGGTCCCGACAGCGTCGGGTACGAGCTGACGCAGCGTGCCCGCATCTTCGGTGGGGAGACGCTGACGGCGACGGACATCGCCGTCGCCGGTGGCTTCGCCCATCTCGGCGACGGCAATCGGGTGGCGGATCTGCCGCACGAGCTCGTCGTGCAGGTCACAGCCATGATCGGCGACGCGATCGATCTCGCGGTGGACCGCATGCGCCTCTCCGAGGAGCCGCTGCCGGTGATCATCGTCGGCGGCGGCCGGATCCTCGTCACGCGGCCCGTCGCCGGGGCAAGCGAGCTGGTCGTCCCCGAGCACTTCGAGGCGGCCAACGCGGTCGGGGCGGCGATCGCCCAGGTCACCGGCGAGGTCGACCGGGTCGTGGCGCTGGCCGGCTCGAGCCGCGAGGCGGCCCTCGATACGGCCCGCGGGGATGCCATCCGCGAGGCAGTCGAGAGCGGCGCGGATCCTGCCACGATCTACGTCCTCGACGTGGAGGACGTGCCGCTCTCCTACCTGCCCGGCAACGCGGTCCGCGTTCGGGTCAAGGTGGTCGGTGAGCTGATCTCGAACTGAGGAGCGAACGGATGTGGGAGGTACTCGAGGAGGACCTGGCGGCGATCTCGATCGGCGCTGCAGCCATGGGTACCGGGGGCGGCGGAAATGCCTACCTGGGCATGATCCATCTGCGCGAACAGCTCCGCAGCGGGCTCCGCGTGCGCGTCGTCACTCCGGATGAGCTGCGCGACGACTGGTTCCTCGTGGCCGGCGGGTTCATGGGAGCCCCGGTCGTCACCTACGAGAAGTTGCGCGAGGGCCACGAGGAGGTCCGCGCCGTCGAGGCGCTGCAGGAACACGTCGGACGACGGATCGATGCCATCGCGCCTATGGAGATCGGCGGCGAGAACTCGATGACCGCGATGAGCATCGCCGCCGAGCTGGACATCCCGGTTGTGGACGGGGATGGGATGGGCCGCGCCTTCCCGGAGCTCCAGATGGTCACCTTCCTCATGTACGGCGGCCAGCCGTGGCCGGCAGGCCTGGCCGACGACAAGGGAAACGCGGTCATCATCCAACGAGTGCGTGACGCCCGCAGTCTGGAGCGGATCGCGCGTGCGATCACGGTGGAGATGGGTGGTTCGGCAGGTCTGGCGATGGCACCAATGAGCGGTGCGGAGTGCCAGCGCTCGATCGTGCCCGGGACCCTCTCGCTGACTCGTGAGATCGGTCGCGCCGCGCTTGTCGCCCGCGCCGCGAAGCGCTCGACCACGGAGGCCGTCCTGTCGGTCACCGGCGGGTCGCGGCTCTTCCGCGGCAAGGTCGTCGACGTCGAGCGGCGTCTCACCGGCGGCTTCGTCGTCGGACACATCGATCTCGAAGGCTTCGATGACGATGCCGGCGCCCGCGTCCGGATCGATTTCCAGAACGAGAACCTCATCCTCTGGAGGGACGGCGACGCGGTCGTCAGCGTCCCGGACCTGATCACCCTCCTCACCACGGAGGAGGGTGAGCCGGTCACGACGGAACTCGTCCGCTACGGAATCCGCGCCGATGTGGTCGGGATCCCCTGCCATCCCCGGCTGGCCACCGAGACGGCTCTCCGGTTCGTCGGTCCGCGCGCCTTCGGCTACGAGATCGAGTATCGACCACTTCCGCGCACCGGCGTCACCGCGGGGCGGGGTTAGGGCTCCGTCCAGCTAGCGATCGCCCCAGTGAGGCGACGGATCCCCTCGGCCAGGACGACGGGATCGGTCGCCAGCGAGAGGCGGACCAGCCCGGCTCCCGCGGGGCCGAAGGTCTCGCCCGGGGCAACCGCGACACCCTTCTCGGCCACGAGCCAGCGGGCCAGCGCATACGTGTCACGAGTCGCCCTGCTGACGTCCGCCAGGATGTAGAACGCACCATGCGGTTCGCTGGCCAGACAGCCGTCTCGCCGGAGGGCGTCAACAGCGAGATCGCGGCGCCTACGGTACGCGGCTCGCATCAGGGCGACGCACTCCTGGGGACCGCCGATCGCCGCTTCGGCCGCCTTCTGGGCCACGGCCGTAGCGCAGCTGACCACGGGTTCCTGGACCTTTGCGACGAGGGCGGCCACGGGCTCCGTGGCGACGAGATAGCCGATCCGCCAGCCGGTCATCGCATACGTCTTGGAGACGCTGAAGACACTGATCACTCGACCCCCGTCGTCGATCGTGGCCGGGCTCACATGATGGCCCTCAAAGACGATCTCCTCGTAGACCTCGTCGCTGATCACCCACAGATCGTGGCGCGCTGCCAGGGCGACGACCCGGGCCATCGTCTCGGGCGGCCAGACGGATCCGGTCGGGTTTGCCGGGCTGTTGATGATCAGCACTTTCGCCCGGGGGTCGGTGGCCAGTTCGCCGAGCCGGTCGAGATCTGGCTCGTACGCTTTCGCCGGATCAAGCGGGTAGCGGCGGACATCTGCCCCGACGACGGCGGCCATCATTGCGTAGTTGGGCCAGCCGGGATCGGGGATGAGGACGCCATCGCCGGGATCGGTCAGGGCGATCAGCGTCTCCATGAGAGCCGTGACACCACCCGTCGTGACCACGATCTGGTCCGGCGTGGCCCGGATGCCGTTCTTGCGCGCGAGCTTGGCGCAGATCGTCTCCCGCAGCGAGGCAAGGCCGCGGTTCTCGGTGTACTTCGTGAACCCGTCGGCGGCGGCGCGGGCCGCCGCCTCCAGGACATGGTCCGGCGTTGCGAAGTTGGGCTCGCCGACCTCGAGATGGAGGACGTCCGGGCGACCAGCCGCAAGGTCCATCACCTCGCGGATCCCGGAACGGCGCATGTCGACGATCCTCTGTGCGACTGGCTTCATCTCTGCATCACGTCTCAGAACCTCTGTCGGCGCTCGACTCCCGCCTGTATAGTAGGCGCCTCTTCGTCGAATCTTGACACGGTGTTTTACATCTGATGGATGCCGAACCCGACGGGACGTTGCTGGCGGGTACGCAGACGCTCGATCGCGCCCTGAACGTCCTGTTCCAGGTGGGCGCCAGCGGCTCACGCGGACTGAGTCTGGCCGAGTGCACCGCGATCCTGGGCTACAGCAAGCCGACCACGTCCCGGATTCTGCGCACCCTCCGGGCCCGGAGCCTGCTCACCCATGATCGCGACCGGCGTGCCTACACCCTGGGTCCCATGACGCTCCGGCTGGGGATGGACTACCTCGAGGGTCTCGACCTTCGTCGGGAAGCGCTCCCGACGATGCGGCGTCTCGCGGCGGAGACTGGCGAGACGATCCACCTGAGCATCCTGGACGGCGTCGACGTGGTCTACATCGAGAAGGTGGACAGCCCGCAGTCCGTCCGGATGTTCAGCCGGATAGGCCATACCATGCCGGCGCACTCGACCGGGATCGGGAAGGCGATCCTGGCCTACCTCCCCGAGGAGGACCTCAGGGCACGGCTCCCGGACCAGCTCGAGGTGCGCACCGCGGCGACGATCAGTAGCCGCGACCAGCTGATGGAGCACCTGCGTGGCGTGCGGGCGCGCGGGTACTCCACCGACGACATGGAGAACGAGGATGGAATCTCCTGCGTCGGCGCCCCGATCTTCGACCACACCGGGGCCGTATGCGCCGGTGTGAGCATCGCCGGTCCCGCTATGCGAGTCACGCCCGACCGGTTCGCCGGCCTCGGTCCGCTCGCCCGCGATGCCGGTGCCGAGATCTCGGCAATGCTCGGCTACCGGCCGGACGGCGTGCCGAAGGCAGGGTCGATCATCGCCGCGGAAGTGCCCGCCGATGAATGACCCGAAGCCGATCGTCCGAGAGCTCGTCAGCGCGTGCAACACGAAATCGATTGACCGCCTCCTGGCGCTCGACCACCAGGACGCAGAGGAACTTGCGGGCCCGAGCGGGCCCTTCCACGGTTGCCCCGAACCAGTGAGGTGAGCAACGAGAGCAGGGACTGCATCTGTATATCTGTGAGCCGATCCCGGCAATCCGGTCCTGGAACCCGGGCGACGACGACGGCACACGCTGCTCGCCGGGGAGGCGCCCGACGCCATGACCGATGGCCCTGGCTGAGCGTTTCTGGATCGCCGACCGAACCTCAAGCCGGCGGTGACCGGTGGCGGTGCGACAGCCACGGTAGCTGGGCAAGGAGGAACGTAGATGAGCTTCACATGCCACACGCCCTCGTCGGTCGGGGAGGCCCTCGAGCTGCTCGGCAGCCTGGGCAGCGGCACGCAGATCCTTGCCGGCGGCACCGATGTCATGGTCCAGTACCTGCGCGGCGAGATCGCACCCGAGCACGTGATCTTCATCGGCGGCCTCGACGACGAGCTCCGCGGCGTGAGCGCCGACGGCACGATCCGCATCGGGGCACTGACTCCGCATCGGGACCTCGCCACGAACCCCGTCCTTCGTCGCGAGGTGCCGGGTCTGGTCGATGCAGCCGCCCAGGTGGGCGGCTGGCAGACCCAGAACGTCGGCACGATCGGGGGCAACATCTGCAACGCCTCGCCAGCCGCCGACCTGCCACCGACGCTCCTCGTTGCCGACGCGACCGTGACGCTTCACGACCGGAAGGGCGAGCGGACCCTGCCCCTCGCGGACTTCTTCCTCGGCCGACGTGCGACGCAGCGCCGATCGGACGAGCTGCTGACCTCCGTCCAGTTCCCACGAGCCGCTGACGCGACCGGGGAGGCCTACCTGAAGGTCGGTCGCCGCCGGGCGATGGAGATCGCCATCGTCGGGATGGCGATGCGGTTGACCTTCGACCAACGGCTCGAGACGGTACTCGATGCACGAATTGCGATCTGTGCGGCAGCACCGCGTCCATTCCGAGCCGCGGAGGCCGAGCGTCGGCTCGTGGGAACCCGGCTCGACATGTCGACCCTGGCCGAGGCCGGTCGGCTGGCTGCTGCCGCCTCGAGCCCGATCGACGACATCCGTGCGAGTGCGGCCTACCGAAGCCGGATCATCACGTCGTTGGTTGCCCGGGCCGCAGCTGCGTGTCGTCGTCGCGCGGCCGGCGAGAACGAGGAGCACGCATCATGAGCCATTCGCTTTCCCTGAGCGTCAACGGTGAGCCGACCACCATCGAGATCGACCCGGACGACAGCCTCCTGTGGGTCCTCCGTGAACGCCTCCAGTTGACGGGCACCAAGGAGGGCTGCGATGAGGGTGAGTGCGGAGCCTGCACCGTGCTCGTCGACGGCCGAGCCGTCGACTCGTGCCTCGTCCTGGCAGCCACGGCCGCCGGTCGCAATGTGACGACGATCGAGGGCTTGACCACCCCGGGTGGGCAGCTCCATCCCGTCCAGGCAGCCTTCGCCAGGGGCAACGGAGCCCAGTGCGGCATCTGCACCCCCGGGATGATCATGTCGGCTGTGGCCCTGCTGGGCGTCAACTCGAGCCCGACGGAGACTGACGTGCGCGAGGCCATCGCCGGCAACCTGTGTCGCTGCACGGGTTACACGACGATTGTCCAGTCGATCCTCGACGCAGCGCGGACGATGGAGGCGGCACGATGACGATCGCGACCCGAAAGCGGGCGAGCCTCATCGGGACGAACGCGATCCGCCTCGACGCGACCGAGAAGGTGACCGGAAAGGGCCTCTACGGCGGCGACCAGCAGATCCAGGGAATGCTCTACGCGCGGATCTTCCGAAGCACCGTGCCGCACGCGCTCATCCGCCGGCTCGATGTCTCTCGCGCCCGGACCCTGCCGGGCGTCCGGGCAGTCATCACAGCCGCCGAGATCCCGGATGTTCGCTACGGTGGAGCCGTCGAGGACGAGATCGTCTTCGCGCGTGATCGCGTCCGTTACCACGGCGAGGCGATCGCTGCCGTTGCGGCCACGAGCGAGCAGATCGCGCAGGACGCGCTCAAGCTGATCGATGTCGAGTACGAGCCACTGCCCGTCCTCAACGACATCGAAGAGGCGCTTGCCGAGGGAGCACCGCTGGTCCACCCGGAGTGGTCCTCGTACGGGGCCCACCCCTCGCTGCGCCGCGATGGAAACGTGGCGGCCCACGCTCAGATCACCCGGGGCGACATTGTGGCGGGGTTCGCGCGCGCCGACCGCATCTTCGAGCATACGTTCATCACCCACTCGGTCCACCAGGGCTACATCGAGCCGCGCGCTGGCGTCGCCTGGGTCGACTCGGCCGGGCGGGTGACGGTGTCGAGTTCGACGCAGAACCCGTTCAACCTGCGCGCCACCCTGGCAAAGGTCTTGGAGCTGCCGCTCAACAAGGTCCGTGTCCGCAGCACGCTCATCGGCGGTGGATTCGGCGGCAAGCTGGACCTGGGGTGCGAGCACTTCATCGCCCTCTTGGCCCTGGCCACGGGCCGTCCGGTTCGGCTCATCTGGACCCGGGAGGAGGAGATGATCGCGGCCGCTCCGCGAATGGCCGCCCGGGTCACGGTCAAGACGGGCGTCATGAACGACGGCGCGATCGTCGCGCGCCGGACAAACGTCTATCTGAACGCCGGGGCCTATGGCGGCGATTCCTGCGTGATCGCATCGGTGGCGACTCTCATGGCTGCTGGACCGTACCGGATCGACAACGTCGACCTGCACGGCTATGCCGTCTACACGAACCGCTGCAACGCCGGGGCATACCGGGGGCCGGGCGGTCCCCAGCCGCTGTTCGGTGTCGAGTCCCAGATGGACATCGTCGCTGGCGCGCTCGGGATCGATCCGCTCGACTTCCGGCTACAGAACATCGTCCGCAACGGCGATCTCGGGCCGAGCGGCCAGGTGCTGCAGCATGTCGGGCTCGAGGCAGCGATGAAGGCGACGGTCGAGCAGATTGGCTACAGGGACCGGGACCGTCGCCCGGGGCGTGGGATGGGGCTTGCCTGCGGCTGGTGGACGACGACGACGGGCTCTGCGAGCGCCTACGTCAAGCTGAACGAGGACGGCACGATCGGTCTGATCACAGGCGCAACCGAGATCGGGACCGGTGCCGTCCAGGCCGGCGTCGCCCAGATCCTCGCCGAGGAGATGGGCGTGTCGATGAGCGACCTGGTGCTCGTAACCTCGGACACGGACGCCACCCCCTACGACTTCGGGGCACAGGGCAGCCGTACGCTCTACAACGTGGGCAGTGCCGCCCGTCTCGCCGCCCAGGACTGCAAGAAGCAGATCCTCGAGTTCGTCGCTGCCGAGCTCGGTTGCGATGCGGCCGAGCTGGAGCTCGTCGATGGACGAGCTCAGCTCAGCAGCCACCACGACCGAGGCATGACGCTCGCGGAAGTCGGGCTCGCCTCGCTCTGGAAGGGCGGCTACATCACCGGTCGCGGCAGCTTCCTGGCAACGCCGACGGAGTTCGACGACTCGACCATCCACGGGATGCTCTACCCAGCATTCAGCGAGCCGACCTTCTACTGCCACGCGGCCGAGGTCGAGGTCGATCCGGTGACGGGAGAGGTCCGACTACAACGGTACGTGGCGACGCACGATGTCGGCCGGGCGATCAACCCCGAGGGCATCAACGGCCAGACGCGTGGCGGTGTCACCCAGGGGATCGGCTACGCCCTGAGCGAGGAGATCGTGTACGAGGGCGGGATCGTCCGTAACCCGAATCTGACGGACTACAAGATGCCCACGTCGATGGACGTGCCCAACATCGAGGCACTGTTCGTCGAGGCCGGCTCGAACGAGGGCCCGTACGGGGCGAAGGGTGTCGGGGAGCCATCGGTCATACCCGCCGGGGCAGTGCTCGCCAACGCCGTCGCCGATGCGACGGGGGTGCGGATCCAGCGGCTGCCGCTGACCGCCGAGCGCGTCCTCGAGGCGCTCGGCGGCGATCGAGCGGGCGAGCTGGGAGGGCGGGAGATGGGCCATGGCTGAGCGCGTCTTCTTTCTCAACCGGCTCCGCGAAGGAACGGCGGCGGCCGACTACGAACGCTGGATCCGGGAGGTGGACTACCCGTTCGCGCGCAGCCTCAAGAGCATCCGCAGGTACGTCGTGACTAGGCTCCACGGAACGCTCGATGGCGACCCGCCGCCGTACGGTTACCTCGAGGTCGTGGAGGTCACTGACGTCGCGGCGTATCGGGCGGAACTCGACGGCGGCCCGGCGACTGAGGCATTCATCCGGGAGTGGTCGTCGTTCGTTGGGGAGTCGATCGCGGTCTTCGGCGAGGTGATCGAGTAGCGACGCCGGAGCCGGCGGCTCGCGGCTCGCTGCCGCCCGAGCCACGGATCGCGTGGAACTCGCCGCGCGGGAGATCCTGCCCAGGTTGGGATGACGAGCGGACACGAAAGTGAGGCGATGTCAATGACGGCTGATCGGTTCCTGGCCGGCAGGACGGCACTCGTGACAAGCTCGTCCCGGAACCTCGGAGCCAGCGTGATCGAGCGTCTCGCCGTACTGGGCGCCACGGTCGCTGTCAACTACCATCGATCGGGCGAGGTCGCTGCTGCGCTCGTCGCCGAGCTCCGGCACCGGACGGGGGCCGAGCATGTGGCAGTCCGTTGCGACGTCAGCACGGGTGACAGTGTCCGTCGTCTCGTCGACGAGGCGACCGACCGACTCGGAGGTCGGATCGACGTCCTCGTGAACAACAGCGGACCCTTCTCGATGCAGCCCTTTGCCGAGCTACCCGAGTCCGAGTGGGACCGAATCTGGGACAGCAACGTGCGGGCGGCGTGGTTGGCCACACAGCTGGTGGCGCCGGGCATGCGCGCCGCGGGATGGGGCCGGATCGTCAACCTGTCGGCTGGCAGCGCCTATCTGCGCAACCACTCGATCTACGGGCTGGCGAAGAACGCGATGATTCAACTCACGGAGGAACTGGCTGTCGAGCTAGGGCCGGAGATCACCGTCAACGCGGTGGCGCCCGGCCAGATTGCCGAGAGCGCCGTCGACATCGAAGCCTTCGATCCTACCTTCGTGTCACGGGCCATTGCCCATACGCCTGCCGGGCGCCTGGTGACTCGCGCCGAGGTCGCGGAACTGATCGGGCTCCTCTGCAGTCCGGCCCTCGCGATGGTAACGGGGACGACCATTCCGATCGACGGCGGTTGGCGATTCAACCGCTTCTGATGCGCCACGGCCGCGGTCGGCGGTCTTGACCCCTACCCATACAACTCAGGCCTCCGCCCGCTGATCGATGGGTTCTGCCGGCGATGTTCGGCCACCTCTTCTGGGTGCACCTCGGCATAGATGACACCCTCGGCGTCCCAGATCTCAGCGAGAAGCGTGCCGTCGTAAGAGGTGATGTTGCTGCCACCGCGACAGATCTCGCCGGTCTCATCAGGACCATTGACGCATGAGGCAGCGATGATCATGGAGTTGGCCACGGCGAGTGGCTTGACTTCGGCATGGCCACGGTCGCCACGGTTGTTGGGCCAGACAAGCATCTCGCAGCCACGGTTCGCATAGGCTCGGGTCATCTCGGGAAAATCACCGTCGTAGCAGATCATGATCCCTGCTTTGTAGCCACCAAGATCGAAGGTGACCAAGTGTTCACCTGGTGTATAGAAGGTCGGCTCATGACGGAGTCCAGACGCCTTCCACCACAGGTGAGTCTTTCGATAGTTGGCCACGACGCCGCCAGCTCCGACGAGTGTGGCCGCAATGTAGAAGCGATCGTCGTCGCGCTCGGTGAGTCCGTAGAGCACAAGGGTCGATGAGCCGGCCAGTAGCTTCGCAAAGGCCAGGGTCGTCGGACCATTGACCGGTTCGGCGAGCTCGCGCAGGTTCTCGACGTAGCCGATGAGCATCTCTTCGGGAAAGACGATGATGTCGGCTCCTTCACGGAGAGCCTCACGGGCGAACCCGAGCGCCTTGTCTCGATTGACATCGACCTGACCAGGATTGCCATCCTGCTGGACGACGGCGACCTGGACGGACATGCTCTAGCCGCTCCCGCCAGCGCACACACCGCCGCCTCGCCAGCGGCAATCTCCAAGAGCGGGGCTTGACGGGTCAACTTGGGCCGAGCACCGCGCCTCGCGCGTCGACTCCAGAACCCTCAACTCCGGCCGCCTCGTCTCCAGAATCCAGACGTGAACTGAAGCCATGTGCCGGATCGATCGGAGGGACGAGTTCTGTGAGTCACGAAATACCGTCACAAGTTCCTAGCACCCGACAATTGGCGCCCCGTGTAACTCGGCCCTCCGGGTGGCGGTCCACGGAATTTCAGCGCAACGGGCATTCATGGCTGCGCCGCGGCACCGATCGACAGCGGCAACTTCCAGACTTCCAGAGCATCAGCCAGACTGTCCGCCCGCACGAACTGATCAGCGGCACCCTGCAGCGTGTAGATCCGTTTCGCCAAATCGAACTCCGGCGGCGGCCGATTCAAGAATGTCAGCCGCCGCGGGGCCAGCGCCCCCGCCACTTCGGCGACGTCGGTGACCCGCAGCACATTCAGCAACGCCGGCCCGTCCCAATGCGAACCCGGGGGATTGCTCAGAACCACCTGGCTGATCCGATGATCCATTATCGCGGCATACAGTCCAAGGATCCCCATGTCATCCTTGCCGAAGACGGAGATGGCAGCACCAGCGAATCCCTTTTCTGCCACGGCCCAATCGACGGCCCGCAGGATGTCCCAGACCTGCTGGGTGCCGATCGTTCGCCCGGTCCACGCCGACGTCATCTGGATGTCCGCATATTCGACCGGACTCATCATCTCCTCCGTGAAGCGAGGGTTCAGGATCAACACCGAGCAGCGGCCCAGCAGCGGCAGCAGTTCATCCATGTCCATGAAATAGGAGGAGTCGCCCGGCCGCTTGACGTAAACGACCAGCGGTGTCTTCGTGGAACGATCCTTCGGGGTAAGCAGGCGCGCGCGGACGCGCACGCCGGGTTCCGTTTGAAATGTCACTTCCTCGTAGTCGGCGTAACTGGTCGTCCAACCGGCGCCGTTGTCGGAGGCCTCGGTCGCAAATGGAACGGGCTCCCACCGAAACCAGCGAAAGACTCTTCCCTTCAGCTGCTCGACGAGCTCGCCACGACGCACCTGCCACGACGCCAGTGATTTGGGTATCGTGGGTTCCACGTGCGGGATGAGCTGATTGTGAATGCTGTAGTTGATCGCGTCGGACGGCAGCTCGGTCAGGCACGCCAGATCCGTCGACTCTTCACGAGGCGCCACGAACTCGTCCTCCGGGAAGGGTTCCCCGCCGCTCTTTCAACCAGCGCCACATCCACTGTCTCGCTTCCCGCAGGAACAACGGCGCGTCGGTGTGGCCCACCTCATCGTCCACTTCACGGATGCGATCCGAATCTCCACCGGCCTGCAGATCAAAGACTCGCTTCGCCCGCCGGAAGACTTCGTGGTAACCGTCGGGCGGGAAGTCCGGGTCCTGGCGGCCGCTCAGGATCAGCAGGGGCCGCGGCGCGATCAGTGCGCCGACCACCGGGAAATCCATTTGATAGGTGTTGTGATAGTAGATGCAGTCACATTGCCCGAAGGCGCGCCAGTGTTTCGCCTGAGTACCGAACGTGATCGTCGAGCACACCGGTGCCGCCGCAGCGACCCGGTCATCCACCGCGGCCGTGTACCAGGTAATCCCACCGCCGCCGGAGATGCCGGTCAGTCCAATTCGGGCCGCATCCACTTCCGGGCGCGTCTCGAGGTAATCCAGCGCCCGGATTGCGTTCCAGACTTCCGTTCCCGCCGGCGTGTATCCCAGCGAGAGCCAGTGCCACATGTTCAAATCATGCAGTCCGTGGTGGATGCCAGCCACTTCGCCGAATTCGAGCGTGTCGAGAATTAGGCAGGCAAAACCGTGGGCGGCAAACCACGCCGCCCGGTCCTGGTAACCAACCTTGGCGCCCAGCGGATCCGGTCTATGCCCGCAGAGATACAGAATTGTTGGCAACGGTTGAGTCGCATCGCTGGGGACATAGAAGTTGCCGGTCACGTAGAGGCCGGGCAGGCTCTGGAAGACGATCTTCTCAATCCGGTAGAGTGGCCGGTCCAATGTGCCGGTGATCTTGACCTGCATCGGTGTCCGCTCCGGCAATGGATCAAGTCCCAACATGTCGAGCAACTGACGGCGCAGTTCAGGACGGGCACGTTGCATGTCTTCGAGAGTGTGGATGTCTTGGAGGGCGCGCGCGGAGATTTCCGCGGCCACCTCTCTTAGGCGGTTGGTTGCCGCCTCCTGACGTCCGGCAGTGGCTTCCTGCCCCGGCGCATTCAACGAGACATCCACGGTGCGCATCCCTCAAAAAATATGGTGTCGGGAAACTCCTGGTCGGGTGTCGAGACAAAGTAGATGGTGTTGCTGGTCGGGTCCGAAGACCAATTTTGAACGGTCAGTGTTTCGGACGTGTAAAGTGAAGTGCCGAAAGACACGTGCTGTGAAGCGCCATCGATTCCGAGAGTGATGGAGGCGAGGCCGCTCAACTTAAGGAACTGAACGAACTGGTGCTGGTCATTGGCAATGAAATCCCCGCGTTGCAGCACAAGCGCCCCGCCGCCGGGGACGTCGGCGCCATAGTGGAGAGTTCACGCTTCAAGCAGTGCTGCCTCGGTGTGGGAGGTGCCACATTCACGAACACGGTGCCCGAGGCCGATCCTACCACTTCACCGCCGCCTGTAATCGCGCCATAGGCAAGGGGTCGAGGGAGCGGGTGGTCCCGCTCGGCGGCCGGGCGCGGCTCGCCGTCCGGATGTCGCTCGTTGCCCGCGGGCCATCAGATCGGCAGCGCATCCGTGAACCGTCCGGCAGCGTCGAATCTAATCGGCGTCAACGGGCCGGCCAGCTCGCAGGCCCCGGTCGCCAGCAGCTCGTCGACCAGCGGCTCAGACGCGTAGAACCACTCCAGGTGCTTCGTGTCCAGCATGCGGACGATCCGCGCGATCTCCGCCTGCACCTTGAGGCAGCACGCGATTGCCACGTCCAGTGCCTCCCCGTCGGTGTCAACCGTCAGCGCCATGCGCCCGCCCTCGGGTGTCTTGGCCGTGACGCAGTTCATGTACGTCTTGGCGGCGTCCATGCGGTCGACGGCCCGCCGGAGCACGACGTCGGCCATCCCGATGCCCACGGCGTTGCCCTCGGTTGCATCGGTCAGGTCGCGCACGACGATCCGCTGGATGAGCGGGTCCCGCCCGGTCGGGCCCGTGTAGTAGCGCCCCACGACGTTGGAGTCCATGCCCAGCCCGCTGACGTCCTTGCCGATCCGGTCCAGGATCAGCACGTCGAGAGCCGCGATCGGCAGCCGCGCGAGGTACCCGTCGGCCTCGGCGAGCAGCGCCTGCTCGCGCTCGTACATGCCGGCAGCCGGGACTGCCTCGATCCGCCGGAGGCGCGCGAAGCCGTTCTCGATCAGCGCCAGGCCGAACGGGATCGGTGCCGCGGCGAGCGTGTGGGCGGCGACCGCGGGGATCAGCTCCGCGAACGTCGAGAACCCTTCGCGATGGAACGTGTCGGCACCGCGCTGCTTGCCGAGGCCGATCGCGATCATCTTGAGCAGCCCGCTCTCGATGGGTCCCGAGAAGTCCGTGTGGGGCTTCACCCGGTTGATCGGGATGATCACGTCGGCGCCCGAGAGCGCCTCGCGATCCACGAACACGGGCACGCCGTGGACGTCGCCGATCTCCACGGTCTCCATGCTCGAGCGGATCTCGCAGCCGATGGTGTCCTCGCGGATCCCCAGCGATGCGAGCACCGCCGCGCTGACCGTCCGCGGTCGCGCCCCCATGGCTGCCCATCGCGGGCACGGCAAACACCTCGAGGCCGGCGGCACGGAGCGCGCCCACGGTGGCGCGGGCGACCTCGTCGATCTGGTCGATCCCACGGCTTCCGAGCGCGACGCACGCGCGGCCGCCGCGCGGCAGGCGATCGCGGACCGGGCCCATCGCTGCGTTCACGGCCGCGTCGATGTCGTCGATCTCGGTGCGGTCCATCTCATGGCGCACCAGCGCCCACGACGGCAGGCGCTCGTGGCGGAACACGTCCAGCCACGAGGAAGCCGCGCGAGCGCCCGACCTGGGGGACCGGTGGATCGTCGTCACGACGGATCGACATCGCCGGCGCTCAGGCGGAGGGACTCGAGGCCGATGCCGAGCCGTCTCGCCTCGAGGCCGACCGCGCCGTGGCGCTCGCCGTGCTCGGCGGCCGTCTCGGCGACCAGCCGGACGGCTCGCTCCTTCAACTCTGGAGGATACCGCCGCAGGGCAGGGCGGGACGTGAGGTGTTCTGCCATGGCTCAAACTTCCTCCAAGGAAGGGAGCCTCCATCGCACAGTACGGTTCAGACGCATTCAGCCCGGTCTGTCTGCAGTGGCTGGGCCATCAAGCCGGCGAAGGCGACGGCAGCGGCCCCCTTGGCGCGCGGGCTGACTCGACCGCCGCGGTATGGGTGCTCGCGCCCCACTGACGGATCAGTTCGTGCTGAGCATCGGTGGAGCGATCGGCCTGTCTGTCGACGGCCACCGGCTTGCGGTGCGCGACAAGATTGCGGTCGGCGTCGTGTCGGACGACAACCGATAGGTGCTGTTCACCGTTGAATGGTAAGATTACATTCTGCTGACGGTCACGACTCGTCGAGGATGTCATCCGCGGGGCCTGGAACGATCTGCTGACTGTCAATCGCCAGATGTTCCGGTCATCTATTGCCTTGCATCCCTGGAGTCTAGTGAGTAGGTCGATTCGGTTCTGTGGCCATACGCTAGGAACACCCGAACTCGACCTAGAGTCGGCAATCCGTCTGTTTCGCGAACTGGATCTCGACGGGATCGAAGTAATCGTTGATGACGGTTATCAGTGTGGCATTAGCCACCGTGCATCGCCCGGGCAGCTTCGCAGAGTTGCTCGGATGTCGCTTGATGCTGGTCTGGTGATTGCAGGGCTGACGCCATACACATATGGGCTCAACGCTGCCGACGAGGGAGTGCGAATTGCCGCCGTCGATCAGCTCAGACGCGTCATCGGCATGGCGCACGAACTGAGCTGCTCGGGCGTCAGGATCCTCGCGGGACGCTCCGCCGAGACTGGCCGCGCGCGTGTCGGGAAGCTGCTTGACTCTCTCGCTGCTGTTGCCGCGGAGGCTAAATCTGCGCGAGTAAGTCTGAACATCGAGAACCATGAAGGCACACTTGCTGACTCGGTCGGGAGCACGCTGGCGATTCTCGAAGCGCTCGAGGATCCGGTATTTGGGGTGATCTTCGACCCGGCGAACTTGATCTTGGTCAACGATCCGTCAGCCGCGACTGGATTTGCACTTCAGGCCGCGTACGTGCGGCACGTTCATGCCAAGGACTTCGTCTTCGTTGAGGGCACTCCGCGGGCCGTTCCCATCGGAGCCGGGGCGGTGGACTGGACCGATATTGCCGCCGAACTTGATGCTGGCGGCTACTCCGGGTTCCTCTCGCTCGAATATGAGCGCCGCTGGGATCTGGCCAACCTCCCGCCGGCGCGGGAGGTCATGGCGCAGAGCCGTGATCACCTCCAGAACATCTTCGACCGGCTCGACCCACGATCCGGCCCGGGCATCGGGGAGGTGCAGTGACTGATGGGCAGCAGGACCGTGTTCCGCTCGCCGTGCCCATGGGACGCTCGCATGCGGACCCCGCATCTCCCTCGAATCGCACGGGTGGGAATGATCAGGCGGAATCTGGCGAGCGTCGCAACACCCGCGAGGAGTTGCGATGGGCCGCCGAGGAAAGAGTCCCGACCATGACAGGCGCGAGGCGTTCGCCCGGCTGATCGCCGAGGGCGTCCCCTCGGCCCGGGCGTCGCGCATGGTCGGGGTCAACCCAAGCACCGGCAGGCGGTGGCGCAACGGCCGGCGACTCGCGTCCGGCGGCCGTGTGCTGGACTTGCCGCCCGTGATCACCCCCGTCCCCGAGAAGCACTACTCCCCGCGCTACCTGTCCGAGGACGAACGCATCCAGCTCGCCGACCTGCGCCTCGAGGGGCGCGGCGTGCGCGAGACATCGCCGCCATGATGGCAGCGTCGCCCTCGACGGTGAGCCGGGAGCTCCGGCGCGGCGCGGACGACGCCGGCCGGTTCCGCCCGTTCGAGGCGCACCGCAAGGCGCTGGGCCGCCGCCGGCTGCGCCGCCCGAGCCGACTGTCCGTGGACCCCGAGCTGCGCGGCTGGGTCGCGGGCAGGCTCCTGGCGCGCTGGAGCCCGGAGCAGGTCTCCCGCGGCCTCCGGCGCCGGTTCCCCGGCCAGGCCAGTCGCTGGCTGTGCGCCGAGACTATCTACCAGGCCGTGTACCGCCCCGACCTCGGCGGCCTCCCCCGTGAGCTCCCGGGTCGGGTGCTGCGCCTCCGGCGCCGGCGGAGGCTCCGCAGGCGCGACGCGCAGGCCCGCCGGACCGGTCCGGTCGCCGGCATGACCCCGATCCGCGAGCGGCCCGCGTCCGCGCTTGACCGCGAGCAGCCCGGGCACTGGGAGGGTGACCTGATCATGGGCAGGGGGCACGTGTCGGCGATCGTCACGCTGGTCGAGCGGACCACGAGGTACACGCTGCTTGGCCACCTGCCCGGGGCGCGGCGGGACTCGGCGACCGTGCGCGACGCCGTCGTGGCGGCGCTCGGCGCGCTGCCGCCCGGGCTGCGCCGGACGCTCACCTGGGACCAGGGCGCCGAGATGGCCCGCCACGCCGAGGTCGCCGCGGCCCTCGGCTCGACGGGCGTCTACTTCTGCGACCCGCACTCGTCATGGCAGCGGCGCACCAACGAGCACACGAACGGGATGCTCCGCGACTACTTCCCCAAGTCCACAGAGGTCGGTGCGTTCGTGCGTCCCTCCCGGCGCAGGTCGGCCAGGCGCACGCGCTCGTCCTCGCGGACAGGTATCGCGGTGAATACTGCCTCTCGGGAACGGAGGTGATCACGGGAGCCATAGTCCAGCACGCGACCGCCGGACGTATGCGGCGCCCGTTGCGCCACCGCTTGCAGGTGCGCGGTTGGGCCCGACAACCCGGCACGCCCGGGCCGAGGGAACGCCCTCGGCGATGAGCCTCGCGAATGCCTCACGCTTGGCCTGGTCCGGAGGGCTTGACCTTCGATATGGTCGGTGATCAGCCGGCTGGGGGTGTCTCCTTCCGTCTAGTCTGGCTGGTCCGCAGGTGGAAGGACGAGCCGCCCGTCTCGAGGATGTAGGCCCGAAACTTGAACAGGTCGACGACCGCCGCGGCATGCCTGGGGTTGGTGAAGGCCTGGCCCCACTCGGAGAACCGCGCGTTGGAGGCGACCGCGATCGAAGCTTGCTTGCCGCGCTCGGTCAGCACCTGGAACAGCAGTTTGGAACCCCGCCGGTTCTCCGTCTTTCAGCGACTACAACGTCATGCTTGGAGCGGGAGGACATCGATGTTGTCAGCGTCTGCACTCGAAGTGGCGACTACCTTGGGCCTGTAGTTGCCGCGGCCCGCTCCGGCAGGCACGTCGTCTGCGTAAAGCCCCTCGAGGTGATGGTGCAGCGGGTCGATCGGACGATCGCGGCCTGCGATGCGGCGGGGATCATCCTTGCCCCGATATTCAATCGGCGGTTCCTGCCCGCCGTGCAGGCCATGCATGATGCAGTCGCAAGGGTCGTCTCGGCCGGATACTCTTCGCCGAAGCCAACGTTCGGTGGTGGCGGCCCCAGACGTACTACGACTCGGTGGACCGGCGTGGCACTTGGGAGTTGGATGGCGGCGGCTGATGTCGACGGAGCACGATAACCTTGTCTGGTAGCCCTCCTTTCGCGTCTCCAGCGCCTGTCCTTCGCGGGTTGGGAGGGGCAGCCTCCACGCGGCATTTCCCAGGGCGCGCAACAATTCGGCATGCGCGTGCCAGTTCGAGCCGGATCGTCTTGGGGTCCGCCAGACGATAGCGGGCGAAGACTGCGTGGAAGCCGCAGAGGAGACCAATGAGAGTTGTCGTAATCGGAGCAACCGGCCACGTTGGAACGTATTTGGTCCCAATGCTCGAAGAGGCGGGGCACCTGGTCATCGCGGTGAGCAGGGGCAAGCGACGTCCTTACCGCAACCATCCCGCCTTTGCGCACGCCGACCATTTGTCTCTGGAGCGGACCGGCGACCACGCGGCGTTTGCCGCGGCCATTTCAGGGCTCAATGCCGACATCGTGATCGACATGATTTGCCTTGAGCTCAAGAGCGCGGTGGCGCTCGCGGAGGCCCTGCGCGGATCGATCTCGCACCTGCTTGTGTGCGGCTCAATCTGGATTCACGGCGCGAGCAGCGCCGTTCCAACGACCGAGGACGCCAACAGGAAACCCTTTGGCAGCTACGGCCTCCAGAAACTTGCTATCACCGAATACCTCGAGCGGGAATTGCGCGCGGGCCGTCTCCCGGCGACTGTTGTCCATCCGGGCCACATCGTCGGTCCTGGCTGGCTTCCCGTGAATCCCATGGGCAACGTCAACGTCGAGGTGTTCCGACGCGTGGCTGCCGGCGAGACGATCTGCCTACCGAACTTCGGCCTGGAGACGGTACACCACGTCCACGCGGAGGATGTTGCCTCACTCTTCATTGCCGCCATCAATAACTGGGGTCCGTCCGTAGGGCAATCGTTCCACGCCGTGTCACCTGCCGCACTCACACTTCGCGGCTATGCCGAATTGATGTTCGCGTGGCATGACCATGAACCAAAGATCGAGTATTTACCGTGGGAAGATTGGCGCAAGACGGTGGTCGCGGAAGACGCGGCCGCAACATGGGATCACATCTCTCACAGCCCCAATTGCAGCATGGAGAAGGCCAGGCGCCTGATCGGCTTTGAACCGCGACACTCATCGCTGGGCGCTGTCAAGGAAGCCGTTAGATGGTTGCAGGAACACGACTATTACGTAGGGTGAGAGCCTCTGGCCCAACAATCTGGATGGTCGTGGAGAGATCGAGCCGTTGGGTACCCGTGCCTGCCACCCTGGCTCTCCACCTGGGCCTGAAGGGACTGGTCGATCGGTTCCTCGATCTGGGCCGGGCTGCCGGCCGGGCGAACGTGGGCGACAAGCTGCTCACGCTCATCATGTCCGCGCTCGCGGGCGGCGACTCGATCGACGACGCGGACGCCCTGCGCGCCGGCGGAACCAGCCGGATCCTGGGCTTCAGCGTCAAGGCCCCCTCCACCCTGGGCACCTTCCTGCGCAGCTTCCGCTGGGGCCATGTCCGCCAGCTCGACCGGGTGAGCCGGGAGCTCCTCGCGCGGGCGTGGGCGGCGGGCGCGGGTCCGGGCGATGCACCCCTCACGATCGACCTCGACTCCACGATCTGCGAGACGTACGGCCTGGCCAAGGAGGGTGCCATCCATCACGGGTACACCCACGTCCGCGGCTATCACCCGCTGCTCGCGGTCGCGGCCGGCACGGGCGACGTGCTGATGGCGAGGCTGCGCGAGGGACGGGCCGCCACGGTCCGGGGCGCCGCCCACTTCCTGCGCGAGACGATCGGGCGGGTCCGATCCGCGGGAGCCATGGGCGAGCTCACGATGCGCGCCGACTCCGGCTTCTATGCTCACGCGGTCGTCGCCGTCTGCCGGGCGATGGATGTCCGCTTCTCGATCACGGCGCGGCTGCACGGCCGCAAGCTCCGGGGCCTCATCGAGGCGATCCCGGAGTCAGACTGGACGCCGATCCCGTACTGGATCGGGGGCGGGGCGGATGTCGCCGAGACCAGCTATGTCCCGTTCGCCGACGAGAAGGACGCGGTCCCGGTCCGGCTCATCGTCCGCCGGGTGAAGCCGACGCCAGGCAGCCAGCTCGCGCTCCTCACCCTGTACGACTACCACGCGTTCATCACCGACCGCGACGGCGAGATGCTGGAGCTCGAAGCGGACCACCGCCGGCACGCCGAGATCGAGAACGCGATCCGGGATCTCAAGTACGGCATGGGGCTCAACCACCTGCCGTCCGGGAGGTTCGCGGCCAACGGCGCCTGGCTCGCGGTCCAGGTCATTGCGCACAACCTCGCCCGCTGGACGGCGCGGCTCGGTCTGGGGGCCGGGATCGTCACCACCAAGACCCTCCGGCGGCGGTTGTTCGGGCTCGTCGGGCGGCTCACCCGCTCAGCCCGGCGGGTCACGCTGCACTTGCCGGGTCGCTGGCCCTGGGCGATCGACTGGACGGCAGCCCTGGCGCGGTTCCGGGCCATGCCGCTCCTCGCCTGACCTGAGCGCGATCACCAGTCGCCGATCCGGGGCTGGCGGGAGCGTGGGAAGAAATCGACCCCCCGTCGGTCGGCGACGCCGTGGGAGCCTGCTTCGGCTGTCCATCGACCGTCCTTCGCCCGGCCATGCCCCGCCAACGGCTCGATCGGGGCCCCGCGCCCGTCATCGACCCATCAGACGATGAGGTTCGGTGGATCCGGGCTAAGATGCAGGAGCGAATCCCTGCTGATCTCGATTCTCGTGGCATTTGCGATCGAGGCGGGCGACCCGTCGATGGCGACAGAGATACGGGCGACAGAGCGGAGCCTGCTGCCATTCTCGGCATCGAATATGTCGACGTCGCCCACACCCTCGAAGACCTTCAGAAACGGGGTCCCAGCGTGACTGACAACTCCGTCGATCTCGTCGTCCGGGAGAGGCTCTACACCGCGGTTCTGGGGGACATTCTCGACACGATGGGCTACATGACCCAGTTCCTGCCGGCCGACGTTCGTGCGATCGACACCGGCATGAGGGTGGTGGGCCGAGCGATGCCGGTGCAGCTGGCGGCCTCAACAAAGGTCAGAGGGCAGGGGTTCGCGAACCTTACGGCAGCGCTGGACCAGTTGGAAGAGGGCGACGTCTACCTCGCGTCTGGTGGAGATCTCCCGTGCGCCGCCTGGGGGGAGCTGATGACCGCAGCGGCGCGGCGCCGGGGAGCTGTGGGCGCAGTCGTCAACGCTTTCCATCGCGACACCGACCGGATTTTGGAGCAGTCCTGGCCGGTGTTCAGCCGTGGGTCGTATGCGCAGGACGCCGCGTTCAGGTCGGTGGTCGTTGACTTTCGCGTGCGGATCGATGTCCACGGTGTGGACGTCAGCCCGGGAGATCTTGTTGTCGGTGACCGCGACGGCGTGTTGGTCGTCCCGAAGATCGTCGAAGCTGAGGTGCTGGGGCTTGCGCTGGAGAAGATGCATGAAGAAGAGCGCATGAGGGAGGCGATCGAAGGTGGCGCAAGCGCATCTGATGCGTTCAGGACATTCGGCATCTTCTAGATGGCGGAGGCGGTGAGCGAGCTGTTGCCTCGCATCGCCCTCGACGCTCACGCTGATTGCGGCGAGAGTCCGGCATGGGACGCACGTGGTCGTCAGCTTGTCTGGGTTGACCAGTTCGGCGGCATCATCCAATGGTACGACCCTGCAACAGGCCGATCTACATCGCTTCATTTGGGTCAGCCTGTGGGTGCGGCCGCACCTCGTCAGTCTGGCGGACTCGTTCTTGCGCTTGCTGATGGTTTCTGGTGCCTTGAATCAGACCGAGCCACCTTGACCAAAGTGGCGTTGGTCGAGTCAGACGTTCCAGAGAACATGATGAACGATGGGAAGTGCGATCGATCTGGGCGATTCTGGGCCGGCACCACAGCAGTCGACGAACAGGGGTCAACTGGCGCGCTCTACCGACTCGACAAGAACGGCGAAGTTGCGACGGTCCTGTTGGACGTGAAGCTTTCGAATGGGCTCGGGTGGAGCCCCGATGACCAGATCTTCTACTACATCGATTCGCTGACTCAGCAGGTCGACGCGTTCTCCCACGATCCGGAAACGGGAAGGATCTTCGATCGACGTAACGTGGTCACGATCCCAGAATCCGAGGGTACCCCCGACGGATTGACCGTTGACGCTGAAGGGCATATTTGGGTCGCATTGTGGGGTGGCTCAGCCGTTCGGCGCTATTCGCCAAGGGGCAAGCTGGAGGCTGAGGTTCGGTTTCCAGTGACACAGGTCACGAGCTGCGTCTTCGGGGGTGACGACCTAGCCGACCTGTACGTGACCTCCGCAACGCATGGGCTCGCGCAACTGGAACTTGACCGTCAGCCACATGCCGGCGCCCTGTTCGTTGTCCGCCCCGGTGTAAGGGGTCTACCAACGGACACATTCGCCGGGTAGCCAGGCATTCGAGGACATGCGTGGGAGGCTTGCGGTCGCTATTGGTGTCACAGCGATCGAATTGCGCACATCGCTAAAGGAGCTGGTCGCTCGAGCGTCGGAGCTGCGCATCAGCACCGAGCGCTGCCTGGGCTCGGACGCACTACCTCAGATCGACGACTCTTTCATCCCGCAACCCCGAAATCGGCTGGTTGTCTCATCTGGCGGAGGTCCCTCGTCGCCGAGAGCATCGAAAAGTAGCCCATTGGACAAGTGTCGCCCAGGTAATGAACTCCGGGCATCGGCATACAAAGCGCCACGGTTCACCTCGAGAACGGGTAGATGGCGGCGGCCTACACCCGATGGCTCAACCTCTTCACGCCGTCCAGCGGACTCCCCTTGGGAGACGCGGTGGGTGGAGGTCCGGGTTTGCGCGCCCTCGGAAGTGGGGTTGGTTCGCGAGTCGACTGGATTGGGACGCATTGTCCGAGGAGGTACGTCATGGGCGAAAGGCTGAAGGGAAAGGTAGCCATCGTCACGGGTGGCGGTCAGGGGATAGGGGCGGCGATCACTCGACGGTTTGCTGAGGAAGGAGCACGGGTCGTAATTGCGCAGCGGACCGCCAGCGTCGGCGAACGCCAGGCGGCGACGCTCCGGTCAGCCGGACACGATGCCCAGTTCGTGAGTGCCGACATAAGCAAGCGACAATCGATCGTTGAGCTTGTGGCGCAAGTAGTCGGTCTATACGGGCCACCCACCGTGTTGGTGAACAATGCCGCAGTCGACGTATTCGCGGACCCACTGAAGCTGTCTGAGGAGCAGTGGAGACGCTGTTTCTCGGTCGACCTCGACGGGTCCTGGTGGCTGAGCCGCGAAGTGATTCGGCACATGCTTCGGGTAGGCGGCGGCAGCATCGTCAACATCGCGTCGAGTCACGCATTTCAGATCATTCCTGGTGCCTTCCCATATCCAGTGGCGAAGCACGCCCTAATTGGTCTGACCCGCGCACTTGCCGTCGAGTACGCCGCACTCCACATTCGAGTCAACGCAATCTGTCCAGCCTATGTCGAGACGCAGCAGACAAGCGACTATTGGGCAACATTCGCGGATCCAGACGCCGAACGTCGACGGGCAGGCAGCATCCACCCGATCGGTCGCATAGGTCAGCCGGACGAGATTGCTTGGCCCGCTGTCTTCCTGGCATCGGACGAGGCGAGTTTCGTCACCGGCGCCAGCTTGATGGTTGACGGGGGTCTGTCGGTCGTGACCAATGGTCACGGGAATCCGTTCGTGGAAGGCGTCGGTCCGTCCGGGGTTACCCCTGGGGTTGACGCAAGACGCTAGCAGTGCGCGCTTGGACACTGGAACAGCGTTCCTATCGGCTCGAGGCCGGGCGCGCGCCCTTCGGCACGTTGACAGCTCATCTCGTTCGCGGCCTTCGCGGGGTGAGCAGAGCAGCCGGCATCTCTCGGGCCGCGGAAACCAGACGGGAAAGGAGTAGACATGAGACAGGCGATGAATCCCCCGGGTGCGCCTTCGCCCGGCGGTTGCTACAGCCAAGTTGTCCGTGTCGGTGATTTCGTGTTCCTGGCCGGCGTGGCCGGCCAGGACGAAGACCGGCGACTCGTCGGCAACGACGTGGGCACGCAGACGCGACAAGCCCTACGGAACCTCGGGACCGGACTAGCCTCCGTTGGCGGAACCCTCGCCGACGTGTGTTATGTGACCGCGTTCCTCGAGCACGCGGACGAGGACTTCGCGGCCTACAACTCGGCCTACGCGGAGTTCTTCCCCTCGGATCCTCCCGCGCGCGCCACCGTTCAGGCGCACATTGTGGGGACCGGCATTCTCGTCGAGATCCAGGCGATCGCCGTCCTGGGCGGGGCTGCTGTTCCGACGAGGCGTACCTCCACAAGGCGGACGTGATGCGCATCTCGCAGGCGGTATTCACGACCGTCACCGTCCCGGAGGCCGATCGGGAGGACTGCGCGCAGGTCAGCCGCGACGGTGTGACCGACGTGATCGACGATCTGACCAATGACGTCCGGCTCCTCGGGTGCGGAGACGAACGCAGATCGAACGTCGATTTGGTGCTCGACATTTCGAGGGCCTGCCGTCCGATACTGACCCGGCGCAACCCGCGAAGCCGCGAGGCGATCCTCCGCATGGACTCGCTGAAGCCACGGTGGCGATCGGAGGCTGCTTGTCGCGGTCGCGAGCGGGCCCGAGGTTCCGGATTCGCGCACCGAATGTCGAACGACGAGCCAAGCCGACGCCTATAGATGGGCACGCCGGGACGGGCCTTGGATAGCGGCCGCGACACGAAGGGAGCCTTCACCAGTGACTAGCGAGCAAGTCGGCGCGTTGGGCGCTCGGCAGGTGCTGAACGCCGCAGCGACTCTGACCGCGTTGGGCGGGGGGACCCTGCCGGAAGAGGTCGTGCGCGCGATGGCCGATGCGTCGCGCTATCAGGTGGACATGAACGAGCTCTTCGTGCTGGCGGGAGAGGAGCTGGCACGTCTGACCCGCAACGAGTCCGCTTATGTTACCTGTGGCGCCGCGGCGGCGATCGCTCATGGCGTCCTCGCGTGCGTCACCGGCGGCGACCCGGCCGCGATCGCCGCGATGCCTGGAGGCACGGGACTGCGAACGGACGTGGTGATGCACCGTGCCCACCGGATCCCCTACGACCGCGCAATTGATCTCGTGGGCTGCAAGATCGTGGAGATCGGGAACGTTCTCCAAACGTTCGACTGGGAGCTCGAGAGTGCACTCACCGATCGAACCGCGGCCGTTGTGTGGGTGGCCGGCAGCCACCTCCCGCCAGCGAGCTTGAGTTTGCGCAAGACGGTTGCCATTGCCCATTCACACGGGGTGCCCGTCATCGTCGATGCGGCGGCGCAGGTACCTCCGGCGAGCAATCTCTGGTACTTCACCAGGGATTGTGGAGCGGACCTCGTCGTGTTCAGCGGTGGCAAAGCGTTGAAGGGCCCTCAGGCGAGCGGGCTGCTCCTTGGACGCGCCGATCTCGTGGCGGCGGCTCGGGCGAATGGGACCCCGAATCAGCGACTCGTCCGATCCATGAAGGTCGGCAAGGAGGAGATCGCCGGTCTCGTTGCCGCGGTTCGCCGATACGTCGCGCTGGATCACGAAGCCCTACTCGCTCGGTGGGAGGCAACCGTGGCCGAATGGGCTGGGCAGCTGTCGCAGCTCCCGGGCGTGCGCGCGGAGCGCGCATGGCCCAATGAGGCAGGACAACCGACTCCGAGGCTGCGCGTGACCGTCTCGCGCCTGGAACTCGGCTTCAGCGCAAAGGATGTCGTAGACGCCCTGTGGGACCGCAACCCGAGGGTCGCGGTCTTGGCTGGGGGCGACGAGATGTTCTACATGACCCCCGACACATTGAACGAAGGTGAAGCGCAGACGGTGGTCGACGCCGTATCGGCCGTGATCGGAGAAAGGGCGGCCCATGGCTAGGCCGGAGGATTTGGGGCATGGGAATGCAAGGTTAGGGCGGTGTCGCGATGCCAGGAGCGACTGATCCTCGACGACGTGTGCCGTCAGCTGCGAGAGGGTGCCAGCCGGATCTCCGCCACGCTGAGGTCGCTATAGGAGGCGCAAGCCCACTTGGGCCTCCGACCTCGCCGTCCCAGAAGCGACGCCCGGATCCGAGCGTCGACGCGCCCGGTCGGGCCGCAGGCACCGGAACGCTGATGACTGACGGTCGAACATGGGACTGTCCAAGCGACACCAGCCGGAGCTTCCTCCCGAGCCCTCGTCAAGTTGAGTGGAAACACCCTTCCGAACGAACGTGAGAATCAGGCCGCGGATACCTCCTCTCCGGGGTCGTCCGGACGCTCGATGTCGGCCGGGATGTAGATTCCGTCGACGAAGCGGGCACCACGCAGCAGGAGGGTCATCAGGGTCAGCCCGCCGTTGAGCGGTCGCCAGCCGAGCTCGAGCCGTTGGGTGATCTTGAAGACCAGGTAGAGGGCCGAGTCGCGCCGACGCATCCGCTTGGACACGTTGGTCCGCAGCCGGACGCCGGCGAAGACCGACTCGACCGGATTGCTCGTGCGCAGGTGGATCCAGTGCTCGGCCGGGTAGTCGTAGAAGGCCGTGAGATCGTCCCAGTCGCGGAACAGGGTCTCGGCCGCGCAACTGTCTGGCGTACACACTGCCGTACACAGTCGCCATTGACCTCGAGCGAAGGTGAGATCACGCTCAGCACGGTGCACGTCGGCTCTGGAAGGCGCCCATGGGGCGCTTTGGCAGCCGCCTCAGCTTCCGCATCGCGGTCAAGGATCTCAATGTGACAGATCTCAATTCGACCATTCGAACCGAACAGCTCGCCAACCCGTTCCGTCCGGGCAACGGCGTTGCCCCGCCGTACCTCGCGGGTCGCGACGTCCTCCTCGGCGAGTTCGAGCGCTATCTCGGCGAGACCCATCCGCCGCACGCGAACTGGACGCTGACCGGCATCCGGGGAACCGGCAAGACGGTGCTGCTGGGTGAGTTCGCGACGCGCGGGGAACGGGCCGGCTGGCTGTGCCTCGGGCGCGAGCTCAGCGACCGCCACCGCGACGACGCACGGCTCGCCGACGCGATCGCCGACGACTGCGCCGCCCTGGTCCGGCGCTGCAGCGCGCTCGCGGGCCTGGGCGACGCGATCGAGCGGGCGTGGCAGTACGTGCGTCCCCGCCGCCTCTCGGTCGGTGAGCTGGGCTACGAGCCCGCCTACGAGGCCGAGTCGCGCGACGCGGCCGAGACGATCCGGGCGGCGCTCGCAGCGCTCGACGGTGCGCTCGCGCAGACGGACGTCCCGGGCGTGCTGTTCCTGTACGACGAAGCCCACCTGCTCGGCGACGACCGACGGCAGGAGCGATACCCGCTCTCGTCGCTGCTGGCCGGGTTCGGACAGGCGCAGCGGACGTCGAGCCGGGTGCGCCTGGTCCTGTGCGGTCTGCCGACCCTGAGCCTCAACCTCAAGCGGGCGCGGACGTATGCCGAGCGGATGTTCCGCCACGTGGTCATCGGCCATCTCGAACGCGGCGATGCGTGGGACGCACTCGGGATCCCGCTCTCGGGCAGCGGTCGCACCTTCGATCTCCCGCTCGTCGGCGAGATCGTGGAGCGGACGGGCGGCTATCCGTACTTCCTGCAGTTCTTCGGCGGCTTCCTGTGCAGCCGGGTCGGCCGGGCCGACGTCACGCTCACGGACTACCAGGCGCTCGAGTCGAGCCTGCTCCACGAGCTCGACCTCGCGTTCTTCGAGGACCGCTACCTCGTCGCCGGCGTGGCCGGCGGGCGGGTGCTCGATGCCATGGCCCGCGCCGGGGGGCGCCTCTCGGCGCTGAGCCTGCGCCGCTCCCTGGCCGACCTCGCGAACGTCGACGTCGTCGTGCGGCGGCTCGTCGACCGCGGCCTCGTCTACCGGCCGACGCGCGGCACGTATGACTTCGCCCTGCCCCTGTTCGGCTCGTACCTGCGCCGGCGGGCCGAACTAACAGAACTAACGGGGCGGCGGTAGTTGTCATGGTCCATGACCTACGAAGCGCCAGCAGGAAGGACTCGGGCACCCATCTGGGCAGGTCGACGGCATCGCGCCGCCCCACTCGCGCGGGGCGCGGAGTGATGGCGCCGGTGGCCGCGGCGCCGTCGTTCGCGGGTCTCGGTGACCTCCCGCTGCGCGAACTCATCGAGGAGTACACGGCCGCGCTCGAAGTCGCGGGCCGCAGCCGCCGCACGATCGACTGGTACCGCGCGTACCTCGACGACTTCGCAGGGTTCGCGGCGCGTGACGGCGAGGCAGCAGCCCTGCGCCACCTGTCGCCCGTGACCGCTCGACGCTGGCTGCTCGCGGCCCAGGCCGCGAGGCTCCGGCCCCTGGCGCCGAACTCGGTCGCCGGACGCGTCCGCACGCTGCGCGCGTTCGGCCACTGGCTGCAGCGGGAGCTCGGGCTGGGCGCGGACCCCCTCGCGGGGCTCTCGCCGCCCAGGGTTCCGGACGTCCTGGTCCCGAGTCTCACCGCCGCGCAGATGCGGGCGCTGCTGGCCGCGGTCGACGGCGGCTCCGAGGCCGTGGTCCGCGACCGGGCGATCGTGCTCCTGCTGCTCGACACGGGCATCCGGCTGGGCGAGCTCGTGTCCCTCTCGGTCGGGGACGTCGACCTCATTGAAGGGCGCTGCCGCGTCATGGGCAAGGGGTCGAGGGAGCGGGTGGTCCCGCTCGGCGGCCGGGCGCGGCGCGCCGTCCGGATGTCGCTCGTTGCCCGCGGGCCACTCTCTGCAGACGATCCGCTGTTCGTCGGGCGTCGAGGGGCCCGCCTGACGCCGCGGGCCGTCCAGCTGCTCGTCCGGCGCCTCGGCCGTGCGTCCGGCTTTTCCGGGCGCTGCTCGCCGCACGTCCTCCGCCACAGCTTCGCGCGGGCGTTCCTGACCAACGGGGGCGACGTCTTCTCGCTCCAGCGCATCCTCGGCCACAGCCCGGCCTCGCTGCAGGTGACGCGCCGCTATGTCCGGCTGCTCGACGACGACCTCCGCGCCGTGCACCGGCGGGTCTCGCCTGTCGACCGCCTCTGAAGCGGCGGCGCACGGGTTCCGATGCCGGCTCGCCTGACGCCGGACCATCGCCGCGCTGCGCCCCGCGCACCCTCGGCCGTCACGCCGTGCGGCCCCGCGCCAGCCGGTCGGCCGGCGACGCGGCCCGGTGCCTCGCGACGAGATCGGCCTCAGTCAGGCTGACGTAGCGGCGGACCATGTCGAGCGTGGTGTGGCCCAGGATCTGCTGCAGGCTGAAGACGTCGCCGCCGTTGACGAGGAAGCTGCGGGCGAACGTGTGGCGGAAGGTGTGGGGGCTGCAGCGGGTGCCGACCCCGGCGCGCCGCCCGAGATCCGCGATCGCCCTCTGGAGGGTGCGCCTCTGGATCGGCCCCCCGCGCGCGCCGACGAAGAGCGCGTCGCCCGGGCGGGCGGCGCCGCGCCCCGCGACGTAGCGTACGACCGCCCGGCGGGCGGTGGCGCCGACGGGCACGATCCGCTCCCTCGAGCCCTTGCCCATGACCCGGACCGTCCCGTCGGGCCGCAGGTCGCCGACCCGGAGCTGCTGCGCCTCGGCGAGCCGCAGCCCGGTGTCGAGCAGGAGCAGGACGATGGCGCGCTCGCGGGGCTCGGCGAGGGCGAGCATCCGCTGCAGCTCGGCGTCGGTGAAGGGGGCGATGAGCCGGCGCGGGACGCGCGGCCGCCGGAGCGCCCGGAAGCCGGCGGCCTCGCCCAGCTCCTCGGCCGCGCACCAGTTGCCGAACGCCTTGAGGCCGCGGACGTAGCCGGCGATCGACTCGGGGGAGAGCGTCGCGCGCAGCTCGAGCAGCCAGGCGCGCAGCTCGGGCGCCCCGACGCCGTCGAGCGGCCGGCCGGGGCCGAGCCGGCGCACGGCGCGGCCGGTGATCATCCGGTACCACTCGACCGTGTTCGGCGACGCGCCCTCGGCGGCCTTTGCCGCGAGGAACAGATCGACCGCGGTGCCGAGCCCAACGGCGAGCGGATCGCCGCCTGAGAAGTGATCAGGGGCAACAGAATCAAGCGAAGCGCGCCGATTCCTACGTGAATCAGGCGAACGAACGGGGTAGGAGTCAGGCGTACTAGCCATCGAGCGGCCTCCTCGGCGTGGCGTCCGAGGAGGGTCGAAACCACAACATCTGGTGGTCAAGCCACGTTGGCTGCACCACAGGTTGTGTGTTGGCTGGCGCGCCAGGATTCGAACCTGGAACCCCCTGATCCAGAGTCAGGTGCCATACCGTTAGGCCACGCGCCAGCGACCGCGCGATTCTACCGCACCTGCCGTCCGGTTCCAGCAGCCGTATCCGGCGACCATGCCCGGTCGCGCGTGGTCGGATCAGGCCGCGCCGGTGACGCCGAGCGGTCCGGTGCGGGCAGGCCCGAGGGCGAGCGCAGCCGACAGCACGCTGGTCAGCTGCTCCCACTCGACCAGGAACGCGTCGTGCCCCTTCGTGGAGTTGAGCTCGAGATACCGGGCATCGACGCCGGCCGCCGTGGCATCGGCGACCAGCGCCCGGACCTGGTCCGGTCCATACAGGATGTCGCCGCCGACGGCGAGCCCGGTCAGCAGCGTCCCGGCGCCGGCCAGCGCCCGCAGCGCTGCCACGGCTCCGCCCCGACCGCGGCCGATGTCGTGCCCGTCCATGATCCGGACCAGGGTGCGATAGGTGTCGGGATCGAACCGGTCGACAAGCCTGGCGCCCTGGTGGTCGAGGTAGGACGCGATCGAGAACCGGCCGTCCTCCTCCTGCTGTCGCGCGAACCTGAGGTCGAAATCGGCCTCCGAGCGATAGGTCGTCATCGCCAGCTGGCGCGCGAAGCTCAGGCCCTCGACGCCGAAGCGGTCCACCAGCCCGACCTGGATGTGGTTCCAGGCAAGCGCGAGCCCGGTCGTTGCCGCGGGCGCCGCGATGGGCACCACGTGACCGACCCGGTCCGGCCGCGCCAGTGCGACCTCGAGCGCGATCATCCCGCCCAGCGAACCGCCGGTGACGAGGGCGAACCGCTCGATGTCGAGCTCGTCGGCGAGCGCCCACAGCACGCGGGCCTCGTCGCGAGCCGAGACGACCGGAAAGGAGGCGCCCCATGGCGCTCCGGTCGCGGGATCGATCGAGGTGGGCCCGGTGGAGCCGTAGCGACCGCCGAGCAGGTTGGCGCACAGGACGCCGACCTTGGTGGTGTCGAACGCGCGCCCCGCCCCGATGAGCGGCGCCCACCAGTCACCGGCCGCGTCGGCGGAGCCGGTGAGCGCGTGGATCACGAGGACCTGTGGGGCATCCGGCCCCGGCCCGTCGTGGCGGTAGGCGAGGGTGACCGACGGCAGGTGGCCGCCCGCGTCGAGGTCCAAAGCCCCTACCCCTAGTTCGACGGTCTGGATGCGCCCCGTCCCCAGCGGGGGCGAGGCCGGTCCCCGCGACGAGGGCGAGGTCCCCGGAGCGCGCGTACGCCCCGGGGACTGCGTGCCGGTTGGCGCCATGGCGCTCAGGCTGTCGTCGCGAGCTCGCGGTCGGCCGTCGGGTCGGTCGCGGCACGGAGGGCCTGGTCGAGGTCGGCCAGGATGTCGTCGATGTGCTCGATGCCCACCGACAGCCGGATCAGGTCCGCCGTGACGCCGGTGTCCGCCTGCTCCGCTTCGCTGAGCTGCTGGTGCGTGGTCGAGGCCGGGTGAATGATGAGGCTCTTCGCATCACCCACGTTGGCCAGCAGGCTGAACAGCTTGACGCTGTCGATCAGCCGCCGGCCCGCATCGGCACCGCCCTTGATCCCGAACGTCACAAGGCCGCCGAAGCCGCCCGACAGGACGCGCGCTGCGACCTCGTGCGAGGCGTGCGACGCAAGGCCCGGATAGCTCACCCACTCGATCTCGGGTCGATCCTGGAGCCATTGCGCGACCGCCAAGGCGTTCTGGCTGTGGCGCTCGATCCGGACCGGCAGCGTCTCCAGCCCCTGGATGAGCTGCCAGGCGTTGAACGGCGACAGGGCCGGACCGAGGTCCCGCAGCCCCTGGACGCGCAGCTTGAGGATGAACGCGAGCGGCCCGAAGGCTTCGGTGTACGAGACCCCATGGTAGGACGGGTCGGGATCGACGAAGTCCTTGCGGAACCGCGGCGATGCCGCCCAGTCGAAGCGCCCCGAGTCGACGACGACGCCGCCGATGACCGTGCCATGGCCGCCGATCCACTTGGTGGCCGAGTGGACGATGATGTCGGCGCCGTGGTCGAACGGGCGGGCGAGCAGCGGCGCGCAGGTGTTGTCGACGATGACCGGCACGCCGCTGGCGTGGGCGAGGTCGGAGATGGCGCGGATGTCGGCGACGTCCAGCCGCGGGTTGCCGATGGTCTCGAGGTAGACGGCCTTGGTCCGCTCGTCGATCGCCGCGGCGAACTGCTCAGGCTTCGAGCAGTCGACGAACCGCACCGTGATGCCCAGCTTGGGCAGCGTGTAGTGGAACAGGTTGTACGTGCCGCCGTACAGGCTGGCGCTGCTGACGATGTTGTCGCCCGCGCTGGCCAGGTTGAGGATCGTGAGCGTCTCGGCCGCCTGGCCCGAGGCAAGGCCGAGGGCGCCGACGCCGCCCTCGAGCGCCGCGACGCGCTCCTCGAACACGCCGGTGGTCGGGTTCATGATCCGGGTGTAGATGTTGCCGAACTCCTGGAGCCCGAACAGGCGCGCCGCATGTGCGGCGTCGTCGAACACGTACGAGGTCGTCGCGTAGATCGGCACCGCGCGCGAGTTGGTGGTCGGGTCCGGGACCTGGCCCGGCGTGGAGCGCCTTGGTCTCGGCGTGCAGGTTGGGAAGGGCGTTGGGATCGAAGCTCATTGCGGGTCTCTCCGGTTGGTCGGCGGGTGTGGATTGCGTCGAGGGCCCCAGAAGGGTCGAGCTCGGCGGCTACCCGTCGTGTATGCCGGAGAAACAAAAGAGCCACGAACCCATCGGTTCGCGGCCCCGGGACCTCAGCTCCGAGATCCCGCTGTCACTCGCTGACGTTCAGCGCGGGATTGCTCGGCGCCCATCCTCCGCACGGCGGGGCCGCCCACGCATACACATCGACCAGGAGACGGTGGTGTGACTCATCAGGCCCCGGAGGATGGGGCAACGGGTGGGGTCGCGTCAACCCCCGGGCGCCGTCGCAACCGAAACGCAACGGAAGGCTGCTCGGGGGCGTTGCCCGTCGGCGCGGGTCGGCGGCCGGCGCGGGGCGGCGGCCTGCGCGGCGCAGCAGAGACCGTTGGCTGCGAGGCCCCGAATCCGCCCCGGTCGAGCTCGGGCAGGGTCCGAAGGGCGACTCTGTGGCGCCACGGGCCACGAAGGCCGGCCAAACCGTTCGATCCGGGCTGATTCGGGAGCACCAACGGCGACTTCGTGGCGCCACGAGCCACGAAGCCCGGCCAAACGCTTAGTCCGGGCGCACCGACGGCGACTTCGTGGCGCCACGGGCCACGCCGCCTGCGTCGTCGTGGCTGGCCGGGACACCGCGAGGACCCACCGCGGCGATGGCGCGTGATGCGACACCCCGTCGCGGAGGCAAGAGCATGGCCCGCCGTTGCCGGCGGGCCATGAGGATCGCGAGTGCCGGGAGCGGCTCAGCCGCTGGTGCCCGTGCTCGGTGCGGGGGTTGCCCTGGGGCCGCCGAACAGCCCACCTCCGCCAAGGCGGCCGGGGCCACGGCCGCCGAGCAGTCCACGCCGGAGGCCACGAAGCTCGTCGACCGTGATCTTGCCGTCGTCGAGGATCCCGGTGAGCTTCCGGATCGGGCTGTCAGCGGGCAGCTGGGCGAGCTCATCCTGCGTGATGACGCCATCGGACAGGAAATCCTTGAGCTGCTGGCGTTCCTGCTGCCGCAGCGTCCGGCGGGCGGTTCGCTCCGTCGCCAGCGCATCGAGGATCGCGGTCTTCTGGCCGGCCGTGATGGTGCCCTTGGTGACCAGGCCGTCGAGCACGTCCGACAGGAGCGAGTCCTTGGCGACCGGCGCGGGTGCGGTCGAGGCGGCCGGCGTCGGCGTGGCGTCTGCGGCCGGGATGACGTTGTCGGTCCCGGCCGGGGCGGGGGAGCCGGTCGTTGCGAACACCGCGCCGGCGGCGCTCACGACGAGCAGCGCTGCAACGGGGAGCACGAGGGTCTTGCTGAGCTTCACGCGTGGATGCCTCCGGTTAGTGGCGTGCCGCGGGGATCTCGCTGCGGCGCGGTGATCAGATGGTCGTGGCGTCGCCTGAAACCGGGCCGGGGACGGGCTGTGATGTTGCTGTGATCGGGAGGCGGACCACGAAGGTGGCGCCGCCGGCGGGCGTCGGCTCGTGCCACAGCTCGCCGCCGTGGGCAGCGACGATCGAGGTCGCGATCGAGAGGCCAAGGCCGGTCCCGCCGCTGTCGCGCGCCCGGCCGGGATCGGCCCGGTAGAAGCGGTCGAAGACGCGGGCGCCGTGGACGGGATCCACGCCCGGTCCTCGGTCGGCGACGCGGAGCTCCGCGAACCCGACGTCACGCTTGACGGCGATGTCGACGCTGGCGCGCCTCGGGATGTGGATGCGCACGTTGGCGAGCAGGTTGCCGACCACCTGTCGCAACCGGTCCTCGTCGCCGGTGACGAGGACGTCCGGCTCGATCGCAGCATCGATCGGGCGCTCCGGTTCGAGCGCGCGCGCGTCGGCGACGGCGTCCTCGACGATCCGGGTCAGGCTCACCGGATCGCGGCGGAGCGGGCGGCCCTGGTCGAGCCGCGCGAGCAGCAGCAGGTCGTCAACCAGGGTGCTCATCCGCCGGCCTTCGGTACCGATACGGTCCATCGCGACATCGAGGCCCGCGGCATCGCCGAGGCCGCCGGCGTGGTACAGGTCCGCGTAGCCGAGGATCGCCGTCAACGGCGTCCGCAGCTCATGCGATGCGTCGGCGACGAAGCGGCGGAGCTGGACCTCCGAGCCGGCCTTGGCGTCCAGGGCGGCCTGCTGCTCCGCGAAGCTCGACTCGATCTGGTCGAGCATTGCGTCGAACGCCGTGCCCAGGCGCCCAACCTCCGTATCGTCGTGGGGGATCCCGGCTCGATGGGACAGGTCGCCCGCGGTGATCTGCTCGGCCGTGCGCGAGATCCGCTCGAGCGGCAAGAGGCCGCGACGGACGACGACCCAGGCGACGGCCAGCAGCGCCACCATGGCCAGCGCGCCCACCAGGACCAGGCTGCGGACGAGCGTCCGGATTGCGTCATCGACGCCGGCGAGCGGGGCGGCGACGGCGAACACGAGGTTCGCCCGACCGTGCTCGATGACCACGCGGTAGCGCGTCGTGCCGTCCTCGGCCGGGACCTCGATCACCCTGTCGAAGGCGGTGGGCGGGATTCCCCCCGGATAGACCGGCATCGCGGGCAGCGGATCCGGGCTGCTGGCGAACCCGGACGGAAGTGATTGCACGATCCGGCCCTGGCGGTCGAGCCGCATCAGCGCCAGCCGGCGTCCGGTCAGGTCGTCGGTCGCGAGGGTGGCCGCGATCCGCTCGAGACGGTTGACGTCGGTGCCCACCGACCGCACCTCGCGGTCCACCTGGTCCACCAGCGAGGCTCGCGTCAGGCCGACGACGAGTGCCCCGGCGCCCACCAGCGCCACGGCCAGCATCAGCCCCAGCGACACCAGCAGCCGCGTGCGCAGGGTCACGGCCGAGGGCCGTCGTCGCGACGCCGGGCGGCCCGGGCGGAGGGGTCGGTCACGATGGGTCGCCCTCGGCGCGCAGCACGTAGCCGAAGCCCCGGACCGTCTGGAGCAGCCTCGGCTCCGGGTCGTCCAGCTTCCTGCGGAGGTAGCTGACATACGTTTCCACGACGTTGTCCTCGCCGTTGAAGTCGTACTGCCAGACGTGGTCGAGGATCTGCTGCTTGGAAAGCACCCGGTCCGGGTTGAGCAGGAAGTAGCGGAGCAGGCGGAACTCGGTGGGGGAGAGTGCGACCTCGCGGCCCGCCCGCCAGACCTGGTGGCGGTCCTCGTCCATCTCGAGGTCGCGGTAACGGAGGCGGACCGCCTCGGTGTCACCGCCGCGCACCCGGCGCAGGAGGGCACCGATCCGGAGCGTCAGCTCCTCGAGCGAGAACGGCTTGGTCACGTAGTCATCGCCCCCGCGGACGAACCCGGTGACCCGATCGTCCTCCGTGTCGCGCGCGGACAGGAAGATCACCGGCACGAAGTCGCGCGCGGCCCGCAGCCTGCGGCAGACCTCGAAGCCGTCGATGTCCGGGAGCATCACGTCGAGCACGACCAGGTCCGGTGCCCCGGAGGCGGCGGCCTCGAGCGCTGCCAGGCCCGTCGCGGCCGTGGTGACCTGGTAGCCCATGTAGCGCAGGGCCGTGGCAAGGAGGTCGGTGATCGCGGGCTCGTCATCGACGACGAGCACGTGCGCGGACGCGGCGTGCATGCGGTCAGTTCACCTCGCGCGGCTGAGAGGTTGCTGTGAGTTTGCCGGGAACCGGCGGCGAGTGAGCTGGCCCGGTGCGGGCGGTTCGGCGGCGGGGGCCGTGCACCCCGCCGCCGACGCCTCCGGGGCATCAATTTCGGCTGGTTGTGGTCGCGGTGTCTCCCACGAGGCATCGATCGAACGGTGCGCGGTCTGGATCGGGGCTTGTTTGCCGCGACGTGATGCCCGATCCGCATCACGAGGACCGGCGCGGAGGGTTACTGACGCCCAGGGGGCATCAGTGACCGGGACCCCGGAGCGGCAAGCGCGCCCCGGACTGGCGACGCGCCCGGGACTGGCAAGCGCGCCTCGGACTGGCGACGTGCCCCGGACTGGCGACGTGCCCCGACCGCGATCCGGGGCGCACCGCGCGACCGGGAGCCGGCGAACCGCACGGCCCGCCTATGATCGGCGCCATGAGCGACCAGACCTTCCGCGCCTACGTCGTCGACAAGCCGGCTGGCGGGTCATTCACCCGCGGTCTCCGGGAGCTGTCCACGTCGGACCTGCCGCCGGGCGAGGTGACCGTTCGGGTGACGTGGTCCAGCGTCAACTTCAAGGACGGGCTGGCGGCTCGCGAGGACGGGCGGGTGGCGCGCTCGTACCCGCTGGTGCCGGGGATCGACCTCGCGGGCGAGATCGCGGCATCGGACGATCCCGCTTTCCCGGTGGGGAAGCCGGTGCTCGCCAATGGGTACGAGATCGGGACCGCACGTCATGGCGGCTACGGGGATCTCGCTCGCATCCCGTCGAGCTGGGTTGTGCCCCTCCCCGATGCCCTGACCGCACGCGACGCGATGGCGATCGGCACGGCCGGGTTCACGGCGGCGATGAGCGTGGCGGCGCTCGAGGACCACGGCCTCCGCCCCGGCGATGGACCTGTGCTGGTGACGGGCGCCTCGGGTGGCGTGGGATCGACGGCGATCGCGATCCTCGCGTCGCGCGGCCACGAGGTCTGGGCCGCGACCGGCAAGGCCGGCGAGCACGATCGGCTGCGGAGGCTGGGCGCGGCCGGGTTCCTGACCCGAGACGAGGTGACGGCTCCGGGTCGCCCGCTCGAGTCCGCCCGGTGGGCCGGGGCCGTCGACACCGTGGGCTCGGCGACCCTGCCCTACGTTCTCCGCACGCTCCGAATCGGTGCGGCGGTCGCGTCATCGGGCAACGCCAGCGGGGCAGACCTCGCCACCACCGTGTTTCCGTTCATCCTGCGTGGCGTGGCGCTGCTCGGGATGGACTCGGCGAACATGGCGATCGGGCCCCGACGCGCGCTGTGGAGCCGGCTTGCCACCGACCTGCGCCCGGGCGGTATTGATGACGGCGTCACCGAGGTGAATCTCGAGACGCTCGAACCGGCGCTGGACGCGATCGTCGCCGGCCAGGCTCGCGGACGCTGGGTGGTGCGCGTCTCGGGCTAGCGATCCGGGGCGGCGTCGAGCTCACCCCGGACCTGCGCGATCGCCCGCTCGAGCGGCTCGCGCGCCGCGCCCGAGGGGTACGGAGCGGCGACCATCGCCACCTCGAGGTCCAGCTCCCCGGCCGCGACCTGCCGGGCGAGCGCCGCGACGCTCCGGAGGTCGTTCAGCGACGTCTCCACGAAGCTGCGGCCCGCATACGCACCGTGGCCGGGCACGACGACGGTCCGGTCGCCGACCAGCTCGAGCAGTCGTTCCGCGGTGGCCGGCCAGTCGATCGGGTAGCTGTCGCCGAAGTACGGCGGCGCGCCGTTCTCGAGCAGGTCGCCCGCGCACATCACGTCGGCGTCCGGAACCCGGATCACGATGTCGTTGTCGGTGTGACCGCGGCCGAGGTAGGTGAGCTCGACCGCACGACTGCCAATCTCGACCGTCGCTCGCTCCGCGAACGTCCGGTCCGGCGGATCGAGCTCGACCTCGGCAAGCTCGGCGGCGAGCTCCGGGACATCGGCTGCGGTCGACGCGCGCTGTTGATCCCCGAACCGCTCGATCATCGTCACGGACCGCTCGTGACCCCAGATCGGAACCGGGCGGAACACGCGATTGCCAAACGCGTGGTCGTAATGGCCGTGCGTGTTGACCACAACGCTGACCCGCGGGCTCCCGAGCGACCGCAGGTCGTCGACGATCTCGCGGGCCTGGCGATAGGTCGTCCGGGTATCGACGACCAGAGCCTCGTCCCCGTCGAGCACGACGACGATGTTCTGGTCGAGGAACTGGTAGCGGCGCACGAACACGCGGTCGCCGATCTCTGTCCAGGGGTGCGTCATCAGTGGATCGTAGCGGCGGCGCGCGGGACGGTCTACGCTGGGAGCCGGAGGTGCGAGCCACCAATGACGAATCCCGAGCCAGCGGCGAACCCGAGTGTCCCGAGCGAGTCCACCGCGCGGATGCCGGACGGCACCCTCCTGCGCACGCTCACGTGGAGGACGGACGAGGAGCCGTGGGCGCAGGCGCTCGTGGTCCATGGGCTGGGCGAGCACGGCGGTCGCTACGGGCCCGTGGCTCGGGCGCTGACTGCCGCCGGCATCGAGGTCCACGCCTACGACCATCGGGGATTCGGCGGATCGGCCGGGCCACGCGCCTACGTCGACCGCTGGAGCCAGTACCACGACGACCTGGAGGCCCGGATCGGGACGCTTCGCGATGCTCGACCCGAGCTGCCGCTGATCCTGTACGGCCACTCGATGGGTGGGCTGGTCGCGCTCGGGTACGTCCTCGCCGACGCCCCGCGCGCGCTGCCCGACCTGCTCGTCCTGTCGGCCCCCGGGATCGACTCCAGCATCCCGACCTGGCGGCGCCGGCTGGCGGCGCTGCTGACCAACGTCGTGCCCCGGATGCGCCTCGCCAACGACCTGGCGGAGGACGGCCTGTCGCGTGATCCAGAGGTGCGGGCGGTTGCGGACGCCGATCCGCTGTGCCAGTCCAGGTCGACCATCCGTCTCGGCGCCGAGGCGTTCGCGGAGCAGGACCGGGTGAAGAACGCGATCCGCGGCCTGGTGGCGATGCCCGTGCCGACGTACGTGTTCCATGGCTCCGCGGACCCCATCGTCCCGGTGGCCGCGAGCGAGGGTCTCGAGGGGATCGACGGGGTGACCCGCCGCGTCCACGACGGCCTGCGCCACGAATGCCACCACGAGCCGGAGCATGAGGACGTCCTGGCCGAGGTCGTCGCCTGGATCCGCGCCAACGCGCCGGCGGGGGTTGCGCCGGCGGGCGATGCGCCGGCAGAGGTTGCGCCGGCCGCGGTGTAGACTGCGGCGACAACTGAACATTCGCCTCCGGGGAGCGCCCAGCGCGCTGAGAGTGTGGCTTCGCCACAGACCCGCGGAACCTGATCCGGTTCGTACCGGTGTAGGAAGCAGGCCCGCTCGCGTCGACGCCGTCCCCGGTCCCCGGGGGCGGCGATCTCGTGCCAGGAGGTATCGACGCGACCGTGATCACCAGAACCCGCACCCGTGGCACCGGCATCCTGCCGCTCGCGCTCGTGGCTGCCCTCGTCCTAGCGGGGTGCGGGTCGAGCGGAGCGACCGGATCACTCGACGCGCCGGCGAGCGCGCCACCGCCGTCGGCCGCCGCGAGCCCCACCGTCCAGCCTGCGACGGCGGTCCCGCCCACGCCCGTCCGGCTTGCCCTGGACTGGACCCCCAACACCAACCACCTTGGCTTCTACGTCGCGCAGGCGAAGGGCTGGTACGCGGACGCGGGCGTCGAGCTCGACGTGCTGCCCTACGGCGGCACCGCGCCTGAGGCGATCCTGGCCGCCCATCAGGCCGAATGCGGGATCAGCTTCCAGGACGCGCTGACGTTCGCGGTGGCGGCCGGCGCCCCGATCGTGTCCACGATGGCGATCCTCCAGCACACGGCCCAGGACATCGCGGTCCTCGCATCGTCCGACATCAACCGACCGCGCGACCTCGACGGCAAAACCTACGCCGGCTTCGGGTATCCGAACGAGGTGCCGACGCTGCAGTCCGTGATCCGCGCCGATGGTGGCAAGGGGACCTTCGACACCGTGACGCTCGAGACGGCCGCATACGAGGCGCTGTACGCAAAGCGAGCCGATTTCGTGATCTCGTTCAGCGCCTGGGAAGGGATCGAGGCGGCGGAGCGGGGGATCGCCCTGCGCACCTTCGAGTTCGCGGACTACGGCTTTCCCGACTTCTACCAGGTCGTCCTCGCGTGCGACGCCGGCTGGCTCGCGCGCGACCCGGTGACCGCGAAGGCATTCATCGGCGCAACCGCCCGTGGGTTCGCGTTCGCGGCAGAGGATCCGGCGGCGGCGGCCGACCTGCTCATCGCGCAGAACCCGGGCGTGTTCGACGCGAACCCTGCCCTGCCCCGCGAGAGCGCCCAGTACATGGCGGACAAGGGTCTGCTCGTGGACGAGGCGGGCAAGGTCGGGACCCAGACCCTGGCCAAGTGGGAGGGCTACTCGGGGTTCCTGTACGACCAGGGACTGCTGACCGACGCATCCGGTACGCCGCTCGCCGCCCCGCCGGACTACGGCGCCCTGTTCACCAACGACTTCCTGCCGTGAGACGCTGGCTCCGGACCGCGAGCCGCGGCCCGCGATGAGATCGCGTGCTGCGCCCCTCGCCGTCGTCGTCGTGCTGCTGGCCGCGTGGGAGGCGTACGTCCGGCTCGCCGGGGTGAGCCCGGTCGTGCTGCCGGGACCGGTCCAGATCCTCGACGCGCTGTGGGCGTTCCGCGCGGAAGCGGTCCGTCACGCGGTCCCGACCCTGCTCGAGACGGTGATCGGGTTCTGCATCGCCGTCGTGCTCGCGGTCGGCGCGGCGATCGCGATGGACCGAGCGCCGGTGGTGCGCCGCGCCGTGGAGCCGCTGCTGGTCACGTCGCAGACGATCCCGATCGTCGCGCTCGCACCGCTGTTCCTGCTGTGGTTCGGGTTCGGGCTGGCGCCCAAGGTCCTGGTCGTGGTCCTGGTCACGTTCTTCCCGATCGTGGTGGCGTTGCTGGACGGGCTCCGCAGCGCGCCCCCGGAGTCGGCCGAGCTGCTGCGCTCCTACGGCGCGACCGACGGCCAGACCTTCCGCAAGCTGCGCTGGCCGTCGGCGCTGCCGAACCTGTTCACGGGGCTGCGGATCTCCGTCGTGTACGCGGTGATCGGCGCCGTGTTCGGCGAGTACGTCGGTGCCCGCGAGGGCCTCGGCATCTGGATGCAGCTGTCGCAGAACGCGTTTCGCACGGACCTCGTGTTCGCGGCCGTGGTCGTGACGTCGGCGATGTCGCTGGTCCTGTACGCGGCCGTGGGGCTGCTGCGCCGGATGGTCATCCCGTGGGCACCCGGCGTGCGCGGATCCGAGCGGCCGGTGACCGGTCGCGAGTGATCGGATCCTCGGGCGCGGGTGACCGACGCTCGGTCTACATCCCTTCCCGGAACAGGCGCCACACGGTCCGCGCCCCGGGTCGCTGGCCGTAGAGCAGCACGCCGGCGGCATAGATCCGCGAGGCGAGCCACACGGCGATCACGATCGCGACCACGAGCAGGGCGAGCGACAGCACGATCTCCCACGGCTCCGCTCCGCCGACCGCGATCCGGCCGAGCATCATGAACGGGCTGAAGAACGGGATCTGGGCCATCGCGGTGATCACGCCGGATCCGACATCGAGCAGGCCGGTTGCCGCGTACACGCCGACCATGTAGCCGCCGAGCGACAGGAACGTCATCGGCATCACCGCGGCATTGACGTCCTCGATCCTGCTCACCAGCGAGCCCGCGGCCGCGTACAGCGACGCGTACAGCAGGAAGCCGAGCACGCCGTAGACGCCGAACGCCAGCAGCAGCACGGGCGTCAGCCCCTCGGGCAGCGAGAGGGCACCGGCGTTCTCTCCCAGCACGATCGCGGCAACCTGCCCCTGGAGCGCCAGGCCCGCGAGGCCTGCCACGACGACGGAGGCGTACTGGGTGAACGCAACGGCGCCCACGCCGAGGACCTTGCCGCCCAGGAGCTGGAACGGCGTGGCCGCGTTGAGGACCACCTCCATCACCCGGGAGGACTTCTCCTCGACCACGCTCATCGCGATCCAGTTGCCGTACATCACGATGATCATGAAGATCAGGATCGTCATCCCGAAGCCCAGCAGGTCCTGCCCGACGGCCGCGATCGAGTCCTTCGGCGGATCCGTCCGCGTCGGGTCGGGCCAGCTGACCTTGAACGTGGCCGCCTTGAACATCGTTGCCTGGTCGGCTGGCGCGACCCCGGCACGATCGAGACGATCGGCGATGGCGATGGCGTTCGCACCCTGGCGGATCAGCGTCGCGGTCCGTCCGTTGGCGGTGTCGTTCGTGTACAGGACGAAGTCGAGCTCGCCCGACGCCAACCGGTCGATCGCGAGCGCGGCCCCGTAGTCGCCGGCCTCGACCCCGTCGCGCGCCTTGGCCGGGTCCGTGACGACGACGATCTCGAACGCATCGGCCTTCTTCGTCGTGCTGCTGTCGGCGGGTGCGTTGAGCAGCTGATCGAGCGTGAGTTGCGCGGACGTCGCGATCTGGGGCGACTCCGCGGCCACGGCGATGCGCGTGTGGTCCAGGCGGTCGAGCGACTGGATGATCACCGGCAGCAGCGCGATCGTTACGGCGCCGATGACCAGCAGCGCGGTGCCGAACCGGAAGCTTCGGGTCCGGACCCGAACGGCGAACTCGCGGCGCGCGATGATCGCCATGTTGCGCCAGGTCCGCGACAGCCCGGTCATGCTCGTGCCTCCGTTGCCGCTGCGAGAGTCTCCTCGCCACGGTCGATCGCTCCGACCCGCTCGACGAACACTTCCTCGAGCGAAGAGTCGGCGACCTCGAACCGCAGGACGTCATCGCCGTGCGTGATCGCTGCCCGGAGCACCGTCTGGGGATCGGCGCCCGCATCGACCAGGAGCTCCGTGTAGTCGCGACCGTCGCGGGTCACGGTCACGTGCGGGAGCTCGCGCAGCCACGCGCCCGTCCCGTCGCCGGCCGTTGCGACGCGCACGACCTGGTGGCCGGTCGACCGCTTGACGTCGCGCGTCGTGCCGGCGGTCACGATGCGGCCGTGGTCGACGATCGCCACCGAGTCACACAGCTCCTCCGCCTGCTCCATCTGGTGCGTGCTGAAGATCAGGGTCCTGCCGCGGTCGCGCATCTCGGTGAACGCGGCCTTGAGCAATGCGACGTTGACCGGGTCCAGGCCGGAGAACGGCTCGTCCATCACGATCACATCCGGGCTGTGGATGATCGTCGCGATGTACTGGACCTTCTGCTGGTTGCCCTTGGACAGGGTCTCCGCCCGGCGGTCGGCGTACTCGCTGATCCGGAACCTGGCCAGCCACGCGAGCGCGTCGTCGCGCGCCTTCGTCCGGCTGATCCCGTACAGGGACGCGAAGTACAGGAGCTGGTCCATGACCGGCATCCGCAGGTAGAGGCCACGCTCCTCGGGCATGTATCCCCACGTGTTGCGTGGCCACTCGCGCGCGGGCCGCCCGTTCCAGGTGACCGTCCCTTCGTCGGCACGCAGCAGGCCCAGCACGATGCGCATCGTCGTGGTCTTGCCCGCCCCGTTGGCACCCAGGAACCCGAACACCTGGCCGGGGCCTACCTCGAGCGAGATTCCGTCGAGCGCCTGCACCTCGCCGAACCGCTTGCGCAGCCCCTCGATCACCAGTGCCATGAGTCGTCGTCCTCCGTTGCACGCGTGCAGCGGCGACGCGTCCGTCACCGCTGGTCCAGAGAGTGTCACCTCTGCCCGCACCTCGTGCCCGTGCCATCGCGGCGGATCGGAGGGGCCGGCAGGACGGACCGGGCCGGGTCGTTCGGCCCCGGCCGCGGGATCGGGAACGGGCGCCACCGACGTCCGGTGCCGTGCGATCATCGGCCTCTGGATCGACCGCACGGCGCGGCAGGATTGCCGCGAGCAGCACGAGGTGCGAGGGTGGCAGACGGCCGGACGATCGTGTTCTTTCCCGAGGGAGCCTACGGGCCGACGAACAACTGCGTCGGCATCGGGAGCGTGCTGCGTGCGCGCGGCCATCGGGTCGTGTTCATCGTCGAGGAGTCGTTCGCCGGCAATCTCGAGGCGAAGGGCTTCGAGGAGCGGCTCATGCGGCTCGGGCCGCCGCCCGCCGAGCCGGAGGTTCCCGGCCAGTTCTGGATCGACTTCATCCGCGACACGGCCCCGGTGTTCCGCAAGTCGACCCTGGAGCAGATCAGCGAGTTCATCCAGCCCACCTGGCAGGCGCTGATCGACGGGGCGAAGTACGTCAACCCGCGGCTCGAGGAGATCATCGGCGAGCTCGCGCCGGACGCGATCGTGGAGGACAACGTCGTCTCGTTCCCGGCCGTGATGGCCAGCGGCCGGCCGTGGGTCCGGATCGTGTCCTGCAACCCGGCCGAGGTGAAGGACCCGCTGATCGCGCCGTTCTCGTCCGGGTACCCGGCCGCCGATCCGCGGCGCTGGGCCGGGTTCCTCGCCGAGTACGGTCGCGCCCACCAGCCGCTGTGGTCCGACTTCGACGCGTTCTGCCGGGATCATGGCGCCGGCGGCCTGGCGAGCGGAGAGCTCGGCCCCGACTTCATGCACGAGTCGCCGTACCTCAACATGTACTCGTACCCGGCCGAGGCGGACTACCGACGGGTCAATCCGCTCGCTCCCACGTGGCACCAGCTGGACTCGACGGTCCGGGCGACGGACGGCGATTGGACGCTGCCCGCGCACCTCGCGGAGCGGCCCGGCGCGCTGATCTACCTGTCGCTCGGGTCGCTCGGCTCGGCGGACGTGGAGCTGATGCAGCGGCTGGTCGACGTCCTGGGCCGGACGCCGCATCGGGTCGTGGTGTCAAAGGGTCCGCTGGCCGACCAGATCCGGCTCCACGAGAACATGACCGGCGAGTCCTTCCTGCCCCAGCCCGCGATCCTGCCGCAGGTCGACCTCGTGATCACGCACGGTGGCAACAACACCGTGGTCGAATGCTTCCACCATGGCAAGCCGATGGTCGTGCTGCCGTTGTTCTGGGATCAGGTCGACAACGCGCAGCGGGTCGACGAGACCGGGTTCGGGCGACGGCTGTCGACGTACGGATTCCGGGACGAGGAGCTGACCGGGGCGATCGACGAGCTGCTGGGCGATGCGGCGCTGCGAGATCGAATGGCGGGGATTGCCGCCCGGATGCGGGCGGCCGCCGGGACATCCCGCGCCGCGGACCTGATCGAACAGCTGGCGACGACGCACGCGCCGGTGACCCGGTAGGGGTTGCGGGGCGTCGCGCGACGTGGGCCCGGGGTGGAACGCCGCCGCGGGCAGGCGCACAATCCGGGGTGATCATCCCGTCAGCGACGAGCGCGCATCCGTGCCGATGGAGGCTCCAGTGACCGAGACCCTCAACCCCGTCAAGTCGTACCAGCAGTTCATCGGCGGCCAGTGGGTGGACGCCGTCTCAGGAGCGACGCTCGATGTCGAGAACCCCGCCTCGGGCGAGGTCGTCGCCACGGTCCCCGCATCAGGCCTGGAGGACGTCAACCGCGCCGTCGACGCCGCCGCGGACGCGTTCGAGAGCTGGTCGCTGACCACGCCCCAGACGCGCAGCCTCGCGCTGCTCAGGATCGCCGACATCCTCGACGCCAACGGCGACGAGCTCGGCCGGCTGGAGTCGAGCCAGACGGGAAAGCCGACCGCGGCCGCCATCGACGAGATGGCCACCTCGAGCGACCTGTTCCGGTTCTTCGCCGGCGCCTGCCGCATCCCCGAGGGGCTCGCGGTCACGGAGTACCTCGACGGCCACACCTCGATGATCCGCCGCGACCCGATCGGCGTCGTGGCCTCGATCGCGCCCTGGAACTACCCGCTGTACATGGCGGCCTGGAAGCTCGGGCCCGCGCTCGCGACGGGCAACACGGTCGTGCTCAAGCCGTCGGCGCGGACGCCGCTGTCGGCGCTCCGGTTCGCCGAGCTGATCGCGGACCAGCTGCCGGCGGGCGTGCTCAACGTCCTGGCGGGCTCGGGCGGCGCGATGGGCGACTTCCTGGTGTCCCACCCGAAGGTGCGCATGGTCTCGATCACGGGCGACACCGTGACCGGCAAGCACATCGCGGAGCTGGCGGCCGGCACGGTCAAGAAGCTCCATCTCGAGCTGGGTGGCAAGGCGCCCGTGATCGTGTTCGACGACGCCGATGTCGACCTCGCGGCCGAGATCCTCAAGTCGGCCGGCTACTGGAACAGCGGCCAGGACTGCACCGCGGCCTGCCGCGTGATCGCCGGGCCGAAGGTCTACGAGCCGCTCATCGCGGCGCTCGCCGACCAGGTGAAGACGATCAAGTGGGGCAACCCCGCCGACGCCGACGACCTCGACATGGGCTCGCTCATCGCGCAGGCGCAGGCCGATAAGGTCGAGGGCATGGTCAATCGAGCGCTCGAGGCCAAGGCCGAGCTGGTGCTTGGTGGGCACCGGCCGGATCGGCCGGGCGCCTACTTCGAGCCCACGGTCATCGCCAACCCGGACCAGGGCAGTGAGATCGTCCAGGACGAGGTGTTCGGCCCGGTCGTCACGGTCCAGCGGTTCTCCGACGAGGAGCAGGCCGTCCAGTGGGCGAACGACGTCAAGTTCGGCCTCGCGTCGTCGGTGTTCACCGGCAGCATCGGCAAGGCGATGCGCGTCGCGCGTCGGCTGCAGTACGGCACCGTGTGGATCAACGAGCACTTCACGCTGTCGTCCGAGACCCCCCACGGCGGCGTGAAGGAATCGGGCTACGGCAAGGACGGCTCCAAGTACGCGCTCGAGGACTACACGTTCGTCAAGCACATCACGATCAACACGGGCGAGTAGCGCCCCGGGGGGTCGACCACTCGGGGGTGGCCCGCCGAACGAGACCAGGAGGATGGCGTCGTGGTTGCTGGTCACCGCAGGACGTCGATGACCCCGTCGGCCTCGATCCGCCGGCCGGTGTGGAACGGGATCTCCTCGCGCACATGCCGCCGCGCCCCCGTGGAGCGGAGATCGCGCATGAGGTCCACGAGATCGTGGAGATCGTCAGACTCGAGGGCCAGGATCCACTCGTAGTCGTTGAGAGCGAAGGCGGCGACCGTGTTCGCCTGGACGCGCGCAAATGCCCGGCCCGCCGTGCCGTGCTCGGCGAGCATCGCCCGCCGCTCGTCGTCGGGCAGCAGGTACCACTCATATGACCGGACGAAGGGGTAGACGCACAGCCACCCGAGGGGACGAGTTCCGAGCATGAACGACGGCACGTGGTCACGGCTGAACTCGGCCGGTCGGTGGGTGCCCATCATCGAGAACGCGATATCAGTGGCCGCACCGACGGCCGTCCGGCGAAAGCCGCGCAGCGCGGCCTGGAGGGATTCGGCGCTCGGTCCGTGGAGCCAGAGCATCACGTCGGCATCGGCGCGCAAGCCCGAGACGTCGTACCAGCCGCGGAGGACGACATCGTCGTCGGCGAGTGCCGCGGCCCACGCCTCGAGCTCGGTCGCAGCACCGGTCCCGTCCGGCGGCGACCCGACGCGTGCATAGACGGCCCACACGGCGTAGCGAACCGTGCTGTTGGGATCGGGGCTGGTCATGGAACGCTCCTGCATGGCAGCCGGTAGCGACGTCGTGCGCCTGCCGGTCGGGGAGGCCGAGGGCCGAACGACACCGGCGATTACGGGCCGCGGTCCGAGGCTGCCAACGGTAGCGCGTTGCGGCCAACCGGGCCGTCGGCGTGGCCCACCGATTTCATCACCGAGCGGCGAGAAGTCCCGGCCGACCCGTGCCTTCGGCGGGCCATACGCGGACCGGACGGCCCTGTCGATACCCCCCCGAGGGAAACCTACTATGCTTTGATTTCCGCGAAGGTTTGGTAGATTTGGGAGGTTTTGCGTCCCCGATGCGAGCCCGAGCAGCCGCCGACCCCGACTGGGTCACGCTCACCGAGGCCTGCCGATTGCTCGGCGTCTCGCCGTCCACGGTGCGCCGCTGGGGTGACGGCGGCATGGTTCGGACATTCGTGACCCCGGGCGGTCACCGCCGCTTCTCGCGAGGCGGGCTCCAGGCATTGCTGCCGGACCAGCCGAGCGGTCGACCGTCGCTCACCGCCCTTGGCGAGACACCGGGCCGGATGGCACGGGGCTACCGTCGCGCGGCCGACGAGACGCCCAGCCGAATCCCGTGGGTCGCCGAGCTCAGCGACGAGAGTCGCGAGCGCTTTCGCCAGTACGGCCGCGGCATCGTGACGGCGCTCGTTGCCGCGCTCGACACCTCCGATGAGCGCCGCCGGCGCGAGCTCCTCAGGGATGCGGAGGACGCCTGCACCGAGTACGGCCGGATCGCCGGACGCGAGGGCCTCGGGTCGGCAACGACGGCCGACCTGTTCCTGCGCTTCCGGCGCCCGTTCATCGCCGAGCTGGGCGCGATCGCCCGTCGGCGCGAGTTCGATGCCGACGCTACCTCCAGGCTGTTCACGGACGCCAACACGGCGCTCGACGACCTGCTGCTCGCAACCCTTCGCGGCTGGGAGCCCGCGGCGCTGGGGGCCAGCCGACGCTCGCGTCGAGCATCCAACCCCAATCCCGGGAGCCCTTCGTGACCGATCCCCGCGCCGATCTGCGTCTGCAGTCGCCCTCGTGCTCCACGCGCGCCATGTCGAGAGCGACGAGCGCGAGGCGTTCGCCGCTGCGGCCGCATCGATCGCCGATGATCCGCGCGCGATCCTCGTTCGCACCTGCCATCGCGCTGAGCTGTACGTCGTCGATGAACCCCTCGATGGCCATCCGTTGCCACCCCTGCCTGCCCTGCCGCGCGGCGGTCGCCGGCTCGAGGGGGCCGCCGCGGCCCGGCACCTGTTCACGGTGGCGGCGGGCCTCGATTCGGTGGTGGTGGGCGAGGATCAGATCCTCCACCAGCTGCGCGAGTGCCTCTCCGATCGTCGTGTTCCGGGCGCCGAACGATGCCCCGAACCGATCGGCTCGGCGAGCTCGCATGCCATCGGGCTGCACCCGGCTCTCGAGCGCCTGTTCCAGATCGCGCTCCACCTTGGCCGCGAGACGCGCTCGTGGCGCGAAGGTCCGCCGCGCTCGCTTGCCGACGCTGCGCTCGACCGCCTTCTCCCGTTCACCGGGCCGCTGCTCGGACGCAAGGTCCTCGTCGTCGGTGCCGGACGCATGGCCCGGCTGGCAGCCGTCTCGGCGTCACGGCAGGGCGCCCACGTCCTGGTCGCCAATCGCAGCAGCGAACGAGCGGCGGCGCTGGCGTATGACGTCAACGGCGAGCCGGCGGCGTTCGGATCGGATGAGCCGCTGCCGGAGGTGGACGCGGTCGTGGTCGCGATCAGTGCCCGCTGGCCGCTGTCGTCCGCGGCGCGTTCCGCGCTCATCGCGAACGAGCTTCCGGTCGCCGACCTGTCGTCGCCGCCCGCGCTCGACCCGGACCTCCGCGCCAGGATCGCCGGGCGGCACGTGTCGGTCGACGACCTTGCCCGAAACCCGCACGACGAGATGCGTGCGCGGCTCCGCCGGCGGTTCGAGCGGGTGCTGGAAGCCGCGGAGGCGAAGTTCAGCCAGTGGGTCGCCACGCGGAACAGCGTCCCGGCGATCCAGGCCCTGAGCGACCGCGCGGAGACGCGGCGGCTGGAGGAGCTGGATCGCCTGTTCCGTCGGCTCGACCTCGCCGACCACCAGCGGGAGCTGGTCGAGCAGATGAGCCATCGGCTGGTGGCGGGCCTGCTGCACGACCCGCTGGCCACGCTGCGCGACGACTCGACCGGCGACCTGGAACGTGCTGCCCGAGCCCTGTTCTCGCTGTGATGCCCGTGGATCCCGAGATGACCGTCCCGCTTCGCATCGGCACCCGTGGCAGTCCGCTCGCGCTCGTCCAGGCGCGCTGGGTCGCCGCCCGGCTGGCCGAGGACGGCGTGCCGGCCGAGCTCGTGATCATCCGGACCGAGGGCGATGATCGACCTGTCGACACCGCGTGGGGCGAGGGCGCGTTCGTGGGGGCGATCGTCGGCGCCCTGCTCGACGGTTCCGTGGACATCGCGGTCCACAGCGCGAAGGACGTGCCGACGGACGAGCACGCGCGCCTGGTGATCGCTGCCTATCCGCCGCGCGAGGATCCGCGCGACGCGCTGGTGTGCCGCGTCCGCGGGACGACCCTGGCCACGCTGTCCGAGGGTGCGCGCGTCGGCACCGACAGCCCGCGACGCACGGCCTTCCTCCACGCGCTCCGCCCGGATCTGCAGATGCACCCGCTGCACGGGAACGTGGACACGCGGCTGGCCAAGCTGGATCGTGGCGACAGCGATGCGCTGGTGCTCGCGGTCGCCGGCCTCACGCGGCTCGGCCGCGCGGACCGTATCGACGAGATCCTGCCCTCCAGCCATGTCGTCTCCGCTCCTGGCCAGGGCTCGCTCGCGATCCAGGTGCGTTCGGACGACGCCCGTGCGATCGAGGCCGTCGGGCGGCTCGACGACCCGGCGACGCGGGTGGCGGTCGAGGCCGAGCGGGCGCTGCTCAACGCGACCGGCGGCGGCTGCCGGTCGCCGATCGGCGCGATCGGGACGGTCTCGCGCGGGCGGCTCCGGCTGGTGGCTGCTGCCGAACGAGAATGGACACCGACGCCCGATGCGCCGATCGCCCCGTCCCCGGTCGTCCGCGTCCGTGGGGAGGCGCCCGCCGTCGATCACGTCGCCCTGGCGGAGCGCCTCGCGGCACGCATCGTGACGCTGCGCCGGGCTCCGCGGGTGCTGGTCGCCCGGGCGGCGGGCCAGGCGCAGCCGCTGCTGGCAGCGCTCGACAACGCGGGCGTCGCCGCGGTCAACGTCCCGGCCATCGAGATCCTGCCGGCCGTGCCGGACGGCGCGCTGGACAAGGCGCTGGCCGGCGGTGGGGCGGGCGACTGGCTCGTGATCACCAGTCGCAACGCCGCCGTGGCCGCGGTTGAAGCGGTCATCCGGAGCGGGATCGATCCTCGCCACCGTCGATGGAGTGCGATCGGCGACGGCACGGCCGCCGTTCTCGGCGCTGCGGGGATCGGCGTGGCGTTCCGACCGTCGACCGCGAGTGCGCGAGTGCTGGCCCGCGAGCTGCCCATCGCAGCCGGCGACCACGTCGTGCTGCCACGCTCCGACATCGCCGACCCCGCGCTCCCGGACGCCCTCGAGGCGCGTGGCGCCACGGTCACCGAGGTGATCGCCTACCGCACCGTGGAGGGCCCGGAGGCCTCGCGGGTGCTCCTCACCGGCGCCCTCGACGACGGCCCGGTCGACGCCCTGGTGCTCACCAGCGGATCCACCGTGCGCGGGCTGCTCGCCCTGGCCTCGGCGCCCGAGACGCACGAGCGGCTGCGAGCGACGCCGGTCGTGGCGATCGGCGTGCCCACCGCGGAGGCCGCGAGCTCGCTCGGCTTCACCACCGTCCTCGTCGCCCCGTCGCCCGCAGCGGCCGAGCTCGCCGGGTTCGTCGCCGCCTCGCTCGGGGTGTCGGGGAGCGACGAACCGCTGACCGCCCACACCGCTGTCCTCGTCCCGCCGGTCGCGTACGCCACCGGCCTCACTCCCGGAGGAACCCGATGAGCCTCATCGCCGACCGGCCGGCCGTCGCCGATCTGCCCGCCGATGGCGCCGCAGCCGTCCCGGATCCTGCCCACCGGCTGCGTCGCACGCGTAGAACAGATGCCCTGCGCGCGTTCGTGCGCGAGACGCGGATCCATCCCCGGCAGCTGGTCGCGCCGTTGTTCGTCCAGCCCGGGCACGGACGCCGCGATCCGGTCGGCTCGATGCCCGGCGTGGAGCGCGTGACCCCTGACGAGGCCGTGCGTGACGCTCGCGCGCTAGCCGCGTTGGGCGTCGGCGGGTTGATCCTGTTCGGGCTCCCGGCCGGGAAGGACGCCGTGGGCACCGGCGGCTGGGTCGCCGACGGGATCGTCCAGGAGGCGCTGCGCCAGCTCCGCGACGCGGACCTCGAAATGGTCCTGATCGCCGACACGTGCCTGTGCGAGTACACGGATCATGGCCACTGCGGCCCGCTGCTCGCCGACGGACGGGTCGACAACGACGCCACGATCGAGCTGTACGCGCGGACCGCCGCCTCGCAGGCCGAGGCGGGTGCCGACATCGTCGCGCCCAGCGGCATGATGGACGGCCAGGTTGCCGCGATCCGTCGCGGGCTGGACGCCGTCGGGCACCACGACACGGCGATCCTCGCCTACGCCGCGAAAACGGCGTCCGCGTTCTACGGCCCGTTCCGTGACGCCGCAGGATCCACCCCGTCGTTCGGGGACCGGCGCGGCTACCAGATGGACCCGGCCAACGGGCGGGAGTCGATGCGCGAGATGGCGATCGACCTCGCCGAGGGTGCGGACATGCTGCTGGTCAAGCCGGCGCTGCCGTCGCTCGACATCCTGGCCGAGGCGCGGCGCCGCTTCGACGTCCCGATCGGGGCGTACCAGGTGAGCGGGGAGTACGCCTCGATCGAAGCGGCCGCCGCAGCGCGGCTGGCTCGACCGGCGCCGCGCCCTGACCGAGAGCACGACCGCCATCCTGCGGGCCGGTGCCGGCTTCGTGATCACCTATGCCGCCGGCGACCTCGCGGCCTGGTCCCGGGAGTCCTGATCATGACGACCTTCGCGCCGACGCCATCGGCCTCGCCGAACGCAGGCAGCCGCCAGGACGACCTGCGGGCCAGGGCCGAGTCGCTGTTCCCGGGCGGGGTCAACAGCCCGGTCCGGGCGTTCCGCTCGGTCGGCCGGGCCCCGCTGGTCCTCGAGGCCGGCGAGGGGCCCCGCGTCCGCGACGCGGACGGTCGCTGGTACCTCGACTACATCGGCTCGTGGGGCCCCGGGATCCTGGGTCACGCGGAGCCATCGGTCGTCGTGGCGGTCGTGGACGCGGCGCTCGACGGGTTCGCGCTGGGCGCCACGTCACCCCGCGAGGTCCAGCTCGGCGAACGGATCCGCGAGGCGATGCCGTCGATGGAGCGGCTCCGGTTCGTCTCGTCGGGCACCGAGGCGGTGATGAGCGCGATCCGGCTCGCGCGCGGGGCGACCGGCCGCGACCTCATCGTCAAGTTCGCGGGTGGCTACCACGGCCACGGCGACAGCCTGCTCGTCGAGGCGGGGTCCGGGCTGGCCACGCTCGCCATGCCGGGCTCGGCCGGGGTCACCGCCGCGGCCGCGCGGGACACGATCGTGATCCCGTACAACGACATCCCGGCGATCGCGGAGGTGTTCCGCAGCCACCCGGACCAGGTCGCCGCGATCATCGTCGAGCCGGTCGGCGCCAACGTGGGCGTCCTGGCCCCCGAACCGGGCTTCCTCGAGGCCCTGCGCGAGCAGACCACCGCCAATGGCGCGCTGCTCATCTTCGACGAGGTGATCACCGGGTTCCGCATGGCCCGGGGCGGTGCCCAGGAGCGGTTCGGGATCAGGCCCGACCTGACCACGCTGGGCAAGATCATCGGTGGTGGCATGCCCATCGGCGCCTACGGCGGCCGGGCCGACCTGATGGCCCACATCGCCCCCGAGGGTCCGGTGTACCAGGCGGGCACGCTGAGCGGGCACCCGCTGTCGATGGCCGCCGGCGTCGCGACCCTGGACCTGCTGACCCCCGCCGCCTACGCACGGCTCGAGGACACCGGCGCCAGGCTCGAGGCGGGGCTTCGCGAAGCCGCGTCCGACGCCCGTCGCGAGGTCGCGATCTCCCGCGTCGGGTCGCTGCTCACCGTGTTCTTCCGTGACGGGGCACCGCGCAACGCCGCCGAGGCGCTGGCCGCGGACCGCGACGCGTATGCCCGGTTCTTCGGCGCCATGCTGGACGAGGGCGTCCTGCTCCCGCCGTCGCAGTTCGAGGCCTGGTTCATCTCGGTCGCGCACGGCGACACCGAGGTCGAGCACACGCTGGCCGCGGCCCGAGCGGCGTTCGCGGCATGACCGTGAAGGCGCTGCGAGGGCCGCTCCCCGTCGCCCCGGCTCCCGAGCCTCGCCCGGATGCGCGGTTCCTGCGCGCCGCCCGCAGCGAGCGCGTGGACGCAACGCCGGTGTGGTTCATGCGCCAGGCGGGCCGGGCCCTCCCCGAATACCGCAAGGTCCGCGAACGGGCCACCCTGCTCGAGATCACCCGCGACCCGGCCCTGTGCGCCGAGGTCACGCTCCAGCCGGTCCGGCGCCTGGGCGTCGATGCCGCGATCCTGTTCGCGGACATCACGACGCCGCTCGCCGGGATGGGGGTCGGGTTCGACATCCGGGAGGGCGTCGGCCCGGTCATCGAGCACCCGGTGCGCACGATCGCGGACGTCCGGGCGCTTCGCACCTTCCAGCCCGAGGCAGCGGTCCCAGCCCTGCTCGAGGCGATCCGTCTGGTCCGCGCCGAATCACCTGTGCCGCTGATCGGGTTCGCCGGGGCGCCGTTCACGCTCGCGTGCTACCTCGTCGAGGGCGGCCCGTCGCGCGACTTCCTGCACACCAAGCGGCTGATGCACGAGAACCCCGAGGCGTGGGCTGCCCTGCTGGACCAGCTGGTCGAGACCACCATCCGGTACCTGTCGGCGCAGGTCGCCGCGGGCGCCGAGGCCGTCCAGGTGTTCGATTCCTGGGTCGGCGGCCTGAGCCCGCTCGACTACGAGCGCCGACTCGCGCCGTGGATGCGGCGCCTGTTCGATGGCATCGCCCCGCTCGACGTGCCCATCATCCACTTCGGCGTCGGCACGGCCGGGATCCTCCGCCAGCAGGCCGCAGCGGGCGGCGACGTGATCGGGCTCGACTGGCGGATCGCCATCGATGACGGGCGCGAGCTGGTCGGCGACCGCGCGGTCCAGGGGAACCTGGACCCGACCCTGCTGCTCGGCCCGTGGGATGCCGTCGAGGAGAGCGCCCGCTGGATCCTCGACCAGAACGACGGCCGGCCGGGCCACATCTTCAACCTGGGACACGGCGTCCTGCCGGGCACCGATCCCGACGACCTCGCCCGCCTCGTCGACCTCGTCCACGACCATGGAGCGTCCCGATGACCCACGACGCCGTCCTGCTGATGGCCTATGGCAGCCCCGACCGGCTCGACCAGGTGGAGGCCTACTACACCGACATCCGGCGCGGCAGCCCGCCGCCGCCGCACCTGCTCGAGGAGCTCCTGGGCCGCTACCGGGCCATCGGGGGCGGTTCGCCGCTGTCGCGGATCGTCGAGGCGCAGCGAGCGGCGGTCGAGGCGGACCTGGCGGCGCGCGGTCGGCCCATGCCGGTGTACGCGGGGATGCGCCACATCGAGCCCCGGATCGGCGACGTGGTCGCGCGGATGGCGGCGGACGGTGTCGAGCGCCTCGTCGCCATCGCCCTGGCGCCCCAGAGGTCGTCCAACGCCGCCGGGTATCGCCGGGCGGTCGACGCGGCGCTGGCCTCGCTCGGCGATGGCGCTCCGGCGGTCGTCTACGTCGATTCCTGGTACGACCAGCCGCGGTTCATCGAGGCGATGGCGCGCACCACGCGCGAGGCGCTGGATCGGTTCGACGACCCGTCCGCCGTACGGGTCATGTTCACCGCGCACAGCCTGCCCGCCCGCGTCCTCGCCGACGGCGACCCCTACCCCGACGAGCTCGCGGGTACGGCCCGGCTGGTGGCGGAACGGCTTGGCCTCGAGCGCTACGACTTCGCGTTCCAGAGCGCCGGCCGGACGGGCGAGCCGTGGCTTGGGCCGGACATCCTCGACGAGATCCGGCGCCTGGCCGCCGAAGGTGTCACCGACCTCGTGATCCGGCCGGTCGGGTTCGTCGCCGACCACCTCGAGGTGCTCTACGACATCGATATCGAGGCGCAGGCGGTCGCCCGCGAGGCGGGCATCCGGCTCGAACGGGCGCGCTCGATGAACACCGACCCCACATTCATCGCCGGGCTGGCCGATCTCGCCGCCGCGGCGCTGGCCCCCGAGACGGTCGCCGCGGCGGCCGGAGGAGACATCCGATGACGACGATCACGGACCGTGCACCCGGCGGACACCCCGGAAATGGCCATCCGGGCGGACACCCCGGCGGGCACCCTGGCGGCCATCCCGGTGGCATCACGGGCGTGGGCGCCGTTCGCGCCGAGGGCTACGTCTACGCCCGGGCCCCGATGCTCGTGTACTGGGAGACGACGCTCGCCTGCGGGCTCGCCTGCCGCCATTGCCGGGCCACCGCGCAGGCCGAGCGGAACCCGCTCGAGCTCACGACCGAGGAGGGGTACCGCCTGCTCGACGACATCACCGGGTTCGGCCGCCCCTACCCGCACGTCGTGTTCACCGGCGGCGACCCGCTCAACCGCCCCGACCTCCACGACCTCGTCCGCGCCGCCACCGCGCGCGGGATCGGCGCCTCGCTCGCGCCTGCGGCCACTCCGCTCCTGACCCAGCCGGTCCTGGAGTCGCTGCGCGACGCGGGGATCCAGAACATCTCGCTCTCGATCGACGGCTCCGACGCCGCGCGCCACGACGGCTTTCGGATGGTCCCGGGCACGTTCGACAAGACGCTCCAGGCGGCGAGGTGGGCGCGCGCCGCGGGCCTGCCGATCCAGGTCAACACGCTGGTCACCGACGAGACGCTGGCGGACCTGCCGGCGATCTACGAGCTGCTCAAGGGCATGGACATCCTGCGCTGGGCGCTGTTCATGCTGATCACCACCGGCCGCGGGTCCGCGCTCCGCGAGGTGTCGCCGGGCGAGTCGGAGAAGCTCAACCAGTGGCTGTGGGGGCTGTCGAAGACGGCGCCGTTCCAGGTCAAGACGACCGAGGCCACGCACTACCGCCGGATCGCCGTCCGTGCGATGGAGGCCGACGGGATGGACGCGGACGCGATCGCCGGCTCGTCCGTCGGTCGCGGGTTCGGCATCCGCGACGGCAACGGGATCGTGTTCATCAGCCACGACGGCACGGTCAACCCGTCGGGCTTCCTGCCGATCCCGCTGGGCAACGTTCGCGAGGCGAGCATCGTCGACCTCTATCGCGACCACCCGGTGATGCGCGGCCTGCGAGACCCCGAGGGCTTCAAGGGTCGCTGCGGGGCGTGCGAGTACGCGCGGATCTGCGGGGGCTCGCGGGCGCGCGCGTGGGCGTGGACGGGCGATCCGCTCGAGGCCGACCCGCTGTGCCCGTACGTGCCGTCGGGCAACGTCCCGCAGTATGGGATCGTCCCCGCCGCCGCGGCGGCTGCGGGCTGATCGCGGCCGCGGCGCCGCGCGCAATCCGATGAGCGTCCTCATCGTCGGTGGCGGGATCACCGGGCTCGCCGCCGCCTGGGAGCTGGCCCGCGACGGTGTCCCCGTCACGCTCGTCGAGGCGGGCGACCGGCTGGGGGGCAAGGTGTCGACCGAGCGGGTCGAGGGCCTGGTGATCGAGCGTGGCCCGGACTCGTTCCTGACCACGCGCCCCGCGGCCGTCGCCCTGGCGCGCGAGCTCGGCCTGGCCGACGCGCTGGTGGGCACGAGGAACCCGCGGGCGGTCTACATCCGCCACCGCGGCGACCTGGTCCCGATGCCCGAGGGGCTGGGCCTGGTGCTGCCCACGCGGGCAATGCCGTTCGCGCGGACGCGGCTGTTCTCGTGGCCCGAGAAGGCGCGGATGGCGAAGGATGTCGCCTGGCGCCGCGTGCTCGATGACGATGACGTCGCCGTGGGCACGTTCCTGCGGCGCCGTCTCGGGAACGCGCTGGTGGACCGGCTGGCCGGGCCCCTGGTCGGCGGCGTCTACGGGACGCCGATCGACGAGCTCAGCCTGGACGCGGTGGTTCCCCAGCTGCGAGCCGCCGAGCGCGACCACCGGAGCCTGCTGCTCGCGGGGCTTGCCGACGGCCGGGCGATGCGGCGTGCAGCTGCAGCGAGGGCTGCCGCGGCGAGGTCTGCCGCGGCGACGGCGCCGATCGCCGGACCAGGGCCGATGCCGAAGCCGCTGGGCGTGTTCGCGAGCCTCCGGGGTGGCATGGACACGCTCATCGATGTGCTCGCGACCTCGCTGGCCGAGGCGGGGGTGGACATCCGGACGGGCCTGGCGGTCCGGAGCCTTGCGCGTGCGGGTGCGGGCGTGAGCGCCACGTTCGCGGACGGGACGGCCGGCCGCTTCGACGCGGTGATCCTCGCCACTCCGGCGCCACCTGCGGCGGCGCTGCTCGATGACGAGGTCCCGGGCGCCTCGCGGGTGCTGCGGACGATCCCGCACGGAACCAGCATTTTGGTCACGCTCGCGTATCCGCGAGCGAGCGTGGGGCGCGCGATCGTCGGCCACGGCTATCTCGTCCCGCCGACCGAGGGCGGCGCGATCGCCGCGTGTACCTGGTCGTCCGAGAAGTGGCCCGACCGGGCGCCCGCCGAGACGCTACTGCTGCGCATGTTCGTACGCGACGAGGGCGCGTGGACCTCGCTGCCCGAGGCGGACCTGGTGGCCGCCGCGCGCGCCGATGCTGAGCGCACGCTCCGGATCGCAGGACCGCCGTCGCTGGTGCGCGTGTTCCGGAACGCGGGCGCCATGCCCAGGTACACCGTTGGCCACCTCGACCGCGTCGCGGCCATCGAGGCGGCGATGACCGCCTGGCCCGCGGTCGTCACGACCGGTGCCTCGTACCGCGGCGTGGGGTTGCCCGACTGCATCTCGCAGGCGCACGCCGCCGCTGCGAGGGTGCGCGCGCGCCTGGGCGGTGCGATCGAGGAGCGGGCGCGGGAGCCCGTCCGGGTCGCCTGACGCCGGGCCGCCCGCCGCGTTCGCCCCTGAGGCTGCGCTGCCATCCAGCGTATGCGTGCCAGGTTTCCGAGACGGCTGGACGGCCCCCCTTGTCGGCTTGTCGCGCATCGGGTACCTGCTTGTCGTGCACCTGATACCCGAAACGTATGTGCCGTACCGGAACTGGGTCGGAGACGGCCTCGAACCCGGTTCGCCTCGAGAGTTTGCGCTCTCGTAAACCTGCCAGGTATGCGGGAGCCCTGGAGGCGACGATCAAGGGCGCCGTCCGCCGGAGCGGGCGCGAGCGCCATGCGCGGCGTGGGTGTGCCGTGCGGCCCGGACGCACCGGACCACCGCGGGCTACCCCTCGCCCAGCATCGCCCGGAGCTCCGGCAGACGATCCATCGTCTCGAAGTCGAACGGGCTGCGGAAGATCAGGATGGGATGCGCGAACCCGACGGCCCGGTACCCCGCCAACGCCGCGGCGACCTCGTCCAGCGAACCACCCGCATCGAGCCCGCGCTCGTCCTCCTGGGGGAGGTGCGCCGCCACGTACGCCGCCCCAGTCGCGCTCGGCCTCGGCCCGCGTGGCGCGGATGACGACGTTGAGGTTGACCGTCCGCTCGATCTCGCGCTCGTCACGACCGGCCGCGTCGCAGGCCGCGCGCAGGATCGCGTCGCTGGCCGCCAGCTGCTCGGGCGTGCCGTAGGCATTCCACATGTCGCCGTGGCGAGCAATCAGCGGGAGCGTCTTCCGGGGACCCGAGCCGCCGATCAGGATCGGCAGATGGGCCTGGACCGGACGGGGCGCGCAGACTGCATCCCGGAACCGGTAGAAGCGGCCGTCGTGCGTGACGTGCTCACCGTCGAGCAGGCGCCGGATCAGCGGCACCGCCTCGCCCAGTCGGTCGAGCCGCTCGCCGAACCCGCTGCCGAAATCGAACCCGAAGGCGTCGTGCTCGCGCTCGAACCATCCTCCGCCGATGCCCAGCATCGCCCGGCCACCCGAGATGTGGTCGACCGTGGTCGTGATCTTCGCCGTCAGCCCCGGGTTGCGCAGCGTGTTCGCGGCGACCATCAGGCCAAGTCGGGCCCGGGTCGTGACGGCTGCCGCAGCGGCGAGCGTCGACCAGCCCTCGAGCTTGGGATCGGGCCAGTCGCCCTCGTCCGACAGCAGGTGATCGTCGAGCCACAGGTCGTCGAAACCGGCCGCCTCGGCGTGCAGCATCCCGTCGCGGAGCTCCGGCCAGCCGACGCGCTGGATCCAGAACGCCGCCCCGAACCGCATCGCCATCGATCGCCTCCTCACCCGTATCGTAGGGGTGTGGCCGATCCCGACCCGCCGTCCGAGCCGTTGCCGACCGCCCTGCGCAACGCGATCCTCGCCTGGTTCGAGGTGGCCGGGCGCCAGCTCGCCTTTCGAGCGACGCGCGATCCATACGCGATCCTCGTCTCGGAGCTGATGGCGCAGCAGACGCAGGCGGCTCGCGCCGCGGAAGCGTGGAGCGCGTGGATGACCCGCTTTCCGACGGTCCAAGCGCTCGCGGCGGCACCGGCTGCCGACGTCCTTCGAGCGTGGGCCGGGCTGGGCTACAACCGCCGGGCGATCCATCTCCATCGGGCGGCGAAGGCGATCGTCGCCGAGCACGGCGGCTCGGTACCGGACTCGGTGGAGGGGCTGCAGCGCCTGCCCGGCGTCGGACCGTATACGGCGCGGGCCGTCGCGGCGATCGCGTTCGGACTGCCGGTCGGGGCGGTCGACACCAACGTCCGGCGGGTCCTGGGGCGGATCGCGGCCGGCGGGGCCGAGGCGCTTGCGCCCGCGGAGCTCCAGGCGCTGGCCGACGCCGTGGTCCCGCCCGACCGGGCGGGGGACTGGACGCACGCGCTGATGGACGTCGGGGCGGGGTTGTGCCGCCGCGGAACCCGCGCTGCGCCGATTGCCCGGCGATCGCCTGGTGCCGGTACGCGGCGGGGGAGCGGGCGGCGCCCCGACCGGCCTCCGTCGGCGCGAGCGCGCGACGCCCGGCTGCGGCGTTCCCATCGACCACCCGCTGGCTGCGGGGCCGGATCATCGCGCGTACCCGGGAAGCCGCCGACGGCGCGCTGATCCCGTTTGGAGACCCGATCGGCGGCCATGACCCCGCCTCGGTCCGCGAAGCGCTCGTCGCGCTCGGTGGGGAGGGATTGCTCGAGGTCCGCGATACGCCCCACGGTCCGGAGGCACGTCTGCCGGAAGGCTGACGGGACGCGGCGTCCGCCGACGAACCACGCGGATTCGAAGGTCCCCTCTTGACACCGTGGCGCGACATTCGCACAATGCGCCTATTCGGTCGATCGACCGACCGAAGCAACCAACCCCCGCGCGAACGCCGGCGTCCCGACCGAGGTCCGCGCACACAGCGGAGGCGTCCCGATGTCCTACGAAGTCGAAGGCAGGCTGCTCGAAGTCTGCACGTGTGCAGTGGTCTGCCCGTGCTGGGTCGGGCTGGATCCTGACGGCGGCAAGTGCGACTCGGCGCTTGCCTGGGGGATCGACAAGGGGACGATCGAAGGCGTCGACGTCTCCGGGCTCACCGTCGCCCTGTCGGTCCACATCCCGGGCAACGTCCTTACGCCGGGCTCGTGGAAGGCCGCCGTGTTCGTCGACGATCGCTCGACCGATGAGCAGCAGGCCGCGCTGCTCAAGGTGTTCACCGGTCAGGCGGGCGGAGCCATCGCGGACCTCGCCGGCCTCATCGGCGAGGTCGTCGCCGTCGAGCGAGCACCGATCACGTTCACCGTCGAGGGCGGCAAGGGCATGCTGCGCATCGGCGACATCGCCGATGCCGAGCTGGCGCCGCTCCACGGCGCGACCGGCCTGCCGACCGTGCTCCAGGAGACGGCGTTCAGCACCATCCCGGGGTCACCGGCGTACGTGTCCGTGGCCAGCCATTTCAGCCGCGATGGCTCACGACACGGCCTTCCCGACGTGAAGGACCTGCGCGACCACAACGCGATCCAGGGTCACTTCAAGTTCGCCGCGTAGGGCGACCCGGATGACCGCCATTCCAGGCCTCCCGGCAATCGGTCGAAGCGGGGCGCGGCCGCCGTCGCGTCCCGCGGTCCGGGGCGGCCGGCTGCTGCTCGTGGTCCTCGTCGCGCTGGTGGGCATCGCCTGGGCCGCGCTCTGGGCGTGGAGCACCTCGCCCGCCGCGCGCTACCTCGATCATCGCGATCTCGATGCCGACGGGCTGTCGCCGCTGACGATCGCGCTGTTCGTCGCCGGCTGGCTGCTGATGACGGTGGCGATGATGCTGCCGACCAGCCTGCCGCTGCTGGCGACCTTCCGCGCGGTGGTCGGCCGCCGGCCGCATCCCGACCGGCTGGCCCTGCTCGTGGTCGGCGGGTACGTCGCCACCTGGACCGCAGTCGGCCTCGCGCTGTTCGTCATGGACTTGGGCGTGCATGCCGCGGTCGATGCCATCCCGTGGCTGTCGGCGCACCCGAATGTCGTCGTGGCACTGACCCTGCTCGCTGCCGGCGCCTACCAGTTCACGCCTGCTCAAGTACCGCTGCCTCGAGGCGTGCCGCTCGCCGCTCATGTTCGTCATGGGCCACTGGCATGCCGCCCGGCCGGGCCGGGAGGCGTTCGAGATCGGGATCCGCCACGCCGCGTACTGCGTCGGCGCTGCTGGTCCGTCATGCTGGTCCTGTTCTCGCTCGGGATGGGCAACCTCGCCTGGATGCTCGGCGCGGGCGTCGTGATGGCGGTGGAGAAGAACCGGCCCGGCGGCCGCCGCCTGGGCAGGCCTGGGCGTCGTGCTGCTGCTTGCCGGCGGCACGATCCTGGCGAGCTGACCGGACGGACGGCCGATGGGCGCAGGTATCCTCATCGGGTGAGTCGGGCGTGGCGTGCAGCGAATGGATCGGACGGCGCCGCTCCGGGCTCCCCGGCCATCGTGACCGGAGCGGGTACGACCGAGCCATCGGCGGATGGCATCGAGGCGCGACCCAGGGATGCGCCTGCGGCGATCCTGGCCGCTGCCCGAGCCTGCCTGCTCGAGGATGGCGATGCGCGGCTGTCGACCCGCCGCGTCGCCGACGCCGCAGCGGTGCCGCTCAGCCAGATCCATTATCACTTCGGCTCGAAACGCCAGCTCGTGCTGCGGATCCTTGCCGCCGAGAACGAGCGGCTGCTCGAGCGGCAGGCCGAGATGTACGCGGGACCCCAGCCGCTGTGGCGGCAATGGGAGCAGGCGTGCGACTACCTCGACGAAGACCTGCGCTCCGGCTATGTGCGGGTGCTCCAGGAGATGGTCGCCGCCAGCTGGTCCGACCCGGCCTTGGCGAGCGCCGTCCGCGAGCTGGTGGGTGGCTGGTTCCGGCTGCTCACCGATGTCGCGCGGCGGGTCGAGCAGGACGGGGTGGAGTCTTGGCCCGTTCACCGCGCCGGAGGTCGGGGCGCTGATGGGCCTCCCGTTCGTGGGCGCCGAGCCGATGCTCCTGCTGGGCTTCGACGAGGACGAGATGCCCACCCGGAGCGCCCTGCGCAAGGTCGGCGCCCTGCTTCGGGCCGTCGAGCAGCACGGGATGCCGGTCGATGACGACGGTGGGTCGCCTGCCGGGGCCGATGGGAACCGCGATGGCGGTCGCCGGGCTGACGGCTGCAACCGGGGTGACAGCAGGAGGACAATCTGGCGACGATGGTGATCGCGTCCCCTGCCATCGATCCACCGGTTTCGCGTCCCCGCCTGCCCGACGAGAGCGGGTTCATCGACCGCGATGGCGTCCGCGTGGCATGGGACCGGTACGGGCCGGCCGACGTCGCGCCGGGCGATCCGCCCACGATCCTGCTGATGCCGAGCTGGTCGATCGTGCATGCCCGGCTGTGGAAGGCACAGGTCCCGTACCTCGCCCGGTCGTACCGGGTGCTCGCGTTCGACGGCCGCGGCAACGGCCGCTCGGACCGGCCCGCGTCGGTCGCGGCGTACGCGGTCGGGGAGTTCAGCGCAGACGCGCTGGCGGTCATGGACGCGACCTCGACCCCGCGCGCGGTGCTCGTCTCGCTCTCGATGGGGGCGCAGTGGTCGCTCCTGCTCGCCGCCACGCATCCTGAGCGGGTGGCGGGCGCGGTGTTCATCGGTCCGGCGCTGCCGCTCGCGCCGCCGGACCCGTCCGTCGTGAAGGGCGCCTCGTTCGACGACGAGCTCGAGGTCTACGAGGGCTGGGACAAGTACAACCGCCACTACTGGCGCCGCGACTACCGGGGTTTCCTCGAGTTCTTCTTCGCCGAGTGCGTCTACGAGCCCCATTCGACCAAGCCGATCGAGGACTGCGTGGGCTGGGGCCTCGACACCGATGCCGAGACGCTGCTGCGGACCGAGGACGCGCCGACGCTCGGCGACCGTGACGAGCTGACCGCGCTTGCCCGACAGGTCCGCTGCCCGGTCCTCGTGCTGCACGGATCCGAGGACCGCATCGTCCGCCACGCGCATGGCGAGGCACTGGCGCGGCGACCGGCGGCGAGCTGGTCACGTTCGAGGGCTCGGGGCACATCCTGCCCGCGCGGGAGCCGGTGCGCACCAACCTGCTGATCCGGGCGTTCGTGGACCGGCTGCCAGTGAGGGACCCAGATGACCGCGATGACTGCGTCCGCGTCGCCCGCCCCGCGGACATGGACGCGCGGCCTGGCGCGGCGCCGGCGTGCGCTGTTCCTTTCGTCGCCCATCGGCCTGGGGCACGCCCAGCGCGACGTCGCCATCGCGGACGAGCTGCGGGCCGCTCGTCCCGACCTCGAGATCGACTGGCTTGCGCAGCACCCGGTGACCACCGTCCTCGCGGCACGCGGCGAGCGGATCCATCCGCTGAGCGCCGAGCTCGCCAGCGAGTCCGGCCATATCGCCGCCGAGGCGGCACGAGCACGACCTCAACGCATTCCAGGCGATCCGGCGGATGGACGAGATCCTGGTCGCGAACTTCATGGTGTTCCACGATGCGGTCGCCGATGGCGAATACGACCTCGTGATCGGCGACGAATTATGGGACGTCGACCACTTCCTGCACGAGAACCCCGAGCTCAAGCGGACCGCGTTCGCGTGGATGACCGACTTCGTGGGCTGGCTGCCGATGCCCGACGGCGGCGACGCGAGGCCTTCCTGACGGCCGACCACAACGCGGAGATGATCTAGCACGTGGAGCGCTTCCCGCGGATCCGGGACCGCGCGATCTTCGTGGGCGATCCCGCCGACATTGTGCCCGACGCGTTCGGGCCGGGGCTGCCGGCGATTCGCGACTGGACCGAGAGGCACTATGAGTTCAGCGGGCTACGTGACCGGGTTTGATCCCGCCCCGCTGCTCGAGCGCCGGGAAGAGCTCCGGCGGCGAGCTCGGCTACCACCCGGACGAGCGGATCGCGATCGTGACGGTCGGCGGCTCGGGCGTGGGCGGAGCGCTGCTGCGGCGGGTTGTCGCGGCGTTTCCCGAGGCGCGGCGGCGGGTCCCCGGGCTGCGGATGGTCGCGGTCGCGGGGCCCCGGATCGATCCCGCTTCGCTGGGCGCCGCGCCGGCGTGGAGGTCCGCGGCTACGTTCCGCGAGCTGTATCGCCATCTCGCCGTGTGCGACCTGGCCGTGGTGCAGGGCGGGCCTGACGACGACGATGGAGCTTGTCGCGGCCCGCCGGCCGTTCCTGTACTTCCCGCTGCGCAACCACTTCGAGCAGAGCCGCCACGTCCGGCATCGGCTGGAGCGATACGGCGCCGGGCGGGCGATGGACTACGAGCCGCAGCAATCCCGAGGCCCTCGCCGCGGCGATGGCCGAGGAGATCGAGCGTCCGGTGACCGAGTCACCCGGTTGCCACCGATGGCGCCCGCCGCGCGGCCGGGTTGATCGCAGAGCTGGTGTGAGGCGTCGCCGCCCGGAGGGCCGGCAGCGATCCGCGCCTCGTTCCCTACGCCTCGATCCGCCGCCGTCCGCCACAGGTCTCGCGACGGCACGGACCTGGCCGCTGACCGGTGACACGCGTGGTATCTCGGCCGTCGCCATTGCTGCGGCGTTCGCGGGTCCGGTCCTCGACCGACGCGAGAGTGGGCGCTGCCGCTGATCCGGCCAGGTACCGACCACCCGCGTGGTTCGCCACATGGAGCTCGCCAAGCACGCACCCCATCGGTCGCTGCCGACGAGAATCGCCCGCGCGGCAGTTACCACGCACCCCATCGGTCGGTCGCAGGAAGGCTCGTCCGGCACCGCCGTTACCACGCACCCCATCCGTGGATCGCAAGGCAAGGATCGCGCCGCGCGTCGGGCGCTGCGCCTCGCCGACGGTCGTGGCGCCGAGGAACCGCTCACGCAGGACGACCCACCCTGCGACAGGCGCCCCGACGAGCGGCAATTTGCGGGGTACCCTCTGAACCGTGGCCAACCCCCCGACCCTCCTTCCCGCGGACGATCGAGAGCTGGCGGAGCTCAGCCTCGACGAGCTCGAGCTTCGCTGGGCGGACACCGCGGCGCGCACGGCGATCTCGGCCGCGGCGATGACGGGCATGGATCGCAAGGCCCAGGCGCTCGGCGTCCCCGGTGAGACGCTCATGGAGCACGCGGGTACGGCCGTGGCGGCGGGTGCCCGCGCACTTGCCGCCCACAACGGGCGAGCGGACCGGCCGGTCCTCGTCCTCGCCGGACCCGGCAACAACGGCGGCGACGGCCTTGTCGCCGCGCGTCGCCTGGCCGGCTGGGGCGGAACCGTGATCGCCGTCCTCGTGTCCACCGCGGAGCGCCCGGGGACGCCCGATGCCCTCCGGAACTGGAAGCGGCTCGAGGGCCTGACCGGCGTCACGCGCGTCCATGCACCGGTCGCGCGCGACATCGCCATCCTCGCCCAGGGGCTGGACAAGGCCGGCGTGATCGTCGATGCCCTGCTCGGCACGGGGGTCCAGGGCCGGCTTCGAGAGCCTGTGCGCGCCGCGGTCGAGATGATCGGTCGAGCCCGCGACGCCGGGGTTCCGGTGCTGGCCGTCGACACCCCGACGGCCGTCGACCTCACGTCCGGCGACCCGTCGGACCCGGTCGTCCGGGCGGACATGACCGTGACCTTCCACCGGCCGAAGATCGGCCTGCAGACGCGCCGCGGCCGCGCGCTCGCCGGGCGCGTGCTGGTCGCACCCATCGGCATCCCGGGAGACGCAGACCGTGGCTGAGCGGCAGCCGGGGATCCGCGAGGTGCTGCTGGTCGCCGCGGCGGTCGTGGTGACCGTGCTCGCGGCCGCCGGCGTCACCGCGTTGCTCCCGAGCGACGGCCAGGCCTTGGTGTTCCACACGCCGCTGCTGATCGTGATCCTGGTCGGCGGCACCGCCTACATCCTGTGGCGGATCCTGCGCTCGCCCGGGACGAGGGGTCCGTCGTGACCGATCCCCAGCATCCACACCTCCTGCACGCTCCGCTCGCCCGCCGGGGCCATGACCTCGAGCGGCTTGCCAACGAGCACTGGGACCTGCTGATCGTGGGCGGCGGGATCGTGGGGGCCGGGGCCCTGCTCGATGCCGCGAGCCGCGGCATGCGCGTGGCGCTGGTCGAGCAGGACGACATCGCGGTCGGGACGTCGTCGCGCTCAAGCCGCCTGATCCACGGCGGGCTGCGGTACCTCCAGCAGATGCAGATCGGCCTCGTGCGCGAGGCGCTCGCGGAGCGCGCCCGGCTGCTGCGACTGGCGCCCCACCTGGTCCGCCTCGAGTCGTTCCTGTTCCCGCTGTACGGACCGCCCGCGATCACTCGGGCGTTCTACGAAGCGGGCATGACGATGTACGACGTGCTGGGGTCGGCCAGGTCCGGCGGCCCGCACCGGCACCTTTCGCTCGCAGCGACGCTCGACTACGCCCCGCACCTCCGGAGGCAGAACCTGCGGGGCGCGCTCCTGTACCACGACGCGATGGAGGACGACGCCCGCTTTGCGCTCGCGGTCGTCAGGACCGCGATCGCCCATGCGCCCGACGAGGCGGCGGCGGTCACCCGGGTCCGGGCAACGGCTCCGCTGCTCGACGGCAGCCGCGTCATCGGAGCGGCGGTGGAGGACCGGGTAACGGGGACGACGTTCGACGTGCGAGCGGCGACGGTCCTCGATGCGACCGGGGTGTGGGGAGCGCAACCGGACCGGCCGTTCGGCGGCGGATCGTTCAGCGTCCTGCCCGCACGGGGCAGCCACCTGGTGATCCCGCGCGAGCGGATCCCGGCGCTGGGCGGGATGACGCTGAGGATCCCGGGGCGCGTCGCGTTCCTCGTGCCCTGGCCGCGGCACTGGCTGATCGGCACGACGGATCAGCCGTTCCATGGCCCGATCGACCGCCCGGCGACCAGCGCCGCCGAGGTGGACGAGATCCTGGGCACGCTCAACGGGGCGCTCGACCTCGAGCTGTCCCGCGACGACATCGTGGGCACGTACGCCGGCCTGCGCCCGTTGATCGCCCCGTCGACGGCGCGGTCGAGCGTCAGGATCTCGCGCGAGCACAAGGTCAGCGTCGAGGCGACGGGTCTCGTCCGGGTCAGCGGCGGCAAGTACACGACGTACCGGGTGATGGCGCGCGATGCCGTGGATGCGGTCCTGGGCGACGCCGCCCGCGTGCGTCGCACGGCGACCGGTGACCTGCCGATCATCGGGGCGGCGGCCTCCGCCGACCTCGACGCGCTCGCCTCGCGGCTCACCGCCACCGGTGACGTCGACGCCGAGGCAGCCCGGTCGCTCGTCGATCGCCATGGGACGGAGGCGCCGGATGTGCTCGCGCTCGGTCGAGCCCGGGACATGGTCCGCGCCGCTCGAGCCCGGGTTCCCGTATCTCGAGGCCGAGGTCGCGTGGGCCGCCGAGCACGAGCTGGCGATGTCGCTCGACGACATGCTGGCCCGCCGCATCCGGCTGGCGCCCGAGGTTCGCGATCGGGGAGCGGGATGTGCGCCGAGGGTGGCCCAGATCATGGGCGCGATCCTGGGCTGGGACGACGAGCGGCGCGCCGCCGAGGTCCGCACGTACCTCGAGGGCGCGCACCGCGAGTTCGACGTGCCGCCGCCAGGCTGATGCCGGGAGGAGCTCCGATGTCCGATGGGCCGTTCGTGCTCGCGCTCGACCAGGGCACGACCTCCTCGCGCGCGATCGCCTTCGACCGTCACGGCGTCCCCGTCGCCAGCGCGCAGCGCGAGTTCCCGCAGGGCTACCCGTCGCCCGGGCACGTCACCCACGACCCGGAGGACATCTGGTCGAGCCAGGTTCGTGTCGCCCGTGAGGTCGTCGATGCGGTCGGTGGGCCCGCGAGCATCGCCGCGATCGGCGTCACCAACCAGCGCGAGACCACGATCGTCTGGGACCGTGCGACGGGCCGTCCCGTGGCACCGGCGATCGTGTGGCAGAGCCGGATCACCGCGCCGTTCTGCGAGCAGCTCCGGGCGGCCGGCCACGAGCCGTTCATCCGCGAGCGGACAGGCCTGCCCCTCGACGCCTACTTCTCCGGTCCGAAGATCCGGCACATCCTCGAGGAGGGCGGCCTGCGCGCCCGCGCCGCGCGCGGCGAGCTGGCGTTCGGGACGGTCGACTCCTGGCTCATCTGGCGTCTGACCGGCGGCCGCGTCCACGCGACCGATGCATCGAATGCCTCGCGAACCCTGCTGCTCGACCTGCGCAGCCTCGAGTGGGACGACGAGCTGCTGGCATTGATGGAGGTGCCGCGCTCGATGCTGCCCGAGGTCCGACCGTCGTCGGCGGTGTGGGCCGAGTCGGACGCCGATGTCCTGGGTCGCCCGATCCCGATCGCCGGCGTGGCGGGTGACCAGCAGGCGGCGATGTTCGGGCAGGCGTGCTTCGCGCCGGGCGACGCCAAGAACACCTATGGCACCGGCGCGTTCCTGCTCGCGAACGTCGGCGACATGCCGATTGCCTCCGGGCACGGCCTGCTGTCGACGGCGCTGTGGCAGCTTGGTGACGGCGGTCCGGTCGCGTACGCGCTCGAGGGCTCGGTGTTCATCGCGGGAGCGGCCGTCCAGTGGCTGCGCGACGGCCTGCGCGCGATCGGATCGTCGAGCGAGGTCGAGGAGCTGACTCGTGGCGTCGAGGACACCGGTGGCGTGTACCTCGTGCCGGCGTTCACCGGCCTCGGCGCGCCGCACTGGGACCCGCACGCCCGCGGGTTGCTGATCGGCATGACCCGCGGCACCGGGCTGCCCGAGATTGCGCGCGCGACGATCGAGTCGATCGCGTACCAGGTCCACGATGTGTTCGTTGCGATGGAGGCCGACCGTGGGGCGCCGCTGGCGGACCTGCGGGTGGACGGGGGCGCGGCTCGCAACGATGAGCTGCTCAGGTTCCAGGCGGATCTCCTGGGCGTGCCGGTGGAGCGCCCGACCGTGACCGAGACCACGGCCTGGGGCGCCGCGTCGCTGGCCGGGCTCGCGACGGGGATGTGGTCGGGCCTCGACGAGCTGGCGTCGATCCGCACGGTCGACCGCCGGTTCCAGCCGGCCATGACCCCGGAGCGGCGGACCGCGCTGCTTCGTGACTGGCAGCGAGCCGTGGAGCGGTCGAAGGGCTGGGCAGCCGGCTAGGGCCGAAGGGCCTTCTGATCGACCCGAAAATACGGTATCGCCATCGGGCGGGTTCCTACGTACACTGCGCCCGTGCGCGGATCGCCGTGCACGGACATAACCCGATCGCACGTTCGACACTTGGTTTCCTCCGGCTATCACTCGAGGACCCCGGGCAAGAGGCGGCGACAGCTGGAGGACATCGGCACGTGGCCGACAAGACCCTGACCTGTTCCGATTGCGGAATGGAGTTTGCATTCACCGAGCGCGAGCAGGAGTTCTACGCCGAGAAGGGGTTCACCGAGCCCCGGCGCTGTCCGTCATGCCGCGCCAGCCGCAAGGCCGCGCGTGCCGCGGGCGATGGCGGCTACGGCGCATCTGCCGGCGGCTATGACGCCGGCGGCTATGGCGGTGGCGGCGGCTACTCGGCCGGCGGCTACGGCCGGAGCAGCGCACCGCGGGAGATGTTCACCGCAACGTGCTCGAGCTGCGGCAACGAGGCCCGCGTCCCGTTCCGCCCGACCAACGGCAAGCCCGTCTACTGCTCGGACTGCTTCCGGACGCAGCGCGGCGGCTGACACTCGACAGTCTGGACCGGGTCGCGGATGCCGCGGCCCGGTCTTTTCGTTCCTGGCGCCACGAAACCCCGCCCGGCCCGTCCCCCTCGCCATCGCCGTGGCCCCTGGCGCCACGAAACCCCGCCCGGCCCGTCCCCCTCGCCATCGCCGTGGCCCCTGGCGCCATCCGGCCGCTGCCCTCAGTCGCGGGACAGCAGGTCCAGGTCGAAGCGACGCTCGGTGCCGTGGATCAGTCGGCCGATGTTGTCCGCGTGCGCCAGCCAGACCAGCGCTGACCCGAGCGTCGCGTACACCGGGTAGGCCACCGGGACCGTCCCGTTTGCGGCGAGCCACCAGATCCCGACCAGGAGCGCCCCGGCGGCGGTCGACATCAGCGAACCCAGCGACACGTAGCGGGTCACCAGGATCACGACCACGAACACGGGCGCCCCGACGAGGATCGCGGGCGGGAAGATCACCAGCATCGTGCCCACGCTCGTGCCCACGCCGCGTCCGCCACGGAAGCCCACGAACATCGACCGGGTGGAGCCCAGGATGGCGGCGATCGCGCACAGGACCTCGACGCCGGCATTGCCGGTCAGGAAGCGGGCGGCCAGGACGGGCAGCACGCCCTTGAGCACGTCTCCGGTGACCACGACCAGCGCCCGTCGCCGGCCCATCGCGCGCAGGGCGTTGGTGCCCCCGGTGCGGCCGCTGCCCAGTGTCCGCGGGTCGGTGGCCCCGGTGAGCTTCGCGACGACGACCCCGAACGGGACGGAGCCGCCGACGTAGGACAGCACAGCGAGCAGGATCGCGACCAGGAGCTCGCCCGCGCTCACCGTCCAGCACCTCCGGTGGCGGCGGGACCGGTCCCCGCCGCAGGGGCGGAATCTAGCACCGGGTCGCGGGCTGCGGCTCGAACGATGCTCCGATGTCGCCGACCCGGGGTCGAACCGGGGTGAGTCCGCCGATCCGGTGTCGAACGATGTCCCGGGCCGTGTGCCGCGCCCACGGGTTCGCCGTCCGCGTCGCTGCAACCCGCCGCGCCCCGGTCCGACATCGGCGGACGCCCGTAGTACGATCGACCGCGATGTCCCTTCACGCCAGCCAAGGCCGCGACCGCCGCTCGCCGGCCAGGCGCTGACCGCAGCGGAGAATCCCTGACCGATGGCCGTCGGCTCCTCGAATGACTTCGACCTCGTCGTCCTGGGCGCGGGAACCGGCGGGTACGCCGCGGCGTTCCGCGCCGCGCAGCTCGGGCTCAAGGTGGCCCTCGTGGACGAGGACAAGCTCGGCGGCACCTGCCTCCACCGCGGTTGCATCCCGACCAAGGCGCTGCTCGAATTGGCCGCGTTCAACGAGCGGCTGCGCCACGCGGCCGACTTCGGCCTGGTGCTGGGCGGCGAGACGAGCGTGGACTACGCACAGATCGCCAAGCGCCGGGACCAGGTCGTGACCCGCATGTGGAAGGGCGTCCAGACGCTGGTCAAGAAGTACGGCGTCACCTGGGTCCAGGGCCGCGGCCGGCTCGACGGTGCGACCCGGGTCAGGGTCATGCAGCCTGCCGAGGACGGCGCGCCGGGCGCCGGGGGAGAGCGGATCCTCAACGCGACCGACGTGATCCTGGCCACCGGGTCCCGGGTCAAGTCGCTGCCCGGGATCACCCCCGACGGGAAGCGGATCGTGACCTCGGACGACGTGCTGCGCATGGACTCGATGCCGGCCAGCATCGTCATCATCGGCGCCGGCGCGGTGGGCGTCGAGTTCGCATCGATGTACCACGACCTCGGCGCGTCGGTCACCCTGCTCGAGTACCTGCCCGCGATCGTCCCACTCGAGGATCGCGAGGTCTCGAAGGAGCTGGAGCGCACGTTCAACCGGCGTGGGATCAAGGTGATCACCAGCGCCCGGTTCGATGCGAAGTCGGTCAAGGCGGGCAAGGACGGCGTCCGGATCACCGTCGGCCCCGATGGCAAGGAGGCCACCGAGCTCGAGGCCGAGATGCTTCTGGTCGCCGCGGGCCGGGCCACCAACGTCGAGGACGTGGGGCTGGACACCACGAGCGCGGAGGTCGATCGGGGCATCGTCAAGGTCGACGGCCACATGCGCACCCGCGAGCCGCACCTGTACGCCATCGGCGACATCGTTGGCGGCCTGATGCTCGCGCACACCGCGGCGCACGAGGGGATGATCGCTGCCCACACGATCGCCGGCGACCCGGACGTCCACCCCATGGACTACGTCAAGCAGCCTCGCGCGACGTACAGCCGGCCCGAGATCGCGTCGGTGGGCCTCACCGAGCAGCAGTGCGAGGAGCGCGGGCTGCCGGTCAAGACCGCGAAGGTGCCGTTCCAGGCGGTCGGCAAGGCGATCATCGGCGGTGAGTACGAGGGGTTTGCGAAGATCATCGCCAACCGCGATACGGATGAGACGCTGGGCATCCACATCATCGGGCCGCATGCGACGGACCTCATCGCGGAGGCGTCCCTGGCGCTGACCTTCGAGGCGGCGCCATGGGAGATCGGCGCCGCCACGCACGCCCATCCGACATACTCGGAGATCCTCGGGGAGACCGCGATGGCGGTCGACGGACGGTCGATCAACTTCTAGCCGGCGATACGGCGCCGGCTGGACCGGCGACGTCGGCACGGCCAGCAGCGCCGGCACGACGCCGGAGATGCCGGCGCGGTCGAGCGAGCCGGCCAGGTGCACGGAGGACGGGATGACGGTCACCGGCCACAGCGACAACGCCGCGACGAGCCCACTTGCCGCCTCGGTCGGGCTGACCGATGCCGACCTCGTCGCGATGTACCGGCTGGTCGCGCTGGCGCGCGCGGTCGACGAGCGGATGTGGATCCTCAACCGCGCCGGACGCATCCCGTTCGTGATCAGCGGACAGGGCCACGAGGGCGCCCAGGTCGGTCTCGCATGGCCGCTCCGTCGCGATCACGACTGGATCGCGCCGTTCTATCGCTCGATCGCCACCTGCCTGACGTTCGGGATGTCGCCGCGCGACATGATGACGGCCCAGTACGCCACCGCGAACGATCCCTCGTCGGGCGGCCGACAGATGCCCGGCCACTACGGCTACCCGGAGCATCACCTGGTGTCGGTGTCGTCGCCCGTCGCGACCCAGATCCTCCACGCGGTGGGGATCGCCCTGGCCGCCAAGACCCGCGGAACCGACCAGGTGGCGGTGGCGATCATGGGGGAGGGGAGCTCGAACCAGGGCGACGTCCACGAGGCGCTCAACTTCGCCGCCATCCATCGCCTGCCGTTCGTATTCATCGTCGAGAACAACGGCTACGCGATCAGCGTGCCGGCGGAGAAGGAGCTGTCGGTCAGGGACGTCGCGAGCCGGGCCTCGGGCTACGGCATCCCCGGGGTCGTGGTCGACGGCACCGACGTGCTCGCCTGCTATGCGGCCGGCCGCGATGCGGTCGACCGGGCACGGAGCGGCGGCGGTCCGACCCTGATCGAGGCCAAGGTGACCCGGCTGACCGCGCATTCGTCGGACGACCAGCAGACGAAGTATCGGACCGAGGACGACCTCGCCGAGGGCAAGGCCCACGATCCGCTGCCCATCTTTCGGGCACAGCTGCGCGACGCCGGCGTGCTGACCGACGCGATCGAGGCCGAGCTGACCGCCGAGATCAAGGGGCTGGTCACCGATGCCACCGACTACGCCGAGGCGCAGCCGGATCCCGACCCCGCGACCGCGCTCGACTGGGTCTACGCCGAGCACTGGCCGGGCGAGACGGCGCCGCCGTGGCACGTGGCCCCGGCCGAGGGCGCGGGCTGATGGCCGTTCGCACGTTCATCGAGGCGATCCGCGACGGCATGGCCGAGGAGATGCGGCGCGACGAATCGGTCGTTGTCCTGGGCGAGGACGTGGGCAAGAAGGGCGGGGTGTTCCTGGCCACCGACGGCCTGTGGACCGAGTTCGGCGACGACCGGGTGATCGATACCCCGCTGACCGAATCGATGATCATCGGCGCCTCCATCGGGGCCGCGATGAACGGGCTGCGCCCGGTGGCCGAGATCCAGTTCGCGGACTTCATCCACCCAGCGTTCAACCAGCTGGTGTCCGAGGCCGCCCGGATGCGCTACCGCTCGAACAACGGGTTCGGCGTGCCGATGGTCGTCCGTGCGCCGTACGGCGGCGGGGTCCACGGGGCGCTGTACCACTCGCAGTCGGTCGAGGGGTTCTTCTCCCACGTCCCCGGGCTCAAGGTGGTGATCCCGTCCACGCCCGCGGATGCCAAGGGCCTGCTGCGGTCGGCGATCCGGGACGAGGACCCGGTGCTGTTCTTCGAGCACAAGAAGATGTACCGCAGCGTGCGCGGCGAGGTTCCCGACGGCGAGTTCACGGTGCCCCTCGGGCGGGCGCTCATCCGCCGGCCGGGCCGCCAGGTGACCGTGGTCGCGTACGGGCTGATGGTCCATTACGCGCTCGAGGCGGCGCAGCGGGTCGAGGCCGACGGGATCGATGTCGAGGTGCTCGACCTGCGGACGCTGCGGCCGCTCGATCGGGACGCCCTGCTGATGTCCGTGCGCAAGACGGGCAAGTGCCTGATCGCCTACGAGGACAACCGGTTCGGCGGGTACGGGGCGGAGATCGCCGCGATCGTCGCCGAGGAGGCGTTCGACTACCTCGACGGACCCGTGTCCCGGATCGCCGGACCCGACGTGCCCGGCGTTCCCTACAACCACGTCCTCGAGGACTGGTTCATGCTCAACCCGATCAAGATCGCGGATGCGATCCGGAAGCTCGCCGCCTACTGAGGGGCGCAGAGGGGCCCTCCGTAACGCTCCCGGAACGGACCCGCGCGAGGATCGGGTCGTGACAGCGCGGTCAGACCCCCATGCCGCACGCGCCCGCACCGACCGGCGGGCGTCAGGCCGCGAGCTGCGCCTGGCGAGCGCGGCATGGCTCGTGTCGGTCGCCTCTGCCACCACCCTCACATGGCTGTACCTCCCGGCGGTGATCGACAACGGTGTCGGCGATGGCACCCCCCTTTCCGTCGTCGAGCTCGTCCCGGCGCTGCTGTGGTTTGCGTCGCTGGGCTGGCTGCTCGTGCGCCTGCGCCCGGGTCACGCCGTCGGCTGGCTGTTCCTGCTCGCGCCGCCCTTCGGGGCGGCCCCATTCGTGGGCTTCGGCATCGTGGCCTCCGCAGCCACCACGATGCCGGCGCTGGCCGGTGCCGCGGGCACGATCGCGATCGCGGGGCTCGTCGTGTTCGTTGTGCTCCTGCTCGCGTTCATGCCGATCCTGTTCCCCGACGGGCGTCTGCCCGGCCCCGGATGGCGAGGTCCGGTGGCTGTCGTCACGGGCCTGCTCATCGTGTCCACGACGGCGACGATCCTGGGGCCCGGGCAGATCGACCCTGGTATCCCGCCCAACCCGATGGCGATCCCGTTCCTCCCGGACTGGACCCGCCCGGCCGGGACCGCGCTTGCGGTCATCGTGATGATGCTCGGCGCGATCATGGGCGTCGTCTCGATCGTCGTACGCTTCCGGCGAGGTCGCGGGGACGAACGGCAGCAGCTCAAGTGGATGCTGGCCGCCATGGTGCTGTCCGGGGTGACGGTCCTGCCCACGTTCGTGGGGGTGAGCTCCGTCCTGCTGTCCGTCCTGGGTCCCCTTGCGCTGGCCCTGATCCCGGCCGCCGTAACGCTCGCGATTCTGCGCTATCGGCTCTACGACATCGACCAGCTGATCAGCCGCACGATCACCTACGTGGTCGTCACCGTCACGCTGCTGGGGGTGTTCGCACTCGGGAACCTTGCCCTGCAGGCGCTGCTCGCGGACATGACATCGCGCAACACGCTGGCAGTGGCAGCTTCCACGCTCGCGGCATTCGCCGCCTTCCAGCCGATCCGGCGATGGGTCCAGGGCGCCGTCGACCGCCGGTTCGACCGAGCCCGGGTCGATGCGGCCATGACCGTCGCGGCGTTTGGTGCGCGCCAGCGGGACGCCGTCGACCTCGACGCCGTTGTCGGCGACATCCGTGCGACGGTGGGCGACGCAATGCGGCCCGCAACCGTCGGAATCTGGCTCCGTGACGATGCGGTGTCGTCGAGCCGCAGGCCGTCGCCGGTCATGTGAGCGGGTTCGTGGCCGCGTTCGTGGCCGGGTTGGGCATGGACGCCCCGGATGCGCGACACTAGGACCCGACGATCCCGCGCCTCCCGCAGCGCCCCATCGGAGGATTTGCCCAGTGGCCAAGGTGACGATGCCCCAGCTCGGCGAGAGCGTGGCCGAAGGGACGATCGGCCGCTGGCTCAAGCAGCCGGGCGACACCGTCGAGAAGTATGAGCCGCTGCTCGAGGTGATCACCGACAAGGTGAACGCCGAGGTTCCATCGCCGTTCGCCGGTGTGCTCAAGGAGATCCTGGCCCAGGAGGGCGACACGGTCCCCAACAACGCCGAGATCGCCGTGATCGAGACGGCAGACGACGGGGCCAGGGCAGCGGCGCCGGCCGAAGCCGCTGCGCCGGCCGCCGCCGCCGAGCCCGAGGTTGCCCACGGCCCCGCCGGGTCCGACGAGCGCCCCGTCGCGGCGACGTCCTCGCCGACCGCGGCGCCCACATCAGCTCCAGCCGCTCCGGTTCCCGCACAGCCCGCGGTCGCATCGGCTGCCCCCAGCGTGGCCGCCGCCGAACCCGCCGGCGATCCGAACGCCCGGATGACCCCGGCGGTCCGCCGCCTGCTTCGCGAGCACAACCTCGAGCCCGCGCAGATCTCGGGCACCGGTGGCGGCGGCCGGATCACCCGCGAGGACGTGATCGCCTTCGTGGAGGCCGTTCGCACCGGCACCGCTCCGGCGACGGCGGAGACCCGGCAGCAGGCGACCTCTGCGACATCGGCGTCCGCCGCCCCGGCACCGGCAGCCTCGGCGGGAGCTCGCGGCGGCGGACCGGCTCCGGCGACGATCGCCTTCCCGGCCGGCGCGGACGAGGTGCTCGTTCCCCTGACCCAGATGCGCAAGGGGATCGCCGCCCAGATGACGCGGTCGCTCCAGGCGCCGCACGCATACGTCCAGATGGAGGTCGATGCGACGCGGCTGGTCCAGCTGCGGGAGCGGACGAAGCGCACGTACCAGGAGAAGGAAGGGCTCTCCCTGAGCTACGTCCCGTTTGTCGTCAAGGCGGCCGCCGAGGCGCTCAAGCGCAACCCGACGTTCAATGCCCACTGGACCGACCAGGGGCTGCTCGCCAAGCGACGCGTCAACATCGGCGTCGCGGTGGCGGTCGACGACGGGCTGATCGTGCCGGTCATCCGGGACGCGGACCAGCTCTCGATCCATGGCCTCAACGCCGCGATCGCGGACGTGGCCGGTCGCGCCAAGGCGAACAAGCTGCGCCTCGACGACTTCGGCGGCGGGACGTTCACGGTGGACAACACCGGGTACCTCGGCACCAACCTCGTGATGCCGATCCTCAACGTGCCCGAGGTCGGGATCGTGACCATGGAGGCGATCACCAAGCGCGCGGTCGTGCTGAGCACGCCCGATGGTGACACGATCGCGATCCGGCCGATCATGAACATGGTCCTGGGTGTCGACCATCGCGCCAACGATGGCGCCGGCGGGGCGGCCCTGCTCCGCGATATCAAGGCGTGGCTCGAGGGCGTCGGTCCCGAGACCGCGCTGTACTAGCGGATCCGGACGGCGACAGACGACGATGACCCGCGACCTCCCGATCTTCGATCCCGGCCCCGGCAAGGGCCACGACCACGCACCGGCCACGCCCATCTCGATCGCGATGGGCGGCGGCACATTCGGCGCGGCCGCGGACGGCACGATGCCGCTCCGCCGCCACCCGGACTGGATCAAGTCCCGGATGCCGTCGGGCGACAACTACCACGAGCTCAAGGGGCTGCTCTCCGGCCTGAACCTCAACACCGTGTGCGAGGAAGCCCGCTGCCCGAACGTCGGCGAGTGCTGGGACCAGCGCACCGCGACGGTGATGATCCTGGGCGACACCTGTACCCGCGCCTGCGGCTTCTGCGCGATCAAGACCGGCAAGCCCACCTGGTTCGACGACGACGAGCCGCGGCGGGTCGCCGAGGCCGTCGCCGCCATGAACCTCGACCACGTGGTGGTCACGAGCGTCGCCCGCGACGACCTGCCGGACGGGGGAGCGGGCGCGTTCGCGGCGACCATCCGCGAGCTCCGCACCCGCAGCCCGGGCATGGGCGTGGAGGTCCTGATCCCGGACTTCAACGGCGAGGAAGCGCCGCTGCGGGCCGTGATGGACGCGGGACCCGACATCCTCAACCACAACCTCGAGACCGTGAAGCGGCTCCAGAGGCCGGTCCGCAAGCGCGCCCGCTGGGACCGCACGCTGTCGGTCCTCGAGCGCGCCAAGGCCTATGCGGCCGAGTACGGCCACGAGGCGCACACCAAGTCGTCGCTCATGGTCGGGCTGGGCGAGACACGGGCCGAGCTGACCGAGTGCTTCACGGCCCTGCGCGACGTGGACTGCGACATCCTGACCATCGGGCAATACCTGCGCCCGACCACGGATCACCTGCCGCTGGTCCGCTACTACCACCCCGACGAGTTCGCCGAGATGAAGGCCGAGGCCCTGGCGCTGGGGTTCAAGCACGTGGAGTCGGGCCCGCTGGTCCGCTCGAGCTACCACGCACGCGACCAGGTCCCGGGTGCCGAGCTGCGTGCGCTGCGCCGGCAGGCGACCCTGGACGCACACGGCCGCGTCGTCCCCGCGGCGAGCTGACCGGGGCAGGATCGGGGCCATGCCCCGCGGTGCCGGCGCGCCGGGCAGCATCAAGCCCGACCGCACGTCAGCAAGCCGAGCGGCCGGCGGGATCGACATCGAGCCGAGGCGCGTCGGTGGCGGCCGCATGCCGCGGATCGCGATCGGGCGCGGCGATCGTGGTGGTGGTGTTCCTGCTCGTGACGGTCCTCCGACCCTGGGCGGTGAGCGACCCTTCCGCGGGTGAGCGCGACGCGCTGGGTTCCGGCGGCCTCGCTGACCAGGGCGCCACCGGCGCAGGCGCCCAGGCTGCGAGCCGGCTGCAGGCCGCCGACATCGAAGCGGCGGCCCGACCGCACGATGACTGGGGGATCCGCGTGATCGTGGTGCGACCGGGCGAGCGGCCGCCGGGCGACGGTTCGGGGACCGGTCTCGAGGAACGCTGGAGCCCGGCCGATCTCACCGGTGACACCTGGAATCTCGGGACCGTCGTGTCGCCCGCCGCGACGGGCGATGTCGTCGTCGCCGTCGGCGTGACCACGCCCGCCGACCGTCTCCCGCTCGACATCCGGATCTGGAAGCTGGGTTCCGTGGCGACGCCGCGTCGGATCGGTGCGGTCGCGCCTTCCCGGGCCCGACCCCGGGTCCTGGCTATGGCTCCCCGACGCGACGGCCACCGCGGTTGCCGGGGCCTGGCCCGCTGGCAGGTACCGTTTCGACGTGCTGCTCGGGTCCGGGATCACGCGGCTGCTGACGACCGTCCCGGGGGACATCGGGTCGGTCGCGCCGGCGTCGGTGTCGGGCCCGCCGGCGGACATCGCCGGCAGCATCGGGGGGCTTCCCGAGGGCCCGATCGCCGTCGTCGGTGGCGAGGTGATCGCGGTCGACGCGGAGGTGTCGGAGCCGCTGACCGAGCACGAGGCCTGGCTCGCATCGGCGCGGCCGGGGCGGCAGCCGCTGGTGGCGCCGGTGCCGTCGACCGATGTCGCCGCCCTTGGCGCCGCGCTGCCCCCGGGCGCGCGCGATCCGTACCTGTGGATCGAGATGCTCACACCGGTCGGCGGCAGCGTGCGGGCGCCGGTCGAGGTCGTGGCGGCAGATGCCGCCGCGCCACATGCCCCGACCGCCGGACCGGATCCGCCGGCGTCCGCGCGCGCCGGGGTCGTCGTCCTGGAGCGAGCCGGGGCGGGCGCCTCGTTTGCCGCCGGGGTGTACGAGCTGACGGCGTCGTGGACGGGTCCGGACGGGAGCTACCAGGCGCGGGTCTGGCACGTGGAGATCGTGCCGTCGCCGGCGACCGCGTCGCCGTCCTCGCCGCTGGCGCTGCTCGGCCGCTGGATGGCCGCAGTCGCGGCCCCGGGTGGGGTCGCCGGGCAGCCGATCGTGACCGACCTCGACCTGGTGGGCGGTCCGGGCACCGGGACCTGTGGCCGAGGCGCGACCGTCACGCCCGCCGACCGGTTGCTCGCGGTCCAGACGCCGCGCGGGACGACCATCGTGGGCGTGCGTCTGTCGAGGACCGGTGGCGCGGAACCGCTGCCGACGCGGCTGATGGCCGGCGAGCCGGCGACGGGCGGGCTCACGCTCGTGGCGCTGCCGGCCGTCGGGCTTGCCGCCGGACGCTACCGGCTGGAGCTCGTGCCGTCCTCGGGCCCGGCGCTCGCGTACGAGGTCTGCGTCGGCTGATCGAGGTCTGCATGGGCTGACCCCATACCCGTTATGCTCGCGGGGATGGTCGCCCGACTCAGCCGCAAGGTCCCCCTCGCAGAGCTCCACTGCCACCTGGGCGCGGCCGTCACGCCGGCGATCATGTGGTCGATCGCCCACGCGCAGGGCATCAAGCTCCCGACCCGCGACTACTGGGACTTCCGGGACCTGATCACCGTCCATCCGCGCCGGCCCAAGAGCTTCGACGGGTACCTGCAGCTGTTCCACTGGACCGAGCTGATCCAGTCCAGCCCGATCGCCGTGGAGCGTGCCGTCTACGAGGTCGTCGGCGGGGCGTATCGCAAGAACAACGTGACCACGATGGAGCTTCGCTTCAACCCGATGAAGCGGAACCGGGGCGGGGAGCAGGATCTCGACCACATCATCGCCGCGGCGGTGCGCGGCATGGACCGGGCGACCCTCGAGTACCCGGTCCGGCCGGGCCTCATCTTCTGCCTCGATCGCGCCTTCCCGTTCGAGCTCAACGAGATCATCGCGGAGAAGGCGATCACCTGGCGCGACCGGGGCGTGGTCGGCATCGACATCGCCGGCCCCGAGTCCGCGACGTTCCGGGTGGCCGACTATCGACGGCTGTTCCGGCGCGCGCGCCAGTACGGCCTGGGGATCACCGTCCATACCGGTGAATCGGGTCCGGTCGAGGAGATCGCCCGCGTCATCGAGCTGCTGGAGCCGGACCGCATCGGCCACGGGGTCAAGGCGGCCTTCGATCCGCGGGCGATGGACATGCTTCGCGACCGGGGCATCGTGCTCGAGGTCTGCCCCACGTCGAACCTCAATACCGGCGTCGTTTCCGGCTGGGACGAGTTCCGCTGGATCTTCGACCAGTTCCGGCGGAACGGGGTCCGGTACGTCATCAGCACCGACGGCCCCGAGATGCTCAAGACCTACATCCGGGACGAGATGGCGACGCTCGGGCGGCTGGGCATCCTGTCGCTCGAGGAGCAGGAGCAGATCGCCGCGACATCGCTCGCCGCGTCGTTCGTGCCCAACGTCTCGGAGATCCCGCTGCCCCGCCGCGAGCCCGCCTCGCGCGATGTCGTGGAGCGCGAAGAGGCGTAGGGCGGCGCGTCACCGGGTCCGGGCATCCACCCGCCCCGTGAGTCCCCTGGGTCCGGGCGGGTACCCGCCGGTGAGATCGGGCCGGTCAGTCCGGGCGGTGACCCGTGGCCGACGTCGCGGGCGGCGACGACGAGATCCGGTACTCGCAACAGCGATCGCCGACGGCGATGTGCCGCTCCCTCGTAACCTCCGCGCCCAGCACGCCCCGGAACAGCTCGAGCTCCGCCGCACATGCGGCCGGGTTCGTGCGCGCGACGTCGAGCACGGCGCAGTTGTGCTCGACGAGCCGGATCTCCCCGTCGTCGAACACGGCCTCGGACAGGTAGCCCAGCTCGTCCTGGAGGCGCGCGAGCTCTCGCACCCGGTCGACGATCGAGGCGCCGGCGGGCAGGACGGCGGCCATCCGCTCGCGCAGCTGGGCCTCGGCCTGGCGACGTCGCGCCGCGAACACGTCGTCCAGCAGGCTGTCGCCGCCGACCTCGAGGATCGCGGTCATCAGGCCCGTGGCCAGCCCGTCGTAGTTGGTCGGGAACAGGTCCTGCGCATCGGCGGTGATGTCGTACACGTGCCGCGGCCGCCCCACGCCGTGGCGCTCCTTCGTGCGCGTCACGAGTCCGGCGCCGTCGAGGGCGCGCAGCTGCTGGGCAACGCCACTCCGGCTGGCACCCAGCGCCGTCGCGATCGCATCGGGCGCCGACGGGCCCGTGCGCCGGAGGTGGTGCAGGATCGCGCGCCGGAGCGCGGACTCGGAGCCGGCGATGGCTGTGGGGCTGGAGGCGGGCGGGACTGCGGGCTCGGGCATGCGGGCAGAGGCTAACAAGAACGCGCCGGGCGCGCGTGAGCGACGCGTGACGCGCACGCCGCTGGCCGCCCGAGGCCCGGTGCTACGCTCCGGTGATGGACCTCGACCTGTCACCCGACCACGTCCTCCTTCGCGACACGATCCGCGAGTTCATGACCACGGAGGTGGAGCCGGTCGTCGACGAGCACGAGCGGGCGCGACGCTTCCCGACCGAGATCGTCGCCCGGATCGCCGACATGGGCTGGCTGGGGATCAACGTGCCGGAGCGCTGGGGCGGTGCCGGGATGGACACCCTGGCCTACGCGATCGCGATCGAGGAGATCGGCCGCGTCTGGGGGTCGCTCGGCCTGATCGTCGCGGCGCACACGAGCCTGGGCTGCGGGCCGCTGCTGATCGCCGGCAGCGACGAGCAGCGGGACCGCTTCCTGCCGCCGATGGCCGCGGGCAGGGTGCTGGGCGCCTACGGGCTGACCGAATCGGACGCCGGATCCGACGCCGGGGGCACCCGGACGACCGCTCGCCGCGAGGATGGTCCGGACGGGGCGACCTTCGTCATCAACGGCCAGAAGCGGTTCATCACCAATGCCGGGCAGGCCGGGACGTACATCATCACCGCCCGCACCGGACCCGCCACGGACGGCTCGGGGTCGATCTCCGCATTCATCGTGCCCGCCGATACGCCCGGGTTCAACGTCGGCCGGCTCGAGGAGAAGATGGGGCTCCACGCCTCGGCGACGGGAGAGCTCAACTTCGACGGGGTCAGGGTCCCGGCCGCGAACCTGCTGGGCGACGAGGGCGCCGGGTTCCGTGCGTTCCTCAAGGTGCTCGACGGTGGCCGGATCTCGGTCGCGGCGCTCGCACTCGGGCTGGCCCAGGCTGCATTCGATGCAGCGGTCCCGTATGCAAGGTCACGCGAGCAGTTCGGACGCCCGATCGGGACGTTCCAGGGGGTCGCGTTCATGATCGCCGACATGGCGACCGAGATCGAGGCCGCCCGCGCGCTCGTGTACCGCGCCGCCTGGCTCAAGGACCAGGACCGCGACTACGGACTCGCCGCCGCGCAGGCCAAGCTGTTCGCCTCGGAGGTCTCGTCGCGCGTCACCAACGCCGCGATCCAGGTCCACGGCGGCTATGGGTACGTGGAGGACTACCACGTCGAGCGGTTCATGCGTGACGCGAAGCTGACCGAGATCGGGGAGGGGACCAGCCAGATCCAGCGGCTGGTCATCGCACGCAGGATCCTGGGCCTGCGGGTCGTCTGACTCGCGATCGAGGCGCGCCGCGCAGCGGCGTGGCCGCGCAGGGGCGCGCGGACGGACGCTAGGACCGCACCTCGACCAGGCGCACCATCAGCCGCAGCTCGCTGTTGGCGCCGACGCACGTCTGGAGCGTCATCGACGGCGTCGGCTGCGCGGCCCATGCCCACGACGCCGAGGTGGTGGGTGGCGTGGTCTTCCACCACTTGACGGCATACACGTGCACCTTGCCGTTGCCATCGGCGTAGTACACCTTCAGGCCCGCCTTGAGCCGATGGCTCGTGTACGCGTCGTGGAGCGGCTTGAACACGCTGTAGGCGTGTCCCAGCAGGTAGACGTTGTTGGTCCCGGCGCAGCCCCAGCGGTACACGAGGTTGTCCGGCGGGCGCTTGCGGTCGCACGGGAACAGGTTCACCGACCGGTTGATGCCCAGCGCCGGGATCCAGACGTGGTTCCTGCCGCTGTAGCGAATCGCCGCCGTGGTCGAGCCGGTCGCCGTGGCGGAGCCGGCCGCCGGGGACTGGTTGACCTGCGTCGACCGGACGGGCGTGGGTGGAGCATCGGGACGGGCGGGCTTCGAGACGGAGGTCGCAGCGGCGACGGTTCCCGGCCTGGGTGCCGAGATCTCGAGGCGGGCCGAGGCGAGCGTGGCGGGCGACCAGCTGATGTCCGCCACCGGCGCGGCGGCTGAGACGGCCGGTGCGCCGGCGACCGGGGGCGCAACGGGGCCGCTCCGCTGGGCGGCGTTGACGTGGGCCGCGGCCGCGACGGCGGTGACGGACTCGATGGCCAGGGCGATGGCCAGGATCGTCGAGATGGCGTGTCGCCGGCGCGGGGTGAGCTCCATGGCCCGATCGTCGGGGCGTGGCCGCACCACATCGACGGCTCCTTGGTCCCGAGCATCACGGGACGGTGGGGTCGGTCCCGGTGTGGAGCGGTGTGGTTCGCTGCGGACGCTGCCAGTACCCGGGCAGGACCCGGGGCGCCGATCCGGCGCGGATGCGGAGCCTCCCGGTCAGCCGCCCGTGCCGGCGGCCTGCGCCAGGACCGTCCGCAGCGCCGCCTCGAACTGCGGTGCCCAGGGACCCTGGCCCACCACGACGTACGGCGACTGCTCGATCTCCTCGAATGTCGAGGGGTCCGTGACGAACGCCTCCGCGCACGGCCCGATCTGGTCCCGGTGGCGGTCGAAGGCGTCCAGGTTCCGGAACACGTACAGGTACAGCTTGACCGGGGCTGCCTGGTCCAGACCGCTGGCGTGGAAGCTGATCGAGGCGGGCACGAGGTCCGGGTCCGTGCATCCCGCATCGCCCGAGACATAGTCCCCGACGCCGATCCCGACGGCGTGGAGCCGGCCGCTGAGCCCGGGGAAGTCGGTCGGCGTGGCCGGGGGCGGGCTCATCGAGAGCGTCCCGCAGGCCGCGAGGACGAGCGGGCCGAGGGCGAGCAGGACGGATCGGATCGCGCGACGGGCGACAGCCGGGGAAGCCATGTAGGCGACGGTAGCACCGCGGCCGGCGGTCCGCCGCCGGTGCGGATCCGGCGGTGTCGAGGTCCGCGGATCGGGGCTTCCGTTGGCCGTCGGCGCGTGGCTGTCGTACGATGCGGGGGCCCGTTTCCCGTCGAACCCGCGGCGCCCTGCGCCCGGCGTGCCAGAGGATCCCGTGCCCGACATCCGCCCGTTCCGCGCGCTTCGCTACGATCCCGGCGTGGTCGGCGACCTGGGCATGGTGGTCGCGCCGCCGTACGACGTGATCGGCGCCGATCTACGTCGCGACCTGATCGCCCGTCACCCCAGCAATGCCGTCCGGCTGGATCTGCCGGCTGCCGAGCCCGGCGACGACCCGGACGAGCGCTATCGTCGGGCAGCCCGCGCGCTGGCCGCGTGGCGATCGGATGGCACGCTGCGCAAGGACCCGCGTCCGTGCCTCTACGTGTACGAGCAGGCGTACCGGGTGCCGGGCACCACCGTCGAGCGTACCCAGCGCGGCTTCTTCGGCCGGCTGCGGATCGAGTCGTTCGGGCCGGACAGTGGCATCCTGCCGCACGAGCGGACGATGTCGGGGCCCAAGGAGGACCGGTATCGCCTGCTCCGGGCAACCGGGGTCAACACCTCGCCGGTCATCGGGCTGTACCAGGATCCGGATTCGACGGCCGCGACCCGGCTGGCGTCCATCGCCGCCGCCGCCCCGGATGTCGAGGTGACCGACGATGACGGCGTCCGCCACCGGCTGTGGGTGACGCCCGACGACGGTGCGCCCGATGGTGCCGTGGCCGAGATCGTCACGGCAGCCGGCGCGCGGCCGATCGCCATCGCGGACGGCCACCACCGGTACGAGACGGCCGTCCGCTACCGCGACGAGCGACGCATGACGCGCTCCTGCGAGCCCGACCCGCCATTCGACTTCCTGCTGATGCTGTTCCTCGACGCGGCCGACGACCTGACGGTGCTGCCCACCCACCGGGTCGTCAATGGTCTCGGCGAGGGCGGTCTCCGGCGGCTGTCCGACGGGCTGGGTGAGCTGTTCATGGTCGAGGCGACCACGACCGACGCGCTGGTTGCCCGCTTCGAGGCTGCCGGCGAGCTCCCGGGTGGCGAGGGCCGGATGGGCCTGCTGACCCGCGACGGTGCATCGCTGCTCACCGCTCGGCGAGCGGCGTTCAGGGGCCGCATCGGCGGGGGAGGGGAGGCCGTCCGTTCCCTCGACGTGTCGCTGCTGGGTGCGACGCTGGACGCGTTGTGCGGGATCGGAGCCGACGCGGTTTCGGGCGGACAGCGGATCCGCTACACCAAGTCGGCCGCCGAGGCGGCGGCGCTGGTGGCCTCGGGAGACGATGCGGACGCCGCGTTCCTGCTCGAGCCGACCCCGGTGTCCGCGATCCTGGCCGTCGCCCGCGAGCACGACGTGATGCCCCAGAAATCCACCTATTTCTATCCCAAGGCCCTCACCGGGCTCGTGTTCAACCCGCACGAGTGGTAGGCCGCGGACCGGAGACCATGACCGACCTCAACGCTCCTGAACGCCTCCTCAGCGGGGGCACCACCCCGCCGCCCCACGGGCGCCCCGTGCGCAAGGACGAGATCGAGCTCGTCGACCGGGGGCTGTACATCGAATCCTGGCTCCCGGAGCGCCGGTCGCGGCGAAAGCCGATCCTGTTCGTGCACGGCGAGCTCGGCGGCTCCTGGGTGTGGGAGCGCTACCTGCATCACTTCGCCGCCCGCGGCTGGGAGGGCCATGCCCTCAACCTGCGCAACCACTACTGGTCGCAGACCGCCGATCCGGAGACGCTCGACATCGAGTCCTACACGGAGGACGTCGTCGCCGCGATGGAGCGGCTGGGGCCGGGCGTGGTCGCGGTCGGCCACGGTCTGGGCGGCCTGCTGGTGCTCAAGGGGATCGAGCGGGCGCCGGTATCGGCGTACGTCCTGATCGCGCCCGAGACGCCAAAGGACCTGCGCGAACCCGTCCGACCACACATCGTGCGCGACATTCCCGACGTCTACGGGCGAGCCGCCCTGGGCTGGGAGACGCTGCCCGAGAAGCTCGCCCGCGAGCACCGCGACCTGACGATCGCCGACGTCCTCCGGATCCAGCACATGCTGGGCCAGAAGCCGTTCGAGTCCGGTCGCGCCAGGCGCCAGGTGCTCCAGGGCGTGCCCGTCGACCGCAGCGCGCTGCCCGATGTCCCGCGGCTGGTCATCGGTGCCGGACTGGACGTGTACGTGCCGGAGCCGGACGTCGAGCGCCTCGCCGAGTGGCTCGACGCGCCCTACGAGCCGTTCGGCGCCCACTCGCACTTCGGGCTCGTGCTCGGGGAGCAGAGCTATCAGCAGGTGGTCGAGACGCTGCGCGCGTTCCTCGAGTCCAACCGACTCTGACGACCCCTTCGGTTGCCGATCGCGCGGGCTCTTGCTATCCTCCCGCCCGGCCGGTCGCGCCGGTCAGACCCTTCGCCGCATTCGTCTAGAGGCCCAGGACACCGCCCTCTCAAGGCGGAGATCACCGGTTCGAATCCGGTATGCGGTACCAGATCCGCCAGCTTCGGCCCGATCCACGGATCGGGCCTCTTCGTTGCCCGCCGACGCCCATCTGGACCCTGTTCAGGCCTTGGCGAAGCGCTCCAGCACCCCCGGCCAACCCGATCGGTACGTGGCGGCCGCTTCGCTGGCAGTCGCGCCGTGGATCTCCCAGCCCGTATGGAGCAGGTCGACCTGCGTGCCGCCGTCGGCTGTGTCCGAGAACGTCACCTCCACCAGCGTCGCCAGCTCCTCTCCATATCCTGGGTGCCAGGTCACCGCGAGCCGATCGACGGGCTGCCACGCCGTGACCGAGCCCCAATCCGAGGTGCGCCCGTCGGCTGCCGATTCGTAGAGGCGTCCACCGACGCGCGGCTCCATGGTCACCTCGACTGCATCGGCCCCGTAGACCGAGTGTCTCGCCAACGGCCACCAGCTGCCGATCCGCTCCGTAAAGAGGCGGAATGCCTCGTCGCGCGGCAGCTTCACGGCCACCGAGCTGCGCACCTCCAGCGCCACGTCAGCCTCCATCACCATCAGGACTCTCCTTGCGGCCGTCGCTCGCGGCCCGCTGCTGTGCTTCGGCGTCGGCAAGCGCCTTGAAGCCCGCCAATGCCTGTGACCAGAAGCGCTCCCAGTACTCACGCACCTCACGGACGCCCTGCGGATCGACGGCATAGATCCGCCGCGTGCCGACCTGCCGGTCCTGCACCAGGCGAGCGTCCTTCAGCACGCGCAGGTGCTGGCTCACCGCCGGGCGGCTGACCGGCAGACCTGCTGCAAGCTCGCCGACCGCCGAGGGAGCCTCCAGCAGCCGCTCGAGGATCGCCCGGCGCGTGCCGTCTCCGACCGCATCCATGACTGATTCGTAAGTAGTCACTTACGGTAAGTTATCACTTACGCTCTGCCGATGTCAACCCCCGGCACGAATGCTGGGAGCAGCCCGCTGACGCCGGCAGGAGGTTCGATGGCATGCGTCGCGATTGCCGGGTCGAATGCGCCCGGTGCCGACCTGGCTCAGCGCGGCCAGCCGTCGGCTGTCCGCGGACCGAGGCCGAGCGCACGATCGAACGCGATGTGCGCGAGCCAGGAGATCGCCGCGACGTACACCACGAGCGGGATGAACCTCGCCTCTTCGTACGGCGCGGGCGCATGGACCAGCAGCCTGACAATCAGCAGCGCGCCCAGGGCCAGTCCGATCAGGATGAGCGGGATGCGCGGCTGGTGGGCGAAGTTGTAGGCGGGCACGACCCGGGGCGGCAGCTGTCCCGGCTCGTGCCGCCGTCCGACCCCCGCCAGGAACGCGACATCGGGCAGCAGGACGAAGATGAGGATCGGCAGCGGGCCGAGGTCATGCACGATGACCTCGTAGATCGCGAATGCTCCCAGGGCAACCGCGGCGGCCAACCACGCCAGTCGACGTCCCAATCCGCTCGTTGCCGGCCTTCGCCGCGGTCCTCCCATTCCCATGCTCGTCCTGTTCGGCTCAGCTGGTTACCGGCTGTCGCCTGCGACCACGCGATGACAGCAATGCGCAGATGCCGTTGAACACGACGATGTAGGCGACGAAGGCGGTGTTCTCCACGTCGTAGGTCTGGACCGACAGCAGGCTGATGCCGAAGCCAAGGGTGCTGATCGCATAGGCGATCCAGCTTTCGGAGCGCGGATGGCGATACGACTTGATGAGCGTTGGTATTCCTGCCAGCAGATCGGCCAGCAGCGAGAACAGGATTGCCAGGATCGGATCGTCGGTGATCGCCCACAGGATGATTCCGAGGATGGCCGCCGCCATCAGGTAGTAGTCGCGGGGCTCGGTCTTCCAGTAGGCCTTCCGATTGAACAGCGATGCGGCCACGATGAGCAACGGCGTGAAGCCGGCGACGAACGAGGTCCAGGACAGGCCCTCGACACCCTGGGCCCGCTGCGCCACGAAGATGACCATCGGGAAGATTCCCCACAGCAGCCACGTGACGCGGTTGGGCTGTGCCTTGCCGGCGATGGTTGCGTACAGGTAGTAGAAGCCGCCGAGCGAACCGATGACGGCGCCGATGATCGCGAAGTTCTCGGGAAGCATGTCGGCGGTCAGGCCTGTGCGTCGGGGTCAGCCGGAGCCGCTCCATCGGGCCAGGCGGCGATGCAGACCTTGTTCCCGGCGCGGTCCGCGAGGATCCAGGCCGCGGGAGCGCTCGATTCGTCGACGATGTGACCACCGGCCGCGAGCGCGGCCGCCAGCCGCTTCTCCGCGACCTCGCGAGCGACCGACACGTCGCGGCGCAACCCGACCCTGAACACCGCCGTCGGACCGCCGTGGAGCACCACCCAATCCTCGACGCCTTCCGCGGAAAGGAAGTCACGCCATCCCTGCTCGCTCATGGCCGAACGCTACTACACGAGGCGGACGACGAGGCACCGGCGCACCTGATGGGAGCGAGCGCTGCTCGGGGGCGTCAGTCAGCTTGCGATCCACAGGTTGTGAGGATCCCGGCGGGTCCAGGGACGCCGCCGGGATCGATCGGCGAGGGCCGGGCTCGCCGCGGGGAGATCAGTCGCCGGCGCACAGCTCCGGGTAGAGCAGGCAGATGCTCGTGACGCCCCTGTCTGCTGGCCCGTTGACCTGGGCCTGCACGGGGATCTCCAGGCCCGTCGGCCCCACGCCGGCCCAGGTGCTCACGTCGACGGTGCCATCGCCGTCGAAGTCGAAGCCAATGAGCCCGTGGAATCCTTCGCCCGTATCCGGATCGACGAGACCCTGTCCCACCCGGTTGGCCAGACCCGGGGTCGTCCACTCGATCTCACCGGTCTGCATGTTGAGGATGACCTGCACGCCGGAAGCCGGTGGCTTGCTTGCGTTCGTGCAGTCGTAGGCCAGTGCCGATGTGGCGATTGCGATGCTGGCCACCGCGCCTATGGCGACGCCTGCCAGCCTACGTGTCCTTCGTCGAGTGGTCACCCTGCTCCCTTCCTTTCTGGGACACCGGTCCGATCCTCGTGCCCGGACCCTCAGGCGAATGGTCGCCGTTGACCGTTCCCACATCGTTACGGGAGCAGCGAGCGCTGCGATGCTCGGGGCGCGGTCTCGGGGACATCGTCGGAGGACGTGTTGTGGCGGTTGGCAACCGCCACAGGGCATGCCGTCAGACCACCGGGCGGATCGTCGGGGGTCCGGCGGCGATCCGCTGGCGGATCTGCGTCATCCGCTCGTCGGCGTGGTGTGGCATCTCCCAGTTGGTCTCGAGCCACCACGTGCATCCGGCATCGGCCCATGGCCGGACGATGCTCGACGCGGCGTCGGCCGCCGCCGGTGTCTCTCCCTGCGCCACGATGTCGAACCCTTCGCGAGCGCCGTGCGCGGTGAGCCAGGCATGGACCGCGCGGGCGTCGGCGGGACCTTCCTCGCGGCCATCGAGGTTGTACTGGGGCACCACGCCATCGCATCGCAGCACGCGACGCATGGACGTCTCCACCGGCCATACCCCGACGACCCAGATCGGGATCCGTTCCTGGACCGGCCGGCCCACCTGGATCTGGTCGGGGAGCTCGCACTCGAACTGGTAGGCCTTGCCGCGGTGATGCTGGCTACCGGACCACAGCTCGTGCAGGAGATCGATGCCCTCGTCGAGGAGCGCGGCTCGCGCCTTGACGTCGGTGACCTCGCCGGTCATCGGCAGGTCCTCGTTCAGCGCTCCGATGCCGACGGTGAGGATGGCTCGGCCGCCGGACAGCTGATCGAGCGTGGCGACCTGGCTCGCGAGCTTCCACGGCCGGCGCCAGGGCAGTGGCGTCAGGAGGGTCCCGAGCTGGATCCGGCGGGTGACGGACGCCATCGCCCCGAGGAGCGTCCAGGCATCGACCCCGTAGGCCGCCTCCCACACGAAGATGCCGTCCCAGCCGGCCGCCTCCGCGAGCACGGCCTGGTCCAGCTGCTCGTCCGCGGTTCCACCCGGCAGGATCACGCCGAACTGCACGACCTTCCTCCTTTCTGGCGCCGATCAGGCGCCGATGAGCTGTCCAGCCAGCGCGCAGGCCGTGACGAGAGCGATCGGGGGCACCCGGCCGGTCATGAGCGCGACGAGCCCGACACCGGCGATCGCCACGTCGATCGGCGCGTGCACGGCGCTGGTCCAGATCGGCGTGTACAGCGCCGCGAGCAGGAGGCCGACCACCGCGGCGTTCGTGCCCGCCAGCGCTCGCCGGAACCCGACGGACGCCCGCAGCCGGTGCCAGAACGGCAGCGTCCCGAAGATCAGCAGGAACGACGGCAGGTAGATCGCGCCGAGCGCGAGCGCGGCACCGACGACCCCGGCGGGTGCCAGCGATCCGACGCTGCCCAGGTACGCGGAGAAGCTGAACAGGGGGCCCGGGACGGCCTGCGCGGCGCCATAGCCGGCGAGGAAGCGGTCGTTGCTGACCCAACCGGGATCGACCACGCTGCTGTGCAGCAGCGGCAGCACCACGTGCCCCCCGCCGAACACGAGCGCCCCGACGCGGTAGAAGGTATCGACGAGCGCGACGGGCTGTCCGTCCAGCGCGCGCAGCCCGGGCAGCACCGCCAGCAGGACGAAGAACAACGCGAGGGCGACGATTCCGGTACGCCTCGACACCGGGCTGGTCTCCTCGGTGTCGGTCGTCGCGGCCGGCGCCGAGATGAGCAGCCAGCCAGCGAGCGCCCCGCCGGCGATGATCGCGACCTGCGAGAGTGGCGTCGCCCAGGCCAGCGAGATCCCGGCGGCGATGGCCGCCAGGCCACGCCGGCGCCAGTCGGGAGCGAGGCGCCTGGCCATGAGGTAGACCGCCTGGGCCACGACGGCGACGGCCGCCAGCTTCAGCCCGTGGACCCAGCCCGCATTCGACACGTCGGTAGACGCCGTCAGCAGCCCGAAGGCGACCAGCGCCACCGCCGAGGGAAGGGTGAAGCCGATCCAGGCGGCGATCCCGCCGATCATGCCGGCGCGCCGGGTCCCGATCGCGATCCCGAGCTGGCTGCTGGCGGGACCGGGCAGGAACTGGCACAGCGCGACCAGCTCCGCGTACGTCGCGTCATCGAGCCACCGCCGGCGCTCGACGTATTCGCGGCGGAAGTAGCCGAGGTGCGCGACCGGGCCGCCGAACGAGGTCAGGCCGAGCCTGGTTGCGACCAGGAGCACCTCGAGCGCGGACGACGGTCGGGGCACGACCTCAGCCGTCCATGGCCGCGGCGACGCGCCGCGCCGCATCCGCGAGCTCCGCGTCCGTCACGTTGGGCAGGACGTCCTCCCAGAGCGGCAGCATCATGCCCGACGCCTCGAGCATTCCCAGCGGGCGCGGGATGAACCAGACGTGGAAGTGCGCCCCGCCATCGCCCCACCGGTAGAGGTGGACGCGCCCGATGTCGCCCAGGCTCAGGATCGCGCGCTCGACGCGGGCCACGACGGGGCCGAACGCGGCTGCCTCCGCCGGTGGCAGGTCGGCGAACGAGTCGACGTGGACCCGGCTCGCGAGCCAGACCGTCCCGGGCAGGCTGCCGCTGACCGCCGGATGGAGGGTCCAGTGCTCGTCCGACCACACCTCGCTGCTCATCTCGCGGGAGCAGATCCCGCACGGCGCCCCGCCGGGTTCGCCACGCCGCGGTGGCTCCGGGATCACCCGCGCGCCGGGCCGGCGCGGCACGTGCGGCTCCTGGTACGGCAGTTGCATCGGGGACCTCCTTTCTCGATGTATCCTGCGGGCATCCTAGGCGAAACATTCCTGTTGCGTCAAGGGTGCACAGGTGCTCATGGACTGGTATGATCCCTGTCATGATGCAAGCCTCGGACCAGCCCACCCGCGACGAATCGGCGAGCGCACTCGATGCTCGCCTGGTCGATGCCGCAACGGCGGTCCTGGCCGAGTCCGGGTGGGACGGGCTCACCCAGGAGCGGGTCGCCGAGCGCGCCGGGATGTCCCGGGTCACGACCTGGCGCCAGGGCATCACCCGGGAGCGGCTGATCGGCGCCCTGCTCGACCGGCTCGGGGTCGACTTCCGCGAGACGCTGTGGCCGGTGCTCACGGCCGATGGAACCGGCGCGCAGCGGCTGCGGCTGGGACTCGACCGGCTGTGCGACGTCATCGACCGTCATCTGCCGCTCCTCGTCGCGTCCGATCGTGCGTTCCACCACGGGTTCCGCGTGCAGCACGGCGCGGCCGGGGTGAACTTCGTCGATCCCTTCGCCCGGTTCCTGTCCGAGGGCGCGGCCGACGGCAGCCTCCGACCGGTCGACACCGACCTGGCCGAGACCGCCGAGGTCGTGTTCAACACCGTGTGCTGGACGTTCGTCCACCTGCGCAGCGCGCACGACGTGCGGACCGAGCGCGCGAGGCTCCTGGTGATCGATCTCGTCCTGCGCGGGCTGGCGGGACCCGGGAGCCCGGCGGAGTAGGCGGCCCGCTGGTCGACCGACGACGGTCGCCCGTCGCGCCGGTGGTCCGATGGCCTAGACTCGGCGCCATCCCTGCCATCGCACCTGGTGCCCGAGACGCCGATGCCCCCGATCGCCGACCGCCGCCTCGTGATCCTTGCCGAAGGCAACTTCGGGTTCCATCACGGCAAGACCGCCATGGGCGTGATCCGCTACGGATCGGACCGCGTCGTTGCCGTGATCGACTCGACGCAGGCCGGCCGCAACGTCCGCGAGTGGCTGGGCGACAGCGGGCGCTTCGACATCCCGATCGTCGCCACGCTGAGCGACGCGATCGGGTTCGTGCCCCGCGCCAACGCGATGCTCGTGGGCATCGCACCCACCGGCGGCAGGCTGCCCGACGAGTGGCGTCAGGCGATCCTGGCCGCCATCCGGGCCGGCCTCGACGTCCTGTCGGGGCTGCACACGTTCCTGGGCGACGACCCGGAGTTCGCGGAGGCCGCACGGGCGTCGGGTGTCCGGATCGTCGACTATCGCCGGCCGCCGGAGCGCGAGGAGACCGCGGTCGGGCGCCGCCACGGTCCGGGCAAGCGCGTGCTGCTGACGGTCGCCACCGACTGCGCCATCGGCAAGATGTCGGTCGCGCTCGAGCTGCGGCGCGCGGCGGTGGCCGCCGGGTGCTCGGCCGCGTTCGTGCCCACCGGGCAGACGGGGATCATGATCGAGGGCTGGGGTGTCGCCGTCGACCGGGTCATCGCGGACTTCCTCCAGGGCACGGTCGAGTGGCTGATCGAGGAGGGCGAGGAGCGCGGCGACTGGGTGATCGTCGAGGGCCAGGGTTCGCTCGACCACCCCGCCTACAGCAGCGTGACCCTGGGCCTGATCCACGGCGCAACGCCGCACGCGATGGTGATGGTCCACAAGCCGGGCATGGCCGATCACGACTTCGAGCACGTGCCCGACGCCCGGTTCCCGATCGCCGCGCTGCCCGGGTTCATCAGGCTGCACGAGGAGCTCGCCGCCGTCGTGGCGCCGTCCCGCGTCGTCGCCGTCGCGCTCAACACCTCGCTGATCCATGACGAGGCCGAGGCGCGCCGGATCATCGAGGCCACGGCGGCCGAGACCGGCCTTCCGTGCGACGACCCGGTCCGGTTCGGTGGCGGCGCGCTGTGGGACGAGATCATGGCCGCGGTCGACGGGCTGCCCTGGGTCACGCTGCCGGAAGACGAGCCGGGGCCGGCGACGTGAGCCTGACCCTCCGGCTCGAGACGCTGGTCCTGGCGCTGCGGGACCCGTTCGTGATCGCCCGGGCGTCGCACGGCGCGGGTCGAGCCGTGACGACCGTCCTGGTCGAGCTGCGCGACGAGGCGGACGGTCCCGACGGTCCGTTCGGGCTGGGTGAGGGCTACCCGGGCCCCTACTACGGCGAGACCCCCGAGACGATGGCAGCGGTGGCTCCGCGACTGCTCGAGGCGCTCGCCCCCGTCGAGGCCGACCTGCGCGGCTCGCTCGACGATGTTCGGGCAGCGCTCGAGGCGGCCGACGGCCTGATGCATGCGGCCATCGGGCACCACGGCGCGATCAAGTGCGCGATCGACATCGCCCTCCACGACCTGGTGGGCAAGCGGCTGGGCCTGCCGGTGCGGGCGATCCTCGACATCCCCGGTCAGATCCCACCCACCGACTTCACGCTGGGCATCGACGAGCCGGCCGTGGTCGCCGAGCGCGCCCGGCGGGCAGGGGACTTTCCGGCGCTCAAGGTCAAGGTCGGGGGGCCTGCCGACATCGAGACGCTGGAGGCGGTCCGGGTCGTGTTCGGCGGTCCGATCCGGGTCGACGCCAACACGGGCTGGACGCCGGAGGGGGCCGTGGCGATGCTGCCGCACCTGGAGCGGCTCGGCGTGGAGCTGATCGAGCAGCCGTTCCCGGCCCGCCGTCTCGACCAGCTGCGCTGGCTCCAGGAGCGCTCCTCGCTCCCGGTCGTCGCCGACGAGAGCGCGGTCACGATCGAGGACCTGGATGCGCTGGTCGGCGTCGTCGATGGCGTGAACGTCAAGCTCGCGAAGTGCGGGGGGATGGGCCCGGCCGGGCGGATGCTGACGCGCGCCAGAGAGCTCGGGTTCCGGACGTTCCTCGGCTGCATGGAGGAGACGTCGGTGGGGATCGCGGCATCGGCGGCCGTGGCCCCGCTCGCGGAATGGGTGGACCTCGACGGCTGCCTGCTGCTCGACGACGACCCGGTTGCGGGCCTCGAGCTCGGGCCTGACAAGCGCTGGCGGCTGCCCGACGCCCCCGGACTGGGGCTGTCCCGGCGCTGATCGCGGCGGGGCAAGCACACCCGGCGGAGGATGGATCCACAGCCTTCGGGGCATCTCGAGGTCCTGTCCACCGACTCGGAATTGGTGTGGACAAGTCGGGGGGCAACATGGTGGAGAAGCCCCTACCGTGGCCCCCGGCGGTCGGCGTAGCATTGCGGGGTCGTCGTCGGAGGACGAGGGAGGGGCGGCGACATCGCAATCATCACCGTCGACGGTCGCGCACGATCCGCGCTGCTGTCGACCGAGCCCGGATCCCCGTGGGAGTGGAAGGAACCTTTATCGATGCTGCCCGCCGGCCCCGCCGCCTGTCCGTCGACCCCTGAGGCCGAGGCGTTCGTCAAGTTCTGCTATCAGCGCCGACGCGTCGGCTGGCCGGAGCTGTACGACGAGATGTGCGCGGTCGCGACGCGGGGCCTGTTTCGCGGCATGGGCCACGATGACCTGGCCGAGATCGGCGTCGGGTTCAGCCTGTTCGAGACGCCCCGGCTGGCCGAGCTGGTGACCCGGATCGCGGCCGAGGAGCAGGCGGCGCGCCGCGCGGCACGGGCGGCGGCCATCGAAGCTGCCCGGATCGCCGAAGAGGAGCGGCGCCAGGCCCCCGTGCTGGCGGGCGCCGCGTAGGACGATGCGGTCCGTCCCACGGGGCGGACCTGGATCATCCGGACGCCACCGCTGCCGGCGCGCGGGCGGCGCCTCGAGGCGGGCCAGGCCGGATGTGCCGCCGGGTCAGGCTCGGATGCGCCGCCGGGCCATCTCGCCCTCGATCTGGCGCTCCGCCTCCACGTAGCGGTCGATCTGCTCGCGCAGCTGGTTCGCCTCCGGCGCGTACAGGTGGACCTGCTGCTGGAGGATGTAGGACAGGCGGCGGCTGGTCATCCGCACGTGATCGAGGTTCTTCATCAGCACCAGCGGATCCATCGAGGCGAGGTCCGAGGGCGGGTACATCTCGTTCATCGCCAGCCATGCTAGCCCAACGACGGGGTGTCGGGCGGGACGCTCTCGTGGACGGCCCGCCACGGCGAACCGGCCCGATCGCCGTCGCCGCGGCTGCCTACAGCGCCCGCAACCGCGTCGGTGGCCAGGTCCAGTCCACGGGCAGCTCGGCCGAGGCCAGCGCTCGTCGCCGTCCCGCCTCGGTCGCCCCCAGCACCAGGATCCGGTCCATCTTCGTCGCCCGCCCCGCCTCGTCGCCCCACAGCCGGGTCATCTTGCGGTTGGAGGCGATCTCGTCGCGAACGGCGCCAGCCAGCCGGTAGCCGGCCGGCCAGGCGGCCTCCTCCCACACCCGCTCCGCGAGCCCCAGCCCGGTGCTCGACCGCTTGCCGCGGTCCATCTCGACCTCGCCGATCACCAGGACCACGATCCCGTCGTCGGTCATCGCGGGCCGCAGGTCCGCCAGCACCTCGCGCATGAACACGAGGTACGGCGCGCGCTGGTGTGCATCGTCGAGCTCCGCGTCGATGGCCCGGGCGTCGAACCCCAGCAGCCACGTACGGAGCCAGTTGTAGTAGCCGTACTTGAGGACCCGCAGGTAGGGGGGTGAGGTGACCGCCAGGCGGGCGCGATCCGGGAGCCCTCGGGCACGCAGCGCGGCGCGAGCCCGCCGGCCCGCGGTTCGCGCGTCCCCGTGGAGGGCGAGCCCTCGCACGTCGGGCACCGGCTGACGGTACACGCGGTCGAGCTTCGCCGACAGCGCATCGAACACGTCGCGCTCCGGGGCCTGGAAGCCGGTCCGTTCTGCGAAGTCGCGCACGTAGCGGGGGGCCATGCTGAACGTGTTGGGCATGACCGTCGACAGGTACGACGGCGTCTTGCCGTGGAGGATCCCGGACAATGCCGCGGCCAGGAACCGGTCCACCCGGTTCTCGAGGCGGAGCTGCGAGCGGACCAGCAGCAGCTGGCCGAGCGTGCGCGGATGGAACGCGATCGCGACCTCGTCGGGGACGGGCTCCGTGCGCGAGGTCGGACCGTCGCCGCTGCCGGCCGCCGGGACCCTCGACGCCGGGTGGTGCGGGTGGGTGACCACGCGCGTGCCCAGGGCCAGCCATTCGGGCGTGTCGGCCGACCAGGCCAGCCGGAGCGCGGCGAGGCGGGTGCGTGTCTCGGCCGCGAGCGCGGGGTCAACCTTGGCGGCCGTGAGCAGGTGGGCGAACGGGTTCAGGTCGTTGCCGACCCCGATCCGGCCCTCCGCATCGGCCTGGAGGGGCGTCGTCCCGCGACCCGAGAACGGGTCGATGACCACGTCGCCGGGACGGCTGTAGCGGGCGATGAACGCGTGGGCGAGCGCGGCCGGGAAGCTCGCCAGGTACGAGCACATCGGGTGGAGGGTCGGGCCCCACAGGCGTGCCTGGGCCTTCCACTCGGGCTCGATCCCGAGGGTCGGCAGGGCGCTCGGAAGCTCGAGCGCGAGCTGGGCAGGGTTCGAGATGGCGTGTTGGTCGGGCATTCCCGGGCTCGACGAGGTCGTCCGGCGACTGGGCATCCCGGACGAAGGGGTGCGGAGCATAGCACCGGCGAATCCCTGCGCGCAGTGGGTCGAATGCCCCATCGGGACCACCTGACGGTCGTCATCCGACTCGGGTGGGGCCGAGCGTACCCAGCAGTTCGCCCGCGGACATGAAAGGGCCCCGGCCGCCGACGGGGATTCGGCAGCCGGGGCTCCCCCGGGAGGAGTTTTGCCGACTCTCTGAGGCAGCGACGGCATGGAAGGTTTCACGCCGCGATGGCGGGGAAGGTTTCACGCCGCCTGAGTCTCGACCTGTCGGGGAATCTGGCGGCAGGCCTGCGAACGGTCCAGCGCGCATTCAGATGAGATGGCGCGCGACGAGCAGCGCGTGGACGTTGGCCGTGGCGCCTACCAAGCCGAGCACAACGACCGCGATCAGGATCGGCGTGGTCAGCCGTCCCCGGTAGATCGCAAGCGCGGCGAACACGGTGGCGAGCCCGGCCAGCTTGAACGCCGTCGCTGCGACCGGGCCACCCAGCGCGTAGATCATCCCGATCGGTCCGACCTCGAACGACACGAGCGCGGGCTCGATCAGGACCGCGACGAGGAACGTCGCCACGTCGGCGAGCTGCGTCACGAGGGCGAGGCGCACCAGAGAAGACCGCAGGGCGGGTGGTGACGATTTCGGGGCAGCCTCGCGCATCTCCCGACGATAGCGGCTGCTCGCGTGCCGGGCCGCCGGCACGTCGATCGGCGCCGGGCCCGCCGGATCGTGCGTAGACTGGCTTCCGGCCCGGCCCCCGTAGCTCAGCGGATAGAGCAGCCGCCTTCTAAGCGGTAGGTCGCAGGTTCGATTCCTGCCGGGGGCGCCAGACACCACCCACCAAACAACTGTCCGTGCCTCAGCGCCCACAGACCTCGCTGGTCCGCACCGAGCGCATCTTGGTTCGCCATTGGAGGATCATCTCGCGCTTCGCCCGCGTGACCCAGATTGGAGCCTCGGTCGTGCCAGCCGTCGACTCAGAGGGAGCACTGCCGATAGTGGTCCAACCAGCAGACCATCTCGTCCCGCACTAGAGAGCTCCCGCGACGAAGCCGACGAACATCCCGAGGCAGCCGCCGGCCGTGGCCGCGCAGCGAACCTCCAACGTGTTGGCGCTCCACCGAGCGATGTTCCGGCGGTAATGACCGGGCGAACGTCAAGCTGACGGGAGAAAACCTAGACTCACCCGTGGCCCCGCGCTCTGGTTCCGCCAGGACGATCCACCCGCGGAGTAGAATCCAAGCCTCGTCGCCGCGTCCTCGAAGGAAGGAAGCGTCAGTGGGTAGGCTCCGGCGGCTCCGCTCCTGGCTCGTTGCGCTGGTCCCAGTGCCCCGCGGGATCGCCGACGGGCCACCGGCTGTGGATCCACGCCTCGATCCCGACGCCCTCGACGCGTTCGGACACGAGCAGATCGCGCAATTCGGCGTCGGCCGATCACACGCCGCTTCCGCGCCGCTACTTACCCCGTTCGGAACCGACGTTGCGGCAGATATCCGGGAAGCTCAGCGCGAGCGCGTGGACAAGTAGCGCGCGGGTATCAGCAACGGACGTCCCCGAACCTCGGAGATCAAACGTCAGGTGGGCGCTGCAAAGCGACCGTCTCCCTGTCCGGCTAGCTCCTGCCGCCGCGAAATTTCGGCTCCGCCCCTCACGCCCATCCGCGGTCGTCCACCGCTATCGTCCACAGCCATCCGGGAGGGAAAATGAGGATGCGCTCGCTGTTCGCCGCTGGAGCAGCGGCTTGGTTCATCTACAACGCCGTGAGCTTCATTCCGCAGGGCGCTGGCGTGATAGACAACCCGGGAAATACGGGTGGCCTCGATGGCGATCCGGGCGCAGTCGCCATCACCTGGGCGGCTCGCGCCATCTTTGTTGGTCTTGCCCTCGTGGCACTCGCACTCATTGAGTGGGGCAAGATCCTCGGCCCCCACCGAAGCTCGCCGCCGACCGACTGATCGAGCATTCCACGGGGATCGACTCCGGCTGTCGGGGCCGTCGGCCACGAAGCGCCATTCCGGAACCTAGCTGGACCACACCTTCATCCAATCGGCCGAGTGCTGTCTTGAGGTCGGCGGCTAGGCATGTTTCGAGGGTGACAGTCGCGCCCGAACGTCAGCGACGGTTCCGGGAGCTCAGCGGCCTCGCGCCACTCCACACGGGCGGCACGTAGGGCGCGTTGAGCGCGGGTCTTTGGATGCCTCATTGATCCCGGCCTCGGACGAGCCGCGTCCTCCTCGGCATCACGCGCATGACGGCCAGCCGCAGCTCCATCAACTCCATCATCAGATGGCCTCGGCATCGCCCTCGGCAGCTAGCCTCGCGATGATGTCCTCGGGGACTGCCCCACCCGACAATTCGGCATCGGCCACGGCGGCGTTCAGCGGTTGAGCCGTTGAACGGAACACCGCCCGCGGGTCGTCAGAAGGACGTGAGACCCGTGGGCGTCGTCCTCGCCGCATTGCTCGTCGTCGCCGCGTGCGGCGGCCAGGTTCCCGTGACGCACGTTCCGCCGAGCCAGACGCCCACGCGTGCCACGGCGCCGGCAACGCGGCCGGCCAGCTCGATCGGTACGTCGTCCCCAAGCCCGACCCTGACCCAGTCGCCAACGGTGCCGCCGACGCTGACTGCGCCGACGCCGACACCCACGGCGGTTCCGACCACGGCGCCCACGGCCGCTCCGACCCCGATGCCCACTCCTGCGCCGACGGCCACTTCCACGGCGTCCGCCGGCTCGTCCCTCGCTCAGTTGATCGGACAGAAGCTGATGGTGAGGATGGACGGGACCCAGCCGACCCCGAGCCTCCTCGGTCGGATCCGTCGCGGTGAGGTCGGCGGCGTCATCCTGTTCGGCTTCAACATCACGACGCCCGACGCATTGGCCGAGCTCACCCGGACGCTTCGCGAGGCGGCTGCGGATGGCGGACAGCCGCCGTTGCTGATCGCGGTCGACCAGGAGGGCGGAGAGGTCAGGCGGGTTCCCTGGGCACCGCCGACGTTATCGACCATCGAGATGGGTGACCAGGGCAGCGCCTCGGGCGCCCGGTCCCAGGGAGCTGCCACCGGCCGTGCGCTGCGCGACCTGGGGATCGACGTCGACCTCGCTCCCGTTGCGGACGTGCCGGCGTCCGAGGACTCATTCATGTATCTCGAGGATCGGACGTGGTCGTTCAGCGCGTCCACGACCGCAAGCCTGGCCAACGCGTTTGCCCAGGGGCTCGAGTCCGAGGGTGTGGTGCCCGTGATGAAGCACTTCCCGGGTCTCGGGTTCGCGACGCTCAACACGGACAGCCACGCGGTGACGATCACGGAGTCAGCGACTGCGCTTACACCGGGCCTGCGTCCCTACCAGCAGGCCATCGCGGAGCGGATCCCGATGATCATGCTGTCGAACGCCACCTACACGGCCTACGACCCGCTCGCGGCGGCCGGCTGGTCCGGTGCGATCGCGACGACAATGCTCCGGCAGCAGATGGGCTTCACCGGGGTCACGATCACCGACTCCCTGACCGGCACGGCGGCCGCCCGCGAAGTGTCGCCCAGCCAGCTCGCGCTGAGCGCCGCCGCTGCGGGCGTGGACATGATCCTCGTGACCGGCTCCGAATTGTCGACGGCCAAGGTCTACGCGGCCCTGATGACGGCCGCTGCCGATGGCCGGATCTCGCGGGCCGCCCTCGACGCCTCATACGACCGGATCCTCGCGCTCAAGGCCGGCGCCTGAGCGGCCGTCGCGCGACTCCGTCCGGCGATAGCGGCCGGCCCGACCGGATCACGGGTACATCGGGAGGCAGCCAACCGCCGAGGGCGGCCCCGGCTCGGAGGACTCCGTGACCGTCAGGTCGGATGCGACGGTGAGGACCATCGGCAGCCGCCCGGCGAGCGTCCCGTCCGACCAGATGAGCGACGCCGTGAACGTCCCGGGCATGTCGATCGGATCTCCGACGTACCCGCGCAGCGCGACGTCAAGGCTCCCGCTGGGATCGATGGCGAGCCCGGCAATGAGCCGCCCGTCGTTCTCGTAGCTCGCCGCCGTCACCGCGACGGAGGCTTCGCCGCCGCAGGGCCGGGCCGCCGTGGGCATCTGGTCGTCGAGGAGGCTGCCCGCCTCGAGCATGACCGCGCGACCCGAGTTGTTCACCAGGTGGATGACCTGGCCCGGGTCGGGTGTGGGCTGCACGGTGGAACAGCCGGCGAGGGCCAGCAGGACGACGAGCATCGCCACGGCCTTCATCGCGCTCCCTTGGCTGTGCGCACCAACGGCGTGATCGTTCGCGAGTCGAGGTGCGCTGTCAAGACCGATCGGGTGCCAATTTCTCGAGCCGCGCTCGCATCCGCGTGGGCGACCCCCTTGCCAGCGTCGCCGCCGCCGTTACCATCACGGACCATGACGACCGATGCAACCGGCACTTCGCCGCTCCATGACGACCTGATCGAGATGCTCGAGGAGACCCGGGCGGCGGAGCACGACATCTTCGCAATGCTCGAGCCCGCGGTCCGCGACGCGAGGGGCCGGATCGGGGAGTGGTCGGCCAAGGACCTGCGGGCGCACCTTGCGGCATGGCGCGGCGTCGAGGCGGAGCGCCTGCGGACGGGTGTCCGCGAGCTCCAGCCGGACATGGCGGACGGCGACGCCCCGGCCGCGTCGGACGACGAGGCGAACGCGCGGATCCAGGCCAGGCGTGGCGCCTGGTCGTGGGACCAGGTCGCTGCCGAGGCCGACGCGAGCATCGATGCCCTCGAAACCCAGGTGAGGTCTACGTCCGTCGACGAGCTGAACCGCGCGGACCGGCTGGTGGCCGGGATCGGCGCCAACGGCGCCAACCATGCGCTCGCGCACCTGGGCGAGGTCGCGGCACTGGCCGGCGACGAGGCCGGACGCCGGTTCCGGGCGTTCACCGACCGGATCGAGGCGATCCTGTTGCGCGGCCGGCTGCCGGACCGGGACGCCGCGGTGATGCTCTACAACGTGGCCTGCTTCGAGGCGCTCGGCGGCCGGCTGGACGACGCACGGCGGCTCCTGCGCGATGTGTTCAAGCGCCGGCCGGACCTCCTCGAGTGGGCGCGCGAGGACGGCGACATCGCGGCGCTCCGCCCCGAGCTGGAGACGCTGGCAGGGGCCTGAGCCGGGGTTGGTCTCCGGTGCGCCGGGCGAGCCGGATCCGTCCGCGAACCACGGCGCGTGCAGGGTGGCCGAGACCGCGCCACAATGCCGCCATCGGCGATCCGGGATCCCTCCCGGGCGACCGACGGTCCGGGGGCCGACAGGCGTCGCCGCATGACGCATGGCAGTGCCCCCATGCACCGCGTGGCCCTGTCGGCCCCGGCCCACTGGCCGGGTGGGAGCCCGCGTGGACATCGCTCCCGCGCACGTTCCGGAGCCGTTCGCTGCCGATCCGTGCAGTCTGGTACCACCGGGTAGTCGAGAGTACGGCTTGGCGCGCGCCCCCCGGACCGAGACACTCCTCCCAGAAGCGAGCCGGACTGCACCACAGTGCCCACAACGGACCGAACGGCTCCCAGCGTTCGCAAGAGGCGACACCCCATGGCGTCAATGGCAATCAACGACCTCGGCCCGATGCTCACCGCGAGTGAGGTCGCCGAGATGCTTCACCTTCACGTCAACACCGTGAAGCGGCTCGGCGACCGCGGCGAGCTGCCGTTCTACCGCGTGTGCAAGCGCGGCGACCGCCGGTTCCGGCTGGACGACGTGATGGCCTTCCTGGCCCGCAACCGCTAGCTCGCACGCTCGGGCCCGCCGGCCCGGCCGGCACCGACGAGATGCGCTTCGGACGGCATCGGCTCAACGGATCGACGCCTACGCCCGGTGTGCCTCGATCCTGACGCGGGCGTCGACGACGACGGCACCGTGCTCCAGCACGGTGACCGGGTTGCAGTCCATCTCGACGATCTCAGGATGATCCTCGACCATCGTGCTCACCCGGAGCAATGTGTCCTCCAGCGCTGCGATGTCCGATCGTGGGGCATTGCGGTAGCCCTCGAGCAGGGGGTACATCGCCAGCGACCGGACCATCTCGCGGGCATCCCGATCTGTCAGCGGCGTGATCCGCACGGCGACGTCCTTGAGCAGCTCCACCTCTGAGCCACCCGCGCCGCATGCGATGACCGGTCCGAACAGGCGGTCGTGGACCACCCCGACCAGCATCTCGAGGCCGTCCGGGACCATGTGCTGGACGAAGAAGCGCTCGACCGGGTGCCCTGCGGCCGCGAGATCCCTGGCCATCGCCGTGGCCGCCTTCCTGACCGCAGCCCGACCCTTGAGCGACAGCACGACGGCTCGCGCCTCCTTCTTGTGGACGATCCCCGGCGCGACGGCCTTGAGGGCGACCGCGCCGCCGATCTCGGCGGCGGCATTGCCGGCAGCCTCGGGCGTGTCGACGAGGCGCCATTCGGCGGTCGGGATCCCGTAGCACGCCAGCATCCGGGCGACCTCATCCGGCCGCAGCCAGCGCGAGCGGTCATCGGTCGGGGCACCTTCGAGGGATGACCCCGCCAGGGTGCCACCGGCGGTCCGGGCATCAGGACCGATCTCGGCGAGCGCGGCCGCGACGACCGCCGCCGCCTCGTCCTGACGAAGGTCGTCGAACCGGGGCAGGTTGCCCGGCGGTGCGCTTCGCCACTCGGCGTACCCCGCAGCGTGGGCCAGGGCCCGGACGGCATCCTCCGGATAGCTGTACGCCGGCACCCGCAGCGCCGGGCTGCGGAGGGCGGCCGGTCCACCCTCGGCCGACATGAACACCGCCATGACCGGGATCTGGCGCGGAAGCTCGGAAACGGCCCGGTGGATGGCGCCCGCGACGTCCTCCGTCCGCGCACCGAGCGGTGGGACGAACAGGACGACGATCGCGTCAATGCTCTCGCACGCGGCGAGGATGCCGATGGCCCTGCGGAACGAGTCCGGGGAAGCGTCGATGGTATCGACCGGATTGCCAAGCGCCGCCGCCTCGGGCAGGAACTCGGCGAGCGCCTGTCGGACCTCGTCGGGAAGCGGCGGCACGCTCAGTCCGTCCGCCTCACAGGCGTCGGCGGCGAGGATCCCGGGTCCGCCCCCGTTGGTGAGGATCGCCACGGACCGGCCGCCGGGCAGCGGCTGGTTGGCCAGCAGCGACGCAACGTCGAAGAACTCCCCGAGGGTGTCCGTACGGACAACGCCTGCCTGGTGGAACAACGCATCGACCGTGACGTCCGATGCGCCGATGAGGGCCCCGGTGTGCGACGAGGTTGCCCGGGCGCCCGCTGCCGATCGTCCGCTCTTGACCGCGATGATCGGCTTGGTCCGCCCGACGCGGCGTGCGATCCGCGAGAACTTGCGCGGGTTGCCCACCGATTCCAGGTACAGCGCGATGACCCCACAGGCGGGATCCGACTCCCAGTACTGGAGGAAGTCATTGCCCGACAGGTCCGCCTTGTTGCCGATGGAGATGAAGCTGGCGAGCCCCAGGCCGAGCCGGTTCGCGTGTTCGATGATCGCGAGGCCGAGGGCGCCGCTCTGCGACAGGAACCCCACTCGACCCTCGATCGGCAGGGTAGGGGAGAAGGTGGCGTTGAGGCGGATCTCCGGCTCGAGGTTGATCACACCCATGCAGTTCGGGCCCACCAGCCGCATACCGGCACTCCGGCACACGGCCACGAGGTCGCGCTGTCGCTGCACGCCCTCGGGGCCTGTCTCGGCAAAGCCGGGCGAGACGACGATGACGCTCCTGACGCCCTTGCCGGCACAGGCGCGAGCCGCCTCGAGGGTGGCTGCGGCGGGCAGGACGATGACGGCCAGGTCGACCGGCCCCGGAATGTCGAGCACCGATCTGTAGGCGGCGACGGACTGCACGACATCGGCGGCCGGGTTGACGGGGTAGACCGGCCCGGTGAAGCCGCTCGAGAGCAGGTTGTGGAAGAGCTCGCCGCCGACGGTGCCCCGGCGCCTGGATGCGCCGATTACGGCGACGGCCGACGGGTGGAGCAGCGACCTGACGGCCGCCGCGGCCGCTGCCTGCTCCCGCCGCTCGAACCGCTCACGGGCGGGTCCGGTGAGCTCGGTCGGGAACTCCACGTCGATGGATCCGGGCTCGGCATGAACGCGAACCGGGAAGCCGCTCGCCCTGAACACCTCGAGCATGCGCACGTTCTCGGGCAGGACCTCGGCGACGAACGTGGTGATGCCGGATTCGTTGGCCCGGCGCGCCAGCTCCTCGAGCAGCAGGGTGGCGACGCCGCGGCCCTGGAAATCGTCGGCGACCACGAAGGCGACCTCCGCCGAGTCGGCGTCGATGCGGTCGTAGCTCCCATTGCCGATGATCCGGTCGGCTGTCCCGATCTCCGCAGACCCAGTGTCGGTCGTCCCGGTCAACGCGACGAGAGAGCAGCCCTCGGCGCTCTCGGGTGTGGCCCACCGATGCGCGCGCGCCACGAGGTCCGTGCCCATGCTCGCGAACCGGAGGCGCCGGGACTCGGCGTCGAGGCCCTGCAGGAAGGCGACGAGGTCAGCCTCGTCGGCCGCCGCGGCATCGCGGACCCGGATCGCGGCGCCGTCGCGCAGGATCGTGTCTCGGGCACGATCCTGGGACCTGGCCGCGCCGGCACCGAGCATGGTCGCCTCCTGGCTCGCTGTTCCTCCGCCCTGGCCGCTGCCGGGGCGTCCAGCAGCCCGGGCGGGACCTTCAGCCAACAGTCACCTCCGCCGCCACGTCGCACCAGAGCCGACCGAGCCTGATTCCGGGCCGGAGGGTCCACGGGATGACGGCCGCGCTGCTGTGAGGCATGCTGCTCCTGCCTTCCGATCCATTGTCGGCTCCGGTCCAGGTCGCCGCGATGGTAACCCGACAGGCGCCATGCCCAGCAGGAGCTCGATCCACGACCATGCCCTTCGCGCACCCGGATCCCGGGCAGCCGCTGGTCATCTACGGCGCCGCCTCGCGTGACTACGACTTCGGTCTGAACCACCCGTTCACGCCTCGGCGCTTCGGCCCCGGCATCGACCTCCTCGAGGCCGTCGGGGCGACGAGCTTCGAGGCGCCCGTCGCGGCCACCGATGACGAGATCGCGCGCGTCCACGACCGCCACTACGTCGCCGAGGTCCGGACGCTCTCCGACTACCCGGACGCAGCCGCCGTGATGGGCTTCGACAGCTCGGACACACCGGCGTTCTACGGGATGCACGAGGCCGCGGCAACCGTCGTCGGCGGCTCCCTCGCCGCGATCGACCACATCCTGTCGGGCGCCCAGCTGCATGCCTTTCACCCGGGAGGCGGGCTGCACCACGCATTCCCGGCCCGAGCCAGCGGGTTCTGCATCTACAACGACCTGGCCTGCGCGATTCTCCGGGCGCGCGACGCCGGCCATCGCGTGCTGTACGTCGACCTCGACGTCCATCACGGCGACGGCGTGGAAGGGATCTTCTGGAACGACCGGGACGTGCTCACGCTCTCGTTTCACGAGACCGGGCTCGCACTGTTCCCGGGCTCCGGGTTCGTCGACGACCGCGGTGGCCACGAGGCGTACGGCAGCGCGGTGAACGTCCCGCTCGAGCCGGGCTCGTCCGACGCCTCGTGGCTGGCGGTCATCGAGCTCGTCGTGCCGCGGCTCGCGGCGGCGTTCCGACCGACGCTCCTGGTGACCCAGCACGGCAGCGACAGTCACGCGTTCGACCCCCTGGCCCACCTCGAGGTGACGACGAGTGCCATGGATCGTGCGGCACGCCTGCTGGATCGCATTGCCCATGAGCACGCCGGGGGTCGCTGGCTGGCCACGGGCGGCGGCGGCTACGACGTCTATCGCGTGGTGCCCAGAGCCTGGTCGCTGGTGTGGCTGGCCCAGGCGCACAGACCCGTTCCCGTCGATACCCCGGCCGGCTGGCGGGAGCGATGGTCCGCTGAGGCCGCCCGCTACCAGCAGGGCCCGCCACCCGCGACGATGCTGGATCCGGTTGGCGTGGCCCGCCCGGAGCCGCCCGGGCTGATGGCGGCGAACGTCGCGACGGGACGCCGGGCGATGGACCATGCGCTGGCGATCCTGGCCGAGCGCGGCGGTCTGTAGTCGGAGCCGGACCCTGATCGGGCGTCCACCTGACACGCCGGCGCCGCTGCTTGACAGGGCCGCGCCGCTGACTACTGTTCGAGGTCAATCCCCCTGCTGGGATCCGGAGCTGCGGCGCCGGCGATCTGGCGCGTGCCTTCGTCCCAGCACCGTAGCGGGCTGCCGGAGGTGATACATGGGCGTGACGCGGCCCGAGATCGAGGCTCTGTCCGAGGAGCTGCGGGAGTTCAAGCCGCCCGAGGGTCTGGCGGCGCACGCCAACGCGACGGCGGAGCTCTACGCGCAGGCGGACCAGGACCTGGAGGCGTTCTGGGCCGACCAGGCGCAGCGCCGGCTGACCTGGATGAAGCCGTGGGACAAGGTCCTCGAGTGGGACCTGCCCTATGCCAAGTGGTTCCTCGGCGGTCAGCTCAACGCGACGTACAACTGCGTGGATCGCCACGTGGAGAACGGGCTCGGCTCGAAGGTCGCGTACTACTGGGAGGGTGAGCCCGGGGACACGCGCACGCTCACCTATGCGGACCTCCAGCGAGAGGTCAACAAGTGCGCCAACGCGCTGACGTCACTGGGCGTGAAGACCGGGGATCGGGTCGGCATCTACATGCCGATGATCCCCGAGCTGCCGATCGCCATGCTGGCCTGCGCCAAGATCGGCGCGCCTCACGTGGTGGTGTTCGGCGGCTTCAGCTCCGACGCCCTCGAGGGGCGGATGATCGACTCCGAGGCAGTCGCGCTCGTCACCTCCGACGGCGCGTGGCGCAACGGCAAGGTCCTGGACCTCAAGTCGGCCGCCGATGCGGCAGCCGCGAACGCCCCGACGATCAGGAACGTCCTCGTCGTCAAGCGCACCGGCAACGACGTGACCATGAAGGCGGGCAGGGATCACTGGTGGCACGAGCTGGTCGACGGCCAGTCGGACCAGTGCGATCCGGTCCAGGTCGACGCAGAGCACCTGCTCTACCTGCTGCACACGTCCGGGACGACGGCGAAGCCCAAGGGCATCATGCACACCACCGGCGGGTATCTGACCGGCGTGAGCACGACGCACCACTACATCTTCGATATCAAGCCGGACGACGTGTACTGGTGCGCGGCCGACATCGGCTGGGTCACGGGCCATTCCTACATCGTCTACGGGCCGCTCGCCAATGCGACGACGAGCGTCATGTACGAGGGCGGGCCCCAGTTTCCGGAGCCGGACCGCTGGTGGTCCATCATCGAGCGGTACAAGGTCTCGATCCTGTACTGCGCTCCGACCGCGATCCGCGCGTTCATGAAGCAGGGCGAAGCCTGGCCGGCGAAGCACGATCTGTCGTCGCTGCGCCTGCTGGGTACGGTCGGCGAGCCGATCAACCCGGAGGCCTGGCTCTGGTACCACGCGACCATCGGCGGCGGCAGGTGCCCGGTGGTCGACACCTGGTGGCAGACCGAGACGGGCATGATCCTCATCGCGCCGCTGCCGGGGGTCACGACCCTCAGGCCCGGCTCGGCGACGGTCCCGTTCCCGGGTCTGGCGGCGAAGGTGGTCGACGCCGACGGCAACGACGTCCCCAACGGCGGCGGCGGGGGCTACCTCGTCCTGACCCGGCCGTGGCCCGCGATGCTGCGCGGCATCTACAAGGACCCCGAGCGGTTCATGTCCACCTACTGGCGTCGCTTCCCCGGGATGTACTTCGCGGGTGACGGATGCAAGGTCGACAGTGACGGCTACTTCTGGCTGCTCGGCCGTGTCGATGACGTGATGAAGGTCTCCGGGCACCGGATCAGCACCACCGAGGTGGAATCCGCGCTCGTGGACCACCAATCGGTCGCCGAAGCCGCCGTCGTGGGGCGAGCCGACCCGGTCACCGGTGAGGCGATCTCGGCGTTCGTGATCCTCAAGTCGCACATCGAGCCGTCCGAGGCACTCGCAACCGAGCTCCGCGCGCACGTCGCGGCCAAGATCGGTGCGATCGCGCGGCCCAAGCAGCTCCTGTTCACGCCGGAGCTGCCCAAGACCCGTTCGGGCAAGATCATGCGCCGGCTGCTCAGGGACATCGCCGAGCACCGACCGCTGGGTGATGTCACGACCCTCGCCGACAGCGGGATCGTGGACGCCATCCGCGAGAAGGCCGGGACCGGCGAGTCCGGATAGCGTTGCGGAAGCCGGCCCGAGCAGGCGGAGCGGCGCACGGACCGTCGATCGGCGGCGGTCCCGGGCGGTCCTCTCCCCGGTGGGCGGTCAGCCCTTGAGCGCGGCCTCGAACAGTCCCAGCGCTTCCTCGATCTCGGGAACGGTCACGTCCAGCGGCGGGATCCAGCGGATCACCTCGTGGTGGAGCCCGCAGTTGAGGAGCAGCAGCCCCGCATCCGTCGCCCGGGCAGCCACCGCCTCCGCGGTCGCGCCGTCGGGCTCGCGCGTGGCGCGGTCCTTGACGAACTCCACGCCGATCATGAGGCCCGGTCCGCGCACGTCGCCGATGCCCGGGTAGTCGGCCATCAGCTCGCGCAGGCCGCCGGACAGCTCGGCGCCCCGGGCGCGGGCGTTCGCCACCAGATCCTCGTCGCGGATCGTCTCGAGCACGGCCACACCCGCCGCGCACGCAACGGGATTTCCACCGTACGTCGTGCCGTGGGCGCCCTTTCCCCACCGCTCCTGGAGGTCGCGGCTGGTCACGATCGCGGACAGCGGCAGCCCGTTGGCGATCGCCTTGGCCACGCACACGACATCGGGAACGATTCCCGCCGCCTCGAACGACCACATGTCGCCGGTCCGCCCGAACCCGGACTGCACCTCGTCGGCGATGAGCAGGATCCCGTGCCGGTCGCACAGCGCGCGGAGCGCCTTGACGAACGCCGGCGGTGCCGGGTTGTACCCGCCCTCGCCCTGGACGCACTCGATGACCACGGCCGCAACCTGGGTGGGGGAGACCGTCGTCTCGAGCAGGTCGTCGATCGCCTCGAGGCATGCCGTCGTGGCCCGCGCCGCGTCGCCGTCGAAGTCGCGGTAGACCGCCGGGTAGGGCAGCTGGTAGACCGCCGGCAGGAGCGGCTCGTACCCCTTGCGGTAGTTGAGGTTCGAGCTGGTGATGCTGGTGGCGCCGATCGTCCGGCCGTGGAACGCGCCCCGGAACGCGAGGATCGCGGGCCGCCCGGTGACCCGTCGGGCGAGCTTGATCGCGCCATCGATGGCCTCGGACCCGGAGTTGAGGAACAGCACCGAGTCCAGCGGCGCGGGGAACGTGCCGGCCAGGAGCTCGCCCAGGCGAACGGTCGACTCCGCGAACCCGATCGCGTGCACGGGCCCGACCAGCCGGTCCACCTGGGCGTGGATGGCGGCCGTGACGCGCGGGTGGGTATGACCGAGCGCGGTGACGGCGATGCCGTTGGCGAAGTCGAGGTACGCGCGGCCGGCCGTGTCGTACAGCCGGTGGCCGATCCCGTGCGACCAGCTCTTGTCCATGTACCGGCCCAGGACCGGCGACAGGTTGGGGCCGGCGAGGGCCGCGAGATCGATGGTGTCGGAGGGGCTGTCGATGGTATCCACGGAGCGAGTATAGGGAGCCGGATCGGGAGTTCGTCAGGTGCCGGGCGGCCCACCCGCGGCAGTGCCGAGCGGTAGCATGAGGCGACGTCCACCGCTCCCCGGACATGCCCGCTCGCGCCCGTCATCGAGGCCTTCCCGACCGTGATCGACTTCACCCTGACCGACGAGAACCGCCTCGTCCGCGACGCCGCCCGCGCGTTCGTGGAGGCCGAGATCCTGCCGCACATCCGCGACTGGGACGAGCAGGGCGAGGTCCATCGCGAGGTGTTCGGGAAGATGGCGGAGCTCGGGTTCCTGGGCGCCCCCGTCCCCGAGCAGTACGGCGGGTCGGGGATGGACTACGTCAGCTTCGCGCTGCTGTGCGAGGAGCTGGAGCGCGCCGACACCGCGTTCCGGGTCATCCAGAGCGTCCACGTCGGCCTCAACAGCCTGACCCTCCTCCAGTGGGGCACCGAGGAGCAGCGCCAGCGCTGGCTGGTGCCCCAGGCGAAGGGCGACAGGATCGCCACGTTCGCGCTGACCGAGCCGGGCGTGGGCACCGATGCGGGCAGCCTCGCGACCACCGCACGTCGCGACGGCGACAGCTACGTCCTCAACGGCCACAAGATCTGGATCTCGCTGGCGGACATCGCGGACCACTTCCTCGTGTTCGCGACCGTGGACCGGGCGAAACGGCATAAGGGCGTGACCGCATTCGTGGTCGAGCGGGGGATGCCCGGCCTGACGACCGGAACCCTCCACGGCAAGATGGGCATCCGGGCGGGCAACACCGGCCTCATCGACTTCGAGAACGTCCGCGTCCCGATCGAGAACCGGATCGGCGAGGAGGGCGAGGGGTTCGTGGTCGCGATGACCGCGATCGACCAGGGCCGGTTCACCGTTGCCGCCGGTGCCGTCGGGCTGGCGCAGGCGTGCCTGGACGCGTCGCTTCGGTATGCGCACGAGCGGGAGACGTTCGGCCAGGAGATCGGTCGCCACCAGCTGGTCAAGCAGATGATCGCCAACATGGTCCGCGGGATCGACATGGGCCGGATGCTCGTGTGGCGCGCTGCATGGCTCAAGAACCAGGGCCTGCGCAACACGCGCGAGACGTCGCTCGCCAAGTGGCACGCGACGGACCACTCGGTGCAGTGCGCGCTGGACGCGATCCAGGTCCATGGCGCCAACGGGTACTCCAACGAGTTCCCGGTGGAGCGCTATCTGCGCAACGCCAAGGCGGCGGTCATCTACGAAGGCACCAGCCAGCTCCACACGCTGATCCAGGCGGACTACGCGCTTGGGTACCGGGAGGACCGGCCGCTCCGCTGCGAGCCGTGGCCCGCGCAGGGGTTCGAGCGCCCGACGGCCTGAGCGGCGGGCGGATCAGGCGGGGCCGGCCGGCTCCGTCGCTCCGACGCGCGACTCCGTCGCTCCGACGCGCGACTCCGTCGCGGGCGCGATGCGCTCCGCGACCGGCTCTGCGTCCGGAACGAGCACCTCCGCCGGTTCGTGGGTCTCGCGGCTGGTCGCGCGGCCGCGCGCCGTGACGATCAGCGCGACCGCGGCCACGATCACGACCGCCGCGATCCCGGTGCGAGCGGTCAGCGGCTCGCCCAGGATCAGCCAGCCCAGGAACACGGCCACGATCGGGTTGACGTAGGCGTAGGTGGCGATCCTGGACAGCGGCGCCACGGTCAGCAGCCACGAGAAGGTCGTGAAGCCGACGAGGCTGCCGACCACCAGCAGGTACGCGACGCCGGTCCAGCTCTCGGCGGACACGGCGGCCGGATCAAAGGTCGCCATCTCGCCGGTCACGATCGCCGCGATCAGCAGGATGAGCCCGCCGGCCACCATCTCGAGCCCGGTCGCGAACAGTGCCGGAGCCGGGAGCACCGCCCTGCGCGCGGAGTACAGGGAGCCCAGCGACCAGCACATCGGCGAGACGATCAGGGCGGCCAGGCCGGCCGGGTCCAGCGTGGCGACGCCGTCCGTTGGCCAGGCAAGGATGGCCACGCCCGCGACGCCGATCACGATTCCTACGACGACGGCGAACGGCAGGCGATCGCGGAAGAACACCCAGCCGAACACCGCCAGCCACATCGGCAGCAGGCCGATCAGGAGCGCGGCGATCCCCGACGCGACGGTCTGCTCGCCCCAGGCCACCAGGCCCATCCCACCCAGCATCAGCATCCCGCCGACGATCGTGGTGTCGACGATCTCGCGGGGGCTGGGGCGGTGGATCGTCGCCCGGTTGCGGATCGCGATCGCACCCGCGAGGAGCAGGCCAGCCGGGACGAACCGGAGGAACCCCATCACGAACGGGGGAATGGTATCGACGGCCACCCGGATCCCCAGGTACGTCGATCCCCACACGAAGTAGAGGACGATGATCCCTGCCCAGATGGCGACGGGGCTGGCGGACGGGCGCATGGCTCGGGGCTCCTGGTGATCGATTTGCGGAGTGTATCCAGCGGCGGCGGCTTGTGCCAGCGGAATAGTCCAAGTTACGGGGCAGGCAGCGGCCCGGTCGCCGTGGTGCGGCGAGTGCCAGCGGGTCGTTCCCGGGGTGTGCCTCCGCGGGATGTCGGCGAGCGCGGCTTGTGCGGCCGTGTCGACCGCGGCTTACGCGGCCGTGTCGATGGCGGTCGGGCGGCAGATGCGGCAGGGGCGGTACCCCGACTGCGTCGCGTCGCGCAGCGACCGGAACGAGACCCGGTACCGCTCCTGGACCCGTCGCGCGTGGCGGCAGGTCGGCCAGCAGACGATCCGCGTCGTGGTCGAGCCGCTCAACCGCTCGCCGCGCCGGGCGGCGCCCTCGAGCGCGTCGGGATCCAGTCCCTCCGCGCTCAGGATGGTCCGCTTGTTGTGCGGTCCGCCCAGCGAGTACTGGCCGATGGTGCCGTCGGTGCGAACCACGCGGTGGCAGGGGACGATCAACGGCACCGGGTTGTGCCCGAGCGCCGTCCCGACCGCCCGCACCGCCTTCGGGCGCCCGATCTCGGCGGCGATCCAGCCGTATGGCCGCACCTCGCCCCGCGGGATCTCGAGCGCCTTGGTCCACACCGCGACCTCGAACTCGGTTCGGCCGCGGAGGTCGAGCGGGATCCGCACCCGCCGCTCACCGGCGAGCCGGCGTGCGATCGCATCGGCCAGGGATCGGGGGAGGGTCGCCGCCAGCACCGTGCGGCGGCCGACGGCCGCCTCGTGACGAGCGGCGGCAGCAGGACCATCCTCGGCCTGCTCGACCTCGGACACGCCGCGGCCGTTCCACGCGATCCAGAGCGTGCCGATGGGGGAGGCGAGCGGCGCCATCCGGTCGACCAGCCCGACCTCGACCAGGACGTCGTCGGCAAGGTGGGCCGGTGCGGGGGTCGCGAGGAGCGCGAGGGACCCGGGCCGGTCCGCGGCGAGGGCCGTGAGCGCTGCGGGCGCGTCGGTCACGGTGCCATTCGATCGTGTCATGCGGTCAGCTCCTCGAGCTCGGTTTGGGTCGCGGACGCCCGAAGGAGCGCGAGACCCCGGTGGACCTGGGCCTTGAGCGTTCCCTCGGGGCGCCCGAGGACCTGCGCCAGCTCGGCGTACGAGAGGTCATCGACGTGGCGCAGGACGACGGGTATCCGGTAGCGATCGGGAAGGGCCGCCAGCAGCGCCGCCAGCCGGTCGGTGACGGCCGACTGCGATGCCAGCCCCGCCGGATCGGTCGAGGCACCGGCGGCCGGCTCGCGACCCGCCTCGACCAGCGGCGCAAGGGGCGTCGTCGGCAGGGCGTGGCGGCGGACACGGTTGCGGCACAGGTTGACGACGATCGTCGCCAGCCATGGCCGGATCTGCAGCGCCCGGATCCGGTCCGGCTCGTATCCCGCCAGGGCGCGGTAGGCACGCACGAGCGCATCCTGGGCAATCTCCTCGGCATCGTGCGGGTTGCCCAGCACCCGGAGCGCGATCGCGTGGCATCGATCCACGTGCGTCCGGACCAGGGTCTCGAATGCGCCGTCGAGGTCGCGCGCGAGGCGCTCGGTGAGCTCCGTGTCGTCCATCACCATCTGTAACACGCTCGGCCGTTCCGCGGTTGCAGGCCGGTCACGTGAGCGGCAACCGCGGGTGCGCTGCGGTGCGGGGGCATCCGGGTGAGCATGTCACAATCGGCCTGATGAGCCTCGACGACCGCTTCGACGACATGGTCGCCAGCCTCGGCGGCTTCTACAGGACGTGGTACGTGTTCGTGGGCCTGGAGCTCGGGCTGTTCGCGCGGCTCCGTGAGGCCGGCGCATCGGGCCTCACGACCGCAGACCTGGCCGCGGCGACCGGGACGTCGGCGAAGCTCGTGGGTCGCTGGGCCTGGGGTGCCGACGCGCACGACCTGGTCGAGATCGCGGACGGCAGGCTCTGCATGCCCGACGACATCGGGGCCATCCTGCTCGAGCCCAACTCGTCCGAGTACCTCGGTGGCCAGTTCCGTCATGCGGCGACCGGGAGCCTCGACTACGGCTCGCTGCTCGACGTGTTCCGGACCGGCAAGCCGGTCGCAAGCCGTCCCGAGCGGTATCGCGTGGCCATCGAGCGGCTGACCGTCCAGGACATCGCCGTGTTCTTCCAGGAGGTCCTGGCCGCCCTGCCGCAGCTGGTGGTGGGTCTGGTGGCCGGCGCCAGGATCCTCGACATCCACTGCGGCGGCGGACGCTGGCTGATCAACATGGCGCGCCGCTTCCCGGACGTGTCGCTGATCGGCGTCGAGTTCGAGCCGGACTCCGTGGCCCGGGCGCGTGCGAACGTCGAGGCGGCCGGGCTCTCGACTCGGATCACGATCGAGCAGAACGATGTCACCTCGATCGACCACGTGGGCGAGGTCCAGCTCGCGTACTACCAGTACGCGCTCCACCAGCTGCCGGACCCGGCGGCCGCGCTGCGTGCCGCGTGGGCTGCGGTCCGCCCGGGAGGCTGGCTCGTGGCGTTGGACTGGTACCTGCCGTCGGACCCCGATGAGCTGAGAACGCGCCATGGCGAGCTGATCGCCGGGGTCCAGCTCGACGAGCTGCTCCAGGGCACGCGCCTGGTGACCCGGTCCGAGGCGCTCGGCTGGTTCTCCGCCGCGGGCCTGCCGACGCCGGAGCTGCTGGACCTGCCATCCGGGGCGTCGGCGATCGTCCTCCAGCGCGACTGAGGCGGGCGCACCGCGCGGTTCGCTCGATCGGCGCCGCTCGCCGCGGCGAGCTCCTGACTCACGAGGCGCATCGGGCCGGCCCCCAGACGCGGGTTTTGGCGGCATCTGTGGCCGATCACGTCCCAATCCGCCAGGCTGGCCCGAGATCTGACGCGCCAGGTGAGTCGCGGCGGGCGAGGGTCGCGGCGGGCGGGAGTGGCGGCGGGTTGGTGGGCGGGCGCGTTGCGCGTGGTGCGGCGGCCGAGCACCCGTTGGCTATCGTGGGCGACGTGACCCGCACGCTGCGTCTCGACGACGCGACCATCCGACGCCTCGAGCGGCACGAGACCGACGCCCACGCCATCCCGTCTCGGGAGGTACGTGACCTCGGCGACGCACTGTTGCTGCTCGACCCGCGCGACGTCGACCCGTTCTGGAACCGCATGGTGAGCATCCGCTGGCCCGATGACCCGGCGGCGTTCGACCGGCGGCTGACAGAAGCCCTGGCGCTGTTCGGGCTGGTCGCCAGAAGGCCGCACATCTGGCCGTCGCCGGATCACGCGCGGCCGTCCGATCTCGTGCAGCGGCTCGAAGCGAACGGGTTCCAGGACGTCGGCGGGGGACACGTGATGGTGCTCCGGGATCCGGCGGCATGCGCACCGATCGCCGACGGCGAGCTCGACGCTGGCGTGTCGGTCCAACCGATCACGCGACCCACGGACGCAACGGTGAACGATGTCGCCGACGTGGCGGGCGTCCTGGTGGATGCGTTCGGCGCCCCGCCCCGCCGCACCGACGAGCTGGCCGGTGATCTCCGGCTGACCCTCGATGATCCCCGGATCGCGCTGGCGCTCGCGCGCGTCGACGGGGTCCCGGCCGCCGTGGCCAAGGCGACCACGTTCGACGGCTGCACCTATCTGTCGTCGATCGGCACCCGGCCGGGGTTCCGCGGGCGCGGGCTCGGGGCGCTTGTCACCCGACAGGTGGTGGCGACCGCCGCGCGCCCCGACGTGCGGTTCACGTACCTCGGCGTGTTCAGCGGCAACGTGCCGGCGCGGCGCATGTACGAGCGGCTGGGGTTCGCGTCGATCGGCGAGGCGCCGGACATGCTGCTCGAATGACCTACTGGGCACGCCTGACGTGGCAGGTGCCGGACCCGGTGGCGCTGGCCGAGGATCTCGAGCAGCGCCTCGGATTGCGCGCCGTCGCCGGCGGCCTCGTCCCGGGTGCGCTGACCGTGGCCCTGGGCTCCGCGATCGTGGAGCTCCGGCCCTGGCGCGCCGAATCGGCCGAGGATCGGCCGGTGGCATCGGGACGCCTGGTGTTCGAGCCGGTCCCGGGCGGGGAGGAGGCACCGCGGTCGGGTGCGCCCGATGCGCCTGCCCCGCGGGATCGGACGCTGCTCCTCGTCGGTGTGGGCTGGGCGACGGTCGATCTGGATCGCGCGGAGGGCGAGCTCGACCCGTGGCTGGCGCCACGACACGCGGCCGGTGCCGGCGAAGGCGACGGCGAAGGCGACGGCGACGGCGACGGCGACGGCGACGCGGAGGATGGCACCGAACCTCACCTGGGCGCGCGAGCTCGCCGGCGCGGAGCCGGCGGTCTGCCGGCGGGCACCATCGTGCTCCTCGAGCCGTCGACCGAGGGCCGGCTCGCCGCGTCGCTCGCCCGCGACGGAGAGGGACCGTGCGTCCTGTACCTCGGTTCGCCCGGGCCACTTCGTGCGTGGCTTCGCGCCGCCCGCTCGCGCGGCGTACGGACGTCCGCCGTCCGCCCCGGACCGCTTGGGCCGTCGGCGCTGGTGCTCGGCGGTGCCACGGCAGGCCCGCATCTCGTCCTTGTCGACCCGCCACCGTTCCCGTCCGCGACGCCGTCGGGCGGCTCGCAGGCGGGTACCATGCGCGCATGAACGACGCAGCCCGGATCTCGCTCCGCGACGCCCGCGAGGAAGACGCCGAGCGTCTCGCGACCCTGCTCACTGACGAGGGCTATCCGGCCGGGGCAACGGACCTGGCCGCCCGGATCGAGCGATTCTCGGCAGCCGGGTCGCGGGTCGTGGTCGCCGAGGCGGGCGGGGACGTGGCCGGGTTCATCGCGTTCCACGTCATCCCGCGCTTCGAGACGGACGATCGCTTCGTGAGGATCGTCACCCTGGTCGTCGACCCGCTCGTCAGGGAGCGCGGTGTCGGCCGGGTCCTGATGACCGAGGCCGAGCGGGTGGCCACCGACGAGGGTGCCGCGTACCTGGAGATCACGGCCGGGCATCATCGCCCGGAGGCGCGCCAGCTGTACGAATCGCTTGGCTACGACGCCGGCATCACCACCTACCTGCGGAAGCGGACCTGAGCGGGCCGACCCTGCCGGGCGTCCCACCGCCGATTGCCGTCTGATGCTTCCCCGGCTCCGATTGCGCGACGAGGTCGCCGGGCTGCTCGACCTTCCCTGGGAGCGCCCGCTCGGCCAGTGGGAGGTGGACACGCACCGGTTCCGCGAGATCCCCGTCGGCCCGTCGCGGCACCTGGTGAGGTTCATGGTCTCGGAGGGCACCATCTACGCGCTCAAGGAGGAGCCGGCCGAGATCGCACAGAAGGAGTACGCGGTCCTGCGCCACCTCGAGGACGCGCGCCTGCCCGGGGTCAGGGCGGTCGGGCTGGCGGAGCGATCCGATGGTGCCGCGATCCTGGTCACCGAGTACCTCAGGCATTCGATGCAGTACCGCCGCCTCCTGATGCGGTTCCGGATCGTGCGCCGTGACGACCGCGACCGGCTCCTCGACGCCATGGCCCTCCTGCTGGTCGACCTCCACCGTGGCGGCGTGTACTGGGGCGACTGCTCGCTCGCCAACACGCTGTTCCAACCGGATGGCGACCGGATCCAGGCCTATCTCGTCGACGCCGAGACGAGCGAGGTTCACCCGGGTCTCTCGGACGGCCAGCGGCGGTTCGACCTCGACATCCTGGTCGAGAACGTGGCGTTCGGACTGGCCGATCTCGCGGCGTACCAGGGGTCCGAGGACATCGACGACGCGATCAATGCCGCGGAATCCGTCCGGACGCGCTATGAGGCGGTGTGGAACGAGCTGCACGACGAGCCCGATCTCATCCCGGGCGATCGCCAGGCAATCCGCGCCAGGCTGCGGCGGCTCAATGAGCTGGGCTTCTCGGTCGATGTCGAGGTGGACCCCGTGGGCACGCTCGGATCCGTCCGGCTGCGGACCTCGGTGACCACGCGTCGCTACCACGCCAACGAGCTGGAGCGCCGGACGCGGCTGCGGGCGCTCGAGGGCCAGGCGCGGATCCTGCTCAACGACCTCAACGAATACGCCGCCTGGCTGGAGTTCGACGAGCGGCGCCCGATCTCGCCGGAGGAAGCCGCGGAGCGCTGGCTGCGCGGGGTCTACCGACCGACCCAGGCGCGGATCGCGAGCGCGGTCGGCCCCGAGCGCGACCTCGTCCAGGCCTACTGTGACGTGCTCATGCACAAATGGCTGCTGTCCGAGCAGGCCGGCAAGGATGTCGGCCTCGACGCTGCCGTCGAGTCGTACCTCGCTGAAGGGGCTCAGGACCCGGGGGATGCGGTGACGTCGGCGGACGAGATCCTGGCAACGCTCGACGTGGAGCCGGACGACGACGATTACGAGGGGGCGACGAGCTAGCTTCCCGTCACCCGTCGTCTCGCCAGTGGTCCTCGTGGACCAGCTCGCCCGTCGGCCGCCGGCCTCCCGGGCGATTGGGCCGCGTCATGACCGACGGGTCGCGCGGATACCCGAACGAGAGGATGTGCTCGCAGTGCATGTCCGCCGGGTACCCGAGCAGCTCCCGGGCACGGTCCGCCTCGTACACCGTTGCGGGGCAGCTGCCGATGCCCAGCTCCCAGGCCACGACCATCATCTGCGCCGCCGCCCCGCCGATGTCCCACATGATGCTCAGCGAGCCCTTCGGCCCGCGCGGGTCGGGAGTCACGAGCGCGACAGCGACTGCCGCGCCGGCCAGGTGCCCCGCGAACGGGCCGAGCGTCGACAGCTCGCGCAGCCGCTCCCGATCGCGGACGACGATGAACGCCCAGCGCTGCAGGTTCTTGGCGCTGTGCGCTCGCCGGCCGGCGTCGAGGATCCGTTCGAGCCGGTCCGGTTCGATGGGCCGGTCGGCGAACTCGCGAACGGCGCGCTTGTGGTTGATGGCGTCCCAGGCGGTCATCGGGCCGGCGCTCCCGGATCGGCCGCGGCGGGCACGGCGCCCTGTGGGGCGGCGATGGCCCCGCGCCCGCGGTGACCGATGATCCGCGCGAGCGACCGGAACCCGCCGGGCTCCTCGTCGAGCGTCGTGAGGCGCTCCGGGTCGGGAAGCCGCTCGGCCGGCACCGCCTCGGCAAGGGCCGCCGCGGCGTCGGGCCCGAGCGGCCCGCCCAGGGTCGTCGTGAGGAACCGGGCGATCGCTGCCCGATACGCGGGGAACTCGTACAGCCAGGAGTGGTGGCCACCCTCGACGACCATGACCTCGGTCACCGCGTCGGGCAGGGCCTCGCGGCGCGCCTCGGCGAGCCTCGCGACATCGGCCACCGGAACCACCCCGTCCTCGCTGCCGTGGGCGAGCATCACCGGCACCGGGATCTCGCGGACGGCGCGGCTGGCGCTGACCGACGACACGGTGTGGCCGCGCGGCCTGAGGTAGACGCGCGTCGTCAGCCAGGCCAATGGCCAGGCGATGGGGCCGGGGATCGGCAGGCGCGCGAGCCGGAATGTCTGGCGCGTGAGGCGATGCGGGTCCGCGGGCGCGGCGACCGCGATCACCGAGGCGATGTCGGGGTCCGCGGCGGCGGCGACCAACGAGCCGGCGGCACCCATGGAGTGCCCGAGCAGCCCAGCCTTCGTGACCTCCGACCGCCGGAGGATGGCCGCGATCCCGGCCCGAGCGTCGGCGGCGTACTCGCCGACCGACATCGGCAGCGCCTCGGGCCCATTCGCGCCGTGGCCTCGCACATCGAAGGTCAGGACGTGGAACCCCGCGGCATGGAGGACCTGCGCATGCGGCAGGGTTCGGTCCCGGGCCGACTCCCAGCCATGGACGAGGACGACGCCCGGAGCCAGGGCGGGACCAGCGGGGATGAACCAGCCCGGCAGGATCAGGCCGTCGTCGGTCGGGACATCGACGGCCTCGAACGGCAGCCCGAGCGCCGCCGGCGTGCAGGTGGGCGGGTGACGGCGGGGGTAGCCGGCCCGGACCCGGTACACGAGCGCGAAACGGTAGGCGGCCGCCAGGGGCAGCGCGGCGAGCGCCGCCACGAGCCCTGCGCGCCGGGAGCGGAGGAGCGGAAGCATGTGGCAAGAGGACCGCGTGCCGTGCCGGTTGTCAAGCGGGCCGGGGCTACACTCTGGACGTGGCCCCCAAGAACCCGCACGCCGTGCTCGGCGTGGAGCATGGCGCGACCCCGGATGACATCAAGGCCGCCTGGCGCGGGCTTGCCCGCCAGCACCATCCCGATCTGACTGGCGACGATCCCGAGGCGGTCCGGCGCGCCACGCGGCGGATGGCCGAGATCAACGCCGCCTACGCGGCGCTCACCCGGGCCGGCGAGACGGTCGAGGGCCAGCGCGACGCGGGCGCGCGACGGCGATCGGGCAGCGGGGCCGCCGGCGCGACATCAGGCCCGCCGGGCCGGCGCAACGGCGCGTCCGCCGGACCCCCGCCCCCGAAGCCGACCCGACCGGTCACCGGCCGCCTCGACATGAGCGACTTCGTCCGGCCGCGAAACCAGACGATCACGCCGCCCGGGACGCGGATCCCGCTCACGGGCCAGCCGCCGCTGCGCTGGGACCGGTCCGCGCCGGAGCTCCGGGCGTCACAGCCATCGGGGCCGATGGAGCGGGATCACCTCCCGGGCCACGTGGCGCCCGAGCCTCCCTCGCTCGACGACGCGCTCGAGATCGAGGTCGAGTTCGGCAAGTTCCACGGCCACACGCTGGGGGAGATCGCCGCGTTCGAGCCCTCGTACATCGACTGGCTGGCGACCACGATCACCCGCGAGCCCGAGATCGCGATGGCGTCCCGCGTCATCCGCGACGAGCTGGACCGCCGCGGGATCCGCCGTGTTCACCGGCCCGCCCGACCCGGCTGGCACTCGAACCCGTTCGGGTAGCAGAAGCCGGTCGGGCCGGGCAGGGCCTGAGCCCTCGACACCGGCCTGCCGCGGCGCTCAGGCCGGCCATGTCGAACCCCGTCGCCCAACGGACATGACTGCGCCCCCGGCATATGCCGAGGGCGCCAATGAAGGACCGATCAGTGCTGCCGCCCCACGACCGGGCCTGCTGGCCGGTCGATCCTTGGTTACTCGGCTCGTGATCGCGGACCCGGAACCCCCGTGCCGTCGAGCGTCCCCGACGATCGGGTTGTCCGGCCCTCGATCCGTGGCCGACGCCCCAGGTGTTCCCCCGGTGGTTCGTGGGGTCGGCGCGTATCGAACGCGAACGTCAACGTACGACCGGCCCGGGCCAAAGGCAATGGGCGGCAGGTCATGGGGGCCCCATGGGCGATCGTCAGGCGCACGCAGGCACCGCCGGGACCATCGACCCAGCACCTCCGAGACCATCGGCTGGGCCGGCGGACGGCCCTCATCCGCGCCCGTGCCGGGCAGCAGGCGTGGTCGGCCGCCGACGTGCGGCGGCGTATCGGCGTCATCGCCGGTAGCCTCAATCCATGCCCCGCCTCCACCGCCGATCTCCGCTCGCGGCCGGCCAGCTTCTTGCCCCGCTCCTCGCCCTGGTCGCAGCGATTCTGGTCGCCGGCTGCGCGGGCTCGAAGATCCCCATCGCGACCTTCGATCCGTCAACCCCGTGCACGACCGACGGACGCCAGCCTGGCGCCTATCCGGACCTCGAGGCGGTGCTGCCGAAGGCGTACGAGGGCCAGCCGCCGGTCAGCGTTGACTCGGGCCGCAACTGCACGACGGGCGCGCTCGGGACCCTTGCCGATGCCGGGATCACGGGCGTCCGCTTCGCCGGCGCGACGTGGGACCTCGGCGGCACCACGGCGCTGACCGTCGCGGTGTTCGAGGCCGGCGGGCTCGACGCCTCGGAGATGCTCGCCTTCTACCGGGATGGCGCCACCCAGAACAGCAAGACCGAGAAGCTGGCGACGAGCGAGCTGACCGTCGGCGGCGCGGCGGCCCACCGGCTGGACGTGCTCCAGAGCGATGGAACGGGCCAGACCGTGGTCACGTGGCCGGCCACGGAGCCCGGCCGGGTGCACGTGCTGCTGGCCGCCGACCTGGGCGACGCCAGGGTGCTCGAGGCGCTGGCGGCGTTCGGCGCTAACTGATCGACCGACCGCACCCGTCGGGATGACGACGTCGGCGGCAATGACCGCGTCGGCGGCCGACCCGCGCCCGGTCAGCCCTCAGCTTCGGTCGAGCGCGACCGTCCAGGCGCCGCAACCGGTCGCCGTCATCGAGATCCGATACAGGCCGTCCTGCAACCCGGTGACAGCCAACGTCGATGCCGCCGTCCCGCGGAGCTGGGCGCCGCTCGCGTCCGAATTCAGCGGGAAGCCGTACGGGACGACCGCCGCCTCATAGGAGCAGCCGGCCTTCGCGGGCATCGTGACGGTCAGTCGGTAGCTGTCGCTGAGGTGGATCTCGGGCCCGATGCTGGCATCCGTGCCGGAGAGCTCGGCATGGCCGGCGATCGCGGGTCTCGCACCCAGCGCGGTCGGCAGCGCGAGCGCCGCGAACAGCAACCAGGGCGCCAGGACGAGGAGGGCGGCGCGGCGGCCATTGCCGTGGCCGAGGTCGCGCCAGAGGTAGTTGACCTGGGTCAGGAACACGCATCACCCCCTGGACGGAATCCGTCCCGACGCAGGACAGCGTACGCGTCTGCCACGGCAGCGCAAGAGGCGAATGACCGATCACGAGCGATGCCTGACAGGGGCTTCCGATGGACCTGGCGAAGCCCGCAGTCGGCGTCGGTCGCGCCCCTGCGTGCTAGAGTCGGCCCACGATGAGCGACCGTCCCGACGCCTGGGCCGCGCGCCGGCGAGCCTGGCGCATCGAGCGCCTCGCGCCCTCCCTCGAACGACTTCCCGAGCGCCGTCCGCGCTTTGCCACGCTCGGCGACCTGCCCGTCGAGGGCCTCTACGGGCCATGGGACGCGGAGCCGGGTGCCGATGGCGAGCCGGCCGGTCCGGGCGGCCCCACCGAGGTCGACCACCACGGCGATCCGCTCCGCCAGGGCGCCGGCGCCTACGCGGACGTCCATGCGCTGCGTGACATCGGGCTGCCGGGCGAGCCGCCATTCACGCGTGGCGTCCACCCGACCGGGTATCGGTCGCGCCCGTGGACGATGCGCATGTTCGCGGGCTTCGGCAGCGCCGAGGACACCAACGCCCGGTTCCGTCAGCTGCTCGATGCCGGCCAGACCGGGCTCTCGATCGCGTACGACATGCCCACGCTGTACGGCTACGACACCGACGATCCAGAGGCGGACGGCGAGTTCGGGACGTGCGGCGTGGCGGTCAGCAGCCTCGCCGACATGGAGCTCCTGCTCGAGGGGCTGCCGCTCGATCGGGTGAGCACGTCGATGACGATCAACGCCCCGGCCGCGCCGATCTGGGCGATGTACATCGCGGCGGCGGAGAAGGCCGGGGTCCCGCGCGGCGCGCTCGAGGGCACGACCCAGAACGACATCCTCAAGGAGTACGTCGCGCAGAAGGAGTTCCTGTACCCGCCGGACCCGTCGATGCGGCTGGTCGTTGACACGATCGAGTTCGGGACGCGCGAGCTGCCCAAGTGGAACACGGTCTCGATCAGCGGCTACCACATCCGCGAGGCGGGCTCGACCGCGGTCCAGGAGCTGGCGTTCACGATCGCCGACGGGATGGCCTATGTCGAGGCGACGATGGCGCGCGGGCTGCGGGTCGACGAGTTCGCGCCCCGGCTGTCGTTCTTCTTCAACAGCCATTCCGACTTCTTCGAGGAGATCGCCAAGTTCCGGGCCTCGCGCCGGATCTGGTGGAAGCTCATGAACGAGCGCTATCGCGCCGAGAACGAGCGCTCGACCTGGATGCGCTTCCACACCCAGACCGCGGGCGTGTCATTGACCCCGCAGCAGCCGCTCAACAACCTGACCCGGGTCGCGACCCAGGCGCTGGCGGCGATCCTGGGCGGCACGCAGAGCCTGCACACCGACGCCTACGACGAGGCGCTCGCCGTGCCCACTGCGGGCGCCGCGATGCTCGCACTCCGCCAGCAGCAGATCCTCGCCGAGGAGACGGGGGTCGCCTCCACGGTCGATCCGCTGGGCGGCTCGTGGTTCGTGGAGTCGCTGACGAACCGCGTCGAGCGCGAGGTCTGGCGCTACCTCGACGAGATCGACCGGCGTGGTGGCATGGTCAAGGCGATCGCGGAGGGCTACCCCCAGCGCGAGATCGCCGACTCGGCATATCGCTTCCAGCGCGAGTTCGACGCCGGGGAGCGGGTGATCGTGGGCGTCAACCGCTACCAGAACCCGGAGCCGATCACGGTTCCGGTGCTCCAGGTGCCCGAGGGGTCGCTGGAACGGCACCTCGCCCGGCTGGAGCGGACGCGCGCGGAGCGCGACGGCGAGGCGGTGGCGGCCGCGCTCGAGGGCCTGCGCGAGGCCGCCGCGCGTCCGGGCACCAGTGAGACCAACCTGATGCCGCACTTCCTCCGCTGCGCCGAGCGGTACGCGACCCTCGGCGAGCAGTGCCAGGTGCTGCGCGAGGTGTTCGGGGAGTACCGGGAGCCGGTCGCGGTCTGAGTCCTCGGCCACGCGAAGCCCTGCGACAGGCCGCCGCGGCGGGGCCGACCGGGGCTACGATGCACGCATGTACCTCGATGCCCTCTCCTTTCTCGAAGACGAGCGCGATGCGTTCCGTGCCTACGAAGCCCTGGAGGCGCTCACGGACGAACAGCTCGACCAGCCCGTCGAGGCCGCGGGCGGCTGGTCCGGACGCGACCTGATGGGCCACCTGGTCGTGTGGCAGGAGGCCGCCCTCGCGACCGCCAAGGAGCTCGCGATGGGGGAGACGAGCCCGACCATGGAGCGGCTCAACGCGCAGTGGGACATCCCGGGCGAGGGCGACCGGATCAATGAGGAAGCACTGGCGCGGTTCCGGTCGATGCCGATGGCCGAGGTGCGCCAGCAGTTCCGCAACGTGTCAGGCGAGCTGCGTGGCTATCTCACCGTGGTCCCCGAGATCCGCTGGATCAAGAACGCCGACACCCAGGAGTACTTCTTCGGCGAGACGACCGAGCACTACGAGGAGCACCTGCCGGCGTTGCAGGCGATCCTGGCGGCGGCATCGTGACCGACGTGTCCGGCAACGGCCATTTCGATCCGGACGACGACGGCGAAGACGATGACCGCCCGCTCGATGCATCGGAGGAGGCCGCGGCGGCGGCCGAGGCGTTGGCCGAGGCCGACGAGTCGCTGGATGAGCGGGTCGAGGCCGTCATCGCAGACCTGGACGGGGTGGAGCGACGGCGCGACGGCGAGTCGGTGACGTACGTCGCGGGCGGCACGGCGTTCGCGGTGCTGATGCAGGACGTGCTGGAGGTATCGCTCGACCCGCCCATCGGTGCGGCTGCGCTCCGCACGGCGAACACGTTGCGCTCGACACGTGGCGACGGCTGGATCGCGTTCACGCCCGAGGATATCGATCGGTTCGCCCTGGATCGCGCGGAGGCGTGGGTTCGCAGCGCGCACCGCAGGGCGGTCGGGCGCGCGACGTAGCGCTGGCGCGGGCGATCCGCGGGCGATCCGCGGCCGCCTCCACCACCTTGACTCACGCAGCGCATCACCACGGTCCCGGGACACGGGTTTCGCGGTGATCTCGCGTCGATCTGGCCCGGAGCCGCCACGCTGGGCACGCTATTGATGCACCCGGTGAGTCGGGGCGGGGGTGAGTCGGGGCCGGGTGGGGCAGGGCGGGGCGGCGAGCAGCGCGCACGAAACGACCCCGGTCGATGACCGGGGTCGCGTGCCGTTGGAACGACGCCGGGTTGGTCCCCGGCGAGCCCGTCTAGGCCGTGGCCTTGGGGGTCGCCGCGAGGCTGGTGAGCCCGAACGCGGTCTCGAGCTGCTCGAGGGGCCGGAAGCCGACCACGCCCTGCGGCTGCGCGCCGGGCTTGAAGTACGCGATGGTGGGGATGCTCATGATCCCGAACGCCTGCGACAGCCGCGGGTTGGCATCGACATCGACCTTGACGACGTCCACCACGCCGTCGTACTTCTCGGCGAGCTTGACCATCTCGGGCGCGACCATCTTGCAGGGCCCGCACCAGGTGGCCCAGAAGTCGACCACGACCGGCTTGTCGTTGTTCAGGACCAACGCCTCGAAGGTGTCGTCGGTCGCCTGCTTGATCTCCGCCACGCGGCGGCTCCTTTCTCCCACCGGACGGTGGGACATCCCGACCCGGTCAGCGGGCGAGCGTATGTAGTAGCTGGTAGGCCTCGACGACCCGAGGATCGGCAAGGCGGTAGTAGACCGTGTTCCCGTCACGACGGGTCGTGACGAGGCCGGCCGACCGGAGCACAGCGAGATGCTGGCTCATGTTCGGCACCTGGCAGCTGACCCGCGTGGCGAGCTCGCCCACCGAGGCCTCGCCACCGGCGAGGGACTCGAGGACGCACAGCCGCTTGGGGTCACCGAGCGCCCTGGCGACGGCGGCGGACCGCTGTCGTTCGGTTTCCCGGTCTGCGTCGATGTCGATCACGCCCGAAGTCTGTCACTAGTTGCGCAAGAACGCAAGTGCATCGTGGACGATGAGGTCCGGTGTCGGCGGAGATGGCGCGGGCGTCGGCGGCGGTTCGGGCTCGAGAAACCGGAGCGGGGCGGCGGCCCGCGGCGGCATACTCCCGATCGTGCGCGACCAGCCCGTGACCCTCGCCGCCATCCGCGAGACCCGCGCGCTGCTGCGCGGCCGGATCCATCACACGCCGATGCTGTCATCGGCGACGGCGGCACGGATGGCGGGCGCCGCCCTCGGTCACCGGCTGGGGGACAGCCGGCTGTACCTCAAGGCCGAGCACCTCCAGAAGACCGGCTCGTTCAAGCCGCGGGCGGCGCTGGCGCGGATCCGGTCGCTCACGGCCGCGGAGCGCAAGCGCGGGGCGATCACGATCTCCGCCGGCAATGCCGGACAGGCCTACGCGTGGGCCGGGCGCGAGGCGGGCGTCCCGGTCACGGTCGTCATGCCCGAGGGGGCCGTCGGGTCGAAGATCGCGGCCTGCCTGGAATACGGCGCCGAGGTCGTGCTCCGCGGCGCCCACGTCGGCGAATCGCTGGTCCACCTCGAGCGCCTGCGCGAGGAGCGGGGGCTGACGCTCGTCCACCCGTACGACGACCCCGAGGTCCTGATCGGCAACGGATCCTGCGGGCTGGAGATCCTCGAGGACCTGCCGGACGTCGATGTCGTGGTCGTCGGGGTGGGCGGCGGCGGTCTGCTGGGCGGCGTGACCGTCGCGCTCAAGGAGAGCCGGCCATCGATCCGGGTGTTCGGCGTCGAGCCGGTCGGATCGAACGCGATGCGCAAGGGTCTCGACGCGGGCGAGCCCGTCCGGATCACGCCCGTGAGCGTCGCCGACGGGCTCGGTGCGCCGACAGCGGGGCGGCTGGCGCTGGCGGTCGCGCAACGCTATGTCGAGGACGTGGTCCTGATCGAGGACGCGACGATCCTCGCCGGCATGCGCTTCGCGGTTGAGCGTCTCAAGCAGGTCGTCGAGCCGGCCGGGGCAGCCGCGCTTGCGGCCGTGCTCACGGGCGCGGTGCCGATCCGCGACGGGGATCGCGTGTGCGTCATCCTCTCGGGCGGGAACGTCGCCGTCGAGGGCCTGGGCACGCTGCTGGCGGAGGCCGGTCCATTGCCGGGCCGGCGCCGGTGACGCGCGAGACACACGTGGACATCCCGACCCCCCCGCCACCACCACCGTCCTCGCCTGCCCACCCGGAGCTCCGGTTCGACGGCAGCTTCGTGGGCCCGATCCTTCCGCCACCGCCACCGCCACCCGGTTCCCCGCCGGTATTCCTCCAGCCCGCGCTGCCGCCCGTCACCGACGCCGTCCTCGCCATCCCGCTGGGCACCCGCAAGCTCGTGGCGATGGCCCTGGACCTGCTGACCCGGTCCGATTCGGGGCTGCGCTCGGCGTCCTTCTACATCGGCCTGCTGATGCTGATGACCGTCGCCCCGGCGATCACGCTGATCGCTCTCGCGTGGCTCACGCTGGGCGACACGGCGTTCGTGTGGTTCGAGTACCCGTCGCCCTACGTCCAGCCCGGGCCATGGGTCGGCTGGCTGTACCTCGCGGCGTTCCCCGCGGTGCTCGGCTACTTCGTCGCGAGCGTGGAGGCGACGGCCCTCGCCACCACGGTCATCGGCGGCCGGGCCGAGGGACGGCCGCTCCGGCTCGCCGAGTCGATCGCGATCGTGCGCCGGCGCTTCTGGCGCGTGCTGGGGGCAAGCGTCATCACCGGCATCGTGACCTCGGTCGCGTCGTTGATCGTCAGCACGGTCGTGGACGCGAGCATCGGGTCCGTGTATGACATCGACTTCGGGCTGTCCCTTGCCGTCGGGCTCGTCGTGGGCGCGCCGTTCGTGTACGTCACCGCCGGGATCGTGATCGGCGAGGTCGGCGTAGGGACGGCCATCCGCCGCTCGTTCGCGCTCGTTCGGGCGCGCAAGGCGCTGGCCGTGGTGGTCACGCTGTTCGGCGTCCTGTCCCAGTTCATCGTCGTGCTCGGGCTCGGTTCGGGGCTGGACGCGGTCGTCCGCGTGGCCACCGGCGCCGGGCTCGCGGACACGTTCCCGCCCGTGCTGGCCATCCTGGTGATCGCGGCGCTGGTGTTCGCGCTGGGCACCCTCGTGTTCCTGGTCCAGGCGATCGCCGCGGCGCCGGCGGTGTACGCGTTCGCCGCACTGACGCACTACACGCGGGGGCTCGAGATCGGGCGACGCGAGCCACTGCGTACCGACCATGTTTGGGAGCCGTACATCACGCCCGGGCTCGCGATCGGCGGCGCGATCGCGCTGGTCGCGCTGCTCGCCGGGATCGCGTCACTGCCGACCTGACCGCCTCGCTCGCGGGGGTGGTTGCGCGGCGGAGGCATTCGTGCCGCGCCTTGCCGCCGTGCCGCACGCCGATACCGGCGCTCAGTCGATCCCGAGCTCCTCCAGGCGATCCTCGTCCTCGATGCCGAGGTGGTGCGCGAGCTCGTGGAGGATCGTGATCCGGACCTCGTCCGCGATGTCGTCCGGGTCGGGAAAGTCCTCCTCCAGCGGCAGCCGGAAGATCAGGATCCGGTTCGGGAACGGCGCCCAGTCGGCCCCGTACTCGCTCCGGGGGACGCCTTCGTACAGCCCGTACAGCGTCTCGTCCGGCCCCAGGCCGTTCTCGCGGAGCTGATCGGGGCTGGGTTCGTCCGCGATGACCAGCGCGATCTCATCCAGCGCGGCCCGGAACGGCGCCGGGATCCCGGCCACGGCGCGATCGACGAGGTGCTCGAAGCGCTGGTGGCGGTCGGGATGCGGCCTGCGGGGCGAGGTTCGGGAGCCGCGGCGGCGCTTGCTCATCGCGCCCGTATCCTAGCGGCGATGAGTCACCGTCCCGCCGTCGATCCGACCGGCGCGCCCGAAACCGAAGCGCTTCTCCCGTGGTCGCCGGACCCGGCTCGCGCCCGCGGCGCGGACCCCGACGCCGTTCCCGAGGGGTTCGTGGTCGTCGCGGACGGCGATGTCCGGCTTCACTTCCTCGACTGGGCCGGACCGTCCGAGGGCGGCGGCGTGCTCCTCCTGCCCGGCCTGCTCCAGCCCGCCTGGTCGTGGACCCCGGTTGCCCGACGCCTGGCCGCTGACCGCCGCACGATCGTGGCCGACCTGCGCGGGCACGGGCTGTCGGATTCGCCGCTGGAGGCCTACGACCTCGAGACGCTGGCCGGCGATGCGACCGCGGTCGCCGAGGGCGCCGGGATCATGGGCTCGCGGCCGATCACCATCGCCGGGCACGGGTTCGGGGGGATCGTCGCGGCGGCGACCGCGCTCACGCTCGGCGACCGGTGCGCCGGCCTCGTGCTCGTCGACGGCGGCTGGGAACGGCTGGAGACGACGTTGGACGTCGATGTCGACGAGTTTCTGCGGGGGATCGACGAGCCGCCGGAGGTGATGCGCTCGATGGACGCGTACCTCGCGGACCGGCGAGCCTTCGATGCCGCGACCTGGGACGGCGACCAGGATCGCGCCGCGCGCGACGCGGTGGTCGAGACGGCGGCCGGGCACGTCGTGCGCGCGGTCCGGCCACACGTCGTCGAGGCGATGGTCCGGACGATGTTCGAGTACGAGCCCGGGATCGTGCTGGCCCAGGTCGTGGCGCCGGTCATCGCGCTGGTCGCGCTGGGTGCCGGCAACGTGGACGCGCGGCTGTCCGAGCTGCGCCGGACGGCCGCGATGCGGGTGGCGGCGGGTCGCGGACCGATCCACGTCGCGTCGTTCCCGTCCGACGCCCACAACCTGATGCGCTACCGGCCGGCCGACGTGGCGGCCGCGGTCCTCGACGTCGCCGGCTGACCCTGACCGGCCTCGCGGGCCGGGATCGATGCCCGTGCTCCCCGACGTCTCGCTAGCATCGGCGCATCACCCGCCGCCCGGAGAGCTCGATGCGCGTCGTCTACTCGCCGCTCCACCTCGCCCACGAGATCACGCTCCAGACCGTCCTCGGCGTCCAGGTCCCGGCCAACGAGGTCGCCGATCGCGCGGAACGGATCCGCGCGACGCTCGAGGCCGACGGCGGGTTTGAGCTGGTGTCGCCGTCCGAGCACGGCGAGGCGCCGATCGCGGCCGTCCACGATCCGGGTCTGCTGGCATTCCTGCGCGACGCATGGGCGGAGGCGCGGAGCGTGCGCCACCCCTACGACTTCCTTGCGCCCGAGTCGTTTGCCCCGGCCGCGATGACCGAGGGGATGTCCGACCGGTTCAGGCACGAGACGTCGAGGATCGACGGGCGGGCTGGCTTCTGGGCGCTGGACACGTCGACACCGATCGTCGCCGGGACCTATCCGGCTGCCCGCGCCGCCGTCGACGTGGCGCTGACGGCGGTGGATCTCGTGCTCGGCGGGCGACCGATGGCCTACGGCCTGTGCCGCCCGCCCGGCCACCACGCCGCGCGCTCGATGTACGGCGGGTTCTGCTATTTCAACAACGCCGCGATCGCGGCGCAGGCGATCGCCGAGCGCACCGGCGAGCACGTCTCGATCCTCGACGTCGACTACCACCACGGCAACGGCACCGAGCAGATCTTCTGGCGCCGGGGCGACGTGCTGTACGTCTCGCTGCACGCGCACCCGGACCGGCAGTATCCGTACCTGCTCGGGTGGCCCGACGAGGTGGGGGAGGGACCCGGGGCCGGCGCCAACCTCAACCTCCCGCTCCCCGCCGGGCTGTCGAACGAGGGGTATCTCACCGCGGTCGACCGGGCGCTCGAGCGGATCGCGGACGAGCCCGGGTCCGTGATCGTCGTGTCGCTCGGCTTCGACACCTACGGCCAGGACCCGATCGGCGACCTCGCGCTCACGACCGAGGTCTACCACGAGGTCGGCGTGCGAACGGCGGCGCTGGGCAAGCGCCTGGTGATCCTCCAGGAAGGCGGCTACTACCTGCCGGCGCTGGGTGACAACGCACGCGCCTGGCTGCGCGGCGCGGAAGGTCGGCCGTACGACCCGATGCCGGTGACGGGGTTCGGGTCCGACGGAACGCGCGCGTAGCTCGAGCAGCCGTACTCGCACGGCACCGCGCGAGGTGTGCAGCTCACCCGCTCGAGCCGGGCAGCTCGCCCGCCTGTGCTGGGATCCCCACGAGCGCGCTACCATCGCCCGACGATGACCGACCGCCCCGACATCCGCGACCTGCCCGACCACATCCGCCTCATCGTCGAGGAGATCGAGAGCGAGATCGGCGACGACGAGCCGGGTCGGCCCGCGCCCGGGTCCGGCACCAACGGCCGGATCGAGGCCTCGGTGCGCGAGATCCTGTCCGAGATCGGCGAGGATCCCGACCGCGAGGGCCTTGCCGGGACCCCGGAGCGCATGCACCGGATGTACTTCGAGCTCACCGCCGGCTACCACGTCGACCCGGACCGACTCGTCAACAGCGCGATCTTCGAGGTTGACTACTCGGAGATGGTGGTCGTCAAGGACATCCCCTTCTACTCGCTGTGTGAGCACCATCTGCTGCCGTTCTTCGGCGCTGCCCACGTCGCGTACATCCCCAACGGCCGCGTCATCGGGCTGTCCAAGATCCCGCGCATCGTCGAGATGTACGCGCGCCGGCTCCAGGTCCAGGAGCGGATGACGCAGCAGGTCGCCGACTTCCTGATGGACGCCGTGGCGCCCCGGGGTGTCGGCGTCGTCCTCGAGGCGACCCACCTGTGTGCGGCGATGCGCGGGGTGCGAAAGCCGGGCACGGTGATGACGACCGCCGCGGTCCTCGGCCTGTTCCGGCGCAACGAGAAGACCCGCGCCGAGTTCTACTCGCACCTCGCCCGGCCGACGACCGGCGCCTGACCTTCGCCTCGGCGTCGTCCCCGTTCCGCGCGGCTCCTCGTCCGCTCGTCGGCGCCCGTCCTCGTCCGCTCGTCGGCGCCCGTCCTCGTCCGCTCGAACCCTGTTCCTCGTCCTCGGCCGACCCCGATCCTCCTCTTCCGCGGGTATGCGTGCCACGCATACCGGGCCGCGAAGACGGCGACCGCCGGCCTCATCGTGCGCACGACGGCCACAACGCGATCGATGGGCCGGCGTGCAATGTCGATCCATGCCTGGTACGCATGCCAGGGCCGTGGGCGCCGAGGGCTGGGGCGGCGACGCAATGCCGGTCTCGAAACCGGGGCTGGCCATGCGTGGTACGCATGCAGAGGGGAAGCGGCCTCGGGGTCCGCGCCACGCATTCGGCGGGAGGCGGCCTCGGGTGCCGCGCCGCGCACCGTACGCACCGCCGACGCGCCGACCCATCGTCTCGCGACGCGATCCACGCCCTACAATCGAGCCATGACCGACCGACCGCTCAAGGTGCTGATCGCCAAGCCCGGGCTGGACGGCCACGACCGGGGCGCCAAGGTCCTCGCGCGCGGCCTGCGCGACGAGGGCTTCGAGGTCGTCTACACGGGCCTCCGCCAGACCCCGGACATGGTCGTGACCGCCGCGCTCCAGGAGGACGTCGACGTCGTCGGACTGTCGATCCTGTCGGGCGCGCACATGACGCTCGTGCCGAAGGTCTGCGCGCAGCTCAGGGATCGGGGGCTCGACGACGTGCTGGTGACGGTCGGCGGGATCATCCCCGACGACGACGTGCCGGCGTTGCGCGAGGCGGGGGTGGCCGAGGTGTTCGGGCCCGGGACGACGATCCGCGAGGTGGCCGACTTCATCCGCGCGAACGCGAAGCCACGCGAGTAGTGGCCGACGCACCGGAGGACCGCGTGCGGGCCGCCGACGGTCGCGCCCGGGTCGCGGCCGAGGCCGCCGACGCGGCCGCTGATCGGGCGACGGCTCTCGCCGATGCCGCCCGGGCCGGTGACCGACGGGCGCTCGCGAGGCTGCTGACGGCGGTCGAGAACCGAACCCCCGTTGCCGAGCACGCGCTTCGCCGCCTGTACCCGCTGGCCGGGGCGGCGCACCTGGTCGGGATCACGGGTCCACCGGGCGCCGGCAAGTCAACGCTCGTCGCCGCGCTCATCGCGGAGCTCCGGCGTGCGGGTCGTACCGCCGCGGTCGTCGCGGTCGACCCGTCGTCGCCGATCACCGGCGGCGCGCTGCTCGGCGACCGGGTCCGGATGCAGGCGTACGCCGCCGATGACGGCGTGTTCATCCGCTCGATGGCATCGCGCGGGCACGCAGGGGGGCTGGCGTCGACATCGACTGCCGCCGCCGCCGTCCTCGATGCGGCCGGGTTCGACATCGTCCTGCTCGAGACCGTGGGCACGGGTCAGAGTGAGGTCGAGGTCGCGGCTGCGGCCGACACGACGGTGGTGCTCGAGGCGCCCGAGATGGGCGACGAGGTCCAGGCGATCAAGGCGGGGCTGCTCGAGGTGGCGGACCTGGTCGTCGTCAACAAGGGCGATCGGCCCGGCGCCCAGCGGACCGCCGCCCAGCTGCGCGCGATGCTCGTTCCCTCCGTTGCGCGGTCCGACGCGGACCCGGCGCGACCGACGCCCAAGCGGCCCGAGGTCCTGGTCACCACGGCCTCGACCGGCGCCGGGATCCCGGAGCTGCTGGTCGCCCTCGACCGGCATCGGGCGGCAGGTGGCGAGGGCGCGACCACGGCAGCGCGGCGAGCGCGCGCTGCGGCACAGATCCGCGCGCTGCTGGTCGAACGGCTGTGGGAGCGGCTCGGTTCCGCGGAGCTGGCTCCGGTCACGGAGGCGGCGATCACCGAGGTCGCCGGCCACGAGCTGGATCCGTACACGGCGGCCGACCGCCTGCTGGCCTCGCTCGGTGGTGGTCGATCGGGCCGATGAGCGCCCGGCGGTGAACCCTTCGGGCGCGGCGTCGTTCGTGGTCCCGGCGTGGGGCCGCGGCACGCTGGCCGACGTGCTGCCGGCGGTCCTCGCCGGGATGGGTGCCGTCGCCGCCGCTGCGACGCCGGAGAGCGACCTCGCGAACGGCCTGCCACCCGGGAGTGCCCTCCCGCCGGGGGCAACCGCTTCTCACGCGATCGTCCCCTCGTCGTCCATCACGCTGCCGCCGGCGCGCCGCGTGTGCGTGTTCCTCATCGACGGCCTCGGCCTCGACCTGCTCATTGGGGCGGATCCGAGGTCCGCGCCGTTCCTGCGGTCGCTCCTGCCGACCTCGATCGAGCTCGACGCCGGCTTCCCGTCGAGCACGCCGGTGAGCCTCTCCTCGCTGGCGACGGGCCGGCCGCCCGGGGACCACGGGATCGTCGGGTTCACGATGCGCGTGCCGCCGGTCCCCGACGTGCTCGAGTGCCTGGCATGGACGCGCTACGGAACGAACGAGTCGCTGCTCGACCAGCTGCCCCCGGAGGTGCTCCAGCCCCACGAGCCGCTGTTCGCAGCCGCCGCGGCGCAGGGGATCGCTGCGTCGGTCGTGTCGCTCGCCGAGCACGTCGCGTCGGGCCTGTCGCGGGCGGCGTTCAGGGGCGCCGACTTCGACCCGATCGCCGGCTTCGACGACCTCGACGGGCGGGCGGCGCGGGTCACGGATCGTCTCAGGCGCTCCGGACGCACGCTCGTGTACACGTACGACGCCCGCCTCGACACCGAAGCCCACCGGCACGGGGTCGCGTCCGATGAATGGCGCGACGCGCTGCGCGAGGTCGATCGCGTTGCGGCGCGTCTCGCCCGAGCGCTGCCGCGCGACGGGCTGCTCCTCGTGACCGGGGACCATGGCGCGATCGATCTGTCAGCCGCGGCCCGGATCGATCTCGCGGATCGCGACGATCTGTCCGACGGCGTGGCGGCGCTCAGCGGTGATCCACGGGCGCGGCACGTCCATGCGCAGCCGGGTCGTGAGGCCGAGGTCCTGGACGCGTGGCGACACGGCCTGGACGGGGGATGGATCGTGCTCGGCCGAGACGAGGCCATCGATGCCGGTCTGTTCGGGCCGCGCGTCGACGACGTTGTGCGGCTCCGGGTGGGCGATGTGGTCGCGATCGCCGGCCACGCGGCAGGGATCTTCGACCGTCGCCGCTTTCCGTGGGAGCTGCGCCTCGTCGGCTTCCACGGCGGGCTCGACCGCGCCGAGCTCAAGGTTCCGCTGCTCATCGCCCAGGGCTGACGGCGGGCAACAGGCGGTTGCGCGCGCTACGCTGCCAACCATGAACATCGAGCACGTATTCGTCGCCGGTGCCGGCCTGATGGGCCACGGCATCACCCAGGTTCACGCCGCCGTGGGCAAGCGGGTCACGCTGTACGAGCCCGATCTCACCCGGGCCGATGCCGGCCTGGCGCGGATCGCGGGCAACCTCGATCGTGCCGTCGCCAAGAGCAAGATCGGCGTCGACGAGCGAGACGCGATCCTCGGGCGGATCTCGACCACCGACGACCTCGCGGCCGCGAGCGATGCCGAACTCGTGATCGAGGCCGTGTTCGAGGACGTCGACGTCAAGACGACGCTGTGGGCGGCGCTCGACGCGATCGCGCCCGCCGATGCCGTGTTCGCCTCGAACACGTCGTCGATCTCCATCGACCGCCTGGCCGCTGCGGTCGGGGAGCCGCGCCGCGCGCGCTTCGTCGGCATGCACTTCTTCAGCCCGGTGCCGGTGATGCCCTTGATCGAGCTCATCCGCGGCTCGGCGACGACGGACGCGGCGGAAGCGACGATCCGCAAGCTGGCCGAGGAGCTCGGCAAGCAGGTCATCGTGTCCGCGGACCGGCCGGGGTTCATCGTCAACCGCATCCTGATGCCGCTCCTCGCCGAGGCGATGCGCGCATACGAGGAGGGCCTGGGCACGGCCGAGGACATCGACACCGGTGCGCGCGTCGGGCTCAACCACCCGATGGGCCCGCTCCAGCTCGCCGACTTCATCGGGCTCGACGTGTGCCTGGGCGTGATGCGCGTGCTCGAGGAGGGGATCGGGGGGTCGCAGTTCACGCCGCCCAAGGTTCTCATCGAGCTGGTCGACGCGGGGCATCTGGGCCAGAAGACGGGCCGCGGGTTCCACACGTACCCGCGCTGAGGCGGAGGCCGTCCGCTCCCACGCGCGTCCGGCCGCCTGCGCCTGCCCGCGCCGGCCGGCGTCCGCATCCTGCCTGCGCGGGCCGGCGTCCTGCCTGCCAGATTTCCATCGGGCGAGCGTTCGCCGGCGTCACATGGCGGTGTGCCTCTGAGATAGCCCCGTCACCGTGTCATCCGCCCACGTGACGGACGGGATGCCTGGACATCGCCGCGATTCCGGCCAGCGGCCGGCTGACCAGGGCGGACACGCTGGCTAGTGTCCATGCTGCGGGCGGATGTCAGGAACGCGAGGCCCGCGATCGGCGCCGACGGGGTGCTGAGCCATCGACGCAATGCGTGACCGTCGGCCGGGAAGGCGCCTCGAAGGAGCCGCCGGGTCGCGGCGAGATGGCGACGGTTGGTGCGCGTATCGTCGACGATCACCCAGCTGCCGACCGCCTCGGGATCCCAGCCTCGCGACCGCGCGATCGGCTGTCCGAGCCGTCGCCGCCGGTCCATCGTTCCGACGAGCTCGCCCGGATCGACGATGGCGCTCTTGAGCTCGATGATCGCCAGCGCGCGATGTTCGGCATTCCAGCCCACCAGATCGATGATGCCTCGCTCGCCCCATTCGTTGAACGACAGCTCCGATACGACCTGCCAGCCACCGCGGCCCGCGAACATCGCCAGCGCGGCTTCGTGCATCGCCGCGTGTCGACGATTGACGAGCCGATCGAGCTCGCCCCCGCGCCACCGGACCGCGAAATCCACCCGCATCTCGAGCCGGTTAGCGACCGCCCGCAGCGCCGTGATCGATACCTCGTCGATCCGCCCACGCTCGATCCGCGACACCACCTGGCGCGAAACGCCTGTCGCATCGGCGATGTCCTGCTGCCGCCTCCCGAGGCGATGGCGTACGGCTCGAACCATTCGGCCGACCGCGACATCGTCCATCGCTGCAGTCTCGCGAGGAAGGCTTACCCGCGGCTCACCGGGCATCCGGGGCGGCGAATTTCGATGTGAGCACGCCGCCGAGCACAGCGTTGCCTTGACCCCGATGCGCCCCGGCAGCATGTCATTTGACCGCCACGCGAGCGTTCGCCAGCGTCCGGGCTGGGTCCCGACCGCGTCTCCGGGTTTGGCCGCGCCGAATCGCCCCAACCGACTGCAATGCGTCCACCTGGCGGGCATTCGTCATGGCGCTGTCGGCTGGATCGCTGCCGGCCGCGCCTCGACGCCGGCTAGCGTCCGCTTGGCGGACATTCGGCAGGCGAGGACCCGCGGGCAGGCGAGGACCCGCGGGCAGGCGAGGACCCGCGGCCGAGGCGAGGACCCGCGGACAGGTGACGACCCGTGGTCCAGGCAACGACCCGCCGCTCCAGTGGCCGGCCCCCGGCGCTCCCGCGGTGTAGATTGCGGCCATGGAGCACTCGAGCGGGCCCAATGGCCACGTCTATCTCGTCAGCGCCGCGCGCACCCCAATCGGCAAGTTCGGCGGCGCGCTCGCCGGCGTTCCCGCCGTCGAGCTGGGTGCCACCGCCATCCGCGCTTCGGTCGAACGATCGGGCCTCCCCGAGGGCTCGCCCATCGACGAGGTGATCATGGGCCAGGTCCTGCAGGCGGGCGCGGGCCAGGCACCGGCGCGCCAGGCGCTGCTTCGGGCCGGGCTTGCGGACACGACCCCTGCGACCACGATCAACCGCGTGTGCGGCTCCGGGCTCAAGTCGATCATGTTCGCGGCGGCCGGGATCCGCGCGGGCGACGGCGACGTGTACGTCGCGGGCGGCATGGAGTCGATGAACCAGGCGCCGTTCCTGCTGCGCAAGGCGCGCTTCGGCTACCGACTGGGCAACGGGACGCTCGAGGATTCGACCGTCCTCGACGGCCTGTGGTGCTCGGTCGAGGACTGCCACATGGGCACCCACGCGGAGCGCGTCGCGATCTCCAACCGCGTCAGCCGCGAGGACCAGGATGCGCTCGCGCTCGAGAGCCACCTGCGGGCCGTCGCAGCGATCGACGCGGGCCGTTTCGACGACGAGATGGCGCCGGTCACGATCCGCGACGCGAAGGGGCGCGAGACCGTCGTGGCGGTCGATGAGAGCCCGCGCCGCGACACCACGGCCGAGGCGCTGGCCAGGCTCAAGCCGGTGTTCGACCTCCCGACCGGCGAGGATCGCGGCGACGCGACCAGCGGCACCGTCACGGCCGGCAACGCCCCCGGGATCACGGACGGCGGTGCGGCCACCGTCGTCGCGTCCGAGCGCGCGGTGGAGCAGCACGGCCTCAAGCCCCTCGCCCGGATCGTCGGCTACGCGCAGGCCGAGGTCACGCCCAGGTGGCTGTTCCTCGCGCCGATCCAGGGGGTGCGCGGACTGGAGGCGAAGACGGGGCTTTCACCCGCCGACTTCGACCTGATCGAGATCAACGAGGCGTTCGCTGCCCAGACGCTGGCCGACGGGCGCGAGCTCGGCTTCGACTGGTCCAGGGTCAACGTCAACGGCGGCGCGATCGCGCTGGGGCATCCGATCGGGGCGTCTGGCGCGCGGATCGTGGCCACGCTCCTGCACGAGCTGCGCCGGCGGGAGGGCCGCTACGGGATGGCGACGCTGTGCCTCGGCGGTGGGGGATCGGTCGCGATGGCGTTCGAACGCGTCTGACCTGGGCGCCGGCGACGGCGACGGCGACGGCGAGGCACGAGGGAATGACCCCGCCCGAACGAAGGTCACGACCCCCGGTCGCGCAGCTTCGGGTGGTGGGGCAGCAGGTTGTGCGTCCCGCACGCCGGACAGCCGACCCAGCTCAGTCGCGAGCCGAAGAACAGCTCCAGGGCCCAGCGACGGAAGCGCGTGCGGCAGAACGCGCAGGTCACCTCCCAGCGCACGAACACGTAGAGCAGGTTCGGGGGGAACGCGCCGATCCGGATGGGGTTGATCGCCTCGACTTCCAGGGCCACGCGCACGTCCTCCTGACGCCGATTCTCGATCACGAGGGCAGCGCTGTCGAACCAGGGATCCGACCCCGGCCGCGTGGACCCACCCCCTGCAACGCCGTCATTGACGAAGCGCGCCTGCACCGCTGACGATCAACCCATCCGCCGACCACCAGCCCGAGGACCCCGATGCCCGAGGCAGCCGCAACCACCGACACCTTTCGCCTGTTCATCGCCGGCCGCTGGGTCGATGGCGTGTCCGGCGAGACGTTCGAGAGCGTCAACCCCGCCGACACGCGAGATGTCGTCGGGCGCTTTCAGGCGGGCACGCCGGCCGACGTGGCGATGGCGGTCCGCGCGGCCGACATGGCGCTGCCGGCATGGAAGGCGACGCCCGCCCCCAAGCGCGGGGAGCTGCTGTACCGCTTCGGCGCGCTCATGGCGGAGCACAAGGAGCGGCTCGCCCGGGCGATGACCCGCGAGATGGGCAAGGTCCTGGCCGAGGCTCGGGGAGACGTCCAGGAAGGGATCGACATCGCGTTCCTGATGGCGGGCGAGGGTCGCCGGATGTTCGGCGACACGGTCCCCTCGGAGCTGCCCGACAAGTGGGCGATGAGCATCCGCCAGCCGATCGGGATCGCCGGGATCATCACGCCCTGGAACTTCCCGATCGCGATCCCGTGCTGGAAGATGATGCCCGCGCTCGTCGCCGGCAACGCCGTCGTGTTCAAACCCTCGAGCGATGCGCCCCACTGCGCGACGCTCCTGGTCGAGCTGATGGATGAGGCCGGGTTCCCGCCGGGCGTCGTCAACCTGGTCACCGGGTCGGGCGCGGACGTCGGCGACCCGATCGTGGACGATCCGGACATCGAGGTGATCTCGTTCACCGGCTCCTCCTCGACGGGCCGGACGATCGCGGAACGAGCGGGCCGGCGGCTCAAGCGCCTCAGCCTCGAGCTGGGCGGCAAGAACGCCGTCGTCGTGCTGCGGGATGCGGACCTCGACCTCGCGGTCGACGGGATCCTGTGGTCGGCGTTCGGGACGACGGGCCAGCGGTGCACCGCGTGCTCGCGGGTGATCGTGGACCGGGCCGTCGCCGACGACCTGGTGGCGCGCCTCGAGACGAGGACGAGGGCGCTCCGCCTGGGCTCCGGGCTCGATGAGACGGTCGATGTCGGGCCCCTCGTCAACGCCGCAGCCTCCGAGAAGGTCGAGCGCTACGTCGCCATCGGCAACCGGGAGGGCGAGCTGGTCACCGGTGGCGCGCGTGCGACCGGCGCCGAACTGGACCATGGCCACTTCTTCCAGCCGACCATCTTCCACGGCGTCGCCCCGATGGCAACCATCGCCCAGGAGGAGATCTTCGGCCCCGTGCTCTCGGTCGTGCCGGTCGACGGCTACGACGAGGCGATGACGGCCGCCAACCAGGTTCGGTACGGGCTGTCGGCATCGGTGTACACCCGCGACGTGAACCTCGCCTTCCGCGCGATGCGCGACTTCGAGACCGGGATCGTGTACGTCAATGCCGGCACGACGGGCGCCGAGACCCACCTGCCGTTCGGTGGCTGGAAGAACACCGGGAACGGCCACCGCGAGGCGGGCCACGTGGCGCTCGACACGTTCACGGAGTGGAAGGCCGTGTACGTCGACTTCAGCGGCCGGCTGCAGCGCGCGCAGATCGACAACCAGCCGGGCTGAGCGACCGAGGTGATGCCCCGGCGGCATCAACATTGGCCGGGTGACGTCCGCTCGGCGCCTGGTGGACATCAGGTCGACCGATTCGGTCCCTCAACTCGTCGCGACGATGCCCGGGAGGGATCGAACCGACGCGCGTCGTCGAGAATTGATGCGTGGTGGGCGTCAGCGGCCCGGGTTGGTGCGGCACCGCCGCCATCGCGCTGGGCGGGGGACTTGCGCTATCCTTCCGCCGGTCCGGGCGCGTAGCTCAACGGTAGAGCAAGTGACTCTTAATCACTAGGTTCAGGGTTCGAATCCCTGCGCGCTCACCAACCCCGGTCGCATCCACGAACCAACCCCTCCGGGCGGAGGGGTTCTTCGATTCGGGCGCAACCGGGAGTACTGTTGGCACGTGGCCCTGAAACACGAGCGCTTTGCCCTCCTTGACGTGACCTTCGCCGGGGTCCCGCTGCCCAGCGCGACCATGGACTGCTGGAACGACCCCCAGGGTCAGCCGCAATGGGTCGCTCGCGTGCTGACGCGCGCATGCCCGGCCGTGGCCGACGGCGAGCTCACCGGCCGAACCGCCGGCGGTCGAACGTTGTCCGGTCACGCCGTGGTTGCCGACCAACAGGTCGGCTCGGGGAGCCGCCGGGAGACGCTCGTCGTGTTCCACGGCGCGGGCGCCCTGCGGGGCTAGACGCCGAAGGGCCCCGGCGGTGCCGGGGCCCAGGATGGACGGTCGTCGTGCGACGACGCGCTATTTCCGGAAGTCGAACCAGGCCTCGTGCGACGTCCCGTCGACGAGCGTGAAGCTCAGCTGTTCACAGGTGCCGGCCCATGACCTGTCGGTCCTCCACGTGTAGACGTACTGGTCGGCGACCCGGTCATACCGGAGGCTGCCCATTGCGGCCACGGCGGCGCCGGTCGGCGTTCCATCCGCGCACGAGATCGGCGTCGCCGTCGGCCCGCTGGCGAAGATGTCCGGCCCTCGGTCGCCGCCGAGGCTGAACTTCACGGGCACGGTCCGGCCCGCCTTGGCGACGTTGAACGCCGGCGCGGGCTCGACCGGAGGTCCGAACCCGCTGAACGGGAACGGGACCACGAATGTGGCGACGCCCGGATCATGGTCGCTGGTTCCGCGCGCGACGTCGCCCGTGTAGTCGGCGGGGAAGTCGCTGTTGATGTGGGCGATGCGGAACTGGTCGAGGTTCGCGAGCATCGCGGGGGTCACGAACATCTGGTCGAGGGTCTGCGCCATCCCCTGGTAGACGTAGGAGTAGGCGGACGCGGGGGCCTGGCCGAGCAGGACCTCCCACAGGTTCTTCAGCCCGAGACCCGGGTCGTAGAGGGCGCCGAGCTGGTCGCTCGAGCCGGCCTGTCCGATGGGCGCGAACGGGTCGTCCGGTCGCGGATAGACGTTCAGGTCGCCGCCGACGACGACCCGGGCGTTCGGGTTGGCATGCTCGAGGAAGGCCACCAGCGCCGCGTTGTAGCTGGCCTGCTCGGTGCGGTGGTCGACGCACGAGTCCGGCCCGCTCTTGAAGTGGTTGTTGACCACGTACACGTCCTGGTGGAGATCGGCGTCGAGCCCGGTGCCGTGGATCCGGAACAGGGCGACGCCGGGCGCGCGCGGGAAGACCCACGCGGTCTCGCACGCGGAGACACCGGCCGGCAGCTCGGCGTTGAGGGTCTTGGGGTTGGACACGTCTGCGTCGTACGGGACCGACGTGAAGCCGCCGATCGCGGGGTCGGCGCCCAGGACCGGGTCACCCGCCGGTGGCAGGAGCTCGACCCGGTCGGTGCGGTAGAGGAACGCCGGCGCGATGCCCCGCAGGTCCGAGCTGTCGCGGTCGAACGCGGCATCGTAGGCGGGGCCGCCCATGGCACTGATCCGGAGCGCGAGCTCCTGGAGCACGTCGGGCTTGCCGTCCGCGTTGTTGGTCGTGCCGCAGGCGAGCGCGCCCGCAGCCACGGTGCAGATGTCCTGGTTCTCCACCTCCTGGACCATCAGGATGTCCGGGCTGTGGAGGTCGGTGATGACCTGGTGCGCGATGTCGCCCAGCCGCGCCTGGTACGCGGCGTCGCTGGCCGGCACGTAGTCAAACGGCGCGCTCACCGGTCCGAGGAACGGGTAGACCTTGGGGCACCCGCTGTCACCGGTGAAGTCGCAGCCGGAGAACGGGTCGTCGCGGTAGTCGTACAGGTTCTCGAGGTTGTAGTCGGCGATGCTGTAGCGCAGGCTTCGATCGAAGGCCTGCGGCGGGTTGTCGGCCGATGGGTCGACGCCCTCACTGAGCACGGGCTGCTCGGTGATCTCGACCCGGTACTTGCCGAAGGTGTAGTTGAGCCCGCCGGACGGCGCGCTGGTGAGCGTGTCGAACGTCCGAGCCGGGTCGATCAGCGCCTGGCCGTCGGCCTCGGCCGCCTTGATACCCAGGCTGCCCATCAGGATCCGGTACCCGTTGCCGTCCCAGCTGGTCGGGTCGTAGTTGTCATCGAGCGGATGGGCGTCGCGGAAGGCGCGGCGCCAGTAGAGCTTGGGGCGCTGCGCGATCGTGCTGTCGGATCGTGCGACCCAGATCTCGGCATCGGCCGGGTTGAACACGTTGCGGCCGCCGAGCACGATGCTGCCCGCGGGGACCTGCACCCGGCTGCCCTGGAGGCGCTCCCAGTAGCGGTTGGCGTCGGCGAGCGAGACCGGTGGGTTCGCGACCGCGGCCGGGATCTCGGCGTCGATGGAAACGTCGCTGGCGCACGACCTTGATCAGCCGCAGGCTGCCAAGCTCGGTCATGTTGTAGTACTCGCTGACACGGCCCGACACGACGACCTCGTCACCGACCTGGGGAACGTAGAAGCCGCCGCTCGAGTCGAAGATGTCGCCGAACGTGCCCATGAACGCGAACAGCCCGTCGGACGTCGTCGCGTCGCCGTCGGCCGTCGCGGCGGTGTTCTGGAGAAAGAAGCCCTTGTAGGTGTTCGAGGAGTTGCTGATCGCCTGCAGGGTGTTCTCGTAGATCACGCCCTGGACGGTCACGGTCTTTCCGGCGTATGGCGACACGTGCGCGGTCCCGCTGTCGCCGTTCAGGACCGGACCATTGACGGTCCCGATCGGAAGGATCTCCAGGACCGTGATCGCGATCGTCGCGCTGCCGGTGCGCGACTGGGCGTCGGTGACCGTGCACGGGAGGCTGAGCTCCCCGCCGGCCGTGTCATTGGCGAGCGAAGCCTCGAACGAGAACGTCAGATCGCCGGCCACAGCGTCACCACCGGTGCCGTCGTCGACCAGCGACTGGGTCGCGGAGCCGCCGATCGCGGTCAGGTCGCAGGTGACGGCCAGGCCGGTGCTGGCCGGGTTCGCGCCCGGCGTCACATCGACCGTCAGCAGCGTCGAATTGCCGGCGAACAGGCTGTTCGGCGTCGCGGTGCCGACGCCGCTCGGGTCCGTCGGACCCGTGCAGCTGTGAAGCGGCGAGGCCGAGCTGCGCGGCGTCGGGGCGTCCGCCGTGAAGTCGGCGCTGTTGTCATCGGTGTCGGTGCAGCCGCCGCTCGCGCGCAGGACGGCGGTGGTGTTCGAGGTTCCCGGTGCGGCGGCCGAGCCCTCGAAGAAGTTCGCGCTGCCCCAGCCGACGAGGTCGACGATCTGGGCGAGCTGCGACGCGTCGCAGGGATTGCTGCCGCCGTTGCAGCCGAGCGACGCGTCCGTGTTGACAAGCGCGACCTTGCCCGAGCTGCCGGACATGTTGATCGCCGTCGCGTCGGTGACGTCGGGTGTCGGGAGCGAGGTCGTCCCACCGGACCCCTGGGCCTCCTGGACGAGGAGGTACTGGCCGGGCGCGATCGAGCCGGCGAGCGGGGTGATCTGGCCGGTGTTGGCACCGAAGTTGCCGGTCCCCGTCGCCGACGTGTACTGCACGGACCAGCCGTCCACGGAGACCGTCGAGGTCCCGCGGTTGAACAGCTCCACGAAGTCGTTGGTGTACGTGGCGCCGCTGTTGCCGCCACCGCCGTAGACCTGGCTGATGACGACGTCGGGTGATGCGGCAGCGGCCGGAGTGGGCAGGGCCGCACCTGCCGATCCCGCTACCAGAGCTGCCGCGACGGCGAGAATCGCCGCGCGCCTGTGGGCAAGCCGCGCGTTCGGCATGAGTGCCCTCCTCCATTTCGCCGATGGTGGACTGGCCGCGGGGACGCGGTCGGTTGTCCGTGGATGCTAGCCCCGCGACGACGACCATGGCGATGGGGCGACCTTGCATGGACGCGGCAGGCGCGGCACCCGTCCCCCTGCGGACCGCGCGAAACACGGCCCGCCGCGGGTGACGGGCGAGCCCGGGCGCTCCTGCGGGTTGCTCGCCCCGATCGGCAGGCGGCTGGCTCGCTCGGCTGGCTCGCCCGGCCGGCCGCCGACCAGGAGCCGCAAATCGTCACGCTTTTGAAACCCCCGGGGATCGTGTCGCGAACCCCCGGCGTCGGGCCGGACCCTGCCGTCCGACCCGCCGCCCGTGGCCATCCGGGCCTTCGAACCATGCCCTTGGCAGGGCCGGACGGCGACCAGTGGCACGCCCATCCGGGCCCCGTGTCTTCCATCATCGGTACCGGCGTCCCGTGATCATGCTGTGGCCGATGTGGGGCCTCCGGCACCCGCCCGCCACGGCGAACGAGCGAGTTTGACGTGATGATTGACGACGGGCTCTACGCCGCGCTGGTCCGGCGTGGGATGACCCGGCGCTCATTCCTCAAGTTCTCGACCGCGATGGCGGCTGCCCTCGCGCTGCCGGCCACGTACGCGCCCCGGATCGCGGAGGCCGTCGCCAACGCGCCGCGCCTGCCCGTGATCTGGCTGCGCGGCCAGGACTGTGGCGGCGAGACGGAGGCGTTCCTCCGCGCGGCCGACCCGACGGCAGCATCGCTCCTGCTCGACCTGTTGTCCGTCGAGTACCACGAGACGCTGATGGCTCCGTCGGGTGCCGCCGCCGAGCTGGCGCGCACCAACGCGATGGACCGCTTCCCGAACGGCTACCTGGCCGTGGTCGAGGGATCGATCCCGACCGGGGCCGGCGGCGCGTACTGCATGGTGGGCGGGCGTCCGTTCGCCGACATCGTGCGCGAGGTGTGCGACGGGGCGCTGGCCACGATCGCCGTCGGCGCCTGTGCGTTCGACGGTGGGGCTCCGGGCGCGGGCGGCGGCATCACGGACGCCCGCGGCGTGCGCGAGATCACGTCGGGCGGCGGCGCCTACATCGCGCTCCCGGGCTGTCCGCTCAACGTCGACAACCTGGCCGCGACGATCGTCCACTACCTGACCCTCGGCGAGTGGCCGGCGACCGACGGACGGGGTCGACCGCTGTTCGCCTACGGCCCATTGATCCACAACGAGTGCGAGCGCCGGCCGCACTTCGAGTTCGGCGAGTTCGTGCAGGCGTGGGGCGACGAGGGTGCCCAGAAGGGCTGGTGCCTGTACAAGATGGGCTGCAAGGGACCCGAGTCGTTCGGCAACTGCGCGACCCAGCGGTTCGCCCAGGGCACGAGCTGGCCGATCCACGCCGGCCACGGCTGCATCGGGTGCACGATGCCGGACTTCTGGGACGCGATGAGCCCGTTCTACCGGCGCCTCCCGTCGCCCGTGCCGTTCTTCCCCAACGTGACCGCGGACGGGGTCGGCACGGCGCTCGTCGGCGGCATCGGCGCCGTGGCGGCCGCCCACGGTGTCGGGATGTACGCGCGCACGCGTCTCGGCGCGCGAGCGGAGAGACGAGCCGCGGAAGCGGCTGCCGCCGCTGCCGCCGCCGAGGCGACGCCGGTCGCCGTCCCGCCATCGACCGGCACGACCATCACGCCGCCGCCCGAGGCCGCGGGGCCCGGCGCGTCCGCCGCGAGCGCACCTGAGCACGCCGCATCGACCGATGTCCCGATGGACGAGCGACCCGCCCCGCCTGCCGGCGACGATCCGGGGGTGCGCTGACATGGCCCGCATCGCCATCGACCCGGTCACCCGCGTCGGCGGCCACCTGCGGATCGAGGCTGACGTCGTCGGCGGCGAGGTCCGCGATGCGTGGAGCGCCGGGACCATGTTCCGGGGCCTTGAGCTGGTCCTCCGGGGACGGGATCCCAGGGATGCCTGGATGATCGCCGACCGCGTGTGCGGCACCTGCACGGGTGTCCACGCCCTGGCATCGGTGCGGGCGGTGGAGGACGCGCTGGGCATCACGATCCCGGACAACGCCCGGCTGGTGCGCAACATCCTCGCGGCCACGCTCGCGGTTCGCGACCACATCGTCCGGTTCTACCTCGCCCAGCTCCCGGACTGGGCCGACACGACGGTCGCGCTGGGCGCGGACCCCGAGGCAGCCTCGGCGCTTGCACGCTCGATGAGCGACTGGCCGAAGTCCAGCCCGTCGTACTTCGCCGGTGTCCGTGACCGGCTTGCCGCGTCGACCTCGTCCGGGCAGGCTGGCCCGTTCGGGGCGTCGTTCGCGGGTCACCCGGGCTACCGGCTGTCGCCGGAGCTGAGCCTGGTCCTGCTGGCACATGCGATCGAGGCGCTCGACTGGCAGCGCGACTTCATGCGCATCCACACGCTGCTGGGCGGTCGCGATCCGCATCCGCAGTCGTATCTCGTCGGCGGCGTCTCGCTCACGCCGCCCTGGGGCGGGCCGCCCGCCCGGCGCGCCGGCGAGCATCCCCAGCTGCCGGACCGCAACACGCCGTCGGCGCTGAGCGACGCGGGACTCACCCTGATCAACGATCTGATCAGCAAGGCCCAGACGTTCATCTCGTGGGTCGCGATGCCGGACATGCTCCGGCTTGCGGAGGCGTATCCGGACTGGGGCAAGACCGGCGTCGGGTCGGGCAGCTACCTGGCGTTCGGCGACTATCCGGGTGCCGCCGTCGAGACCGGCAAGCTGTACCTGCCGAGGGGCCGGATCCTCGGGGGCAACCTGGCGTCGCTGTCGGAGATGAACGCGAGCTCGGTTGCAGAATCCGTGGCCGCCTCGTGGTACGCGGACGACGACAGTGGCGAACCGCGTCGACCGGTCAACGGGCGAACGGATCCTGCGTACTCCGGGCCTGCGCTTCCGCTGACCTCGCTCGAGGGAGCGGCCAGGTACAGCTGGCTCAAGGCCCCGCGCTACAACGGGCAGCCGATGGAGGTTGGCCCGCTGGCGCGGATGGCGGTCGCCTACGCCGACGGCCAGATCGACGTCCGGGCCGCGATGAACACGGCGCTGACCACGCTGGGGTTGGAGCCGGCCGAGCTGTTCAGCACGCTCGGTCGGATGCTCGCCAGGACGGTCGAGACAAAGGTCATGGCGAAACAGGCCGGCGCCTGGCTGATCGACCTGCAGGACAACTTCGCCAGCGGCGATCTCGCCCTGGTCGATGGGGGATCGTGGGATCCGGGCTCGTGGCCGGCGTCGGCGGAGGGCTCGTCGCTGGGCGAGGGGCCGCGGGGCGCCGTGGGCCACTGGGTCTCGATCCACGACGGCGTCATCGGCGACTACCAGATCGTCGACGCGACCACGTGGAACGCCTCCCCGCGCGATGACACCGGAACCCGCGGCCCGCTCGAGCAGGCGCTGGTGGGCACCCGCGTCGCCGACCCGGGCCAGCCGCTCGAGATCCTGCGCACGGTCCACTCGTTCGATCCATGCGTGGCCTGCGCGGTCCACGCCTTCGATCCGCGGGCCGGCGGCCCGATCGAGATCTGCGTCAACCGTACGGAGCCCGCCCGATGACGACCATCCAGAAGCCGTTGCCGGGTCGCGTCGAGGTTCGGCCGACGCCGCCCGTCCTGCCGGTCCCGTCTCCCGCGCCTCGGCCCGCCCAGTCGGAGGCGCCGTCGGCCGCCGGGGACCTCGCCCATGCGATCGACCGGCCGGACGAGCGCGTCCGGCTGTACGTGTGGCAGGTGCCGGTACGGCTCACGCACTGGCTGACCGCCGGCTGCATCGTGGTGCTCAGCCTGACCGGTGGCTACATCGCAGATCCGTTCCTGATCGCGCCGGGCGGGGGCGTGATGACCACGATCCGCTTGATCCACATCCTTGCCGCGTTCACGTTCCTCGTCTCGGGCCTGCTCCGAACCTGGTGGCTGCTGGCGGGCAACCGGTTCGCGCGCTGGTCGGCGTTCATCCCGACCTCGCGCTACCAGGCGATGGAGCTGTTCCGACAGGCCGGGTTCTACGGCTTCATCCGCAAGGAGATCCCCAAGGTCCTCGGCCACAACCAGCTGGCTGCCACCGCGTACGTCGCGTTGTTCGCGCTCCTCCTGGTCGAGACCGTGACCGGGTTTGCCCTCGATGGCCTGATGGGCTCGGAGCCCGGCGCGACGCTGTTCGGCTGGCTGCGCGAGCTGATGGGTCCGCAGCTGCTGCGCCTGGTCCACCACCTCGCGATGTGGGCGATCCTCGCCATCGCCCTGTTCCACGTGTACAGCTGCGTGCTGGTCGATCACATCGAGAAGAACGGCCTGATGTCGAGCATCTTCAGCGGCTACAAGTTCCCGACCCGGGAAGAGGTCGTCGAGTCGCGTGACGGCGGCGAAGAGCTCCTGGAGCGCGTGGAATGACCCGCGACGACGGCCCGGGCACGCCGGACCGCATCGACGACCGCCCGGTGGTGGTCATCGGCGTGGGCAACGTGCTGCTGGGCGACGATGGTGTCGGGGTGCGCGTGGTCGAGGCGCTGGGCCGGTCGGCCGAGCACGATCCCGGCGCGCTGCCCCCCGGCACCCGACTGCTCGACGGCGGCACGCTCGGGCTCGACCTGCTGCCCGACGTGGAGCACGCAGGGGCGCTGGTGCTGGTCGACGCCGTCGACCTCGGCCATGCACCGGGAACCGTCACCGTGGTGCGCGGCGAGCGGCTGACCGCCGCAGGCGGGTTCCGGGCCCTGTCCCGCCAGGGCGGGGTCGGCGAGCTCCTCGCGACCGCGAAGCTGCTCGCGATCCTGCCGCCGGAGGTCGTCCTGGTGGGTGTCCAGGCGGGCGCGATCGATGTCGGGCCCGGCCTGTCGCGCGGGGTCGTCGCGGCGCTGCCGGCGGCGGTCGAAGCCGTCCGTCGAACGGCCCACGCCGTGGCCCTCGCATCGAGGTTGTCATCACGGCCGGCGGAGCTGGCAGGAGCGGCGTCATGAGGACCGGGCTCGACCGGGGGCTGCGTGCCCTGATCGTGGCGAACTTTCTCGTCGTGGCCGCGCTCGCGAGCATCATGGTTGCCGGATGGCTCCAGATCCTGCCTGACTTCGACGCCCAGCCGAGCCCGAGCGCGTCCGCGGCGCCGTCCGCCGACCTGATGCAGATGGGGCTCGCCCACATCCCGACCTCGAGCGACTGCCTCCTGTGTCACGACAAGGGCGGTGAAGGCGGTCTCAAGCCGATCCCGGCCCTGGGTCATCCGCTGGACGGCTGGCAGGCCTGCCTGGTGTGCCACACCAACGAGGACCTGGGTCGCAAGGCGCCGGGTCACGAAGGCATCGCCCAGTCGGAGTGCCTCAACTGCCACACGGTGGCGCAGCCGGGGCCGGCGATCACGCAGGCGCACTCGGAGCTCGACCGGCCATGCCTGGACTGCCACGGGAGCGTGGCGCACCTGCCGTCGAGCATGGTCGGGCGCAACCAGGATGACTGCTGGCTGTGTCACAAGCCGGCCGCCGAGAAGCCACCCCAGGAGCCGCACCCCAACAACCCGAACCTGACCTGCCGGTCGTGTCACCAGGCGTCGAACGTCGGGGCCCTCCCGATCGACCACGCGCTGCGCGCCGACGACACCTGCGTCCTGTGCCATGACATGGACCGGGCCGGAGCGACGCCGACGCTGCCCGCCCCTGGCGCGACGCAGTCCGGCGACGGGACCTAGGTACCAGGGCTGTCATACCGCTGTTCAATCGGCGATTCTGGATCTAGTATCTGGGGATGACCGGATCGTCGTCCTCACATCTGCTCCGGGTCGGCCACGCCGCGGAGATGCTCGGCGTCACCGTCGAGACGCTGCGGCGCTGGGAGGCGGAGGGCCGGCTGGAGGTTGATCGATCACCGGGCGGCCAGCGGCTGGTACCGGTCGCCGAGGTGACGAGACTGCTCGCCGAGCGACGCAATGAGACGGCGGACCGGCCCGTCGTCGCGCAATCGGCACGCAACCGGTTCGAGGGCATCGTCACCCGGGTGGAGAAGGACCGGGTGGCGGCCGTGGTCGAGGTGCTGGCGGGTCCGCACCGGGTGGTCAGCCTGATGACGGCGGAGGCGGTCGACGAGCTCGGGCTGCGGGTCGGCGACCATGCCGTGTGCGTCGTCAAGGCGACCAATGTCGTGGTGGAGGTCGCGTCGAGGCGCGAGACCCGAGGGTGACCGCGGCCGTCAAGGCGACCGCGGCCGCCCGGGTGACCGCGGCCGGCCGGGGCGCGATCGCGAGCCGGATCGTCATCCTTGCGCTCCTCGCCGCCGGGGTGCCGGCGGGATGCGCGCCGGCGTCGGCATCGGGCGACGCCCAGTCGCCGGGCGCCTCGATCGAGCTTCGGGTCGCAGCGGCTGCCTCGCTCCGGACCGCGATCGTCGCCCTCGGCGACGCGTACAGCGCCGCGCATCCCGGGACCACGGTCACCGTTGCCACCGGATCGTCGGCAGCGCTGCGCACCCAGGTCGAGCAGGGCGCTCCGTTCGACGTGTTCCTGTCCGCCGACGAGGCGAACCCGCAGGCCCTCGCCGACGAGAGCCTCACGGCCGGGGATCCGATCCCGTTCGCGAGCAACTCGGTCGCGCTCGTCGTGCCGGCCGGCAACCCCGCCGAGATCGCCACGCCCGCCGACCTCGCCCGCCCCGGCATCCGCCTGGTCGCCGCGGGCGCCCGGGTCCCGATCACGACCTATGCCGACCGCGTGATCGCCAACCTCGGCTCGATCACCGGGTACCCGCCGGGCTATGTCGCGGCGCTCGAGGCGAACACGGTGAGTCGCGAGGACAACGTGGCAGCCGTCCTGGCGAAGGTCGAGCTGGGTGAAGGCGATGCCGGGTTCGTCTATGCCACGGATGCCGCCAGCAGCACGAAGGTCGGCTCGATCGCGATCCCGGCGGGGGCCCAGGTGCGTGCCCGGTACGCGGGGGTCGTGATCCGAGGTGGTCGCGTCGATGCGGCAGCCGACTTCCTCGACTGGGTCGCCGGGGAGGCCGGGCAGGCGGTCCTGCGTCCGTTCGGGTTCCTGGCACCGTGACCGCCATCCCGGCGCTCGGGGGATCGCCCGCGCGCGGCTCGCGGCGCGCCGGTCGCGCCTCCCTCGCCGTGGCCTGGGTCCTCGGGCTGCTGCTCGCGCTGCCCGTGGTCGTGCTCGTCGGGCGGGCGATCGCGGGCGGGTCGTTCGCGGCGATGCTCGGCTCCGCCGCCGTCGTCGACGCGCTCGTGCTGAGCCTGGGGACCACGGCATGCAGCCTGGCAGTCACGATCGCGATCGGGATGCCCCTGGCGTTCGTCCTCGCCAGGCGCCGGTTCCGGGGGTCCGCGCTGCTGGAGACCGTGGTCGACCTGCCGATCGTCCTGCCGCCGGCGGTCGCGGGGCTTGCGCTGCTGCTCGTGCTCGGCCGGCGGGGCCTCCTGGGTGCACCGCTGGACCTGCTCGGCCTGAGCATCCCGTTCACCACGCTGGCGGTGGTGATCGCCCAGGTGTTCGTCGCCTCGCCGTTCTTCATCCGGTCCGCTCGCGCGGGGCTGGCGGCTGTCGACCGCGATGTCGAGGATGCCGCGCGCGTGGACGGGGCGACCGAGGCGGACATCATCCGCTGGATCTCGGTCCCGCTCGCCGCGCCCGCGCTCGCCGCGGGGCTGGTCATGGCCTGGGCCAGGGCGCTGGGCGAGTTCGGCGCCACGATCATGTTCGCGGGCAACGTCGAGGGGCGGACCCAGACCCTGCCGCTGCTCGTGTATGGCGAGTTCCAGGGCGGCGACCTGGATGCCTCGATCGCCGCGGCCGCGGTGCTGGTGCTCGCCGCGGCCGGCGTCCTGCTCGCGGTCCGGGCGCTCCACTGGGGACGAGCGCTGGACACCGCGACCGGCTGAGGCCGCGCGCTGGACACCGCGACCGGCTGAGGCCGCGCGGTCGCCGGTCATCCCGGACGACGCGGCGACGGCGGGTAGGCGATGATCTGGTCATGCCGCAGACGCTCGTGGTCAGCTGGGAGGCGCTCGACGCGCTCGTCGGGCGCCTTGCCGAGGGTGTGGGAGGTGACTACGACCTGGTGCTCGCGATCACCCGGGGCGGGCTCGTGCCGGCGGGGATGCTCGCGTATCGCCTGGGCCTGCGCGAGATCCTCGTTGCCGGCGCCGAGTTCTACCTCGCCGACGGTCGCACCCACGAGGCGCCGAGGATCGGGCACTTTCCGGAGTCGCAGCTGCTGTCCGGCCAGCGGGTCCTCGTGGTCGACGAGGTGTGGGAGACGGGCGAGACGATGACCGAGGTGGTGTCCCGGGTCCGTGCCGCCGGCGGCGTGGCGACCTCGGCGGTCATCCATTACAAGCCCGGCCGGTCGCGGGTCGGTGGCCGCCCGGACCACTACGCGGCAACCGTCGACGAGTGGGTGACGTACCCCTACAAGGCGGGCGGCTGAACGACGCCCACCGGCCGGTCGGACATCCGTCGCTTGCCCGGCGCACCAAGGTGCTTCCTGCCTCGCCGCGGAGCCAGCACCTCGCAGGAGGAATTGCAGATGACGCAACCCTGGCTCCGGAGACGCTGGGCCGGGATCGTCGCGATCCTCGCCCTCGTGCTGGCCATCGGCGCAGGCGCGGGCGTCTGGTACCTGTTCTTCCGACCTGCCGGACCGCCGCCGGTGTCCCTCGCCAGCCTGCCCGCAACCGGCTCGCCTGCCGTGGGCTCGCCGGGGAGTGCCGACGGCGCGGCGACGCCGGGGGCGACACCCGCCGGGATCGGCGGGACGTGGCGGGTCGACGCCTCGATCGGCTCGTTGGCCGACGGGTCGGGGTCGTTCGTGGGTTACCGGGTGCGAGAGGTGCTGGCGACGATCGGGGCCGCCGAGGCCGTGGGTCGGACGCCCGATGTGACGGGATCGATCACGATCGACGGCACGACGATCACGGCGGCCGAGGTCACCGCCGACCTGACCACGTTGCGAAGTGACGAGTCGAACCGTGATCGCCAGCTGGCACGTCAGGCGATCGAGACCTCGCGGTTCCCAAATGCCACGTTCATCCTGACCTCACCGATCGAGCTGGGCGTCATGCCCGCCGAGGGGCAGATCGTCGAGGTCACAGCGACCGGCGACCTCACGCTCCACGGACAGACCCGGTCGGTGGGCATCCCGCTCCAGGCGCGCGTCCAGGATGGGGTGATCACGGTTGCGGGTTCGCTCCCGATCCTGTTCTCCGATTTCGGGATCCAGCGACCCCGGGCCGGGCCCGTGCTGTCGGTCGAGGACCACGGCACGATGGAGCTCCAGCTACAGCTCACCCGGGGCTGACGGCTCTCAGCGACCTCTCAGGGTTGAGCGCTTGAATATGGGCAACCGCGGCACTCCGGGTGGCCTCCTCCCCACCCAGAGGGCCGCGGAATCATGTGGACGGCGTCGGCCGTGCCTGACCACAACGGCGCCTGATCAGTGTTTGAGCGCGCTGGTGGCCCGCCTCTCACGTCACTCTCAGGCACCGGGCGTTGACTGGACATCAAGGCAACGACCTCCTCGCCAGGAGCCACATCCGATGATCCCACCGTTCACCCCCGCCGACCCCGAGCCGGACCCGTTCATTCCCTCGGCTCCACCTGCGCCGCCGTCCCGCGCCGCAGGCATCGCCCCCGATGGGTCGCCGGGGTACCCGGCGGGGCCCGCATCGCCAACGGCGCAGCCGTTCGCGTCGACGGGCCAGCCGGCTGAGTTCTCGAGCTCCGCGGCACCGCCGGCGCGGACGGATCACGGACGCCGCGGAGCGGGTCGGCGGTTCGGCCCGATCCTCGCCGCGGCGCTGCTCAGCGCGACGCTGGCCTCGGGCGGCACGGCGCTGGTCGTGCAGCAGCTCATCCCTCAGGTCGCGAGCGCGCCCGCCGCCACCATCGGCACCGCCACCACCACCAGCACGACCACCATCCAGAGCACCGACCTCACCTCGATCGTGGCCGCGGCGCAGCGATCGGTGGTGACCATCACGGCCGACGGCCTCTCGACCAGCCGGTTCTCGCCCTTCGGCCAGCCCACCAGCGGCATCGGGTCCGGGATCATCCTCACCGCCAACGGATACATCCTGACCAACCGCCACGTGGTCGCGAACAGCACCAGCCTGAGCGTCGAGCTGTCCGACGGCCGGACCTTCCCGGCCACGATCGTCAAGCAGGCGTCCGACAACGACCTGGCCCTGATCAAGATCGATGCGACTGGCCTGACTGCGGCGAAGGTCGGCGACTCCGGTGGCATCCAGGTCGGCCAGACGGCGCTCGCCATCGGCAGCCCGCTGGGCACCTATACCGAGACCGTGACCCGCGGGATCGTGTCCGGCCTGGGCCGCCAGATCACGGTCGCCGACGAGGCCACCCGCCAGTCGACGACCCTGAGTGGCCTGATCCAGACCGACGCTGCGATCAACCCCGGCAACAGCGGGGGACCGCTGCTCGACGGCACCGGCGCCGTGATCGGGATCAACACCGCGATCGCGTCGAGCGCCCAGGGCCTCGGCTTCGCGATCCCCATCAACGATGCCTCGGATCTCATCGCCATCGCCACCGCCGGGCAGGGCGCCTGATCGCGCTGGGCGCCCGAGTGTCGACATCCGGGTGAGACGCCACCCGGATCAGACCGCCGCTCCCGAACACCCCGGGAGCGGCGGCCGCCATTTCCGGCAGAATGCCTCTCAGCGCGCTCTCAGGAACGCGATCGACGCTGGGGAACGTCATGCACCTGCTTCTGGTCGAGGACGACGAACGCCTCGCTCGCTCCCTGACCCGCCTGCTCGAGGAGGATCGGCACGTCGTCGAGCACGCTCCTGACGGGCGGACGGGGCTCGAGCTGGCGACGGCCATCGAGGGGCTCGACGTCGTGATCCTCGATATCGGCCTGCCCGACATGTCGGGTCTCGACGTCGCACGCCGGCTGCGGCGGGACAAGATGGACGTCAACATCCTGATGCTCACCGCGCGTGACACGGTCAACGATCGGGTGACAGGCCTCGACGCCGGCGCGGACGACTACGTGGTCAAGCCGTTCGCGTACCAGGAGGTCGCCGCGCGATTGCGGGCCCTGGCCCGGCGTGCCGAGCCCGGTCCCCGTCGCCCCGCACCACGCCTCGAGAGCGGTGCCATCGCCCTCGACGAGACCGCGCGCCGGGTGACCGTCGACGGCCGCAACGTCGACCTCAGCCCGCGCGAGTTCTCGCTGCTCGAGGCGCTCCTCCGTCACCCGGGCCAGACGCTCACGCGCGACCAGCTGCTCGATCACGCCTGGCCGTTCAGCGTGGCCGTGACCCCCAACGCGGTCGACGCGTACGTGCATTACCTCCGGACGAAGCTGGGCGACGCGGGCTCGCAGATCGAGACCGTCCGCGGCATCGGCTATCGCCTGTCCAGTGGCTGACGGCACCCGCATCGATCCCGTCGAGGACGGTGCCGAGCAGGCCGCCCTGGCGGGGGAGGCGCGGCTCATCCGGCGCGTCCGCTGGCGCCTCGTGGCGTGGAGCGGGGCCTCGACGCTGGTCGTGCTCGTCGTGCTGGGTGCCGTGCTCTACGCCGCCGTTGCCAACACGCTGGCGGGCGCCTCGGTCCAGCAGCTCTCGGATCGAGCACGCCCGCTCGTCGACGCGCTCGAGGGTCCGTCCGCGGGCGACCAGGACCGGCCGACGCTCGGGTTCGTGTTCGGTGGCGGCAACACCCTGCTGTTCGCGTTCGACGATTCGGGCACGCCCGTCCAGGTCGGCCGCGGGCCTGTGGTCGTGCCCACCGGCCTGCCCGAGGACGATGGCATGGCGGCCGCACGTACCGCGGCCGACGGCCGCGACGTGCGCACCGCAAACCTGTCCCTCGGCACGGCGGTCGGGGAGTCGACCACGGTGCCGATCCGGATCCTCACCTGGAAGGTCGTCGCCCAGCAGGACGGCAACACCTACTTCCTCCAGGTGCTCCAGGACCGGACCACCGAGGTGCAGACCCTCAATGCGCTGCTCACGGTGCTGCTCGTGGGCGGCGTGCTGGTGGTGGTGGTCGCGTTCGGCTTCGGGACGGTGTACGCGCGGCGCGCGCTGGTCCCGATCCGTGACTCGCTGGTCGCGCAGCGCGACGCGCTGCGCCGCCAGCGCGAGTTCGCGGCCGACGCAAGCCACGAGCTGCGGACCCCGCTGACCGTGATCCGCTCGTCGGTGGAGCATCTCTCACGGCACCGGGATCGCCCGATCGGCGAGTCCAGCGAGGCCCTCGACGACATCGATGCCGAGGTGAGCCGGATGGCCTCGCTCGTCGACGACCTGCTGCTGCTCGCCCGGTCGGATTCGGGCGCGGTCGCGCTCGCGTCGGAGCCGCTCGACCTCGGCGACATCGCGTTCGATGCCGCGTCGACGCTCGGCCGCGCTGCCGACGCTCGCGGCGTCAAGGTGACCGTGGACCCGGAGCCGGCGATGGTCGATGGCGATCCGGAGCGCCTCCGCCAGCTGGTCATGATCCTGGTCGACAACGCGGTCCGCCACAGCCCGCGCGGTGGCGAGGTGGGGGTGACGGTGCGCGCCGCCGGCCCGATCGTGTCGGTCGAGGTGGCCGACCAGGGGCCGGGCGTCCGCCCCGAGGACATGCCCCACGTGTTCGACAGGTTCTGGCGGGCACCCGGCGCGCCGTCGGGCGGGACGGGCCTCGGCCTCGCGATCGCCCACTGGATCGTTGTCCGGCACCAGGGCCGGATCGGCGTTGCCAACCGTCCCGAGGGGGGCGCGGCCTTCCGGGTCGAGCTGCCGGCCAGGCCAGGCCCGGCAGCCAGCGAGGGCACCGCTGCGACCACGACCCGATGACACGTCGTTCGCCACGTTCGGGCCGGGTCGGGTCATCCGGAACGGCGTGACGCCTCCCGACTCGTGCGAGGTCGGAAGGCGTCGTGTGCAGGATCAGCATGCAGGCGGGCGCCTCATGGTCCGGGAACCCGCCTGACCCGCTTCGATGGCGCGCGCTCGGCCGGTGCCAGCGGCGACGTGGATCGCCCCGCTAGTGGACCTGCCCCAGCTCGACGAACGTGACGATCGGCGGGCCGTTGCCGGCGATGGCAGCCCGGAAGTCGGCCGTGCCGGACCACGAGCCTTCGCCCTGGATCCCCGCGTACGCCCCGGTGCCGCCGGTGATCAACCAGCGTCCCTCGCCGGTCGCGATCGGGGCGGGCAGCTGACCGAACAGGCCGACCAGATCGAGCGAGATCGACCCGCTGCCATCGGTCAGCGTCATCGCCGCGTGCAACGAGTTGGGATCACCCGTCTTGAGGTGGCCCAGGCCGGCAAACCAGCCATGGCCCTGCTCCGTTCCGCTCGATGCGATCGCACCCGACGCCACGAACGTGCCCGAGGTGGTCGATGCCGTGAGGTTGCCGTTGAGCGCGACCGACACCTCAAACCTGACGCTGCTCGGCGTCGTGGCCATTGCCGTGGGAACCACGCTCAGGCCGATGGCTGCGAGCGTGAGGACGACCAGGATCCGCTTCATGCGTCTGCCTCCGTGTGACTTGCGGTCCGACCAGGACGAACCACTGCCGGAACCTTGCGGGAGGCGGGTTTAGCGTCGGTATAGCCGGCTCGTGCCACCAGCTCCGCCTGCCCGCGTCGCTATACCTCCCCTTTACCCGCAACCCGGACGCTCCGCTCGGCGGTGCTGGCCGAGACAACGGGAGATGGGCATGGTGTACGCGTTCGTCCACGACATCGGTGCAACCTGGGAGCACTACGAGCTGACGGCGGCTGCACGGATCGCCATGCGCCCCCCGGGGCTGCTCCTGCACGTCGCCGGTCCCACCGACGAGGGATACCGGATCGTCGAGGTGTGGGAGAGCGAGCACGATTGGGAGGCCTATCGCAACCGGCAATGGCAGCCGCTGGCCGCCGCTGCCGGGTCGTTCCTGACACCCGCGCCGGTGTTCAGGGACGTCGTCGCACGTCACGTCGTCATTGGTGATCTCAGGGCGTTGTCGCCGCCTCGTCGCCGAGGATCAGCGCGACCGCCGCGGACAGGGAAAGCTGCGCACCCTCCTCGCGCGCGGCGCGGATCGCCGGCGGATCGCCTCGGCTCACCGCAGGCTCGAACGCGTGCCGCTCGGGCAACCACCCGGTGATCGGCGGTCGCCTCGCCAGCTCGTGCTCGACGAAACCCCGCAGCCGGGCGGCCAGGAGCCCGTCACCCGTCTCGTCCTGGATCGAGGTGATCAGCGCGATGCAGGACACGCTCAGGATCCAATCGCCGATCCGGTGGCTGATCCGAAGCGTCTCGCGGCACCAACCCATGGCCTCGGCACGGCGTCCGACGGAGTGCGTCAACTCGGCGAGCAGGAACAGCGCCTGTGCCTGCCACCAGGCGAAGCCGGCTGTGCCGGCCATGGCCACGCTCGCCTGGATCGTCGCCAGCCCGGCATCGTGATCGCCCTCCAGGAACTCGATCTCGCCAAGCATGGTGAGCCCGACCGACTCGCCCTTCGGAAAGCCCGAGCGATGCAGCAGCTCGAGGCCCTCCTGGGCGAGGCGGCGGGCCTCCGACCGGTTGCCCGTCGCGAGCGCGGCGCCCGCCAGACGCGTGAGCACGCCGCCTGCACCCCGCTGATCTCCCAACCCGCGGAACTCGCGCAGGCTCTGCTCGTAGCGCTCCGTGCCAGCCTCGATGTGGCCGCTGCGTGTCAGCCCTGCGCCCCACACTCGCAGCGCTCGGGCTCGCAGGTCGCCGGGCAGGCCCGAGGCGCCGCTGATCAGGGACTCGAGCAGGCGCGCGCCCTCGAACGGGCTGACGGTCGCCCAGAATGCCTCCAGCGCAGTCGCGATCGACAGCGCCAGCTCGACGTCCCGGCCGGCCGCCCAGTCGATCGCCGCGCGCAGGTTGTCGATTTCGGCAGCGACCAGGTCGTACTGCTGGGGTCGGTCGGACTCCCAAAGCAGCCCCGCTGACTCCGCCACGCCCAGGAAGAACTCCGCGTGCCGTCGGCTGATCGACTCGCGCTCCCCGGACTCGTCGAGCCGCTCGGCGCTGAACTCCCGGATGGTCTCGAGGGTCATGAATTGCCGATCGAGGCCCGGACCGACGACCTGGTCCGCGCGTCGCAACAGGCTGTGCTCCACCAGCGATTGGAGCGCGTCGAGCTCGACACCGGCGATGGACTCAGCGGCCTGAAGCGTGAAGCCGCCGACGAACACGGACAGTCGCGCCAGTGCCTGCCGGGCCATCGGGTCGAGCAGGTCGTGGCTCCATTCGATGGTCGCGCGCAGGGTCTGCTGGCGAGCGGGCAGATCACGCGGTCCGCCCACCAGGAGCGGCAGCCGCGGCTCGAGCCGCCGGACCAGCTCCGACGGTGACAGCGCCCGCACGCGGCTTGCCGCGAGCTCGATCGCGAGCGGCAGCCCGTCCAGGCGCCGGCAGATGTGCCGGATCGCGTTCTGGTCCTCGGCCGTCAGCTCCAGGCGTGGCTCGATCTCCCGCATGCGCTGCTGGAACAGGGCCGCTGCGTCGTCCCCGGGCAACGGCCCGACCGGATAGACGTGCTCGCCGCGCACGTGGAGCACCACCCGGCTGGTCACCAGGATCTTGAGATGTGGCGCCCGCGCCAGGAGCTGCGCGAGCAGCGGTCCGGCGGCACGCAGCTGTTCTGCGTTGTCGAGCAGCACCAGCATCTCACGTGGCGCGAGGTACTCCACGGCCGCTTCCAGGGGGTCGCCGGTCGCCGTGGTCGCGCCCAGCGCCCGAGCCAGCGTCTCCGCGAGCAGTGCCGGATCGTGGACCGGCGCCAGGTCCACGAACACGGCCCCATTCGCGAACGAGCGCGCCACATCGTGTGCGACCTCGAGCGCCAGCCGTGTCTTGCCCGAGCCGCCGGCACCGGCAAGGACGACGAACCGCATCCCGTCGTCGAGGAGCAGCTCGTGGAGGTCGGCCAGCTCCCGCCGCCGTCCGATCAGGGGAGTCGGGGGGACGGGCAAGGCATCCGGCACCTCGTCCCGGCTCGTCGCCACGCTGAGCTCCGGATCATGACGCAGGATCCGATGCTGCAGAACCTCGAGCTCCTCGCCCGGGTCAATGCCCAGCTCGTCCCGAAGGTGGCGTCGGGTTTCGAGGTAACGCTCGAGGGCATCCGCCTGACGGCCGGCGCGATACAGCGCGAGCATCAGCTGGGCCTGCAGCCGCTCGCGCAACGGGTTCTCGTCCGCGACCACCTGGAGCTCGGGCAGCATGGCCATGTGCCGACCCAGCCCGAGCTCGATCTCGTTTCGCGTCTCGATCGCAGCCAGCCGGACCGAGTCCAGGCGTGCGACCTCGGCCACCGCGAACGGCTCGTCAGCGAACTCGCCGTAGGCGGGTCCGCGCCACAGCTCGAGTGCGCGCCAGAGCAGCAGGGCGATTCGGGCCGGGTGTGAGGTCGCCGCGCCGGCCCCTGCTTCGTCGACGAGGTGCTCGAACCGGTCCGCGTCAACCTTCGACGGCGGGCACTCGAGAGCGTAGCCCGCGGGCTGCGTCCGGATCGAGATCGAGTCAGGCAATCGCTTGCGGAGCGCCGAGACGTAGACCTGGACCAGCTTGCTCGCCGAATCCGGAGGCTCCTCGCCCCAAAGTGCATCGATCAGCCAGTCGGTCGACACGGCATCGCCGCGTCGAACCAGGAGCGCCGCCAGCAGCTGGCGCTGCTTGCGCGCGCCGAGCGCAATGGGCCCTTCCCGTCCGACGATCTCCAGCGGCCCGAGAACGCGTACCTCGATCAAGTTCGGCCCCAGCTCTCCCCGGTGCTCGAGCCCACGATACGCGTTGGCGGATCCGTGCATGCCCGGCGGGAGGCGCTCACGCGGTGTCAGGAGCCGCAGCCACGCGGCCCGGCTCGCGGCCCGGCTCGCGGCCCCCGGTCCGCGGCCCCCGGCCCGCGATGACGATCCCGCCAGCGTGCTATCGTCAGGGCCATCCTGAGGGCCGGTCCTGTGAGGCCGGCGTACCGGTCCAGAGAGGCCGGCGAGGAGGCCAGATACTCGTGCGCATGCCCGCCTGCGGCGCTCGCTCGCCGCGGCCCGCCGGGATCCCGTGATCGCCCCACCGTCCGTCGGCCATCCGCCGCTGCCGCGTGCCGACGCGCTCGCCGACCCGCGGGTCGGCAGCTCCGGGCCCGCGCTGCTCGCGCTCGAGGACGGCGCCGTGTTCCCCGGCATCGCGTTCGGCGCGCCGGTTGCCTCGGGTGGCGATCTCGTCGTGAACACGTCGCAGACCGGATACCAGGAGATCGCCACCGACCCGTCCTACGCGGGCCAGGTGGTCGCGATGACGTATCCGCTGATCGGCAACTACGGGCGCCTGCTTGACGAGGACCAGTCCGCGCGCCCGTGGCTGCGGGGGCTCGTGGTCGCGCATGCCACGGCCGCGGTCCTCGACGACGCACGCCAGCTGGCGACGCTGCTCCGCGAGGCGTCGATCCCGGCGATCGCGGGCGTGGACACCCGCGCCCTCGCGCGTCACCTGCGCGCCAACGGCTGCCTGCGCGGGATCATCACCGAGCCGGGTGTCTCCGACCGGGCCGCGGCGGTCGCGCTCGCCCGGGCGGTGCCGCGCTGGGAGGACCAGGACTTCGTCGCCCAGGTCTCGCCGGCGGACGTGCGCGAGGTGGGCGACGATCCGTCATCGCCGCTCGTCGCGATCATCGACTACGGGCTCAAGGCGAACATCGTGCGCTCGCTGCGGCGGCGGGGTGTCCGGGTCCGGGTGCTGCCCCACACCGCCGACCCCGCGACCGTCCTCGCGCCCGACATCGCTGGCATCGTCCTGTCGCCGGGTCCGGGTGATCCTGCGCGTCTGTCCGGTCCCGTCGCGCTCGCCCGGGCGATCATCGACGATGGGCGGCCGCTGCTGGGGATCTGCCTCGGGCACCAGATCGTGGGCAGGGCGGCCGGCGCGGACACCCGGCGGCTCCGATTCGGGCACCACGGCGCCAACCACCCGGTGCAGGACCTCGACACCGGGTACGTGCAGGTGACCGCGCAGAACCACGAGGTCCAGGTGGTCGGGGACACCCTGCCCGCGGGCTCGGGGTTCCGCGTTTCGCAGATCAACCTCAACGACCGTTCGGTCGAGGGGTTGCGCCACGCCGAGAAGCCGATCGAGACGGTCCAGTACCACCCCGAGGGCGCCCCCGGCCCGCTCGACGCGCTGGCCGTGTTCGACCGGTTCGTCGAGGCGTGCGGGCGCGGCGCGTGAACCCGCCGCAGCCCGCGTCCCGTCCGTTCGGCGCCCCCCGGGCGGCGCGCCGGCTGAAGCCCGCATCCGTCCTCATCCTGGGATCGGGACCGGTCGTCATCGGCCAGGCGGCCGAGTTCGACTATGCCGGGACGCAGGCGTGCCGTGCGCTGCGCGCCGAGGGCGTTCGCACGATCCTCGTCAACTCCAACCCGGCGACGATCATGACCGACCCCACGGTCGCCGATGTCGTCTACCTGGAGCCGCTGACGGTCGACGCGATCGAGGCCGTCATCGCCCGCGAGCGGCCGGAAGGCTTGCTGGCCGGCCTCGGGGGGCAGACCGCCCTCAACCTCGCGATGGCGCTGTCCGAGGCGGGCGTGCTCGAGCGCCACGGCGTCCGCCTCCTGGGGACGCCGCTCGAGGCGATCCGGATGGCCGAGGACCGCGAGGCGTTCCGTGACCTGCTCGACCGGATCGGCCAGCCGTATGCGCCGTCGGCGATCGTGGAAGGAGCCGATGAGGCAGCCCGCCTCGTGTCGGCGGATGCGGCATTGGCCGAGATCGGGCTGCCGGCGATCATCCGCCCTGCGTTCACGCTGGGCGGCACGGGCGGCGGGATCGTCGGGACCGAAGCTGCCTATCGCGAACGGGTGCGGTCCGGGCTCAGGGCCAGCCCCATCCACCAGGTCATGGTCGAGCAGTGCCTGGTCGGGTGGCAGGAGGTCGAGTACGAGGTGATGCGCGACGCCGACGACACGTGCATCGCCGTGTGCTCGATGGAGAACGTCGACCCGCTGGGCGTCCACACCGGCGACTCCATCGTCGTCGCCCCGATCCAGACGCTGACCGACTCCGTCCACCAGCGGCTGCGCAGCGCGGCGCTCGCGATCATCCGGGCGCTGGGCGTCGAGGGCGGCTGCAACGTCCAGTTCGCGCTGTCGCCCGATTCGACCGAGTATGCGGTGATCGAGGTGAACCCCCGGGTCTCGCGCTCGAGCGCGCTCGCATCCAAGGCGACGGGCTATCCGATCGCTCGGGTCGCGGCGCAGATCGCGGCCGGGCGCACGCTCGCCGACATTCCCAACGTGGTGACCGGCACGACCGTGGCGGCGTTCGAGCCGGCGCTCGACTACGTGGTGGTCAAGCTGCCGCGCTTCCCGTTCGACAAGTTCCCGGCGGCCGACCGGCGGCTCGGGTCGCAGATGAAGGCGACCGGTGAGGTCATGGCGATCGACCGGACGTTCGGCGCCGCGCTCAACAAGGCGCTTCGGGGCCTGGAGCAGGCGGGTGCCGGGCCGCTCGGCGAGGATGCGTCGTGGCAGCCGAGCCTCGACTACCTGTCCGCGGTCTACGCCGGTGGCGACCCGGGCATGGGCGCCTCCAGCGTCGCCGTGACCATCGATCCACTCGGCCTCGAGGAAGATGCCGTCATCCGCTGGACCGACGAGCGTGGCGAGGCGTGCGAGAGCACCCGGTTCGCGCAGCGGTCCGCGGCGCCGATCGTGCTCCGCCAGTTCCTCGAGCCATCCGACTCGCGACTGTGGCGGGTGCTCGGGCTGCTGCGCCGGGGCGTCCCGCAGGAGGTGGTCCGCGCGGCGACCGGGATCTCGCCCTGGTTTCTCGCCGAGATGGGACGCAACATCGTGCTCGAGCACGATGTGGAGGCGATCGGCCCGCGGTTCGCCGATGCCGCCGACCCCGAGGCGGCGACGTTGCTGGCGACCGCCAAGCGCGCGGCGTTCGCGGACCATGACCTGGCACGGCTCGCGGGGGTCCGCGAAGCGGATGTCCGCGCCGCCCGGCGAACGCTCGGGCTCGCGCCCGGCTACGCGATGGTCGATACCTGTGCCGCCGAGTTCGCCGCCGAGACCCCGTACTTCTACTCGACCTATGCCGCGGCGGGATCGCCGCCGGAGGCAGCGCCGGTGCCGCGGCCCGGTGCACTCGTCATCGGCAGCGGTCCCGTGCGGATCGGGCAGGGGATCGAGTTCGACTACTGCGCGGTCCAGGCTGCTGACGTGCTCCGGCGCGAGGGTTGGAGCGCCGTCATGGTCAACTCCAACCCCGAGACCGTGTCCACCGACTTCGACGCCTCCACCCGGCTGTACTTCGAGCCGCTCGATGCCGAGAGCGTCGAGGACATCCTCGAGTTCGAAGGTGGCCTGCCCGTGGCGATGGGGAGTGCAGCCGGCGCCGATGCGGCCGGCGTGGCCACGGCCGGCGGAGCGGCGTCTGCCAGCGCGGCGGCGTCTGCCAGCGCGGCGGCGTCTGCCAGCGCGGCGGCGTCTGCCAGCGCGGCGGCGTCCGCCAGTCCGGCCACGGCCACAACCACCCCCGTTGGCGATGAGCGTCCGCGCATCGCCCGGGGCGCGGGCGGGACCGCGGGAACGCCACCCGATGCGGCGACGGTCATCGCGGACAGGGGTGGCCGCACCCGTGCCGACGTGCATCCCGCCGATGCGGCGACGGTCATCGCGGACAGGGGTGGCCGCACCCGTGCCGGTCAGGGGCGGGCGGTCGCCAGGCTGAGCCCCCGTGAGGCTGCCGGCATCGGCCGCCCGCTCCCCGCGGTCGTCGCCTTCGGCGGCCAGACGCCGCTCAACCTCGCGGGTCCGCTCGTGGCCGCCGGCGTCCCGTTGCTCGGCTCGGACCTGGAGGCGATCAACCAGGCCGAGGAGCGCACGCGCTTCGCCGCCCTGCTGGACCGCCTGGGCATCCCGCAGCCGGAGGGAGGGATGGCCGAATTGGTCGAGGAGTCCCTGACGCTCGCCGAGCGGATCGGCTACCCGGTGATCGTGCGGCCGAGCTTCGTCATCGGCGGCCTCGCCATCGACTTCGCGTACTCGCCCGAGGACCTGGTCCGCCACCTTGCGGCGGCTGCGATCGTCGACCCGGATCGCCCGGTGCGGATCGACCGCTTCCTCGAGGGGATCGAGGTCGACATCGATGCGGTGAGCGATGGCGAGCGGGTCCTGATCCCGGGCCTCCTGGAGCACGTGGAGCGCGCCGGGATCCACTCGGGCGACTCGATCGCGGTGTTCCCGCCGCAGCACGTCTCCGAGGGCGACCAGGCGCTGATCGTGGCCACGATGGAACGCATCTGCCTCGCCCTCGGGGCTCGCGGCCTGGTCAACGCCCAGTTCATCGTGCGGGACGATGGCGTCTACCTGATCGAGGTCAATCCGCGCGCGAGCCGCACGGTGCCGTTCCTGTCCAAGGTCACCGGCGTCCCGATGGTCGAGCTCGCGGTGCGGATCTCGCTGGGTGCCACGCTGATCGACCTCGGCTGGCCGGACGGGCTGCTCCCGGAGCCCGCGTTCGTCGCGGTCAAGGCACCGGCATTCTCGACCGCGAAGCTCAAGGGCGTGGACCCCTCCGTCGGACCGTTCATGCAGTCGACGGGCGAGGTGATCGGCATCGCCGAGGACCCGCGCGTGGCGATGGCCAAGGCGCTGACCGGGGCATCGCTCATCCCGCCTCGCCCGGGGGACGGCGAGCCGCCGCTGGCCCTGCTGTCGATCGCAGATCGCGACAAGTGGGGGCTCCTCGACCTGGCGACGGCGCTCACCCGAGCGGGCTACCGGCTGGCCGCAACCGCAGGCACCCGAGCCGCGCTCGAGGCGGCCGGACTGGCCGCTGAGCCCGTGGCCAAGCTCGGAGTGACCCCGCTGGGCGACGAGGCCGGGATCCTCGACCTGATCTCGGGCGCCCGGATCCGCCTCGTCGTCAACACCCCCACGCCGCGGTCCGGCGCCGTCCGCGACGCCGCGGAGATCCGGCACACCGCGATTGCCGAGGGCATCCTGTGTCTGACCGCGATCGAGACGGGGATCGCGGCCGCCGAGGCGCTCGACCCCGCGCTGGCGTCGGGGATCTCGATGGTGCGGCCGATCACGGATTGGGTGCCACCGAAGCCGGGGATCGACCGGGCGGACTAGCGGCACGCGCCGCGAACGGCGAGCGACCTGGCGAGTGACCTGGCGTGCGACCTACAGCGGACGCGTGGTGGCCGGCACCGCGCTCGACGGCGCCTGCTCCTGGACGATCGCCTGCCCGAGGGACCACAGCGTGAGCGTCGTCAACGCCACCATGACGAGCGCCAGCGGGATCTCGCGCAGGCGCATGTTCCTGTCGCGCAGCGAGCGGAGCCCGGGCACCTTCCGGTGGCGCATGTCACGCGGCTCGCGGGCGTTCGCCTGGGCCTCGACGTCGCGGGCCGCCGTCACGTGCCCGGACCACGCACCCAGCATGTGTCCACCGACCACCGCGGCCAGCTGCACCGTCCAGACGAGGCCGGCCGGGAGCACGGTCGTGTTGACCTGGTAGAACGCGGTCCCGAACAGGTCGTCGCCACGCTGCAGCGGGTCCGAGATCGCGATCACGATCCGCTGCCCATCGATGAACAGGTACGTCAGGTAGTGGGCGACGAGGTAGCCGACGGCGATCGGCAGGAGCCCGGCGCCGATCGCCCCAGGGCTCACCGTCCGGGACACGGTGAGCGCCGCGATCACGATGATCCCCAGGAACGCGAGCAGGATCAGCGTCTTGGGGACCGTCGCCGGAGCTCCGAACACCGACGCGAACGCGACCGTCTGCGACAGCCCGTCGAACAGGATCGACCCGGTTGCGACGGCGACCAGCGTGATCCGTGACGCGGACCATGGCGCAGTCAGCAGCGCGCTCGCGAACGGGCGCCGGACGACCACGCCGTCATCCACGGCATCGGGATCGATCTCGTCGTCCGCTTCGTCGACGGCGGTCTCCGTGGCCAGGACGATCCCGGCCGGCGCGAGGCGGTTGAGCGTGCGGAACCAGACCGAGAACGTCTCACCCCGCGCACGCCACTGGTCGCGGCCGAACTGGGCCATCATCGCGAGCGTGACCAGCGTGTATCCGGCCACGACCACGGTCAGCGTCGCGTTGCCCGCGATCGCCACCAGCTCGAGCCAGACGAAGAAGGTCAGCCCGGCGACCGCCGGCCACACGCCGACCCAGGTCGGGAGCTCGCCCGGCACCCAGCCGTGCACGCCGCCTCGCCGGAGGATCCAGGCCAGGATGTCGTGGATCGTCGTGAACGGATCAAGCCATTCCCAGACAGGCCCGACGAAGGCCGACAGGGCGGCGACGCCGACCCAGCCGTAGACCCACAGGAACAGGGTCGCGACCGCGGCGTCAGACGAACCGCCCGCGATGCCCTGGACCATGATCCACACCCAGGCGATCAGGCCGATGCCGCGCAGCACGATCCTGACGATGACCGGGACACCGACGATCCGGGTCTCGGGCGGCAGGGCCTGCGCGCATGTCGCGCGCGAGGACGAACACGAACGAGAGCGCGACCGTGGTTGCGGCGCCCGCCAGGTAGACGGCAAGCGGCAGCGGGCTTTCGTAGACGGGCGACAGGCCGTGGGCCGCCACGATCGCCGGTGTGCCCGCGACCAGCAGGAACCCGGCCAACGCCCCGATCGCGCGGGTCAAACGGGACGCCGCCGTGGTCCTCACGGTGTCAGGCGCGGCGGCTGCGACGGAGGACGTACGCACCAACGCCTGCGACGAGGATCAGCGCGATCACGATCGGGAGCACGACGTCGCTCGAGCCGGCGGTCGGCTCCGCCGGTGTCGGTGCGGGCGTCGATGTGGCGTCGGATGACGGCTCGGCCGACGCGGCGGCCGACGCGGCGGCCGACGCGGTGACGGTTGCGGTTGGCGCGACGCTGGGCGCCTCGGATGCCTGCGCCGGTTGCGATACCGTGAACGTGAGGGTGCCCCGGAGGATGTCCCCGTCGAGCGCCGCGGAGGTCCACTGGATCTCGTAGTCGCCGGGGTCCAGTGCGAGGCCGTCGAGGGTCATGACGACCGGGTCCGCCGACACGCTGCCGGTTCCGACCGTGCCGGCGGGACCGACGAGCTTGAACGAGCTCTTGCCGGGATCAAGATCCTCGGAGAAGGTCAGCGTGACGGTGGTGGGCGGCGTGGCCAGGACGGCCTTGTCGGCGGGATCCGACGAGACCAGCTCGGAATGGGCGAGGACCGAGCCGGTCGCGACGAGCAGGATCAGCAGGGAGCATGCTGTCGCGACAAGCGTCCGACCTCCCGTGCCGGCGGCCGGGCGCCGACGCCCCTCAGGGATGGTATTCACGGTTCGGCAGTCTACTTGGGGGCGGCCAAACGTGCTGCTCGATAGACTGGGATGTCCGATGTCAGGCGTCCCCCGTCCCACCCCCGCCGCCACGGCACCCACGGCCGACCGCTACGTGCCGGGTACCTGCAACATCGGGCCGTGGGAGATCCGGCGCCGCCGGTCCTTTGCCGTCATCGCCCTCGCGATTGCCGGGCTGCTGATGGCGGCGCTCGTGGCCAGCCACGCACCGGCGCCGGCTCGGCTGATCCTCATCCTGCCCCTGTGGGGCGGCGCCTTCTCCTGGCTCCAGGCCCGGCGCAGGTTCTGCGGCGCGTTCGCGATCGCCGGCATCTCCAACTTCGGGGACGGGACGGGGTCAAGGCGCACCGTTGACGACCCGACCGCGCATCGCGCCGACGTGCTCGCGACGTGGCGCATGACCCGCGATTCGTTCCTGCTGGCGCTGGTGATCACGGTGATCGCGGCGCTGCTGCCGGTGTAGCGGGCCCGTCGCGCAGGCCCCGCGCGGTCCCGATCGCGCTCGCCGCCCTACAATCCATCCAACCCTACTCACCGTCCGAGGACTCGTTCCGCATGCCCGTTCCTGTCGTCGAGTTCACCGATGAGCGCCTCTCCAACGGGCTGCGCCTCGTCGTCGCCGAGGACCATCTCGCGCCCGTCGTCGCGGTCAACCTCTGGTACAACGTCGGCTCCAAGCACGAGGTGGAGGGCAAAACCGGCTTCGCCCACCTGTTCGAGCACGTGATGTTCCAGGGCTCGGCCAACGTGGCAAAGGCGGAGCACATGGCGCTGGTCCAGGCGGCCGGCGGCACGCTCAACGGCAGCACATGGCTGGACCGGACCAACTACTTCGAGACGATGCCCTCGAACGAGCTCGAGCTCGCCCTGTGGCTCGAGGCGGACCGGATGGGGACGCTCCCGGTCGCGCTGAGCCAGGAGAACCTGGACAACCAGCGCGAGGTCGTCAAGAACGAGAAGCGCTGGAGCTACGACAACCGCCCGTATGGCAGCTGGAACGAGAAGCTCCAGGGCCACCTGTTCCCGCCGGAGCACCCGTACCACCACTCGACGATCGGGTCCATGACGGATCTCGACGCCGCATCGCTCGAGGACGTGACCGCGTTCTTCCGCACCTACTACGCGCCCAACAACGCCGTCCTGTCGGTGGTCGGTGACTGCGAGCGCGGCCAGGTCAGGACGTGGGCGGAGCGCTACTTCGGCCCGATCCCGGCCAACCCCTCGATCCCACCGCTGCCCGACATGTCACTGCCCGCCGTCATCGGCAGCGAGCATCGCGAGATCGTCGAGGACAACGTTCCGCTCCCGCGCGTGTACATCGGCTTCCGGGCGCCGGTGTTCGGCGACCGGCGGCTCGATGCGCTCGACCTCGCGTCGCAGCTGCTGGCCGGGGGGAAGGGGAGCCGCCTCCACCGGCGGCTCGTGCGCGAGGACCGCATCGCCCAGGACGTGGCCGCGTTCACGCTGCCGTTCGTCGGCGGCGGCTCGGTCTCGGTCGGCTGGGCGACCGCGCGTCCCGGGGTGGACGTGGCCGTCGTCGAGGCCGCCTACCTCGAGGAGCTCGAGCGGCTGGCGACGGAGGCCCCCAGCGAGGACGAGCTCGCGCGTGCCAAGGCCCTGACCGAGGCCGACGAGCTGGGTGCGCTCGCGCGGGTGGAGGAGCGGGCAGACCGGCTCTCGATGTACGCGACCCTGTTCGACGATCCGGGCGTCATCAACACCCTGCTGCCGCGCTACCTGAGCGTGACCCCGGAGCAGATCCGGGACGCGGCTCGCGACGTGTTCAGGTCCGACAACCGGGTCGTGCTCACGTACCTGCCGGCGGCGACGGTCGCGCAGGACGGCGAGGCGGCGGCATGAGCGGATCGATGCCGCAGATGGTGACCACCCGACCGGTCCCGGGAGCACCCAGGCCGTACGAGTTCCCCGACACGCATCGCATGATGCTGCCCAACGGGCTCCGCCTGATCGTCACGCCGATGCCCGGCCGGGCCCTCGTGTCGGCGTCGCTCGCGCTGCGGGCCGGTGCATCGGACGAGCCGGACGCCCTCGGAGGCGCGACCGTGCTCCAGGCGCGCGCCGTGACCGAAGGCACCGACGTCCGCGATGCGATCGAGCTCACCGAGGCCGCCGAGCGCCTCGGGGCGTCGCTCCATGCCGAGGCCGGCTGGGATGCCACGACCGTCGGGCTGGACGTCCCGGCGACCCGGCTCGAGGCGGCGCTCGAGCTGCTGGTCGAGGTCGTCCGCCGGCCGGCTTTTCCCGAGTCGGAGGTCGGGCGGCTGCGCGACGAGCGCATGACCGACCTGCTCCAGGCGAAGGCGGACCCACGCCGACGCGCCGACGTGGCGTACATCGAGACGATCTACGCGGCGTCGAGCCCGTATCACCGGCCCGCCGGCGGGACGGCCGACACGGTGGCCACGCTGACGGCCGACGAGCTTCGCGACATCCACCGGGCCTCGTTCTCGCCGGATCGGGCCGCGCTCGTCGTCGCCGGCGACATCGACCCCGCCATGGTCCACCGCATCGCCGAGGCGCAGCTCGGCGACTGGACTCCGGGACCCGCGACGGAGCGACGGCCGATCGAGGACGCCGCCGCCGGAACCGGCCGGGTCGCGCGCGTGGTCCACCGCCCGGGCTCGGTGCAGACCGAGATCCGGATCGGGCATCCGGGACTGCCACGCCGGCACCCCGACTACCACGCGGTCACCGTGATGAGCGCGATCCTGGGCGGGCTGTTCAACTCGCGCCTCAACATGAACCTGCGCGAGGACAAGGGCTACACCTACGGCGCCGGCGCCGGCTTCGACCTGCGTCGGGGTCGTGGCCCGTTCACGGCCCGCGCCGCCGTGAACACCGAGGCGACCGTGCCTTCCGTTCGGGAGTTCCTGCTCGAGCTCGACCGCATCCGCGAGGGCCTGGTCTCCGACACCGAGCTCAACGCCGCCCGCGAGTTCCTGGTCGGCGTGTTCCCGCTCCGGTTCGAGACCCCGGGTCCCGTCGTCGGGTCGCTCGCCGGCCTGTTCGTGCACGAGCTGCCGGACGACGAGCTCGCCCGGTACCGTGGCTCGATCGAGGCCGTCACGGGCGCCGACGTGCTGCGCGTCGCTCGTGAGCACATCCGGCCGGAGGTGGCCGCGATCGTCCTGGTCGGCGATATCGACCAGTTCGGGGTCGACCTCGAGGCGGCCGGGTTCGGCCCGATCGACGTGGTTCGTGACCCGCCCCCGGGCACGGCGGACGAGGCAGCCGCCGCCGGTTCGTAGGGCACGTCTCCGGCGCGTCCACGGTCGCTCCGCGTCGGCCGCCGGCAAGGTCGGGCTCGAGGTCGCCCGCCAAGCCCCCCCGCCAAGCCCGCCCGCGCGGACCGGTCGCTGAAACCTTTGCGCGGTCAACGGCCTCGGGAGGGGTGAAGCGGGCCCAGCGAGGGGGCCGCACCATCACCGGAGCGACCACCACATGAAGCTCAACTCCAGGATGATCCGCCCGATCGGCACCTCAGTCGTGGCGGTGTTCCTCGTCGCGGGCGCCGCGTTTGCCACCAGCACCTTCGTCGATGGCAGCCGCAATGCGGACACCGCTCCCGCGGCGCTCGATGCGTCGGCCGGCGATGATGCGTCGGCCGCGATCGATGCCGAGTCCGCGGAGCCGAGCGAGACCCCCGAGGCCAGCGAGACCCCCGAGGCCAGCGAGACCCCCGAGGCCAGCGAGACCCCCGAGGCCAGCGAGACCCCCGAGGCCAGCGACGACCACGGCGGCGCCGACAGCCAGCAGGCCGGCGCGACCGACCATCATGGCGACGACGCCACCGAGACCCCCGAGGCCAGCGAGACCCCCGAGGTCGGCGACGATCATGACGGTCCGGGCGCAAGCTCCAGCCCCGAGGACCACGACGGCTCGGGCGGCGAGGACGGTGGCGGACACGGCTCGGACGGCTGATCCAGTCGACGGTCCCAGCGGGGCACGTGACCTCCTTCGCACGATGGGAGCCGGGCCGGCAGGCGATGATGTCGCCGGACGCCGAGCCGGCTCCCGCCGGGTCGCCCAACCGGGCGCCGGACCCGGAACACGCATTGGAGACCACCGCGACGGACCGGACCTGGACCGCCGAGCCATTCGACGGGACGACCAATGACCGCAGCATCGTCGACGCCGTGCTGGCCGGCGACCGTGACGCCTTTCGCAAGCTCGTCGAGCGCGAAGGCCCATCGGTCGTGGCGGCCTGCACGCGCGTGCTCGGCGACCGCAGCGAGGCCGAGGACATCGCCCAGGAGGCATTCGTGATCGCGTACCGCTCGCTCGGTTCCTGGCGCGCCGAAGGCGCGTTCGGCGCCTGGCTGTCGCGGATCGCGGTCCGCCTGGCCGTCCGTCGTGCTGCGCAGCGCAAGCAGGTCGCCTGGCTCGATCCGCTTGCGGCGGATGCCGACCAGCCCGGCCACGAGCGCTTCCGGACAACCAACCCGCAGCACGCGGCGGACCCGGCGCACACGGTGCTGCGATCCGAGCGCGACGCACGCCTGCGGATGGCCGTTGCCTCGCTCGACGAGCCGTACCGGGAGGTCGTGGCCCTGCGCTTCTTCGCCGAGCGCTCGCTGATCGAGATCGCCGAGGCCACCGGCCGGCCCCTGGGGACCGTCAAGACGCATCTCCACCGCGGGCTTGCCCGCCTTCGCGGATCCGTCGAGGCGGACGACCGATGACCGAGATGCGCCCCGGCGGCCAGCCGCGCCCGTTCACGCCGGCGGAGCTCGATGGAGCGTCCGGCCTGCACCCCGACGAGATCGCCGGCGATACCCCGATCGCCCGCGACCTCGAGCGACTCGCCGCGGGCACGACCGCCGCACCGACCCCGGGGTTCGCGGACCGGGTCATGGAGGCCGTGGCCGCCGAACCCGCCCCATCGCCGGTTCGCCTGGCCGGCCTCGCCGTCCGACGCCGCTCGCTCGGCGCATTCCTGGCGTCGCTCCGCGATGCATGGCGGGTGACCACCCATGCCGGGTTCCCGGTCGCGGCGCGCGCCCAGGCGATGGCGCTGGTGCTGGTGGTCGCCGCCCTGGCGGCGGGTTCCGGCATGGTCACGGCAGGCGCCCTCGGCCTGCTGGACGGCGACCATTCGAGCCCCAGCCCCTCGATCGAGCAGCCGGCCGAAACCGCCGAGCCGACCACGGACGCGTCCGATACCGCCGAGCCCAGCGAGGACGCCTCGACGAGCCCCGACGCCTCGGAGTCACCGGAGCCGTCGGAGAGCGCGGGCGATGAGTCCGCCGAGCCGGACGCCTCGACCGAGCCGCACGAGACCGCGGACGGCAACGGCGGTGCCGGCAAGACCGCCACGCCGAAGCCGACGGCGACCCCGACGCCGACCAGCTCGGACCACGAGGACCACTCCGAGTCCCCGTCGACGCCGAAGCCCAGCCAGACGCCCCGGCCGTCAGAAACGCCGCATCCATCCGAGACGCCCGGCGACGGCTGAGCGCGAACCGCGTGTGGGTTCCGGTCAACCGGTGAGCCCGCGGTCCGCGGCCGGCCGCGTGGCCCCGCCCGGGGTACGCTGGCTCCGTGATCGTCGTCGTGGGAAATCCTGTCTGGCGGGTCGCGGACCCCAGCGCACCGGCCGGTCGCGCCTGCGACATCGCGATCGAGGCGGCCCGGCGCGGGTCGACCGTGGAGCTGGTCGGCCGAGCGGGCGACGATCCGGCGGGTGACGCACTGCTGCTCGCGCTCACCCGCGCCGGCGTCGGGCACGTGGCGATGCTCCGGGACCCGGCGCGCGCAACCCCGATCGCGGTCCCGGCGGCGGACGACCGTGGGGACGAGGGCGACCCATCCCCGGCCGCGGACGACACGGACGACACGGGCGCGGAGGGTGCTCGCCACGGTCGCGCCGGGGCCCGGCGACGGACCGACCCTCGACGCGGCCGACGTCTCGCTCGGGCTCGGCTATCTCACGGCCTTCAGCGTGCTCGTCGTCGTGGACGGCGTCCCCGAGTCGATCGTCCCGGTCGCCGCCGAGGCCGCCGACTACGCGGGGGCGCACCTGGTGCTGCTGATCGCCGCCGATGGTGCGGAGCCGGACGGCATCCCGGAGGCCACCACGGTGCTCGCCGCCCCGCCGTCGGCGAACGATCAGGCGTTCGCCACGCTGGTGGGCGCCTACGCCGCGGCGCTCGACACGGGAGCGATGCCGCGGGACGCGTTCTCCGGCGCCGCGCAGGACGCGGGCTGGGAGGCGCTTCGCGCCGAGCGCTGATCCGCGGATCGCGCCAGCCAATCACGCCGCCAATCACGGCCGCCAATCACGGCCGGGGCTATCCGAGCCCGAGCCCCTCGGACGCCGGGTCGGCCGCCTCGAGCTCGACCCGTTGGACGAGCGCCGCGCCGTCGTTGCGCACGTTGTTGACCAGCAGTGGAACTGGGTATGCGTCGAGCGCGATGTCGTCATCGGGCTCGAGCAGGGCGCGCAGCTCGCCGGGGTCGCGAAGCTCCGGGTCGAGCCAGATCGCCCAGGCGTCGGGCGGGATGACGACCGGCATCCGGTTATGGATGGCGGCCATGAACCCGTTTGGCCGCGACGTGACGATCGTGAACGTCCGATGCCATTCGCCGCTCTCGGGATCCTGGCGCCCGGTCCACAGCCCGGCCAGCGCCAGCGGCAGGTTCGCCGGGTCATGGATCAGCATCGGCTGGCGCTTCGATCCCCGTCGGAGCCACTCGTAGAACCCGTCGACGGGCACCAGGCAGCGGCGTCGCCGGAAGGCGTCGCGGAACAGCGGGCTGGTGGCGAGGGTCTCGGCCCGGGCGTTGAACGTGCGGGCGGCGATCCGCGGGTCGTCGGCCCAGTTGGGGATCAGGCCCCAGCCGTAGCGCCGTACCGCGCGGCGGTCATCGCGCTGGACCACCACCGACGCCTCGGTCGTGGGCGCGACATTGAAGTGCTCGCCGGGATCCCCGGCCAGGTCCTCGGCATCGAAGATCCGGGCGATCTCCGAGGTGGGCCGCTGCTGCGTGAACCGTCCGCACATGGTGGCGGCAGTCTACGGGACGCGGTCCCGGTCCTCCCGCGGCACGCGGCGCTCTGCGCCACGCGGCGGTCCTCCCGCGCCACGCCGGGCATGCCGCCTCATGTACGCTCCCGCCGTGACCGAACGCCAGGACATCGACCTCAACGCCACCCTCGCCCACGACGGCCCGCTGCCACGCGAGGCGGCGCTGGCCGCCCTCGACCGTGCCGCGGAGCTGCTCCAGAGCTCGGACTTCGTCGATGCCGCCAGGCTGTACCAGCGCGTGATCGGGTTCAACGACCCCGCGGTCACCGCGGCCGCGCTGCTGGGCCTGGGCGAGGCGTGGAACCGGCTCGACGACGAGGGCAAGGCCATGGCGACGTGGGAGGAGGTCACCCGGCTCCCGGAGACGCCGTCGACGTACCTGGCGTGGCGCAACATCGCCGCGGCCAGGGTGCGGGCCGACGACCTGCGCGGCGCGCTCGCCGCCTACCGCGAGGCGGACCGGCGGGCACCGTCGGCGGACAAGCCCGAGATCGCGTCTCGGCTCGGCTGGCTGTCCAAGGAGCTGGGCGACAAGGGTGCGGCCGGCCGCTACTTCGCGCGATCCCGCGGCGATACCGGGATCTCGGTCACGGTCGCGCTGATCGCGTTCACCACGATCGTGTCGCTCATCGTCGACTTCGCGGGTCCCGACGGCGACGCGCTGGGCAACCTGCTGGCGATGGACAAGGTGGCTCTCGCGCAGGGCGAGATCTGGCGGCTGTGGACGGTGACCCTGGTCCACGCGCCGCTCACGGTGATGCCGTTTCACCTGCTGTTCAACATGTATGCGCTGTGGATCGCCGGGCCGTTCGTCGAACGGCTGTACGGCCGATGGCGCTTCCTCGTCTTCTACCTGGTGTTCGCCGCGGGCGGCTCGCTGCTGACGTTCGCCCTGTCGACGGGTCCCGGCAGCCGCTACGGGGTCGGCGCGTCGGGCGCGATCTTCGGCCTGTTCGGGCTCCTGTTCGTCGCCCAGCGGGTCCATCGTCCGGTGCTCGACAGCCGCAGCCGCGCCTTCCTTGGGCAGCTGGGTGCGCTGGTGGCACTCAATCTCGTCTTCGGATTCGTGGTCCAGGGCATCGACAACATGGCCCACATCGGCGGGCTGATCGCCGGCGCGTGGCTCGGGCTGCTGTTGCCGCCGACCCACCTCCCGACCCTGAGCTCGCTGTGGATGCGACCCGGCCGGCTGAGCGGCACGATGGAGCCGGCCTTCGGAGCGGGCGGCACGCAGCTGCTCCGCGTGGCGGGGATCGTCGCGCTGCTGGGCCTGTTCGCCGTGCTGTGGGCCATCGGCATCAGCGCCTGGTCCTGACGATCGATGTTCGGGATGCTGAGCGGCGCGCTGCCGCGGATCACCGCTGACGGGATCGACCTCGATGCGCTCGAGGCCGAGGTCGCCGCGGGGACGGCCACCCGCGAGGCCTTCGACGCGGCGACGGACCGGCTGGTCGCGGAGCTCGTCGGCGCGCAGGTGGAGGCGGGGCTCGAGCTCGTGACCGACGGCCAGGTCAGGTGGCATGACCTCGGCGGCGCGGTGGTCGCGGCGATCTCGGCGGTCCACGAGGACTCGCCCGGCGCGCCGCCGGCCTCGCCGGACGGGTCCCCGGCCTCGCTGCTGACCTCCGCGTGGCGATCGACCGCGGCGCTCACGGATCATCCGGTCGCACAGTCCATACCGGGCCCGTACATGCTCGGTCGACGCGCGGGCGGCGGATCCGCCGCGGAGCGCCGGAAGCGGACCCTGGCGCTCGCCGACACGCTGGGCGACGCGCTGCGCTCCCTGGCTGACGCGGGCTGCCCCGTCGTCGTCGTCGAGGAGCCCGACGCGGTGCGGATCGGGACGAACACGGGCGAGCGACGACTGTTCGCGGAGGCCGAGCGACGGCTGCTCGAGCCCGTGCCCGACCTCCACGCGATGCTCGCCATCTGGGGCGGATCCGCCGCAGACGCGGGCGCCGAGACGATCTTTGCGGCGCCCTACCACTCGCACCTGTTCGACCTGATCGCAGGCCCCGACGACTGGGTGCTCGTACGCGCCGCGCCACCGGAGCGGGGGATCGTGTGCGGGGCGCTGCGAGCCGGCCCGTCCGCGACGGATGACCAGGCGCCGGTGCTCGTGTGGGCGGCCAACTACGCGGCATCGACGGGTCTCCGCGGGCTTCGCCGGGTCGGGCTGGCCAACGCGACGCCGCTGCGCGACCTGGCCCGCGACGAGGCCTTCGCGGCAATCCGCGCGCTGGGCCGAGCCGCGTCGCTGGCGGCGATGACCCCCGAGGACGCGATCGCCGCAGGCCTCGATCCCCGCACGTTCGGCAACCCGTCCTCGACCCAGCCGGCCCGCGCCGTTCGCCGCCGCGCCATCCGACCCACCGAGTAGCTCGCCCTCAGCCGCCCGACTCACGCAGCGAGTCAGATCGAGATGTCGGCTGGGGCGCCGACGCCCCGAAGGACCGAAATCGGCGCCAGTCGCGTGCCGGGAGGCTCGGATGACGCGCGCCGCGAGTCACGACATCAGCGACGGGGTCCGTACCGGGGTGGACTGATCGAGCCATCCCGGTTGCCCTGGCCCGCTGCATATGATGCGCGACGAACCTGGCTGCATCCGCATAGTCCAGGTATGCCGGCCGCGCGCGCTGCCCCTCGAGACGCGATGACCGCAGCGCGAGACCACGCCGCGCCGCCAGATCTGTGACGGCCATCACCCTGCCCTCGGGAACGGGCGATGTCGAATCCCCCAACCACGTGGCGAGCACGCCTGCCCTGCCCGGGAAGGCAGGCCGAAGCAGCCATCGGTGCTCGTCCAGCCGGCTCGCCACGGCCTGCGTGTCCAAGCAGATGACGGCGATCGCGAAGTGCTCGGCTCGCCAGCCCAATCGTCGGGCGACCCACGGTGCCGCTCGTTCATACCAGTCAACCTGGCGCAGGAGGCCGCCGATGTCCGGCAGGTCCGACTTGAGCTCGAATGTCGCCATGGCCGCATCCCGGACGCGGAACGCCACGAGGTCGATCCAGCCGCGTGGTTCGCGACTGCCGATCGGGACCTCGGTGGCCGCGACCCACCCGCAGCGCTCCAGCCGGCCTGCCATTGCCCGCCATCAGGCGCGCGTGCACTCGATCGCGCTGTTCGCGACGATCCGCCAGGTGGTGGCCCTCGACCTCGAGCATCGACCGCAGGCCCAACGCCGACAGCACGCGGTCGAGGGTCGCGACGTCCAGCGCGCCCGGATCCGCGCGCTCGATCCGCCAGATCTTCGTCTGGGACGTACCGACGCGGTGGGCCAGCTCGCGCTGAGACCAGCCGATCGTTGAACGAGCGTCCCGGACCAGCGTCGCGACCGCGGTGGACATGCCGGCGGCTTCGATTCTGATGCGCGCCTCGGGAGCCATGCACCTGTTCTACCTGAGGTCACTCACCCCGGACTTGCCGAGCAGCCGGGTACTTGCACGGGCGGTCGTCTACTCCACGCGGTCCGCGACTCAGCGGGCGAGTCAGATCGAGCCTCCGGCTGCGGCGCCGACGCCACACAGGGGCCAAAGTCGCCTCGTCGCACCGGTTGGTGGGCGTCGTTGACGCGCCCGGTGAGTCAAGCGCTGACAGCCGCCGGGTCAGCCTCCACCGTGCGGAGAGCACCAGCCGCACCCCGCGCGATACCCGGTTGCGTCCACGCGACGACGGTGCCACCATCGGGGCTCGCGCCGCGCCGGGTCAACCGGCCACAAGCCGACCCGTGCCACTCCCAGCGTCGCCACCCCCTCGAACGGGGAAGGAGGTCGTCCCGGTGACCGATCTGCACGTTGCCCTCGATGTCAACGGCGAGCACAGGGAGGTCGACGTCGAGCCAAGACGGCTCCTGGTCGAGCTGCTGAGGGAGGACTTCAACCTCACCGGCACCCATGTCGGCTGCGACACCAGCCAGTGCGGGGCGTGCACGGTGCACGTGGACGGCCACGCCGTGAAGAGCTGCACGATGCTCGCGGTCCAGGCCGACGGCGCGAGCGTCACCACCATCGAGGGCCTCGCCGACGGCGCCACCCTGCACCCGATCCAGAACGCGTTCTGGGAGAAGCACGGGCTCCAGTGCGGCTTCTGCACGCCGGGCATGATCATGGCCGCGGCGGACCTGATCGCCAGGGACACGGATCCCACCGATGACGAGATCCGCAGCGCCATCGCCGGCAACATCTGCCGCTGCACCGGCTACCACAACATCGTGGTCGCCATCCGCGAGGCCGCGCGCGTGATGCGTGACGGCGCGGCCGTGACGGCCTGAGGAGGACGACGTGACCACCGACGTCCTGGGCACCCGGGTCAAGCGGGTCGAGGACCCGAAGTTCATCACCGGCAAGGGCCGCTACCTCGACGACATCAAGCTGCCGGGCATGGTCCACATGGCCATCCTTCGCAGCCCCTACGCCAACGCGAACATCCGCTCGATCGACACGACGGCGGCCAAGGCCGCACCCGGCGTGGTCGCGGTCATCGTGGGCGCGGACATCCCGTACAACCCGCTGCCCATGGCCTGGCCGGCCGGCGGCGCCAGCGGGATCACCAACAACGTGAGCACGCCACGCGCCCTGGCCACCGACGATGTCAAGTGGACCGGCGAGGGCGTGGCCGCCGTCGTCGCCGAGACATCGGCCCAGGCGGTCGACGCGCTGGAGCTGATCAACGTCGACTGGGAGCCGCTGCCGGCCGTGGTCGATGCCGAGAAGGCGACCCAGCCCGGCGCGCCGCAGCTCCACGAGAACGCGCCCAACAACGTCGTGTTCGAGTGGAACGTGGGCGACAAGGCGGGTACGGATGCGGCATTCGTCGATGCCGAGGTCACCGTCCGCCAACGGCTCGTCAACCAGCGGCTCATCCCCAACCCGATGGAGGTCCGGGGCGACATCGGCTGGTACAACCCGGGCACCGACGAGTACACGGTCTGGATGTCCAGCCAGACGCCGCACATCCAGCGGCTGCTGCTGGCCGCGTTCGTGACCGGGATCCCGGAGCACAAGATCCGGTGCATCAGCCCGGACGTCGGCGGCGCCTTCGGCACCAAGATCTTCTGCTACGCGGACATGGCGCTGGTCATGTTCGCGAGCAAGCTGATCGGCGGGCGGCCGGTCAAATGGGTCGAGACGCGGCGCGAGAGCTACCACAGCACGATCCACGGTCGCGATCACATCACCTACGTCGAGATCGCGGCGACGAAGGCGGGCGAGGTCAAGGGCCTGCGGGTCAAGACGTTCGCCAACCTCGGCGGCCGCCTGTCGACCATCGGGCCGGGCATCCCCACCACCCTCTACGGCCGGATCCTTTCCGGGCCGTACAAGATCCCCAACGTCCACTGCGAGGTCACCGGCGTCTACACCAACACCACGTTCGTCGACGCCTACCGCGGTGCCGGCCGGCCCGAGGCGACCTATGTCGTCGAGCGCTCGATGGACCTGCTCGCGGACGAGCTGGGCATGGACCCCGCCGAGCTCCGCCGCCGCAACTTCCTCGCACCCGACAGCTTCCCGTACGACAACCCGTCGGGGCTGCTGACCGCGGTCAACGGCAGCAAGCTGTTCATCGACTCGGGCAACTACGAGCCGGCGATGGACAAGGCGCTCGCGATGGCCGGCTATGCGGACATGGCGGCGAAGAAGGCCGAGGCGAAGCAGCGCGGCAAGCTTCTGGGCGTCGGCCTCAGCACCTACATCGAGGTGTGCGGCGTCGCGCCCAGCAAGTGGATCGGTGCCGTGGGCGAGGGCTGGGGCGCCGCGATGTGGGAGTCGGCCAACATCCGCATGCACCTGACGGGCAAGACGGTCGTCACCGTCGGCACCCAGCCGCAGGGCCAGGGTCATGAGACGACCTACGCGCAGATCATCAGCCACGAGCTGGGCATCCCGATGGAGGACATCGTCGTCCAGCACTCGGACACCCAGGGCACCCCGTTCGGCTACGGCTCGTACGGCAGCCGCACGTCCAACGTAGGCACGGGCGCCGCGATCAAGGCGGCCGCCAAGATCCGCGAGAAGGCCCGCCGGTATGCCGCCCACATGCTGGAGGCGAACCCCGAGGACATCGAGATCGACGGCGCCAGCTACCGCGTCAAGGGCTCGCCGGACAAGGTCAAGACCATCCAGGAGATCGCGTTCGCGCTCGACCTCGCGTTCGATGCGCCGGCCGACATGGAGCCGTATCTCGACGAGACGGCCTACCACGACACGCCCAACTGCACGTTCCCGTTCGGGACCCATATCGCGCTCGTCGAGATCGACGAGGAGACGGGGGTGGTGGACCTGGTCCGCTACGTTGCCGTGGACGATGTGGGCAAGAAGATCAACCCCATGATCGTCGATGGCCAGCTCCACGGCGGCATCGCCCAGGGCGTGGGCCAGGCGCTGTGGGAAGGCGCGGTCTACAGCGATGAAGGCCAGCTGCTCACGGGCTCGATGCTCGACTACGCGCTGCCCCGCGCGTCGTGGCTGCCGGCCTTCGAGCTCGATGAGACGGTGACCCCATCGCCGGTCAACCCGCTGGGGGTCAAGGGCGTCGGCGAGGCCGGCACGATCGCATCCACCGCCGCCGTATCGAATGCGGTGATCGACGCGCTCAGCCCGCTGGGCATCCGCCACCTCGACATGCCCTACACCGCACAGAAGGTCTGGGGCGCGATCCAGGCGGCGTCCAGTGGCAGCTCCACGAAGGGAGGCCAGGCATGATCCCGGCGGTGTTCGGGTACACCCGCGCCGGCAGCGTCGACGAGGCGCTCCGGACCCTCGGCTCGAACGCGGGTGCCAAGGTCATCGCCGGTGGCCAGAGCCTGCTCCCGCTGATGAAGCTGCGGCTCGCCGCGCCGGATACGCTCGTGGACATCGGGCAGCTCGGGGAGCTGCGGGGCGTGGAGAAGCTCGAGGACGGCCGGCTGGCCGTCGGGGCGCTGACCACGTACGCGGAGCTGATGGACTCACCGGCGATCCACTACGGCGTGCTCCGCGACGCGCTGCCGACCATCGGCGATGTCCAGGTGCGCAACCGGGGGACCGTCGGCGGCTGCGCTCGCCCACGCCGATCCCGCCAGCGACCTGCCGGCGGCACTGATCGCGCTCGATGCGGAGCTCGTGCTCCAGTCGAGCAGCGGCACCCGGGAGGTCCGGGCGGCCGACTTCTGCGAGGGTGCGTTCGTGACCAGCCTCCGCCACGACGAGCTGCTGACGCAGGTCCGCCTGCCCCGGCCGCTCGACAACGCCGGCTCCGCGTACGCCTCGCTCGAGCAGCCCGCGTCGGGCTCGACTGGGAGCCGCTGCCGGCCGTGGTCGATGCCGAGAAGGCGACCCAGCCCGGCGCGCCGCAGCTCCACGAGAACGCGCCCAACAACGTCGTGTTCGAGTGGAACGTGGGCGACAAGGCGGGTACGGATGCCGCCTTCGCCGATGCCGAGGTCACCGTCCGCCAACGGCTCGTCAACCAGCGGCTCATCCCCAACCCGATGGAGGTCCGGGGCGACATCGGCTGGTACAACGCGGGCACCGACGAGTACACGGTCTGGATGTCCAGCCAGACGCCGCACATCCAGCGGCTGCTGCTGGCCGCGTTCGTGACCGGCATCCCGGAGCACAAGATCCGGTGCATCAGCCCGGACGTCGGCGGCGCCTTCGGCACCAAGATCTTCTGCTACGCGGACATGGCGCTGGTCATGTTCGCGAGCAAGCTGATCGGCGGGCGGCCGGTCAAATGGGTCGAGACGCGCCGCGAGAGCTACCACAGCACGATCCACGGTCGCGATCACATCACCTATGTCGAGATCGCGGCGACCAAGGCGGGCGAGGTCAAGGGCCTGCGGGTCAAGACGTTCGCCAACCTCGGCGGCCGCCTGTCGACCATCGGGCCGGGCATCCCCACCACCCTCTACGGCCGGATCCTTTCCGGGCCGTACAAGATCCCCAACGTCCACTGCGAGGTCACCGGCGTCTACACCAACACCACGTTCGTCGACGCCTACCGCGGTGCCGGCCGGCCCGAGGCGACCTACGTCGTCGAGCGCTCGATGGACCTGCTCGCCGACGAGCTGGGCATGGACCCCGCCGAGCTCCGCCGCCGCAACTTCCTGCGCACCCGACAGCTTCCCGTACGACAACCCGTCGGGGCTGCTGACCGCGGTCAACGGCAGCAAGCTGTTCATCGACTCGGGCAACTACGAGCCGGCGATGGACAAGGCGCTCGCGATGGCCGGCTATGCCGACATGGCGGCGAAGAAGGCCGAGGCGAAGCAGCGCGGCAAGCTCCTGGGCGTCGGCCTCAGCACCTACATCGAGGTGTGCGGCGTCGCGCCCAGCAAGTGGATCGGTGCCGTGGGCGAGGGCTGGGGCGCCGCGATGTGGGAGTCGGCCAACATCCGCATCCACCTGACGGGCAAGACCGTCGTCACCGTCGGCACCCAGCCGCAGGGCCAGGGTCATGAGACGACCTACGCCCAGATCATCAGCCACGAGCTGGGCATCCCGATGGAGGACATCGTCGTCCAGCACTCGGACACCCAGGGCACCCCGTTCGGCTACGGCTCGTACGGCAGCCGCACGTCCAACGTAGGCACCGGCGCCGCGATCAAGGCGGCCGCCAAGATCCGCGAGAAGGCCCGCCGGTACGCCGCCCACATGCTGGAGGCGAACCCCGAGGACATCGAGATCGACGGCGCCAGCTACCGCGTCAAGGGCTCGCCGGACAAGGTCAAGACCATCCAGGAGATCGCGTTCGCGCTCGACCTCGCGTTCGATGCGCCGGCCGACATGGAGCCGTATCTCGACGAGACGGCCTACCACGACACGCCGAACTGCACGTTCCCGTTCGGGACCCATGTCGCGCTTCGTCGAGATCGATGAGGAGACGGGGGTGGTGGACCTGGTCCGCTACGTCGCCGTGGACGATGTGGGCAAGAAGATCAACCCCATGATCGTCGATGGCCAGCTCCACGGCGGCATCGCCCAGGGCGTGGGCCAGGCGCTGTGGGAAGGCGCGGTCTACAGCGATGAAGGCCAGCTGCTCACGGGCTCGATGCTCGACTACGCGCTGCCCCGCGCGTCGTGGCTGCCGGCCTTCGAGCTCGATGAGACGGTGACCCCATCGCCGGTCAACCCGCTGGGGGTCAAGGGCGTCGGCGAGGCCGGCACGATCGCATCCACCGCCGCCGTATCGAATGCGGTGATCGACGCGCTCAGCCCGCTGGGCATCCGCCACCTCGACATGCCCTACACCGCACAGAAGGTCTGGGGCGCGATCCAGGCGGCGTCCAGTGGCAGCTCCACGAAGGGAGGCCAGGCATGATCCCGGCGGTGTTCGGGTACACCCGCGCCGGCAGCGTCGACGAGGCGCTCCGGACCCTCGGCTCCAATGCGGGTGCCAAGGTCATCGCCGGTGGCCAGAGCCTGCTGCCGCTGATGAAGCTGCGACTCGCCGCACCGGACACGCTCGTGGACATCGGACAGCTCCACGAGCTGCGGGGCGTGGAGCGGCTCGATGACGGCCGGCTGGCCGTCGGCGCGCTGACCACGTACGCAGAGCTGATGGACTCACCGGCGATCCACTACGGGGTGCTCCGCGACGCCCTGCCGACCATCGGCGACGTCCAGGTGCGCAACCGGGGGACCGTCGGCGGTGCGCTCGCCCACGCAGATCCGGCCAGCGACCTGCCGGCCGTGCTGATCGCGCTCGATGCGGAGCTCGTGCTCCAGTCGAGCACCGGCACCCGGGAGGTCAAGGCGGCCGACTTCTGCGAGGGCGCGTTCATGACCAGCCTGCGCCACGACGAGCTGCTCACGCAGGTTCGCCTGCCCCGGCCGCTGGACAATGCCGGCTCGGCCTATGCATCGCTCGAGCAGCGGGCGTCGGGCTACGCGATGGTCGGCGTCGGCGCGGTCGTGATCATGGGCGCGGGCAACGTCATCGAGCATGCCGGGATCGGCGTGACCGGCGTGTCCGATCACCCCTACCGGGCGACCGAGGTCGAGGACGCGCTGGTCGGGACCGATGGCTCGGCCGATGCGGTGGCCGCTGCCGCGGCGAAGGTCGTCGGCGGACGGACCGTGAGCTCCGACATCCACGCCAACGCCGAGTACCGGGCGGCGATGGCGGTCGTGTACACGCGGCGGGCGATCGAGGCCGCGCTCGCGCGGCTGGGCTGAGCGACCGGGCTCCGGACACAGCGGGTGCGGCTCGAGCGGATCGTCCCTGGCCGCCGCCCGCCCGCCGGCCTCGCGGGCGCCGTGCTCACGCGCGACCTCGCGATCGGGGGCGTCCGCTGGTCGAAGGGCCGGCGGCTGAGCGAGGCCGATCTCGTCGCGGTCGCCGGCGCGCCGGCCGGGCCGGCGGTGACCGTGCTGTGCCCGGATCCGGGCGATGTCCACGAGGACGATGCGGGGCTCCGGCTGGCCGCGGCCGTCGCGGGCGGCGATCCGGGGGTGACGCTGCGAGGTCCTGCCCAGTCGCGGGTGGACCTGGTCGCCGCTGCCGCGGGGGTCGTTGCCGTGCGCATCGCCGCGCTGGAACGCATGAACCGGCTCGATCCGCTCGAGGTGTTCACGGTGTTCGACGGGCAGGTCGTCGCGCCCGGCGCGCTGGTCGCGAGCGTCAAGGTCGGCCCGCACCTGGTTTCGGAGGCGGTCCTCGCGGCGGGGGAGGCGATCGCGCGGCGCGGCGGACCGCTCGTCCGGGTGCGGCCGTTTCGCCCGGTCCGGATCGCGGTCCTGGTCAAGGAGCACGTCAGCGGCGCGGCGCGGGAGCGGTTCGAGGCCTCCGTGCGTGCCAAGGCTGCGGGCCTGGGCGCGACGCTGACCCCGATCACGTACCTCCCCGACGATGTCGACGCGGTCACCGACGCGCTTGCGGCGGCCATCCGGGGCGCCCGGCAGGGCGGCCACGGGGCGCGGATCGTGCTGACCGCGGGCGGCGCGAGCACCGACCCGGCCGATCCCGTTCTATCTCGCGGTGCATCGGGCTCGGCGGGCGGATCGTCCGTCATGGGGTGCCAGCGCACCCGGGCTCGATGGTCTGGCTGGGGCGCGTCGGGCGCGTGGCCATCGTCGGGCTGCCCAGCTGTGGTGCGTTCTCCAAGGCGACGGCGGCGGACCTGCTCCTCCCACGCCTCGTGGCCGGTGAGCCCGCGACGGCCGCGACCGTGGCCCGGCTGGGGCACGGCGGGATCCTCACCCGGAGCCAGCGGTTCCGGTTCCCCGCGTATGCGCAGGACCTCGACGCACCCGACGGCTGAGCGCGGCCGCCGGCCCGGCCGCCGGCTTCTTGCCCGCCACCTGCCGCCGGCTTCTTGCCCGCCACCTGCCGCTGACTCACGCCGCGAGTCAATTCGACCACCCGGCTGGCGCCTCGCCGCCGCGAAGCTCGTTCGGAACGCCGACACGCAGCTTTGGCCCCGCTCTTGACGCGCCCCGTGAGTCACGCGGGCGGGCGGGCGGGCGCGCCGCGGCGCCGTGCACGCGCGGGCGAGCCCGGTACCAGCGCCCGCCGCGCCCCGACGCCGGCTCAGCGGCCCTCCGGTGTAGCATCGCGAGCCATGGGACCTGACCAGCCACACATCGCACCGGCCACCGCCGCCGACCGCACCGAGAACCGCGCGCTGCGCCCCGAGGCAACCCGCACCATCGAGGGCCTCCAGGAGGCGTTCCGCGGCCACGGCTACATCGCCGAGCGCTCGCTGGCCACGACCGCATACCTGGCCCTGGAGCTCGGCCGGCCGCTGCTGCTCGAAGGCGAGGCCGGCGTTGGCAAGACCGAGCTGGCGAAGGTGCTGGCGGCCAGCCTCGACACGCGGCTGATCCGGCTCCAGTGCTACGAGGGCCTCGACGTCAACACCGCGGTCTACGAGTGGAACTATCCGCGCCAGATGCTCGAGATCCGGTTGCTCGAGGCGCGCGGCGAGATCGACAAGGCATCGGCCCACGACATCTTCGGCCCCGAGTTCCTGCTCAAGCGCCCGCTGCTCCAGGCGCTCGAGGCGGCCGACGGCAACGCGCCGGTGCTCCTGATCGACGAGATCGATCGCGCCGACGAGGAGTTCGAGGCGTACCTGCTCGAGATCCTGTCCGACTTCCAGGTCACCGTCCCCGAGATCGGCACCATCCGTGCGGCCCAGGCGCCGCGGGTCGTGCTCACCTCCAACCGCACGCGCGAGGTCCATGACGCGCTCAAGCGCCGCTGCCTGTACCACTGGATCGACTACCCGACGGCGTCGAAGGAGTTCGAGATCGTGGCCGCGCGCGTCCCCGACGCCCCCGCCCGGCTCGCGCGCGAGGTCGTCGCGTTCGTCCACCGGCTGCGCGCCGCCGACCTGACCAAGGTGCCGGGCGTGGCCGAGACGCTGGACTGGGCATCGGCGCTGCTGTCGCTGGGGGCGACGGAGCTCGAGCCGGACATGGTCGACGAGACGCTCGGCGTGGTCCTCAAGTACGAAGAGGACATCCGCCAGGTCCGCGGTGCCGCGACCCGCCAGTACCTCGCCGAAGCGACCTCCCAGGCCTGACCGGGGGCGGCTCGCCGCAAGCCCGTATCGTGGACGCATGTCACGGCGATTCGCGGTCGCGAGCTGGATCCCGGCAGCCGTCTGGGGCGCGGTCATCTTCGCGCTGTCCTCGGAGCCAAACCTGCGCTTCGTCGCCGATGACGACCTCGACCTCGTGGTCCGCAAGATCGGACACATGGGCGTGTTCGGGATCCTGGCGGTGCTCGTGTGGTTCGCGCTTGGCCGGACGCGGTTGCCACGGCGGTGGGTGTGGGCGCTCGCCGCGACGGTCCTCTACGCGATCACCGACGAGCTCCACCAGGGGTTCGTGGCCGGGCGGCATCCGTCGCCGGTGGACGTCGGGATCGACGCCGCTGGTGCGCTGATCGCGCTCGCGGTCGTGCTGGCTGCCGGCCGCAGTCAACGCGTGTCCCGCTAGGCAGCGCGCCCGCCGCGGCACCCACGCCCCGCCGCCCTGCGCCCCGACTCACCCGGTGCATCAGATCGGCACCCCGGCTGGGGCCAGCGCCCCACCTGGGACCCAAATCGGCGCCTGGCTGGCCGATACGCCCAAGGATGACGCGCCACGTGAGTCACCGGGCGACGGGGCGACGGGGGCGACGGGAGGCGGCCCGAGGCGGCAATCGACCGGAGGGGGACCCTTGCGCCCGGCTGGACTACCCTTGCGCCATGGTCCCCGACCACGCCCCCATCGACCGCGCCCCGATCCTGATCGCCCCCACCGGCGAGGCCATCGACGGGCGCCGGCTGCTCGCGGAGGCGGTCGGCTTCGGGCGGGCGCTGCGCTCCGCCGGGCTCGCGGTCGACATGGGCGCCGCGATCGACTTCGCTCGGGCGCTGGGCATGGTCGAGCTGGGCGAGCGCGGGACGGTCAAGGACACCGGTGCCGCGCTGTTCGTCCGCCGCCGCGACGATCGCGTCGTCTACGACCGCGTGTTCGACCTGTTCTGGCGGCGCCGCGGCCGGCAGCTGGCGATGTCGCGGATCGATCCCAATGCCGCCCCCGATGCGGATCGAGAAGAGGGCGAGCCCGGTGCCGCCGACGAGCTGGCCGACGGTCGCCAGGCCACGATGACCGAGCTCGCCCAGGTCGGCGTCCAGATCGCGGCTGACGCGGACGAGGGCGCTGAGCTCGAAGGGGTGACGATCTCGCCCGACGCCTATTCCCGCGGTGAGGTGCTCCGTCACCGCGACTTCGACCGCATGACCGCCGCGGAGCTGCGCGACGCCGAGCGGTTCGTCGATCTCCTTCGTCCGAAGCTGGAGCGTCGCAAGACCCGGCGCCACGAGCTTCACCCGCACGGTCGCCGTCTCGCGGCGCGGGCGATGTTCCGGCGCAACCTGGCGACGGGCGAGCTGACCGAGTGGGTGTGGCGCCGCCAGGTCCGCGAGCCGCGCCAGCTCGTCGTGCTGTGCGACATCTCGGGCTCGATGGAGCGCCATTCCCGCCTGCTGCTGCGGTTCATCCAGGCGCTCGCAAGGACGAACGAGGTCCGCACGGAGTCGTTCGTGTTCGGGACACGGCTGACCCGCGTCACCCGGCTGCTCAAGGACCGCAACCGTGATCGCGCGCTGGAGCGGGTCGCGGACTCGGTCAACGACTGGGCCGGCGGGACGCGGATCGGGGAGTCGTTCCGCGAGTTCAACCATCGCTGGGCACGCCGGACGCTGCGGACATCGGGCGTCGTCATCGTCGTGTCCGACGGCTGGGATCGCGGCGATCCGGCGCTCGTCGCCGCCGAGACCGCCCGGCTGCGCCGCAACTGCCATCGGCTGGTGTGGCTCAACCCGCTCGCCTCGGCGCCGGGCTACCAGCCGCTGGCCGCCGGAATGAAGGCCGCGTTTCCGTACATCGACGACTTCCTCGCGGCCGGCACGCTCGGGTCGCTCGAGCGGCTGGGCGAGGTGCTCGGCGGGGCATCGCAGGGAACCGCCAGGCGCGGTGCCGCCGTAACCCATGCAGCAACGGTCGCGCCGTCGATGGGGCTGTTCGCGCCCGACGCGGCGCCGCCTCGTGAGCTCGACGATGGGGACGCAAACGCGGGTGCGGCGCGGCCCCTCAGATAGGAACGGAGGCAGCGCGCGGGCAACCCGGTCGCGCGCGGCCGACCACGAAGACACGCACGGGAGGACCCGACATGCAGGAGCTCATGGACGCGCTGGACGGCTGGCGGGCCGAGGGCGCCGGCGTGGGCCGCGCGGTCGTGGTCCGGACGTTCGGCAGCGCGCCGCGACCCGAGGGTGCCGTGCTCCTGGTGACCGATGACGGTCGGCTGGCCGGGTCGGTGTCCGGAGGCTGCGTCGAGGGTGCGGCTGCCGAGGAGATCCTGGCCGCGCGCAAGGCCGGTCGCGAGCGCGTCATCCGCTACGGGATCAGCGACGAGCAGGCGTGGGACGTGGGCCTCGCGTGCGGCGGCACGATCGACGTGCTGATCTCGCCGCAGGTGCCCGATGCAGCCGCGGCGGCCGCCCGCGAGACGCGCGACGGCCAGGGCGACGGGCGCGCGATCGTGACGAGTCCTGCCCGCGGACGCGCCGCCCGCGACCTTTGGCGCCCACCAGCCGGGGCAGGGGAGCGAGCCCGCTGCACCGCTGGTGGTCCACGATGACGGGCGGCTCGAGGGTTCGCTGGGGGATCCCGCGCTCGACGCGGCGCTGGTCGAGGCGGGGACGTCGGCGCTGACCCAGGGCGTGTCGCGAACGGTGGAGATCGGCGGCCGCCAGCTGTTCATCGAGGCGTACCCGGTCCGGCCCCGGCTCGTCGTCGTCGGCGCGGTCGAGGTCTCCCGAACGCTGGTCCGGCTGGCGAAGGAGCTGGGCTACGAGACGGTGGTGATCGACGGTCGCGCGGCGTTCGCGACCGAGGCCCGATTCCCGGACGTGGACCGGCTGATCGTGGGCTGGCCGGACGAGGTGGCGGACGAGATCGGGCTGGGGCCGGCCGATGCGGTGGCGGTGCTCACGCACGATGTGAAGTTCGATGAGCCGGCGATCATCGCCGCGCTTGCCCGCGGCTGCCGGTACGTCGGGGCGGTCGGGTCGCGCAAGACGCAGGCCGATCGACGGGCGCGGCTGCTCGAGGCGGGGGTCGCGCCGGAGGCGCTGGATCGGCTTCGCGGGCCGATCGGGCTCGACCTCGGCGGTCGGCTGCCGGCGCGAGACGGCGCTCGCGATCCTGGCCGAGGTGGTCTCGGAACGAAGGGCCGGCACTGGACGCCCGATGCGGGAGCTCGCCCGCGCGCGCGAGGCGGCCGGCGCGTGAGGGTCGTCGCCATCGTCCTTGCCGCCGGTGCGAGTCGCCGCTTCGGATCGCCCAAGCTGCTCGCCCCGCTCGCTGGCCGGCCCGTCCTCCAGCACGTGCTCGATGCGGTGGCGGCATCGCCGGTCGATGATGTCGTGGTGGTGCTGGGCGATGGCGTCGCTGCGATCGAGGCGGGGATCGCCTGGCAGGGCGAGCGTCGGGCCGTCAACCCGCGGCCGCAGGACGGGCTGTCGAGCTCGCTCCGGGTGGGGCTCGATGCCGCCGCAGAGGATCCCCTGGCCGAGGCGGTGATCGTGGTCCTGGGCGACCAGCCGTCCGTGCGTCCGGCTGTGATCCGTGCCGTCATCGCCGCCGCGGCAGACGCCCCCCAACCGATCATCCGGGCCCGCTACGCGGACGACGACGCCCCGAACCCGGTGCTCATCCGTCGGTCCGCATGGGCGCTCGCCGCGGGCCTCGACGGGGACCGCGGCGTGGGGCCGCTGCTCGCGCAACGGCCGGAGCTGGTGGGGCAGGTGGCGGTGGATGGCCGCAACCCGGACATCGACACCCCGGCCGACCTCGCGCGGGCGACGCTTCGCCAGGGGCTGTCGTGATGTGCCGGGGGACCCGGCCATGACCATCGGCGACAGCCCCGCCGCCGCGCGGGCGCTCGAGGATGCCTGGGCGGCCCGCGTGCGCGCGAACCGCGAGCAGGCCGAGCGCGTCCGCGAGGTCCCGTCGGGCGACTTCTACGCCCCGGTATCGGCCCTGTTCGTCGCCGATCCGCGCCGCACGGGCGAGCCGACCCTCGAGGTGCTTCGCTCGATGGCCGGGAGCGACGAGACGTGGCTGGACATCGGGGCCGGCGCGGGCCGCTACGCGCTCCCGCTTGCGCTCATCGTCAAGCGCCTGATCGCGGTCGAGCCGTCGCCCGGCATGCGCCGGGCGCTGCGGACCGGCATCGCCGAGCACGGGATCGCCAGCATCCGCGTCATCGCCGGCGCGTGGCCGGCAGCGCTCGACCTGATCGGCCGCCCGCCCGTGGCCGACGTCTCGCTGATCGCGCACGTTGGCTATGACATCGAGGAGATCGGCCCGTTCCTCGATGCGATGGAGACCGCGACCCGCGACCGTTGCGTCGCGGTGCTCACGGATCGCAGCCCGGCATCCGTCGCCGACCCGTTCTGGCCGGTCGTCCACGGGGAGTCGCGCGTGCCGCTGCCGGCGCTCCCGGAGCTGCTCGATACGCTCCATGCGCGCGGCCGCAAGACCGACGTGGTCATGGTGGCGCGCGCCGCCCGGACGTTCGAGTCCGTCGACGCGCTGACCGCGTTCCTCCGCCGCCAGCTGTTCATCGCCGAGGACGGCGAGCGCGACCGTGCGTTCCGAGCCTCGATCCCGGACCGGATCGTGCTCCGCGACGGCGGCTGGACGCTGGCCGATCGGCCGGCGGGTTCGGTCGGCATCGTCACCTGGCACCCCCGCGGGGGCTGACGCCGCGACCATCGCCACGCCCCGCGCATCGCCCCGCCCCGCGACCATCGTCCGCCCCGCGACCATCGCCCGGCTGCCAAATGCCCGCCCAGCGAGCACTAGCCATAGCCGAACCCGCGTTCCCGGGGCCGTGCCGGTCAATTGTCCATATGCCGGGCGTTATCGGCACTTCGAAGGCCTCCGAAGTCCTTCGGGCTGCGGACCCGCTGGCTAGTGCTCACATAGTGGACAGATGGCAGGCAGGGGGACGACCCGCGTCGACCGAACCTGCGGGAGCCCGCCGGGCTCCCGGCGATCGCGGCCCGGACCTCATCGATCGGCCTGAGATCGCGCGCGGTTCATCGCTCCGAGCGATCACCTTCGAGTCGGGGATCGGCGATCCCGGCCGTAGCGAGCGCGATGATCGCCGCGAGCGATGGTTCGGCGCCGTGGAGACCCGGATGGCGACCTTGGCCCCGAAAGCGTTCGCTCCCAGCGATCAGCGCGCGCGGGACCCGAACGCGCCGCTCCGCGCGGCGCCCGAACGCGCACCTCGGCGGCCGGCCCGCCGACGCGCGGAGGCGAGGTGAAGATCCGCCAACCGAAACCTTGACGTATCCCGGTTGACGGTGCTCCGGAGCCGCGGAGATACTTCGGTTTCGCCATCACCCATGTCCCCAGTGCGGCCCGGCCACCGGCCCCGCCGCAACCCGATCGTCCAGAGGCAACGCCGAGTCCGTCCACTCGAGCGGGCGGGCCCGACATCGGTTCCGCACCCTGCGTGCGGGAAGGAGGGTTGGCAGCGCATGATCCCCGGCCAGTTCGAGTACGTCCGTCCGGGCAACCTGGACGAGGCATTGCGGATCCTGACGGATCGCGAGGGGGAGGCCAAGATCCTGTCCGGCGGCTACAGCCTGCTGCCCCTGATCAAGCTCCGGCTCGCGCAGCCGGCGCTGCTGGTGGACATCCAGGCGGTCGGCGGGCTCGACGGCATCAGCCACACCGGCGGCGAGTGGCGGATCGGCGGGCGCGTGACGCACCGCAGCATCCTCGAGGACGCCGCCCTGACGGCGGCGCACCCGATCATGCGCGACGCCGCGGGTGGCATCGGCGACCCCCAGGTCCGCAACTGGGGCACGATCGGCGGGTCGTGCGCGCACGCGGACCCGGGCTCGGACTGGCCCGCCGTGCTCCAGGCGCTGGGCGCCTCCTTCGTATGCCGCAGCGCGACCGGCGAGCGGGTGCTCCCGGCACGCGGCTTCTTCCTCGACACGTTCCAGACCGGCATCGAGCCGACCGAGGTGCTGACCGAGGTTCGGATCCCGGATGCGCCGGCCCGGACCGGATCCGCGTACGTCAAGCTCGAGCGACGGGCCGGCGACTTCGCGACGGTCGGTGCCGCGGCGGTCCTGACGCTGGGGACCGATGGCCGGATCACGGCCGCCGGGGTCGCGCTGACGGCGGTCAGCGACGCCCCCTTCGCGGCGACCGATGCCGAACAGGCGCTGGTCGGGGCGCAGCCGGGCGACGAGGCGTTCCGCGCCGCGGGCTCGGCGGCCGCCGCGCAGGCGAAGCCCGTGAGCGACAGCCACGGCCCGGCCGACTACAAGCTGGCGATGGTCCGCGAGATCACGGTCCGGGCCCTGGGCCTGGCCGCGTCCCGGGCGCAGGGCGCGTGAGAGGAGTCGAGCGATGACCACCCAGCACATCTCGGTGACCGTCAACGGGACGGTCCGCGAGGCCGACGTCGAGCCTCGCCTCCTGCTCGTCCACCTCCTGCGCGACGTGTTCGGTCTGACCGGCACGCACACCGGCTGCGACACCAGCAACTGCGGCGCGTGCACGGTCCATGTGAACGGGCGGAGCGCCAAGTCGTGCACGATGCTCGCGGTCCAGGCCGACGGCGCATCGGTGACCACCATCGAGGGCATGGAGCAGGGCGGCAAGCTGCACGCGCTCCAGCAGGCGTTCTGGGACCAGCACGGCCTCCAGTGCGGGTTCTGCACGCCGGGCATGATCATGGAGTCGGCCTGGCTCCTGGGTGAGAACCCGGATCCGTCGGAGCAGGAGATCCGCGAGGGGATCGCCGGCAACCTGTGCCGCTGCACCGGCTACGTGAACATCGTCAAGGCGGTCCAGCAGGCGGCGGCGGAGCTCCGGGCGGTGCCCGAGCCCGAAGCCGCCGGCGCGGCGCCGGCCTGAGCCCGGAAGGAGACGACGATGACCGAGGCGCAGGCAACCACGACAACCCCCGAGGTCTCGGGGATGGGCCATTCCATGAAGCGCAAGGAGGATCCGCGCTTCATCCGGGGCCAGGGCGAGTACATCGAGGATGTCGTCCTGCCCAACATGGTGTGGATGGACATCGTCCGCAGCCCGTACGCGCACGCGACGATCAAGTCCATCGACGCGAGCGAGGCGCTCGCCATGCCCGGCGTGCTGGCCGTGATCACGGGCAAGGACCTCGAGAAGGCCGGCCTCCACTGGATGCCGACCCTCGCCGGCGACAAGCAGATGGTGCTGCCGGTCGACACCGTGATGTACCAGAGCCAGGAGGTCGCGGCGGTCATCGCCGAGACCCGCTACCAGGCGGCCGACGCGATCCAGGCGGTGCTCGTGGACTACGAGCCGCTGCCCGTCGTCGTCGACCCGTTCAAGGCGCTCGAGCCCGACGCACCCGTGCTCCGGCCGGATCGCGGCGAGGACAAGCAGAACAACCACATCTGGCACTGGGAGTCCGGCGACAGGGCCGCCACCGACGAGGCGCTCGCCGCGGCCGACCGGATCGTCCCGATCGACGTGTACATCCCGCGCATCCACGTGGCCTCGATCGAGACCTGCGGCTGCATCGCGGACTACGACCCGGTCAATGCACACCTCGACTTCCACGTCACCAGCCAGGCGCCGCACGTGTATCGGACGGTCATCAGCCTGGTGTCGGGCGTCCCGGAGTCAACGATCCGGGTCAAGACCCACGACATCGGCGGCGGCTTCGGCGGCAAGGTGCCGGTGTACCCGGGCTACGTGTGCGCGATCGTCGCGTCGCTGACGCTGGGCCGACCGGTCAAGTGGATCGAGGACCGGTCCGAGAACCTCCAGGCGGACTCGTTCGCCCGCGACTACCACGTCCATGCCGAGATGGGCCTCGACAACGACGGCACGATCAAGGGCCTTCGGGTCAAGACGCTCGCGGACCACGGCTACAGCGATGCGGCCGCGGACCCGTCCAAGTTCCCGGCCGGGCTGTTCAACGTGATCACCGGCTCGTACGACATGCCCACGGCGTTCGTCGAGGTCGATGCCGCGTACACCAACAAGCCGCCCGGCGGGGTCGCCTACCGGTGCTCGTTCCGGGTCACCGAGGCCGTCCACACCGTCGAGCGGCTGGTCGATGAGGCCGCGCGCCAGATCGGGATGGACCCGGCCGCGTTCCGGATGAAGAACTTCATCCGCAAGGACCAGTTCCCGTACCACACGCCGACGGGCTGGGAGTACGACTCCGGCGACTACCACACGGCGCTCCAGAAGGCGCTGGACACGATCGGCTACGACGACCTGCGCAAGGAGCAGGCCGAGAAGCGCGCCCGGGGCGAGCTGATGGGGATCGGCATCTCGTCGTTCACCGAGATCGTGGGCGCCGGGCCGTCGCACGACGTTCGACATCATCGGCATCAAGATGTTCGACTCGGCGGAGCTCCGGGTGCACCCCACCGGCTCCGCGATCCTCCGCCTCGGCGTCCAGAGCCAGGGCCAGGGCCACGAGACGACCTACGCGCAGATCGTGGCCGAGGAGCTGGGCATCCCGGCGTCCAAGGTCAAGGTCGAGGAGGGCGACACCGACACGGCGCCGTACGGCCTGGGCACGTACGCGTCGCGGTCCACGCCGGTCGCCGGCGCGGCCACCGCCATCGCCTCGCGCAAGATCCGCGAGAAGACGCGACACCTCGCCGCGCACCTGCTCGAGTGCTCGCCCAACGACCTCGAGTGGTCCAACGGCAAGTGGAGCGTCATCGGGCTCGCCGGACCGCTTCAAGACCATCGCGGAGCTCGCGTTCGCGGCCTACACCAACCTCCCCGAGGGGATGGAGGCGGGCCTCGAGGCGGTCGACTACTACGACCCGCCCAACCTGACGTTCCCGTTCGGCAGCTACATCTGCGTCGTGGACATCGACAAGGGAACCGGGCAGGTCAAGGTCCGCCGCTTCGTCGCGATCGACGACTGCGGCAACATCATCAACCCGATGATCGTGGACGGGCAGATCCACGGCGGCCTGACGATGGGGCTCGCCCCCTCGCTGTACGAGGAGATCTCGTACGACGAGCAGGGCAACAACCTCGCCGGGACGTTCATGGACTACCTGCTGCCGACCTCGATGGAGACGCCGTCCTGGGAGACCGGGAAGACGATCACGCCCTCGCCGCACCATCCGCTGGGCGCCAAGGGAGTGGGGGAGTCCGCGACCGTCGGTGCCCCGCCGGCCATCGCCAACGCGGTCGTCGATGCGCTCGCCCACCTGGGCGTGACCAACATCGACATCCCGATCACGCCCCAGAAGGTGTGGCGCATCCTCCACGAGAAGGGCGTGGCCTGAGCCGATGCCGGGCCGAAGCCTGTTCCGCCGCATCTCGGAGCTCGAGGCGGGCGGAGGCACGTTCGCGGTCGCCACGGTGGTGGCGGTCCAGCGGCCGACCTCTGCCCGGCCGGGCGCCCGCGGCATCGTCCATCCGGACGGCACGATCGAGGGCTGGGTCGGCGGCAGCTGCGCCCAGCCCGTCGTCGTGCGCGAGGCGCTGCGCTCGCTCGTCGACGGCCAGCCGCGGCTGCTGCGGCTGTCGAAGTCGGCCCCCGCCGAAGGCCGCAGGGCCGACGGCGTGATCGAGCTCGTCATGACCTGCCATTCCGGCGGCACCCTGGAGATCTACGTGGAACCGCATCTGCCCGCGCCGTCGCTGTGGCTGGCCGGGACGACCCCGATCGTGGCCGCGCTCGCCTCGCTGGGCGGCGCGACCGGCTGGCGCGTCACCGTGTGGGACCCGGTCGCGGACGAGTCCGCGTTCCCGGGCGCCGAGCGCGTCATGGCCGAGACCGGGATCGCCCGGGTCGACCGGGAGCTGTCGCCGTACGTGGTCGTGGCGACCCAGGGCATCTGGGACGAGGAGGCGCTCGAGTCCGCGTTCCGGCGCGATGTCTCGTACGTGGGCCTGATCGCGTCGCCCACCCGCGCCGGCGTCGTCCGTGCCTGGCTGCGCGACGAGGCACACGTCCCGGAGGAGCGGCTGGCCGCGCTGCGCGCGCCGGCCGGGATCGACATCGGCGCCGAGACGCCCGAGGAGATCGCGCTGTCGATCCTCGCCGAGCTGGTCCAGGTCCGTCGCGGCCGGGCGTCGTTCGTGGCCGTCCCCGGTCCCGCCACGCTGGCCGGCGAGGCGGGCGAGGCGGCGGCCGCCATCGCGCTCCAGCCCGCCGTCGACGACATCGTCCTCGTCGACCCGGTGTGCGGGATGACCGTCGATCGCGCCCACGCCCGGCACCTCGCCGAGCACGAGGGCGTCGTCTACGCGTTCTGTCGCATGGGCTGCCGGACCGCGTTCATCCAGGAGCCGGGTGCCTACGTGCCCG
>CAVVNQ010000005.1:0-51445 GCA_963749705.1 uncultured Chloroflexia bacterium | reverse complement strand
GTCAGGACACTGGACGGTCACCGACGCCGACGCGCTGTCGGTTCCGTCGTTGGTGGTCGTCGCGTCGCCCGTATTGTCGACGGTGCCGCAGGTCGCGGCCGTGGTCGGGCTGGTGATGTGGACGTGATACTCGGCGTCCTTGGCCATCGTCACGCCGGAGTCGCCACCAAAGCTCAGGACGCCATTGGTGAGCGTCCACGCGCCGGTCGTGCCGGCGGCGTCGATGGACCAGCTGAGGCCATCATTCGTCGGCACCGTGTCCGACACCTTGACCCCGTAGGCCGTTCCTGGCCCGGTGCTGGTGATCGAGAGCGTGAAGCCGATCGGCTGGCCCGCCGAGACTGAGGCCGCGTCCGCGGTCTTGGTAAGGTCGATGCCGGCCGGGATGACCTGGAAGCACTCGGTCGTCTGGTTGGTATGTGAAGTGGCGAGGTACTTGGATCCGTCCGCGGGCGTGTACGCAACCCGGAAGCAGTAGTAGCCCTCCTGGGTTGGCGTGAACGCGTCGCTGTCGGCTTCGCCGCCGCTGAGCGTCTTCGTGCCGCCCACCTGGGTGCCGCCGCTGGCGCAGTCGGGCGCGGCATTGGCGTCGCGGCAGACGTAGAACTTGACGCTGCCTTCGACGGTGCCCTTGGTTCCGGTCAGGGTCGCGTGGTCCGTGACCGACTCGCCCATGTTGATGACCGAAGTGTCCTGCCCATCCTGCTGAACCTGGGTCGCGATGGTCGGCGGGGCGCAGAACGAGAAGGCGCCGCCCGCGAAGTCGGACAGGGTTGCCGTCACGGACTGCGACGAGCGGGTCTCGCCCAGGAACCCGGTGAAACAGCCGGTGTCGAGGTTGAGAGCGGTGAGGTCGATGCCGCCCTCGAAGAACGTTCCGGGCGGGAACTCGCCCGGAGCGCCGTCGCGGCCCTGGAAGGACCACGGCGCCGTCTCGGTCGAGGTGTTCGTCACCGCGCATGCGTCGTCGCCGGCGCCGCCGGTGCAGGGAACGCCGCTCGCCACGGTCTGGAGCGTGTGTGCCGGGCCGATGTCGCCACCGGAACCCACCCACTTGTAGACGTTGAACGTGGCGACGCCACCGCCGTTCGTGTAGTCGGCGAGCACGAGAATGTCGCCCACGGTATGTGAGCCAGTGAACGGATCGCCCGATGACGTGCTGCCGTCACCGGACGGAGCGACCGGGCTCTTGAAGAACCAGAACCCGACGTAGTTGTCGCCATCGGCTTCCCACTTGTCGAGACCGAAGTAGGCGATCGTGTGCCCGTTGGCGGGATCCGTATAGGCAGCGGCGAAGGCATTCGCGATGTCGTTCTTCGCCTGGCTGGCCTTGGCGGTCACCCACTTCCACTGGGCGATCGTCATGTCGTCGCCGGTGTTGCCCTTGAACGAGTCATCGGCCTGGTCGTTGACCTTGTCGACGATGAACGACGACGACTCCGCGCTGGACGTCCCACCGACGACTTGGTTCCAGTCATCGCCCGGTGCCGCGCTCCCGACAGCATTGGTATACCTGGTCCCAGTCGTCGCCGGCGGCCGCACCGTTGACGGCGTTGCCGTCGAGCTCGAACAGGCCATCGTCGTGGACCGCCAGCACTGGGGCGGCGATCACCACGTACTGCAATAGCAGCGAACACACGAAGAGCGCCGTCCAGAAGAGCACGAAGCTCTTCCGGGCACCGGCGCCCAATGGATTACTCAATCCCCGAGACCTCATTCCCCGAACCTCCCGGTAAGGACGCGAAAGCGGCGATAGCGCCGTTCTCCCCTGAGTGCCGCCGTAACCGGCGGATGAGTTCATTCCGGAGGACCGTCCCGAATGAATGGGGGACGTGGCTCCAGACCTCTCGCACAGTACTTGGCGAGGGCCGATAAAGGTACTAGCACCATCTGGCCCTGACTAGCCCCAATGGGCCAGATGTCCACTGGACGACACCCCGTTCAGCACCGATTTCGGTGCCGCGCGGCACCGCTGGTCCTGGTACCGGGGTCCTGATCGGGGACCCGCTACGATGTCAGGACCCCAACCCGACTTCCAGGAGGACCCGTGCCCGCTGAGCTCGACCCATCCGGATCGATCGCACCCGTGCGCGCGCGCGTTGCGGACGCCATCGGCCGGGCGTGGGCGGACGCGGTCGAGGCCGGCCGGATGCCCGCCGTCGGCGATGACGCGGAGACGCCGGCCATCGAGGTGGAGCGGCCCGCGAACGCGGCATTCGGTGACCTGGCGAGCAACCTCGCGATGAAGCTCGCGCGCCCGCTGCGCCGGCCGCCGCTGGCGATCGCGGAGGCTCTCGCCGAGGCGCTCCGCGCCGGCGCAGCCGCCAGTCCCGGGCTCATCGCCGGCGTCGACGTCGCTCGCCCGGGGTTCCTCAACGTGCGCGTCGCCGACGCCGCGTACGAGGAGGTCGTCGCCGGGATCCTCGCGGCTCCGACCACGTGGGGCCGCATTCCCGCAGTCAACCCGCGCCGGGTCAACGTCGAGTTCGTGTCGGCCAACCCCACCGGCCCGCTCACCGTCGGCAACGCCCGCGGCGCGTTCGTGGGGGACCTGCTGTGTCGGGTCCTCGAGGCCGGCGGCCAGCAGGTGACCCGCGAGTACTACTTCAACGACTCCGGTGCGCAGGTCGGGCACCTCGGCGCCTCGGTCATCGCGAGCCGGCGCGGCGAGCCGGTGCCCGAGGACGGCTACAAGGGAGCGTACGTCGAGGACCTCGCGCGCGCGTTGCCGGACGACGTGTGGTCCGCGGCCACCGCCCCGGGCGCCGATGGGCCCGATGTCGTCGGGCGCTGGGCAAGCGCTCGTGTCCGCCTGGGCATCGAGGCATCGCTCGCACGCCTCGGCGTGCGCTTCGACGTGTGGAAGAGCGAGGCGTCGCTCCACGACGAGGGCTGGGTGACCAGGGCCGTCGACCGGCTCCGCGCGGCCGGACACGTCTACGAGCAGGATGGCGCGACCTGGTTCCGGTCCACGACGTTCGGCGACGACAAGGATCGCGTGATCTTCCGGTCAGACGGGCGCCCGACCTACTTCGCGGCCGACATCGGATACGTGACGGAGAAGCTCAGCCGTGGCTTCGACCACCTGATCTACGTGTGGGGCGTGGACCACCACGGCACGGTGGCTCGCAACAAGAATGCCGCCCAGGCCATGGGCTACGACCCCGATCGCTACCAGGTCCTGCTGATCGGCTGGGTGCGCTTCGTCGCCGAGGGCGTCGAGGTCTCGATGTCCAAGCGCGCCGGGACGTTCGTGACCCTCGACGACCTGCTGGACGCGGTCGGGACGGATGCCGCCCGATGGTTCTTCGCGTCGCGAGCCGCCCACGTGGAGATCGACTTCGACATCGAGCTGGCGCGGAAGCAGTCGGCCGAGAACCCGGTCTACTACGTCCAGTACGCGCATGCCCGGATCGCCTCGATCCTGCGTCGCGCCGCCGAGAGCGGGATGGCGCCGGCGAACGACGTTGCGGGGCTGCTGGGCGGTCCGGCCGAGGCGGCCCTGGTGCGCGTCGTGGCCCGCTTCCCGGAGGTCGTCGAGGACGCGGTCCGGGCCGAGGAGACCCAGGGGATCACCGCCTACGCGACCGACCTCGCAACGCAGTTCCACGCGTTCTACCGCGACGCCCGCGTCGTCGATCCCGACGAGCCGGAGCGCTCTGCCAGGCGGCTCGCACTGGCGACGGCGACCAAGACGACGCTGGCGAACGCGTTGGCATTGCTGGGGATCTCGGCACCCGAGTCGATGTAGGGCTCGCGGGCTGCGCCCCTTGGCCCGACCCGCGAGACCGCGAGATTCCGGCCAGCCGGGATCTACCCGGCCAGGCCCAGGACGTTGGCCAGCAGGCTGGTCGTCGCATCCGACCCGGCGGTGATGAGGACCACGCGATCGGGCGCCGGGTTGAGGACCATCGCGCTCCGACCGGCCGCGTTCAGCTTGCCGACGAGGCCCGCGAGCGCGGCCGAGAACTCGGTCGCGTCCGTGTTCGTGTCCCAGGCCGTGTCGAGCACCACGCCCGTCGCCCCGGCCGGCCCCTCGACCAGCGCGACCCGGTCACCGCCCCAGCCGGCGGCCGCGGCCGATGCCACGGAGGCCGTCACCCCGCCGGCGTCACGGAGCAGGATGCCGAGCTGGAACTCCCCCAGCGTGTCCTGCATCGACACCTTCCAGCCCTCGCCCAGGCGGCTCGCAAGGTCGCCGGGGAACGTGACCGCGATCGGCTTCTCGGCGGCCGCGAGCTTGTCCGCGTGGAGGATCTGCTCCGTCGAATCCGGCGGGCTCGAGAACCGGTCGTCGACGGCGCCGAACCCTCCACGCTGGAAGTCGCCGAACGCCAGCGTGATCCCTGAGTTGTAGGGGAAGAGCAGCGTCTCACGCAGGATCGCGGGCATCTTGGCCAGCACGGCCTCGGACGCCGGATCGGATGCGGTTGCGACCTGGCCGAGCTCCGCCGGGGTGAGGTTCGCCTGGGCCCAGAGGCCCATGAGCAGCGTTGCGTCACCCTCCACGAGGGTCGTCCGTGCCAGCGTCCGGTCACCCTGGTCCTTCGCCTCGCCGACGACCGATCGCAGCCCAAAGTGCTGGTCCTGGAGGGCATGCGTGTACTCGTGGGCATAGGTCATCTCCTCGGCCGGCCCGATCGCGCCCGACTGCGACACCACGTACATCTGCTTGGTCTTGTCGTCGTACAGGCCGGCGACCTGGCTCGTCAGCAGCTCGATGTAGAGGTTCTCGAGCGACGCGTCGGGCGGCATCAGCAGCAGGGCCTTGTACAGGGTCTCGGTGCTCGCGACCAGCGAGGCGGGGTTGTCCTCGGCGAAGCTCTTCTCGAGGTAGGCGCGAAGCCCGGCCTCATCGAGCACGTCGCGGGTCACGGGCGCCGTGGGCTGGAGGCCTCGCAGCTGGACGACCTGCGCCTCGATCTTCGCGTACAGGGCGGCGTTGGCGTCGCTTGCCGCCGGTGTCGCGGATCCGCCCGCCGCCGGGGTGGCGCTGGCCTCCGGGATCGCCGTCGGCGCGGCGGGGCTCGCCGACGGGGTGCCGGTGGGGCTGGGTCCGCCGCAGGCGGCGACGAGCACGGTGACGGCCAGCAGCGCCGCGCCGGCCGAGCGGGTTCCGGGGATTGCCATCGGCGGGATTCTGCCATGCGGATCGCCGGATATCCGTTCGAGGGCGAGGACCGATGACCCGGATGTCCGTTTCTTAACCGTCTGCAGGCTCTGGCTTGAATCCGGGTCTGGCTAAGGTTCGTCATGGAACACCCCTCAGGTTCCATCCTCCCTCCCTCGGGACCGGAGGCGCCGATTGGGCAGGCGTCTCCGGTCCTTCCTTTTCCCGGCATGGCGACGGAGGACCCGCGACCACGCCGCCGGAGGCGTGCCGGCCCGTCGAGCCCCGTACCGGCCGATCAGCCCCGTACCGGCCGATCAGCCCCGCGCCGGCGGCAGGCCCCGGCAAGTGGGCTGTGCAAGAATTGAGGGATGGAGCTCACCTGGTACGGACGAACCTGCATCCGGCTGCGCGGCAAGGATGCCGTCGTCGTGGCCGATCCCTACCCATCGATCGTCGGCCCGACCGGTCGCGGCATCACCGGCGACGTCATCACCTTCAGCCACCCGGATGACAGCCCGCTGCCCAGGAAGCCGGTTCGGCTCTCGCGCGACGGCGGTACTGCGATCCCGACCAGCCTCGAGTCGGCGTTCGTGCTGGACGGCCCCGGCGAGTACGAGGTCCACGATGTCCTGCTGACCGGGGTGCGCACCTACCGTGACGATGCCAAGGGCTCGGAGCGTGGGCGCCAGACCGCCTTCATGATCGAGGTCGACGGCATCCACGTCTTCCACCTCGGCGACATCGGCCACGAGCTGAGCGAGGAGAAGCTCGGCGATGTGGGTCGGGTGGCGATCGTCTGCGTGCCGATCGGTGGCGCGCTCTCGGCGACCAGGGCGGCGGCGGTGGTCGCCCAGCTGGACCCCAAGATCGTGGTGCCCATGCCCGTGTGCGAGGAGGAGTCGGACTGCGCCGAGGCGCTCGCCAAGTTCCTCCACGAGATGGGCGCCGAGCCGGTCGCGCAGGCCAAGCTGTCGGTCACGGCCACCAGCCTGCCGGCGGAGACCACGACCGTGACCCTGGAGTCACGCGGGAAGGTCTGACGCCCGCGCTCGGGAGCGGGCCGGACCGCTCGCCGCCGGGGCCATCGGCTGGACCATGCGCTGGACTGTTACGTCCCGCGGCGGTACACCACGCGCCCTCGCTTGACCACGACGTCCGCGAGATCCGCGCCCACCCAGTAGGGCAGCTGGTCGACCGTCGTCGCCCGCCAGACCACGACGTCGGCGGCCTTGCCGGGCTCGAGCGACCCGACCTCCTCGCCGACGCCGGCCGCGTAGGCGGCGTTGATGGTGACCGCGGCCAGCGCCTCGGCCGGTGACAGCTTCATCTCCAGGCAGGCCACCGTCATCACCAGCGGCAGGTTCGGGTTCGGCGAGGTGCCCGGGTTGAAGTCCGTGCCCAGCGCGACCGGGACTCCGGCCTCGATGAACCGGCGCGCGGGTGCGGCATCATCGGCCATGAGGAACCAGGTCGTCCCGGGCAGCAGCGTCGCGACGGTCGGGCGCGGTCCGTCCGCGACGGCGGCCAGGGCGGCGATCCCCGCATCGCTGGGCGCGTGGAGGTGGTCCGCGGACAGCGCACCCAGCTCCGCCGCCAGCTCTGCCCCGCCGGACGGCGCCAGCTCGTCGGCGTGGAGGCGGACCGTCATCCCGTAGCCGGCGGCCGCGTTGAGGATCCGCCGGCTCTGCTCCGCGGAGAACACGCCCTGCTCGCAGAACACGTCGCACGACCGCGCTCGGCCCTGCGCCGCCACACCCGGCAGCTGGTCCTCGATGACGGATCGGACGTACGCCTCCGTCCCGTCGGGCCGCGACCGGTACTCCTCGGGCACGGCGTGCGCCCCGAGGAACGTCGGGATGACGTCCACCGGTCCCTCGCGGCCGAGCTGGAACGCGATCTCGAGCAGCCGCAGCTCGGTGGCGAGATCGAGGCCATAGCCGGATTTCGCCTCGATGGTGGTGACGCCGTGGCGGGCCATCTCGTCCAGCCACCGGCGGCCGTGCTGGGCGAGCTGCTCGCTCGACGCGGCGCGGGTGGCCGCAACCGTCGACAGGATGCCGCCGCCCGCGGCCAGGATCTCCAGGTAGCCCGCGCCCTGCTGGCGGAGCCGCAGCTCGCCCTCGCGCGTGCCGGCGAACAGCAGATGCGTGTGCGGATCGACCAGCCCCGGCGTCACCACGCCACCCGCCGCATCGAGCCGCACGAACCTTGCCAGGGAGTAGCCGCCCAGCTCCAGGCCATGCTCCACGCGGTCGCGAGGCCCGACCCCCACGACGCGGCCGTCCCAGCAGGCAACCACGGGGGCGCCCGGTGAGCCCGGCCCGCCGGCATCGGCGGCATCGAGCAACGCGAGGTCGCCCTGCCGCTCGCCGCGCCGGAGGCCCCCGGCCAGCGTGGCAACCTGCGACGCCCCGTGGATCAGCAGCCCCGGAGCATCGGCGCTGCCCCGACCACCCTCGATCAGCCGCAGGCTCATCCCGGGCCGCGCGCGGCGTCGAGCCGGAGCTCGAGCGCCATCAGCGGGGAGAAGTCGCGGAGCCGGATCGCACGGGCCGCGGCGGCGAGACGATCGGCGGTCGGCGCGTCGCCCGGGGTGCCTGCCCGATCGGCGACGTCGAGGAACGCGGCCAGCGGCGCAAGCCCGATCAGCTCGGACTCTGCGAGCTCGACCCCATCCTCGGCCGCCAGCTCGCCCACCGCCTCCCATGCCTGCCACAGGGGCGTCGTTCGGAAGTCGAGCAGGTTCATCGACACCTGGGCCCGGACCGGGTGGCCGCGCTCGGGCTCCTCGACCCGGAAGCCGTTTGCCTGGACGCGCGGCAGGCCGCCGCCCAATTCGCGGACGCGCCTGGCGATCCGCTTGGCAAGCTCCACGTCATCCGATGCAAGGTTGATGTTCCAGGCGATGAGGAACGGTCGCGCCCCGACCGCGACGGCGCCCGCCCGTGCGTGCATCCGGGACGGCCCGAAGTCCGGCTGCCGGCCGTTGTTGGCGATCTCGGACCGCAGGCCCTCGTACTGGCCGCGGCGCACATCCGCGAGCTTGACGCGATCCCCCCGGGTCGCCGCGGCGGCGTACAGGAAGACCGGCATCCCGAACCGGGCGGCCGCCCGCTCGCCGAACGTCCGCGCGAGATCGATGCAGTCGTCGATGGTCGTGTCGCCGAGCGGCACGAACGGGATCACGTCGACCGCACCGATCCTCGGGTGCTCGCCGGTGTGGGCCTCCATGTCGATGTCCTCGATGGCCTGGGCGATGAGCCGCTCGAGGCCGTCGGACACCGCGTCATGCTCGCCGGCCACGGTGATCACGCTCCGGTTGTGGCTGGCATCGGAGGTGCGATCGAGCAGGAACACCCCGGGCACGGAGGCGACGGCGCTCACGAGGCGCTCCACCACGTCGAGGCGCCGGCCTTCCGAGACGTTGGGCACGCTTTCGACGAGCACGTCCTGATGCTAGCGAAGCGACCGGGGTGCCGCGCCTCGATCCCGCGACCGGCGCGGCAGCGACGAAGGGCGGCTGGTCGTCGGTCGGCGAGCTCGTCGGTCAGCGCTGCTGGTCGTCGTCGTCGCGCAACATCGGAACGTGGACGCCGCGCTCGCGGGCGACCTCGATCGCCCGCTCGTACCCGGCATCGACATGGCGTGCCACCCCCATGCCCGGGTCCGTGGCCAGCACGCGCTCCAGCTTGCGAGCGGCCAGCTCCGTGCCGTCCGCGACCACGACCATCCCCGCGTGCTGCGAGTACCCGATCCCGGTCCCGCCGCCGTGGTGGATCGAGACCCAGGTCGCGCCGGCGGCGGTGTTGACCAGCGCATTGAGCAGCGGCCAGTCGGCGATGGCGTCCGACCCGTCCCGCATCGCCTCGGTCTCGCGGTTGGGCGAGGCGACCGAGCCGGCGTCGAGGTGGTCCCGCCCGATGACGATCGGGGCGCGCACCGCCCCCGTCGCAACGAGCTCGTTGAACCGCAGCCCGGCCTTCGCGCGGTCGCCGTAGCCCAGCCAGCAGATGCGGGCGGGCAACCCCTGGAACGGGACCTTGGCCTCGGCCAGCTCCAGCCACCGCCGGAGCGCGCGGTCGTGGGGGAACAGCTCGAGCATCGCCTCGTCCGTCCGGCGGATGTCGGCCGGATCACCCGACAGCGCGACCCAGCGGAACGGTCCCTTGCCCTCGCAGAACAGGGGGCGGATGAAGGCCGGCACGAACCCCGGGTAGTCGAATGCGTTGGCGACGCCCGCGTCCTGCGCCTGCGCCCTGAGGTTGTTGCCGTAGTCGAAGGCGACGGCGCCGGCGGCCTGGAACGCCAGGATCGCCCGGACGTGCTCCGCCATCGAGCGCATCGACCGCCGGATGTACACGTCAGGTTCGCTGATCCGGAGGACGTGCGCATCGTGGAGCGTCAGCTCCGCGGGCACGTAGCCGCTGAGCGCGTCGTGTGCCGAGGTCTGGTCGGTGACGACATCGAACCGCTCGCCGCCCTTTGCCCATGCCGGCTCGATCTCGGCGGCGTTCCCCACCAGCGCGATCGACAGCGGATCGCCGGCCTCCGCCGCCTGGCGGGCCATCGCCAGGGCCTCCTGCGGCGAGTGCGTGAAGCGCTCCACGTAGCCGATCTCGTGGCGACGGCGCGCCCGCGCCTCGTCGACCTCGATCGCGATGCACACCCCCTCGTTCATCGTCACCGCCAACGGCTGGGCACCACCCATGCCGCCCAGGCCGGCGGTGAGCACCACGCGACCGCGCAGCGAGCCATCGAAATGCTGGCGGGCCAGCTCCGCGAAGGTCTCATACGTGCCCTGGAGGATCCCCTGGGTGCCGATGTAGATCCAGGACCCGGCGGTCATCTGGCCGTACATCGTCAGGCCCTGCCGCTCGAGCTCCCGGAAGGTGTCCCAGTTCGCCCACTTGCCGACCAGGTTGGAGTTGGCGATGAGGACGCGGGGCGCCCACTCATGGGTCCGGAACACGGCCACGGGCTTGCCGCTCTGGACCAGCAGCGTCTCGTCGTCGCCCAGCGCGCGCAGCTCGCGGACGATGGCGTCGAAGGCGTCCCAGCTGCGCGCCGCCCGGCCCGTGCCGCCGTACACCACCAGCTCGTCGGGGTTCTCGGCGACCTCGGGGTCGAGGTTGTTCATCAGCATCCGCAGCACGGCCTCCTGCTGCCAGCCGCGGGCGGTCAGGGTGGTGCCGTGGGGGGCGCGCACGGGTCGCGCGCCGCTGGGCATGGAGTCGAGCGTCTCGGTCGTCACTCAGGGCAGTCTACGTCGGGGCGCACGGAGCCCGTCACGGTTGCAGCCCGCTCATCAGCTGCTCCCCGAAGCGGCGCTCGCCGACCGAGAACATGGACACGAGGACGTTTCGCCCGGGCAGGTAGGCGTGGTAGACGAGCAGCCCTCCGGCGCAGCTGGCGATGTGCACGGTCCGGCCGCCCAGATCCGCCTCGGCGTTGCCGACCACCCCGCCGGCCTGGGCGCACGCCCCGGCGTTGTAGGAATCACGCCAGTCGCGGAAGAACGCATCGGAGAAGACGCCCGGTCGCAGCCGCGCGACGACGCCCGACGCGAGGTCGCTGGACTGCGTCACGAACGGGAACGCCGCCGCCTCGACGCTGGCCACGAAGTCCGGGTCGCCGACTGCATCGGCGAACGATTCGGGCTCCTCCGTGACCACGACGTCCTCGATCGTCGCCGGCAGCAGCGCCAGCAGCGACGGATCGTCGGAGGGCAGGTCCGCGGCCGATCCCGAGGCGCCGGGGCCGGCCGTGTCCGCGGGCGTCGCGGTCGGGGCGGGCTGGGTCGAGGTGATGCGCTGGCTCGCCGCGGGCGACGCGGTCGGCGACGGACCCCCGCAGGCGGCGACGGCGAACGCGGCCAGCAGCGTCGCCGCGACGCCCAGGCTGGCCGGGCCGGGCCTCAACCGAGCTCCCGCCGCATGACGGGGAACCGCTCGTCAGGGGCGGCGATCGCGAAGCCGAGCCGCTCCCAGAACCCCGGCCCGGCGGCGCTGGTGGCATCGGGCCGGGCGCCGACCTCGGGATACGTCTCGACCGCGGCGAACCCCCGGGAGGCGAGGTCGTCGCAGACCGCGTCGACGAGCATGGCGGCAAGCCCGCGCGAGCGCACCTCGGACGTGGTCGCGATGCACGTGATCACGGCGGGGAGCGGCGAGGCCGGGAGCCGGGGGTACAGATCGCGTGTCCGAAGGGCTCGCGGATACGCGGACAGCGGCCCGAACTGCGCGTACCCGACGGGATCGTCGTCCTCGAGCAGGATCTTGGCGTAGCTGCCGAACACGCCCAGCCCGCGGCCGAGCAGGCGCAGCTTCGGCGGTGCCGTCCGATCGACCTGCGGGCGCGCCGGCGGGCGCGGCGCGAACGGGTTGTCCTGCGGGCCATCGTTGTCGCCCAGGAACGGGTTGTACGTCGCGCCTCGGGTCGGCGCGAACGGGTTCGCGACCGGCTCGTCGTCATCGTCGAGCGCGAACGGATTGCGAGGTCGCGCCGGAGCCGTCGCCGCGGGCGGCTCAGCCCCCGGCAGCCAGCCCGCCCGGATCGCCTTGGAGCCCCGGTCAGCCTCCTCCCAGTAGTCGCACGAGCGATGGTCGAAGCGCGAGTCGGCGCACGGCGGGAGGCGCTTGAACGTGCCCTCGTCGGTCACGTCCACGATCCGGATGGCCATGACGATGAGTCTACCGACGCTCCGGCAGGGCCGAGCAAACGGGCCAGCGCCGATACGAGACCGCCGGCCGGCCCCACCGCGGTCAGGGTGCTGCGAGCCCTGCCAGCGCGCCCCCGTGGACGAGGTCGGTCGCGGCCTCGAGATCGGGGCCGGGCTCGCGATCACCGGCGAGCGGCGCGATCCGCTCACGAATGAGCGCCGCGGCGGCGGCAACCCCGGCACCGGCGCGCGGTGCCTGGCCGTCGGTCGCCAGCAGGGCCAGCCGCTGGTCCAGTGCCTGGACGGCGCACACGAGCTCGATCGCCAGGATCCGCTCGACGTTGGCCAGGACGAGCCGGGCGTGCCGGCCCGCGGTCGCCCCCATCGACACGTGATCCTCCTGGTTCGCGGATGTCGGGATCGAGTCGGCAGACGACGGGTGGGCGAGGACCTTGTTCTCCGAGGCGAGGGCCGCGGCCGTGTACTGGACGATCATCAGCCCGCTGTTACGGCCGGGATCGGGTGACAGGAACGCCGGCAGGCCGCCGTTGAGCCGCGAGTCGAGCAGCAGCGCGGTACGCCGTTCCGAGATCGAGCCCAGCTCCGCCAGCCCGAGCTTGGCAAAGTCGAGCGCCAGCGCGATCGGCTCGCCGTGGAAGTTGCCGCCCGAGATGACCAGGCCGCCGCCGGTGGCGAGGGCGTCGGTCGGGACGGACCCGCCGGCCGGGAACACGAGCGGGTTGTCGGTGGCCGAGTTGAGCTCGATGTCGAGCACGCGACGGAGGTGGTCGAGGGCGTCCCGCACCGCGCCGTGGACCTGGGGCACGCAGCGCAGCGAGTACGGGTCCTGGACCTTGTGGCCGCTGCCGTGATGCGACCGCTGGATCCCCGACTCGCGCAGCAGGTGACGGAGCTCGGCCGCGACCTCGACCTGGCCCGGATGCGGTCGCGCAAGCTGGTACGGCGCCGCGAAGGCGACGTCGGTCCCGAGCAGCGCCTCGACCGACATCGCCGCGGCGACCGATGCCGTTCGCGCGAGTCGATCGGCGTCCGCGAGCAGCAGCGCCCCGAGCGCGCTCATCAGCTGCGTCCCGTTGAGCAGCGCGAGGCCCTCCTTGGGTCCCAGCACGAGCGGCTCGAGGCCGACCTCGCGGAGCGCCACCAGCGCGGGCATCACCTGCCCGTTGAGCTCGACCTGGCCTCGCCCGATCAGCGGCAGCGCCAGGTGGGCGAGCGGCGCGAGGTCGCCTGATGCACCCACGCTCCCCTGCTCCGGCACCACCGGGTGGATGCCCAGGTCGAGGAGCTCGCAGATCCGGTCCACCAGCAGTGGCCGGCAGCCCGAGTGCCCCAGCGCGAGGGTGTTGGCCCGCAGCAGGAGCATCGCCCGCACGACCTCGCGCGGGAACGGGGGGCCCACGCCGGCCGCATGGGACGCGATCAGGTTCGCCTGGAGACCGGCGGCGTCATCGCTCGGAATGAAGGTGGTGGCCAGGTCGCCGAACCCGGTCGTCACCCCGTAGACGACCTCGCCGCGTTCGACGAGAGTTTCGATGACCGCCCTCGCCTCGGCCATCCGATCCCGAGCGTGGACGTCGAGGGCGACGCGAGCCCCGTGACGCGCAACCGCCTCGACATCGGCGATCGTCAGGTCGGCGCCCGTCAGCACCACCCGGTCCCGGGGTCGCCCGGCGGGTGATCTCTCGGGAACGAAGTGCGCGTCGGTCACGATGGGCAGGATAGTCGGCTATCCTCGGCGCCGTGCCCCCGCGGGCCGCCGGCCCGGACCTCCCCACGCAGGAGCCTCGTCGAACGTGCTCGCCTTCATCGACCAGATCGTCATCCCGTTCCTCGGCAACCTCTACGGGGCGGTCGGGTATGTCGGGGTCATGGTCGCGATGGCGATCGAGTCGGCGATGGTGCCGCTGCCGTCTGAGCTGATCCTCCCCTACGCGGGCTGGCTCGTGTCGGACCCGACCCAGGTCGAACCGCTCACCCATGGCCCGTGGAGCTTCTGGATCGTGGTCATCGTGGCCACGGTCGGCAACACGATCGGATCGCTGATCGCCTACGGGATCGGCGCGTACGGGGGCCGGCCGTTCCTCGAGCGGTTCGGCCGCTACCTGCTGATCCGGCCGCACGAGATCGAGATCGCGGACGGCTTCTTCCGCAAGTACGGGGCGGCGACGGTGTTCTTCGGCCGCCTGCTGCCCGTCGTGCGCACGTTCATCTCGTTCCCGGCCGGCGTGACGCGGATGCCGCTGCGCAAGTTCATCGCCTATTCGACGGCCGGGGCCCTCCCGTGGTCGATCGCGCTCGTCTGGGCGGGCGAGCAGCTGGGCGCGAACTGGCAGGACATCCGGCATGCGCTCCAGCCGTTCGACCTCGCGATCGCGGTGGTCGTCGTCGTCGGTGTCGTGCTGTTCGTGTGGTGGCGCCTGGGGATGCCGGGCCGGCCACGCCGGACGGACGCGGCCCCGTAGCGTTTCAGCGCTCGCCGCGGCACGCCGCCGCGCTACTCGCTGGCCCAGGGCACCTCGCCCGACCCGCGCAGGTGCGCGCTGTCGTTGGCGACCAGCAGCCTGGCGTCCTCCGCGCCGTCGCCGTCTGCCCATCGGAGCACGGTCAGGTTGGCCTGATCCTGGACGAATCGACGGCGATAGTCGCGCAACCCGACGCCCAGCGCGACGCACATCAGGATCCGGTTGGTCGAGCTGTGGCCGACGGCGAGGATCGGGCGCTCGGGCGGGACGGCGACCCGGCCCATCCCCGAGGTGACCGCGCGGAACGACGCCCGGGCGTGCCAGCGCTTGTGCTCCTCGAGGAGGTCGTCGAGGAAGGCACGGACGCGTTCCGCCACGTCGTTGCCCGACTCGCCCCCCGGGCAGGCGAGACGGTCGGGCGCCAGCTCCCATTCGCGGCGGAACACCGCGTCGGCGTGCTCGATCTCGGCGTAGGTCCGCCCTTCCCACGCGCCGTAGTCCATCTCGCGCAGCCGCGGATCCGCCTCGAGCCGCGCACCGGGGGCCAGCACCTCCGCCGTCTCGCGAGCGCGGAACAGGGGGCTGGTGATCACCCGGTCGAACCGGACCGCCGCCAGCCGGCGTGCGAGCGCCTGGGCCTGTCGTCGGCCCGACTCGTTGATCGACAGGTCGATGCGCTGGCCGAGATGCTGCTCGGGAACCGAGCGATCGGTGAGACCGTGGCGCGTCAGGACGAGGGTCAGCATCGCGCCCAGTCTAGGGCGGCGCCATGGGACAATGATGCCCGGAGGTCATGACCACACGATGAGCGACAGCCACGCCTCGACCGGCGCGCCCGCATCGGACGCCCATGTCCCGGACGTTCACGGCACCTCGCAGACGGTCGATGGGCCGCACGGCGCGACCACCGACCACGGCGACGCGCACGGACACGATGACCACGCCCATGCCGATGCCACGCTGGGCCCGATCGACTGGACGATGTGGGGCGTCGGCGTCCTGGGCGTCGTGCTCGCGCTCGTCATCGCGGCGAGCTTCGTGCTCGCGACCGGGTTCAGCTTCACCGCCTGACGCTCAGGCGGGCCGGGCGGCCTCGCCTTCATCCATCAGCGCCGTGCCGGTCCCCGCCGCGGCGTCCTCTGCGGCCGCCTCCGCAAGGTCGTTCTCGGCCGCGAGGGCCGGCTCGTCGGTGACCCAAGCCGACCGCATCGGCAGCTCCCACCATGACGTCGGGGCCATCGTCAGGCGCTCGAGCCGGCGAAGCACGGCGTCGTAGTTCACCCGCCAGCCGTTGAAGTCGAGCCAGGCCTGGTCGCGATCCGCCACGAGGGGGACCCCAGACGCGGCCAGCACGTCGAGCGCCGCCTCGAACTGGCCGCGATCGACGCTCGTCGCGTCCATGGGCTTCGGATGCTCGTCGTACGGGATCCGGAAGTAGACGCCGATCCGCCGCAGTGCGAGGTAGCCGGCCCGGATCATGAGGTCCGCCTGGACGTCCATCGGGATGGCGACCGCCGATCGCACGATCGCCGCCGTGTCCATCATCGCGCCGGCCGCGTTCACCCAGGAATGGCCGGGCTGCTGCGAGCGGTAGAACACGAGCACGGGCAGCGAGCTGTGCGACTCCTCGACATCGGCGAACCACTGCTCCCAGCGCTCCCACATGTCGTGCAACGCGTCGAGGCCGGCCAGGCGCTCCATGCGCGTGATCATCACGATCGGGGACGGCGGCGTATCGGCGCGAACCTCGAGCAGCGACACCAGCAGCTCGCGGCGCGAGAACGCGGCATAGATCGTGGGCAGGTACGAGATCAGCAGGGCGACCAGCGCGAGCCCGATCGCGGCCTCGATGAACGCGATCAGGTCGCCACCGGGGATCACGGGTCGCGCAAAGCCCAGGGTGAGCAGCGAAGAGCCGCTGGCGACGAAGGCGTCGCCCGGACCCAGCCCCAGGGCAAAGTAGACGGCCGCGAACCCCGCGGTCAGCAGCGCCAGCCACCAGGCGGGCAGCAGCACCAGCCCGATCGGGCCGTAGTAGGCCATGATCCGGTCCCGGAACGCGTACGGCCGCGAAGCCGGCGCGATGAGCCGGAAGACCTCCAGCAGCGCCCGGAACACGAGTCGCGAGATCGCGTCGTTGTCCCCGCGCGGGACGACGAACGTCCGGACGGCGCTCAGCACGGTGCGCGCGATCACCGACAGGCCGACGAAGCCAACCAGGATGTGCAGGGCGGTCATGATCGGAGCATAGCGGGCGGCGCCGTCGCCGCCGGGCGGGCGATCAGAACAGGCCCACCACGTTGCCGTCCTCGTCGATGTCGATGCGCTCGCCGCCAGGTGTCGATGGCAGGCCGGGCATCGTCCGCATGTCGCCCGCGAGCGCAACGACGAAGCCGGCGCCGGCCGACAGGCGGACCTCGCGGATCGGCAGCCGGAACCCGGTTGGCCGCCCCAGCAGCTTGGCGTCGTGTGACAGGCTGTACTGGGTCTTGGCCATGCAGATCGGCAGGTTGCCGAAGCCCAGCGACTCGTACTGCGCGATCGCCTTCGACGCCACCGGGAGGTAGTCCACGCCGTCGGCACCGTACAGGCGGGTCGCGATCGTCTCGATCTTGGCCTTGATCGGCGCCTCGTCCGGGTACAGGAGCTCGAAGGCCGGGGCACCCTCCTCGGCTGCGGCCCACACGGCGCGGGCAAGATCCTCCGCGCCCGCGCCACCGTCGGTGAAGTGGCGGGCGACCACGGCGTCGCGGGCACCTGCGGCGAGCGCGACCTCGCGCACGGCCGCGATCTCGGCCTCAGTGTCGGACGGGAACAGGTTGATCGCGACGACCACCGGCACGCCGAAGGCGCGCACGTTGGCGATCTGCGCCGCCAGGTTGGCACCACCCGCGCGGACCGCGTCGGGGTTGTCCTCGAGGAGCGCCGGGTCGAGCGGCTTGCCGGCCACGATCCGGCCCACGCCGCCGTGCATCTTGAGCGCCCGGATGGTGGCCACCATGACGGCCGCATCGGGCGCCAGCCCCGACGCCCGGCACTTGATATCGAAGAACTTCTCGGCACCCAGGTCGGCCCCGAACCCGGCTTCGGTGACCACGATGTCGGTGGTGGCCAGGGCGGCGCGGTCGGCGAGGATCGAGCTGTTGCCGTGGGCGATGTTGCCGAACGGCCCGCAATGGACGAAGGCGGGTCCGCCCTCGAGCGTCTGGAGCAGGTTGGGCTTGAGCGCATCGCGCAGGAGCACCGTCATCGCGCCCGCAACCTTGAGGTCCTCGGCCGTGATCGGGGTGCCGTCCTTGCGGGTCGCGAGCACGATCCGGCCCAGTCTGGCCCGCAGATCGGGAAGGTCGCGGGCCAGGGCGAGGATCGCCATGACCTCCGATGCGACCGTGATCACGAACTGGGTCTGGCGCGGGTAGCCGTTCTCCTTGCCGCCGAGGCCGACGACGATCTCGCGCAACGCCCGGTCGCTGATGTCAAGGACCCGCGGCCAGAGCACGTTGTTGGCGTCGATGCCGAGGGCGTTGCCGTGGTGGATGTGGTTGTCGATGAACGCCGCCGCGAGGTTGTGCGCCGCGCCCATCGCGTGGACGTCGCCCGTGAGGTGGAGGTTGAAGTCCTCCATCGGGATGATCTGGGAGTAGCCGCCGCCGGCCGCGCCGCCCTTGATCCCGAACACGGGACCGAGCGAGGGCTGGCGCACCGTCACCGCCGCCCGCCGGCCGATCCGGTTGAGCCCCTGGGCGAGGCCGACCGTGGTCGTCGACTTGCCCTCGCCCAGCGGCGTCGGGCTGATCGCCGTGACCACCACGTACTTGCCGCGCGGGTTGGCGTCCTCGACCCGCCGGATGGCCTCGAGGGTCATCTTGGCCTTGGTCCTGCCATACGGCTCGATCTCGTCGTCGTGGAACCCGAGCTCCCGGGCCACGTCCATGATCGGGCGCGGCGTGACGCCGCGGGCGATGTCGAGATCGGAGGGGAACGGCTTGGCGGTGGTGGTCATGTTCGACTCCCGGCAGGATGTAGCGTCTCGTGCCCGCGCCCGATGGCGGCCTGCGCCTGCGCAGCGCGGACGAGGTGCGTGAGCAGCAGCGCGTTGGTGACCGGTCCGACGCCCCCGGGAACCGGGGTGATCGCGGCGGCGACGCGGCACGCCGACTCGAAGTCCACGTCGCCGACGAGCGCATCACCGACGACGTTGATCCCGACGTCGACCACGACCGCGCCCGGCGAAAGCATGTCGCCCGTGATCAGGCCGGGGGCGCCGGCAGCCACGACAAGGATATCGGCGTCGCGCGTGTGGCGGGCCAGATCGGCCGTTCTCGAGTGGCAGATCGTGACCGTCGCGTTCTCGCGCAGCAGCAGCAGCGCCGCCGGCTTGCCGACAACGTTCGAGCGGCCGACCACGACGGCCCGCTTCCCGGCCAGCGGGATGCCGCTTCGCTTGAGCAGCTCCACCGCGGCATGGGCGGTGGTCGGCAGGAAGCCCTCGTACCCCAGCGTCAGCAGGCCGGCGTTGCGCGGATGGAGCCCGTCGATGTCCTTGGCCGGATCGAGCGTGTCGATCACCGCCGACAGGGGGATGCGCTTGGGCAGCGGCATCTGGACGATGATCCCGGCGACCATCTGATCGGCGTTGAGCTGCTCGATCTCGCGACGGACGGCGGCGGTCGACGCACGACCCGGGATCTCGACCAGCCGGCCCTCGATGCCGACCTTCTCGCACGACCGCAGGATCTGGCCCAGGTAGACCGCGGACGGGGCATCCCTGCCCACGATCACGATGGCGAGGGCCGGCGCATGCCCGTGGCGTCCGCGGAAGGCCGCGACGTCGCTGGCGACGGTCGCGCGAATCTCGGCGGCGATCGGCTTGCCGAGCAGGAGCCTGGGCCCCTCGGTCGGCATGCGGCCGTTCGTCATGCGGCCGTTCGTCCCGCGGTGGCTCGTCCTGCGTTCGCTGGCCCTGCAGCGGTTGGGCGCATCACGCGCCCGGGTGCACCGGCTCGCTCGATCATGCGCGGCGCGCCGCCAGCGGGTGCCGCGGCTCCCCGCTCCGGACCGCCTCGTGCGTGGCCTCGGCCAGCCTGTCGATCTCGCTCACCAGGTTCTCGGTGCGCGAACGCAGGTCGGCGGCGAAGGCATCGTCACCGATGGACGGCAGGTTCACGTAGACATTGGCCGCAGCCGCCCGCGCCGCGGCGACCGACAGCAGGCTCGAGACGTCGAGGTCCGATGCCGCGTTGCGATTGCTCCGGCCCGCAAGCGATTCGGCGAGGGCGACGATGTCGTGGCACGCCTCGACCGTCCGGAACGGGACCAGCGAGGCGTCGCGCGCGGCCGCCCGGATCGCGGCTGACCGTGCGGAACGCTCGTCCTCGGTCTCGCGGGGCATCTTCATGGCCGTGCCGTATCCCGCATAGGCACTGGCATCCTCATCGGCCAGGGCGAGCATTCGATCCGCGAGCACGCGGCCGGCCGGCCCGGCCTGCGCGTGGAGCGCGGCGTGCTCCTCGTACTTCGGGCGCCCCTCGGACAGGGCCGACACCATCGACACGAGGGCCGCGGCGAGGCTGCCGGCGATCGCCGCGGCGCTGCCACCACCGGGCACGGGCTGGGGTCCGGCCAGCCGGTCGATGAAATCGCCGACCGTCAGGTCTCGGTATCGATCGCTCGGGTTCACATGCCGATTGTAGAGAGGCGCGGCCCGGACGACGCGGGCCGGAGCAGCCTGCGATGCAGGGGCCGTTCGTCACCGCTGATCTCGGGCGCGCGGGGCGAGCGCCCGGCGCCCGCCCCGCAGCCGATCGAGGGAGCCGGCGGGGAGGAGCCGCCCGCTCCCGCGTGTGATGTGCCCGTCAGGCCGCCTGGTCCAGCCCGTCGATCGTCCACCGCCTCGAGCGGTGGAGATAGGTGAGCGCCACGCGCACGCCGGGCGTGTCCACCTCGAACATGGTGCGCGGGCCGGTGATCACCGGATATGCGGCCTGCTCGTTGCGCACGGCGACCAGCCGCGTGACCGGGAGGCGGTCCTCTCCCCACGTGATCTCACGCGGGGTGCCTGTGAACCAGTCGGTCCTGACCTGGACCGTGACGGGTGCGACGCGAACCATCGCCATCGTGCTGTCTCCTTGACTCGGCGGGTCGTCGTCACCCGGGAGCACTCCGGATGCGAACGTCTGTTCGTTTCGGCGTCACGCTAGACCGAACAGGTGTTCGATGTCAAGCGTCTGCGTCGAGATCCTCCGCCTCGTCCGTGACACCTTCGCTGTCACGATCGGGGACGTCCGAGGGTCCCGAGTCGCTCGCGGCACCGGCAACGCCCTGGCGGCGCTCGACCGCCGTCATCGGGTCGCGCTCGAACGGTGCCGGCAGCGCATGGCGCACCAGCCTCGCCCGGGTCACCGACCGCTCGCCGTACTTGTGCCGGATCCTGTCGAGCGCCTCGGCGGTCTGGTGGCGCCGCGGATCCTCGGCCTCGAACATCGCCAGCTGTTCCCGTTCGCGGAAGTTCGAGGCGGTCACGCCGACGAGCCGGATCCGTTGGCCGTGGAGCTCCTTCCGGAGCAGCGCCAGGGCCGCCTCGAAGATCGGTTCGGTGAGGTCGGACGGCGGCGTCAGGCCCACCTGACGAGTCATGGTCGCGAACGCGGAGTCGCGCAGCTTGAGCGTCACCGTGCCCGCCTTCAGCCCGGCTGACCGGAGCCGCCCGGCGACCCCGTCCGCCATGCCCAGCAGCGTTCGCTCGATCACCTCGCGATCGGACGTGTCGACGTCGAACGTGTGCTCGTGGCCGATCGATTTCGCGGGATCGCCGCCGGCAACCGGGTCGGGGTCGATGCCGGTCGCGCGCTCGACGAGGGACGCCCCGTGCTTGCCGAACCTGCGAACCATCGCGTCCGCCGGCAGTGACGCCAGGTCGCCGATCGTGCGGACCCCGAAGTCGCGCAGGGCCGTCGCCGTCTTGTCGCCCACGCCCCACAGGCGCGAGATGGGCAGCGGCGCAAGGAACGCCGCCTCCTCGCCGGGCGGCACCACGACCAGGCCGTCCGGCTTTCGCAGGTCCGATGCGATCTTGGCGACGAGCTTGGTCGTGGCCACGCCCACCGACGCGGTCAGGCCGAGCTCCTCGTGGATCGTGTCCTTGATCCGACGCCCGATCGTCTCGCCATCGCCGAACAGCGCCCGCGATGCGGTCACGTCGAGGAACGCCTCGTCGATCGAGATCGGCTGGACCAGGGGCGTGAAGCGGCGCAGGATCGCCATGACGTCCCGGCTCGCGGCCTGGTACTTGCGTCCGTCCACCGGCAGGAACACGCCCTGCGGGCACAGCCGGCCGGCCGTCACCAGCGGCATCGCGGAGTGGACCCCGAAGGCCCGTGCCTCGTACGAGGCCGCGGACACGACGCCACGCTGGTTGGGACCGCCACCGCCGACGATGACCGGACGCCCTCGCAGCTCCGGATGGTCGCGCTGCTCGACGGCGGCAAAGAACGCGTCCAGATCGACGTGGAGGATGGTGCGGGTCGTCACGCCCGCGATTGTGGCCTCGGACGTTGACGCCGTCCTGTCACACATCCCACCGTCCAAGCGCACGCCGCCCCGCCCGGGCGATCAGGGCCCGGCCGGGCGCCTCCCAGGCCCGATCGAGCCGGCCGACGCCCTCGGGGCATCACCGGACGGACGGCCATGTCGAGCTGACACCCACCCGGCGTCGCTGCGACCCGAAGCGGGCTTAAGAAGTCCGGGTTCCGGCCTGTTGATGCTCGTCGAGCATCAACGCAGCCGTCACGGGCGTGGCGTGACGCCCACGAGGCATCGGGCAGATCGGCGCTGGCCCTCCGGCTCGCGCCGTTGGCGCTAGCCCTTGGGCTCCACCACGATCGTCACCTCGGGCGTCATCCCCGAGGCAACCTTGATGGCCACCTTGTAGGTGCCCAGGGCCTTGATCGGCTGATCGAGGTCGATCTTGTGCCGGTCGACGGAGATTCCGCGGCGGCCCAGGGCATCGGCGATGTCCTGGTTGTTGATCGAGCCGTACAGCTTGCCGCCCTCGCCGACCTTGACGCCCATCGTGAGGGTGGTGCTCGCGATCCGCGTGGCGGCGATCTCCGCCTCCTCGCGCTCTCGCTTGCGCTTCTCCTCGCGGCTGGCGATGTCGTGCTGGTACGCGCGATAGGCGCCGCCCGCGGCCGACACGGCAAGCTTCTTCGGGATCAGGAAGTTCTGGGCGTACCCATCCGTGACCGTCTTCATCTCGCCGCTCTTGCCGAGCTTCTCGACGTCCTTCGTCAGGATCACCTTCACGCGATCGAACCCTCCTTGTGGATCCAGGCCCTGACTCGCGGCCCGACCCGATGGTTGTGCAATGCCTGCCCGGCCGACCTGGCGGCCCCGCCGACCGATGTCGCGGCTCCCGGCGCCCGGCGCAGGATGCGCCGCACCGGTCCGGGCGTGAAGCGCCGAATCCGCGCGACGTCCTCCCGGAATGCGCGTCGGTCGATCCCCAGCTCGTCGAGCTTCTCGTCCAGCAGCTCTCCGGGCACCCCGTCGAGGAACAGGTCGACGGCCAGCACGACGACCACGAGGTCGTCCAGCCCGCCGATCACCGGAAGGTAGTCGGGAACGAGGTCGCGTCCGAGGACGAGATATCCGAGCGCACCCGCGAGCAACGCCTTGCGGCCGACCGGGATGCGCTCGTCGCGGATGAGCTCCCAGATCAGGCGACCGTAGACGGGTGCCCGGCTGGCGATCGGCAGCAGCGATGCCCAGCCCAGAAGACGGCGAACGCCGACACGCCTGCCGCGGCGATCACGTGCCGATTCGTGTCGTTCGTCGCGGTCGTGCCGCGATGCTCGAGCCACCCTGATCCTCTCGTCGCCGGGCGCCAGGAATGGCGACCGGGGATGGCGAGTCTATCAGCCCCGCTGAACGGGGCTCGACCACCCCGCCCGGCGATCATTGACATCGAACGGACGTTCGGTATGATGGCTTCCATGAAAGGAGGCGATGCGTGACCCGTCACGACGCCGAACGCAAGCGGAAGATCCTGGACGTCATCGCTGCGACGATCCGCGCGCGCGGCTATCCGCCGTCCGTGCGGGAGATCGCGAAGGCGGTCGGGCTCGCCTCCACGTCCGCCGTGCACCACCATCTCCAGATCCTCGAGAAGGAGGGGTTCCTCGAGCGCGGCGCAGCGCAATCGCGTGCGATCCGCCTGACCCCAACCGCAGCGCTCAGGCTCGGGCTGGCGGCGGAGCTGACGCCCCAGGCGGTGCCCACGGAGACGCACTCGCTGCCGATCATCGGCGAGATCGCGGCAGGCGGCCCGATCGAGGCATACCAGGAGGCAGCGGAGACGCTGGCCGTCCCGGACATCCTCGCGCCGGCGGGCGACGCCTACGTCCTCCGGGTCCGCGGCGATTCGATGATCGAAGCGCACATCGCGGACGGGGACTTCGTGGTCATCCGACCGCAGGAGACCGCGCGCGACGGTGACATCGTGGTGGCCCAGGTCGACGAGAACGCCGTCACCCTCAAGCGGTTCTTCCGCGAGAAGGATCAGGTGCGCCTCCAGCCCGCCAACCCGAGCTATGCCCCGCAGTTCTACCCGTCGGTCAGGATCCAGGGAAAGCTGATCGGCGTCATCCGTCGCCTCGACTGACCAAAGGCCTGCGGGACGGCGGCCTCACTCGGGCGCGCGGACCCGTTCCCACACGGATGGGTCGTGCGCGAAGTGCACGCGAACGGGATCGGCGGCGCGGAGCCGCTGGACCGAAGCGGCGTACCCGGGGGCTCGGGCACTTCCCGCCCCCGAGGATGGCGCGTCGGTCGCGCCCTCCCATTCGCGTCGCGACTGGACGGCCTGGCCGGCCAGGACCACGGTCCCGTCCGAGGCCGAGGCGAGGAGCGACTGGTGACCGGGGCTGTGGCCGGGTGTCGGCACCAGCTGAACACCGGGGGCAACCTCGAGCTCGCCGTCGATGACCTCGTAGCGGAGCCCGGGCACGTCGATCCACTCGGGCACGGTGTAGTCGGGCTCATGGACCATCATCCATTCCCGGCGCTGGACGAAGATCGGGATCCCGCGCGGCAGGCGGACGTTCTGGCCGGCGTGGTCGAAGTGGAGGTGGCAGTTGGCGATGCCGGTCACGTCGGCGAGCGTGATGCCGTGCGCAGCCAGGGCCGCTTCGATCGGGTTCACCCGCGGCGTGAACATCGCGTCGATGTCGGCGTTGCCGATGCCGCACCCGTTGTCGAACAGGAACACGCCGTCCCGATGGACGACGGCGTGGGCGTACGAAGGCCACCACGTTCGAGCCAGCGTGACCTGCTCCTCGGCTCCGAGGCGTACCTCGGACACGAGGAATGGAATGATCCGGATATCGGCCATGCGCAACAGTAGACACCGGGACGTTGCTCATCGCCAGCTCCGCCGCGCGGCCGTGCCGCGGGACGCGACGTGCCGCCGGTCATCCACGCTCGGTCCACAGTTCCATGCCGGTCATCGGGGCAATTCGGGGATAACCACCGACCCGTGGGGGAAAAGCGCCTTCACGCCGCGCCCCGCCTGGGTGACAGTGGAGCTGTCACACATCCGCCCCATCCTCGGATACCCATGATCGACCGTCTGCCACCGCAATCCATCGAAGCCGAGCAGTCGGTGCTGGGCTCGATCCTCATCGACCGTGACGCGGTCATCGAGGTCGCCGAGTTCCTGCGCCCCGAGGACTTCTATCGGCAGGCGCACGCGCGCATCTTCGGCTCGATGATCGACCTGTTCGAGCGCCGCGAGCCCATCGACATCGTCACCGTCTCGGAGTCGCTCGAGCGCACCGGGGACCTCGAGGCCATCGGCGGCCGGTCGTACCTCGGGACGCTGTCGAACCAGACCCCGACGGCGGTCCATGCCGTCCAGTACGCACGGATCGTCGAGCGCAAGTCGCTGCTCCGGAACCTGATCGGCGCTGCCGGCAAGATCGCGGGCATCGGCTACGAGGACCCGGCGGAGGTCCAGGAGGCCGTCGATCGCGCCGAGGCAGAGCTGTTCGCGGTCAGCCAGCGGCGCGTGGCCGCCGGGTTCGCGCCGCTCAAGAGCCTGCTCCACGACGCGTACGACCGCCTCGACTATCTCCACGCGCACCGGGGCGAGATCAGCGGGATCCGGACCGGGTTCCAGGACCTGGACACGCTCACGACCGGGCTCCAGAAGAGCGACCTCGTGATCCTTGCCGCCCGCCCCTCGGTCGGGAAGTCCAGCTTCGCGCTCAACATCGCGGAGCACGCCGCGGTCAAGGACAAGAAGAGCGTCGGGATCTTCAGCCTCGAGATGAGCAAGGAGCAGATCGTGCTCCGGCTGCTGTCGTCGAACGCGAACATCGACTCGCAGCGCCTGCGCAGCGGCTTTCTCGAGGAGCTCGACTTCGCGCGCATCGCGCCGGCCATGAACTCGCTGTCGGAAGCCTCGATCTACATCGATGACACCCCCAACATCACGACCATGGAGCTGCGCACCAAGGCCCGCCGGCTCCAGGCGGAGACGGGGCTGGACCTGGTGATCGTCGACTATCTCCAGCTGATGCAGTCATCGACCACCACCCGCGACGCCAACCGGGTCCAGGAGGTGTCCGAGATCTCGCGCGGGCTGAAGGCCCTGGCCCGGGAGCTCAAGGTGCCGGTGCTCGCGCTGAGCCAGCTGTCGCGGCAGCCGGAGATGCGCGAGTCCAAGGAGCCTCGGCTCTCGGACCTGCGCGAGTCGGGCAGCATCGAGCAGGACGCGGACCTGGTGATGTTCCTGTGGCGCGAGAAGGAACGCGGGTCGGACGACCAGACGACCGAGGGCGAGGTCGTGAAGCTCAAGCTGTCAAAGCACCGCAACGGACCCACCGGCGAGATCGACATGTGGTTCCGCAAGGCGCAGACCCGTTTCGTCAACTACGCCGGGGAGCGGTTCGCCGACGTGGGCTGAGGGCGCTTGACGCCCACGCGTATCCTCCGCCCAAAGAGCTCCAGGCTCGAGCCCGCCCTGCCCGAGTGCCCGCCGCCCGCGCGCGCCCGTGCCGGTCGCGATCGCGAGACGAGAGCTTGGCGACCACGCGTGGCCCAGGGAGGGACCGACGGGTGTTCCAGGATCGCACGATGTCCTGTCGAGACTGCGGCGAGTCATTCGTGTTCTCGTCGGGAGAACAGGCCTTCTTCGCCAGCAAGGGCCTGGTCAACGACCCGCAGCGGTGCCCCGCCTGCAGGGCTGCGGCAAAGCGCGCCCGAAGCGGATCGCCCGGGGGAACGCGCGAATACCACGCGGCGGTCTGCAACAGCTGCGGCGGCCAGGCGATCGTCCCGTTTCAGCCTCGCAACGATCGGCCCGTGTACTGCAGCAGCTGCTTCGACAAGGTGCGTGCCGAGGCTGCCGCGCCCGCCTGACCCCGACCGATCCGCCCGCGCCGCGACCCGTCCGCCCGGCTCTATGCTTGGCGGGCAAGTCAGCAGGAGGAGTCGCGTGGGCGTGATCATCATCAGAGAGATGGTCGGGACGAGCCCCCGATCATGGAGCGACGCTGCTCGTCAGGCGGTTGCCACGGCGTCCAAGACCGTCCGCAACATCCGGAGCGTCGAGGTCGTGAAGTCGACCGCCCGCATCGAGGACGGCGAGATCGTCGAGTACCAGGTCGACCTGAAGATCGGCTTCGAATACGAGGGCTGAGATGCCGGCGGCGGCTCCCCGCCGGCTTCACGATCCGCCGAGGTCGCGCATAAGCCGCCGTTGAGCAGCGCCCGGCAATATCCGCGGCATGGCCCCGACCACCTATCAGCCCGGCGGAACCGCACCAAGCCCCAGCCAGGAGCGCGGGAGCCAGCCTGCGCCGCGTCCGCGGGCGGCCCGCGTTGACGAACACGAAGCGCGGTCCGTATCGTTCGCGCCCAACGACGGCCTTGGTCTCGAGCCGGAGGCTCAGCAGGCTCCGCCGTTGAGGGGTGGGCACGAGGGGCATGCACTCGTCGCTGTCGGGCCGGGGGTCCCGGGATCGCTGCTGCTCGCCGGCCGGGCCGGTCTGGTGAGCGCAGACCCGCTGCCCGTCCAGGGCGCGAAGATCCATCGGCCGCTCCTGCGCGATGACGTTCTGTCCCGCGAGCGGCTCAACGGCTGGCTGGATCGGGCGACGACGGGTCGCCTCGCCCTGATCGTCGCCGAGGCAGGCTTCGGCAAGACCACGCTGCTCGCGGACTGGGCTCGGCACACGCAGCGGCTGACCGCGTGGTATCGGCTGGAATTTGACGATCGGGACTGGCTCACCTTCATTCGGCACGTCGTCGGCAGCGGGCGGGAGCTCGATCCCGAGTTCGCCCCGGGGACGTTCGGTCTCCTCCTGCAGCTCGGACCCGGTGGCCCGACCCAGGCGGAGCTGATTGCGAGCCTTGCCCGGGAGCTGGCCGAGTTCGGCGCGGCAACGCGCGACGGCTTCACCCTGATCTTCGACGACTACCACGTCATCGACGACAGCGAGGAGACACGACCCATCGTCCGGGCGATCATCGACCGGACGGGCGCCGGCTTCTCCGTGATCATCGCAACACGATCGACACCGAGCGTCCCGCTCGGCCGGCTGCGGGCGCGCGGCGCCCTCGCGCGCCTGGACGGCGACGCCCTGTGCTTCGACGAGCCGGAGGCTGAGCGCCTGTTCCGAGATGCATACCACCAGCCGCTGGACCCCGACGTCGTCACAGACCTCATCACCCGCACCGAAGGTTGGGCCGCCCTGCTCAGCCTCGTCCGCACAAACCTCGACGAGTCGAAGGGCACCGACCCCAGGCAGCTGGTACACCAGCTCTCAGAGACGGACGGGGATCTATACCAATACGTCGCCGAGGAGGTCATCGAGACACTCCCCGAGAAACTCCAAGACTTCCTGACACGCGCATCTCTCCTGCGGAGGATCGACGTAGCGACTGCCTCGATGGTCTACGAGGCAGATCCGGCCGAGATCCGAGCCCTGATCAACCAAGGGGAGCGGTTGGGGCTCCTTGCCCGACCGGATCCGCATACACCGCATCGCTTCCATCCGCTCGTTCAAGGTTTTCTTCAGGCTCGCCTCGAGTCGGCCGCCGGCCCGCTAGGCGTTGAGACAATGCATCGGAATTTGGGTAACGGACTCGAGGCAACCGACTGGCGAGCAGCGGCAGCCCATTTCCGCGCTGCGCACGACCTTGCCAGCGCGGCTCGCGTCGTAGATGCCTCGCTCGAACAGGTCCTCGCTGCCGGTCAGTTCGAGGGTGTGCGGGAGTTTCTAGATGGATCAGCGGGACCTCGGGACCGGCCGGCGGCACTGGTCCTGCGGTCGAGACTTGAGTTCGCCAGAGGCAGCCTCGGAAAGGCGATCCGGCTGGCACGGGAAGCTGCCAATCGCGCCGAAGGAGGCCCGCACAGCGGCATCGCCCTGCTGAACCTAGCCACCATTCTCGGCGTTAGCGGATTTGCCGACGAAGCGATGGAACTTGCCGCTAGCGCGCTCGCGCTCCCCCTGACGCAGGCACAGCGACAAGTCGCGAAGGCCACGGTCTTGATGTGGGAGGCCGGGCACCGCGGGGACCTCACCATCATCGCGGACGAATTGCGAGCACTAGCCGGCCGACAGGATGCCGAGGGGCACACTCGATACGCGAGCATCACTCGACTCAACCTGGCCGCCGTCTTGGTCTGGCTGGGCGAGCCAGAGGAGTCTCTTGCAGCGTCAATCGCCGCCGAGCTCGGGTTCCGGGAGAGCGGATCACCGGATATCGAGCGCGGTGCGGCCTTGGCAGCACGCGCTACCGCGCTCGCACACATGGGGCGGATGGATGAAGCGGCTTCCCTCCTGGCGCAGGCCGCCTCGTCTCAGGCGGTCCTGGCACGCGAGGAGGCATCTCTGGAGACAGCGAAGCTACTCGTCGACCTAGGCGATCTGGAGGCTGCTGCCGAGGCGCTGGCTCGCGTCGGCCCCACTGCGCTCGACGCCGGCTTCCGCGGATTGTGGGCGCTGATTTCCGGCGTGCTGGCCCTGCGACGAGACGACGTTGAAACGGCGTCGTCGATGCTGGAGCAGCTCCTTGAGTCGCCCTGCCACGACGTCGGCGGCGAGTTGAGGGGTCAGCTGCTCAGAACTCGAATCAGCATCGCGCGAAAGCAGGATGACGCTGGACCCAACGCTCAGGCGCTGCTCGATATCGCCATCGCTCAAGGATCCCGACCCGGCAGACTCCTGGCCGACGTCCTGTCCCCCATCGCCGTCGGCGCCGACCCGAGTGGCGCCGTCCTCCGGTTCGGCCCTCACGAGGGGCCAGTCTTGTCGATGTTGGCCGAGGAACTCGCTCGCAACCTGCACCAAATGACCCCCGCAGCGCGCGACCAAATAGCCACAGAGGCAATGAGGTGCCCCAAGAGGTGGCGGTCGGCCCTTCGCCTTGCCTTGGGGCCTGCTGGCTCCACCCGAGGCTCGGCGTGCGCGATACCCGTCGTCTCACTGCTTGCGCGGATCGGGTCCGCACAGGACGTCACACTGTTCAGATCTCTTGGATCGGCGAACCGAGCCTACCGGGCGCATGCGGCGGAACTTGCACGCAGGCTCGCACCCCCCGTACTGATCAGAGACCTTGGAGTGGTGGAGGTGCTCCTGGGCGGCAAGCCGGTGGCGCGGCCAATTCGTCGAAAGGTCCTTGGCCTGCTCTGTTTCCTGACATCGAAGCCCAGCTTGGCTGCCACTCGCGATGAGGCTCTCGACGCCTTATGGCCGGATCTCGGACCCGACACCGCCGCAAACTCGTTGCACCAGACGATCTACTTTCTTCGCCGCGTGTTCGAGCCGGATTATCGGGAAGGCTTCAGCGCCGGATACGTAGTCTTCGACGGCGAGGTGGTCAGCCTGGACGATCAGCTCGTGGACTCCCGCAGTCGACAGTGCTGGCGTCTGATCAAGGACTGCAAGCGAACGGGAAAGGACCGCCTTGCTGAGCTGTTGGAGACGTATACCGGGCGCTTCGCATTGGATTTCGCATACGAGGAATGGGCGACCGACTATCGGGAAACCCTCCACGCTGCGGTACTGGCCATCGTCGAGGGCGCGATTTCCGTCGCGTTCGATCGGCGAGATTTCGACCGCACGATCGAGCTTGCCCACGGCGCTTTGCTGACTAGAACCGACAGCAGACGCCATCGAGCTGATCCTTCTGCAGGCGTATAAGGCGAGTGGGAGGACGGCCGCAGCCGCAGAACAGTACGCCCACTATTCGTCCCTCCTTCGCGATCAACTCGGCGTCGAGCCGCCTGCTCTCGCGGACCTGTAGCAGTGGCCGCGGCCGTACACCAGCGGCCGCGACTGCAACGGAATTGCAGCCCTTTGCCGCCATGCGTGATGCGCATAGGTAGGGTTACGTATTGACCGGGGCAGAACGCGCCGCATATAGTCCGGCCCGCACTAGTACGAAAGTACGGTGCGTCAAGGAAACCCTCGGAATGCGCTGATGCCACCACCTGAATTGGGCACTTAGGGTGGAGGCGGAGCGAGTAGTGCAACCGACCGACTTTCGAGTCAGGTCGGTTTTCGTGTTCTTCAGGACACGGGAGCCGCGAGGAGGTACTAGCGTGGCACCGGAGAAGGCCCTCAAGGGCTGGTAGTCATAGGTTTCGCGGAGGATCGACCGATGAAGGATCGCCTCATGCGAGTCCTAGCGGCTCTTGGCGCTGTCGCCGCAATGGCGCTGGCCGGAGGCGCATCGCTCAGGGGCTTCTGAGGATCGCAGCAATCTCCCTCAGTACTCAAGTCCTGTTCACTCAAATGGGCAGAACGGGCTAGAGTCCGATCACGTCGGGAACTGAGGTCGAATGACGCGAGGTCTGAAGCTCTACATCGCGGGAGTCGTGGCAGCAAGCGCAGTGGCGCTGGTTGTCACGACTCTTCTATTTCCCGTGAACCGCCTGATCGGGCATGGGCTCGAGGCATTTGGGGATCGAGCGCCCCTGTTCGCGGCCTCGCTCTTCTGGTCCGCGCTGACCGCCCTTGCGTCGGCCCTCCCGGTGAAGAATGCCACGGGGAACGCTTGGTTGCGCGTGTCGATCGCTCCGCTGATCGCGGCCACGGTTCTCGGAGGACCCGCCGCCGGCGCGTGGGTCGCCCTCATTGGCACCACGGAGATCCGTGAACTTCGGGGCCGGATTCCCTGGTACGGAACGCTCGCCAATCACGGCGGCATCATCCTGCCGGCGATCGCTGCCGGCCTCGTGATGCAACTCTTCGGAGTGGCGACTGGCCCATCAAATGGCGCAGCGGCCTTGGTCCCAGCGATCCTCGGGGCCGTTTCGTTCTTCGCGATCAATGCGCTCCTGACGGCCCTGCTCGTCTCCCTGCGGACTGGCCAGGAGTACCGCCTGGTCCTGCTCGGTGACGCACGAGGGTTCGCCACCGGCTTGCTGGGGCTCGCGCCCCTCGGCTGGCTTATGGCCCAGATGTATGCTGGTCGCTTGGTGGGCGAGCCTGCTGTTTGTTCTCCCGTTGTATACGACGCGTCTTGCCTACCACAACTTCATCGAGATGCGGGAGATGTTCACCCAGACCATCACCGCGCTGGCAGGGGCCGTTGACAAGCGCGATCCCTACACGAGCAAGCACTCGTGGCGGGTCAAGACCATTGCCGGCGATATCGGGCGGGAGATGCGGCTCGGGGAGGCTGAGCTCGAGGCACTCGAGTGGGGCGGCCTGCTCCATGACGTGGGCAAGATCGGGGTGCCGGACAACGTGCTGCTCAAGCAGGACCGGCTCAACAAGGAAGAGCGGATGCTGATGAATGCGCACCCGGTGCTGGGCGCGCAGATCATCGCGCCGGTGACCCGGCTGTCGCGCGAGCTGCCGATCATCCGTCACCACCACGAGTGGTACAACGGCTCCGGGTACCCGGACCGGCTGATCGGTGACGAGATCCCGCTCCTGGCCCGGGTCCTCCACGTCGCGGACGCGTTCGAGGCGATGACCGCGCAACGCCCATACCGGATGACGCCGCTGAGCGCGGAGCAGGCGCTGGGCGAGCTGCGCAAGTTCGCCGGGGTCCAGTTCGATCCCAAGGTGGTCGACGCGTTCGTGCGCACCAGCTGGGTCGATGGCGTGAAGGATCCGGGAACTGCCGCCCAGGCCCGTCCGATCCCGCTGATCTCGCAGCACGCGGACCGCGTCGCAAGCGTGTCTTCGACATCCGCCCAAATGGTGGAATCGAACTGAGCGCGGGGGACCCGCTGGGCCCCACAATCTGCGAATGCTGATCGGCGGTATCGCACTGGGGCTTGTCCTCGGGCTGGTCCTGGGCGGCCGTCTCGAGAATCTCGCCGACATCCGTCTCCGGTTCCTGCCGCTGCTGTTCATCGCGGTGATCGTCCGGTTCGCGACGGAGCTCTCGCTGGTGGCGGGGATCGGGCTCGTCGACACGCTCCGTGTTCCCCTGCTGGGCGCCGCGTACGGGCTGCTGCTGTTCACCCTGTGGCACAACCGGGGATACCCGGGCCTGGCGCTCGCGTTCGTCGGGATCGCGAGCAACGCGATCGCGATCGTCGGCAACGGCGGCTACATGCCGGTCTGGCTGCCCGCCTACGAGATGTCCGGGATCCCGGGTCCGCTGTCGTCGGTGCTCCATGTCGAGCTGCCCACCGGCTCCGGGTCCGAGTTCTTCCTGCACTTCGGGCCGCTGAGCGACCTGTTTCCGATCCCCATCTGGCCGGTCAACAACGTTGCCTCGATCGGTGACCTGTTCCTGACCGCGGGGCTCGCATTCTTCCTGTTCGCGACGCTGATGCGGGCGCCGGCCGAGATGCAGCGGGCCATCGAGGAAGCAAAGACCGGGCGCTACCTGGGCGTCACCGGCACGGCTCGCCTGCCGGGACGGCGCGCCGCCGGCGAGGCGGGCGAGGCGCTGCGCGAGGGCGGCTTCGGCGTCCGTGCCGGGACGGGCCTCACGCCTTCACTGGAGGACGCGGCGTCGCTGGAGCGTCCGATGATGCTGGGCTCGGGCGGCACGGGCATGGCCTCGCCATCCCTGACCGCGCTGCCCGTCGAGGGTGTCGCCGCCTTCCCGGAGCTCGAGCGCCCCGCGCTGCGCGAGCGGGTCCGCGAGCACCCGTACGTTCGCCTGGCCCTCAATGGCTCGTTCTCGGCGCTGTGGGTGGGGCAGGTGATCAGCCTGTTCGGCGATCGGGTCAACCAGCTCGCACTGGCCGCATTCGTGTACGAGGTGACCGACTCGGCGTTCGCGCTGGCCCTGACCTTCCTGGTGGCCACCCTGCCCAACCTGGTGTTCTCGCCGATCGCCGGCACGTTCGTGGATCGCTGGGACAAGAAGCAGGTCCTGGTGGTCTCGGACATCCTGCGTGCCGCGCTGGTGCTGCTGGTGCCGGTCGCGGTGCTGGTCGACGTGTGGCTCGCCTACCCGCTGGTGTTCCTGATCACGACGGTCTCGATCTTCTTCCGGCCGGCCCGGATCGCGATCCTGCCGCGGATCGTGCCCGAGGAGGACCTGCTCGCGGCCAACTCGGCGCTGTGGGTCGGCGAGACCGTCGCGGACGTCGTGAACTACCCGATCGCCGGCCTGTTCGTGGTGTTCCTGGCCGGCTCGCTGCCGATCGCGTTCTGGTTCGATTCGGTCACGTACCTCGCGTCCGCGGCGCTGCTGGCCACGGTCGTCGTTCCGCCGCTGCTGCGGCGGGCGCGGCCCGACGACGAGCTCAACCCCGACGGGACGCTGAGGAGCGCGGCGGGGGCCGAAGGCCAGGCAGCGGTCGAGCCGCAGGCGACGATCCTCGAGGACCTGAAGGCGGGTTGGGCGTTCCTTCGCCACGAGACGGTGCTGCTGGCGAACACGCTGCAGGGGACGGCGGGCCAGTTCGCGGTCGGGATCGTCACCGTCGCATCGCTGATCCTGGCCCAGCAGATCACGCCCGGCGAGGGCAGCGCATACCGGGGCACCTGGGCGTTCATGGAGACGGCGATCGGGCTGGGCAACCTGGTCGGCGGGTTCGCGCTCGGGCTGGTCGCGTCGCGCGTTCGCAAGGGGATGCTGGTGATCGTCGCCTACACGGCGTTCGGCGTGCTGGTGTTCCTGCTGGGCATCATCTCGTCGATCCCGCTGGTGCTGGGCATCCTGTTCGGGGTCGGCGTGGCGAACATGGCGTTCGTGATCCCCAGCCAGACGCTGTTCCAGGAGCGGACCCCGCCGGAGCTGATGGGTCGGGTCGTGAGCTTCCGGTTCGCCCTGGTGTTCGGCGGCATGTCGGTGGCGATGGGGGTCGGCGGCCTGTTCGTCGGCGCGCTCGGTCCCGGCCCGGTGATCGCCGCGGCCGGCATCATCTCGATCGCGGCGGGTCTCAGCGGCCTGTGGGTCAAGGCGGTTCGCGAGGCATGATCGAGCCCGACGGGCCGCGCACCCGCGGGGGTCGGTACACTGGCGGCCGCGTGATGCGATGCCCGCAGGCGACGCCCGCGGAGAGGAGACCAACCACCGGATGACCGATCAGGAGCGCGATCCGGAGGCCGAGGCCGGCCCCGAGCCCGCGACCGACGACACCGAACCCGCCACCAGCGACACCGAGGCCGAGGGCGCCGGGGCAGCCGAACCTGAGCCCGAAGCCGAGCCCGATGCCGGGCTCGACGACGCCGTCGACGAGGACGCCGGAGCGGGCGCACCGTTCGCGGAACCGGAACCGGAACCCGAGCCGGCGCCGGCCCTCGCCCCCGCAGCCCCGTCCAAGCGCAGGGGTCGAGGCCGGGACGCGGCCAAGCCCGTCGCGGCGGCGCCGTCCGTCGCCGAGGAGGCGGTCCACATCACCGACCGTGCATCGGCCGTGTTCGTCATCGGCGTGACGCTGGTGTTCGTGGTGATCCTGCTCAACGGGATGCTGCTGGGCAAGCGCGGGTTCATCACCCAGGCCCTGGCGACCCCCAAGCCGACCCCCGGGGTGACGGCATCACCGGTCGCGAGCGCATCGCCGTCGGCATCGGTCACGGTGTCCGAAGCGCCGTCAGCGTCCCCGGCCGCATCCGCGTCCGCGGCGCCGGCCTCCGCGGAACCCTCGCCCAGCCCGTCCGCGAGCTGACCGCCGGCGATGGATGACGTCCGGGCACGACGGATGGGTGCCCGGGCGCGGATGGTCGCCGAGCAGCTTCGGGGCCGGAGCATCAGCGATGAGCGTGTGCTCGCGGCGATGGGCGCCGTCCCGCGCGAGGCGTTCGTGTTCGGCGGCGACGCCGACCGAGCGTATGACGACCACCCGCTGCCCATCGGCGGCGGCCAGACGATCAGCCAGCCGTATATCGTCGCGCGCATGACCGAGCTGCTCCACATGGCGCCCGGGGAGCGGGTCCTCGAGGTCGGCACCGGCTCCGGATACCAGGCCGCGGTGCTCGCCGAGCTGGGCTGCCGGGTGACGACGATCGAGCGCGACCCCGACCTCGCCACGAGCGCCCGGCGCCGGCTCGACGACCTGGGGTACGGCGAGCGGATCGAGATCTTCGTGGGCGATGGCAGCGTCGGGGTCCCCGATGCGCCGCCGTGGGACGGGATCGTGGTCGCGGCCGGTGCACCGGCCGTGCCCGATGCGCTGCGCGAGCAGCTGGGCGAGGGACGGCGGCTGGTGGTCCCGGTGGGCTCCCGGTCGATGCAGTCGCTGCTGGTCGTCGAGCGCCACGGCGACGAGTGGACGGAGGAGTCGGACGGGACGTGCGTGTTCGTGCCGCTGATCGGGTCGGGCGGCTGGGAGGGATGAACGGTCCGGGTCCGGCCATCGGCGCCGGAGGGCGCCGCTATACTCGCCAGCCATGACCCACGTGTTCGTCGCGCCCCACCCCGATGACGTCGCGCTGTCCTGTGGCGGGCTGATCGCGAGCCTGCGCGAGCTCGGCCAGAACGTCGCGATCCTGACGCTCTACTCGGGCACCGGGAGCGCGGACCGGCTGACGCCGTACCAGCGGGAGGCGCTGGGGTTCGGGTCGAAGGCCGTGTGGCCGGTGACCGAGGCGTTCAACCGCGCGCACCTCGAGGCGGACTTCCCGGCCGACTCGGCGTCGGCGCCATGGCAGGCGGCGAAGGAAGGGCTCGACGCGACGCAGGGCGACGCGGACGCGGCGGCCAGGCGGTTCTGGCAGCGCTCCTCGTGGTATCGCCGGGCCAACATCCATGCCGAGTCCCTGGCGGGCCAGCCGCTCATCGATGACGTGCCGGCCCAGGGCGCGGTGCTCACGACGGAGCTGACCGAGGCGGCCGCGGCCGGCGAGACGATGGCGACGCGGCGGCTGGAGGACGAGCGGTTCGCGGCTTTTGCGGAGGCCTCGATCATCTGGCTGGACCTCCCGGACGCCGTGTTCCGCGGCTATGAGGGCGACGACCAGCTGCTGGGCGAGCCGCGCGCGGATGACCCGCCCCCGACCGACCTCCTGCGCCGCGAGATCGCCAGGCTCGAGCCGCAGCGGATCTACCTGCCGCTGGGGATCGGCGGCCACGTCGACCACCAGCTCGCGCGGGACGCCGGCATCGCGCTCCTGCACGACGCGCGGCGCTGGGTGATGCCCGGGCCGGACTACTCGCGGATGACCGCGTTCTACGAGGACTTCCCGTACGCGTACTGGGAGGACTTCAGCCGGCTCGAGGACATGCCCGGCGGGTCGGTCCCGGGGATCCCCGGCGACCTGTCGCTGACGCCCGAGTTTGCCGACGTCAGCGACCAGCTGGAACGCAAGATCCGGGGCATCTCGCTGTACGAGAGCCAGCTGGAGCGGCTGTTCCTCGATCGCAAGGCCGCGGGCGACGCGGTGCGTTCGTACGCGGCGAAGGTTGCCGACATCGGCGGCGTCTCGGGCGGCGCGGCCGAGCGCTACTGGGTCACGACGCCGGCCTGATCCGGTGACCGATCGGGCCTCGACGGGGACGGGCTCGACGATGCCGACGCGCGGGACCGGCTGGACACGGCCGTACCTGGCGGCCCTCATCGCCCTGTTCCTCGCCGGGATCGCGATCCGCGTGGTGCTCTGGCCGGCACAGGGCCTGGTCGGCGACCTGGACCAGTTCGTGCTCTGGGTGCATGGGATCGCGGTCAACGGGTGGGACCGGGCGTACGACCAGAACCTGTCGTTCCCGGCGGTGATGGCCTGGGTGTGGGGCGCGCTGGCGGCCGTGGAGCCCGCGTTCCGGACGGTGACCGACTCGTCGGATGCATGGATCCGGGCATTGATGAAGGTGCCGGCGAGCCTCGCGGACCTGGGGATCGCGGCCGCGGTCGCCTGGTGGTTCCGGGATCGGCCGCGAACCGCTTTGGCCGTGACGGCAGGCGCGATCCTCCTGTGGCCGGCGACCTGGTACGTGTCCGCGTGGTGGGGCCAGTACGAGCCGATCTACGTGCTCCCGGCGGTGCTGGCGCTGCTTGCGGTCCGGGCGCGCAGGCCGGGGCTCGCGGCCGCGCTGGTCGCGCTCAGCCTGATGACCAAGCCGCAGGCGCTGCCGTTCGTGGTCCCGTTCGCGGCGTGGTTCCTGGCCACCCAGGGCTGGCGGGGCACCGCGCGGGCCGCCGTGATCGGCGCCGCGGTCGTCGTCATCGCCTGGCTCCCGTTCATCGCCGCCGGCGGGCCGCTCAAGTACCTGGACAACCTCGGCGCGTACCAGAACGACATCTTCAGCGTGCTGTCGCTGCGCGCATGGAACCCGTGGTGGGTGATCCAGGAGCTGGGCGCGGGCGGTGACTTCGTGGCCGACGGAACCGCGGTCCTGGGTCCGCTCACGTTCCGGACCCTCGGGTTCGTGATCGCCGGGCTGCTGTCGATCGTCGTGTTCGTCGGGGTCTACCGGCGGCCGACGACGGAACAGCTGGCCCTGGGGCTTGCCGCGGTCACGCTGGTGGCGTTCGTGTCGCTGACCACGATGCACGAGCGGTACGCGTACCCGGCATTGGTGTTCCTGCTGATCGCTGCGGCCGGAACACGGGCGTCCGCGGCACTCCCGGTCGTGTGGGTCGTGTTCGCCGTGACATTCGCGCTCAATCTCGTGATCGCCGTTCCCCCGGGCCCGGACCTGGTCGACCGGGTGCCGTTCGTCGACGCCTTGACCGTCATCGGTTCGGTGGTCATGACCGTGATTGCGGGGCTGCTCGTGCTGCTCGTGGCCCGGCAGAACGATGGTCCGTCGATGGCCCCGCGCCCGGTATCGTCAGCCGATGGCTAGCACGGCCCCGACCTCGCGGCATCCCGATCCCGCCGACATGCTGGTCGGGGCGTCGGCGGTCGTCGCCTTCGGCGTGCTGGTCGCGCTCGGACTGGGGCTGACGTTCTTCGCCGACGAGTGGAGCATGATCGCCGAGCGCTCGGTCTCGGCGTCCAACCTGCTCGAGCCGTTCAACGAGCATTGGCTGGCCGTCACCATCGTCGTCTACCGCGCGATGCTCGCCGTGTTCGGGCTGCACACGTACGTTCCGTACCTCGCGCTGCTGGCCGGGCTCCACGTGCTGGTCGGCGTCCTCGTGTACCTGCTGGCGCGGCGGCGGACGACCCGGCCCATCGCGGCTGGGATCGCGGTCATCGTGTTCCTGTTCGGGAGCGGCTTCGAGAACCTGTTCTGGGGGATCCAGATCGACTTCGTGGGTGCGACGGCGCTCGGGTTCGGGGCGCTGCTGCTGCTCGACGACGTGCCGACGTTGCCGGGCCCCCGACGCGCCGCGGCCGCCGCGGGCCTGCTGACGATCGCGGTCATGACCTCCGGCTACGGCCTGTTCGTGCTCGCGCTCGTCGGCTTCGACGTCCTGCTCGACCGGCGTCGATGGCGGTGGCTGGTGCCGCTGGCGGTGCCCGGCGGGCTCTACGTCGCGTGGTACCTCGCCTTTGGCAGAAGCGGGATCGCGACGCACGGCAACCCGTTCACGGCGGAGCGACTGGCGGCGGTGCCGGGCTTCGTGTTCGAGGGCGCGTCGGCTGCATTCGGGGCCGCGGTCGGCGGCGGGGACCTGATCGGCCGGGTGGTCGTCATCGGCGTGGTCGGCTGGATCGGCTGGCTGGTTCTGGGCCGACGTCCCGTGCCTCGCCGCGCGATCGCGTGCCTGCTCGCGATCGCCGCTCAGTACACCCTGGTGGGTGCCGTCCGCGTCCAGCTGGGTGACGATGCGGCGACCTACACCCGGTACACGTACCTGTCGGGCATGGTGGCGCTGCTGTGCCTGGCCAGCCTCGTCGGGCGGCCGGCGATCCGGCGGGAGCACCTGGCACGGGCGGCCGCGGTGGGCGTGGCGGTGCTGATCGTCTCGCTCAGCTGGAACGTGCGGCTGCTGGTCGAGGGGCGCGACCTGTATGCAGGACGCGCGGCCCTGACCCGGGCCCTGGTCACGGTGGGCATCACGGATCCGCTGCCGGCGGGCGTGGACCCGACGGTCAGCCTGGTCCTGGTGCCATCCCCGGCGGAGCTTCGTCGGGTGGTCGCGACCTACGGATCACCGCTCGAGGATTCGCTCGCGCCGGGGGCCGTGCCGCCGGTGACGGAGGCGTCGCTGGAGGAGGCGATCCGGCGCGCCCAGAACCCGCCGGATCCGTCGGCGGAGCCGTAGGCTCAGGCGCGCGGTGGGGCTTCGTGCCGTCCGCTGGTACGGGCGCGGACCGACGCCATGCGGTGCGCAGATCGATGCGGAGCCCGAAGCCATTGTTGCCGGTTCGCTCGCGCCGCGGTCGCGCCACAGTCGGACCGCGCCGCCCGTGATCACGCAGGCCGCCCCACCAGGCGACCGGCAGCGAGATCGCGCAGGCGATCGGGACCAGCCACGGCCACTCGCGACGGCCGGCGACGAACGCGATCGCCGCGAGCTACCGCCAGACGCGACGGGCAGGGGCCCCGGCATCGTCCCGTCGTGCGTCGCGCCGCTGTTGGCGCTCAGCAGGGCCGAACCAGTCCCACCACAGGTGCGGCGCGAGGGCGAAGCTGATGGCAACCGACGAGGGCCGTCGCTACCGAGCGCCCGAGCGCGCGCCAGTCCGGCGGCCGATGAAGTACACGAGCCCCACGGCGGGAGTCACCTTGGTCAGCAGCACGAACGCCCACGCCGCCGGGCGCGGATGCCGACGACCACCGCGACGCCGATGAGGATCTGGATGTTGCCCTGCACGAGCTCATCGATCACCCACGGCGTGAGCAGGATCGCCGAACGGCCCGGCCATCCAGACCATCCCCGCGAGGAGCGCCGCCTGCCACGCGCCCGTGAAGAACGCCCACGGGATCACGGTCCGGATCGAGCGCCACCAGCTGGGCGAAGGCCGGCGAGTACAGGTAGGCGCCGCCGATCCCGGGCGCGGCCCCTTGGTACGGGTGGTCCAGGTTGACCTGGTAGTAGGTCAGCGTGTCAGCGCCGCTCCACACGAGGTTGAGCAGCGCGAGGACGAACCACAGGATCGCCAGCCCGATCGAGACCCGGAGGCCGCACGGACCAGGCGCGAGCGAGCCACGATCGAGCGGTCGGGCTCGCCGGGCTCGTTGCGCGACGCGACCGCTGACGGCGGATCGAAGCGCCTTCCAGTACCAGCGCAGGTAGTGCGGCAGCCACTTCCGGAGCTTGAAGTTGCTCTCGCCCGCGGTCCGGTCGCGCCAGGTCGTCGGCACCTCGGCGATTCGTCGGCCCGCAAGCGTGGCCTTGACGGTGAGCTCGAGCGCCAGCTCGAAGCCGGCGTCGCTCTCGATGGGCGTCTCGTCCAGCAGGCGTCGCGAGTAGAGCTTGAAGTTGTTGGTGGGGTCGTGGGTCGCCACGCCGCCGAACCAGTGGAGCGTCAGCCCCGCGGTGCGGCTCATCAACCGCTTGAGCAGCGGCCCGCCGATCTGGTGCCCGCCGCGCATGTAGCGCGATGCCGAGACCACGTCGGCGCCGCCCTTGGCCATCGCGACCATCAGGTCGACGATGCCGGGCTCGTCGGACCCATCGGCCATCGAGATCAGGACGTAGTTGCCCTGCGAGGCCGCGATCCCCGCCTTCATCGCGTTGAGCACGCCTCGGCCGAGGTCGTTGCGCAGACCCCGGATGGCGGGGATGTCCGCGTGCAGCCGATCGATGACGGGGACCGTCGGATCCTCGTCGAAGTCGTACACGACGAGGATCTCGTGCGGCGTCGACACCGCGTTGTCCAGAGCCCGGAGGACGGGCGCGACCGCCTCGCCCTCCTTGAACACCGGGACGACGATCGAGAGCTCCGGTGCCGGCGGCCGGGCAGCCGCTGCGTCCGTCACACGCGACCCGCGGCGAGCTCGGCGCGGATCCACGGGATCACCTCGTCGAGCATCGTGGACAGGGTCGTCGTCGCCTCGAAGCCGAGGACCGCCCGCGCCTTGCCGACATCCGGGACGCGGAGCTGGACATCGTGCTCGAACGGCGGGTCCGTGACGTAGCGGAACGGCTTCGCGCCGGCGTGCACCTTGTCCCAGATCGTCTCGGCCAGCTCCAGCACGGTCGTCGACGCGGCGGTCGAGAGATTGAAGTCCTCGTTCACGGCGGCATCGGACTCCATCGCGATCCGGATCCCGTGCGCCAGATCGCCGCCGTACGTGTAGTGGCGGACCTGATTGCCCTTGCCCAGGATGTGCAGCGGGTCCTGGCCCTTGAGGGTCTTGAGCACGAGGTCCGGCACCACGTGCGACAGCGCGAGCTTGACGTTGCCGCTCATCACGTCCGTGTCGCGGACGGCGCGCCGCTCCCCGATCCCGACGCAGTTGAACGGCCGCAGGATCGTGTACGGGAGCTGGTACTGCTCCCACGCCCCGCGGGCGAAGTACTCCGACGCCAGCTTCTGGAACCCGTAGGTGGACACCGGCGGCGGCGACGTGCGCTCCGCGCCCTCGGGCGTGGGAAACACCGTCGTGGACTCGAACACCATCGAGCTCGACAGCACGACGATCCGCCGCAACCGCCCGGCGCGGTTCGAGGCAAGCGCGGCATCGAAGGTCGCGGCCAGGATCCGCTCGTTCTCGGCCAGCAGGTCGTATGCGAACTCGTGGAAATAGCTGATGCCGCCGATCATCGCGGCCGCCGCGACCACCTGGTCCACGTGCGACGCCAGGTCGGTGAGCAGCGCCACGTCCTTGGCGTCGCCCTCGACGAACCGGTACCGGGGGTGGTCGTCGTAGCTCTTCGCCACCCGTCCGTACTTGCTGAAGTTGTCGAGGCCAATCACCTCGTGCCCGGCGCCCAGCAGCTCCTCGACGAGGTAGCCGCAGATGAACCCGGCAGCGCCGGTGACGAGCACCTTCATGGTCAGAGACGGATCCCGGCGCCGGTCGCGTTCCAGATGTCCACGACCTCGCGGCCCTCGAGGTCGAGCGAGCGGTAGGCGCGATGCGGCGCGCCGATGACCAGGATGTCGGCGTCGGCCAGGACCTCGTCCAGTGGGACCAGGCGATCGTCCGTCACGTACTCGTCAGTCGCCAGCACCCGCGCGCCCGCCCACTCGAGCAGCTTGCGCAGCTTGAAGCTGAGCGAGGCCCGGATGTCGTCCGACTCGGCCTTGAACGCCATGCCCAGGATCCCGACGGTCCTGCCGCGCAGCGAGCCGTGCCGGCGCTCGAGCGCGGACACGATGTACGCGGGCATGCCCTCGTTGATCTGCATCGCGGCCTGACCCAGTGGGAAGTGGTCCGACGTGAACGCCGCCAGCTGCATCGTGTCCTTGAACAGGCATGGGCCGGCCGCAAACCCCGGCCCGGGCAGGTCCGCCGCCCGCGGGTAGTCCTCGCGGATCGCCCGGAGCACGTTCGTGTAGTCGACGCCCGCCTGGTCCGCGATGGCGAAGAACTGGTTCGCGATCGCGAACTTCATGTACCGCCAGGTGTTGGTGAACAGCTTGGTCAGCTCGGCCTCGCGGCTCGACGTCCGGATCGTCTTTGACGCGAGCCGCCCGAACAGCGCCTCCGCACGGTCGCCCGCCGAGGCCGTGTCCGCACCGACGATCTGCGGCAGCGACGCCAGCTCCTCGAGCGCATGCCCCTCCGCGATCCGCTCCGGACAGAACGCGACATCGACCGCTCGCCCGCGCTCGGCAAGGGCGGCGCTCACGAACTCGGTCGTGCCCGGATACACGGTGCTGCGCAGGACCACGAGGGCCCCGTCCCGAAGGTTGGGCTCGATCTGGTCAACGGCGCGCTCGAACACCCGCATCGACGGTCCCAGGAACTCGTCGACCGGGGTGCCGATGACGACGATGACGGCGTCGGCCCGGCCGATCATGTCGGCCGACGATCCGAGCTCGAGACGGCCGGTCCGGAGGACATCGGTGAGCAGCTGGTCCGCGCCGGCCTCGAGGAACGGCATCTCGCCGCGCGCGATCTGGTCGAGCGTGTCCTCGTTGATGTCGAAGATGCCGACCCGAAGCCCGGCATCGGCGAACGCGAGGCTCAAGGGCAGGCCAACGTGTCCGCCACCACCCAGGACGACGACGTCCAGCGGCGGAGCGGCCGTCGCGCCGGCCGTCGATGATGCAGTGTGCCCCTCGGTCATCAGCGTCCTCCCGGGCAGCGACCATAGCAGAGCGTCGCGTCCGCGCACCGCCCTCCGGAAGTACCAGGGACGCCCGCCCTCGTCATCGACTCGACCTCGCGAAGATCACCCCATCCAAACCCGCGTAGACCCGTGCCCACGCTGGCTCCGGAGGGTCCGTCCCGCCGTCCGCGAGCGACGCGACCACGACATCGACCTGCCAGGCGTCCAGCTCCGCCGAACCGGTGCCGTCCGTCCCGTCTGCGATCGCCAGGTAACCCTGCCACACGTCCGCGGGGTAGAGCTCGAACCTCGAGTCCAGGAAGTAGCTTGCGTCCGGGACCGCCCATTCGAACCACGACGCCCACGTCTGCGGCACGAACACTCGGTCGCCGGGCTTGACGATGTTCCGAAGCGCGATCGCAAGGTCCGATGGAGCGTATGACAGGAGACCCTGGCGCCCGGTGAGGGGATCGGCGGGACGCCACCACGGCAGCGCAAGGACGATCGCGAGCCCGATGACGCCCAGGAGGGCCGCGTTCAGCCGGTTCGCCGCGGGGTTTCGCGCGGGTCGGCGCGACGGCAGCCCCGCGTGCAGCGCCGCAGCAACAACCAGAACCGCGCCCAGCGGCCACCAGGCGATGCCTCGGACCGCCCAGGCCCCGATCACGAGCAGCGCGCCGAGCCACAGCCAGTCGGCGAGGCTCAGCCGTGTTCGCCGCCAGACGGCGACACCGAGCGCCGCGAGCGCCGACAGGTAGAACAGGAGCCCCGGCACCGTGAACGGGGTTGTCCGCTGCCATTCGCTGACCTGTCCGGCGATCTGCGGATCGGCGCCGATGCCGATCGCGTACCCCCAGACCCCCGGACCGAACGGCGTCACGACCGTGGCGACGGTACCGGCCACCAGCACCGCCAGCGATCGCTGCGCCGGGCGATGGCGGAGGAGATCGTCCAGCCACGCATACCCCAGGAGCATCGGCACGAGCACGAAGCTGCCGTGGAGGTTCGCCCATGCACACGCCAGCACCGGCACCAGCAGCAGCCAGCGTGGATGCCGGTCGCGGACGCCTACGAGCAGCAGCAGGACCGCGAAGATGACGATCCCGAACAACTGCGGCCGAAGCGCGAGCGCCGGCGATGAGATCGCAAACGCGAGCAGGGCGAGGATCGATGCCGTCCGGCGTGAGGCGCCGCGTGCGATCGCAACGGCGGCGACGAGACCGAAGGTCGCCGCGACCAGCAGCGCGCGCAGGACCGCCAGCGCCTCCCAGCCACCGAGGCGATACCCGGCCGCCAGCAGCACCTGCGCCAGCCACTGCTGGTCGAGCCACGGCGACCCGGCGACGGTGAACGTGAACGTGTCGGTCGAAGGGATCTGGCCGGTGGCAAGGATCAGGTCACCGGCACGCACCTGGTAGGCGAGGTCGACGGCCGGCAACGGGGCGATCAACGCCGCCAGCGCGGGCAGGGCGATCGCCAGGAACAGCCAGACGCGATCGAGGCTCAAGTCGCATCAGGCGCGGCCGTCGGGGACCGCAGCGACCGCGGGCGAGGGCGTTGGCGCCGCGGCGACCGCCGACGCGTCACCCGGTCGCCAGCTCGCGAGCGGCACGGCGGCCACCATCACGGCCAGCACGTTCCACCACAGGAACGGCACCGACACGCTCACGGCGATCGGCAGGACCCATGCCCGGTCCGTTCGCGCCCCCCAGACGACCAGGACGGCCGCGAGCGCGATCCGGAACGGGAGCGAGATCGGGACGGCCTGGCGGGGAACGTCGACGGTGGCCGACAGCTGGGTCCGCGACGCCTCGATGAACCCGGACCAGAGGTCGGGCGCGAGGACGAAGCTGACCCCCGCGATCACCGCCGTCGCGCCGAGCGCGATCGCGAGGTTCCGCCACTCGCGCCGGACGACGAACCACAGCAGCCCGACGCCAGGCGTGATCTTGGTCAGCAGGATGAACGCCCAGGCCGCCGGGCGACGCATGCCGACGACCACGGCGAGACCCAGCAGCAGGTTGAGGTTGCCCAGCCACAGCTCGCCCAGCACGGGCGGGAACAGCAGCAGCAGGAGCAGCGTCCACCGGCGGCCCATCCAGGCCAGCGACACGAGCAGGAGGGCCGCCCAGGCGCCGAAGAACGCGGGCCATGGGATGCCGATGAACCGGAGCGGGGCGAGCACCTGGGCGAGCGGCGGCGGGTACTTGTACTCGTACAGCCCGCCGGTGGCGTCGAAGCCGCCGTTGATCGTGGCTCGGTACGGGTCATCGAGCGCAGCCGCCTGGTAATAGGCGTGGGCGTCATAGCCGATGGTGAGGTCGCCGCGCATCGCGTACCAGGTCATCGCGCCCACGAACACGATCCCGGCCACCGCGATCCCGGGCATGACCGCCGGGTGCGACAGCGCGCGGCCCACGCGATCGACGGCGCGACGGACCCGGATCACGAGTGGCCCATCCACACGGCGCGTGCGGTCACGAGGTGTGCCTGGTCCCGGCCGGGGGCGCGCACGGACCACAAGGGCACGCACGCCGCGAGCACCGCCAGCGAGTTGACCCACACCACGGGCATTGCCAGCGTCACCGCGATCGGCAGCAGCCACGCCCGGCCCGAGAGCCCCGCGACCGCCGCAACGAGGACGGCGATCGGGAAGCGAACGAGGAGCGAGATCGGCAGGAACCACCCCACCGTCTCGGGCGTGCTCGAGCTGCCGGTCAGGACCGACATCCACGTCCGCCACGCGTCCATGTCGAGCACGAACGAGACAGCGGCAACGGCCGCCGTGACTCCCAGCGCCACGGCCAGCGGCCGCCACTCTCGCCGGACGAGGAACCAGACCAGGCCGACGCCCGGGGTGACCTTCGTCAGCAGCGGTAGCGCCCATGCGTTCGACCAGCGGAAGCCGACGACGATGACGGCCGCATACAGCAGGTGCACGTTGCCCGAGATGATCTCGAACGGGATCGGCAGGAACAGCATCGCCGGCAGCGACCAGCGTCCCAGCAACCACCACACGATGCCGAAGTTGAGCGCGGTCCAGGCCGTCACGAACACGGCCCATGGCAGCCAGGTCACGGGCGCCAGCAGCTGGGAGAAGGCGGGCGAGTACACGTACGCGCCGATCACGCCCGCCCCGGCCCCGTCGAACATCGGCCCGTGGGCGGTGCTCCAGTAGGCGTACGCGTCGACGCTCTGGTCCCAGGGCGGGACCTGGAACAGGCGCAGCAACAGGAACGCGACGGCCAGCGCGAGATAGCCGTCGCGGCCCAGCCGGCGAAGGAGGCGATGCTCCCCGGTTCGTTGCACCTCCCGAATGCTACGAGAGCCGGTGCGTCCGGGCATCACCCGATCGTACGGGCGGCCACCTCCACCGCGGGGCTGGCCGGGCTCCGGTCAGGACGTACGATGCGCGCGATGCCCGCCCTGCCCAAGCTCACCGACGCCCAGCGACGGGCCGTCCGCGACGGCCTGGCCATCGCCGGGGTGATCGTCGCCGCGTACATGTACGTGATCGTCGGTGACACGACGTGGCAGCGCCCGGCGGCCGACGGCCTCGTCTACTGGGGCGTCAACGCCGCTGACCCATACGCCGGCGCGACGGTCGGCGGCGCGAACGCCTACCTGTACTCGCCGGCGTTCGCCCAGGTGTTCGCCGTCATCGGCCTGCTGCCGCGCGAGGTGTTCATCGTCGGCTGGACGATCCTGCTCGCGGCCGTCGCCTGGTGGCTGGCCCGCCCCTGGCCGGCCTCGCTGCTGGTGCTCGCGCTGCCGGTCAGCCAGGAGGTGATGATCGGCAACATCCACCTGCTGCTCGCGGCGGCCATCGTGCTCGGGTTTCGATGGTCCGGCACGTGGGCGTTCCCGCTCCTGACCAAGGTCACACCCGGGCTCGGGCTGCTGTGGTTCGCGATCCGGCGGGAGTGGCGACACCTGGCGATCGCGCTGGCCGCGACGGCGGCCATCAGCGCCGTGTCCTGGATCCTCGCGCCGCAGGTGTGGGCCGACTGGTTCGCCCTGCTCCGGCACGACGGCGGGACGCAGGCCCAGGCGCTGGTGATCCGCGTCGTCGTGGCGACCGTGATCGTGGCGTGGGGCGCGCTGACCGACCGTCGGTGGACGGTGCCGCTCGCAGCGATGCTGGCGCTCCCGGTCGTGTGGATGGACTCGTTCTCGATGCTGCTCGGGTGCGTCGCCCTCAGCCGGCGGTCGAACCCCGACTGAACCGGGCCGCGACGACCAGCACCGGCACGAACAGCCAGGCCAGGGCGATCCCGAACCCGATCACACCGACCGCGATCGCCAGGCCCGCCATCCCGAGGACCCTGCGCCGCGCCCGGGCGTCAGCCGGTCCACGACCGCGCAACGGCCGCGACACCGAACGGGAACAGCACGCCGAAATGGTGGAACCAGGTCACCGGCAGCGGGACCAGCGACGCGAACGCGGCCCACAGCAGGCTCTCGAGCGGGTCGTCCACCACGCAGCGCCGCGAGGATCGCCGTGGCCAGCGCGATCGCCAGGACGACCGCCTGGAGCGCCGCCAGCGAACCGGACCCCAGTCCGAACAGGAGCGCGACCTGGACGGCCGGGCCGAGGTTCCGCGGATCGAGCAGGTCGACGACCGTGCTCGCCCGAAGCACGGTCAGGTAGTCCGCCCACGGTCCCAGCCCACCGACGATCAGGCTCGCGGCAAGGATCACGAGCACGGTCACCGCCGCGACCGCGGCGATCGCCCAGCTGCGCGGGAGCGCGATCCCCAGCATCGACATGCGCGGCTCGTCACGTCGCCACTCGCGCACGCCGCGCGCGAGCAGCCAGACCCCGAGCACCGCGGGGTGGAGCTTGGTCACGGACGCAACCGCCAGCGCAAGACCCGCCCACAGGACCGTGCCGCGCGATGGCGTCCGCTCGAGGACCGCGAGCAGCACCAGCCCGTACAGCGCGAGGAACAGCGTGTCCAGGTTGCCGAACAGCATCGCCACCGCGAACGGGAACCAGAACGGCAGCACCGCGAGGGAGGTGACGAACACGCGCCGGCCCGGCGATCGTCACGTTGGCCTGCGCGGCGAGCCGGGACGACACCCCGGCTGCCCCGAGCGCGCCGGCAGCGATCAGCGCGATCAGCACCAGGATCGTCGGCACGGACGCGAGCGGCGCCAGCGCCTGGGCGACCAGCGGCGGGTACGAGAAGAACAGGGTCGTGATCCCCACCGATTGCCCGGCCAGCATCGAGGGCTCGTAGGGTGAGATGCCGTCCGCCACGCGTCGCCCGCCGGTCAGCAGCAGGTCGAGGTCGAAGCCCGCGCCCGGCGTGGTGCGCGCCATCATCCCGCCGAGCAGGACCCCGAACGAGAGCCAGCCGGCCGCGCCGGCGACGACGAGCGCCGGGAACCATTGCCCACGACGCTGGCTTGTCCTCGCCACCGTTGCCGGGCCGCCATCATTCGCTCCGGTCACCGTCGGCCCGCCCCGCTCACGGAAGCTTCAGGATCTGGGTGTTGCCGCTCGTCGCGATCGGGACCGCATCACCGACGAGGTCGTTGGGGTGCGTGGCGTCGGCAAAGATGTAGTCGATGCCATGCGATCTCATGAAGCCTTCGACTTCCTCCGAGCTGGGACGAGATTCCGCACTTGGATACAACACGGATTGCGGCGCAAGGTCGAACCCGATACCTGCCACTCCTAGTGATCTCGGTGCGCCCACCAACGTGCTCAGAACGTCAGCTTCATAGCACATCGGCGCCACGCGACGCCCGGTGTGGGCCGTGATGCTCTGTAGGGTCGTGACGACCCAGCCAGTCTCATCGAAGGGCTGGCAAACGTAGGCCAACTTTGCGTCGGGGGGCAACCTGTCAATGGCCTCGAGGATGGTGACGGGAATCGATGCGTCGTACGGTCCGAACCGCTGGAGATGTACGACAGCGCTGCCGGCACCGAGCTCGAGTTGAACGGCGACGATGGCAGCCATGATCGAAACGCGGGTGAGGCTCCGGGTGTTTCGAACCCGCCGTATGAGTGACCACACCGCCATCGAGGCGACGGGCGTCGCGATGACGGCGATGCCCGCGAAGAAAACGTAAAAGATCGTGAACTGGCCGAGGCGCCAGCCCCACACGAGCGCGCCGACGATCAGCACCACCATCGTGCCCAGGTACAGGTCAGCCAACAGCGGCACATTCTTCCGGTCGAGCACCCACGCTATCGGGATCGCAAGGAACAGTCCCGCGCCAAGCAGGACAATGGCGATTGAGTGGCGCCAGGACGCATTGAACGAAGACACGCTCGTTGACACGCTCGCGCTCGCTCCGAGGTCGTGGCCGGTGAGCATCCCGGCGGTGGCGGTGGCGACCAGGGCGACAGTCACCGCAGCCAGAATTCGTCGCAAGTTCAGCGCTGGATGTGGCAACGGCCGCCCGGCTAGCAGGGCCGTTGCCATTCGGATGGCGCCAACACTTGCAATTCCAATACCGGCCAACAGGGCCACCACGAGGTGGGCGGGCAGCATCAGTGCGACGGAACTGCCGACGAAAAGCGCGAGCTCCCAGCTGGCCGCGCGTCGCCCTAGAACGAGTACTGCGTAGAGCGAGAGCAGAAACGCGACAACACCGAGCCCGTAGATGTGTATTCCGAACAACAGACCGGCAGCCCACGATCCGAAGAACGGTCCCGACACCAGAGGGATCGGGGCCAGGAACAGGCACGCAGCGAACCCGAGCGCGTAGGCGCCGCGCGAGGCATCCCGGCTCGACTCCCGCACGATCGTTCCGCTGAGCGAAGCCGCCGCAAGGAGCAGAACTGGCAGCACGATGAAGAATCGCGCAGACATCGGGGCCGCGCCGAGGACCGTGATGACCGCAGACGCGAGCCACAGCTCACCCCAGTGGTACCACCGCTGGGGTTGCTCATCGGCGACGGTGTCGAAGGCCGACGGCAATTCGACCGACTCCGTGCCCGTGCGGGCGAGGTCGGCGCCGAGGACTGCGTAGAACGCCTCATCGTTGAACTCGACGGGCTGAATGCCATTCCTTGGGCTCGGCGCTGTCGTCGATCCATAGAGCAGTGCGACGGCCACGACGAACCCGGCAGCGAGGAGGACTGGCAGCATCGACCTCCGCCAAGGTGGCCGCCCCGTGGCTGAGGTGGCCACGGAAAGATCGCAGGATTCGGACGCCGCGCCAGATTGATCGGCATTGAGATCTCGTCCAGCCGATCTGCGACGCCGAGCCCGGCCGACGGCCACGGCAACTGAGATTGCAAAGCCGACGGCGACCGGGGTGAATGAGCTCCTCCCACCCGAGGCGATTGCCGCCCACCACGCGGCAAGAACCATCAGCCCGGATGCCAGCCCGACTCCGAGAATCTCCCCGGCTGGCCGGTCGCCCCCGAGCAATCCGACAGTCCGCGCGACCCAAGTCCCGAATACCAGCACCGACAAACCAACGATCAGTGCCTCAACGATCGAGACCCAGACAGCCCAATTCGCCACCGTGATCGAGAGCTCGGATGCGAGCGATGACAGCAAGCCCAAGCGTGTGGGCCTCCGCTACTTCATGCCGTACGGGAGATCTCGCGGCAAACGAGCCAGCAGACAAGCTGGGCGCCACGATACTGCGCACCTCCAGCTCGGCACCGCATCCCTCGATCGTACGGGCCCGCTGTCAGCCCGCGACCGTCGCCACCTCGCGCGGTCGCACCGCACGAGCGC